>CAWIIV010000008.1:0-233830 GCA_963836205.1 uncultured Acidimicrobiia bacterium | reverse complement strand
GCGACGCTGTCCTCCGGCTGCTGATCGGCGACCAGTTGCGACGGGCGGTGCTGGCGTTCCCCGACGAGGACGTGCTCGTCGGCACCCGGCTCCTCGACCCCGCCGGCTTCGCCGCGTTCGAGGGGCTGGCCGAGATCGTCCCCCGTCCCGGCCACAAGGCGTCGGGCGAGGAGCGGGCCTGGGGCCGGCGGCTGGCCAAGCGCTTCGGGGCCGAGGGCCGCATCAACGACCGCACCTTCGTAGTCACCGGCCTGGGCGACGTGCCCGGCGCCCTCGACCACGAGGCCGCCGACCCCGCCACCATCGACCCCGAGGTGGCCGCCTTCGTGAGCGAGCTCGACGCCTCCCGCGGCGACGCCCTCATCGCCTTCGGCTGGGCCATGGCCGAAGACCTCGCCGCCCGGGCCAGCCGCTAACCCGTTCGGGGTTCATGCGTTCGTAGGGACGTGATCCGGTCCGCTTCCAGCGCTCCCGATGACCCGAACAGCTACGGGAGAAGGTCGGAAACAGCGACGACCATGTCGGGGAGGGCGGCCGGCGACACGTGGTCACCCGCTACCGCGCTCACCCGCCGGAGGTAGCGAGGTGGGTCGGGCTCCCGGTAGACCTCCACCGTCGCCGCCGGGAGGTCGATCAACCACACCTCAGGGATTCCCGCTTCGGCATAGAGCTGGAGTTTGCGGCCGCGGTCGAACGCGACGGTGGTGTCGGCCACCTCGACCAGGAGGAGGACGTCGACCGGTGCCGGGTGGGCGGCGGTGTAGCCGTTCGGCCGGGGCCGGGCCAGGACCAGATCGGGCTCCGGCTCGGAGTAGGGACTGAGGCGGACCGGGTTCTGCACCCGCACGACCGCCCGATCGCCAGCGCCCGTCACGAAGAGCCGGGTGATCTGGTCGACGCAGGCCGCATGGCGGCTGCCGATCGGAGCCATCTCCACCACCTCGCCATCGATGAGCTCGACGCGGTCGTCGGGCGCGAGCACACCCGCCTCGGCCATCCTGTAGTAGTCGTCGACCGTGAACCGGTACCGCGCGGGCAGCGCCATGGTCCCCAGGTTACCGGCGGGGCCGGCTACGACCCGGGCAGGAGGGCGGCGACCTCTTTCCAGCAGTAGCCGTCGTGGGGCTCGCTGAGGATCACCAGGATGCGTCCCGGCCGGAAGCCGAGGACGCGGGCCATGTCGTGGGTGCCCATGTGACGGCGCTCGAGCTGGCGGAGGGTGTCGAGCAGGATGGGTTCGACCAGGGGGTACTGGTGGGTGGCGCCCTGCCAGCCGAAGATGCACTCGTAGCCGTTGGGGCCGAGGCGCACCTCGGCCGCCGCGCTCGGCACCACCAGGGCCAGGGAGGGACGGTCGCCCACGAGGGTCCAGTAGGGGATGCGGGCGCCGGCGAAGCCGAGCAGCGGCCCCTGGGGGGGGTGGTGGAGGGGTGTGAGCCAGCGCCCGACCCGTTTGGACCCGGCCCGGCCGACCCGGCGGGGCACCGCGCCCAGCTGCACCGCCTCCGGTTGGGAGGGGTCGGGCGGGTCGATGGGGTCGCCCACCTCGCCTGCCACCAGGTCGAGGGGAGCCAGGGGCTCGTCGACCGGGCCGGGAAACACCGCCCGGACGAACGCGCCCGAGTCGAGGTCGACCCCCACGCATCCCGACGGTCGTGGGGCCAGCACCAACATTCGGAGTTCCGCCCCTGCTACCGCCACCCGGAAGCGCACATCGGCTCGCATGACGACATGCTGACCGCTCGGGCGGCGGAAATGGTGGATGCTCGTGTTCATGGAGTTCCAAGACGTCGTTCGCCGCCGCCGGATGGTCCGCAACTTCGATTCCCGCCCGCTGCCGCCGGAATTGGTCGAACGGATTCTGGCCAATGCCCAGCGGGGTCCATCGGCCGGATTCAGCCAGGGGACGGAGCTGCTGGTGCTGGAGGGCAGGGAGCAGACCAGCAGGTACTGGGACGCCTGCTTCCCTGCTCATCGGCGGTCCGGGTTCAGGTGGCCAGGGATCCTGGAGGCCCCCCTCTTGCTCGTCCCCCTCGGATCCCGGGAGGCATATCTCGACCGCTACGCGGAGGCCGACAAGGGGTGGATAGACCGTGACCCGACCCGTTGGCCGGTGGCCTATTGGGACGTCGACGCCGGGTTCGCGGCCCTGCTGGCCCTGCTGACCGCGGTCGACATGGGACTGGGCGCCACCTTCTTCCGGGTCCACCAGCCGGAGGCGTTCCGGGCCGAGTTCGGCATCCCCGACCGCTTCTCGCCCGTGGGCGCCCTCGCCGTCGGATATCCGCGACCCGACCAGCCGTCGCCATCCGTCGTCCGGGGCCGGCGCCCGCCCTCGGAGGTGGTGCACCGCGGCGGTTGGTGACGCGCCAGGTGACGCTCGATCGCCGGGGCCGACCCCGGCAGCTTTCGACGGCCCCGGGTAGATTTTCGGGGGGCAGCTGGGGGGTTGTGCATGAGCGGAACCGGGGCTGGCGTCCCGTTGGTCGGCCGCCTGGCCGAACTGCACCTGGTCGGCGAGGCGCTGGCCGCGGCCGCCGCCGGCCGTTGGCGCCCTCGGCGACCGATTCGCTAGAAGGGATCGGGGGGCGTTCTCGGGCAGCTGGTCCCCGGTACCGGCGTCGGCCGCGTCGATGTCTCCCTGCTGGAGGGCGAGGAGGTGGTCAGCCGCGGGGACGAACTCGATGCGGCGGACGTGCGGCGGCCCGAGGAAGTAGTCGTCGTTGGCCACGAAGGCGGCGGTGAACGTGGCCAGGTCGTACGACTCGAGCTTGTGGGGGCCGGGTCCGATCACCGCCTGTGGATCGGTGAACGCGGCCGGGTCGGTGACCGTCTCCCAGATGTGCCTGGGGATGATGCGGACGAGGCCTGCGATCTGGGAGACGAACGGCGCCCACGGTTGCTTCATCCGGAAGACGACCTGGTTGGGCGCGACAGCGACGACCTCGTTCACGTTGCCCACGAAAATGGGCCGAGAAGCCCGGCGGCGGCCATCCCCGGCGGCTTCATCAGGTACTGGTAGCTGAAGACGACGTCGTCGATCGTCAATGGCTGGCCGTCGTGCCACCGCACGCCGTCGCGGATGGTGAACGTGGTCTCGGTGCCGTCGGCCGAGCGCGTCCAGGAGCTGCCACCCAGGGGATGACGTCGCCCGACGAGTCCTTCCACACCAGCGATTGCGTCTGCTCGGCCCCCAAGGCACGCAACACGGCCCGGGAAGCCCTTGTATGCCCATGTAGATATCTTTCGAGGATGTCTGATCTGACATCCCTGAAGGTCCCCCCTGAAGTGCGAGACCGCTTCGCCGCAGCCGCCAAGCTTCGCGGAGTGACGGTGCGGGCGTTGCTCGATCAACTGTCCCGGGAGGTAGCCGACTCGGCGTTGATGGAACAAGCTGGTCGGCAGATGTCGCAGCTGCGCGAGGCGGACCCAGGCGCCTGGAACGACTATCTCGCCGAAGGTCGCCACTGGGAAGAAGGAGCGTCCGAGCCGATATGACGCCTGAGCGCGGCGAAGTTGGCTCGCTGTCCTCGACCCCGCAGGCCCCGGCGAACAATGCGGCACCCGGCCGGTCATCGTGGTCTCGACCAACGCCTTCAACTCCTGGCCGGTCGGTCTGGTGATCGTCGTTCCGCTCACCACGCGCGACCGCGGGTTCGCTCACCACGTGCCCGTCGTGGGAGGCGGACTCGACCGGCCAACGTTCGCCATGCCCGAAGACGTACGGTCAGTCGGGCAACGGCGGCTGCAACGCCGTCTCGGCGCCGCCGAACACTCGACCCTGACCACGGTCGATGACTGGCCCCGCCGCCTCACAGGGCTCTAACAGCCACCTGGCGTCGGACCAGTTCTGCAGCCAACGGCGAAGCGGAGCGCGCGGCAGGCTGCCGCGAGTGTTGAAGAGGCCCTCGAAGGCAGGTTTCTGCAGGTCGCCCTTGCCGGGCTGGCGGGCGTTGAGCTGTGGCATGTTCGGCGTGTCGGCGATGATTGGGGAGGCCACGCCCAGTCTGCGCGGCCCGAAGTTGTCGCCGGGGGCGTCCTACACGGATCGACGCCCTTTCTTCTCAGTTCGGCGCCCGCCGGGTCGACGCCAGGGGGCCCTCGTCGGATCGTTTCGACCGGACCCTGCCCGGGTAGCGCGTCTGGCGAGACGGAGGTGAGCCCATGGCTCCGCGTGCGCTCGAACAGTTGGTCGACCGGATCGCCGAAGCATCCTGGCTCGACAAGGTCGCCCGGCCGCTGTCGTCCAAGGTGGCGGAGGTGGTGCCGGTCGGCCCGGTGAAGGATCTCCTGAGCGGGACCTGGATGGGGCATCCCCTCCATCCGGTGCTCACCGACCTGCCCATCGGCTTCTGGACCAGCGCCATGGCGATCGACTTCCTCGGTGGAGCCAAGGGCCAGCAGGCCGCCGACCGGCTGGTGGCCCTGGGCGTCCTCACCGCCCTGCCTACCGTCGCATCCGGTCTGGCCGACTGGTCGGACACCATCGGCGAGGATCGCCGCCTCGGGCTGGCCCACGCCATCGGCAACGCGGTCGCCCTCGACCTCTACGCCTGGTCGTGGGTGGCCCGCAAGCGGGGCCGGCGCACGGCGGGGGTGACGTTGGGCGTGCTGGGGGCGGCGGCGGCCACCGCCGGCGCCTACCTGGGCGGCCACCTGGCCTGGCGCAAGGGCGTCAACGTCGACCGCCACGCGTGGGACCACCCGTCCGACGACTGGGTCGACGCGCCCCTCGAGTCGCCCCTGGAGGACGAGGAGCCGGTCGCGGTCAAGGCCGGCGACGACACGGTGATGGTGGTGCGGACGGGTGGGGCAGTCCACGCCCTCTCCGACGTGTGCAGCCACATGGGCGGTCCCCTCCACGAGGGACCCCTCGCCGACGGCTGCGTGACCTGCCCGTGGCACGGCAGCGTGTTCCGCCTGGCCGACGGCGCCGTCGTCCACGGCCCCGCCACCGCCCCTCAGCCGGGCTACGACGTCCGCCAGTCGGACGGCCGGCTCGCCCTCTGCCGCCGCCCGAAGCTGACCCCCGCGGCGGTGGCCCAGGTGGCGGCGCCCGACGCGGTGGCCGCTCCGACCCCCGCCCCGACCAACGGTCAGGACAGCTGGGCGCCCAGCTCCTCGACGCCCGACGCCGGCGCCTGACAGGCATAGTTCTCGCACACGTAGGCGAAGCCCTCGGGCCGGGACTCGAACAGCGGTGACGGGTAGGGCTCGCCCCACGCCAGCACCGCGTTGGGCAGGTAACGGGCGTGCACCGCCCGCACCAGGTCGGGACGGTCGCCCACGACCGCGATCTCGGTGAGCGGCTGCGATGCCAGGTCGGCCGCGGCCACCGTCCGGGTGAGCGCCGACGGGTGCTGCTCGGCCAGGGGGGCCAGGAGGCGGAGGATGGCCTCGCCCCGCTCCCGGTAGCGGTCGGTTCCGGTGAGGGCGGCCAGGCGGAGGAGGGCGATGGCCGCGGTGCCGTTGGCCGACGGCACCGCGTTGTCGACCAGGTCCTTCGAGCGGGTGATGAGGCGCTCGGCGTCGGCGCCGGTGGTGAACAGGCCGCCCGCCTCGTCGTCCCAGAACAGCCGGAGCATGTCGTCGGCGGTGTCCTCCGCCCAGCTCACCCACCGGCGCTCGCCGGTGGCCTCGGCCAGGCGGGTGAACCCGTCGACCAGGGCCGCGTAGTCGGCGGCCAGAGCCAGGTGGCGGGCGGGCCTGCCTCCCTGCCACGACCGTCGCCACCGGGCCGGTCCCGACCCGTCCCGGCCCCGGCGCAGCTTGTGGAGGAGGAAGTCGGCGTTGGTGCGGGCGTCGGCCAGCCAGTCGGCCCGGCCGGTGGCGGCCGCGGCCTCGGCCAGCGCGGCGAGGAACAGACCGTTCCACTCGGTGATGACCTTGTCGTCGAGGCCGGGCCGCACCCGCTTCTCCCGGGCCTCGAACAGGATGCGACGGGCCCGTTCGATGTTCTCCGGCCGCCGCAGGTCGCCCCGCACCGGCCGGTGGAGGATGTTCTTGCCCTCGAAGTTCCCCGGCCGGCTCACGCCCCACCACTCGATGGCGGCGTCGACGTCGTCGCCCAGCAGGGTGCGCAGCTCCTCGACCGTCCACACGTAGAACGTGCCCTCGTGGCCCTCGGAGTCGGCGTCCTCCGAGGAGTAGAAGCCGCCCTCGGGATGGCGCAGGTTGCGGCGGACGTAGTCGACGGTCTCGGTGAGGACCTGGAGGAACCGTTCCTCGCCGGTGACCTGCCAGGCGTGGACGTAGGCCCGCACGAGCAGGGCCTGGTCGTAGAGCATCTTCTCGAAGTGGGGGACGAGCCAGCGGCCGTCGACCGAGTAGCGGGCGAAGCCGCCGCCAAGGTGGTCGTACATACCGCCCGACGCCATGGCGTCGAGAGTGGTGACGACCATGGCCAGGGCCTCGGCGTCGTCGGGCCGGCGGGCGTGGGCCCGCAGGAGGAGCTCGAGGGTGTCGGGCTGGGGGAACTTGGGAGCGGGACCGAACCCGCCCCAATGAGGGTCGAAGCGGCGGGCGAGGGCGTCGCGGGCCCGGGTGAGGAGGGCGGCGCCGTCGGGGAGGGGGGCGTCGGCGGCGGGCACGGGCAGGTCGGACATGCGGCCGAGGGCGTTGGTGAGGCGCGCCGCCTGCTCACCGACCTCGGTGCGCTTGTCCCGCCAACCCTCGTCGACCGCCCGCAGGACCTGCTCGAAGGCGGGCATGCCGTGGCGGGGCTTGTCGGGATAGTAAGTGCCGCCGTAGAAGGGGCGGCCGTCGGGGGTGAGGAACACGGTCATGGGCCAGCCGCCGGAGCCGGTCATGGCCTGCACCGCCTCCATGTAGACGGCGTCGACGTCGGGCCGCTCCTCGCGGTCGACCTTGACGTTGACGAAGAGCTCGTTCATGAGGGCGGCGGTGGCCTCGTCCTCGAACGACTCGTGGGCCATCACGTGGCACCAGTGGCAGGCGGCGTAGCCGATGGAGAGCAGGACCGGCTTGTTCTCGGTGCGGGCCCGCTCGAACGCCTCGTCACCCCACGGGTACCAGTCGACCGGGTTGTCCTTGTGCTGCTGGAGGTAGGGGCTCGACTCCTCGGCCAACCGGTTCATGGGTCGAGAGTAGGCGTCGGCTCGCCGCACGCCGGGCACCGGGGGTAGGCGAGCGACGTCGCCCGCCCGCACGCCGGACACCTCGGAACGGAGATCTGCCGCCGCCGCAACCGGCCCACCGCGGCCCACAGCATCCCCCCCACGGCCACCGCCAGGAGCACGTCGAGGGCGTTGCCGACGAACCAGTCCATCGAACGATTGTCCCCCCTTTGGCGCCCGTGCTTCCGTACGCTCTCGTCCGTGGACCGCCCCGCCCCTCGAACGGCCGCCCCTCGAACGGGTGACGGTCCCCGGTGAGCTCCATCCTGCTGGTGGAGGACGACGCCTCCGTGCGGGAGGCGGTGACGATGGCGTTGGAGGGCGACGGCCACCGGGTGGCCACGGCAGCCGCCGGCGACGAGGCCATCGAGCGGTGGCGGCAGGTGCGGCCCGACCTCGTCCTGCTCGACGTCATGCTCCCGGTGATGGACGGCTTCGAGGTGTGCCGGCGGATCCGGGCCGTCGACCAGGTGCCCATCATCCTGCTCACGGCCAAGGCCGACCCCATCGACGTGGTGGTCGGCCTGGAGTCGGGCGCCGACGACTACGTGACCAAGCCCTTCGAGACCCGGGTGCTGCTGGCCCGGGTCAAGGCCGTCCTCCGCCGGCAGGCGCGGCAGCCGGAGGAGCACGCCATGCGCTTCGGCGAGCTGGTCGTCGACCCCCTGGGCATGGCCGTCACCCACCGGGGCCAGGAGGTGAAGCTCAGCCCCACCGAGCTGAAGCTGCTGCTGGAGCTGGCCCGCCGCCCGGGGCAGGTCTTCACCCGGGCCCTGCTTCTCGAAAGGGTGTGGGAGTACTCCTACCTGGGCGACTCCCGGCTGGTCGACGTGTGTGTCCAGCGGCTGCGGTCGAAAGTGGAGGACGACCCCGCCAACCCGACCCTGATCCAGACGGTGCGGGGGGTGGGGTACAAGCTGGTGGCCCCGGCCCCGGCCCCGGGCCCGGCGTGACCGAACGCCGGCCGCTCGCCGTCGCCCGGCTGCGGCCCCGCCTCATCGCCACCTTTGCCCTGGTGGCGGCGGTGACGGCGGTGGCGGTGGCGGTCACGTCGTACGCCCTGGTGCGCCAGGCGGTGCTCGACCGGGCCGGCGACGAGTCCCGCCGGGCCACCCTTTCGGCCTTGGCCGAGGCCGTCGAGGCCCTTCCGCCGGGGGCGTCGAGGACGGACGTGACCGCGTTCGTGAACCGGCTGGTGACTCGGGCCGGCGGCGCCTTCGACGTCGTGGTGGTGATGCCCGACGGCACCACCGAGACCACGTCGATCTCGACCTCGCCGGCGGAGGTTCCGGCCCGGCTGGCGGAGCCGGTGGCCGCGGGACGGGTCGTGTCGGTGCGCACCGACGTCGCCGGCCGGCCCCGGATCGTGGTGGGCGGGCAGGTGGCCGACACCGCCACTCTCTACCTCTTCTTCCCCCTCGACGACATCGAGCGCGACCTGGGCACCCTACGGGCGGTCCTGGCCGGGGTGGCGGTGGCCCTGGTGGCCCTGTCGGCGCTGGTGGGCGCCCTCGCCGCCCGCGGGCTCCTGAGGCCGTTGCGCCGGGCCCGGCGGGCGGTCTATCGCCTGGAGGTGGGATTGCTGGAGACCCGCCTCCCCGTCGCCGGCAGCGACGAGTTCGCCGACCTGGCCGAGTCGTTCAACCGGATGGCCGAGGCCCTGGAACGGACGGTGGCCGACCTGCGCGCCCTCGAAGCGACCCAACGCCGGTTCGTGGCCGACGTCAGCCACGAGCTGCGCACGCCCCTCACCGCCCTCACCACCGCGGCCGACGTGTTGGAGGCCCACCAGGACGGGCTCGACGACACCGGGCGGCGGGCGGCCCGGCTCCTGGTGGTGGAGTCCCGGCGCCTGGGCGGGCTGGTGGAGGACCTGATGGAGATCTCCCGCCTTGACGCGGGCGTGGCCGCCATGGCGTGGGAGGACGTCGACGTGGGCGCCCTGGTGCGCGGCGCCCTGGCCAGCCGGGGCTGGTCGGACCGGGTGGAGGTCCGGCTGGAGGCAGGGGTGGTGCTGGAGGCCGACCCCCGCCGGCTGGACGCGGTGTTCGGCAACCTGGTCGGCAACGCCTTCGAGCACGGGCGCCCACCCGTCCGGGTGACCCTGACCGCCGACGACCACGACGTCCGCCTGGAGGTGGCCGACGGGGGCGGGGGCATCGCCCCCGAGTACCTGGCGGCGGTGTTCGAACGCTTCTCCAAGGCCGACCCGTCCCGGCCCCGCAGCGCGGGCAGCGGCCTGGGGCTGGCCATCGCCCGGGAGAACGCCCGCCTCCACGGGGGCGACGTCACCGTGGCCAACCGCCCGGGGGCGGGGGCGGTGTTCACCGTCGTCCTTCCCCGGCGGCGGTCGGGCGCCCAACCTGTTGCCGAGCTGTTACCTGTCGGCGACGAGACGGTGAACACCGTCCGCCACGATGGGCTGGTCGGAGCGCTCAAGCGGCGGTCCCGAGGGAGGCAGTGAGATGAAGGTCCGGCTGACGACGATGACTGCGGTGGTGCTGGCGCTGGCGCTGGCGGCAGCTGCGTGCGGGGACTCGGGCGGGGGCTCCGTCGACGCCGGCTCGACACCGACCCGGCCCGCCACGACCACCACGAACGGCGACCCTGACGGCGCCGCCACCACCGTCCCCGGTACCACCGGGACGGCGGGGACGAGGGAAGTTGTCGTCTACTTCACCCGCGGCGAGAAGATCACCGCCGTCACCCGGGCCGTCCCCCGGGTGCCGGCCATCGGCGCGGAATCGATGAAAGGGCTGGTCGGGGGCCCGACCGCGGCGGAGGCGGCCGACGGCTTCGGCACTGCCATCCCCGCCGAGACCCGGTTCCGGGGCCTCACCATCGCCGACGGCGTGGCCAAGGTCGACCTGTCCAAAGACTTCGAGTCGGGCGGGGGGAGCCTGTCGCTCAGCCTCCGCCTGGCCCAGGTGACGTGCACGCTCGACCAGTTCGACAGCGTCTCCGGGGTCCGCTTCCTGCTCGACGGCGACCTGGTCAACGTGTTCTCCGGCAACGGCATCGTGCTGGACCAGCCCGTGAGCTGCGCCGACTACCGGGAGTTCGTGGACGCGGATGCGGCGACGTTCCCCGGGATCTGGCCGTTCACGTCGCAGGCGGAGATGGACGCCTACCTTTCGGGCGCCGACCGCACGTTCACCAGCCCGGTGGACACGGCCAAGGCGTTCGCCGCTCGCTACGTGGGCATGGTCGACCCCGCCACCTTCGGCTCGCCGACCCCGTCCACCGGCGGCCGGCTCGAGGTGAAGGTCGGATTCACCACCGGCGAGGGGGGGACGCCGATCGCCGATCCCCAGCCCACGATGAGCGTGTTCCTCATGTCCGGCAATGCCGACGGCGACCTCGGCCCGTGGACCGTGGTGGCGGCGTCGTCGCCCCAGATCGTGGTCACCCGGCCGGCGGCGCTCGACCGGGTGTCGTCTCCGGTGGGCGTGGCCGGCCAGGCCGCCACCTTCGAGGGCAACGTGGTCGTCCAGGTGCGGGAGGACGGCATGCTCGCCGATCGGCGCCTGGGTGAGGGTTTCGTCACCGGCCGCGGCGACGGCGTCCTCGGACCGTTCAGCGGCGAGATCGGGTTCGAGGCGCCGAGCGAGGCCGCCGGCGCGGTCGTGTTCCTGGAGCGGTCCGCCGCCGACGGCCAGGGCGTCCTGCGGGCGACGGTTGTGAGGGTCGCGTTCTGAGCGATCCTCAGGACAGCCTGTTGCCGCAGGACGGGCAGAAGGCGTCGCCAGGGTTGCGCCGGGTCCCGCACTTGTTGCAGAAGGCGGCCTGGGGCGCCGCGGCAGGGGCCGACGGGCCTACTTGAACCGTGCCCAGGGCTGAGCGTTGTGCATGGGTCCACCGTAGGCGTGTGATGGGTGACGAGCGTGCGGTATCACCTATGCGCTGGTCCGGACCTACCTTTCGCACTTCGGCATCTTGAACGAACGCTCCGTGAGGACGAGCATCGAGGATCCGTCATGTTCGGCCGCATTCCCCAAAAGCGGTCCAAGTCGATCGCGGATCGACCCGGCAGTCAGCCGCAGGGGCTCAACGCGCACTTCGTGACCACAGTTGATGAAGCATTTCTCATCGGAGATGTAGATTCGAACCCAATACATAGTTGGTTCTTCGTTCCCTATGGCGAACTGGCTAAGGAGGTTTCGCGAACTAAGGGCCATATCCACGGGCACCAGGGCAGGCATGGAAATGTCTCCCTCGTAGGCCTCCAATGCCAACCGATCCACATACTCATCGAAATGTTCAAGCGTATTTCGCACTTGTGCTTCCTTCAGAGGGGCGAGATCGATCCCCACGAGAAGCTCGCGCACCCACGCAGCCCTCCGGAGGAGGATCTTGTGCTCCAAGTCTGTCTGCTTGTACCCCTTGCTCCTGTCGAAACACAGGCCCTTCAGGCGTGCTCCGGCCCCAAGAGCGTTCAGGATGTGGCGATGAACTTCATGATTCACGGTAATGAGCCCGGACCCAGGTTGTGGCACAGGAACGGCGGCAAGCGCAGCCTCTAGGCTAACGACAATGTCAGTAGCCAGCCTATGTAGCTCCGTGAGGTAAACGCCGGCCACCGGACTCCTACGTATTGCATCCCAGGCGGCGTTGGCGCGATCGTTTAGTAGCGCGGTGGCTTTGCCCATCGACCGACCGTACCCCTTACAGCAGCCAATGAGCTGCTATTTGAACCAGATGCGTTGGTAGTCCCTTGATTGGGGGTGGAGGAGGAGGGCGATCAGGGCGATCTCGAACATGAGGCTCAGGAGCCCGGTGCCGACGAAGGGGTTGTCGTAGTAGTAGAAGCGGATGGCGAAGGGGGTCACCGCCATCACGATGCCGAGGATGTAGCCCCACTTGACCTCGTTGGCGATCCCGTAGCCGGCCAGGATCTGGCCGGCGAAGATGGCGACGTACAGGATCGGGAGGTCGGCGTTGAGCAGCAGGGCCAGCAGGATGAACGCCGAGTTGGCGTAGAACAGGAAAACGGCGATCTGGAGGGTCTGCGGTTGGGCGGGGTTCAACCACCGGCGCTGTTGCATGGCGACATTCTGGCAGGAGCGGACGGGGTGGCCGCGGTCGTCCTCGCAGCCGGTGCCGGCACCCGCCTGCGGCCCCTGACCACGCTCCGGCCCAAGGCCCTCTGCCCAGTCGGCGGCCGGCCCCTCGTCGACTGGGCCGTCGCCCGGGCCCGGACGGTCGCCGACTCGGTGGCGGTGAACTGCCACCGCTCCCAACCCACCCTGGCCGCCCACCTCGATGGACCTCGGGGTCAGGGTGTCGATGGAGGACGGCGACCGCCTGGGGACGGCGGGCGCGCTCGGTCGCCTACGGCCGTGGATCGACGGCCGCCCGACACTCGTCCTCAATGCCGACACGTGGAGCACCGTCGACCTCGGGCCGTTCGTCACGGGGTGGGACGGCGTGCGGTCCCGGCTGCTGTGTGTTCCCGACCCCGCCCTGGCCACGTGGGACGACCTCGCCTACGCGGGCGCCGCCCTCCTCCCGTGGACGGTCGTGAGCACCCTCCCCGACACCCCCGCCGGGCTGTGGGAGGCCTCGTGGCGGCACCTCGACCCGGAGGTCGACCTCGACCTCGTCGTCGCCGACGGGCAGGCAATCGACTGCGGTACGCCCGCCCGCTACCTGGCCGCCAACCTGGCTGCGTCGGGAGGGGCGTCGGTGATCGGCGAGGGGGCGGTCGTCGAGGGCGAGCTCGTGCGGTCGGTGGTTTGGGACGGGGCGCGGGTCCACCCCGGGGAGCGGCTGGTGGACGCGATCAGGGCGTCGGACCAGGTGACGGTGCTGGTCCGTCGGCGGCCGGCACCGGGGCCGCCGCCGCCGGGCCGCCGCAGCCGGCTGGGGGTTGACGTCGACCGCCTCGATGGCCACCAGGGCGTCGTCGGAGACCTCGGCCTCGGGGCGGGAGACGACCCGGCTCGCTTGCCGCGCCACCACCGCCTCGAACAGGTTCCGCACCAGGCGGGCGTTGCCGAACCCGCGGTCGCGGGCCTGCCCGGCCAGGAACTCCAGCACCGCCTCCCGGGCCTCGGCGGTCGGGACGTAGTGGCTCTTGTGACACATGCCGTCGAAGATCGAGGCCAGCTCGGCGTCGGTGTAGTCGGGGAAGAAGATCGTCTTCGGGAAGCGGGACCGCAGCCCGGGGTTGGCGTCGAGGAACACCGCCATCTCGTCCGGGTAGCCGGCCACGACCACCACCACGTCGTCGCGGTGGTCCTCCATGAGCTTGACGATCATGTCGATGGCCTCGTGGCCGAAGTCGGTGTCGACCCCCCGGGCCAGGGCGTGGGCCTCGTCGATCAGGAGCACACCGCCCATGGCCGACTCGAAGACCGTCTTCACCTTCAGCGCCGTCTGCCCGACGTAGCCGGCCACCAGCCCGGCCCGGTCGGTCTCCACCAGATGCCCCTTCTCGACCACGGCCAGGCTGCGGTAGATCTGGGCCAGGAGGCGGGCGACGGTGGTCTTGCCCGTGCCCGGGTTGCCGGTGAAGACCAGGTGGCGGCTGTGTTCGACCACCGGCAGGCCCCGCGCCTCCCGCAGCTTCTCCACCCGTAGCAGGTCGGTGACCAGCTTGACCTCGGCTTTCACCGGCGCCAGCCCCACCAGGCCGTCGAGCTCGGCCAGCAGCTCCTCGATGGGCCGGGGCGGCGCGAGAGGGGCCAAGGGCGGCGGGGGGACGACTGCCGGCCCCCCCGATGCGGCCGGACGGCCGGCGGACGGGCCCGGCTGCGGCTGCGGACCGCCCGGTCTCCGCAACCCGGCTGCGTCCATGGCGTGCAGCAGCGCCGAGCGGAACCGCTCCACGGCCGACAGCTCGGCGTGGGACGGGAAGGCGTCGAGGGCGAGGACGGTGTGGCCGACGGCGAGGGCGGCGGTGTAATAGCCCCACGCCCGGTTGCCCCCGTCGCGGCCGTCGGCCCCCACCAGGAGGTCGAAGAGCGGCGACGGGGAGTCGAGGAACGTGCGGCTGCCCGTGAGGAGGCCCGCGGCCCGCATGGCGTTGGGGCTGGCGGCCCGGGCCACCGTGTCGAAGCGAGGACCGAAGACGTCGATGAAGGCGTCGAGCTCGTCGTCGGTGTGGCGGCCGTCGGCGTCGATGAAGGCGGCGGCGAGGTTGAACGCCTCCAGGGCCACGTCGCCCGCCAGCTTGTCGGTGTCGCCGATGCGGGACTCGCCGGCCAGGCGGGTGAGTGCCGGGGCCACCGCCACCACGAACTGGTCCACCGCCCGCCCGAGCGGGCCCCTGCCGCTCACGGCCGCCGAGTGGGGCCGAGGGTGACCGCCTGCCGACCGGACGCGGAGGCCGCCAGCTGGCCGCAGGCGGCGTCGATGTCGGTCCCCCGGTTGCGGCGGACGGTGGCGTTCACGCCCAGGCCCTTCAGCCGGTCGCGGAAGGCGCGGACCGCGGCCGGCGACGGTCCCCGCACCAGATACCCGGGCGTCGGGTTGAGGGGGATGAGGTTGACATGGGCCGCCAGGGGGATGGCCACCTCGGCCAGCTCGGTTGCGTCGGACGGACGGTCGTTGACGCCGGCGATGAGGGCCCACTCGAACGAGAGCCGTCGACCCTTGGCGGCCACGTAGTCCCGGCAGGCGGCCAGGAGGTCGGCCAGCGG
The DNA here is from genome assembly GCA_963836205.1 of uncultured Acidimicrobiia bacterium. Taxonomy (GTDB): domain Bacteria; phylum Actinomycetota; class Acidimicrobiia; order Acidimicrobiales; family AC-14; genus JAXDMK01. The sequence goes on along the minus strand of CAWIIV010000008.1, from coordinate 219,051 downwards.
GTAGCGCCGGTTGATGGGGACGAGCTCGTCCCGCAACGTGTCGTTGGCCGCGTGGAGGGACACCGCCAGGTTCACCGGGAGGGCCTCGGCCGTGAGCCGCCGGATCCCGGGGACCAGGCCGACGGTGGACACGGTGAGGTGGCGGGCCGACAGCCCGAGATCGTGGTGGAGGCGCTCGACCGCGGCCCACACCGGCCCGTAGTTGGCCAGGGGCTCGCCCATGCCCATGAACACCACGTTGGACAGGCGGCGGGGGAGGGCCGACCGCCGGGCTCTGACCACCTGCTCCACGATCTCGCCGGTGGTGAGGTGGCGGGTGAAGCCGACCTGGCCGGTGGCGCAGAACGAGCAGCCCATGGCGCAGCCGGCCTGGGTCGAAACGCACACCGTGGCCCGGTCGGGATAGCGCATGAGGACGGTCTCCACCGCCGCCCCGTCGCCGAGTCGCCACAGCCATTTGTCGGTGTCGCCCCCGTCGGACGTCGACAGGTGCTCGAGGTGGAGGGCCGCCGGGAGGTCGGTCGCCAGCCGGGCCCGGAGCGCGGCGGGCAGCTCGGTCATGTCCGACGGCTCCCGGCCGGCGTGGATGCCCGCCCACACCTGCCGGGCCCGGTAGGCGGGCTCGTCGCCCAGCACCGCCGCCACCTCGGGCGGGGTCAGGTCGAAGCGGGAGGCGGGGGACCGTGTGGGCACCCCTCGATCATGGCGCAGCGCCGGCATCAAGGCGGCCGCTCGCCCGTCGAAGGAAGGTTACGGCGCAGGCCGACATCGGAGACGAGCCGAGCGTCGGCCGTCGGACCCTGGACCCGCGACCAGGGGGCGCGCACCGTCGGCGCAGGCACGTCGGCCGGATTCCGGGCGGTACCCTCGTGGAGTGAGCACCCCGGCTTCCGACGAGACCGAGAGTGGTCCCGCCACCGCCTCCCCGGTCCCGCCCGAACCCGATTCCGAGGCCGAGCCGACGCTGCCCGAGAAGCACCATCGCAACGTCCAGGGCGGGGCGGCCCGGGCGGCGGTGTTCGGGGTCAGCGACGGGCTGGTGTCCAACATCGCCATCGTCCTCGGGTTCGCGGGGGCCAACCCCACGCCCTCGTTGGTGCGCCTGGCCGGGCTGGTCGGCCTCATCGGCGGGGCGGTCTCGATGGCCGCCGGCGAGTACGTCTCCATGAAGGCCCAGGCCGAGCTGCTGGAGCGGGAGCTGGAGATGGAGCGCGTCGAGCTGCGCCGCAGCCCGGAGATGGAGACGGCCGAGCTGGCCGCCATCTACGTGGCCCGGGGCGTCGACCGCAAGACGGCGGAGGAGATGTCGAGCCAGCTCATGCGCAACCCCGAGCTGGCCCTCGAGACCCACGCCCGGGAGGAGCTCGGCATCGACCCCGACGAGCTCGGCTCGCCGCTGGCGGCCTCGGGGTCGTCGTTCGTCAGCTTCTCGTTGGGTGCCATCGTGCCCCTGTTCCCCTGGTTCTTCGGTGGGGGCACGGCCGCGGTCGTCGCCTCGATCGTCCTCGGCGCCATCGCCGCGGTCCTCGTAGGTGGGCTCCTCGGGCGCTTCACCGGCCGCCGGGTCGTGCGCTCGGCCGCCCGCCAGCTGCTGTTCACGGCCATCCCGGCCCTGATCACCTTCGTGCTGGGCTCGTTCGCGGGCATCGGCGCCGTCGGCTGAGCCCGCGCTCCCCAAGCCGCGCCCTTACGGCAGCGGCCGGGCCGGGACGGGGTCGACGTCGCCCACGTAGGCCCGATCGACGTGGTCGAGGGTGAAGCCCATGTCCTCGTACAGCCGGAGGGCACCGTCGTTGACCGCGTCGACGTAGAGCATGGCGGTGCGGATCCCCCGGGAGGTGAGCCAGTCGAGGCCGGCCAGCACCATCTGCCGGCCCAGCCCCATGCGCTGGTAGGCAGGGTCGACGGCCACCACGTAGATCTCGCCCAGGTCCTGGTCGTGGTCATGGCCGTGCCGGTGACCGCCACCGTGGCCGGGGCCGGTGCCGTCGTCGTGGTGGACCTTGGTCCAGCAGAAGGCGGCCAGCTTGCCGTCGCGCTCGTGGAGGAGGAAGCCGGACGGATCGAACCAGGGTTGCGCCTCCCGGTGGCGGAGGGTCTCCAGGTCCCAGCCGCCCTGCTCCGGGTGCCAGCTGAAAGCCCGGTTGTTGACCTCCAGCCAGGCCTCCTCGTCGCGGCCGGGCACGAACGGCCGCACGTCGACCGTGGCCTGCTGGTGGACGGGGAGGGCCCGCCGGAGCTGGCGCAGCTCCCGGCCCCGGGCCATGCCCACCGTCTCCGCCAGCCGGTCGTGGGCGGCGGTGGGCTTGGGCACCCACATGTGGACCCGGCCACCACCCTCGTGGCGGACGATGTCGAGGGCGGTGCCCACCAGGTTCTCCCCGATCCCGTCGTTGGCCATCCGGTGGTGGGGGTCGACCACGTACTCGAGGTCCCAGAGGGGGCCGTGGTGGGCGGGAGAGTCCTCCCGGGTCAGCTGGGCGTAGCCGACGGGGTGGTCGTGGCCGGGTTCCCACGCCACCAGCCCGGCGAAGCCGTGGCGGCTGCCGTGGACGAGGTCGAGCCACTGGTGTTCGCCGAGGGGGTAGTGCCCGTCGACGGCGGCGGCCACGTCGAGCAGCTCGGAGACGGCGGCGATGTCGACCTTCCCCATCTGGCGCTTGATCTCCAGCCGGGCCATGTGCGCCCAAGGTACCGCCGGCATCTACCGTTCCCGGGCATGGCCCGGCCCCGGACGCCCAAGGGAAGGGCCCGCGAGACGGTCGCCCGGCTGGCCGACGAGTACCCCGGCGACGAGCGCGACCTGTGCGCCCTCACCCACGACAGCCCGTTCCAATTGCTGGTGGCCACCATCCTGTCGGCCCAGACCACCGACGAGAACGTGAACAAGGCGACTCCGGCATTGTTCGTCCGGTATCCGACCCCGGCCGACCTGGCCGCCGCCGATCCGGGGGAGCTGGAAGTGCTTGTCCATTCAACCGGGTTCTTCCGGTCGAAGGCCAGGTCATTGATCGGGATGGCGACCGCCCTGGAGGAGCGCTTCGGGGGCGAGGTCCCCACCGCCATGGCCGACCTGGTGACCCTTCCCGGAGTGGGGCGGAAGACGGCGAACGTGGTCCGCAGCGTCGGCTTCGGGCTGCCGGGACTGCCGGTCGACACCCACGTCGGGCGGCTCACCCGACGCCTGGGGATGACCACCGAGCTCGATCCGGTGCGGGTGGAGGCCGACCTGAACGCGATCGTCCCGCTCCAGCGAGCGGGGGCGGCTCAGCCTGCGCCTGATCCTGCACGGGCGGAGGGTCTGCCAGGCCCGCTCGCCCCGCTGTGGGGAGTGCCTGCTGGCCGATTTCTGCCCTTCGGCGACCACGTTCGGGGGCATCGCCAGGGCCCAAAAGAGTTGAGGGAATGTTGACGCCGCACGCGTCCGGGCATCGGCTGGATTGGCTCCATGACGTGCTACCTTTTGCGCAGGGATCAGGTTCCCGCCACCTGGATCCCTATGGCGGTCAACGGGTCCCGCCGCCCGGGCCGCCCCACTGACGGCGCCCTTCGGGGCGCCGTCAGTCGCGCCCGCCCTCAGCCGCGATTGCGCAGGGCGGTGGTGGCCGACGAGAGCCGGCGGGTGGCGTCGACCAGCGCCCGCTCCACGTCGAAGAGCGTCGACGACAGCCAGTCGAGCTCGGTGCCCTGCGACCGCTCGGCGATGCTGGTGACCCGGCGGGTGATCTCGCTCAGGGCGGTGGTGATCGACGACAGCTCGGGAGCCGGTGAGGTCGGCGACGGGTCGGGCATTGCCTCCTTCCTATCCCAATCCCCTCCCATCATTGAGCCCGCATGAATGAGAAGGGAGCCACCGCGAGGCGCCGGTACGATCGGCTCATGCTTTCCCGGCCCATCCTCGCTCGGCTCGACCTGCGGGGCGCTACCGGGCCTGGGCTCCGGTCGCGCCTGCCCCGGCCCGACCAGGGCGGAGCCGCGCCGGTCGACGCGGTGCGGGAGATCCTGGCCGAGGTGCGCAAGCGGGGCGACGCCGCGGTCCGGGAGTACACCGAGCGTTACGACCGGGTGGTCCTCGACGACCTGCGGGTGCCGGCCTCGGAGTTGGCCGCCGCCCTCGACGCCATCTCGCCCGCGTTGCGCGCCGCGCTCGAGGAGGCGGCCGACTCGGTGGAGGCCTACCACCGCCACCAGGTGCAGCCCGAGGGCCGCCACGAGCGCAACGGCGTGGTGGTCCGGGAGCTGCGGCGGGCGGTCGACCGGGCCGGCGCCTACGTGCCCGGGGGCCGGGCCGGTTACCCGTCCACCGTGCTCATGACCGCCATCCCGGCCCGGGTGGCGGGCGTGGCCGAGGTGGTGCTGTGCGTGCCGCCGGGTCCCGACGGCCGGGTGTTCGGGCCCACGCTGGCCGCGGCCGCGATCGCGGGGGTCGACGAGGTCTACCGCATCGGCGGGGCCCAGGCGGTGGGGGCGATGGCCTACGGCACCGACTCGGTCCCCGCGGTCGACGTGATCGTGGGGCCGGGCAACGTCTACGTGGCCATCGCCAAGCGGGAGGTGGCGGCGGAGGGGGTGGTCGGGGTGCCCGCGGCATTCGCGGGCCCGTCCGAGGTTGTCGTCATCGCCGACGGCTCGGTGCCCCCGTCGTGGGCCGCGGTCGACGTGGTGGTGCAGGCCGAGCACGGCCCCGACGGGCTGGCCTGGCTGGTGACGTGGGAGGAGGCGGTGGCCGAGGCCGTCACCGCCGAGGTCGAACGGCTGGTGAAGGCGTCGCTGCGGCGGTCGGAGATCGAGTCCACCCTGGCCGGCGGCGGCTACGCGGTGCTGGTCGACGGGCCCGAGGCCGCCCTGGAGGTGGCCAACGCCATCGCCCCCGAGCACCTGGAGCTGATGTGCGACGGGGCGGAGCGGATGCTGGCCGGTGTCCGCCACGCGGGGGCCGTGTTCACCGGGCCGTGGGCGCCGGCGTCGGTGGGCGACTACCTGGCCGGGCCCAGCCACGTGCTGCCCACGTTCGGCTCCGCCCGCTTCGCCGGCGGGCTGCAGGTGGCCGACTTCGTCCGCACCATCCACGCCATCACCCTCGATCAGGTGGCGCTCACCGCGGTGGCGCCGGCGGTGGCCACCCTGGCCCGGGCCGAGGGGCTCGACGCCCACGCCCTCTCGGTCCAGATGCGGTTGGGTCGCAGCTGATGGCCCTCTCCGTGCGGCCAATCAGAGTCAGGGACGACCTCTCCGACCTGGAGGGATACCACTCGGCCCAGGTGACGGTCGACGTCCGCCTCAACACCAACGAGTCTCCCTACCCGCCGCCGCCCGCGTGGCGGGACGCGTTTTTGGAGGAGCTGGCCGGGGTGCCGTTCCACCGCTACCCCGACCGCCAGGCGCGGGCCCTGCGCACGGCCATCGGCGAGCTGCACGGAGTCGGTCCCGACCAGGTCCTGGTGGGGAAGGGGTCCAACGAGGTCCTCCAGGCCACGTGCCTGGCCTACGGCGGCCACGGGCGCACGGTGGCCGTCTTCGAGCCCACCTACGCCCTCCACTCCCACATCGCCCGCATCACCGGCACCGGCGTGGCCGTGGGGGAGCGGGCGGCCGACTTCACCCTCGATTTCGACGAGGTGCGGCGAGTGCTGGCGGAGGCCGACCCGTCGATCACGTTCCTGACGTCGCCCAACAACCCCACCGGCCTGGTCGAGCCCCGGGAGGCGGTGGAGGAGGTGCTGGCCCTGGCGCCGGGACTGGTCGTCGTCGACGAGGCCTACGCCCAGTTCGCCTCGTGGTCGTCGATGTCGCTCCTGGCCGACGATCGGCCCCTGGTCGTCACCCGCACGTTCTCCAAGACGTGGTCGATGGCCGGCTGCCGGATGGGGTACCTGATCGGTCCGGCCGACGTGGTGGCCCAGCTCGAGCGGGTGGTCCTGCCCTACCACCTCGACGCCGCCAGCCAGATCGCAGGCCGCCTGGCCCTGCGTTTCCAGGCCGAGATGGAGGCCCGGGTGGCGGCGGTGGTGGTGGAGCGGGAGCGGCTGCTGGCCGGCCTCCGCCTGCTGCCGGTCGAGGTGTGGCCGTCGGGGGCCAACTTCGTGCTGTTCCGACCGCTCGCGCTCGACGGTGCCGCCGTCTGGAAGGGGTTGGTGGAGCGTTCGGTGCTGGTGCGCGACTGCTCGTCGTGGCCCCGCCTGGGCGGCTGCCTGCGGGTCACCGTCGGCACCCCCGACGAGGACGACGCCTTTCTTTCCGCCCTACAGGAGGTCCTCGGCTAGATGGCCGGTACACGAGTCGCCACCCGGTCGCGGGTCACCAAGGAGACGTCGATCGAGATCCGCCTCGACCTCGACGGGTCGGGCGAGACGAGCGTGGCCACGGGCGTGCCCTTCTTCGACCACATGATCTCCCAGCTCGGCCGCCACGCCGGCTTCGACCTCGACCTCAAGGCGAGCGGCGACCTCGACGTCGACACCCACCACACGGTGGAGGACGTCGGCATCGCCCTCGGCGAGTGCCTGCGCGACGCCCTGGGCGACAAGGCAGGTGTGCGCCGGTTCGCGTCGATCTCGGTGCCCCTCGACGAGGCCCTGATCGAGGTCGCCCTCGACCTGTCCGGCCGGCCCTTCCTGCTGCTACGAGGTGGAGCCGGGGGGCGACGCCCTGGGCACGCCGCCGTTCGACCCGCAGCTGGCGGAGGAGTTCTGGCGGGCGTTCGTCACGTCGGCCGCCATCACCCTCCACCTGCGCATGCGCAGCGGCAAGAACAACCACCACATCCTGGAGGCGTCGTTCAAGGGCGTGGCCCGGGCCCTGCGCGACGCGGTGCGGATCGAGGGCGGGGGAGTGCCGTCCACCAAGGGCTCGCTGTGACCCAAGGCGAACTGGTGACGAAAAGCGGGGCCGGGACCCCACTTTTCGTCACCAGTTGGGCCGGGCCGCGCGGCATGATCGCCGTCCTCGACTACGGGATCGGCAACCTGCGGTCGGCCCAGAAGGCGTTGCAGCGGGTGGGGGCCGACGCCGTCCTCACCGACGACGTGGCCGTGGTGCGGGCGGCGGAGGCGGTCGTGCTCCCCGGCGTGGGCCACTTCGGGCGGTGCATGGGGGCGCTGCGGGAGGCGGGCCTGGAGGACGTGGCCCGGGAGGCGATCGAGGCGGGCACGCCGTTCCTCGGCATCTGTGTCGGCATGCAGATGCTCTACGAGGGCTCGGAGGAGGACCCCGACGTCAAGGGCATGGGCGTGCTGCCGGGCACGGTGCGGCTCCTGCCCGACGGGGTCAAGCGGCCGCAGATGCAGTGGAACGTGCTCGACCGCACGCCGGCCGGGGCGCCGCTGTTCGACGGCCTCGACGACCCGCTGTGGGTCTACTTCGTCCACTCCTACGCCCCCGAGCCGACGGCCGACGTGGTCGCCACCTGCGATTACGGGGGCCCGGTGACGGCCGCCGTCCGCCGGGGACGGCTGTGGGCCACCCAGTTCCACCCCGAGAAGTCGGGGGCGGCCGGGCTGCGCATCCTGGCCAACTTCGTTGGATCTGTACCCGGCGATTGACCTCCGGGCCGGTCGTACGGTCCGTCTCTACCAGGGTGATTTCTCCCAGGAGACGGCGTACGGCACGGACCCGGTGACCGTGGCCTTGGAGTTCGTCGCCGCCGGCGCCCCGTGGATCCATCTGGTCGACCTGGACGCGGCCCGCACCGGCACTCCCGAGAACCGGCCCGTGATCGCGGCGATCGCCGCCGCGGTCGGCGGGGCGGCGCGCATCCAGTCCGGCGGGGGGGTGCGCGACCAGGCGTCGGCCGAGGCCCTCCTTGAGGCCGGCGCCCACCGGGTGGTGATCGGGACGGCCGCGGTCGAGAACCCGCAGCTGGTGCGCGACCTGGCCACCCACCACCAGGTGGCGGTGGGGATCGACGTGCGGGGCCGGGTGGCGGCTGTCCGGGGCTGGCTGGAGGGCTCGGGCGTCGACCTCTTCGACCTCCTGGCCCGCTTCGAGGACTGTGGCGTGGCCGCCTTCGTCGTCACCGAGATCGCCCGTGACGGCACCTTCGCCGGCCCCGACCTCGACGGCCTGGCCGCGGTGCTCGAGGCGACCGCGGTCGACGTGATCGCATCCGGCGGGGTGGGTTCGGCGGCGGATCTGGTCGCCCTGGCCACGCTCGAAGTCGGGGGGCGTCGGCTGGCGGGGGCGATCGTGGGCAAGGCCCTCCACGACGGGCTGTTCACGGTGGAGGAGGCGATGGCCGCGTGCGCAGCGTCCGGGTGATCCCGTGCCTCGACGTCGACGCCGGCCGGGTGGTCAAGGGCGTCAACTTCGTCAACCTCCGCGACGCCGGTGACCCGGCCGAGCTGGCCGCCCGCTACGACGCCGAGGGGGCCGACGAGATTGTCTTCCTCGACATCACCGCCTCCTCCGACCACCGCCACACCATGGTCGAGGTCGCCCGCCGCACCGCAGAGACGGTGTTCATCCCCTTCACCGTCGGCGGCGGCATCCGCACCCCCGACGACGCCCGGGCCCTGCTGCGGGCGGGGGCCGACAAGGTGGGGGTCAACACCGCCGCCGTCGACCGGCCCGAGCTGGTGACCGCCCTGGCGGCGGAGTTCGGCAGCCAGTGCGTGGTGGTGGCCATCGACGCCCGCCGCCGGCCCGAGTCAGAGGGTTCCGGGTGGGAGGTCTTCACCCACGGCGGACGGACGCCCACCGGCCGCGACGCCGTCGCCTGGGCCGAGGAGTGCGTGGCCCGGGGCGCGGGCGAGATCCTCCTCACGTCGATGGACCGCGACGGCACCCGCGAGGGCTTCGACCTCGAGCTCACCCGGACGGTGTCCGACAACTGCGGCGTCCCCGTGATCGCCAGCGGCGGCGTCGGCACCCTCGACCACCTGGCCGACGGCGCCCTCGCCGGCGGCGCCGACGCGGTCCTGGCCGCGTCGATCTTCCACTTCGGCGAGCACACCGTCCGGGAGGCCAAGGACCACCTCCGGTCGAGAGGCGTCACCGTCCGCCCTGCGTAGGCCACGGTTCGGCGCAGCCGAATCGGGGTGAATCGGCCGCTTTCGGTCAGATCACCCCGCTACGGACGATCCGAACCGAAGCCGCCCCTCGCAACTCCGCCCCTGGGAGGACGTCGTTCCGTCCCCGGGCCGATGACGTCCGCCGAGCGCCGCCCTAGCCTCGATTCGATGGACTGGTCGAGCCGGTGGCGAGCGGACCTGTGGCGGCCGGAGGTGCCGACGGGGTCCGACCAGCGGTGGTTCCTCGTGGGCAGCGCGGTCGCCATCTCCGCCATCGCCCAGCTCACCGACCCCGGCTCGGGCGCCGCCCTGCTCCTGCTCGTCCCCGCGGTCGCGGCCTTCGTGGTCCGAGCCCTGTGGTCCCGCATGCCGGCGGAGGTGTTCGGGGCGGTCGTGGTCGGGTCGGTCGCGCTCGCCGTGGCCACCGGCGACGGCGACCTCGAGGCGGCCCAGTTCCTGCCGGTGGTGATGCTCCTCTACGCGGCGTGGCACCTCCGGTCGCTGACCAGGGCGGTCGTGCTCCTCGCCGTCACCGCCGTCACCCCGTGGCTGATCGCCGACGTCTTCGCGCCCGATTCGGGCATCAACTGGACGCCGTGGGCCGCGGCCGCGGTGTTCACCTTCGCCATGGGCCGGGAGCTGCGCCGCAAGCAGGACCTGATCGAGCAGCTCGGGCGGGCCCGGCGGGCGCTGGCCGAGCAGGCGGTGGCCGAAGAACGGCGCCGCATCGCCCGGGAGCTGCACGACCTGGCCGGCCACACCCTGGCAGCCATGCTCCTGCACGTCACCGGGGCCCGCCATGTGCTGCGCCGCGACGTCGACGAGGCCGAGCGGGCCTTGCGCGACGCGGAGTCGGTGGGCCGGTCGAGCCTCGACCAGATCCGGGCGACGGTGGCCGCCCTGCGCACCCACGAGCGGGGGACCGACCCGTCCCTGGCCGGGGCGGCCGACCTCGCCGGCCTGGTCGACGAATACCAGCGGGCCGGGCTCCGGGTCGACGCCACCGTCCCCGAGCAGGTCGCAGCGCTGGAGGGAGCAGTGGGAACCGCCCTCCACCGCATCGCTCGGGAGGCACTGGCCAACGTCGCCCGCCACGCTCCGGAGAACCGGGTGGAGCTGGCCGTGGCGGTCGACGCACGCGAGGTGCGCCTGGTCGTGGCCGACCGCGGCCGTCCCGGCGCGCCGCCCGATCCGAACGACGGCCACTTCGGGCTGGTCGGGATGCGGGAGCGGGCCCGGGCCCTGGGCGGCGATCTCGACGCGGGACCCACGGCCGACGGGTGGCGGGTCGACGCCCGCCTACCTTCAGTGGTGGTGGACGCCCCGTGATCAGGGTCGTGATCGTCGACGACCAGGCGGTGGTGCGGGCGGGGGTGGCTCGCATCCTGGGGCCGGACGACGGCTTCGCCGTGGTCGAGGAGTGCGACGACGGCGACCAGGTGGTCGACGCCGTCGCCCGCCACCGGCCCGACCTGGTCCTGCTCGACGTGCGCATGCGCCGGGTCGACGGGGTGGAGGCCACCCGCCGCCTGCGGGCGGTGGCGGACGAGCCCCCGATCCTCGTCCTGACCACGTTCGACGACGACGACGCCCTGTGGGGGGCCCTCGACGCGGGCGCGGCCGGGTTCATCCTCAAGGACGCCTCGGCCGAGGACCTGCTGGCCGCGGCCCGGGCCGTCGCCGGCGGGGCCGCCTGGCTCGACCCGAAGGTCGCGCCCCGGGTGCTCCAGGCGTTCCGGACGAACGTACGGCCCCGGCTGGTGGAGGCGGCCCGGGCCGAGCAGCTCACCGACCGGGAGCACGACGTCCTCCGCCACATGGCCCGGGGCGCGACCAACACCGAGATCGGGGCGTCGCTGTTCGTGAGCGAGGCCACCGTCAAGACCCACGTGGGGGCCATCTTCTCCAAGCTGGGCGTTCGCGACCGGGCCGCGGCCATCGTCTTCGCCTACGACCACGGGATCGTCGAACCCCGACCGGGGGCGGAGACGACGTAGCGACCCTGGCCCGATGCGCCCCAGGGGGTGGTGGGCGCACGATGGCCGCATGTCCACGACGACACTCTCACCATCCCCCGAGCGCCTCGGGCTGGGCGACGGCCCCGTCATCGAGGTCCGCCACCTCCGGAAGCGCTACGGGTCCACCGAGGTGCTCGGCGGCATCTCCTTCACCGTCCGGGAAGGCGAGCTGTTCGGCCTCCTGGGCACCAACGGGGCGGGGAAGACGACCACCGTCGAGATCCTCCAGGGTCTGCGCCGGGCCGACGGCGGGGAGATCTCGGTCCTCGGCCTCGACCCGTCCACGGCCGGCGACCGCCTCCGCCGCATCGTCGGCGCCCAACTCCAGGACGCGGCCCTGCCCGAGCGCATGCGGGTGGGGGAGGCGCTGCGGCTGTTCGCCTCGCTCCACCCGTCGCCCCGCCCCCTCGTCGAGCTGGCCCGGGAGTGGCAGCTGGACGACTTGTGGCGACGGCCGTTCGGCGGGCTGTCGGGTGGGCAGCGCCAGCGCCTGTTCGTGGCCCTGGCCCTCGTCGGCCGGCCTCGGCTCGTCTTCCTCGACGAGCTCACCCAGAACCTCGATCCGGTCGGCCGTCGGCGCACGTGGGACGTGGTCCGCCGGGTCCGCGACCGCGGCACCACCGTCGTCCTCGTCACCCACGACGTGGAGGAGGCCGAGCGCCTGTGCGACCACATCGTCGTCCTCGACCGGGGACAGGTGGTGGCCGACGGCACGCCGGCGTCGATCGTCGCCGAGCTGGGGGGCACCACGACGGTGACGTTCACCGACGCCGACCTCGACGTCTCCACCCTCCGCCGCCTGCCCGGCGTCACCCGGGTCGACCGCCACGGCCCCGAGGTCCGGGTGACCGGCACGGGCCCGGTGCTGGCCCACGTCGGCGCCCGCCTGGTCGTCCTCGGCCGCCCGCCGCTCGACCTCCGGGCCCACCGCCCCTCGCTCGAAGACCGCTTCATTGCCCTCACAGCCAGGGCCCTCACAGCCAGGGCCCTCACAGCCAGGGCCCTCACCCAGGAGGCCTCGTCATGACCGCCCTCGTCCAACCCACTGCCCCCGCGACTGTCGGCAACGCCCCCGGGGGGCGCCCGCCCCGCCTGCGCTCCGTGCTACGCCTCACCGGGGCCGAGCTGCGGCTCGTCCTCCGGGAGCCGATGGTGGCCGTCGCCCTCATCGGCTTCCCGCTCGGCACCGTGCTCGTCCTGGCAGGCGTCTTCGGCCAGGCCCCCGATCCCGAGTTCGCCGGGGTGGCGCCCAGCCAGCACTACCTGGCCGGCTACGTCGGTGTCGTCCTGGCCGCCATGGGCCTCATCACCGTCCCGGTGCACATGGCGACCCACCGGGAGCTGGGAGTGCTGCGGCGGTTCCGGTCGTCGGGCCTGAGCGCGGGCGTGCTGGTGACGTCGGAGGTCCTCCTGGGGGCGGTGCTGGGCACGGTGGCGGCGGCGACGGTGCTGGTGGCGGGGGCCGCCATCTACGGCCTGCGCATGCCGGCCGACCCCGTCGGCGTCCTCGGCTGGTACGTGGCCGGGCTGGCCTGTTTCGTCGCCATCGGCGTCGCCCTCGGGTCGCTCCTCCCGTCGGGACGGTCGGCCAACGCCCTCGGCAACCTCGTCTTCGTCCCGATGCTCCTCCTCGGCGGCGGCGGCCCGCCCCGGGCCGTCATGACCGGGGCCATGCGGACGATCTCCGACGTCCTGCCCCTCAGCCACCTGGTGGGCGGCCTCCGTCAGTCGTGGCTGGGGTCGACCAACGACCCCCACTCCCTGTGGTGGCCGCTGCTGGTGGCCGCCGTGTTCGTGGGGTTGGCCGTGGTCACCGCCCGCCGCCGGGTGGGCTGACGCGGGTGCCAACTGGAGCGCGGCCCCACGCCGCGCTCCAGTTGCGGCGGCGACGGGTCGACAAAGAGGGGTAGCGGACCCTCCGAGCCTGGCCGACACCGGGGCCAAGGGCCGTGGCGACCATGTCGTCGGGTTCTACGACACGGAGGCGTTCCTCGTCAGCACCGTCTGCGCCACGTTGGCGCCCTCCCTCCTCGCCGGCGACGCCACCGTGATCGTGGCGACACCCGTCCACCGACACCTTTCGACGCCTCCTTCCGGGCCGCCGGGATCGACCTCGACACCGCCATCGACGAGGGTCGCTTCGTGGCCGTCGACGCCGCCGGCCTCCTGTCGCAGTTCATGGTCGACGGGCGACCGGACCGGGCCACGCGGCCGGTGACCGGATGCTGGTCGAGGTCGCGGCCACCATCCGGGCGACCCTCCGCTCCTACGACGTGATCATCCGCTACGGCGGCGACGAGTTCGTCTGCGTGGTCCCCGGCCTGAGCACCGCCGCCGCCACCAAGCGCCTCGCAGGCGTGAACCAGGCCCTGGCCCAGGCTCCCGAGCACGGGTCGGTGACGATCGGCATCGCCGAGCTGCGGCCGGGCGACTCGTCCGAGGACCTCGTCGCCCGGGCCGACGCCGCCCTCTACCGGCAACGGCAGCACCGCCGGATAGCCCCGGGGGACGTTCCGGTCGCGTTGGAGCTGTCCGCCTCCTAGGGCACCCGGGGGCCGGGAGCGGCGCACACCTGGTTGCGGGCCTCGACGGCCGCGTCCCGGGCGCCGTTGAACGACCACCACGACCGGGCCGGTTGGCCGGCGGACCCCATGGTGCACACCCGGGCCAGCACCATCCGGCGGGCCTCCGGGTCGAGGCGGGGGAGGGCGTCGACCAGGGCAGGGACGGCGTCGTCGGACAGATCGGTGAGGTACACCGGGTCGAACCGCCCGCTGCGCTCGGCGAAGGCCACGTTGTGGCGGACCACCACCGCCTCCGGGTTGACCACGTTGAGGGCGAACAGGGCGACCAGGCCGGCGGCCACCGCCGTCGACGGCAGCCACGTCCGGCGCCGGCCGAGGCCGGCCAGGTCGAGGGCCAGCAGGACGAACACGACGCCGATCCAGACGGCGAACACCTTGCTGTACAGCCGCAGCATGGTCAGGCCGAAGGCGTCCTCGTAGAGGCCGAGGCGGGCGACGGCGACCACCACGATCACGAGGGTCAGCGCCACCGCCGCCTCCGCCAACACGGTGAACCGGCGGCGGGCGGCGGGTTCGGACAGGTCGGTGGCCCCCCGCAGCCCGAGCAGCACGGCCAGGGTGATGGCGGCCACCGCGAGCAGCTGGAAGAACCCGGTGCGGGCGTACTCGGCGTAGGTGAGGCCGGCGGTCTCGATCACGTGGCGACCGCCCTCGGACGCGGCCACCAGCTGGGCCACGGCGAAGGCGGCGAACAGCGCCACCACCGAGGCCAGCACGATGGTGGCCTCGGTGCGGCCGAGCCGGAGGCCGACGCGGGGCAGCGCCGGTGCCGGCGCGGCCGAGGCCAACCGAAGGAGACCGGCCATGCCCCACGCCCCGATGATCAGCAGCACACCGTGCTCGACGGGGGTCAGCAGGTCCCAGCCGGAGAAGAAGCCGGCGAAGACGGCGTCGGCCTCGGCCAGGAGCACGCCCAGCACCAGGAGGAGGGGGACGGCCAGCACCAGGCCCCGGGCGGTGGCCGCCGCCCGCCGGGACGTCACCCGGCCCCGGCCGGCCACCAGGAAGGCGGGTGCGGTGAGCCCGTGGGCCACCGCGTGGATTGCCCGGGTGACCGCGGCGGGCACGGTGAGGTCGAGGACGCTGCCCCCGGAGGCGAACGACGCCGCCAGCACCAACAGCCCCCCGACCGCGAGCACGTCGAAGGGGAGCAGCCACGGGCTGGTACGGGCGGCCAGGCAGACGCCGAAGGCAATGGCCGCCGCGGCCAGGGCCCGGGCCTGGGGGTTGGCCACCCGGCCGCTCAGCACCAGCCCGCCGGCCACCACGGCCACCAGCAGGGCGCCGGCCAGCCCGTCGAGGCCGCGAGCGCACGGCGACGTCGGTCAGCACCGCCGCCGCCCCGACCACGGCCAGGGTGGCCCCGTCGGCCGGCCGGCGCACGGCCAGGCTGTCGTGCAGTTCCTCGAGCGTGTTCATGACGGGACCTCGATCCGGGTTCGGCTTTGTGGTGCAAAAGCGACCGTGGCTGTCGTTTTCGCTCCAGAGAGGGGGGCGCCGCCGGTCACAGCCGGCCCGCGGGGAGGACGACCACCATGCGGCAGCCGGTGGGCTGGGCCCGTTCGGCCCGGATCTCGCCCCCGTGGAGGTCGACGATCCACCGGGCGATGGCCAGGCCGAGGCCCGCCCCCCCGTGGCCCGACGACCGGGACGCGTCGGCCCGGTAGAAGCGCTCGAAGACCCGGGAGGAGTCCTCGTCGCTGATCCCGGGGCCGTGGTCGCGGACCTCGATGGTGACGGTGCCCTTGCCCCGGCGGGCCGACAGCTCGACGGTGCCGCCCGCGGGGGAGTAGCGCACGGCGTTGTCGAGCAGGTTGGCCACCACCTGGTGGACGCGGGCGGGGTCGCCGTCGGCCACCGGGTCGGGCGCCTCGACCAGCACCGACACCTCCACCCCGGGCGCATGGAGGCGGGACTCCGACGCCGCGTCCTCCAGCACCGCCTCCACCGCGAACGGCTGGCGTTGCAGCGGGACCGACCCCGACTCCAGGCGGGACAGGTCGAGGAGCTGGGCCACCAGCCCGCCCAGGCGCTCGGTCTGGCGGAGCATGGTGCGCAACGTGTCGGCGTCGGCCGGCTCCACCCCGTCGACCAGGTTCTCCAGGTTGGCCCGCAGGGCGGTGATGGGCGTGCGCAGCTCGTGGGACACGTTGGCCACCAGGTCCCGCCGCACCCGGTCGACCTCGGCCAGCTGCACGGCCATGGCGTTGAAGGCCCGGGCCAGCTCACCCACCTCGTCGCGGGAGGTGGCCGTCACCCGCCGGCCGTAGTCGCCCTTGGCCATGGCCCGGGCCGCGGAGGCCATCTCCCGCAGGGGCGACGTCATCCCCCGGGCCAGGATCTGGACCAGGCTCAGGGCCAACGCACCCGCCAGCAGGGCGCTGGCCACGGCCGACATGCCCGCCCCCTGCCCCACCGACACGACCAGCACCGTCACCGCCACCGCGGCCACGATCACCGCCCCCAGCTTCATCTTGATCGACTTCAGGGGGTCGAGCGGCCTCATCTGATGCATTGGCCGGTGACCTTCACGAGGCGCGGTCCTCCAGCCCGTAGCCGACCCCGTGGACGGTGCGCACGACCTCCGGCCCGAGCTTGCGGCGCAGGGCCCGCACGTGGGAGTCGACGGTGCGGGCGCCCGACCCGTCCCGGTAGCCCCACACCTGGGCCAGGAGCTGGTCGCGGGTGTGCACCGTCCCCCGGTGGGCGGCCATCCAGGCCAGCAGGTCGAACTCGGTGGGCGTGAGGTGGATCTCGTCGGCGCCCTTGCGGACCCGGCGGGAGGCGGGATCGATCTCGAGGTCGCCGACCCGCACGATCGTGCCCGGGTACACCAGCGCCCTCTCCGCCCGCCGCAGCACGGTGTGGACCCGGGCCACCAGTTCCCGGGGGGAGAAGGGCTTGGTGACGTAGTCGTCGGCGCCCACTGCCAGCCCGACCAGGATGTCGGTCTCCGAGTCGCGGGCGGTGAGCATCACCACCGGCACCGGGCGGTCGCGCTGCACCTGGCGGCACACCTCGAGCCCGTCGAGGCCGGGGAGCATGAGGTCGAGCACGACCAGGTCGGGGCGGAGAGCGGCGCACATCTCGACGCCGGACGGGCCGTCGGCCGCCACCTCCACCCGGAAGCCCTCGCTGCGCAGCCGGGCCGCCACCGCCGACGCGATGGAAGCCTCGTCCTCGATGACCACGACCGTCCGCTGTTGCACCTACCGAAGGATACGGACCGGATGTGGCGGAGTCCCGTGCGCCCTATGGAGATCCCGTGCAGGTCAAGGTCGCTCGGGTCCGGGCCGCCGGTACGATGGCCGGGTGCCCACCGCCACACCCCTCACCCTCGTCGACTCCGACCTGGCCGCCGTCTCCTTCAACGCCGAGGGCCTGGTTCCGGCGATCGTCCAGGAGCAGGCCACCGGCGCCGTCCTCATGCTGGCCTGGATGAACGAGGAATCCCTCCGCCGCACCCTGGAGACGGGCCGCACCTGGTTCTGGAGCCGGTCCCGCCAGGAGTTCTGGTGCAAGGGCGAGACCTCGGGCGACCGCCAGTTCGTGCGGGAGGCGTACTACGACTGCGACGGCGACACCCTGCTCCTGGTGGTCGAGCAGGAGGGCCGGGGTGCCTGCCACACCGGCGAGCGCACCTGCTTCTACCGGCGCTTCGGCACCGACCCGTCCCCCGAGAAGTAGTGGATCTCAGCCGGGACGACTTCCGGTCCCTGGCCGCAGGGCACACGGTGGTGCCCGTGTGGCGGGAGCTGGTGTCCGACCTGGAGACGCCGGTGGCGGCCTACCTCAAGCTCGCCGGCGACGGTCCCGACGCCGCCCCGAGCTTCCTGTTGGAGTCGGTGGAGCACGGCGACACCTGGGGGCGGTTCTCGTTCGTTGGTCGCGACCCGTCCGTCACCCTGGTGGCCCGCAACGGGCGGATCGAGGCCGACGGGGTGGTGCCGGCGGGCGTCCCCCTCGACCGGGGCGTGCTGGCCGCGGTGGAGGGCCTGCTCGACGTCTACCGCTCGCCGGTGCTGCCCGACCTGCCTCCGCTCCACGGCGGTGTGGTCGGCTTCCTCGGCTACGACGTGGTGCGGGAGGTCGAGCACCTGCCGTCGCCGCCGCCCGACGACCTCGGCCACCCCGACGCCGTGCTGTCGGTGATCGGGCACGTCGCCGCCTTCGACCACTGGCGCCAGCGGGTGGTGCTCATCGAGAACGTCCGGGTGGCGGCCGGCACCGCCCTCGACGTCGAGGCCCTCGACCGGCTGTACGACGAGGCCCAGGTCCGCCTCCAGACGATGGCCGACGACCTCGGCCGGGCCCTGCCGTACACGCCGGCCACTCCCCCCAACCCGACCGACCCCCTGCCTGAGGTGCGGTCGGTGGTGGGGCGGCGGGCCTACACCGGCGCGGTGGAGGTGGCCAAGGAGCACATCCTGGCCGGCGACATCTTCCAGGTGGTGCTCTCCCAACGCTTCGACCTCGACCTGGGCGCCGACCCGTTCGACGTCTACCGGGTGCTGCGCCAGGTCAACCCCAGCCCCTACATGTACTTCCTGCGCCACCCGGCCATCACCGTGGTCGGCTCGTCCCCCGAGCCCATGGTGCAGCTGCGCGACGGCGTGGTCGTGTCCCGCCCGATCGCCGGCACCCGCCGCCGGGGAGCCACGCCGGAGGAGGACCGCCGCCTCGGGGGCGAGCTGCGGGAGCACCCCAAGGAGGTGGCCGAGCACATCATGCTGGTCGACCTGGCCCGCAACGACGTGGGCCGGGTGGTCACCTTCGGCACCGAGAAGGTCGACGAGCTGATGACCCTGGAGCGCTACTCCCACGTGATGCACCTCACGTCGCAGGTGTCGGGGCGGCTGGCGTCGGGCAAGGGGCCGATCGACGTGCTGCGGGCGACGCTGCCCGCGGGCACCGTGTCGGGCGCGCCCAAGGTGCGGGCCATGGAGATCATCGACACCCTGGAGCCAACCAAGCGGGGCCCCTACGCGGGCGTCGTCGGCTACCTCGACTTCTCCGGCAACCTCGACACCGCCATCTCCATCCGGACCATGTTCGTGGGGGCCGACGGGCGGGCGTCGGTGCAGGCGGGGGCGGGCATCGTGGCCGACAGCGACCCCGGGGCCGAGGACGACGAGTGCCACAACAAGGCGGCCGCACTGCTCGCAGCCGTCCCCGCCGCCCGCCGGATGCGGGCTTCGAGACAGGTGGCCGCCGGTGCCTGACATGTCCGACACGGCCGTCGACCTCCACCAGACGGTGGGTGTGGTCGAGTTGCCCCGCGACTTCGTCCGGGTGGCGGGACCCGACGCCATGAAGTTCCTCCAGGGCCAGCTGTCGCAGCAGGTCGACGTCCCCGTCGGGACCTCGGCGTGGACCCTGCTCCTCCACCCCCAGGGCAAGGTCGTCGCCCTCCTCCGCTTCACCCGCACCGGAGCCGAGGAGTACGTCCTCGACACCGACGGGGGGTGGGCGCCGGCCGTGGTCGAGCGCCTCAACCGGTTCAAGCTGCGGGTGAAGGCCGACATCGAGGTGATCGAGGGCTGGAAGTGCCTGGCCGTGCGGGGTCCGGGCGCCCACGAGGCGGTGCCCGAAGGGGGACTGCCCGCCGACTGGCCCGGCCTCCCCGGCGTCGACATCGTCGGCCCCGCGGCCGAGGTGGAGGCGCCCGACGGCGTCCCGACGGTCTCGGTGGACGACTACGAGGTGGCCCGCATCGAGGCGGGGGTGCCGGTGATGGGACGCGAGCTCGACGAGTCCACCATCCCCGCCGAGGCCGGCGTGGTCGAGCGCTCGGTGGCGTTCGACAAGGGCTGCTACACGGGACAGGAACTGGTCGCCCGGATCGACTCCCGGGGCGGCAACGTCCCCCGCCGCCTGCGGGGCGTCGTGGTCTCCGGCGACGTGGTGCCCCCGGCGGGCGCCACCATCCATGCCGGGGACAAGGAGGTGGGCGTGGTCACGAGCGTGGCCCGGTCGGAGTGGCGGGCGGCGATGGTGGCCCTCGCCTACGTGCGGCGGGCGGTGGAGCCGCCGGCGGAGGTCGAGCTCCGTTGGGACGGCGGCACGACCCCGGCCCAGGTCCTCGCCCTCCCCCTCGTGCCCTGAGACGCCCTGTGCGCCGACTCGTCCTCCTGGTGACCGCCGCCCTGGTGGCGGGCGCGTGCGGGGGAGGCTCCGACGACAAGCCGGCGCCGACCACGACACCGACCACGGCCGTCATCGAGGTCACCACCGCCCCGCCGGTCACCGAGGCGGTCCCGGAGACCACGGTGCCCCGCGGCAGTCCCCGCACGGTCACCAGCCTGTCGACCGCAATGGGACCGGGCTCGGCCCGCATCGTCGGCGTCGTCAACGGGCCCGCGGGCCCGGTGACCGGGGCGGTGGTGAGGATCGAGCGCTTCGTGGGGTCGGCGGTGGCGACGGCCGAGGCCCGCACCGCGGCCGGAACCTGGTCGATCGACGCCATCCTCGGCGGCTCCTACCGGGTCACCATCTTCCGCCCGCCCGACCTGGCCCAGACGGCCGCCGACGTGTTCTTCCTGGCCGCCGACGAGACCAAGTCGCTCACCACCAATCTCATGGAAGTGGGCACCAACTCCGTCACCGCCAGCATCGACCCCAACCCACCGGTGGCGGGATTCCCGGCGCTGCTGGTCGTCCGCTTCGGGAGCGGGACGGTCGACGCCAGTGGAAACGTCGTGCTCACCCCTCGTCCCGGGATCCGGGTCCAGCTCAGCCTGCCGTCGGGCTTCAGTCTGGAGTCGGTGCCCATCCCCGTCACCGACGGCACCGGTGCGGTCGCGTGGCAGGTCCGGTGCCTCCTGCCGGGCCAGTTCCCGGCCTCCATCCTGGTCGGCAACCTCTCGTCGGCCCTGGTGCTCCCGGCGTGCGTGCCCGCCCCCGTGGCTCCCGCCCCCACCGTCCCCGCCACCACCACGCCCTAACCCACCGGCGGGGGTATCGGCCACGGCTGGAGGGCGACGAGCACCCTCGTGCCCCCGCCGGCCAGGGGCTCGGCCCGCACCGACCCCCCCATGGCCACCGCCAACTCGGCGACGATCGCCAGCCCCAGGCCGGATCCCACCTGGCGGGCCGGCGCCCGGCTCGACTGGAAGAAGGGCTCGAAGACGTGGGCCACGTCGTCGGCGGCGATGCCGAGCCCGTCGTCGTCGACGGCGATCCGGACGCCCTCCACCACGGAGACCGAGATGCGGGTGGCCGCGAACTTGAGGGCGTTCTCCACCAGGTTGGCCACCACCTGGGCCAGCCGGTCGGGATCGGCCGACGCCAACGGGCCCCGGGGGCCGGCGCCGAGGTCGACGGCGAGGACCACGCCCGCCCGTTCCGCGGCCGGGCGGAAGCCCTCGGTCGTGTCGGACACCACCTCGGCCACGTCGGTGGCCCGGATGTCGAGGGAGAAGCGGCGGGCGTCGAGCTTGGCCAGCTCGAGCAGGTCGCCCACCAGCCGCTCCAGCCGGCGGGCCTCGGCCGTGATCACCGCCCCCGCGTGGGCCGGGTCGGGGGCACGTCCCTCGGCCAACGCCTCGCCGAAGCCCCGGATCGACGTGAGCGGCGTCCGCAGGTCGTGCGACACCGAGAGCAGGAACTGGCGCTCCATGCCTCGCGACCGCTCCAGGCTCTCGGCCATGGCGTTGATCGACCGGGCCAGTCCTGCCAGCTCGGCCCCGTCGGCCTCGTCCTCCGTCACCCGCACGGCCAGGTCGCCGGAGGCGATGCGCCGGGTGGCCTCCTGGGCCTCCCGCAGCGGACGGGTGAGGCGGCGGGCGAGGTTGCCGGCCACGAGCGCGGCCAGGCCGAGGGTGGCCACCACCGCCACCAGGAACCACGGCCCGAGGACGGGACGCCCGGTGCTCACTTGCCGGCTGAGGACGACCACCACGGTCGAGGCGGCCCGCTCGGCGGGGGCGGCGGCGTAGGCGATCCCGCCCGGGGCCACGCCGGTGACGGTGCGGCCGTCACCGAGCCGGGCCGGGTCGAGGTCGGCCAGGGTGACCCCGGCCGGGGGGACGCCCCGCAGGCGGCCGTCGGGGTCGATGCGGAGGATGGAGGCCCCTTCGAGGCGGAGGGCGCGGGCCACCGCCGGCAGCGCCCCCGGCGCCTGCACCGTCTCCACCCGCGATGCCAGCCGCACCGCCTGGTCCCGCAGCTCCGTCCGGGCCGCGGCCCGGGCCTCGATCCGGAGGATCACCACCGTCCCGATGCTGGCCACGGCCAGGGCGGCGGCCACCACCGCCACGATGGTGACGATGAGGCGTCGGGTCACCGTGCCCATCCCTCCGAACCGGTGACGGAAAAGGCCTTCACAGGACCGGAACCGTCACCGGTTCGCTGGCGACCCGCCCGCCGCTCCGAACCGGTGACACTTTCCGCCCCTGTGGGGACCCTTTTTCGTCACCGGTTCGGAGGGGGGCCGCGGTCATCCGAGGCGGTAGCCGACGCCCCACACCGTCGCCAGGGGCAATCCGGGCCCCAGCTTCTTGCGCAGCTGGCCCACGTGGACGTCGATGGTGCGCTCGTCGCCGTACCAGTCCGGACCCCACACCGCGTCGAGGATCTGCTGCCGGGACAGGGCCAGCCCCGCGTTCTCGGCCAGGTACCGGAGGAGGTCGAACTCGCGGGTGGCCAGCGCGACCACGGCCCCGTCCACCCTCGCCTCCCGGCGGCCGACGTCGACCTCCACGTCACCCGCCGGCAGCACGCCGGGAGTGTCCCCCCGGCCCGCCCCCGAGGCCCCGTCGGCCCGACGCAGGATCGCCCGCACCCGGGCCACCAGCTCCCGGGGCGAGAAGGGCTTGGCCACGTAATCGTCGGCGCCCATCTCCAGGCCCAGGACCCGGTCGATCTCGCCGTCGCGGGCGGTGAGCATGAGGATCGGGACGTCGCTGTCGGCCCGCAGCCGCCGGCACACCTCCAGCCCGTCGATCGCGGGCAGGCCGACGTCGAGGATCACCATCCGCGGCCGCTGGTCGCGCACCGCGTCGAGCCCCCGCTGGCCGTCGGCCGCCTGGACGACGCGGAATCCCTCCTGGCGCAGGTAGAGCTCGACCAGGTCGGCGATGTGCTGGTCGTCCTCCACCACCACGATCGTGCCGACGTCAGCCACGCCCTATGGTCGCGCTCCCTCATGTGAGGGTTCTGTGAGCTGGCCCACCTCGTCGCCCCAGGCGGTCCAGCCCAGGCGGGGGTAACGGGCGAACAGCTCCAGGTAGGGGCCCGGACTGCACGCCTCGACCAGGTCGTAGAGCTGCTCCGGCTTGCGGGAGTGCTCCCGCTTGCGGGTGGCGATGAGGTTTACCTGGCGCCGGCCGGGGGCGAGGGTGCGCAGGCTGCCCCGCACCCCGAAGAGCACCATCTCGGTGACGTTGCGGAAGTAGAAGCCCACGCCCCGCCGGTCGCTGCGCCCGTCGGCCAGGACCTTGTGCCACACCAGGTTGGCCTTGTAGGTGAAGCCCCACGCCTCCATCACCGCCAGGCCGTCGGCGAGGAGGGCGTTGGGTACCCACAGGTAGAGGTGAGCGTCGGGGGCGGCCGCGTTCGCCACCGGCAGGGCGCATATCGCGGGCGTGCGCATGGTGCCGTAGCGGGCGTGGCGGCGGTATTCGGGCGAGACCTTCCCGGTGCGGTGGGAGAACCGCCACGGGGGGTCGGCGAGGATGGTCGAGAACGGACCACCCTCCAGCGCGTCGAGCCCGTGCACGAACGTCGATCTTCCCAGGCCGGGCGGGGACTCACGGGGATGGTGCGGTCGGTACGATCGATCGGATGCCCACCGTCCTCGACCGCATCATCGCCGCCCACCGGGAGGCGGCCCTGGCCGACAAGCGTTGGCTCGACGCCACCATGACCGCCGCCTTCGAGGCCCCGGACCCGCGCGACTTCCGCGGCCTCCTACGGGTGGCGGCGGCCCGCACCGGACGGCCGGCGGTGATCGCCGAGATCAAGCGCCGGTCCCCGTCGAAGGGCGACCTCGCCCCCGACCTCGACCCCGCCGTCCTGGCCCGGGCCTACCAGTCGGCGGGGGCGTCGGCCCTGTCAGTGCTCACCGACGCCGAGTTCTTCGGCGGCTCGCCCGACGACCTGGCCGCGGCCCGCCAGGCGGCCCCCGACCTGCCCGATCCTTCGCAAGGACTTCACCGTCGACGGCCGCGACGTGGCCGACGCCCGGGCCATGGGCGCCGACGCCGTCCTCCTGATCGTGGCCGCCCTCAACCCGGGCGACCTCTCCCGCCTGCGGAACCTGGCCGACGGACTGGGACTGGCCGCGGTGGTCGAGGTCCACGACGAGGACGAGGTGGCCGTCGCCCTCAAGGCCGGCGCCACCATCATCGGGGTCAACCAGCGCGACCTGCACACCTTCGAGGTCGACCCCACGCGGGCGGCCCGCCTGGCTGCCCTCATCCCCGACGGAGTCATGAAGATCGCCGAGTCGGGCATCCACACGCCGGCCCAGGTCGACGCCCTGGCCGAGGCCGGCTACGACGCCATCCTGGTGGGGGAGCAGCTGGTGACCGCCGCCGACCCCGCCGACGCCCTCCGAACCCTGCGAGGTGAACCGTCATGACCGTTTCCGATGCAACCCCAATGGGTGTCGCTGGCTCCTCCCGCCCGACCGCATCCCGTCCGCCTGGTTCAACGTCGCCCCCCACCTCACCGCGCCGCTGCAGCCCCCGCTCCACCCCGGCACCCGCCAGCCGATCGGCCCCGACGACCTCGCCCCCCTGTTCCCCATGGCCCTCATCGGCCAGGAGGTCACGGCCGAGCCGTGGGTCGACATCCCCGGCGAGGTGCTCGACGTGCTCCGCATGTGGCGGCCGACGCCCCTCGTGCGGGCCCGCCGCCTGGAGGCCTTCCTCGGCACGCCGGCCCGGATCTACTACAAGGACGAGTCGGTGTCGCCGGCCGGGTCGCACAAGCCCAACACCGCCATCCCCCAGGCCTTCTACAACAAGGCCGACGGCACCACCCGCCTGGCCACCGAGACCGGCGCCGGCCAGTGGGGGAGCGCCCTGTCCCTCGCCTGCTCCCTCTTCGACCTGGAGTGCAAGGTCTACATGGTGCGCTCGTCGTTCCAGCAGAAGCCCTACCGGCGGGTGATGATCGAGACGTGGGGCGGACAGGTGGAGCCGTCGCCGGTGGCCGACCCCGACTCGCCCGGGTCCTTGGGCAGCGCCATCAGCGACGCCGTCGCCGACGCCGCCAGCCGTCCCGACACCCACTACGCACTGGGATCGGTGCTCAACCACGTCCTCCTGCACCAGACCGTCATCGGCCTGGAGGCCAAGGAGCAGCTGGCGGCGGCGGGGGAGGAGAAGCCCGACGTGGTCATCGGCTCCTGCGGCGGGGGGTCGAACTTTGGCGGGATCGCCTTCCCGTTCGTCCCCGACGAGGGCGTGCGCCTGGTGGCGGTGGAGCCGTCGTCATGCCCCACCCTCACCGGGGGACGCTTCGACTACGACTTCGGCGACACCGCCGGCATGACCCCGCTGCTGGCCATGTACACCCTCGGCCACGATTTCATGCCCCCGCCCATCCACGCCGGTGGCCTCCGGTACCACGGCGACTCGCCCCTTGTGTCGAACCTCGTCCAGTCGGGACGCATCGAGGCGGTGGCGTACCCGCAGGGCAAGTGCTTCGAGGCGGCCGTGCAGTTCGCCCGCACCCAGGGGTCGATCCCGGCCCCCGAGACGTCCCACGCCATCCGGGCTGCGGTCGACGAGGCCCTCCTGGCCAAGGAGGAGGGCGCCGAGCGGGTGATCCTCTTCTCCTACTCCGGCCACGGCCTCCTCGACCTCGGCGCGTACGACGACTACGCCAACGACCGCCTCGACGGCTGAGGCCGGACGGACCATCTCCGCTTCTCCGAGGTCCGACCGGTAGCGTTCGACCTCGGTGTTCGTGAAGATCTGCGGGACGACGACGGAGGAGGACGCCCTCCTCGCCGTCGCCATGGGCGCCGACGCGGTGGGCTTCGTCTTCGCCCCGTCGCCCCGGATGGTGTCGCCGACGAGGGTGGCCGACATCGTCAAGCGCCTGCCCCGCGAGATCCTCACCATCGGCGTCTTCCGCGACGAGGCGCCCGAGCGGGTGGTGGCCGTCGTCAACCAGGCCGGCCTGGGCGGGGCCCAGCTCCACGGGCGGGAGACGGTGGAGCAGGCCCTCCACGTGCGCGAACGGGTCCGGTTCCTCATCAAGGCCTTCCCCGCGGGCGACCCCAACGTGGCCCAGGCGGCCGACTACCTGGCCGACGTGGTCATGATCGACTCGGCGAAGCCCGGCTCGGGGAAGGTCTTCGACTGGGCCCTGGCCGAGGTCCCCAGCGGCATCCGCCTCATGCTCGCCGGGGGACTCACCACGGCCAACGTGGGCGCGGCCATCGCCCAGGTCCACCCGTGGGGCGTCGACGTGGCCACCGGCGTGGAGGCTGCTCCCGGGCGCAAGGACCCCCGCAAGCTGCGGACTTTCATCGTCGCCGCCCGCGCCGCCGAGCACGCGGCCAACGACACCGACCCGTCCGTCGACGACACCGACGAGCTCGTCGACGAGGCCGAGCTCCCCTTCGACCAGGACGACCTGTAGGCACCCGGCGACGAACGACCCCCGCCAAATCCCATGCCGGGCGCCGGAACGAGGGCGGTAGCGTGGGCTCCTTGCTGACCGAGCCGACTGCCGCCCGCCTCATGCAGGAGCCCTCCGCCGACGGCCGGTTCGGCGACTTCGGCGGCCGCTACCTGCCGGAGTCCCTGGTCCCCGCCTGCGCCGAGCTCGAGGTCGCCTTCACCGAGGCGTGGGCCGACCCCGCCTTCCACGCCCGTTACGAGGGGCTCCTCCGCGACTACGGCGGCCGGCCGACGCCCGTCACCGAGTGCCACCGCCTCTCGGAGCGGCTCGGCATCCGGGTCCTGCTCAAGCGGGAGGACCTCAACCACACCGGCTCCCACAAGCTCAACAACGTGATCGGCCAGGCCCTGCTCACCGAGCGCATGGGCAAGCGGCGGATGATCGCGGAGACGGGCGCCGGCCAGCACGGGGTGGCCACCGCCACCGCCGCCGCCCTCTTCGGCTTCGAGTGCCGGGTCTACATGGGCGAGGTCGACGTCGAGCGCCAGGCCCTCAACGTCTTCCGTATGAAGCTCCTCGGCGCCGAGGTCATCCCCGTCTCCTCCGGCAGCCGCACCCTGAAGGACGCCATCAACGAGACCCTGCGGGAATGGGTGGCCAGCGTCGAGTCCACCCACTACTGCCTGGGTTCGGTGATGGGACCCCATCCCTACCCGTGGATGGTGCGTGAGTTCCAGCGCATCGTGGGTCGGGAGGCGGCCGAACAGTGCCCTCCGATACTCGACGGGGCCCAGCCCGACGTGGTGGTGGCCTGTGTCGGCGGCGGGTCCAACGCCGCCGGCACCTTCGCCGGCTTCGTCGACACGGACGCCCGCCTGGTGGGGGTCGAGCCCGAGGGCGGGGCCGCCATCGGCCGGGGCGTGCCGGGCGTGGTCCACGGGAGCAAGTCGTTCCTCCTCCAGGACGAGCACGGCCAGGTCCTCGAAGCCCACTCCATCTCCGCCGGCCTCGACTACCCGGGCGTCGGCCCCGAGCACGCCCACCTCTCCTCGGTCGGCCGGGTGACGTACGTGTCGGCCGCCGACGGCGAGGTCCTCGACGCCTTCCGCCTCCTGGCCGAGACCGAGGGCATCATCCCCGCCCTCGAGCCGGCTCACGCCCTGGCCTGGGTCATCCGGGCCGCCGGCACCGGCGACCTCCCTCCGGGCACCACCGTCCTCGTCACCCTCTCCGGCCGGGGCGACAAGGACGTGGCCCAGGTCATGGACATGGTCGGCGACCAACTGTGACGGCCGACTCCGGCGGGGCCATCGAGACCTTCCTCCGCGCTCGGCGGGCGGAAGGGCGCAAGCTCCTCGTCCCGTACGTGACGGGCGGGCTCGGGACGGATTGGCCGGCGGTGGTGGAGGCGGTGGCCGCCGCCGGGGCCGACGCGGTGGAGGTGGGCATCCCCTTCTCCGACCCGGTCATGGACGGCCCCGTCATCCAGGAGGCATCCCAGCGGGCCCTGGCGGCCGGGATCACCCCCGCCGCCATCGTCACCGCCCTGGGCAGGATCGACACCGGCGGGGTGCCGGTCGCGGTCATGACCTATTACAACCTGGTCTTTCGCGCCGGCCATACCCGCTTCGCCCGCCAACTGGCCGACCAGGGGATCGCCGGGGCCATCGTCCCCGACCTGCCTCTCGACGAGCTCGACGGGTGGGGCGACGCGGCCGAGGAGGCCGGTGTGGAGACGATCCTGCTGGCCGCCCCCACCACGCCCGACGACCGGTTGGTGGCCATCTGCGAGCGGACACGGGGCTGGGTCTACGGCGTCGGGATCATGGGCGTCACCGGCGAACGCTCCGCCCTCGCCAGCTCCGCCACCCTCATGGCCAAGCGCCTCAAGGCGGTCACTGACAAGCCCGTCCTCATCGGCATCGGGGTGTCCACCCCGTCCCAGGCGGCCGAGGCGGCGGCCGACGGCGACGGCGTGATCGTGGGCTCGGCCCTCGTCCGCCGCCTGCTCGAAGGCTGCGGACCCGACGGCGCCGCCGACTTCGTCGCCGAGCTCCGCGCCGGCCTCGACGCCCGGTAACCCCCTCCGGTCACCCGCCGGACCCCCGGATGTAACCCTCTGGGCCCCCCCGAGGTCGTAGGTCCGGTGGCCTTAGCCGTGCTCTTCCCCGGCCAGGGGACCCAAGTCCCCGGTATGGGTGAGGCCTGGCGCGCCTCGGCGGCCTGGAACGTCGTCGAACGGGCCGAATCCGCCCTCGGCCAGCCCCTCGCCCATCTCCTCCTCACCGCCGACGCCGACGAGTTGGCCCGCACCCGCGAGGCCCAGTTGGCGGTGCTTCTCACGTCGCTCATGGCCTGGGAGGCCGTACGCGACACCCTCGACGAGCCCCCCGTCGCCTTCGCCGGCCACTCCCTGGGCCAGATCACCGCCCTCATCGCCTCCGGCGCCCTCTCTCTCGAGGACGGCGTCCGCCTGGCCGCGGAGCGGGCCGACTGCACCCAGGCCGCGGCCGACGCCCGCCCCGGTCGCATGGCCGCCCTCCTCGGCGCCTCCCTCGACCAGGCCGAGTCCGCCTCCGCCGGGGCCACCACCGCCGGCCGCACCTCGTGGGTCGCCAACGACAACGCCCCCGGCCAGGTCGTGATCGGCGGCACCCCTGCCGGCATCGAAGCCGCCGCCGCCCGCGCCAAGGGCCTGGGCGTCAAGCGGGTGATGGCCCTGAAGGTGGGCGCCGCCTTCCATACGCCCCTCATGGCGCGGGCCGCGGCCCACCTGTTCGACCACCTCTCCGACACCCGGTTCACCAACCCCTCGGCCCCGGTGGTGGCCAACACCGACGCCGCCGCCCACGCCGGTGCCGACGGTTGGCCGGAGCGGTTGAGCCGCCATCTGGTGGCGCCGGTACGCTGGCGGGAATCTCTGGAGACTCTCGCCGCCCTCGGTGCCCGAACCTTTCTCGAAGTCGGACCTGGTGCCGTCCTGTCCGGACTGGCCCGCCGCACGCTCTCGGGTGTCACCACCCACAACGTCGCCGCCCCCGACGACGTCCCCACTTTCTCCCGTTCTCTGGAGGTCGCGTGATGGAAGCCGGATCTGTCCACGGTGAGGTGCTCATGGTCCCCGAACGGGTGATCCTGGCTCCCGCCCCCGGCAAGTTCCGCCCGATCGAGAGCGCGCCCGAAGCAACCTCCGACGGCGCCGACGTGGCCCGTCAGCAGGTCATCGGCTTCGTCGACGGCATCGGCCACTCCACGCCCGTCCACAGCCCCTTCCACGGCCGGCTCATGGGCCTGCTCGCCTCGGCCGGAGAGCGGGTGCGTGAGGGCCAGCCGGTGGCGTGGCTCCGCATGGCGCACTGATGCCGGCAGGCATCAACCCGGCCGGCCCACAGGTTCCGGCAGGCCTACGGGTTGCGGTCGCCGGCTGGGGGAAGGCGGTCCCCGAACGTCGGGTCACCAACGACGATCTGGCCCAGATGGTCGACACCAGCGACGCCTGGATCACCGAGCGCACCGGCATCAAGGAGCGGCGGTGGGCAGGCGAGGGTGAGAGCACGGCCACCCTGGCCATCGAGGCCGGCGCCTCGGCCATCAAGTCGGCCGACCTGTGCCCGGCCGACATCGCCTGCTGCATCGTCGCCACCTGCACCCCCGAGCAGCCCATCCCGCCCACCGGCGCCTTCGTGCAGGACGGTCTGGGCCTGCGCTGCGGTGCGTTCGACATCGACGCCGCCTGCTCCGGGTTCGTCTACGGCCTGGTGGTGGGGGCCTCCCTGGTGGCCTCGGGCGGGTTCGGTCCGGTCCTCGTCGATCGGCGCCGAGACCCTCAGCCGGGTGGCCGACCCCGCCGACCGCAGCACCAACGTGCTCTTCGGCGACGGCGCGGGGGCGGTCGTGCTGGTGCCCGACTCCGAGCCCAACCTCCTGGCCTGGGACCTGGCCTGCGACGGGTCCACCGCCCACCTGCTGTCGATCCCCGGTGGCGGCAGCCGCCGGCCGCTCACCCTCGAAACCCTGGCCGCAGGCGAGCAGTGGCTGCGGATGGACGGCAAGGAGGTCTACCGCAAGGCGGTGCGGGCGATCGTCGAGTCGGCCGAGATCACCCTGGCCGCGGCCGGCCTCACCGCCGCCGACATCGCCCTCTTCGTGCCCCACCAGGCCAACCTCCGCATCATCGACGCCGCCGCGTCGCGGCTGGGGTTCCCGGCCGAGCGGGTGTTCGTCAACATCGAGCGCTACGGCAACACCTCGGCCGCGTCGGTGCCGATCGCGTTGGCCGAGGCCGCCGACGACGGACGGCTGCACGACGGCGACCTGGTCCTGATGTCCGGGTTCGGCGCCGGGATGTCGTGGGCCAGCGTCATCCTCCGGTGGGGGCAGACTCGCTGATGGGGGGGCGGATCGCCCTTGTGACGGGCGCGTCCCGGGGGATCGGCCGGGCGGTGGCAGTGGCCCTGGCGGCCGACGGCCACCGGGTGGCGGCCTGCTTCGGTGCCGACGCCGCCGCGGGAGCGGAGACGTGCCAGGCCATCGAGAGCCTGGGCGGGGAGGCGCTTCCGATCCAGGTCGACGTGAGCCGCCCCGATTCGGTCGACGCTGCCTTCTCCCAGGTGGAGGAGGCGTGGGGCAAGGTCGAGGTGGTTGTGTCCAACGCCGGCATCAACCGCGACGGCCTCGTCATGCGGATGTCCGACGAGCAGTGGTCGGAGGTCCTGCGCACCAACCTCGACGGCGCCTTCCACGTCGTGCGGCGGGCCACCCCGGGCATGGTCCGGGCCCGGTGGGGACGCATCGTGTTGGTGGGATCGGTGGTCGCCCTCACCGGCTCCCCCGGGCAGGCCAACTACGCGGCGGCCAAGGCCGGCCTGGTCGGCCTCACCCGCTCCGTCGCCCGCGAGCTCGGCTCCCGGGGGATAACCGTCAACCTGATCGCTCCCGGGCCCATCACCACGGCCATGACCGACGCCCTCAGCGACGAGCGCAAGGCGCAGATGACGGGCCAGGTACCCTTGGCCAGGTTCGGCACACCCGAGGAAGTCGCCGCCGTTGCCGCATTTCTGTGTTCCGACGCCGCCAGTTACGTGTCGGGCGCGGTCGTGCCGGTCGACGGCGGCATGGGCATGGGCCACTGAGATCGCCGACGTACCGGATCGCTGATGTATCGCCCTTATCGATGAAGGCCTAGGAGGAATTCACAACATGGATCGCGCGACAGTCCTCGAGCAGCTCACCGAGGTGGCCGTCGACGTGCTCGGGGCCGACCCGGCCATCGTGTCCGAGACCGCCCGGTTCAAGGAGGACCTCGACGCCGACAGCCTCGACCTGGTCGAGGTCGTGATGGCCCTGGAGGAGCGCTTCTCCATCTCCGTCCCCGAGGACAAGCTCGACGGCATCACCACCGTGGGCGAGGCCATCGACCTCGTCATCGGGATCGCGGAGGCCACCGAGACGCCGGCGCCCGCCGACGACGCGGCACCGGCTGCCGAGGCCGACGCGGTGTCGGCCGAGAGCCCCGAGCCGGTCGAGATCTCCAACCCGGCATGACCCGAGTGGAGAGGTCGCGCGTGGCCGTGGTGGGCATGGGGGTCAAGTCGCCGGCCGGCTCCGACCTCGACAGCTTCTGGGCCACCCTCCTCACCGGGCAGTCGTGCGCGGCCCGCATCCGCCGCTTCGATCCCTCCGGCCTGCCGGTGCAGTTCGCGGGTGAAGTGGCCGACTTCGACCCCCTGGCCTACCTCGACTACAAGGAGGCGAAGCGGTCCGACCGGGTGGCCCAGCTCGGCTTCGCAGCCGCGGCCGACGCCCTGGCCGACGCCGGCGACCTGGGCGCCGACCCCGCCCGCTGCGGCGTGGTGGCGGGCACCGGCGTGGGCGGGCTGATCACCCAGGAGGCGCAGGAGCAGGTCCTGTTCAGCAAGGGGGCGTCCCGGGTCAGCCCCATGCTCGTCCCCATGATGATGCCCAACGCCACCGCCGCCCTCATCGGCATGAAGCTGGGCTGGACGGGGCCGAACTTCTGCGTCGCCACCGCCTGCGCCGCCGGCTCCCACGGGGTGGGGGAGGGGGCTCGCCTGATCCGGGAGGGCTCGGCCGACGTGGTGCTGGCGGGCGGCAGCGAGGCCGCGGTGACCCCCATCGCCATCGCCGCCTTCGCCCGCATGGGAGCCCTCAGCAGCCGTCACGACGCCCCCGAGCTGGCCTCCCGACCCTTCGACGTGGCCCGCGACGGCTTCGTCATCGGCGAGGGTGCCGCCTTCCTGGTGCTCGAGCGCTGGGACCGGGCCGTGGCCCGGGGCGCCCGCATCTACGGCGAGGTCGCCGGCTACGGCCGCAACGCCGACGCCTACCACATCACCGCTCCCTCACCCGGGGGAGTCGGAGCGGCCGAGTGCATGCGCCTGGCCCTGGTCGACGCCGGTCTCGACCCGTCGGCCATCGGCCACGTCAACGCCCACGGCACCTCCACGCCGCTCAACGACGCGGCCGAGGCGGAGGCGATGGTGAAGGTCTTCGGCCACGACGGGCCGCCGGTCACGTCGATCAAGGGCGCCACCGGCCACCTCATCGGCGCCGCCGGGGCGGTGGAGGCGGTCACCTCGTTCCTGGCCATGCGGGCCGGGCTGGTCCCACCCACGGCCAACTTCGAGCGCACCGAGGACGAGCTGGCCATCGACGTCGTCCACGGCGAGCCCCGGAAGCTCGCCGCCGCACCCGTCATCTCGAACTCGTTCGGGTTCGGCGGCCACAACGCCAGCCTGGTGCTCGCCCCCCCTGAGTGAGCACGGCCGAATGACCGCGGTGCCGGTCGCGGCCCGCCGGGGCGGAGCCGTCCAGGCCTCGCTCACCGAGCTCGACGGGCGCCGGGTGGCCTGGTTCCGGTTGGCCGGGGGGCCGCACCGGGGGGCGATCGGTCCCGTCGAGGGGCAGGTCGTCGAGCGCCTCATCCGCATGGCCCTCGACGTTGGGGTGCCGGTGGTGGGGGAGCTGTCGACGTCGGGCGCCGACGTCCGGGAGGGACTGGCATCCCTCCATGCCTGGGGCCGGGTGGCCCGGGCCCTGAGCGAGGCGTCGGGGACGGTGCCCATCGTCTTCTCCGTGCTCGGGCCGTGCCTGGCCGGTCCTGCCCTCATGTTGGGCATCGCCGACCACGTGGTGATGACCGCCGACGCCTACGCCTACGTGAGCGGTCCGGCATCGGTGCTGGAGTTCACCGGGCTTCCCACCACCAGCGCCGAGCTGGGCGGGGCCGACGTCCACGCCCGCCGCAGCGGGTTGGCGTCCCTGGTCGTGGCCGACGAGGCGGAGGCGGCGTGGGCCGTGGGCGACCTGCTGTCGTACCTGCCCTCGAATTGGCGGGAGGACGCACCCGTCGTGGCCTGCGACGATCCCGTCGACCGGCCCTGCCGGGTGGCGGCCACCACCGTCCCCGATCGGGCCACCGCCTCCTACGACGTGCGCACCGTGATCGGCGACGTCGTCGACCGCGACTCGTTCCTCGAAGTGCGGGCGGGGGCGGCGCCCAACGTGGTCACCGGCTACGGACGGTTGGCGGGGGCGCCCGTGGGCGTGATCGCCAACCAGCCCAGCTACCGGGCCGGCACCCTCGACATCGACGCTTCGACGAAGGCGGCCCGCTTCGTCCAGTGCTGCGACGCGTTCGGGATCCCCCTCGTCACCTTCGTCGACAGCTCCGGGTTCCAGCCGGGCAAGGACATCGAGTGGCAGGGCATCATCCGCTACGGGGCCCAGCTGGTGGCGGCGTACTCGGCGGCGTCGGTCCCCCGCATCTGCGTGGTGTTGCGCAAGGCCTACGGCGGCGCCTACATCGTCATGGACTCACGGGGCCTGGGCAGCGACCTGGTCCTGGCCTGGCCGACGGCCGAGATCGCGGTGATGGGTGCCCCCGGCGCGGTCCAGATCCTCCACCGCCGCCGCCTCGACGCCTTCGACGACCCCGCCGACCGGGCCGGCGCCGCGAACCAGCTGGAGGCCGAGTACGCGTCCCGGTTCTGCACGCCGCAGGTGGCGGCCGAGCGGGGCTTCGTCGACGAGGTCATCGACCCCACCGACACCCGCCGCCTCCTCGTCGCCGGCCTGGCCGCCCTGCGGTCCAAGCGGGTGCCGTCCCCCGCCGGCCTGAAGCACTCCAACCCACCCCTATGATGCGGGGTTGATGCTGCTCGAAGGCAAGAAGGTGCTGGTCACGGGGGTCCTGCACGAATCCTCCATCGCCTACGCGGTGGCGGCGGTGGCCCAGGAGCAGGGGGCCGAGATCGTGCTCACCGGTTTCGGACGGGGGATGAGCCTCACCAAGCGCACCGCCCGCCGGCTGCCGGTGGAGCCCGACGTGCTCGAGGTCGACGTCACCGACCCCGCCCATCTGCTCTTCCTCACCGAGGAGCTCAGCAACCGGTGGGGACGGGTCGACGGGGTGCTCCACGCGGTCGCCTTCGCCCCCGCCAACTGCCTGGGCGGCGACTTCATGCAGCCGGAATGGGCCGACGTGAGCACGGCCCTGCACGTCTCGGCCTACTCCCTCAAGGCCCTGGCCGGCGCCGTCCTGCCTCTGATGCGGGCGGCCGGCGGGGGGTCGATCGTCGGCCTCACCTTCGACGCCCGCTACGCGTGGCCGGCGTACGACTGGATGGGCGTGGCCAAGGCCGCTCTTGAGGCCACGTCGCGCTACCTGGCCCGCGACCTCGGCCGCGACCGGGTGCGGGTCAACCTCGTCTCGGCCGGCCCCCTGCGCACGATCGCGGCCAAAGGCATCACCGGGTTCGCCCAGATCGAGGACACCTGGGGCGGCCGAGCCCCCCTCGGCTGGGACACCCGTGACGCGATCCCGGTGGCCAAGGCGTGCGTCGCCCTCCTGTCGGACTGGTTCCCGGCCACCACCGGCGAGATGATCCACGTCGACGGCGGGTTCCACTCGCTGGCCGCTGCGCCCGCGCCCGCGCCCGTCGAACCGCCGCCTCTCGATCCACAGCCGTAGAAATACCTGCTCCCTGCCACCCCAACTCGGAGAGGCCCTGGCATCCTGAGCCGATGCGAATCTTTCGGCGTTGTGTACCGGTCGCGGCCCTGCTCTCGTCCCTGGCCCTGATCCCGGCCGGCACGGCCACGGCTGCACCCACGTGGGCGCCGGCGGCCACCGCGCCCATCCATCCCGGCGTGCAGACCACGACTGCCGGCGGCCAGTGCACGTCGAACTTCGTCTTCTACGACGGTCCCACGGTGTACATCGGGCAGGCCGCCCACTGCTCCACCACCGGTGGCCAGACCGACACCAACGGGTGCATCGCCGGTTCCCTGCCGCTCGGCACCGCCGTCACCGTGGGAGGGGCGTCGAAGCCGGGCACGCTCGTCTACAACTCCTGGCTCACCATGCAGGCGCTCAACGAGACCGATCCCGACACCTGCAAGTACAACGACCTGGCTCTGGTGAAGATCGACCCCGCCGACGCGGCCAAGGTCAACCCGTCCATCCCCCATTGGGGTGGCCCCAACGGGGTCAACTCGGCCGGCACGACCACCCTGCAGAAGGTCTACAGCTACGGCAACTCCAGCCTGCGCCTGGGCATCACCCTGCTCAGCCCCAAGCTCGGGTTCAGCATGGGCGACGGCGGCGGCGGATGGACACACAGCGTGTCCACCCTCACGCCGGGCATCCCGGGCGACTCGGGGAGCGCGTTCCTCGACTCCACCGGCAAGGCCCTGGGCGTTCTGAGCACGCTCAACATCGCCATCCCCGGTGGCGTCACCAACGGGGTCGGCGACATCCGCCGGGAGCTCGACTACCTGAAGGCCAAGGTCCCCGCCTTCGCCGGCGTGCAGCTGGCCCTGGGCACGACCACCTTCAACGGCCGGCGCCTGCCCCTGGGCCTCTGACCGGGGGCCCTCCCGGCCACGGGTAGGGTCGCCCGATGGCGCTCGCTCCCGGTGACCCGGCCCCCGACATCTCCCTGCCCGACCAGTCCGAGACCCAGGTCAACCTGGCCGACTTCAAGGGCCGCAAGGTGCTCGTGTACTTCTACCCGAAGGCGGACACGCCCGGCTGCACGGCCCAGTCGTGCGGCCTGCGCGACGTTGCCGGCGACGTGGGCGACACCGCCATCCTCGGGATCAGCCCCGACGCCCCCAAGAAGCAGGCCAAGTTCGACACCAAGTACGGGCTCGGCTTCCCGCTCCTGGCCGACGAGGATCACGCGGTGGCCGAGGCCTACGGGGTCTGGGGCGAGAAGAGCATGTACGGCAAGAAGTACATGGGCATCACCCGGTCGGCGTTCCTGATCGACGAGGACGGCACGATCGCCGAGGCCTGGTACAAGGTCTCGCCCAAGGACACCGCCACCAACCTGCTGGCCGCCATCGGCGCCGGCTGACGCCGCCCCCCACCGCCCACGACGATTCCGGCGCACGTAACGTCGGTCGCCCTTCAGATCGCTCGAATCGTCGTGTCGGCGGCGATCTCGGGCCGGATCACGGCCATCTCGGCGCACGGTTCGTTCCGTGCACCCTGAGCGTCGTGGGTGACGGCCGTGCCCGGAGCGGGACTCGAACTCCCGCAGGCCTTGTTCATCGGATGATGCCAGGGGTCGAGACGACCGCTCTGGACAGCCCTTTCGGGTTGGCGCCACAACGGGCATGGTGTCTGGTGTTGTCGAGTGGCGGGCATTCCGTGACCACGGTGTGACCAGCGACGACGCCTGTGGGCGCTCGACGGGACTCGTCATGACCGACACTGTCTTTGGCCCGGACATGACCGACACTGTGTTTGGCCCCAGGGAGAGGAACGCTTGGATGCTGGTCCTTCCTTCCGGCGGCATGACTAGTACCATTATTTGTGCACCAAATCACAAGCGTGTAACGCCCAGGGCGGAGGAGAAGCGGTGTCGGAACAGGCAGGCCTCAACGTTTCGGTCGGACCTCCGATCGAGCCGGACTACCTGCGGCCGGTCTACGCGAACGCCGCCAACATTAACTTCACTCCCCACGACTTCCGCCTGATGTTCAGCCTCTTCCTGTCGCCGCTTCAGGTGTCACCCGAGGATGTCGAAGGGGGGGTAGTCGAGATCCACCCGCAGGCCGTGGCTCATGTTGTTGTTCCGGCGACCTTGATGCACGCCTTGATCAGCCTGTTGCAGGCGCAGTTTGGTGAATATCTGAGGCAGTTCGGCCCGCCAGGGCTTGACCTGAGAGGACCAGGAGGGATGAGCGAGTGAGTGACATGACGATGGAGCGGTTCGCCTTCCCTCAACCGGGGCGCACAACCGACCCAACGAACAGCGACGTCGACCCAGGCCAAAGGCCAAGCCTCGAGCTTGAATGGGACGATCTCAACTCTTGGGAGCCACCGGCACAGACGCAGGTCGGCGGAACGACGCTGGTCGTGCACGTAGGCGCTCCCGCGGTCGGCTCCTCAGCTGAGGCGTTCCAGCGGTTGACCGTGCGGCTGGGCGAGGAGGGAACCGTCGTCGTTTCGGACCCAGAGGGAGGGGCCTACGGCGTCGGCCAGTCATTTGGCGAAGCGATGGAGCACTGGCGCCAGGCAGCGCGGGAGCACTATGACGAGCTGCGCCTCCACCAGGAACGGCTGCACCCACGGATGCAACGTCAGCTGGCGTTTCTTAGGCTCGTCTTCGGATAGGTGCCCCTCGCCGCCCGAGCCCTGCGCACCGCACTGACGGGGAAGTTCGGGTTCACCTGCGACGGGTCGGGCCGCGGGCCTCACGACAAGTACAAGCTCGAGATCGACGGTGTGTGGGTGGCACATACCCAGGTGTCCCGCGGCGCCCGCGACATCGACGACTCGCTGGTCTCTGCGATCGGTCGGCAACTCGGCGTTACCAGAAGGCAGGTCTACGACATGGTCGAGTGCCGGATCGACCGCCCGTCGTACCTGGATCTCGTCCTGTAGAGGACGAGATCCATCGGCCGCCTCCTTCTACTCGGATCCGCCTCAGGATCAGCGCGCGGGACCAGACCTATGTCGACCCGAGCCGCCTCACCCCGGCCGCCTACCTTGACGGCTGGACGGCCGGGCTGTCCACCTCGGGGCGGGCACCTTCCACGGTCGACTGCTACACCCGGCATCTCAATTCTTGCGGGCCGGTCCTGGCGGGAGATCACCTCAAGACTTTGCTGCACGACATTGCCGTCGACTCACATTGCCGTCGACTCACACATTGCCGTCGACCCGCAGGACGCTGCCGAACCCCCGTCCGGCGATCTGTGACCAACTCGTGACCACGAAGGACACCTCAATGCATCTCACGCAGAGGCCCTAGAGGACGCTGCCAGCGTGTATGCCGCCGAACGGCCGTGCCCGGAGCGGGACTCGAACCCGCACGCCCTTTCGGACAATGGTGTTTGAGACCATCGCGTCTACCGTTCCGCCATCCGGGCCAGAACCCGACAATAGGGCAAAAAAAAGAGGAGCCCCAAGGAAGTTTCCTCCGCTTCTGGACCCGAGGGTCCTTCCGCTTCGGGTGCCCCCTTGGGACTCCGGAAGACAAATATAAGCCCGGGCTCCCCTTCTGTCAAGGGTTTTGCGTCAGACGCCCCACGCCGGCGCCTGGTCGAGCAGGAAGCGGCTGACGGCCAGGCAGCGGTCGAGCATGTCGCACAGCAGCTCCTCGCCGGCCAGGACCTTGGCCAGCGACACCTGCTGGCGGGCGACGATGGTGAGGCTGCGCTCGGGGGCGTCGGTGACCGAGGCGAACGAGTCGATGGCCGACACCTCGAGGGGCAGGTCGGGCCCGCCCACGCCGGCCAACTCGGTGGCCAACAGGAGCAGGTCGGGGCCCTTGGGCAGCGGCGGCAGGGCCCACGTGAAGATGAGGGGGAACTGGAAGTCGTCGGCCGGGTCCTCGTCGTCGGGCAGGTTCGACACCACGTCCTCGAAGGCGAGGAGCACCCGCGGCTCCACTTCCAGCGCAAGGTGGAGGTCGAGGGGGCCACCGCAGCCCTCCTCCGGGTGGAGGTCGACCTCCCACACCTGGCGCAGGGAGTACGTCTCCACGAAGTGGCGCTCGTCGTGGACATGGAAGCCGTGGTCGACGGCGTGGTCCTTGAGCTCCGCTACGTATCCGGCCACGTCGATGGCAGCCAACCGTCCACCTCCTCCGGGCCAATAGATGTTGCAGTAACTCTTGACGAGCGTAGGCGGTGGCGCCGGACTCGGCGGGTAGGTTCGGACGATGACCGACGACCGCCTCATCGCCGTCCTCAACGAGGCGGCGACCGCGGTCCACGCCGCCCTCGAGGCCCTCGACGACTGGGGCCCGGCCGGCACGCGCCCCGGCCAGTACTTCAGCGACCTGGCGGCGGACGAGGTGGCGGTGGCGATCCTGGTGGGGGCGGGCCTGGGCGTGCTCTCCGAGGAGACCGGCCTGCATCACCCCGACCGGCCGGTCATGGTGGCCCTCGACCCGGTCGACGGATCGACCAACGCGTCCCGCAGGCTGCCCTGGTACGCCACCAGCCTGGCCGCGGTCGACACCGCCGGTGTGCGGGCGGCGGTGGTCGTCAACCAGGCCACCGGCGACCGGTTCGAGGCGCTGCGGGGCTCGGGAGCCACGTGCAACGGCCGTCCGCTCCACAGCACCGGCTGCACCACCATGGGCGACGCCGTCGTCGGGCTCAACGGCTGGCCCGCGGCGTACCTCGGCTGGCGCCAGTTCCGGGCCCTCGGGGCGGCCGCCCTCGACATCTGCGCAGTCGGCGCCGGCCTGCTCGACGCCTACATCGACTGCAGCGACCACTCCTGCGCCCCCTGGGACTACCTGGGGGGTGTCCTCGTGTGCCGGGAGGCGGGGGGGCTGGTGGCCGACGCCGAGGGCCGGGAGCTGGTCACACTGGGCCTGACAGAACGGCGCACGCCCGTGGCGGCCGCCACCGAGAAGCTGCTGGCGGAGGCGCTCGAGGCCCGCGCCGGGCTCCGCTGAGCCTCGTGCTGCCCGCAGCCCGGCAGCGGGTCCAGACGGCGCTCCTGGGCGTCTACCGCCGGCTCCCTCTCGCGGGTCGACTCCTGGTCGTGCGCACCCTGACCCCGTCGTTCCACGTCGGCGCCCTCTGCGTGATCGAGCGGGCCGACGGCGCCCTGCTCCTGCTGCGCCAGTCCTACCGCCGCAAGGAAGCCTGGGGGTTCCCCGGCGGCCTCTTGAAGCGGGGGGAGCAGCCGGCCGACGCCGTCCGTCGGGAGGTGCGGGAGGAGCTCGGCGTGGAGGTGGAGGTCGACGACGCCCCCATGGTGGTGGTCGACTCCGGCCACCGGCGGGTCGACGTCGTCTAC
Organism: uncultured Acidimicrobiia bacterium; assembly: GCA_963836205.1. Classification (GTDB taxonomy): domain Bacteria; phylum Actinomycetota; class Acidimicrobiia; order Acidimicrobiales; family AC-14; genus JAXDMK01. Next base: position 178,568 of record CAWIIV010000008.1, on the reverse strand, counting down.
CGGGGCCGGCTGCCCGGCGACGAATCCGATCCGCCACCGCCGACCCCGGCGTCGCCGGAGATCGTGGAGGTGCGGTGGTTCGCTCCCAACGCGCTGCCGATCCTGCTGCCGGAGGCCACCACTGCCCTCGTGGAGCTGGCCCGGGCCAACCGCCCGGCCACCGGGAGCGAGTAGGCCGCCCCGCCCGTAGGCTGGCACCCGCTGCGGGCGCTTAGCTCAGTTGGTCAGAGCACCGGCCTTACAAGCCGGGGGTCGGGGGTTCGAGTCCCTCAGCGCCCACATTTTCCCTGGACAGGCCCGTCCGGTCCGCCGTTCCCTAATCCTGTTCACATAACGCGCCTGCGTTCCGTAGCATGGGCGCCGACGCCCCCCGTCTCGAGGAGGAAGCCACGTGTTCGGACGCCTTGGTGGTTGGTGCCACGATCACCGCCGCATCGTCGTAATCGGATGGGTGCTCGGCCTCTTCGTGGCCGGCGGCATCCTCAGCTCCCTCGGCACCGCCTACCGGGCCGACTTCAACCTGCCCGACGTCGAGAGCCGCCAGGGCTTCGAGGTCCTCGAGGAGCACTTCGGCGGCCAGGGCACGGGTGAGAGCGGCACCGTCGTCTTCCGGTCCGACGCGGGCGTGGAAGACCCCCAGGTGCGGACCACCATGGAGTCGTTCCTCGCCCAGGTGGCCGAGGTCGACGGCGTGGCCCGGGTGGTGAGCCCCTACTCGGAGGACGGGTCGAACCAGATCTCCGACACCGCCGAGCACCCGGGCGACATCGGCTACGCCGTGGTCGAGCTCGACCCCGAGGTCACCTTCGAGACCGCCCAGGCCATCACCAAGGACATCAACGAGGTGATGCCCGAGCAGGCGGGCCTCCAGATCGAGCTCGGCGGGGCCATCTTCGGCGAGTTCGAGCCTCCCTCGTCCGAGCTGCTGGGCGTGGCCTTCGCCATGGTCATCCTCGTGCTCGCCTTCGGGTCGGTCCTGGCCATGGGCCTGCCCATCGCCGTCGCCCTGGCGGGGATCAGCTTCGGCACCATCACCGTGGGCCTGTTCTCCAACTTCATCACCATCCCCGACTTCGCCACCCAGCTGGGCCTGATGATCGGCCTCGGCGTGGGCATCGACTACGCCCTGTTCATCGTCACCCGGTTCCGGGAGCAGCTCCATGCGGGCGACGACATCGGGCCCGCGGTGCGCCAGTCGATCGACACCGCCGGACGGTCGGTCGCCTTCGCCGGCACCACCGTGGTCATCTCGCTGCTCGGCATGCTGGTGATGCAGATCAGCTTCGTGTCGGGCCTGGCCATCGGCGCCGCCCTCGTCGTCTTCATGACCATGGTGGCGGCTCTGACCCTCCTGCCCGCCCTGCTCGGCTTCGCCGGGGGACGGGTCGAGCTCACCCGTTGGCGAGGCCTCATCGGGGCCAGCCTGCTGGCGGTGGGCCTGCTGGGCCTGGGCCTCAAGATCCCCGCCCTGTTCGCCGTCTGCCTGCCGCTGGCCGCGATCGTCATGCTGGCCAGCCTCGCCGTCCGGCCGCTGCGCCAGCCGGTGCCCCGGCCCGCTCCCAAGCCCCGGAACGAGACCCTCGCCTACCGCTGGAGCCGGCTGATCCAGCACCACCCGTGGCCCTCGGCGCTGATCGCGGTGGCCGTGCTCATCCTTCTCGCCCTGCCCGTGTTCGGGCTCCGGCTGGGCTTCTCCGACGAGGGCAACTACGCCGAGGAGACCACCACCCGCAAGGCCTACGACCTGCTGGCGGAGGGCTTCGGCCCCGGCTTCAACGGCACCATGATGGTGGTCTCCGAGGTGCCGCCCGGCACCTCGGACGCGACCCTGCAGCGAGTCACCGACGCCTTGACGGGGGCACCCGGTGTCGCCTTCGCCAGCCCGGCCGTCCTCAACGACCCCGACAACCCCACCGCCGCCCTGTGGCGGGTGGTGCCGTCGACCTCACCTCAGGACGAGGCCACCACCGAGCTGGTCTCGACCCTGCGCGACGGCGTCCTGCCACCGGCCGTCGAGGGGACCGGGCTCGACGTCTCCGTCACCGGCACGGTCGCCATCCTGGTCGACTTCTCCGACTACATGACCGCCCGCATGCCCCTGTTCTTCGCCGCCGTGCTGGGGCTGTCGTTCCTCCTGCTGATGACCGTCTTCCGATCGGTGCTGGTGCCGCTCAAGGCGGTGATCATGAACCTGCTGTCGCTGGGCGCCGCCTTCGGCGTGGTGGTGGCCATCTTCCAGTGGGGCTGGGGGGCGTCGATCCTCAATCTCGACAAGGCGCCCATCGAGCCGTTCGTGCCGATGATGCTCTTCGCCATCGTCTTCGGCCTGTCGATGGACTACGAGGTGTTCCTCCTGTCCCGGATCCGGGAGGCGTGGAAGCACTCGGGTGACAGCCGGGAGTCGGTGGCCGACGGCCTGGCCGCCACCGCCCGGGTGATCACCGCCGCCGCCCTGATCATGGTCTTCGTCTTCGGCAGCTTCCTGCTGGAGAACGACCGGGTCATCAAGCTCTTCGGCATCGGCCTGGCGGGAGCGGTGCTGCTCGACGCCACCATCGTCCGCCTCCTCCTCGTGCCCGCCACCATGGAGCTGCTAGGAGACAAGAACTGGTGGCTGCCCCGCTGGCTCGACAAGCTGCTGCCCGACGTGGCCGTCGAAGGCCGGGAGGCAGCCGACAGCCCCGACCGGCGGGTGCCCACCACCACCGGCCGGTAGCCGTGCCGACCCCGGTCGGGCCCGTCGCCCCCGATCCCAACGACCCCGACCTGTGGTCGGAGTGGTACGACGACGACGGGCTCGACGACGGGGGCCCGAGCCGGTACGGCTGGCCGGTGCGGGTGCTGGCCCTGCTCGCCATCGTCGCCATCATCGCGGTCCTCCTGATCTGAGCGGCGGCCTCGAACCGGTGACAGATTCGGTCGCCTGACGACCGAAAGCGTCACCGGTTCGAGGCCCAGGGCCAGGGCCAGGGTCCGGGCGTCGTAGGCTGGCGGCGGTGCTCGGCCTCGGCCTGCCGGACGACGTCCGGGCCTGCCTGTTCGACCTCGACGGCGTGCTCACGAGCACGGCCAAGGTCCACGCCGCGGCGTGGAAGGCGATGTTCGACGGCTACCTCCGCGAGCGGGCGGCCCGCACCGGCGAACCCTTCCGGCCGTTCGAGGTCGATCCCGACTACGTCACCTACGTCGACGGCAAGCCCCGAGACGACGGCACCCGCGACTTCCTCGCCTCCCGGGGGATCACCCTGTCCGACGACGACGTGCGGGAGCTGGGCCGCCGGAAGAACGAGATCGTCCTCCGCCTGATCCGGGAGGGAGGAGTGCAGGCCTACCCGGGATCGGTGGAGTACCTCCGGCGGGCGCAGGAGGCGGGGCTGGCCCGGGTGGTGGTGTCCTCCAGCACCAACTGCCGCGACGTGCTGGTCGCGGCCGGACTCATCGATCTGGTCGACGGGTACATCGACGGGATCGTGGCCGAGCAACGTCATCTGCGGGGCAAGCCCGCGCCCGACACGTTCGTGGCCGGAGCGGAGATGGCCGGCGCCGGTCTCGGTCAGGCAGCCGTATTCGAGGACGCCCTGGCCGGGGTGGAGGCGGGCCGGGCCGGCCGGTTCCGGTGGGTCGTCGGCGTCGACCGGGTCGGGCGGGCCGACGCCCTCCTCGCCCACGGGGCCGACGTCGTGGTCCAGGACCTGAGCGAGCTGCTCGGCCCCAGGGAGATCGGGCGGTGATCACCGAGCCGGCGTACGTCGTCGAGCCGTGGTGCGTACGGGAGATCGAGCTGCGCCTCGACCTCCTCAGCCAGAGCGAGTCGGTGTTCGCCCTGTCCAACGGCCACATCGGGCTGCGGGGCAACCTCGACGAGGGTGAGCCCTTCGGGACGCCCGGTACCTACCTCAACGGGGTCTACGAGCGGCGGCCCCTGCCCCATGCCGAGGCCGGCTACGGCTATCCCGAGGCGGGGCAGACGGTGATCAACGTCACCAACGGCAAGCTCCTGCGGCTGCTGGTCGACGACGAACCCTTCGACGTCCGCTACGGCGTCGTCCGGTCGCATCAGCGGGCGCTCGACCTGCGGGCCGGCACCCTCACCCGGGACGTCGAGTGGGTTTCACCCGCGGGCCAGGTGGTGCGGGTGTCGTCGGAGCGGCTGGTCTCGCTCACCCAGCGGTCGGTGGCCGCCATCAGCTACACCGTCGAGGCGGTCGGCGAGCCGGCGCGGGTCGTGGTGCAGTCGGAGCTGGTGGCCAACGAGTCGGTGCCCACCCGCTCCGGCGACCCCCGGGTGGCGGCCGCCATCGACGCCCCCCTCGTCACCGACGAGCACTCCGCCGACGGGCGCCGCGTCATCCTTCTCCACACCACCAGGGCCAGCCGCATCCGGGTGGCGGCCGGGATGGACCACCTCGTCGAGGGCCCGGCCGACGGCCTCGACGTCGAGTCCGAGAGCTTCCCCGACATCGGCCGGGTGTCGGTGACGACGACCTTGCAGCCGGGGCAGCGGCTGCGGATCGTGAAGTTCGTGGTCTACGGCTGGTCGGGGCTGCGTTCGGTGCCGGCCCTGCGGGACCAGGTGGCTGCCGCCCTCCTCGCCGCCCGCCAGGCGGGGTGGGACGGCCTGGTCGCCGAACAGCGGGCGTTCCTCGACGACTTCTGGGGCCGGGCCGACGTGGAGGTCGACGGCGACCCCGGTGTGCAGCAGGCGGTGCGCTTCGCCCTGTTCCAGGTCCTGCAGGCGGGGGCGCGGGCCGAGCGGCGGGCCATCCCGGCCAAGGGCCTCACCGGGCCCGGCTACGACGGCCACTCGTTCTGGGACACCGAGGTCTTCGTCCTTCCCGTCCTCACCTACACGGTCCCCCGGGCGGTGGCCGACGCCCTCGGATGGCGGCGGGACACGCTGCCCCTGGCCGTCGAGCGGGCCGCCCAGCTGGGCCTGAAGGGCGCGGCGTTCCCCTGGCGCACGATCGCGGGCGAGGAGTGCTCGGCCTACTGGCCGGCGGGCACCGCCGCCTTCCACGTCAACGCCGACATCGCCGCCGCCGCCATCCGCTACGTCGATGCCACCGGCGACTGGGAGTTCGAGCGCACCGTCGGCCTCGACCTGCTGGTGGCCACGGCTCGGCTGTGGCGGTCGCTCGGCCACCACGACCACCGGGGCCGGTTCCGGATCGACGGGGTCACCGGTCCCGACGAGTACAGCGCCGTCGCCGACAACAACGTCTACACCAACCTCATGGCCCAGCGGAATCTGGAGGCCGCCGCCACCGTTGCCGCCCGCCACCCGGCCGAAGCCACGGCCCACGGCGTCGACGACCAGGAGCTGGTGTCGTGGCGGGACGCGGCCACGGCCATGGTCGTCCCCTACGACGCCGTCCTGGGCGTGCATCCCCAGGCCGACGGCTTCACCGACCACCAGGCGTGGGACTTCGAGGCGACCCCGTCCGACCGCTACCCGCTCTTCCTCCACTACCCGTACTTCGACCTCTACCGGAAGCAGGTGGTGAAGCAGGCCGACCTCGTCCTCGCCCTCCACCTGCGGGGCGACGCCTTCACGCCCGCGGAGAAGGCCCGGAACTTCGACTACTACGAGCGGCTGACGGTGCGGGACTCGTCGTTGTCGGCGTGCACCCAGGCGGTGATGGCGGCCGAGGTGGGCCATCTCGGCCTGGCCTTCGAGTACCTGCGGGAGACGGCCCTCATCGACCTCCGGGACCTGGGGAACAACACCCGCGACGGGCTCCACCTGGCCGCCCTGGCCGGCACCTGGTCGGCGGTGGTGTGCGGCTTCGGCGGCCTGCGCGACCACGGGGGCCGGCTGTGCTTCGCCCCCCGCCTGCCCGAGCAGCTCAGCCGCATCGCCTTCCGGCTGGCGGTGCGGGGCCGGCGCCTGCGGGTGGAGATCACCCCGACGGTGGCGACCTACGTTCTCCTGGAGGGAGACCCGCTCGAGGTCGCCCATCACGGGGAGGAGCTGGTCGTGACCATCGGCCAACCGGTCGAACGCAAGGTGCCGGCCATCGCCCCCCGGCCCCGCCCGGCCCAGCCCGCCGGCCGCGAGCCGGGCTCGATCCTCCGGGTCGAGCCCCCGGCAGGGTACCGATGACGGCACCGGGGGCCGGGACCGACCCCCCTCGAACCGGTGACGGTTTCGGTCGCCACAGGACCGAAAGCGTCACCAGTTGGCACCGCCCTCGAACCGGTGACGGTTTTGGTCGCCACAGGACCGAAAGCGTCACCAGTTGGCACCGCCCTCGAACCGGTGACGGTTTCGGTCGCCACCGGCCTGAAAGCGTCACCAGTTGGCACCGCCCTCGAACCGGTGACGGTTTTGGTCGCCACAGGACCGAAAGCGTCACCGGTTGGGGCAGCCGGTGACCGACGACGCCCGTCCCGGCGACGGTCCCGGTGGGGCCGGGTGGAGCACGATCTTCGAGCCGTTCCGCATCAAGGCGGTCGAGCCGTTGCACTTCACGACCCGCGCCGACCGCGAGCTGGCCCTCGTCCGCACCGGCTACAACGTGTTCGGGCTGGCGGCCAGCGAGGTGATGATCGACCTCCTCACCGACTCCGGCACCGGCGCCATGTCGGCCGAGCAGTGGGCCGGGATCATGCGGGGCGACGAGTCCTATGCCGGCGCCGAGTCGTGGGAGCGCTTCACCGCCGCCGTCACCGGCCTCACCGGGCTGGCCCACGTCATCCCTGTCCACCAGGGCCGGGCGGCCGAGCGCATCCTGTTCGCGGAGACGGTGAAGAAGGGCGACGTCGTCCCGAACAACACCCACTTCGACACCACCCGGGCCAACATCGAGTACGACCGTGGAATCGCCCTCGACCTGCCATGCCCGGAGGCGGGCGACACCCAGGCGGAGGCGCCGTTCAAGGGCAACATGGACCTCGACCGGCTGGAGGCGCTCCTCTCCGAGCGGGCGCTCGACGTCCCGATGGTGTTCCTCACCGTCACCAACAACACCATCGGCGGCCAGCCCGTCTCGATGGCCAACGTGCGCGCGGTGCGGGCGCTGTGCGACCGCTTCGAGGTGCCCCTGTTCATCGACGCCGCCCGCTTCGCCGAGAACTGCTGGTTCGTCATCCAGCGGGAGCCCGGCTACGCCGACCGCACCCCCACCGAGGTCGCCCACGAGCTGTTCTCCTACGCCGACGGCGTCACCATGAGCGCCAAGAAGGACGGGCTGGCCAACATCGGCGGCTTCCTCGCCCTGCGCGACGACGACCTGGCCGCCCGCTGCCGGGCCCTGCTCATCCTCACCGAGGGCTTCCCCACCTACGGGGGACTGGCCGGCCGTGACCTGGAGGCCATCGCCACCGGCCTGGAGGAGGTCCTCCACCCCGAGTACCTCCGCTACCGGGTGCGGACGGCCGAGTACCTGGCTCAGCGCTGCTGGGCGGCCGGCGTGGACACGGTGCGCCCGCCCGGCGGCCACGCCGTCTACCTCGACGCGGCGTCGATCGTGCCCCACGTCCCGCGGGAGCAGTTCCCGGCCCACGCGGTCGTGGTCGAGCTGTACCGGGTGGGCGGGGTGCGGGCGGTCGAGGTGGGCTCGGTGATGTTCGGGGACGCGGCCCAGCACGAGCTGGTGCGGCTGGCCCTGCCCCGGCGGGTCTACACCCAGAGCCACGTCGACTACGTGGCCGAGGTGATCGCCGCCGTCCGTGCCCGCCGCGACCAGGTGCCCGGCTACCGCATCACGTGGGAGCCGCCGTACCTGCGCCACTTCACCGCCCGCTTCGCCCCCCTGTCGGCCCCGACCTAGGCGGGGTAGACCACCACTTCGGTCGCCTTCACCGACACCCACACGTCGCCCCCCTCGGCCAGGCGTAGCTCGTCGACCGCGGCGGGGGTGACCTCGGCCACGATGGGCACCGGTCCGTTGACGACCACCCGCACCCGGTCGCCCTCGCGGTCGAGGCTGCGGGCCACGCCCGGCCACACGTTGCGGGGGGTGCCGTCGGGCGGTCGCCGGTGGAGCGCCACCGCCCTGGGGTGGACGACGGCCAGCACGTCGCCCCGTCCCGCGCCGGGGGCGACCAGGACGGCGCCGCCGGGCAGGTCGACGTGGTCGTCGGCGCCCGTGCCCCGCAGCAGGTTCACGCCCACCAGGTCGGCCACGTAGCGGCTGCGGGGGCGGGCGCTTATCTCGGCCGGCGTGCCCGTCTGCACGACCCGCCCCTCCTCGACCACCACCAGCCGCTCCGCCAGCGCCCCCGCCTCCAGGGGATCGTGGGTGACGAGCACTCGGGCCCCGTCGTAGGACTCCAGGACCCGCCGCAGCTCCCGCCGGGTCTCGGGGCGGGTGGAGGCGTCCAGGGCGGCGAGAGGTTCGTCGAGGAGGAGGAGGCGGGGCTCGGTGGCCAGCGCCCGGGCCAGGGCCACCCGCTGGGCCTGGCCTCCCGACAGCTGCGCCGGACGGGCGCCGGCGTGGTCGGCCAGGCCCAGGCGCTCGAGCCAGCCGGCAGCGGAGCGGTTGGCGGCCGCCTTGGCCGCGCCCCGGCTGCGCAGGCCGAAGGCGATGTTGTCGAGGGCGCTCAGGTGGGCGAACAGGAGGTGGTCCTGGAACACGACCGCCACCGACCGATCCTCGGCCGGGACGTGCTCGCCGGAGGCCACGTCGTCGAGCACCCGCCCGTCGAGGACCACCCGGCCCCCGGCGAGGGACTGGATGCCGGCCAACGCCCGTAGGAGGGTCGACTTCCCGGCGCCGTTGGGCCCGACCACGGCCACCGTCCGGCCGGGGCCCACGTCGAGCTCGACCGCGAGGTGCAGAGGCCCGAGGCGGACCTCGACCGCGGCCACCAGGCCGTTCGCGGTCACGGGTGGATCAGCCACCGGTCGCGCAGGCCCACCAGCACCGCCACCGAAACCGCCAGCAGGACCAGGCTGAGCACGATCGCCGACTCCAACCGGCCGGCGTCCATGAGCAGGTACACCTGGAGCGGGATGGTCTGGGTGCGTCCGGGGGTGTTGCCGGCGAAGGTGATGGTCGCCCCGAACTCGCCCAGGGCCCGGGCCCAGCACAGGGCCACGCCCGCGGCCAGCCCGGGACCGGCCAGGGGCAGGGTCACCCGGCGGAAGACCGTCCACCGGCTGGCGCCCAGGGTGCGAGCCGCGTCCTCGTAGCGGCGGTCGATCGACCGGAAGGCGGCCTCGGCGGCGATGACGAGGAAGGGCAGGGCCACGAACGTCTGGGCCATCACCGCCCCCGCGGTGGTGAACGGCAGGCGGACGCCGAACCAGTCGTCGAGGAGCCCGCCGACGAGGCCCCGCCGGCCGAAGGCGAGGAGCAGGCCCACCCCGCCGACCACCGGGGGAAACACCATCGGCAGCAGCGTCAGCGCCCGCACCAGGCGCCGGCCGGGGAACTCGACCCGGGCCAGCACCCACGCCAGCGGTAGTCCGAACGCGACGCAGCACGCCGCCGCCGAGAGCGAGCACACGAGCGACAGCCGCAGCGTCGTGCGCACCGCCGGCGACGCCAGCTCCCGGCCCAGGCTGCTCCACGGCGTCCGCCACAGGAGCCCGGCGAGGGGCAGGAGGACGAACGCCACCGCCACGGTGGCCAACGCCAGCGCCAGGCGCGGCGGCGGCCGGCCCGGCCCCTTCACGACGTGGCTGGCGCGAACCCGTACCCGGCGAGGACCTCCTGGCCCACCGGTCCGAGTGCGAAGTCGACCCACGCCCGAGCGGCCACCGGGTTGGCGGCGGCGGTGGCGACGGCCAGCGGGTAGGCCGCGACCACGTTGTGGGCGTCGTGGACGTCGACCCCGGCGACCTTGTCGCCTGCCGCCCTCACGTCGGTGACGTAGACGATCCCGGCGTCGGCCTCGCCCAGGGTGACCTTCGACACCACCGCCTTGACGTTCTCCTCCAACGACGCCGCCTCGACGGTGACCCCCGCCTTGGCCAGCGCCTCCGACGCAAGCCGCCCGCACGGCACCTCGGGGGCGCAGAGGACCACCACCAGGCCGGGCCCGGCTAGGTCGGCGAGCCCGGACAGTCCCTCGGGGTTGCCGGCCCGGGTGACGATGGCCAGCCGGTTGCGGGCGAACACGACCGGCGCCTCCACCGCCCGACCCTCGACCGCCTGGCCCATCGTCGTCTCGTCGGCGGTGGCCAGCACGTCGCCCGGCGCCCCGTCGACCAGCTGCCGGGCCAGGCTCGACGACGCCCCGAAGAGGATCGACATCCGCAACCCGGGATGCTCGACCTGGAAACGCCGGCCCAGCTCGCCGAACGACTCCGCCAGCGACGATGCCGCCAGCACGGTGAGCGTCCCCGACAGCGGGGGAGTGGTGGCGCCGACCCCGCCCGAGGTCGTGACCGCACCCCGCCCGCCGCCGTCTGCGTCTCCGCCGCCGCCGCCGCCGGTCCCGCCGCAGCCGGCGGCCACCAGCGCCAGGGCGGCCAGCCCCGAAACGAGCTGGCGGCGGATCACGGCGTCCCCGGCAGCTCGATGCCCACGTTGGTGGACTTCACCGTCGCCACCGCCAGCACGCCCGGCTCCAGGGCCAGCTCGTCGGCCGCCTCCCGGGAGATGAGCGACACGATGCGGTGGGGTCCGGAGCGGATCTCGACCTGGGCCATCACCGAGTCGCGGACGACCCGGGTGACGATGCCGGCGAAGCGGTTACGGGCGGAGTGGGCGGCGGAGGACCCGGACTCCGCCGTCGGCGCGGTCTCGGCGAGGAAGCGGGCCAGCTCCGCGCCCTCCACCATGCGGTGGCCGCCATCGGAGCGACGGGTCTCGAAGCGCCCGCCGTCGGCCCACCGGCGCACGGTGTCGACGCTCACGCCCAGCAGGTCGGCCGCCTGGCCCAGGCGATAGTCGGCCATAGCTGGTCAGGTTAGCCGCACCCGCCAGTTACAACTTGGAAAGGTCCCGCAAATGCGAGGAAGCAGTCCGACTCAGGCGGGGCGGGCGAGCTCGAGGTCGAGCTCGTCGATGTAGGCCGCCTCGGCCTCGACGTCCTCGTCGTCGTCCTCGTAGCGGTCGTCGTCGCTCTCGGCCCCGTAGTAGGCGTCGGCGAACGTCGGCTCCTCGTCGACCGCGTACGCAGCCTCGTAGGACGCGAACTCGTCGTCGGCGATGTCGGAGTACGTCGCCTCGACCGCCGTGAGCACCGGCCGCACCCGCACCCCGATCTCCGCGGCCCGGCCACGCGCCGCAGACTGGTCACGGGTGTGGACGAGGAGCCCGACGTAGGCGAGGCACGAGTTCACCAGGAACAGGTGGACGACGAGGAGGAGGCGGAACGTAGGCAGCAGGCCAAGGAGCAGCGTCGCCGCCATGGCCACCACCAGCCCGCCCAGCACCTGGCGGCGGCGGGCGTTGGCCGTGAGCGCGGGACGGAACCGGGGCTGGTCGGCGGCGACATCGGGCTGACCGCCGCCGAGATTGCCCTCCAGCGGGTCACTGCCGGATCGAATGCTGCCGAGGAAGTCGGCCTCCCGTGAGGCGCGGGCGCCGGCCGCGGGCGGGATCAGGACCGCGGCCCAGATGAAGACGAGTAGCAGGATGACCAGCACGCCGTCGGCCATCAGCTCGTTGCTTCCGCGTGGCACGGATACACGCGGCCCCCCTTCCCCCGGGTACTTCGGACAGGGTAGGTGATGAGCCCGGCGGCCACCAGCCCCGACCCCGGCCGCCCCCGCGGATACGGACCGGCGCCAGCAGGCGTATCCTGGTGGTTCCATGGGCACGAAAGGACCAGTGAGTCCTGTAGAGAAGACGCTGGCACCCAAGACGATGACATCCAAGACGCTGACATCCAAGACGCTGACATCCAAGACACTGCCTCCCAAGACGCCCAAGCCCCTGGCCGCCAAGCCGGCCTCGAAGGCGACGATGACGCCGAAGACCTTCCGCTGCCCGGAGTGCTACGCCCGTGTCGTCGTCGAGCCCGACGACGACGCCAAGAGCGCGCTGTGGCTCCACGGCCTGTCAGGCCGATGCCGAGCCAAGCAGACCCCGAAGACCGAGAAGCCCCGCCGCAAGGAGCGGTTGGAGGCCATGCTCGGCGAGGAGTGGGGCTAACGCCCGAGGCCGGTCGGCCCGCCGCCCCCAGGGGTGGCGTCAAAATCGAGGCGTTGGGGAAGTAGGTTCTGGCCATGGAAGCCGGTCACGCGCTCAGAGATGGGGGCGGAGGCCTTCTGCGCACGGGCACCCGGACCATCGCCCGGTGGGCCGTGACGCTCCTCGTCGGCGGGGCAGGCCTGGCCATGGGGTCCGTCCTCGTCGGCCAGCAGGCGGTCACGTTCTTCACCGCCGGCTCCGTCGGCTCCGACCAGGACCGCCTCAACCTGGGCCCTCTCGCCACCCGGTCGGTCGTCTACGCCGCCGACGGCTCGCAGCTCGGCATCTTCCACGACGAGGAGTACCGGGTGCCGGTCCCCCTCGATCGTGTGCCCGAGCACGTGAAGCGGGCCGTGCTCGACGCCGAGGACGAGCGCTTCTACGACCACGGCCCCCTCGACCTGCGGGCCATGGCCCGGGCCATGGTCAACAACCTGGAGGAGGGGGGGATCACCGAGGGCGGCTCGACGATCACCCAGCAGCTGGTCAAGACCGTCCTGCTCACGTCCAAGCAGGACGTCAACCGCAAGCTGCAGGAAGCGGCCCTCGCCATCCGCCTCGAGGACCAGATGACGAAGGACGAGATCTTCGAGCGCTACCTGAACACGGTGTACTTCGGCAACCACTCCTACGGGATCCAGGCCGCGGCCGAGCGCTATTACGGCACCGACGTCGACAAGCTCACCGTCGGCCAGGCCGTCCTGCTGGCCGGGCTCATCCGCAACCCGGTCTACGCCGACCCCTACGGCAACCCGGAGGCGGCCACCGAGCGCCGCAACGTCATCGTCGACCGCATGGTGACCCTCGGCCACATCAGCCCCGTCCAGGCCGACTACGTCAAGGCCGAGCCCATGCCTCCGGCCCTGTCCGCCCCCACCGGCCCTGCGCCCGGCACCGATTACTTCACCGAGTACGTCAAGCAGCAGCTGCTGAACGACACCCGGCTGGGCGACACCGACAGCCAGCGCTACCAGGCCGTGTTCCGGGGCGGGCTGTCGATCCACACCACCCTCAACCCCGAGTACCAGCGCATGGCCGAGGAGAGCGTGGCCGCCATCCTCCCCGACACCGACGGCCGGTTCACCGCCGCCCTGGTCACGGTCGATCCTCGCGACGGAGCGGTGCGGGCCCTGGTGGGCGGCAGCGACTTCACCCAGACCAAGTTCAACCTGGTCACCGACACCCGCGGTCGCCAGACGGGGTCGTCGTTCAAGCCGTTCACCCTGGTGGCGGCCCTCGAGAACGGCATGCAGACCAACGACACCATCCTCGGCTCGTCGCCCTGCGTCATTCCCGATCCCGGGAGCGAGGAAGGGGTCTGGAAGCCGGCCAACGTGGAGGGTGGGTCGTCGGGCACCCTCACCCTCACCGACGCCACCGTAAGCTCCGTGAACTGTGCCTACGCCCGCCTGGTCAAGCTGGTCGGGCCCGACAAGGTGGTCGACGTGGCCCACCGCATGGGCGTCACCAACCACCTCGAGCCCTACCTCTCGCTCACGCTCGGGGCCCAGGACGTGACACCGCTGCAGATGGCCTCGGCCTACGCCACCCTCGCCGCCGACGGCGAGTACCACAGCCCCTACGTCGTCGACCGGGTCGAGGACCGTGAGGGCAACGTGATCTTCCGCAACCAGGCCAAGGCCGAGCGGGCTATTTCCACGCAGGTCGCCCGCCAGACCAACGAGGTGCTCGCCCAGGTGGTCCAGCGGGGCACGGGCACGGCGGCGCGGGTCTCGGGCTGGGACGTGGGGGGCAAGACCGGGTCCACCGACAACAACACCAATGCCTGGTTCGTCGGCTACACCCGCACCCTCGCCACCGCGGTGTGGATGGGTGCCCCGGAGGGCGACGTCTCCATGCGCAACGTCAACGGCGTCACCGTCTTCGGCGGCACCTACCCGGCCCAGATCTGGGGATCGTTCACCCGCAAGGCGCTGGCCGACACCGAGCCGATCGACTTCACCCCCCCCGAACGGGGCGGGCGGGGATCGAAGTTCCTCGCCCTGACGGGGGAGAAGGCACCGCCGCCGGACAAGGAGTTCGACGACACCACGAGCACCACGCCCGGCAGCACCGTTGTCGGTGGTGCCCCCGCCCCGACGGTGCCGCAGATCACCCCGCCGTCGACCCCGACCGCGCCCACGATCCCCCAGGTCACCGTCCCCGACATCGACGCCCTGATCGCGGCCGCCCGCGAGCGGGCCCTCAATCCCAAACGGGACTCGGGATAGCGGCCACGGGCGTCTTCGACAACCTCCTGCTGGTGCAGGAGCACGACTCCGCCGTCGACCGCCTCCGCCACCGGCGCCGCACCCTTCCGGAGCTGGCCGAGCTGGCGGGCCTGGAGGCGCGTGGCACCGCCCTCGAGCGGACGCTGGCCGAGGTCGGCGCCCGGCGGGCGGAGGTGGCCCGCCGCCAGCGGGGGCTGGAGGACGAGCTGGCCTCGGTGGAGCACAAGCTGCACGAGGACCAGGTCAAGCTGTACGGCGGCACCGTGAGCCTGATCCGGGAGCTGCAGGCACTGCAGGCGGAGGTGGAGGCACTCAAGCGGCGCCAGAGCACCCTGGAGGACGACGTCCTCGAGACCATGACCGAGCGGGAGCCCCTCGACGACGAGATGGCGTCGATGGAGGCGCAGCGGGCCGAGCTCGACGTGAAGGCGGGCGGCGTCCGGGCCGCGCTGGCCGAGGCCCAGGCCACCATCGACGCCGACCTGGTCACCGAGATCGAGGCCCGGGCGGCGGCGGTCGAGGGCATCCCTCCCGAGGTGATGACCTCCTACGAGCGCCTCCGCACCCGCCTCGACGGGGTGGGCATCGCCCGACTGGTCAACGGCCGCTGCGACGGATGCCACCTGAGCCTGTCGGTCACCGAGCTGACGAACGCCAACCGGCTGCCGCCGGACGCCCTGCTGCACTGCGAGCAGTGCGGCCGCATCCTCGTTCGTTCTTTCTCTCCGGTGATCCTGTGGCCGGCAGGGCTGGCCCTCGTGCTGGTGTGGCTGATCTTCCGCGACCCGGCCATCGACTACCGGCTGGTCGTCGTGGGGGCGCTGCTGCCCGATGTGGTCGACACCCCCTTCGGCGGCGCCCGGGTCATGCACACCGTTGTCGCCAGCGTGGTCCTGCTGGTCGGCGTCATGCTCGCCACCCGCCACCGCCGCCAGGCCCGCCGCCGCCTGCTGGCCATCCCCATCGGAACCTTCCTCCACCTCGTCGTCGACGGGATGTGGACCCGCACCGAGACCTTCTGGTGGCCCTTCCTCGGTCGCCGCCTCGACGGCGGCCTCCCCCCGCTCGACCGTCCGGTCGCCCTGCTGGTGGTGCAGGAACTGGCCGGCGCCGCCGCCCTGGCCTGGCTCTGGCGGGAGTGGAACCTCACAAACCCCCAGGTCAGGCACAACCTCTGGCGCACCGGACGCCTGCCGCGGGATACCGGGTAGGAGGAAGGAAACCCAGAGGCGTCAGGAGGCTGACATGGCCAAGACCCCGCGGCAGGTGGTTGCCACGTACTTCGACGCGTGGAGGGCGAAGGAGTTCAACGCCTACCAGGCGACCTTGGCCGACGACGTCACGTTCGTCGGGCCCGCTGGCCCAGATCGTGGGCGCCAACGAGTGCCGGGCCGGGATCGAGCAGATGTCCGAGATCGTGACCGACATCGTCGTCCACCACGTCTTCGTCGACGGCCCCGACGTCCTCACCTGGTTCGACCTCCACACGTCGGTGGCCCCGCCGTGCCCCACCGCCAACTGGAGCCACGTCGAGGACGGGAAGGTCACGGCTATCCGGGTGACCTTCGACCCGAGGCCACTGGTTCCTCCTGGCGGCTGACTGTCACGCCCGGAGCGGCTTCGGCCGGCACCTCGGTGCGGTGCCAGATGCTGCGCTGGGGGAACGGGATCTCGATGCCGGCTTCGTCGAAGGCCCGCTTGATGCGAGCCCGCAGCTCCCGGGCCACGGTGAACTGTTGGTTGGGCTCGGTCTTGAGGACGACCCGGATCTTGACCGCGTCGGCGCCGAGATCCTCCACCCCCCACACCTCGGGCTCGGCCAGGACCATGCCGGCGAACCCCTCGTCGGCGCACAGCTCGTCGGCCGTGCGCTTGATGACCTCGGAGGCCAGGGCGACGTCGGTCTGGTAGGAGACCTCCACGTCGAGCAGCGCCCGCGACCACTGCTGCGACTTGTTGCCGACCCGCTCGATGTGGCCGTTGGGGAGGTGCCAGACCGTTCCGTTGACGTCCCGGAGCCGGGTGGTGCGCAGGCTCACGGCCTCCACCGTCCCGGTGGCGGGGCCGACGTCGATCACGTCGCCGACGCCGTACTGGTCCTCGGCCAGCATGAAGATGCCGGACACGAAGTCCCGCACCAGGTTCTGGGCGCCGAACCCGATGGCCACGCCGACGATCCCCGCCCCCGCGATGAGCGGTCCCAGGTTGAGGCCCAGCTCGCCCAGGACCATGAACCCGGCGACTGTCCAGATGGCGAAGCCGCTGATGCTGCGCAGCAGGGCGGCGATGGTGTCGGCCCGGCGAGCCCCCCGCAGCCCGGTGCCGGACCGAGGACCACCGCCGGCGCCGGCGCCGGAGGAGGTGTGGCTGGCGCTCACCGCCGAGGCCGTCCCCTGCACCCCCGTCACCAGCCGCTGGATGACCCGGCCGAGCACTCGCCGGGCCACGAACGCCACCGCCAGGATCACCAGGACCCGGAAGGGACGGACGATCAGCGTCTCCGAGGCCTGGGCCAGCACCGAGTTGCCGGTGGCGCGGAACACGCTCAGGCACAGGGAACTGGCGTCGGCAGGGGGCCCGCACGCCTGGGTGGCGGCGTCGGCGGCGGACTGGGCCAGTTGGCTGGTGGCTGCGATCACGGGCATGGCGAAGCTCGATAGCAAGCTCATAGGCGTCCTCTCTCCCGGCACCGGACCCACGCACCCCGGTTGGGGGCGCCGTGGCGTGCAGCGGACGACCCGTCGAACCTAGCGCACCTCCCGGCGGCATCGGGGCCGGGGACGGGCGTCGTGCGACCGGGACTCCCGGGGTAGGGACACGGGCATGAACGAGCGCTGGTACCGGGAAGCGGTGATCTACTGCCTCGACGTCGAGACGTTTCAGGACTCCGACGGAGACGGGGTCGGCGACCTGCCCGGCCTCATCAGCCGCCTCGACTACCTCGAGCGGCTGGGGATCACGTGCCTGTGGTTGAACCCCATACACCCCACGCCCAACTGCGACGACGGCTACGACGTGTCCGACTTCTACGGCGTCGACCCCCGCCTGGGGAACCTGGGCGACTTCGTCGAACTCATCCACCAGGCCGGCAACCGGGGCCTGCGGGTGATGATCGACCTCGTCGTCAACCACACGTCCGACCAGCACCCGTGGTTCCAGGCGGCCCGGTCCGATCCCGACTCGCCCTTCCGCGACTACTACGTGTGGTCGGAGGAACGTCCCTCCGATCTCCACCAGGGAATGGTGTTCCCCGGCGTCCAGAAGGCGACCTGGACCTTCGACCGCAAGGCCAAGGCCTGGTACTACCACCGCTTCTACGATTTCGAGCCCGAGCTCAACGCGGCCAACCCCCGGGTGCGGGCGGAGGTGGAGAAGATCATCGCCTTCTGGCTCCAGATGGGGGTCGCCGGGTTCCGGATGGACGCGGCCCCGTTCGTCATCGAGCTGTCGGAGCCCGGCAATCCCAACCCGCCCAAGGACTTCGACTACCTGCGCCAGCTGCGGGAGGTGATGACCTGGCGCCGGGGCGACACGGTGGTGCTGGCCGAGGCCAACGCCGAGCCCCAGGAGCTCACCGAGTACTTCGGCACGGGTGACCGCCTCCCCATGTTGTTCAACTTCCTGCTCAACCAGCAGGTCTTCCTCGCCCTGGCCCGGGGCGACGCCGGCCCCGTGCTCAACGGCCTGGCCATGACGCCCTCCATCCCCGACTCCTGCGCCTGGGCGACGTTCCTCCGCAACCACGACGAGATCGACCTTGGTCGCCTCACTGGCGTGGAGCGGGCCGAGGTCTTCCAGGCCTTCGGTCCGGAGCCGGAGATGCAGGTCTACGACCGGGGTATCCGCCGCCGGCTGGCCCCGATGCTCGGCTGCGACCGGCGCCGGATCGAGATGGCCTACAGCCTCCAGTTGACCCTGCCGGGGACGCCGGTCGTGCGCTACGGCGAGGAGCTCGGGATGGGCGACGACCTCAGCCTCCCCGAGCGCAACTCGGTGCGGACCCCGATGCAGTGGTCCGACGCCCCCAACGCCGGATTCTCCACCGCTCCGGCCCAGGACCTGCCCCGCCCGGTCATCGACGAGGGCCAGTTCGGCTACCGGAAGGTGAACGTGGCCGCCCAACGCCGCGACCACCGCTCCCTGCTCTCGTGGATGGAGCGCGCCCTCCACACCCTCCACGAGTGCCCCGAGTTCGGCACCGGCGAGTGCAAGCCCCTCGACAGCGCCACCACATCGGTCCTCGCCCTCCGCTACGACGCCCCCTCAGGCGTCATGGTCGCCCTCACCAACCTGTCCGACGAGGCCTGCGTGATCGACCTCTCCGATCAACTCGGCGACCTGCCCGACCCCCCGGTCGAGGTCCTGGGCGATGCGGACTACGAACCGAACCCCGACGTCTCCAAGCTGGAGATCAACGGGTACGGCTACCGGTGGATCCGCATGGCCTGGTCGGCGGGCGCGACGTAGGAGAGATACCCCTGCCGGGCCTTATCCGAGCTGGGCCTGGAAGAGGTGGTAGAGCAGGATCAGCTGGGAGATGGCCAGCGGCTCGCTGCGGACGTTGTCCTCGATCACGCCCAGCGATTCGGGGATGGGGTCGTCGACGCCGAGCTGCTTCCAGATCGACTGCTCCACGTCGCGGGTGACCTCCCGGTCGGCGTAGGAGTGGATGTGGAGGGAGTCGACCGGCTTGCCGTCGTCGTCGCGCATGAGCTTGAGGTGCATGGCCTCGCGGTGGTCCTCGGTGAGGATGTTGGCCAGGTCGGGGTGGGCGATGGTGGGCCGGAGCATGAGGCTGGCCGACAGCGGCTCTTCGGGGTCGCGACCCTCGATGCGGTCGAACCGCATGACGATGTCGGCCGCCGTGCGCTGGGGACGGATGTAGGCGGCCGACTCCGGCTCCCGCTTCTCCAGGTCGTCGCGCACCGCCTGCTCGGTGTAGCCCCGCTTCTGGGTGTCGCGCTTGATCTTCCACTCGTAGCGGATGGGTTCGGGCGGGTCGAGGTAGACCGACACGTCGAAGCAGGCCCGGCTGAGCTTGGTGAACAGGGGCAGGAGGCCCTCGATGATCACGAACTCGCGCGGCTCGACGAGCAGGGGACGGCCCAGGGTGCCGTCCTTGTGGTTGTAGACGGGCTTGAGGATGGGCTGGCCGAGGGCCAGCAGCTGGAGGTGCTGCTCCATGATGTCGACGTAGTTGCAGTCGGGGTGGAGCGGCGTGAACGGCTTGGTCTTCCGTTCGATGCGGTCGTACTTGTGGTAGTCGTCGACGCAGATCGACGTGATGCGGTGAGCGCCGAGGGCGTTGACCAGACCCTTGGTGATGGTGGTCTTGCCGGCCGCGCTGTCGCCCGCGATGGCGAGCATGATGGGCCGGCCCGGTCCTTCGCCGTTGGTGCGCCAGGCCCTCTGGATGTTGACCTGCTTGTCGGGCATGGCGGTTCAGCCTTCCTGAGAACGGCCGGCGGTGGCGATGGCGTCCTCGGCCCGCTTGCGGATGTCGGCCACGGCCGCGGCGAGGCCACCGGGGTGCTTGTAGAGGCCGCTGCCGGCGATGAGGGCTCGGGCCCCCGCGGCCGCCGCGCCGGACACCGTGTCGGCGCTGATGCCACCGTCGACCTCGAGGTCGATGTCGAAGCCGCTGGCGTCGATCATGGCCCGGGCCCGGGCGATCTTCGGCTCCATGGTGGCGATGTAGGCCTGGCCCCCGAAGCCGGGGTTCACCGTCATCACCAGCAGGAGGTCGACGAGGTCGAGCACGTTCTCGACCGTGTCGAGCGGGGTGTGGGGGTTGAGGGCCACGCCCGCCTTGGCGCCCATGTCGCGGATGCTGCCAAGCGTGCGGTGGAGGTGGGTGCAGGCCTCTTCGTGGACGATCACGATCTGGCAGCCGGCATCGACGTACTTGGACAGCATCAGGTCGGGCTCGACCACCATGAGGTGGGCCTCGAACGGCACCGATGCGTGCTTGCGGCAGGCGGCGATCAGGTCGGGGCCGAAGGTGAGGTTGGGGACGAAGCGACCGTCCATCACGTCCCACTGGATGCGGTCGACGCCGGCTGCTTCTAGGTCGGCTACCTCCTCGCCCATCCGGGCGTGGTCGGCAGGAAGGACGGACGGGATGATTGCGACGCGGCTTTCCCCACTCATTTCCCCAACCTAATAGCAAGGGGGGTCGGAGCGCCTCCCTCCGCAGGTGGCCCATGCGGGTGATCCGGGCGGGGGATACTTTCGTTCCGTGAGCCCAACTTCGCATACCCCCGTGCGGCTGCTCCTCGTCGACGACCACCAGGTCGTGCTCGAGGGGCTCCGATCCATGCTGGCATCCCAGAGCGGACGGGTGGAGGTGGTCGGTGCCGCCACCAACGGTCCCGACGCCTTGGAGCTGGCCGCCGAGCTCCGTCCCGACGTGGCCCTGCTCGACGTCCGCCTCAAGGGGGCCAGCGGGCTCGACCTGTGCAAGGACATGGTGGCCGCCGTCCCATCGGTGAAGGTGGTGTTCCTCACCGTCTACGACGACGAGCAGTACCTGTTCCAGGCCCTGCGGGTCGGCGGGTCCGGGTTCCTGCTCAAGACCACCACCGGCCCCGAGCTGGCCGACCACCTCGACCGGGTCATGGAGGGCGACGTCGCCATCGACGCCTCCCTCGCCGGGCGGGTGGCCATGACCGCGGCCCGGCTCCAGAGCGGCGAGTTCTGGCCCGGCGCCCGCCTCGGCCTGACCCAGCGGGAGAGCGAGGTGCTGGAGCTGATGGTCCACGGGCTCTCCAACCGTGCCATCGGGCAGAAGCTGTTCATCGGCGAGGAGACGGTGAAGACCCACGCCCGCGGCATCTACCGCAAGCTCGAGGTCGCCGACCGGGCCCAGGCCATCGCCATGGCCCTGCGGGAGGGGATCTTCCATTAGGGGCCTATTGATGAGATCTGGGCCGTGAGAGATGAGGTCCGGCTGCTGGGCCTCGTCATCGACGCCACGTCGGCCGATATGGACGTGGCCGACGTGGTCCAGCGGGTGGCCAACCTGGTCACCGAGGCCACCGGCTCCGACGTCTGCTTCGTCCACCTGCTCGACGAGGACCGAGGCTGCGTGGTCCTGGCGGGCGCCACCCCGCCCTTCGACGAGCAGATCGGCAAGGTCGAGCTCCGCCTGGGCCAGGGCATCGCCGGCTGGGTGGCCCTCCACGCCGAGGCCGCGGTCGTGCCCGACAAGTGGCAGGACGAGCGCTACCGCTACATCCCCGCCCTCCGGGGCGAGGACTACGCCTCCATGGTCTCGGTGCCGATGCTCATCCCCCGGGGGAAACGGGTGATCGGCGTGCTCAACGTCCACTCCAAGGCGCCCCGTGACTACGGGTCCTACGACCTGGCCCTGCTCACCCAGGTGGCCAACCTGATGGCCCGGGCCATCGAGAACGCCCGCCTCTACCAGCGCCTGGCCGAGCGGGAGGAGATGCTGGAGAGCTTCGCCACCCGCACCATCGAGGCCCAGGAGCACGAACGGCGGCGGCTGGCGGGGGAGATCCACGACGGGATCAGCCAGCGCCTCATCAGCCTCTGGTACCACCTGTTGGCGGCGGAGGACGCCGCCACCGCGGCCAATCCCGAGGTGGTGGGGCGGGAGCTCGCCGTGGCCAAGGAGCTGGTCACCGCCGCCCTGGAGGAAGCCCGGGGCGCCATCGTCGGCCTCCGCCCGACCACTCTCGACGACCTCGGCCTCGGCCCCAGCCTGGAGAGCCTGGCCCGGTCGCTGCCGGTGAAGGAGGTGGCGGTCGACCTGGAGACGGTGGAGCTGCCGCCGCACGTGGAGGTGGCGCTGTACCGGATCGTGCAGGAGGCGTTCCAGAACGTGGTCAAGCACGCCGACGCGACCCGGGTCGAGCTGCGCATGCACCGCGACGACGACGGTGTGCGCCTGCGGGTGGCGGACGACGGCCGGGGCTTCGCCGACGACGCGCCCGGCGACGGCGGCCACCGCCACACCTACGGCCTGCTCGGCATCCACGAGCGGGCGGAGCTGATCGGCGCCAAGGTCACGGTGAGGTCACGGCCCGACCGCGGCACCACGGTGGAGGTGCTCCTGCCCACGGCACCGGCCCGGTGAGGATCTTCGAGCCGCTCCTCGCCGCGCTCACCGCCAGCGGCGTCAGATTCGTCGTCGTGGGCGGGGTGGCGGTGGTGCTCCACGGCCACCCACGCTTCACCGCCGACCTCGACGTCGCCCTCGACCTGACCGCCGACAACCCGGGCCGCGCCGTCGAGGCACCACGGCCGTCGGGCTCGCTCCTCTGCTTCCGGTCGACGCCCGAGACTTCGCCGAGGATCCCATCCCGTTCGACGACCTGTGGGCCCGGGCCCAGCCGGTCACGCTCGGGCCGATCCCCGTACGGGTCGCATCCATCGACGACCTGCTCACCATGAAGCGAGCGGCGGGGCGCGCCCAGGACCTGGCCGATGTGGAGGCACTCGAGCGGATCAAGGCCGCCGGCCGGTGACCGACTGGGACGCCGGCGGTTGGGCGGGCGCACGGCGGGCCCAGGAGGAGGCCTGGTTGGACACAACCCCCGAGCAACGCCTGGCCTGGCTGGAGGAGGCCATCGCCTTCGCCCGGGAGGCGATCGCCGGGCGGGACGGAGTCGATGATCCCGCCTCGGCCTCGGACTCGCCTGCCTGACCTTCAGGCGTTGACGACGAGGGTGCCGGCAGCCTTGTCGTGCAGGCCCTGGCGGTGGGGGTCCCACAGGACCCCTCCGTAGACGGCGATCGCCCAGGGAAAGCTGAGCAGGTCGGGCACCGACGAGGACCAGGCCAGCCCCACCAGAGTCGGAGCGGCGGGGACGGCCCAGCGCACGAGCGCCGAACCCCACCCGGGGAAGCCGCCGTCCCTGGCGCTGACGACCCGGGTGCCGACCGCGAGCTTGCCGAGGGTGCGGCCCCAGACGGCGACGGCGACGACCTCGTATGCCGCGACCAGGACCGTGGCGCCGAACCGACCTGCGTCCAGCTGCAGCCCGACCATCGAGACGAGCACCACCACGACGGTGTCGATCAACGCCCCCAGCAGCCTCGCCCCCGGCCCCGCCGGCTGACCCACCTGCGGCGGCTCGCTCACCGCTCGGTCAATGACATCGCGGCGGGGTTGGCGGACCCGCCCGATCAGGCCGTCGACCTCGGCCGTGCGATCGGCGGGCACACGGAGCACGGGCCCGGCCCAGCCGTGGGGTATCTCGGCCCGGACGATCAGCAGGTCGAGGGCAGCCCGCTGCTCTGCGGTCCATCCGCCCAGGTCGTAGTCCTCGTTCAGCTCGGGCCCGCCGTGTCCGTCCCCGTCCGCCATCCCACCAGCATGACGCGCGGCCGCTCGGACGCGGAGAACGGGCGGCCGGAGCCGCCCGCTCTCACCCGTTCCCGAAGACTGGGTGGGTCAGTCCTGGGTGGCTGTGGCCGCGGCGAGGGCGAGGTCGCCGCTCTCCAGGCTGGGGTCGTAGGTGGCGGTGCGGGCGGCGCCGGTGAGGGCGGCCCGGTGGGTGAAGACCTTCTGGGCCTCGGCCACGTTGTCGGGCGAGCCCCGCCAGGTGCGCAGGGCCTCGTCCTGGAGGGCACGGCCGTAGGAGAACGTGAGCTGCCACGGGTGCGGGCCCTGCTTGTTCATGAGGTCGAGGTGCAGGGTGGCGAGGTCGGCCGACTGCCCACCGGACAGGAAGGCGATGCCGGGGACGGCCGGCGGCACCGAGTGGTAGAGGCAACGGAGGGTCTTCTCGGCCACTTCCTCGGGACCGGCCTGGGTGGCGCACTTCTTGCCCGAGACCACCATGTTGGGCTTGAGGATCATGCCCTCGAGCTCGACCCGCAGCTGGGCCAGCTCCCAGAACACCCGGCGCTGGGTCTTGAGGGTGACCTCGTAGCAGGTGTCGATGTCGTTCTCGCCGTCCATGAGGACCTCGGGCTCGATGATCGGCACCAGGCCCCCCTCCTGGCACAGGGCGCCGTAGCGGGCCAGGGCGTGGGCGTTGCAGCGGATGGCGGTGTCGCTGGGCAGGCCGTTCTTGGAGTCGATGACGATGACCGCCCGCCACTTGGCGAACTTGGCGCCCAGGCTGACGTACTCGGCGATGCGCTCGCGGAGTCCGTCGAGGCCCTCGGTGACCTGCTCGCCGTCGCAAAGGGGGAGGGGCTTGGAGCCGGTGTCGACCTTGATGCCGGGAAGGATGCCCTTGGCGACCAGGAACTCGGGGATGGTCGAGCCGTCGTCGGCCTTCTGGCGGATCGTCTCGTCGTAGAGGATGACGCCGCTCACGACGTTCTCGATGCCCGCGGTGCCCATCAGCGTCGTGCGGTACAGGCGGCGGTTCTCCTCGGTGGACTCGATGTCGAGGGCGGCGAAGCGTTTACCGATCGTGGCACCGCTCTCGTCGGCGGCCAGGATGCCCTTGCCGTCGGCGACCATGGCGTTGGCGACAGCGGCGAGATCCGAACTGCTCATGCGGGGGGTCCTCCTAGGGGTTTCCCGAACTCGGGTTTTGCAGCCTCGTAGACGGCCATCGACCCTACCCGGCCGGGGGTGGGGGAGCCACCAGGACGAAGCCCTCGGCGGGGTCGGCGGTGACGTGGGCCAGGAACAGCCCGGCGGTGGGGGGAAGGTCCTCCTCGGCACGGGAGACCAGGTGCCAGGCCCGGAAGCGGGGGAGGGCGGTGCATCGCCACTCCTCCAGCGTGCCCTCGTCGAGCTCGCGGGCCACCGCGTCGCGGGAGATGAGGGTGATGCCCAGCCCCACCTGCACCGACTCCCGCAGGGCACCGTTCGACCCGAGGGTCAGAGTGGCGGCGGGGGAGATGCCCAGCTCGTCGAACAGCTCCACCGCGGTGCTGCGGGTGCCCGAGCCCGGCTCCCGCAGGAGGAGGACCTGCCGGGCCAGCTCGTCGACCGACACCTCCCGGACCCCTTCGGAGTCCGGCCGGGCGGCGGCCACCATCACCAGGACGTTGGGCCGGGTGGCCCGGGAGACGAATCGCCCCCCGCCCGGCGGCCGGCCGCCGATGGCGAGGTCGACCTCCCGCTCGGCCAGCAACTCCCACAGCCGCTCTCGGTTGCCCACCTCCAACGACACCTCGGCCTGCGGGTGGCGGGCCCGGAACGACGCCAGGAACTTGGGCAGCACGTGCTCGCCGGCGGTGGTCACCGCCGCCAGCCGGACCCGGCCCCGCTCGGGGTCGAGCGCCTCCCGGGCCGCGGCCATGCCCTCCTCGGCCACCCGGAGCACGCCCCGGGCGTAGGGGGCGAACACGGCGCCGGCGGCGGTGATGGCCACGCCCCGCCCGACCCGAGCCACCAGGGCCACGCCCAGCTCGGCTTGGAGCGAGGCCAGGGCGGCGGACACCGCCGGCGGGCTGACGAGCAGGCTGTCAGCCGCGTCGGTGACCGAGCCACTGTCGACGACCGCCAGGAACGTCCGAAGCTGATTAAACGTCACCTGAACAATATACCCTGCCCAAAAGAGAATTCAACATGGACAGGTGAACCGACGGTGGGGCACACTAGACGCGAAGCCGCCTCACAGCCCGGACAACGTGCCTGGGCGCCACATCGAATTTTGGGGGTACCCGCATGGCAGGCAATGGAGCATCCACGAAGGGCACGGTCCACGGCGAGAAGCGCTGGGGAGCCGGTGTCATTCCTTACGCCACGATGGGCTACTACGAGCCCGACTACGAACCGGCCGACAGTGACGTGCTGGCCGCCTTCCGGATCACGCCCCAGAAGGGTGTCGACCCGATCGAGGCCGGAGCCGCCGTCGCCGGCGAGTCGTCCACCGCCACGTGGACCGTCGTGTGGACCGACCGCCTGACTGCCTACGAGAAGTACCAGGCCAAGTGCTACAAGGTCGAAGATGTGCCCGGGAACCCCGAGCAGAAGATCGCCTACATCGCCTACAACATCGACCTCTTCGAAGAGGGCTCGATCCCCAACATGACGTCGTCGATCATCGGCAACGTCTTCGGGTTCAAGGCGCTGAAGGCGCTGCGCCTGGAGGACCTCCGGATCCCCACGCACTACCTCAAGACGTTCCCCGGGCCCCCGCACGGCATCGTCATGGAGCGCGAGTACCTCAACAAGTACGGCCGTCCCCTCCTGGGCGCCACCGTCAAGCCCAAGCTCGGCCTGTCGGCCCGCAACTACGGCCGGGTCGTCTACGAGGCGCTCCGGGGCGGTCTCGACTTCACCAAGGACGACGAGAACATCAACAGCCAGCCCTTCATGCGCTGGCGGGACCGGTACCTGTTCTCCATCGAGGGCGTGAAGAGGGCCGAGGAGCAGACCGGCGAGGTCAAGGGTCACTACATGAACGTGACCGCGGCGACCATGGAAGAGATGTACAAGCGGGCCGAGTTCGCCAAGGAGATCGGCTCCATCATCATCATGATCGACCTCACCATCGGCTACACGGCCATGACGTCGATGTCGAACTGGGCCCGTGACAATGGCTGCATCCTCCACCTCCACCGGGCCGGCTACGCCACCTGGGCCCGCCAGAAGAACCACGGCGTGAACTTCCGGGTGACTGCCAAGTGGGCCCGCATGTCGGGTGTCGACCACATCCACTCCGGCACCGTGGTGGGCAAGCTCGAGGGCGACCCCGCCATCATCAAGGGCTACTACGACACCCTTCGCGACGACTTCGTCCCCGAGAACCGGGCCAACGGCATCTACTTCGACCAGCACTGGGCGTCGATGCCGGGTGTCATGCCGGTCGCCTCCGGTGGTATCCACGCCGGCCAGGCCCACCAGCTGCTCCAGTACCTGGGCGAGGACGTCGTCCTCCAGTTCGGTGGGGGCACCATCGGTCACCCGATGGGCATCGCCGCCGGCGCCGAGTGCAACCGGGTGGCGGTCGAGGCCATGATCAAGGCCCGCAACGAGGGTCGGGACTTCGTGAAGGAAGGCCCCGACATCCTCAAGCAGGTGGCGAAGAAGTACCCCTCGCTGCAGACCGCCCTCGACGTCTGGGGCGAGATCAGCTTCAACTACGAGTCAACCGACACCCCCGACGTCGTGGCCACGCCCACGTCGGCCGGTTGAGGCAGGAGGAATCATGGGAATCCGCATCCGCCAGGGCACGTTCTCGACGCTGCCCGAGCTGACCGACGACGAGATCAAGCTCCAGATCCAGTACTGCATCGACAACAACTGGGCCGTCTCG
This sequence comes from uncultured Acidimicrobiia bacterium, assembly GCA_963836205.1. Lineage (GTDB taxonomy): Bacteria > Actinomycetota > Acidimicrobiia > Acidimicrobiales > AC-14 > JAXDMK01. The sequence continues at coordinate 151,052 of CAWIIV010000008.1, read as the reverse complement.
ATCGAGTTCACCGACGACCCTCACCCCCGCAACGCCTACTGGGACATGTGGGGCCTGCCGATGTTCGACACCAAGGACGGGGCTGCTGCCTTCTCCGAGGTGGCGGCCTGCCGCAAGGCGTACCCCAACAGCTACATCAAGGTGAACGGGTACAACCGGACCTACACCAAGCAGACGACGGCGCTGTCGTTCATCGTCAACCGTCCTGAGGAGGAGCCCGGTTTCCGCCTCGACCGCACCGAGCTGAACGACCGTCACATCGCCTACACCATGCACTCGTACGCGGCTGAGAAGCCCCACGGCGAGCGGTACGAAGAGAGCCACAAGGCGTAGCTCGTCCCGCCTGCGGGCGGATCAGTTGTGAGGAGGGCGCCGGCACGTGCCGGCGCCCTCCGTCGTTTCTGCGCACGGCGGGCGGAGTCTGCATAGTCTTGCGCCATCTGCACCGACCAGGGGGAGTGGGGACCGTGACGAGACGGATTTGGGCAGCATCCGCTGCGTTGGCGATGGCGGTCTTCTGCGTCGTGACCACCGCGGGCCCGGCGTCGGCCCAGATCGACTGTGCCGGGGCGCATACCGCCTCGCCGGCGACGGTGGCCCCCACGTCGGTGCTGCCGGGCGGGTCGCTCATCATCACTGGTAGCGGCTTCGCCGCCAACCAGGTGCTGGGGATCGGGCTCTTCAACCCGCCGGTCGTGCTCGCCTCCACCGCCTCATCGACCACCGGCACCTACAGCGTCACGCTCCAGCTCCCGTTCGCCACGCCGCTCGGGCAGAACGAGATCACCGTGTTCGGCGAAGGCCCCGACGACACCTGCCACCAGAGCCTCGGTCTGTTCACAGTGCAGGCGCCGACACCCATCACCATCGTCGTGCCGGCGACGATCGTCACCGTGGTGGCCACGCCCGCAACGACCATCCCCGCCATCATCGTGCGAGAGCCCCTGGCCCGCACCGGCTCGCCGACGCCCGCCCTGATAGCTGCCGGCCTCCTCGCGATGCTCTTGGGCGTCCACACCCTTCGCGCCGCCAACCGCCGCCCGATCACCGACTGACTCCGCCCCGCCCGCCTGCCGCTAACGGCTGGCGGGCTGGCGTGCTCGTGTCCGGCTGGGCCATCGACTACGACATCGCCGGACCGGTGACGGTGCAGGTCTACGTGGACGGGACCGTCCGCCAGGCGTGGGCGGCCAGCCAACTCCGGACCGACGTGGGCGTCGCCCTGCCCGGCACGGGAGACCGCCACTGCTTCAGGCTCGTCGCCGTCGCGGCCGGTACCCACAACGTCTGCGTCCTGGCCCTGAACCAGGGGCACGGGACCAACCGGTTCCTCGCGTGCAAGAACGTCTCCGTCGCCTTCGACCCGATGGGGTCGCTCGAGTTCACCTTCCCGCTGAGTGAGAACGGTGTGGCGGTGTGGGGATGGGCGATCGACCCCGACGTCGCCGGGCCGGTGACGGTGTATGTGTACGCCGACGGCGTCTTCATCGGGGCGACCGCCGCCAACAAGAGTCGGATCGACGTCGCCGCCGTGATCCCCGGCTACGGGCCCGACCACGGGTTCGAGGCCTTCCTCGCCGGCGTGCCGGCCGGGGCCCCAGCATCTGCGCCTTCGCCCTCAACCAGGCCGCCGGGTCCAACGTCCTCCTCGGCTGCCTGCGCAGGTGATCGCGACGTAGGCGCCGCGCACCGCCATCCGGGGAGGTTCTGGCCCTCCCTACGATGCGACTGGTCGCCTCCGGCGGCGGCGACGGATCGACCGTCGCTCGGCTTCGTTGGTGCCGCCCCACACGCCGAAGGGCTGGTCGGTGGCCAGGGCGTACTCCAGGCACTCTTCCCGCACGGGGCAGCGGAAGCAGACCGCCTTGGCCGCCTCGGCGTGCTGCACCGGCTCCTCGCCCAGCTCGCCGGCGGGGAAGAACAGGTCGGTGTCGACGCCTCGGCAGAGCGCGTCCTTCCGCCAGCCGTTCGGGTCGTCGAAGCTGGCCGGCGAACCGGGAGCAACCCTGAGACGGGGACGAGCGGGTTCTGCTGCCATCACGACCTCCCGGCGCAGGCGAGCTTGTGCATGCATTCACAATGTACGCCCATGTGAATCCGTGCACAAGCATTTTCTCGGACATTTTCGGTCCCGCTTTCCGGTGCTTGTGGAGTGGCGGCTAGGGCCGGCGGAGGGTGTTGCGTTCGGCCTCGACCGCCGCCCGGACGTGGCAGTCGGCCAGGTGGTCGTCGACCAGTCCCAGCGATTGCATGGCCGCGTACACCGTGGTCGGACCCACGAATCGGAACCCCCGGTGGCGCAGCTCCCGGCTGAGGGCCACCGACTCGGGGGTGCTCGTGGGCAGGTCGCCGAGCGTCGACGGCGGCGGCCGGGCCGGGGGCTCGAAGCGCCAGACGAGGGCGGCCAGCGACCCCTCCGCCTCCTGGACGGCCAGTGTCGCCCCCGCGTTGGCGATGGTGGCCTCGATCTTGCCCCGGTGGCGGACGATGGCCGCGTCGGCGAGGAGGCGGTCGACATCGGGCGGGCCGAATGCGACCACGGCGGCGGGGTCGAAGCCGGCGAACGCCCGCCGGAAGGCGTCCCGCTTGCGCAGGATGGTCAGCCACGACAGGCCGGCCTGGAACCCCTCCAGGCACAGCTTCTCGAACAGCCGGGTGTCGTCGACGACCGGCCGGCCCCACTCGTCGTCGTGGTAGCGGCGGTACTCGGGCGGGGCCGACCCCCACGGGCAGCGGACGGCACCGTCGTCGTCGGCGACCAGCCCCGTCGAGGTCATGCCCGGGCCAGGAACCCGTGGAGGCCGGCCGGGAGCTCGAACCGCCGGTAGCGGTCGAGCCGGCGGACGTCGCCGAAGCCGGCCCCGGCCACCGCCTCGGCCACGTCGTCGGGCCGGTACAGGCGGAGCACGTGGGTCTCCTCGTGGTGGGTGCCGTCGGCCGCGACGAGGGAGATGTGGCGGACGAGGGTCGACCCGTCCGGGTCTTCCTCGGCGACCGATCGGAGCTTCCACCCGTCGGACTCGGCGACCGTCTCCCGCCGGCCGGTGGGGCCGCACCGACCGGGGCCGGCGACGTCGAAGAGCGCCAGGCCGCCCGGTTCCAGCGCCTGGTGGATGCGCCGGAGGAGCGGTCCCAGGTGGTCGAGGTCGGTGCGAGGGTCGAAGGCGTAGTTGAACACCTCGCCGATGGCGGTCACGGCCACGCATGCCGGGAGGTCGGCGTCGAGCACGGGTGCCCGGACGAAGCGGGCGGCGGGGGCGTGCGCCGCGGCCAGGGTCACCATGGCCTCGGAGAGGTCGAACCCCAGGGCCTCGAACCCGGCGTCGGTGACGAGCCGGGCGAGGATGCCCGAGCCCGAGCCGAGGTCGACCACCAGCCCCGTGACGATGCCGCTGTCGGCCAAGCCCACGAGCAGCGTGGCCGCCGCCTCCCGGGCGATCTGGCCGAAGCCCTCGTGGTGGGCGCGGGCCAACTCGGTGTCGTAGCCGACGGTCACGGCGCCGCCGGATGCGCCCGCGGGAGGGAGAGAGGACGTCCCGCACATCGGCCGTCAACCGTACCGGCCGGGTCGTAGGTCGATCGGATCAGTCTGCCGGCGCCGTCTCAAGACGCCAATGGCGCGTGCCGAAAGCGCCGGATATGGACGATGTCAGGCTGAGGACCAACGCTGGTGACGGCCGGATGGCGCGCCTTGGCAGGCGCTTCGTCCAGCGCGACGAGCGGGGCGCGATCCTGGTCATGGCGGCGATGAGCATGGTGGTCGTCCTGGTGGCGGCCAGCCTGGCCATCGACCTCGGAACCGCGGCCCAGACCGCCCGCAGGAACCAGCTGGTCGCCGACATGGCCGCGCTCGACGCGGCCCGGGTCCTGCCCGTCAACCCCACCTCCACCGCCCGGGCCAGCGCCACCCGCAACAACTTCCCCTACGCGACCAGCGGCTACTCCCTCGCCGTCGAGTGGGGGCCCACCATCCTCGGCCCCTTCACGTCGCTGGTGGCCAACTTGGCGGCGGCGACCGCAGTGCGGGTGTCGGCTACCTCACCCCACCACAACGCCTTCCCGTTCGTCGGCGGTGGCGACCCCGTCACCCGGAGGTCGGTCAGCCTGATCAAGCCCCTCGCCGGATTCACCATCGGGTCGTCGCTGGTCAGCCTCAACACGTCGTCGTCGACACTCCTCAACCCGCTGATCAGCCAGGCCATCGGTGGCGGAGCCCTGAGCCTCTCGCTCGTGAGCTGGCAGGGCCTGGCCACCGGGACGGTGGGGGTGACAGCACTGCAGACCCAGCTGGCCAGCATGGGCTTCAGCGTGGGGACGGTGAGCCAGCTGCTGAGCGCCAACATGACGCTCGCCCAGCTCTACCAGGCGACCGCCAACACCCTCACCCTGCAGGGTGACACCGCCAACGCGACCCTGTTCAACACCTTGCGCATCGCCGCCACCTCGTCGGTGCAAATGGCGCTCGGGGGCATGATCAAGGTCGCCCAGGGGGGCGAGAACGCGGCCCTGGGCAGCTCCCTCAACCTGCTCCAGCTGGTGACTGGCTCGGCACTGTTGGTCAACGGCAGCAATTTCCTGACGCTCACCAACGTCGGCATCACCGTGCCCAACGTGTCGAGCACGGCCCTCAGCCTGAGGGTCCTCGAGGTACCGCAGATCTACATCGGACCGGTCGGCGGTTCGGTCTCGACCGGCCAGATCCAGTTGACGGTCACGCCGACCCTCAACCTGAACCTGTCCCTCGGACTCTCCCTCCTGAGCGTCACCAACGCCCTGCCGGTACGACTCACTCTTGCCGGTGCCTCCGGCACGCTCACCGCCGCCACGTGCTCGGGCATCACCGTCACCGTCGACCCGACCGCCTTTGCCGGTACGGCCCAGGTCTCGACCCTCCGGGTGCGGCTCCTCGGCATTCCCCTCCTCGACATCGGCCTCACCACCCTCACCCCCACGGTGAACGGGGCGCCCTCCAACCTCACGTTCGCCTACCCCGCCGAGTTCGCCCCTCCGGCCTTCTCCAAGCATGTCGGCTCGCAGCCGATCGGCCTCCAGGGCCTGACGACCTACACGACGGGCACCATCACCGTGCTCGGCGCGATCCCTCTCGGGCTGTCCAGTGGCTCGATCGTGACCGCGGTGCTGGCGGCCCTCCCCGCCATCCTCGGCAACGTCGACAGCAGTGTGCTGACGCCGCTGTTCACCGCCCTCGGCGTCAGCGTGGGTGGGGCGGATGTGACCGCCCTCAGGAGCGCGCTGCAGTGCCTGAGCCCCGCGCTCGGCGGTTGACCCCGGCCTGACGGACGGGGCCGGACCCGGCTAGAGCCGATTGCGCCAGGCCAGCACCACGCCGGCGCCGCCGAGGCCGAGGAGAAGGACGCCCAGCAGCAGGAGCAGCAACCACACGCCACCGTTGATGACGGCCACGACCGACAGGGCGAGGCCGAAGCCCACCAGGACGAGGCACATCACCATGTCGAGCGTCATGCCGGTGCCGAGGATGCCCTTCTTCGGAGTCACGCCGACACCCTACGCTGCCGCCTCCGACCGATGAGGAGGGGTCGGTCGGGACCTTACGATGGGTGGATGCCGGAGGCGGTCTCCCATCGGTTCTACGACGACCTGGCCTCCTGGTGGCCGTTGATCTCGCCGCCCGAGGAGTACGCCGAGGAGGCCGCCTTCGTCGCGTCCGTGCTCCGCTCGGCGACGATCCCTGTCCGGGAGGTGCTCGAGCTGGGCAGCGGCGGCGGGCACAACGCCGTCCACCTGAAATCCGACTTCGCCCTGACTCTGGTCGACCTCTCGGACGGGATGCTCGACGTGTCCCGCGGCCTGAACCCGGAGTGCGAGCACCGACAGGGCGACATGCGCTCGGTCCGCCTCGGGCGCGCCTTCGACGCGGTGTTCGTCCACGACGCGGTCGACTACATGGTCGGCGAGGACGACTTGGCCCAGGCCGTCACGACCGCGTTCGTCCACTGCCGCCCCGGTGGCGTCGCCGTGTTCGTCCCCGACGAGACCCGCGAGACCTTCGTCCAGTCGGCCGATCACGGGGGCAACGACGGCGCCGACCGTCGGGGGGTGCGGTACCTGGAGTGGTCGTGGGATCCCGACCCGGCCGACACGTGGACGCTCACCGAGTACGTCTTCCTCCTCCGCCCGGTCGACGGACCGGTGGAGGTGGCGCACGAGACCCACCGCCTGGGCCTGTTCGGGCGAGACGACTGGCTGCGCCTGCTGGTGGCGGCCGGCTTCGTCGCCCTCGCCGTCACCGAGGAGACGACCGAGGACCGGACGCCCCGGGAGCTGTTCGTGGGCCATCGCCCGCCGGGGTGACCGGCGGCGGCCGCCGAAGGGTTCACCGCGAATGTCGATCACGGGCTCGCCTTCGTGACATGTTCGGCCCAGTCCGGGGGCCGGGGGTGGACGACGACAGGACCGGCTGGTGGGGGGAGACCATCCGTACCACCACCCCGTGTCCGTGCTCACCCAGGACCCTCGTCCGTCGCAGCCTATGGAGGGCGGGACGACTTCGTCGCCGGGGCATCGAGGCCGAGAGGCCGCCGGCGGCAACGACGTCCGGATCGTCGGGGGAGCGGCCACCGTCCAGCAGTATCTCCGGGCCGGGCTCATCGACGACCTGCACGTGGTGGTCGTCCCTATCCTCCTCTAGGCGCCGGCGAGCGTTCGAGAACCTCGGCGACGGACCCGCCGGCGACCGGTGCGTCGAGTTCGCGGGCTCGCCGGCCGTCGCCCACGCCCGGGTTAGCCCCGGCCCGGTGATCCGGCGACCGGCGACCGGCGCTGGCCTCAGGCGGACTTGCGGAAGGCCGGTCCGAGGAGCGTGACGAGGTAGTCGAGGACCACCGGGGCCAGGGAGTTCTCGTGGCCGCGGGGACACCTCGACCGGTACAGGCTGTCGCCCTCCGAGGGCGGGAGGAGGTCGGCCAGCAGCCAGCAGGTGGGGCAGGGCACGACTTCGTCGTCGGGGGCCATCACGCGGCCTCGGGGTACGCCGGTTCGACGAAGAGGTCGAACGGGAAGGCGGTGTCGACGGCGGCGCCGCTGAGGGCGTGGTCGATGAGAAGGTTGGGCGACCCACCCACGATGACGCTCAGGGCCAGTGCCAGACCGGCCACCTGGCCCGCCTCCCACCCGTCGCCGTAGCCGGCGAGGTAGTCGGCGGTGGGCGCCTCGGGGGCGACCCGGGAGACGGCCCACTGGCGGGCGGCGGCGTTCTGGAGGAACCCCCGACACAGCGCTTCGATGTGGTCCATTTCCCTGCCTCCGCTCCGGCTCTCCAACGCTTCACTCTTGTGAGCACCGAGCGGCGACCCTGATACGTGGGGTTGCCGTCACCGGACTATTCGACCACCCCGTGCCACACCGACCGAGGTGCGTGCCCGCCGCGACGTCGAGCGAGGCAGATTCACGGTGATGTTCTGTTCGACACCAACGGCGACGGCGTGCTGTCCCGGGACGAGTTCACCACTCCCTACCCCGAGTACCTCCTCAGACCCAACCCCGACGTGCCCGGCAACGAACTGTTCGGACCAGTCCGAGGCCTCGCTGGCCTGCGCAGTGGGATCGACCCGGTTGCTCACGGCAGTTCCAGGCGTACCCCGGATCGTTCGGCGTCAGTGGAGTCGACGAGGGCGTTGGTCCCGGCGAGGTAGCCATCGACGGCGGGACGGTCCTGCCACGGCATGGCGGCGGTCCACCGCCAGGCAAAGCCGAGGGTGCGCAGGTACAGGTCGAATCGTCCCTCGCGGGAGGCGGCACGGAGGGCGGTCTGGTGTTCGTCGCGGAACACGATCGGCACGACGAGTCGCGCCTGGCCCGCGGCAGTAAGTTCGGCGCACATGGCGGCGCGGGCGACCCGGCCGTTGCCGTCGTCGTAGGGGTGGACCTCGGAGATGAGGAAGAGTGCGAAGACCGCCCGCGGAAGCCCGACGGGTAGATCGGCCAGGCGACGGAATCCCTCGACCAGCGTCCCCTCCACCAGCCCCGGGGCCACGAACTCGTAGGAGCCGGCCTGGTTCGGCTTCTTCTTGAAACGGCCCGGTCGCTTGTCGGGCCGACCGGTCATGACCAGGCGATGGCGGCGTTCAAGGAGCTCGAGCAGCTCGTCGACGGTGCCCGGGACCGCGCCTCGAAGTTCAGGATCGGCGACGGCTTCGTAGGTGCCGAGCACGTCGTGGGCGTCCTCTGGACGTTCCTCGGGTATTGCACGCGACGCGATGATCGTCTCGGCTTCGTCGATGGAGAACTCCGTGCCTGCGATGAAGTTCGAGAAGTAGGCCTCGAAGAACGGCAACGAGGTCGTGTGTTCGTGCGGGAGCGCGGGAGAGCGCCGTCGGGACATCGAGCCCGACCGGGATCGCCGTCACGAACGCAGCCAGCTCGTCGAACCGTGCCACCCGGTCCGGGTCGAACTCGTGTCCCGCGGCCCGTGCCGCCAGCAGCCCGCCGGCACCGGCGTGTGCCTCCCGGGTACCCGCTGCGGCACCGATGACGTCCTCGACGAGTCGCCAACGGTCCGGGACGCCAAGCTCGTCGCAGATTTCGACCGCGCGCGCCCGCAGGGTTGAGAACCACCCGTCGGGCCGCCGCTGGGCTGCCCGGACCAGCCAGTCCTCAAGCTCGGACCGTGACAGCGTCCGGGCGATGCGCCCCCGGCCGCGAGACACGGCGAGGTTGTCGACCAGCGTCCGGGCATCGGAGGTGAGACGCAGCCCGGACGCCCACGGCAGATCGTCGACCAGCGGTCCCGGCCCCGCCCGAGGACGAACCGTGAGGCCGGGCAGCTCGATGTCTTCTGCGCGCTCGCTCGACACCACGGTGAGGACGCCGACACTCGGAACCGCGCCTTCGGCCGCGGAGCGGTCGGCGAGCAAGGCGTCCGGGAGGAGCCGGGCGACGATCGCCCATCGGTTGCGCGCGACGAGCTGTGCCGGATCGGCCCGTAGATCGGCCGTGTAGATGCCCCGCGCCAGACGACGAATTCGGTTTGCCTTGACGGCGCGCGACAACGCGGCAGCGCTGGCAACGTCACCGAAGAACACCGACCCAGGAGCGGTCGGCCATGGGGTCGAGGCGGGGCGGGACACCGCTATTGCGGAAGAAACATCGTCGAGAGCGATGCTAGTGGAAGAAGTATGCCCGAGAGCAGTGTGCTTGGCGGGGGCGCATACCCAGTAACACGGACCGCACCCTGCCTCGCGTCCGGGCATTCGTTGCGACCCAGGCGGCAGCCCGGGGGCGGAGTCCCTTCCTAGGATCGCGTCATGACGACTGGTCGGTCTCGTTTCCTCGGCCCTGACTCGAGACCGGTCGCGGTGCCGGAGGACGTTGGCGATCCCGGCCTCGTGAAGGCGAGCGGCCTCGTCCAACTCCCCGTTGGGTGGAGTGGAGCAGCGAGGCGCCACGGACCTACGACCTCGACGATCCGCAAGCGGAATCGGGTGTACGAGATTGTTCTGCGGGAGGGCACCGAGGATGACGTACGGCGGTTCATCGACGTTGACGTACTGGCCGACCAGTGGATGTCTTGGTGCTCCCACCGCGGGTGCGGCGGGCGTGGGCGGACTGGTTCCGGCGGCATGGCATCACGCTGATGTGTTGAACACCCTGGTTCGACGGCTGGTAGCCGTGCGGCCCCGCAGCACCGCTCACAAGAGGAGGTGGCGGAGCGCTGCCCTGAGGACGACGAGGCCGATCCAGGCGGCGACCGCCGCCGCCCGCACCCACCGGGGCGCGTACGGGCACAGGAGGCCGTGGTCACCGGCACCCTGGTGGCAGTCGGGGCAGGGCGAAGGGATCCGGGAGCATTTCCGCCGGTGGACGCCGAAGCGACCGCACTCCTCGCACTGCGGGGCCCACCGTTTGGGCGAGACCGCGTGGTAGATGCCCCGGTAGAAGAAGTACCCGACCAGGCCGAGCCCGGTCCAGAAGATGACTGTGCTCAGGGCGGAGACTGGCGCCGGATCCGTCACGCCGAGGGTCACAGAGTCGTTGTCGGCGGGCGGCATGCGAACTTGACTGGCAAGCCCGCTGCGGAGGGCCTTCTACGCGCCGACGCCAAGCTGAACCGGGTACGGGGTTGTCAGCCGCGCCGGCGCTGGGAGGCTGCGAGCTCCTCGGCGACTGCCCTGCCAACCATGTCGCCCGCGCCCGTCATGCGACTGTCGCGCTCGAGATGCGCGAGCAGGCGCGTTGCCTGCGAGGGGACGCAGCGCGAGCCCCCACGCTGCGCCGACGACAACGTCTGCTTCGGGTCGTCGCGGGCTGACACCAGCACAGCGACTACGTCCGGACGCCCCCGCCACACGGCAGTGCGCAAAAGGTCACGCCCAGGACACGAATCGGGGTATCTGGCGGTCAGCGAAGGGGCACTGCCAGTCAGGCCGGAAACCGGCTCTGACCAGCCGCTTTTGCATCGAGGCGGCGAGCGGAATCGAACCGCTGTACAGGGCTTTGCAGAACCGAGCCTGACCCACATAACTCCTGGTCAGGGCCAGTGTAGCCCGATCGTGGGAGCAGTTTGGGGCTCTCCTGACCCAAGTGTGGATGGGATCGGAGCCGGCAGGCGTGTAGTGGCTGGCTGAGCAGGTCTTCCGGTATCCGCGTGACGCGCACGGGCCGGGCCAAGGTTCACGGACTTCTCACACCCCTGAACCGGGAGGTCCTCAACCCGTGCGCGTCACCACCGCATTCAAGCGCCTCCTTCGGCTCGACGACGTCAACGTCGTCGCCGTGGAGTTCCTGACCACGATCGTGATCGTCACCGTGGCCCTGCGCCGGCGGCGGCTGGTCTGCCCCCATTGCGGGTTCAAGACCCGGTTCCGCTACGACACCCGGCCGGCGCCGTCGTGGTGGCGCCACCTCGACCTGGGCACCTGGCGGCTGGAGGTCCGGGCCAGCCTGCGCCGTCTTCGTTGCCCCGACCACGGCGTGGTGGTGGAGGCCGTCCCCTTCGCCCGGCCGGGGGCGAACCTCACCCGGGACCTCGACGACCTGCTGGCGTGGCTGGCGACGAGGATGGACCGCACGGCGGTCGCTCGTCTGTGCCGGGTGTCGTGGCGGACGGTGGGACGGGCCTGCGAACGGGTGGTGGCGAGCGAGCTCGACGACCATCGCCTCGACGGCCTGTTCCGCATCGGGGTCGACGAGATCTCCTGGCGCAAGCACCACCGCTACCTGACGCTGGTGGTCGACCACGACCGGGGCAGGGTCGTCTGGGGAGCCAAAGGCAAGGACGCCAAGACCCTCGACGCCTTCTTCGACGAGCTCGGGCCGGAGCGATCGTCCCAGCTCAGCGCCATTTCCATGGATCTGGGCCCGGCCTACCTCAAGAGCGTCAAGGCCGAGGGACACGCTCCCCAGGCCATCGTGTGCGCCGATCCGTTCCACCTCGTGTGCCTGGTGGGCGACGCTCTCGACGAGGTCCGCCGGGACCTGTGGAACCAGCTGCGCCGGCTTCCCGACGACCGCTGGGCCAAGGACTTCAAGGGAGCCCGGTGGGCCCTGCTGAAGAACCCCGAGGACCTGACCACCACCCAGGCCGCCCAGCTCAAGCGCATCCGACGCAACCGGGGCGGGATGTGGCGGGCCTATGAGATGAAGGAGCAGTTCCGGGCCATCCTGGCCGGCGACCTCACCCGCGACGAGGCGGGCGAGCTTCTCGACCGGTGGTGCGCCCGAGCCCAGAGATCGCGGCTGGCGCCGTTCGTCAAGGTGGCCAAGACCATGCGCCAGCGTCGGGAGATGATCCTCAACGCCGTCGAGCACGGGATCTCCAACGGCCGGGTGGAGGGCTTCAACACCAAGGTCCGCCTCATCATCCGCAGGGCGTACGGGTTCCATTCCGCCGACGCGGCCCTGGCCCTCGTCATGCTCGCTGCCGGGCCCATCGACATCAAGCTGCCGCACGAGCGGGTGGTCTGGAAAGAGGCGTCCTGATCCACATCGTGGTCAGGAGAGCCCAGTTTGGGAGCGAAATGTCGGAGACCAGTTGTGAAAATCGGTACAAGCCGAGCGATCAGGACATGGAGCGGGGTTCGGCGGACGTGGGCTGGTTGGTCCGTGGCAGGGGGTCGAGCGGTCGAGCTGAGTTCGTTGCTGCCGGAGCGGGCGAATCCTGGACCTCCGAGGGACAACGAGCCCCGTCCGGTCAGACCCCGATACGCCCGAGCAGGCGCCGGTGCTGGCCGATGGAGCCAGGCAGCACACGGAGGTGGACGACGATGCCTACGGCCTTCTCCACCAGATCGACAACCTCGCAGACGGCGGGGGTCAGCTCCGAGCCGGCAACCACGATCGCACCCGGTCTGATGGCGTCCGGCTCCGCGGCCTCGTCGAGGAAGGTCCAGACGAACCCCGTCTCATCCTCGGCATTGAGGTCGGCGGGGATGTCGATCGTGATCATTCGCGTCCTCCAGGCTCCTGACCACCAGCGTAGGGGTTGATCCGCAGCTCGCCCAGTGCGTCGAAGAGCTCTGGCGCGGTGTCGAGACCGGACATCAGAACGCTGAAATGCGGACGGGCGAACGTTGGCAGCATTTCGAAGCCGTGGTCAGTGAAGCGCAGCGCGGCTGCGTTCTCGCTCACGACCTTCACGACAGCGTCCGGAAAGCCATCGGCGCTTGACGCCCTGATCTCGATCGTCACCTCGGTCTCGGTGCCCACCAGGCCCTGGAGATGGGCGACCACCTCCTGGGCGATCCTGCCCGCGTCTCGGCCCAACCGGTCAGGGTCAACTGGCACAACACCGTAGAAACGCCGCATCGTCGGTGGCATCGGCTTCGACCCGGGCGGTCGCTCGGCCACATCCAACCCAGAGCCGGCGCCGACGCCGGCGGGCTCCCGTTCGCTCTCCAGCTGCAGCCCCGCGGTCGTCGGTTCCACGAGGAGCGTGGTCCCTCGGGCCGGCGGAGCCATGGCGCCGGCCACGAGCCCGGCATACCGACCAGGCTGGCTGGGATCGGTGGCTTCGGCCACTGCGAACCCCTCACTGGCCCAGACCGTCGACGCCGGCCCGTTGGCGACGCACTCGAGCAGCACGCCGACGTCGCGTAGGCGGTGCAGGTAGAGGTAGCGGGCGTAGGCGTCCCACAACTGGTTCACCGACACCGCCCCGTCCTACCAAAGCGATGCCAGGGGCCCGTCGAGGTTGAGGCGCAGCGGCACCGGCGGGTACGACGCGTAGAGCCCGCCCGTCTGCACCAGCTTGCGGCCGGCGCGCTCGGCGAGCGAACCCGTCCCGTCAACCTTCACCTCGTCCCACACTGGAGGCTGGGTCGGCTCTGGCTGCCGGGGCACCAGGAGCCACTGGTAGGCGTCGACCAGGCGGAGCTCGACGGTGGACCTAGAGCCTCCCGGGAGCGGTCCTTGGCCTGGTCCTCCTGCTGGCGGGAGAGGCCCAGGGCGTCGGACTCGGCGACGACCGTCGCCCAGGCCAGGTTCTCGGCTTCGGCCTGCTCGAGGCCGGCTACCGCCCGCTCGTCGGCCGTAAGGAGGAAGACGAGCATGTTGCGGAAGTCGCGCGGGCCCGCGCCCCGCTGGTCGAGGATCTGGTGGGCCAGCTGCAGGGCGGCGGTGTCGACGGACCGCGCCCGGTGCGGAGTAGCGGGGCCGAGGATCACCAAGCGGGCCGACGGCTCGTCGGCGACGTCGGCCGGCCCCGACGGAGCGGCATGCACACCTGCGAACTCGGTTCGGCGGAAGTCCAAGCCCCGCAGCCGGGCCTCAATCGACTCCTGAACCTCGTGCCGGGCGCCTGCGAGCAGCCGCTCGGCCCGGTCCCGGGCCAGGCGGGTGACGCCCGGTTGGGTGCCGTACCAGTATCGGCCGCTGCCCACGGAGAAGTACGTCGCCCGGTCCGCCAGCCGGCTGAGCGCGTCGCCGTAGATGGCGACGGTCTCGCCCGGCATCACCGAACCGAGCCGCACCCGGGCCGCGTCGAGGCCCTGATTGGGTGAGCCGGCCCGCGGCGCCGAGCCCAGGAAGACGCATCGCGCTACCCGGCGGGCGGCGCCGTAGCGGCCCAGGTTCTTGTACTGGTCGTCGAGCGCCCGGGGCAGCGAGGCGGGGCCGTCCACGTCCGCGTCGATGATCGGCTTCCAGTTGTCCTCCAGGTTGCGGGTCAGTTCGGCGACGACCGCCGGGTCCGAGAGGGGGACGCTCGCGGGCAGGATGATCGGTGACTGGTCCTGTCCGGCCCACAGGGCGTGGATGACGGTGGCCATCAGGCGCAGCACGCCCCGGGTGCGCTGGAACCGGTCCAGCGTCGACCAGTCCTCGTAGAGGCGGGCAAACAGCTCGGGGTGGATGGGATAGGCAGCCTTGATCTTGTCGACGTAGGCCTTGTCGCGGCATTCCACCGGGAACTCGCTGGCCTGGGTGCGGTACAGGTCGACGAGCACCCGCGCCGTTGCGTCCCGGTCGGCCAGATGGGCCGCGTCGACCGGTTGGAAGAGCCGGCGCCGCACGATCTCGAAGCTCTCCTCCGCCGTCGCCGGCCGCCACGATGACTCCACCCGCCCGATTACCGACCGCAGGCGGCGGAGCGCCTCCCGCCCGCCGGCGCCGCCGACCTCGAGGTCCGAGCCCACTAGCGCATCCCCCGACGAGGAGGCCGGGATCGACACGACGAGTAGCGCACGGTCGGCGCCACGGGCCGCCTCGGTGAGCATCTGGGCGAATGTGAAGTGGGTGTCGAAGGTGCCCGCCGGCAAGGTGTCGTCGCCGTAAAGCACGCGGGCGTAGGCGACCCATTCGTCGATGAGGATGAGGCAGGGCCCGGCCTGCCGGAGCACCAGCCGGAGGGCGTCGCCGGGGTTGGTGCGAGTGCGGTCGGCGTCGGCCACCAGGGCGAAGGAGGCGGCGCCCCCGAGCTGCCATGCCAGCTCGCCCCACAGCGTCTGCACCACCGTCCCGTCGTCCTTCACCGAAGGCTGTCCCGGCGGGATCCGGTGCCCCACCAGCACCGCCCGGCGCACTTCGGGAAGCCCCGACGGGCTGGCCGCCGAGACCAGGTCCTGCACCTCCTGGGGCATCCGGTCGAGAGGCGTCCCGGAGCACAGGTGGTAGAGGGCGATCATGGAGTGGGTCTTGCCGCCACCGAAGCTGGTCTGGAGGTCGACCACCGGCGACCCGCCCTGACCGTTGAGGCGCTCGACGGCCTGGGTCAGGAGCTGGCGCAGCCCCCCGGTGAGGAACGTGCGCCGGAAGAACTCGACGGGGTCGGCGTACTCCGCCGGCCCCCTCGCCCCGCCAGACCTGGTGGAGGTCGGCGGCGAACTCGGCCAGGGCGAAGCGACCCCGGGCCACGTCGTCGTGAGGCTGGATGACATCGCGCCAGGGCTTGAGCCCCGCTGCCGGCTGGGTGAGGAGGGCATCGGCGGAGGGGGTGGCCTTTCGGGCCTCGGCCTCGAACTTCAGGCGCATGAGCTCGCTCTTGGCCGCGCCCACCTCGGCCGCCTCTCGTGCATCGGCTGCTGCCAGCAGACGCTCGATCGAGTCGAGCGTGCGGTAGGCGTCGCCGACCGTGAACGCGTCGTTGTGGGCCCAGCGGTTGCGCCAATCGCGCAGCTCGAACACCACATTGCGCTCCGACTTGCCAAGCTCGACAGCGAAGGCGCGGTCCCAGTGCTCAACCATGACCTTGAGCAGGAAGGCCGGGTCGCGGGTCGGTTGGGCGATGCGCCCCGACCCCCCGGCGTCGGCCGCCCACTGCGGGAGACCGATGGCGTGCATTCGCCGGTCGACGTACGGAGCCAGCCCGCCGGCGAGTGATTCGAAGGCTCGGCCCACCCGGTCACGGTTGCTCAGCGCCACGAGGCTCCCTCAGCGAGGAGGCGGTTGCGGGGACGGCCCCGACGCCACTCCTCGTCGTCAAGCCGGCGAAACCCGGCGGGAACGAGTTTCGCCCGCAGTCCGGGGTCGGCCAGGCTACGGATCACGAGGCCCTCGGCGGCGGCCGGTCCCCAGGCCGACGGTCCGAGCAGCTTCTCGACGGAGGCGATGGACCCGGGGACGCCGGTCCAGACCGGCGGCGGCGTGATCAGGCCGGCCAAGGCGCAGGCGGAGTCACGTTCCCGGACGGTCAGGAACCCCGACACGGGATGCCAAAGGTCGAGGGCGACGAGGTACGACGGCAACCGGTCATACGACGACGAGTGGGTGAGCAGCACCCACTCGGCGTACAGGGCGGTGCCGTCGACCAGCACCTGACGGAGCATGTCGTCGGACGAGGCGGCCCAGGCCCGTAGTGGACCGAGCTGGCCGGCCCGGTCCATAGCTCCCGGGCCGGCCCGCAGGGCGACCTCGATCGTGTCGTCCTCAATCCACAGCACCACGTTGGCCCCGTCGATCTTCTCCTCCACCAGCACCGGCTGATGCAGGAGGGACGCCAGCAGCTCGGGCGTCAGGACGAGGTCGTCCTTCGTGCCCCGGCCGCCGACTAGATGGGGGATGCGGGGGTAGGGCGGCGGGACGGTCATCGCCGGCTCGCAGCCTGAGCAGCGAGGCCGTGGTCGTACGTCCAGACCTGCACGTCGCGGATGGCAGAGTTGGACAGCAACTGGTCGCGCTCCACGAGGATGGCGATGTCGCCGGCACCGACCTTGAGGGCGGCCAGGTTCTCGAGGGTCTGGCCGGTGGAGTCCCCATCGCACAGCGCATTGAGGAAGTCCGTCCCGAGACGCGTCTGCAGGATCAGCCACGTTCCCGGCTGGGCCATCGTCTGTCGCAGGAATCGGACGAAGCGACCGGCGGCGTCGTGCCTGTCTCCGACGGCCTGGGCGATGTGGTTGCCGGTCTCGATCACCGCGGTGATGGGGATGACGAACCGCTCGCCGGCCCGCGATCGGAGATCGAGCTCAGCGCTCGCCTCGGCGCCGCGCTCCGGGTTGGACTTGCCGGGTACCTGAAGCATCTCGCAGAGCACGGAGGTGTCGATCAGGGTGACGGTGGCGGTCACGAGGGGCCGGCGAGGATCTCGGCGAGCACGTCAGACGGCGACCGGGTCGGCACCGGCGCCGAGCGCAGGCGATCAGCCTCGGCGGCCCGGCCGAGGGTGCCGGCGGCCACGATGTCGATGTAGTTGGGCAGGTCGACCAGCCGCCGTAGCGTGCTGCGCCCCGACCCGTCCCGCTCGCAGACCACCACGCTGGCGTGCTCGTCGCCGGTAAGTGCGTCGAGCAGGGCCGGGCTGTGCGCGGTCGCCAACGCTCGTACCCGCCGCCGGTGCACCTCGTCGCGCACGAGCCCGACGAGAAGCTGGGCCTGCGACGCGTGGAGGCCGTTCTCCAGCTCCTCGATCACCAGCGTTGTCTGCCCGAGGGCGTCCTCCGACGCCAGCGGCTCAGGCGCGGTGTCGATGGTGGGCGACTGAAGCAGCGCCACCAGGACGGCCAGGAACCGCAGCGTGCCGTCGCTCATCACCCGGGCCGGCACCGGATAGTTCGAGCCGTCGAAGCGCTCCATCAGGGTGAGCATCACGTCGTCGAGGTCGGATCGGCTGGTGGTGACGTCGACCACGTCCTGCTCGTTGAGCCGGCTCAACGCGTCGCTCAGACGTTCGGCGGTGGTCGGGTCCTCCAGGAGGGATGCCACTGCCGCCGAAACGTTGTCGGCGGTCCGCCGGAGCTGGTGGTCGCGCCGGGGTACGTACTGGCGCATCTCGTGGGGCACCGGGTCGAGGACGAACACCGAACGGAGGGCGGTGAGCACCTGCGCCGCCGCTATGTGGACGCGCTGGCCGGCCGCCGTGGCTGGCACCTTGGCGAGCGCCTGAGTGGTGAGGAGCCGTCCGGCCCGGAATGAGAGCTTGGGATTGCGGCCCTTCGTGCCGTTATCCCACGTCGCCCGGATGTCGGCGGAGTCCTCGGACGGGTCGTCGGTCAGGAGAAGGAATCGGTCGTCGTCGGCCAGGCGCTCGTAGACGACCTGGACCGTCGGCTCTACCCGGACGCCCACGTCGAGCCGCACCCGTTTTGTGCCCGTGCGCACCGTGCAACCGAGTTGGAACGCCGATTCACCAAAGGGGGCGCAGCCAGCGGCCCCGCCCCGCACCGCGGGACCGTCGCGGCCCCCGTCGAGGGCGTCGCGCAGGTCGTCGCCGGTCGCCAGCCGGGAGAGCGCCCACAGTCCGTCGAGGGCATTGGACTTCCCGCTGCCGTTGCGGCCCACGATCAGGGTCAACGGGTCGAGCGGCAGGACCGCGTCGCGGAAGCTCTTGAATCGAGTGAGCCGCATTTCCTCCACGACCGATGGCTCCATCGTGCTCACCGGTTCACGCTACCGGGCGGTACCAGCGTGCCCTGGCCTGTTTCCGGCCGCTCGGCGAGGCGCACGAGCACCTCGACAGGGGACAGGATCCGGCCCATGGCGTCGGCGGCCAGACGGTCGGTGGCGGGGACGAAGTGGGCGTAGATGTTCAGCGTCGTCGCTGGCCGGGCGTGGCCGAGGCGACCGCTGACCGTCTTCACCGGGACCCCGGCGTCGAGGAGGCGGGTGGCCGCGAAATGGCGGAGGTCGTGCAGACGCACGGACTTGTCGATGCCGGCGCGGTCGCGTAGCCGCCGCCAGGCGCTCGTCCAGTGGTAGGGCCGCCAGGGCTCGGACCCGTCGGGCTGGGCGCTGAAAACGTAGCCATCGCGCAGAACCGCGACGCCGCACAGGGCCGCCCTTCGATCACACTCCTCCCTCCAGGCCCGAAGGGCCGCGACCGTCCCGGCGTCGAGGGCGATCCGGCGGGCCTGGTGGGTCTTGGTGTCCTTTTCGTAGATGACCCGGGTGTTGCTCTCGATGAGCGCTTTGGAGATCACCAGCTCCCCGGCCTCCAGGTCGACGGCCGGCCAGCGCAACGCCCCCACTTCGCCGCGCCGGCTCCCCGCCGCGGCGGCGACACGGATGAACACGGCGAACTCCGGGTCGGCACCCTCGATAGCGGCAAGGACCTCGGCGGGCGCCGGCGGGCGCACTTCGGCCTGGCGGGCCGTCGGCAACGTCGCCCACCGCGCCGGGTTGTCGCTGCGCCAACCCCACCGCACCGCCTGGTCAAGCGACCCGGCCAGGATGTTGTGGATCTGGCGGATGGTTGAGGCCGCCAGCTTCTCCTCGCGCAGCGACCGGTAGAACACGTCGATGTCCCGCACGGTCAGCTTCCGGACCGCGATCGACCCGAGCCCGGGGATCAGCCGGAACCGGGCCTTCCCCAGGTAGGCCTCGTAGGTCGTTAGCGACAACGCCTCCCGCCGGAGCTCCAGCCACTGCTCGACCAACTCGCCGACCGTCGCATCCGATCCTTTGTGACCGCCGACTCCGGCGCCTACCTCGGTGACCAGCGCAGCCAGGGCCGCTACGGCCTGCTTCTTGCTACCCCGCACGGACCGGCTGACGTAGCGGAGGCGTCTGGTCGCCGGGTCCCGGCCGACGAACACCCGCAGCTCCCATCGACCCTCGCCCCGCTGCCGGATCGATCCTCCGCCGTACTCCGCTCTCGCCACGCCCGAAGTTTACGGCAGGGTTGGGACAGATATGGGACGAATATGGGATGCGACCGGAAATGAGAAGGGCCATCCCTGCTGGGATGGCCCTTGACCTGCTAGTTCACTAGAGGCGGCGAGCGGAATCGAACCGCTGTACAGGGCTTTGCAGGCCCTTGCCTAAACCACTCGGCCACGCCGCCCTTCGTCGGCAGCTTACCCGCGCCTTGTCGGCTGCCTCGGCGGTCGTCGGGCGTTCGGCCGGGATTGCCGCACCCGAGGCTGCCGGGCGGGCGGCAAAGACCGCTTCGGTAGCGGTGCGGCTGCCGTACATTCGGTAGCCATGGCGACGTCGCTCGATAGGACCGCGACGGCCGTCGCCCATCAGTTGGCGGAGCTCGCCGGCAACCACCGCTCGGGCGTGGTCCAGTCGTCCCGGTGGACCGAGCGCATGCTCGAGTGGGCCATGTCGCACCCGTCGTTCAAGACCCAGCTCTTCCGGTTCGTCGACGTCTTCCCGGCGACGACGAGCGACGCCGACGTGATGCGTCACCTCGATGAGTACTTCGAGGGGGCCGACGTCCCCAAGGTGCTCGACCTCGGCCTCGACGTGGCCGACCACGTCCCGTTCGGCAAGGCGGCGGCGGCCACGATTGCCCGTCGCAACATCACCCGGGTGGCGGAGCAGTTCATCGTCGGCACCGGCCCGTCCGACGCAGTGGCCGGCCTCCACCGGCTGTGGCGATCGGGGCGCGCCTTCACGGTCGACCTCCTGGGGGAGAAGACCGTCACCGACGGGGAGGCCGACCGGTACGCGGCCCGGGTCAGCCGCCTGCTGGCCACCCTCCTCGCCGAGGCACCGCACTGGGCACCCGACGACCTCCTCGAGTTCGACGACCTCGGCCCCCTGCCGAGGGTGAACGTGAGCGTCAAGCCCACCGCCCTCTCCGCCCGTTACTCGCCCCTCACCCGGGCCGAGGGCCTCGACCAGGCCAAGGCCCGCCTGCGTCCGATCCTCCGCCAGGCCATGACGGGCGGTGCGTTCGTCCACTTCGACGCCGAGCACTACGACGTCAAGGACCTCACCCTCCAGCTCTTCCGGGAGCTGTTGGAAGAGCCTGAGTTCGCCGACCTCGATGCCGGCATCGTCATCCAGGCCTATCTCAAGGACTCCCGCGACGACCTGGCCGACCTGATCGCCTTCTCGTCCGGACGGCAGCGGCCCATCACCGTCCGCCTGGTCAAGGGCGCCTACTGGGACACGGAGACGGTGCTGGCCCAGGCCGAGGGCTGGCCCGTGCCCGTGTTCGCCCGCAAGGCGGAGACCGACGCCAACTACGAGCGCTGCACCCGGCTCCTGCACGACCACCACGGCGAGGTGCGGGCCGCCTTCGGTAGCCACAACCTGCGCTCCCTCGGCTACGCCATCGCCTACGGGCGGTCGAAGGGCATCCCCGACGCCGGCTACGAGGTGCAGCTCCTCTACGGGATGGCCGAGCCGCTGCACTCCGCCGTCCGCAGGATGGGTATGCGGCTGCGGGTCTACGCCCCGGTGGGGGAGTTGGTGCCGGGGATGGCCTACCTGGTGCGGCGGCTGCTGGAGAACACGGCCAACGAGAGCTTCGTCCGCCGGCGGTTCGTGGAGGGGCGGGGGCTCGACGAGGTCCTGGCCCCACCCGACGTCGACACCCTTCCCGGTCCCGAGGCGCCTGCCCGCCGGCCCCCGACCGATCCCCGGGCACCGGGGGCCTACGAGCCCGAGCCGGTGGCCGAGTGGCGGCGGGCGACGGTGCGGGCGACGTACGCCGCGGCCGTCCAGCGAACCGCCGACCAAGGGCTCCTGCTGCGGCTGCCGGCCGTGATCGACGGGCGCCCCGTCCACACCGCGGCCGTGATCCGTTCGGTCGACCCCGCCGACCCCAACACGATCGTGGCCGAGTCGGCGTCGTGCACATCGGTGGAGGCGGAGGCGGCGATGGACGCGGCCCGCCGGGCGTGGCCGGCCTGGCGGCGGACTCCGGCGGGGGAGCGGTCGGCGGTGCTGTTCCGGGCCGCGGAGTGGATGCGGGCCCGGCGTCCCGACCTGACCGCGTTGGAGGTGTTCGAGGCGGGCAAGCCGTGGAAGGACGCCGACGCCGACGTGGCCGAGGCCATCGACTTCCTCGAGTACTACGGGCGGGAGATGCTGCGGTTGGACCGGGGCGGGGCGGTGCAGTCGCCCCCGGGGGAGCACAACCGGCTCCACTACCAGGGACGGGGCATCGGCGTCGTCATCGCCCCGTGGAACTTCCCCCTGGCCATCCCCACGGGCATGGTGGCGGCCGCCCTGGTCACCGGCAATGCGGTGCTGTTCAAGCCGGCCGAGCAGACGCCGGCGGTGGCGTCGAAGCTGGTGGAGGCGCTGGTGGCGGGCGGCCTGCCGCCGGGGGTGCTGGCCTTCCTCCCCGGCGTGGGCGAGGACGTGGGCGCCTACCTGGTGGAACACCCCGACGTGTCGTTCGTGGCCTTCACCGGCTCCAAGGCGGTCGGGCTCCAGATCATCCAGGCCGCGGCCGTCCACCGGCCTCGGCCAGCGCCACGTCAAGCGGGTGGTGGCGGAGATGGGGGGCAAGAACGCCCTCGTGGTCGACGCCGACGCCGACCTCGACCAGGCCGTCCCCATCGCCCTCGGCTCGGCGTTCGGCTACGCCGGCCAGAAGTGCTCGGCCCTGTCCCGGCTGATCGTGGTCGACGCCGTCTACGACCAGATGGTAGAGCGGGTGGCAGGCGGGGCCCGGCAGCTGCGGGTCGGCCATCCCCGGGAGATGGGCACCGACCTCGGCCCCCTGATCGACGCCGAGGCGTTCAAGCGGGTGCGGTCGTACGTCGAGTTCGCGCCCATGGAGGGGCGGGTGGTCGCGGCCCGGGACGACGTCCCCGACCAGGGCTGGTTCGTGGGGCCGACGGTGGTGGCCGACGTGAAGGCCGGCAGCCGACTGGCCACCGACGAGATCTTCGGGCCCGTCCTGTCGGTCATGAGGGCGCCGACCTTCGAGGACGCCATCGGGCTGGCCAACGTCACCGACTACGCACTGACCGCCGGGGTGCTGTCGCGCTCGCCGGCCAACATCCGCCTGGCCGAGGCCGAGCTGCGGGCCGGGAACGTGTACGTGAACCGCGCCATCACCGGCGCCATCGTCGGCCGCCACCCGTTCGGGGGGTACGGGTTGTCGGGCGTGGGGTCGAAGGCAGGAGGCCCCGACTACCTGCTCCAGTTCCTCGAGCCCCGGGCGGTGAGCGAGAACACCCTGCGTCAGGGCTTCGTTCCCGGCGAGCCCTTCGTTCCCGGCGAGCCCTTCGTTCCCGGCGTGGACGACGGCCGGTCGCGATAAGGTCGCCCCAGTTGCATCCATTGGGGGGCCGTTAGCTCAGTTGGCTAGAGCGCCTGCATGACGCGCAGGAGGCCGGGGGTTCGAGTCCCTCACGGCCCACCAAGACGGTCGCAGGGGCGGTTTCTATCCCCCGCTCGAAGTTCGACGTATTTCTGAGCCGCCCGGCGTGTCGTAGAGACGTACGACTACGGCGAAGGGCGGCGGGATGACGGGTTTCGCGCACGGCGAGGTTCTTGTCGAGCAGATCGACGACGAAAACTGGCGGTTGCAACGAGGGCTCACCTACGCCGCGAGATCGGAGACCTTCGACGTCCCGGTGCGGCAGGAGACGGACTTCGCGTCGGTGCCGCGGATCTTCGTGTGGTTCCTGCCCCGATACGGCCGGTACACGAAGGCCGCCATCCTTCACGACTACCTGTGGCGGGAGCGGGCCAGGAACGGGCAGTTGGACTACGTCGATGCCGACGGCATCTTCCGCCAGGCGATGCGCGAGCTCGGTGTGCCCTTCCTGAAGCGCTGGATCATGTGGGCGGCGGTCCGCTGGGGGGCGCTGTTCAAGGCAGGTGGCCGCAAGGGCTGGCTCCGCGAGTCGCCCCGGGTCCTGCTCGTCAGCGCCGTGGCCCTGCCTATCGTGGTGCCCCCGGCGATCCTGGTCGGCGCCTCGATCGGCCTCTTCTACCTGGTCGAGCTGGTCCTCTGGGTGCCGCTCAAGGCGGTCGAAAAGGTGAAGTCGGCGCGGCGTTCACCAGGCGTCAAGGCGGCCAACCTCCCCCACCTGCGGTGGAAGACCTGACCGATCGGAGGCCACGGCCTGGGTGACGTTTGCGCCTGGGCCGGTCGGGGACACCCGGCTCGTGACCAATCGTCAGACCGAGGACCGAACCGAGGACCTCGCCGACCGGGCGGAGGACGTCGTCGGCGACGTCGCGTCCCACGACTGGTTCAAGCGCCTGGCCCGCTTCGGGATGGTCGCCCGGGGGTTCCTCTACCTGGTGGTGGCCCTCCTCGCCCTCCGTATCGCCACCGGCAACTTCGACGAGCGGGCCGACAAGCAGGGGGCGCTCCAGGCGGTGGTGCGCCAGCCGCTGGGCAAGGTGCTGGTGGCCTGCATGGCGGTGGGCTTCGCCGGCTACGCCCTCTGGCGCTTCGTCGAGGCCGCCCTCGGGCCCCCGGGAGGCGAGAAGGACTCCCGCAAGGCGGCCCTCAAGCGGGTGGGTTACGGGGCCCGGGGCCTGCTCTACACCGGCCTCTGCGCCAGCGCGGCCCGGCTGCTGGTTGGGGCGGACGAAGGGTCCGGGCAGGAGAACGTCACCACCGACTGGACCGCTCGGGTGCTCGGATGGCCCGGCGGCCGGCTGCTGGTGGCGGTGACGGGCCTGGTCGTCGTCGGTGCCGGCCTCTACATCGGGTGGCGGGGGGTGAAGCAGAAGTTCGCCAAGCGGCTCAAGGGCTACGAGATGGAGCCTGGCGAGCGGCGGTGGATCCTCCGGCTGGGTACGGTCGGCAACATCGCCCGCATGGTCGTCTTCTTCATCATCGGAGCCCTCTTGGTGGTAGCTGCCGCCCAGGCCGACGCCCAGGAGGCCGTCGGCATCGACGGCGCCCTCCGCCGGCTGGCGGCGCGCGACTACGGCCCCATCCTGCTTTCGGTCGTCGCCCTGGGCCTGGCCGCTTACGGGCTGTTCTCCTTCGCCGAGGCCCGGTTCCGCCGCCTCCCCACCCGATGAGGCGCCGACGCGGACGGGGCGGGCCGACCGGCTGGCGGTGGCCGCCTCCCGGGTGGCCGACCGTTCCCGGCTGTGGCTGCTCGTGGCCGCGGTGCTGTCCGCGTCGGGTGGTCGCTTCGGGCGGCGGGCGGCCCTGCGGGGCCTGATGGCGGCCGGCCTGGCCTCGGCGGTGTCGAACGGGCCGATCAAGCTGCTCGCCCGGCGGGCCCGTCCCCGCCCGTCCCGCCGCATCCCCGGGATTCGCCGCCCGACGACGTCGTCGTTCCCGTCGGCCCACGCCGCCGCCGCCTTCGGCTTCGTCACCGGGGTGGCCCAGGAGCTCCCCGTGGCGGCGGCCCCGGTGGCCGCGTTGGCCGGGCTGGTGTCGTACTCCCGGGTCCGGGCCGGCGTCGACCACGTGTCGGACCTGGCCGGGGGGGCCGCGGTCGGCGTGGCCGCCGGCATCGCCACCCGCCGCCTGTGGCCGGTCGCCCCCCACGAGGCGGCCGACGCCCGCGCCGCCCTCACGTCGTCCCACGTCGACCCGTCCCCCGAGGGAGACGGGCTGGTGGTTGTCGTCAACGCCTCCGCCGGAAGCGCCGGCAAGGTGGCCGAGGAGCTGCGGGACGAGCTGCCCCGGGCCGAGATCGTGGAGGTGGACGCGGGTGCGGGCGACGACCTCGGCCAGGCGCTCGAGGACGCGGCCGAACGGGCCTGCGCCCTGGGGGTGGCGGGGGGCGACGGGACGGTGAACGCGGCGGCCGAGGTGGCGGCCGAGCGCAAGGTCCCGCTCCTGGTTGTCCCGGGCGGCACCCTCAACCACTTCGCCCACGCCCTCGGCGTGGAGACCATCGCCGACGCGGCCGCGGCCGTGCGCGACGGCCAGGTGGTGGTGGTCGACCGCGCCGAGATCGACGGCCACACGTTCCTCAACACGGGCAGCATCGGCAGCTACACCGACCTCGTCGACGCCCGGGAGAAGCTGGAGGACCGGATCGGGAAGTGGCCGGCGATGATGGTGGCCCTGGCGCACACCTTGCGTCACTCGGAGCCGGTGGCGGTCGAGCTGGACGGGGTGGCGACCACGGTGTGGATGATCTTCATCGGCAACTGCCGCTACCACCCCGACGGGTTCGGACCCAGCTGGCGGGAACAGCTCGACGACGGGATCCTCGACATCCGCATCGTCCACGGCCACCCGTGGTCGCGGCTGCGGTTGCTGGCCGCCGTCTTCACCGGGACCCTCGGCCGGTGCGGGGTTTACGAGCAGCGCTGCGTCCGCACCATGCACGTGCGGTCGCTCGACGGGCCGTTGCGGCTGGCACGCGACGGCGAGACGTTCGACGGGTCGGAAGAGTTCGACATCTGCAAGGCCGACGAACCCCTGGCGGTCTTCGCACCCGCCCCGTGAGGTCGTCGCTGCGGGAATCCCTCCTCCGCCGGCTCGACCCGGCGCAGCGGTACGGCCTGCGGGTGACGCTGTTCGCCCTCGCCTTCGCCCTGGTGGCGGTGCCGTTCGGGCTGCTGGTGAGCCAGGTGAGAGGTGACGGGCGGCTGGTCGACCTCGACACGGCCGGCCTCGACCGCCTCCACCAGTGGGTGCAGGGCTCGCCCGGGGTGGTCGGCCCGCTCAAGGCGGTCACCAACCTGGGCGCTCCCATCTGGCTGTGGGTGGTGATGACCGTGGCCGTGGTGTGGCTGGTGCGGGTGGGCCGTGTTCGGCTGGCGGTGTTCCTGGTGGTCACCGCCCTGGTCGGCAGCCTCATCGACACCGTGGTCAAGATCGCGGTCGACCGGCCCCGTCCTTTCCTCCTCGACCCGGTGGCCAGCGCCCGGGGCAAGAGCTTCCCGTCGGGCCACGCTATGTCGTCGACGGTCTGCTACGGCGCCCTCCTGCTGGCGTTCCTACCGGCGGTGGCCCGCCGGTGGCGGCCGTGGGTGGTGGCGGGCACGGCCGGGCTGGTGCTGGCCATCGGTTTCACCCGCCTCGCCCTCGGGGTCCACTACGTGAGCGACGTGGTGGGTGGCATCGTGCTGGGCATCGCCTGGCTGGCGCTGTCGACGGCGACTTTCAGCATCTGGCGGGTGGAGCGGGGACGACGCCCGGTGCAGCCGTTGGAAGGGCTGGAGCCGGAGGCGGCGGGTGACCTGCGGAGAGAAATTCCCACATAGTTGAGTACAAAGGTCGGGAATCGGTATTCTGTCGGGCATGAGCCGCACCATCGACGTGGAGGTGGGCCCCGGCTCCATCAGCCCCGCCGCCCTCGCCGACATCCAGAAGTTCGAGCAGATGCTCGCCCTCTACCTGGCGGGCGACCTCGACGAGGACCGCTTCCGCATCTTCCGGCTGAACAACGGGATCTACGGCCAGCGCCAGGGCGGCCACAACCAGATGGTGCGCATCAAGGTCCCCTACGGCGCCATCTCCGCCGAGCAGCTCGACATGATGGCCCACATCTCGGAGACGTACTCCCGGGGCTGGGGCCACATCACCACCCGGCAGAACATCCAGTTCCACTTCGTCGACCTCGAGCGGGTGCCGTCGCTCATGCGCGACCTGGCCAGCATCGGGATGACGAGCCGGGAGGCCTGCGGCGACACCGTCCGCAACGTCATGGGCTGCCACCTGGCCGGCGCCTGCCCGTTCGAGGTGCTCGACATCAGCCCCTGGGCCGAGGCCGCGTTCCAGCACTTCCTCCGTCACGGCTACTCCCAGCGCCTGCCTCGCAAGTTCAAGATCAACTTCTCCGGCTGCGCCACCGACTGCGGCCAGGCCATGTTCAACGACGTCGGCGTGATCGCCGTCAGCCGACCCAAGGACGACGGCTCGGTCGAGCCCGGGTTCCGGGTGTTCGTGGCGGGCGGGCTGGGGGCCAACCCCCACCCGGCCCAGGCCCTCGAGGAGTTCACGTCCCGGGAGGACCTGCTCGCCACCCTCGAGGCGTGCCTGCGCACCTTCGACCACTTCGGCAACCGCGACAACAAGCTCCGGGCCCGCATGAAGTGGCTCGTCGACACCCTGGGCATCGACGAGCTGCGGCGCCGGATCATGAAGGAGCGACGCCTGCTGCTGGCCACCACCACCTGGCCCGGCGGCGTGCCCGACTACGTCACCGAGCAGGGCGACGAGCCCGCGGGGGCGTCGAACAGCACCCCCCTCACGCCCATGGGGCAGGACGTCGGTACCAACGTGATGCTGCGGTCCACCGACCGCTACGGGCGGTGGGACGAAGCCAACGTGGTGCGGGGCGCGGCCAAGGGCACGGTGTCGGCCATGGCCTACGCCCGCCTGGGCGACATCACCACCGCCCAGTTCCGGGCCATCGCCAACATCCAGCGCCAGCTGGGGTGCGACGTCCGGGTCACCAACCGCCAGAACTTCGTGTTCCGAGGCCTCACCGAAGACCAGCTGACGGCGCTGTACACCAAGCTCGACGCCATCGGGATGGCCCTGCCGGGCGCCGAGCTGGCCCGCGACGTGGTCAGCTGTCCCGGCGCCGACACCTGCAACCTGGCCGTCACCCAGTCCCGCGGCCTGGCCGACGAGATCGGCAAGGCGTTGGAGGACGCGGGCCTGGCCGACGTGGGCGGCGTGCGCATCAACATCTCCGGCTGCACCAACTCCTGTGGCCAGCACCACATCTCCGACATCGGCTTCGTGGGCGTCGAGCGGCGGGCGTACGGGCGGTCGGCTCCCGGCTACCAGATCATGCTCGGGGGACGGGTGGGGTCGGCCGAGATCGAGTTCGGGCGCAAGACGATGCGGGTGCCGGCCAAGCGGGCGGGCGAGGCGTCGGTGCGGCTGATCGGGCGGTTCGCGGCCGAGCGGTCGGCGGGCGAGACGTTCGGACAGTGGCTCGACCGCTCGGGTGGCGTCGAGGCCATGGCCTCCTACCTGGCCGACCTCGACCACTTCCCGTCGCCCGACGACGGCCCCGAGTTCTACGTCGACTACGACGAGACCGGCCCCTTCACCGCCGAGGTGGGCGCCGGGGAGTGCGCGGGCGAGTGACCGCCACCTCTCCCGACCTGGCCGACCTGGCCCTGCTGTCCCGGCAGTTCGAGGACGCGCCCGCGGCCGACGTGGTGGCGTGGGCCGTCGACACCTACGGCGACGGGATCGTGCTGGCGTCGTCGTTCCAGGACTGCGTCATGATCGACATCGCCCTCAAGGTCGCCCCCGACCTCGAAGTCGTCTTCCTCGACACCGGGTTCCACTTCGCGGAGACGATGTGGTTCGCCGACCGGGTGAGGCAGCGCTACCGGATGAACCTCACCGTCATGCACCCGGCGGTCGAGGTGGGCGACCTCTGGCAGCTCGACGTCGACTCCTGCTGCGGGGCCCGCAAGGTGGAGCCGCTGGCCCGGGCGTTGGCCGGCCGGTTGGCCTGGATGACCGCCGTCCGCCGGGTGGAGGCCCCCACCCGGGCCACCACCCCCATCGTGAGCCTCGACATCGGCCGGGGCCTGGTGAAGGTCAACCCCATCGCGGCCTGGACCGACGACCAGGTCAACGCCTACATCGTCGAGCACGACCTGCCCGTCCACCCCCTGGTCGACCGGGGCTACCCGTCGATCGGCTGCTGGCCGTGCACCCGCCCCGTCGCCCCCGGCGAAGACCCCCGCGCCGGCCGTTGGTCGGGCCAGTCCAAGACGGAGTGCGGCCTGCACGCCTGAGCTCGGGCGGGCGGCGGCGACCGCCCGGCGGCGGCGGCGGCTGCGGCGCAATCACCCACGAGTGCCGCCCCTCGATCCCCAAGCGAGCAGCGCCCCTGAACACTGTGGCTGTGCCCCACCGTCCGCCCACACCGTCCTGTCGGCTGGGGTGGCTGCCCGTAGGCAGCCACCCGAGTCCGCGATCGATGGGTGGTTCGCAACGTGCCGGTGCACGGTCGGCGAACTCAGTCGCGATCTAGGAGGGTGCTGTTCTAAAGACCCGTCGGGCGTCCGACGGGCTTCCACGGAGGGCGGCTGCGGTGGAAGCGGGGGATGTCCTCTCGAGGACAACCTGCGGTCACCGTCGTCGCTGGAGGCACCGGGGAGCGCCACAGGGGCGGTTCGGGGCTCTCCGGTGCCCGATAGGAGCCTCATTCGTCCGGATCAGGCGACGGCCCAGCCGGTCGGCGTCGAGCGCAGCCCGAGAACGGCGAGGCGGGCCCAGTTCAAGACGCCGGCCCGGGTGGCGACATCGATGCGGATGCGATCCACGCCCCGGGTGCGGGCCTTGCGCCCGCCCCAGGCCCGGCGGGTGAAGTGGGAGATCCTGCGCTCCACGATCGGGCGGTCGGCCCGGTAGCGGGCCTTCCACTCCTCGCTGCGCTGGGCCGCCTTGGCCCGCTGGAGGGCGTCCTCGTGGCGGTGGATGGTGATCGAGCGGCCCTTGGCCGAGGCGGTGCAATCGGCCCGCAGAGGACAGTCCCCGCAGTGGGGGCCGAAGCTGGCCCGGCCACCGCGCAGGCCCAGGACAATGGGCACGATCTGGCCCGCGGGGCAGGTGACAGTGCGGCTGTCGAGGTCGATGGCGAAGCGGTCCTTGGAGAAGCCTCCGGTCATGTTGCGGGCGGGGGGGACCTTGGACAGGACCTCCCGCCCAGCCTCGGCCAGGGCGGCGAGCGTGGCCCCATCGGCGTAGGCCGAGTCGCCCACCACTGCCGGCTTGGAGCCGGGGTCGGTGCTCGCCTGCGCATCGGGTCCCGGCTCCTCCAGCAGCTCCTCGACGGCGTCCCGGTCCGCGGTGTTGGCCGGGGTGACGGTGGCGGCGGCGATGATCTCGGAGTCGGGGTCGACGGACAGGTGGGTCTTGTAGCCGTCGATGTGGCGGCTGCGGCTCTTGTGGCCGTGGCGGGCCTCGGGGTCGACGGTGGAGATGATGCGGTCGGCGGCCGTGCCCCGCACGATGCGGAACACCCCGTCGTCGCCCTCGGCCACGTCCTGTCCCGCCACCCGGGCCAGCAGCGCCGCCGCCTCGGCTGCTGGCCCCTCCAGGCTGTGGCCGTCGAGCACGGCCAGGGCGGCCAAGGCGTCTTTGACCAGGGCATCGACCAGGGCTTCGCGGGCGGCGGCGTCGTCCCAGTCACAGGGCGGCTT
Source organism: uncultured Acidimicrobiia bacterium (assembly GCA_963836205.1). Taxonomy (GTDB): domain Bacteria; phylum Actinomycetota; class Acidimicrobiia; order Acidimicrobiales; family AC-14; genus JAXDMK01. Next base: position 120,401 of record CAWIIV010000008.1, on the reverse strand, counting down.
GCCGATCGAGGCGTAGTCGTCGTCACGAGCCAGGGCCGCCCGCACGAGCACAGCCAGGGGACCGACGACCGAGAGCACCTTGCGGATGGCAGAGCGCAGCTGGGTCACGGTGTCCTGGGTGGCCACCGAGTCGTAGAGGGCGGTCGAGTCCAGCACCCGGGCCCGGTCCTTGAGCACCCCCGCGGCCCGGGCCGGGACGAGGGTGTCCTCGTGGAGGCGATAGCGACGATCGGAGCGCCGCAGACGGTTGCGCATGCCCACCAGCACCGTGGGGTGGAACGACTCGGCCCTGGTCGTCAGGCCCGCCGCCGCCTGCCAACGCAAGTCAAAGACAAGGTGGTCGCACGCCTCCCGATCAGACAGGCCTTCGAAGCTCTGCAGCAGCATCACCGTGGCCACCGTGCGGGCGGGGATGCTGGGACGTCCCCGGGGGGTGTCCTTGAACAGGTCGGCGAAGTAGGTGTCCGGGAAAAGGACGTGGCCCTCGTCGGCCAGCAGCCGATAGATCGAACCCGGGGCCAACCGCTCGCCCAGCACCACCGCCGAGTCCTCGAACTGGCCCTGCTTGACCGCAGCCCCGATCCCCATGACCAAGTCTCGGGTGCCGGAGTCGGCCGGTGGTGGATGGTCGGCCGATTAGATCAGCGGCGTCCTAGGGCGGATCCGGGTGCAGCAGCCCAGCAGGGCGTCCTCGACGGGTCCCTCATTCGTCGGTCGAATTGAGGCAGCGATATACCTCATCGAGACCGCGCCGGCGCCACGCCGCCGCTGATACCAGACGCCCGAACCGGCTCAAGCTGCGAGGGCGATCGTGATCGTGCTGGGAGGCCATCGCACAGTTGGCATTCTGTCGGGCTCATCGTCATCGAACCTCTCGCCCGACTGCGAGTACCGTTCATTGCGTGGAGGACAGTGCTGCGGCCGGTTTCTGGAGTTACGCCCACGAGGACAACGAGGCTGACGCTGGCGGAATTGTTGAGCTTGCCGCCCGTTTGCGCGCAGAATTTTCGCTCTTGACCGGTGAGTCGATGATTCTATTCGTCGATCGAACCAACTTGTCATGGGGGGACGAGTGGCAGCGCCGAATTGACAATGCCCTCGTGCAAACAACGTTCTTTATTCCCATCATTACGCCGCGATACTTCAAGCGCTCCGAGTGTCGCCGCGAACTTATTTCGTTCGTCGGCCAGGCACAGAGTCTCGGCGTGGGAGACCTCGTCCTACCTATCCTCTACAGTGACATCCCTGGCTTCGCATCCGATAACCAGGACGAGGCGATTGCACTCGTGGCCCGTATGCAGTATTCAGACTGGAGGGAGTTGCGGCTCGCTGGACCCGCTGCCGCTGAGTACCGAGCGGGGTTGAACATTCTTGCCAAACGACTCGTAGAGATTGCGTCGACGGTCACAAGACACCAGATCGCGACCGAGTCCCTAGCGGAGAAGCGGGGTGGAGAGAGAGCCGATCTCACCTCGCTGATCGAGCGAATTGACACTCTCATACCGGATTGGCTGGAAGCAGTACGAGCTAGCCAGACAGTCCACGCTCAGCACCAGGCGACATATCGCGTCCATCACGATCGGCTCCGCAAGCTGAACCAATCGGGTGCCCCGGCAAGCGCTCGATTCGTAGAGCTTCAGCGTTTTGCAGCAGAGGAGTTGCCTTTGGCTGAGCGGTCCGTTCAATTGGGCCGGATCTACCTGGCCAAGAGCGTAGAGCTAAATCCGTTAGTCACGGCAGTTTCGCGCATTGCTCTCAATCATCCGGATTCTTCATTCCTGGTCGAAAGTTTAGCGACAGCAATAGGGGAGGCCTTAGATAATATCCGCATTAATAGCGAGCAACGTCGTAGAGGCGATGTTCTGATGCAAGACTTTGCGAAAGGCTATTATCACACAAGCCGTACCATGCGCCAGATGGGCAAGGCCTACGAAGAGGCAGACCGTCTTGTAATTGAGGCAAACGCACTCGTGCTTGGGTGGCACGACGAATTGAGCACATCGAGAGGTGCCAATGGTGCTGACGAGGGCAACCCTCAAAATGGATAAGTAGCAGATTTGAGGGACGATGGAGCCTGCCACGGCATGTGACTCTCTCCGACAACCTGGGTCTGAAGCACGGTCACGTCGCCAAGGTGATGGTGGCGCCCTCGTTCGGCGTGGGGTTGTAGGGGGCCTCGATCCCGCCGCTCCACACGATCAGCTCGGTTCCCGTCCAGGCGATGGCACTGCTGTAGTGGGTGCCCAAGGGCGACGAGTCGGTGTCGACGACGTCCCAGGTGTCGTCGGCCACGTCGTACAGGAGCAACTCGTCGCCGCAGGTCCCGAGGAAGCGATCGCCCAGCCACGCGCTTTGGGCATAGCCCGAGTCCGAGGGCGTGCACCTGGTGGACGCACCGGTCCGCCACGTTCCCGTCGCGGGGGCGTAGCCGAGGATGGCGAGCGACGGCTCGTCGTACGCCGCGAACAGCAGCTCGGTGCCGGTCCAGCCGATCGGGCGCGGGGGGTTCGGATCCTCGAAGCGCGTCCCGGCCAGGTCGATCTCGCGGCGGACGTCGGTCTTCGGGTCGTAGGCGACGAAGATGGGCCGGCTCCCGCTGCATCCCCCGCCCTCCTCCGGGCACAGTGCCAGTGATCCCGAGACCAGGACCTCGCGGCCGTCCCAGAAGGCCTGGTGGGGGAGGAGGCCGACGAGGTCCTTGAGACCGGGCAGGAGTCGCCAGGCGCCGGTGCGGGGATCGACGGCGGCGGCGACCGGGTCGGAGAAGTTCTTGCCCCCGTGGCCGCCCAGGATGACCATCTCCGAGCCGGTCCACACCGAGGTGTATCCCTCGCGAATCGTGAGTGGACCGTCGGGCAGAGGCCGCCAGGTGTCGTTCCCGGGGTTGTAGACGGCGCCGCTGGCGGGACCGTCGGGCATGTTCCCCGTCCAGAACACGGCCTCGTCACCGGTCCACACCGCGCCCTCGTCGGCGATGCCGAGCACGCCGGGAGGCGGCGGGGCGAGCGTCCGCCAGGACCGGGTGGCCGGGTCGTAGGCGGCGCCGTCGCCCACCCTTTCCATCAGCGCGTCGGGATCTGCCGGTCGGGGAAGGCCGCCCCACACGAGCATCTCCCGTCCCGTCCAGACCACGCCCGCACCGATTCGACCGGCGATCGGCGCCTCCAGCAGGGGGCGCCAGACCGGCGCCGGTTGTGTGAGGGACGTGGTGTTCGGGGCGTCGACGGCCGACGAGGTGGAAGTGGTTGAACCGGTGGGGTCGGTGCGGGGGGGTGCCGTCGTGGATGTGGGCGTCCCCGAACTGCCACCGCAGGCCGCCAAAACGGTGATCGCCACCGTCGCCAGGCTCGTCCCGCCCACCGTTCGCCGTTGCCAGATCACAGCCGTGCTCCTCATCTCGGTCGGGGATGGCCGAATCGCCACCCATTTCCCTGTAGACGCCGCCGACGGCGCGGAAGGTTGCGTCACCAGACGATCTGCAGCTCGGCCCCGAGGAAGTTCGCCAACGCCTCCGCTTCGGACTCGGCCGCCTTGACGGCCCACTTGGGGAGCTTGGTGAAGGGCTCGATCGTGACCGTGAGGCGTGACCCCTTGCGCTCGTGCTTCCAGACGCCGGCCATCCGGCCGTCGACGAGGACCACCGGCGACAGCCAGCCCTGGGGGCGGTACGACGCGGGCCCGCAGGCGGGGTCCGGGCAGGAGGTTGTCGGCGTGGCGGGTGGAGGCGACCACGAGCTGGTCGAAGGCGGGGAGGAGGCGGACGACGTGGGGGGGCTTGGTCCGGCGAGCGGGTTCGACGTCGGCCGCCAGCATCCACATCGGCGTGCCGTCGACGTCGACCTCGGTCACCTCGTCGCCCAGACCGGCGATGTTCTTGCCGGCCGCCGCCGGTGTGATGGCGAACCACCGGGCGTAATCTTCCCTGGTGGCAGGGCCGTTGGCAGCCAGGAAGCGCCGGGTGATGGTGGCCATGGCCTCGTCGGCCGGCGCCGACCGTGAGGTCCTCCAGCCACTGGTCGGGACGGACGAAGGTGACGTTGCGGCCCCGGACCGGCCCGAAGCACAACTGGCCCTGGTACGTCGCCGGCTTGAGCGTCGACCCCCAGCTCCCGAGCAGTTTCTCGGCCAGGCCGGGGGAGCGGGTGATGCGGGCCACCTCGGCGGCCAGCTCGTCCCGGGTGAGGGTGCGGCCGTCGAGCACCTCGGCCACGGCCGCGATCATCCGCTTGAGCTCGTCCTGGGAGATCCCGAACCCCTTCGACCACGACGGCTTGAGGTAGTGGCGGAAGGTGCTCAGCCCGCCCAGCCAGAGCCCGTACTCCGACGAGCGCAGGAGGTGGAGCGTCCCCCGCATGGCCCACGACTTCACCAGGGTGCGGTCGTCGGCCAAGGCGGTGGCGACGGCGTCGGGCTCGAGGTCGGCGACCCGGGCCCAGGCGGTGAGCTCGGCCGACGACAAGAGCTGGGCGTGGAGGCCGCAGACGTCGGAGACCACGTCGAGGAGGTCGGCGCGGGGTGCCCGCTCGACCAGGTGGTGGCGGCCCATCCGCCAGGCGCCGACCTGGGCCCACGTGAGCATCAGGCCGTCGCTCGTATCAGACGGCGGTGGGCGCGGCTCATCAGGGAGAAGGCTAGGGGGGAGAGGACGTGCCGGGGCCGCATGACGAGGTGACCGTGCCGGGCTACCGGCCGGCCCTCGTGCCCCGGAGCCGGCTGCTGGACCGTCTCGGCGAGGCCGACCACCGCCGGCTCACCCTGGTCACGGCCGCCGCCGGCCTCGGCAAGACCACCTTGCTGGCCGGGTGGACGGGTGACCGGTGCCGCGCCTGGTTCACCGTCGGTGCCGCCGACCGGGACCCGGCGGTGTTGGCTCGGGGGCTGCTCGAGGCGGTCCGGGTGTGCGTGCCGGGCCTGGACCCGGCCGAGGTGGTCACGACCGGGCCGGCCACCATCACCGGCGGAGGGCTGGCCGTCCCCGCCTCCGGCCAGGGGTCGTTGGCGGCCGACGCGCTGGTCGCGGTGCTCACCCAGCGTGTCGTCGACGACCTCACCCTGGTGGTCGACGACGTCCACCACCTGGCCGGGGCCGAGGGTACGGCCCAGCTCCTGGCCGACCTCGTCCGCAGTGGCCCCGCCCGCCTCCACCTCGTGCTCGCCTCCCGCACCGATCCGCCGTTCGGGGTCTCCCGCCTGCGCAGCCAGGGCCAGGTGCTCGACATCACCGGTGCGGGGCTGCGGTACACGGAGGCGGAGACGGCGGCCCTGATGGTGTCCGTGCTCGGGGCCGCCGACGTGGCCGCGGCCGTGCACGACGCCACCGGCGGGTGGCCGGCGGGGGTGCGCATCGTGGCCGACTGGCTGCAGGACGCCCCGTCCGACCGGTGGGCGGCCATGGTGGCGCAGGCGGCCGACGCCGGCACACCGCTGGAGGCGTTCCTGGTGGAGGAGGTCCTCCCGGGCACGTCCGGCGCGGTGGTCGACCTGCTGCGCGCCGTCGTCCCCCTGGAGCGCTTCACCCCGCCCCAGGTGGCCAGGATCCTCGGTCCCGACGCCGACGACCTGGTCCGGCGGGTGGCCCGGGACGGGCTCTGGATCGTCCCTGACCGCAATGGCGACCACGACGGTTGGTTCGTCGTCCCGCCCCTGCTCCGCCGCTTCGTGCAGGCCCACCTGGCGGTGGTGGCGGACGACGGCGCGGTCATGGTGCGGCGGGCCGCGGCCTGGCTGGAGGGGCGGGGGGAGGATCGGCCCTTCACCGGCCTCCTGGCCGCCGCCGACCGCGAGGAACCGGCGCAGGCGTGCGGTGAGGCCGTCGCCCGGCTCATCCGGGGCGACTTCGACGGCGCCCACGCCCTGCTCGGGCCGTGCGTCGGGGCGGACGCGGGCCCGCTGTCGATGTCGGCGGGCCTGGTGGCGGGCCTCGTCCACCACTTCCGCGGTGAGCTCGACGTCGCCATGGACTTCTACCAGCGGGCGCTGGCCGCTCCCGGCGACGACGCCCTGCGGGCCATGGTCCTCGCCTGGGCGGCCACCGTCGCCTGGCTGCTGGGCGACGTCGAGCGCTGCCACCGACTGACTGCCGAGTCCGAGGCCGCCGCCGGGCGGAGCGGCGACGACCGGGCCTGGGCCATGGCCTGCACCGCCCGGGGCATGGCCGCGGCCCTGGTCGGCGACCGCACCGCCATGCGTCACTACCAGCGGGCCCTGACCCATGCCGAGGCCGCCCACGACCACTTCCAGATCGTCCGCATCCGCAACAACCGCGGCTCGCGGTTCCTCAACGAGGGCTCGTACCGGGAGGCCTTAGTGGAGCTGGACGAGGCCGTCCGGTTGGCCGACCTGGCCGGCATCGGGATGCTCCGGGCGGTGGCCCTCGCCAACCGGGGCCACGCCCTGCTCGGCCTCGGCCGGCTGGACGAGGCGGCGCGGGAGCTGGAGGCGGCCAAGGCCGACTACGAGGCCCGGGGCTCGCGCATGGCCAGCTACCCCCTTGCCGACCTGGGCACCGTCCACCGCCTGCAGGGCCACCTGACCCTGGCCCGCACCTACTACGAGGAGGCCATTTCGATCTCGGACGCGTCGGGCGACCACCAGGGCCTGGTCCCAGCGCTGGCCGGCCTGGCCCTGACCGTGGCCGACATCGACTGTGAGGAGGCCGAGCGCCTCACCGCCCGGGCCTTGGCGGTGCCGTCGCTCGCCCGGCCCGACGCCCTCCTGGCCGCGGCCGAGGCGGCCCTGCGGATGGGGGAGCGGACCATCGCCGGGGCCCGGGCCGAGGAGGCGAGTGCCGCCGCCCGCGCCCGCTACGACCGACCGGCGCTGGCCGACGCCCTCGAGCTCCAGGCCCGGCTCGACGGCGATCCCCGCACGGCGGCGCCCCTGCTCGACGAGGCGGCCGCCCTGTGGGCTTCCATCGGCAGCCCCCTGGGGGAGGCCCGGGTGCTCCTGGCCCGGGCCACCATCGGCTGCCCGGGGGCGCAGGCGGCGGCGGCCGAGGCCGAACGGGAGCTGGGCCGGCTCGGGGCCCGCACCCTGGCCGGCGAGGCGGCCCGGGTCCAGGCCGACCTGGCCCACGCCGCCCGCCCGGTGCTAGCCGTCCGGGTCCTGGGCGGCTTCGGCGTCGAACGGAGCGGGACGCCGATCGCCACCGTCGAGTGGCAGTCCCGCAAGGCTCGCGACCTGCTCAAGATCCTGGTCGCCCGCCGGGGCCGCCCCGTTCCCCGAGATGTCCTCATCGATCTCCTGTGGGAGGACGAGGACCCGTCCAAAGCGGGGTCGAAGCTGTCGGTGACCCTCTCCACGCTCCGGTCCGTCCTCGACCCGGACAAGCGCTTCGAGGCCGAGCACTTCGTGGCCAACGACCGCAACGCGGCCTGGATCCGGCTGGACAACGTCACGGTCGATGTGGAGGCGTTCCTCGCCGACGCGCGGGACGGGCTGCGGGCGTCGGCGGCCGGCAACCCCGGGGCCGCCGTCCTGCTGGCGCAGGCCGAGGCCGCCTACGCCGGGGAGTTCCTGGAGGAGGACCTCTACGCCGACTGGTCCACCATCCTCCGGGAAGAGGCCCGTACCACCTACCTCTCCGTCGCCATGGCCCTGGCCGACCTCACCCTGGCCGCCGGCGACCACGACGGGGCCGGCCGCTACCTGCTGCGCGTGCTGGCCCGGGACGCCTACGACGAGCGGGCCCACCTCCAACTGGTCGCCGCGTTGCGGGGTGCCGGCCGCCACGGGGAGGCCCGCCGCATGTACCGCACCTACTGCGACCGCATGGCCGACATCGGCGTGGAGCCGGCCGCCTTCCCCGACGCCGGCCCCCGCCGGTCCTCCCGCTAGAGGCCCACCCGAACCCCACCCGAAGCCCACCCGAAGGCAGGGTCGGATGCTGCTCCTGGCAGTGACCGAAGCGGTGGATGGATGGGAGGTGGAGATGCAGACGTTCCTGGTGCGGGTCTGGACGCCGGCCGACGACCGGCCGTGCCGGCCCGACCTTCGGGGTGTGGTCCGCCACGTGGCGACCGGCGTCGAGACGACGTTTCGCACCGGAGCCGAGCTCTTCCACGTCCTCCTCCTTCCGCTCGGGACGGCCGACGACCAGCCCGTTTCACCTTCCAGAGAGGAATCCGACGATGACCGCAACCCTGACCCCGACCCCGACCCCGACTGAGGCCAGCTTCACCTCGTTCGCCGTCTCCAGCCGTGACCACGCTGACCACCGCCACCACGGGCGGCGGCCCCGCCGAATCCTGTTGTGGATCAGCCTTGGCGCCCTCGCCGTAGCCGGCCTGCTGGGGGCCATGGGCATGGTGATGGCCAGTAACGCCAACTTCTCCGAGAACTACGTGACCGACCAGCTCACGCAGCAGCGGATCACCTTCAAGCCCGTCGCCGCCCTCACCGACGCCGAGCGCCAGGCGCCGTGCGTGGTGGCCAACGCCGGCCAGGCCCTCACCACCGGCAAGCAGGCGGAGTGCTTCGCCAACGACTACCTCGGTCTCCACGTGAAGCAGATCGGCAAGGGCCAGACCTACGCCGAGATCGGCGAGGTCCAGCTCGACCTCCAGGCCAAGCTGGCCGCGGCCCAGGCCAGCGGCGATCCGGCCCTGGCCGACCTCCAGAAGCAGTTGGGTGCCGTCACCGGCCAGCGGGAGGCCGTCTTCAAGGCCGAGATGCTGCGGGGGACCCTGCTCACCTCCTTCGGGTTCAGCACCCTGGGCGAGAAGGGGGCCCAGGCCGCCACCGCCGCTTACGCCGGCGCCGGAGCGATGGCCCTGCTGGCCATGGTCGGCTTCGTGTGGGCCACCGTCGGCGGGCGGGGAAGGCGGTCGGCGTAACCGGCCGCCGATGCTCGAGGGGGCGTGCGCGACCCGGGCCATCTCGGTCCCGGGTCACGGGCGCGTCCGGGAAGCCGTCCCATTCCGTGGGTGGATCGCCTTTGAACTCGAGGACCTCCCTCGCGGCCCCATTCTCTGGAGCAAAAGCGACATCCACGGTCGTTTTGCTTCACAAAGCCGACCCCGGATCGAGGTTGGCCTTGAGTCATGGAGACTTCGCAGCCTCCCGGAGAAGCGCGGCCTCCGCCGCCAGACCCACTTCGCCTCGGCATGTCGCGGCATGGTCGCCGACCGGCTACATGAAGTTGCGGGTGTGGAGGGCGGAGAGCGCGGCGGCCTCGGCCGGCGGGAAGCCGAGGCGGACCAGGCGGCGCTGGCGGCCCTCGTCCATCTCGGCCTGGAGTTGCTGCACCCGGCGGTGGCCCTCGGCCAGGGCGGTCGGCTCCCACGAACCCGCGGCCAGGACCACGAGAGAGTCGAAGACCTCCTCGTTGAGGCCGGCGGTGTCGGCCAAGGCGTCGTGGCGGCGCTCGACGGCGGCCCGCAGACGGTCCCGTAACGACGGGTCGGCCTCGGCCTGGTGCTCGAGGTGGGCCAGGCCGAAGGCAACGTGACGGGCCTCGTCCTGGAGGGCGAGGCGGGAGACCTGGCGGGTGACGGCGTCGGGGGCGTGGCGCTCGAGGAAGGCCAGCAGGTTGAGGAAGCTGCCCTCGCCCAGCACCGACAGGAGGAACGAGGCCTGCGAGAAGTCGGTCTCCGCCACCAGGGTGGCCAGCGACGCCCGGCCTCCGGCGCCCGAAGTCCCGAGCTGGCCTCCGCCGAGCAATGCCCGGCGGGTGAAGACCTCCACGTGGCGGGCCTCGTCGGCCACCTGCACCGCCAGCAGCTGCACGACCTCCCGGAAGTGGGGGTGGATGCGGCCGAGGAACCGGGCCGGCACCACCAGCGCGGCCTGCTCGTTCTCCACCAGGTAGGTCATGACCTGCACCACGGCCGCCTCCACGTCGGCCGGGTGGTCACGGGCGGCGCCCCAGTCGACGGCGGTGGCCGGGTCCCATTGGCCCGCGGCGGCCTGGGCGTAGAGCTTGGGGGCGACGTCGGCCCACACCACCCGCCGCTCGTCGAGGGAGAAGTCCACCTCGGGACCGCCCGCCTCCACCAGCGCGCCCCGGGCGGCCAGTCCCCACCGGGCGGACGGTCGGTCGACGACCACGCCAGGCGCGCCCGCCCGCTCGGCCCCGGCCCACCGTTGGTCGTCGGCCTCGCCCCGCACGACGACGGCGACCACGTCCGCGTCGCCATCGACCGGTACCTCCGGCCACTCCACCCCGTGGCCGTGGGCCCGGCACCACCCCCGCAGATGCACCGCCAGGGCGGGGTCGCGGCCCCGGACGGCCAACCGACCCCCCGCGGGCAGCCCCGCCAAGCGCCCGCTTCAGGAGGAGGTGGGCGCCCTCCTCGAAGCCGAGGCCCTCGAGGTCGACTGTCCTAGGGTCGGTAGTCGGCGGCGGTGACATTGCCCTCGGCGTCGTAGAACCCGGTCTCGTCGACGGCCGCCTCCAAGGCCGCGTAGCCCGACGTGCGCCCCGGCCGCCAGGCGGTCAGCCCCTCCAGGTCGAGGAGGGGACGGACGGCGGGATCGGCGTACGACATCGACAGGAGCAGCTCGCCGAACCGGCCCACCGCCTCGTCGGCCACGCCGCCCACGACGGTCATGTTGCAGTGGTCGTAGGCGCCGGTCTGGGTCAGCACCCGGGTCGACCCCGCGGCCAGCGTCCCCTCCCGGACGAACAGGAGGTGGTTGGCGTCGATCATGCAGGCGGCGTCGACCTCGCCCCCGGCCAAGGCCCGCGCCGCCTCCCGCTCGCCCCCGATGTGGTCGCCGTGGAGACCCACGCCGACGTCGAACCGCCGCACCTTCACGTCCGCCGCCCCCGCCGCCCCCGCCGCCCGCAGCGACGACAGCGGGATGAGCGTGGCCTGGGGAGAGTCGACGGCCCCGACGCCCACCGTCCGGCCCGCGAGGTCGGCGACCGAACCGATGTCGGAATCGGCCCCCACGACCACCACCGAGGTGAGGTCCAGGTCGGTGTCCCGCATCACCAGGGCCCGGGCCGAGTGGCGCCATCCGCACGGAGCGCACCCAGGCCAGGGGCGAGTTCCACGCCGCCTGGATGCGGCCGGCGACCAGCTCGTCGACCTGGCGCTCGTAGTTGGAATAGAGGACGTAGTCGAAGTCGAGGCCCTGGTCCCGGAACCAGGCCCGGAAGCCGTCCCAGATGGTGACCACCTTGGGGTCGTAGGCCACCGCCCCCATGACCAGGGCCGTCATGCGCCGGCGGGGGGGTCGATGAGGGGCAGACCGCAGATGGCACGGCCGACGAAGTCGAGCAGGGCCTCGGTGGTGGGCGCCATCACCCGGGCCGCCCGGGCGTCGCGGAACCGCCGCTCCACCCCCAGTTCCCGGCGGAAGGCAGCTCCCCCGCAGACCTTCATGGCCAGGTCGGTGACGGCGATGGCCGCCTCGGCCGCCACCGCCTTCACCTCCAGCACCCGCAGCATGGCGTCGGGCCGGCCCCCGGCGAGGGCCCCGGTGGTGTCGTCGAGGAAGGCCCGGGTGCGGTCGGTGTCGATGCGCATGCGGGCCAGGTCGAGCCGGGGGACCACCTGCTGGGCCAGCGACTGGTCGAGGTGCTGGAGCCGGCTCCGGGTGAGGTGGGCGACCGACTCGGTGGTGACCGCCTCCGCCAGTCCTAGGCAGAAGGCGGCGTTGAGGACGAGGAACCAGGGCAGGGCCGTGGCCAGGGCCACGTCGAGGCCCGCTCCATCGGCGCCGAGCATGGCGTCGGCGGCGACCATCACCCCCTCCGCGTCGACCGGCCGGGAGGCGTTGCCCCGCAGCCCGAGCCCGTCGAAGGGACCGGCGACCGTCAGCCCGGGGGCGTCGGAACGAACCAGCCAGGTGGTCATCAGCCCCTCGGCCGCCACCGGCCGGCTCGACCACACGTAGAGGTCGGCCTCGCCTGCGGCCGTCACCCAGCTCTTGTGGGCGTCGAGGCGGACGGAGCCGTCGCCGGTGGCGTCGGCCGTGCTCATCGGGGCCCAGAAGTGGCTCCGGGAGCCGACCTCGGAGAAGGCGAGGGTGGCGAGGCAGCGGCCGGCGGCGATGTCCTCCCGCACCGCGGCCGGGCCGTGGGCCTCGACCAGGGCGGTGGCGGCGTAGTGCATGAGCACGACCATGGCCGTCGATCCACAGGCGCCGGCCAGGCGCTCGATCACGGGTGCGACGCCGTCGAAGGCCAGGCCCTGGCCGCCGACATCGGTGGCGCTGGCCAGGCCCAGCAGGCCGGCCTCGCCCAGGGCGGCGATCGCGGCCCGGGGGAAGGTGCCGTTGCGGTCGACGTCGTCGGCGGCGGGCGCGACCACGTCGGCGATGACGGTGTCAAGGACGTCCAGAGCAGGATGAGGCATGAAGGGGTTCTCCTCGCGAGGGGTTCCGGGGGTATCGGCGGCGGCCGAGCAGCCCCGCGATGCCCAACCCGCTCAGGACCTCGGGGGATCAGCCCGGAGGAAGGAGAAGGAGGGGCACGGCGCAGGTGCGCGGCGGCCATGGTCGCCCGACCGGGCGGCGGTGGACGATCGCTCAACGATGGTGCACGGCGCATCCCCCCTTTCTGGCCGGCACCCTACCGCCGCGCCGGGTACGGCCGTCGCCGGCTGGGTAAGGGCTGGGCGAGCAGAGCAGTGACCAACAGGAGGTCGTGATGGGCATAGGTGTCAGCGTGTTCCTGATCGCTGTCGGGGCGGTGTTGGCCTTCGCCGTGAACGTGCAGACGACGGGGATCGACCTGGCCACCGTCGGCGTGATCCTCATGGTCGTCGGCGGCATCGGGTTGGCGACCACGCTCCTGGTGTTCGGCGACGGCGGCTGGTGGGGCCGGCGCACGGTCGTGGAGAGCGACCTGGTCGACGAGGGCCCGGTCGCCGTGGGCGCAACCCGCCGGCGGGTGACTCGCCGCCGCGTCGACTACTAACCCCAGAGGGGGACAGGCCACCGCTCGGTCCCCGGGGCTTCTGGAGGCGGGCTGCCCCTAGAGTCGGCGTTGTGGAGGACATCCCGGGGGTGGCCGTGGAGCCGACGGACCCGGTTGGGGTTCCCATGGGGCCGTGGACGGAGGCGGAGCTGGCCCGCCTGCTCCAAGCCGAGCGCGACGCCCGGGCCGCGGCCGAGCAGTCCGCCCGCCGCCTGGCCGACCTCCAGGCCATCACCGCCGGGCTCTCCCAGGCCCGCACGCCCGACCAGGTGGCCGGGGTCATCGTCGAGCGGGCGAGCGACGGGGCGGGCGCGGCCAGCGTCGCCCTCTGCCTCCTGGCCGACGACGGCCTGACCATGGAGGTCGTCCGCTCCGTGGGCTACGACCCCGCCGCCATCGAGCGCTTCCGGACCTTCCCACTCGAGTCCGACCTCCCGGCCGCCGACGCCCTCCGCACCCGGCGCATCGTCCTCATGGGCTCGGTGGCCGAGCGCGACGAGCTCTATCCCGGGCTGAAGGACGTCCCCGTTACCAACCGGGCCTTCGCCATCGTCCCCGTCTCCGCGGGCGACGACCCGATCGGCGCCCTCGCCCTCGGGTGGTCCCGGCCGAGGACGTTCACCGACGACGACGTCCGCTTCCTCGACGCCATCGGCCAGCAGGCGGGGCAGGCCCTCGACCGGGCCCGTTACTACGCGGCCGAACACGAGTCGGCCCTGCGCAAGGGATTCCTGGCCGACGCCAGCCGGGTGCTGAGCTCGTCGCTCGACTACGAGGAGACCCTGGCCCGGGTCGCCCGCCTGGCCGTGCCCGGCATCGCCGACACCTGCACCGTCTACCTGGCCGATGACGAGGGGGTGCGGCTGGTGGTGACCGCCCACGGCGACCCCGACCTCGACACCCTGTTGCGGGAGCGGGCGGCGACAGGCCGGCCCACGACCAATCCGCTGATCCTCGGCATCGTCGAGTCGGGCGAGCCGGTCGTCCTGTCAGAGCTGACCGAGGAAGCATGGACCCGGCTGGCCCAGACCCCGGACGAACTCGAGGTGCTGCGCCGGCTCGGCATCCGCTCGGCCATGCTCGTACCCCTGTCGACCCACGACCGGCGCATCGGGGTGCTGGCGCTCACCGTGAGCACGTCGCCCCGCCGCTACCGCCCGTCCGACCTGCCGTTCGTCGAGGACCTGGCCGGCCGGGCGGCGGTGGCCATCGAGAACGCCCGCGCCCAGGAGGCCCGGGCCGAGGTGGTCCGCACCCTCCAGCGCAGCCTGCTGCCCCATTCCCTGGCCCTGCTGCCCGGCCTCGATGTCGGTGCCCGCTACCACCCGGTGGGCGGCCGCAGCGAGGTGGGGGGCGACTTCTACGACGTCTTTCCCCTCGGCCGGGGTCGCTGGGGCGTGGCCATCGGCGACGTGTGCGGCAAGGGCGTCATGGCCGCCCAGCTGACCGCCCTGGCCCGCTACACGGTGCGCACCGCGGCCCGCAGCGAGGCCCGGCCGTCGGGCGTGCTGGAGGTGCTCAACCGCAGCCTCCTCGACCACGAGACGGGCGACCGCTTCTGCACCATCGCCCAGGCCTTCGTCGAGACGGCCGAGGAGCCGGTGCGGGTCACCCTGTCGTGTGCCGGCCACCCCCTCCCGCTGCTGGTCGACGCCGCGGGCGAGGTCCGCACCCTGGGCCGCCCGGGGACGGCCGTCGGCCTGTTCGCCTCGCCCACGGTGTTCGACGACACCCACCGGCTGCTGCCGGGGGAGTCGCTCGTCTTCTACACCGACGGCGTGGTCGAGGCCCGGGCACCCGACGGCTCCTTCGCCGACGGCCTGCTGGAGGACGTGCTGCGCCGCACCCACGGCCAGCCGGCCGACGCGGTGGCAGCGGCGGTGGAGGCGGCCATGCTCGAGTTCCAGGGCGGGTACCCCCGCGACGACATGGCCGTGCTGGTCCTGCGGTCGCCATCCCCCCGGTTCCGCGAGCGGGTGTCGCCCTCGCCCGAGGGCCTCTCCGCCGCCCGCCGCCGGCTCCGAGCGTGGCTGGTGACCAAGCTCGGCCCCGCGGGTCACAGGATCGACGACATCGTCCTGGTGGCGGCGGAGCTGGGCACCAACGCGGTGCGGGCGGCCCGCAGCGGGGTCGAGCTGCGGGCGTGGGTCGGGCCAGGAGAGGTCACGGTGGAGGCCACCGACGACGGCCCCGGTTTCGAGGGCCTGCTGCCGGCCGACGACGCCATGCCCGACCCGACGTTAGAGCGGGGACGGGGCCTGTTCCTCGTGCAATCGGTGGCCAAGGAGTGCCGGGTCCAGTCGGGGCCCAACGGCACCCTCGTCCGCTGCACGATCGCCGTCTGACGTGGACTCCGTCTGACGTGGACATCGTCTGACGTGGACATCGTCTGACGTGGACATCGTCTGACGTGGACAAGGACGGCGGCGACCTCGGCTTCGAGACGCGGGCCATTCACGCCGGCCAGGAACCCGACCCCACGGTGGCGCCGGTCGCCGTCCCGATCTACCAGACGTCGACCTTCGCCCACGCCGGGCTGGGCCACGACCCGGAGTTCTCCTACTCGCGCACCGCCAATCCCACCCGGCGGGCGTTGGAACGGTGCCTGGCATCCCTTGAGGGGGCGGCCCACGGGCGGGCCTTCGCCAGCGGGATGGCCGCCTCCGACGCCGTGCTCCGCCGCCTCGGGCCCGACGACCACGTCCTCGTGCCCCACCGCGGCTACGGGGGGACCTGGAGGCTGGTTTCGCGGGTGCTGTCGGTGCGCTTCGACGCCGTCGACCAGTCCGACCTCGACGCGGTGGCCGCCGCCTGGCAGCCGGAGACCCGCGTGCTGTGGGTCGAGTCGCCCACCAACCCCACCCTCGGGATCGTCGACATCGCCGCCCTCGCCCGGCTGGCCCACGAGCGGGGGGCGATCTGCGTGGTCGACAACACCCTGGCCACGCCCTACCTCCAGCGCCCGCTCGAGCTGGGTGCCGACGTGGTGGTGCACTCCACCAGCAAGTACCTCGGCGGCCACTCCGACGTGGTCGGCGGGTTCGTCGCCTGCGACGACGACGAGCTGGCCGCGGCCGTCACCCTCGTGCAGCACGCGGCGGGCGCCATCCCGGGCCCGATGGACTGCTTCCTCGTCCTGCGCGGCATGAAGACCCTTGCCGCCCGAATGGACCGGCACTGCCGCAACGCGGCCGCGGTGGCGGAGGCGCTCCAGGGCCACCCGGCGGTGAAGGAGGTTCTCTGGCCGGGGTTGGCGACGCACCCGGGCCACGAGCTCGCCTCCCGTCAGATGCGGGGCTTCGGCGGCGTGGTCGCGTTCACCCTCGCAGGGGGCGACGACGCCGCCCGGGCGGTGGCCGGCCGCACCCGCCTGTTCACGCTGGGGGAGTCGCTGGGCGGGGTGGAATCGCTGATCGGCTATCCGACGATGATGAGCAACGCGGCCCAGGTGGGCACCGACCAGGCGGTCGATCCCGCCCTGCTCCGCCTCTCGGTGGGTATCGAAGACGCCGCCGACCTGGTGGCCGACCTGGTCCAGGCCCTGGACTCGATCGGCTGAGGGGGTGATAGCGTTCGGCGTCGGGACAGTTCATCTCTGGAGCGCGCGGGGCTCGGATTGCAGAAACTTCGGTCGTCGGAACATGTGTACGCCGCGGGCGGTCCCGTCTTCGGCCTGATCGAAATGGTCCTCGCCGAAATCCCCCAGTACCGGGATTTCCGGGCGGCGAAACTCACCCGTGACGACTACAGCGCGTGGATGGCCGCCGACGGAAAAGCCCTGGTGGGCGGCATCCTGAACGAGGACCAGCGCAACCTGTCCACCCGGTTTCCGCTCGACGATCGGCAGTGCGTCGCTGGTCTCCTCGACGATCTGGTGGCCGCCGAGATCATCCCGTCAGCCGCCTATCCCGAGCACGAGTTCGACGACTATCGCGAGCAAGTCGTCGCCCTCGCCGCCCACGACGGACGGGTCACCTACATCTTTCCCGAGGAGGCGCGGCTGCTGTACGCCCTGGCCCACGTCCTCCGCCCGCAACGCACCGCGTTCCTCGGTTCCTATTACGGCTACTGGGCCCTCTGGGCGCTGCCCGGCATCGTGGCCGGCGGCGGGACCGTGACCCTCGTCGACGTCGACCCGGCGGTCATGGCCATCGCGGAACGGAACTTCGCGGCCATGGGATGGGCCGACGTCACCGACTTCGTGGTCGCCGACGCCATCGAGGTGGCGCCTCGCCTCCACGACGTCGACCTGTGCGTCCTCGACGCCGAGGGTCCGAAGGACGGACCCGACCCCGACCTGCGGGACAAGGCCATCTACTTCCCGATCATGCGGGCGGCGACGCCGGCCGTCCGCCCCGGCGGTGTCCTCCTGGCCCACAACATGCTCCTCGAGAACGTGACCGACAACGGGTACTTCGAGCGCCGCATCGGGTCGAACCGGGCCCAGTTCTCCAAGTTCCTGCCCCACCTGGAGGAGCACTACGACCGCCGCCGCGTGTACCCGACCTCGGAGGGCGTCGGCGTCTACCGCCGGCGGGTCGCGGGTCCGGCACCGGGGGACGGGGACGGGGACGGGGCCGACGACCGATGTGCGGGATAGCAGGTCTGTTCTCGGGCTGCGCCGCGTTCGCCACCTGCCCGCTGGACGCGCTGCGGGCACCCGCGCCAGCCGTGGCGGAGGCGGGGGCGGCCTACCGCAGCCCCCTCGCCAGTTGGCACGAAAGGGCGTCGGTCCGCCGGGCGCCCAGGCGGATGCTCGCCACCGACGGTGCCCGCCACCTGCTGTTCTCGCCGGAGATGGTGCCCCTGGCGACGCATCCCCTGGTCCGGGCGTTGCCCCCCGCCGCCTTCGAGGCGGTGCTCACCCAGCACCTCTACCGCTACCTCGACTTCACCACCAAGCTGGAGCACCTGGTGGTCAACCGGACGGTGGCCGGCATCGCCCACGGCGAGGTCGGGTTCGAGGTGCCGGAGGAGATGGCGTTCGACGCCCACAAGATCTATTGCGACGAGGCCTACCACGCCCTCTTCGCGGCCGACCTCCTGCGCCAGGCCCGGGCCCTCTCCGGGATCACGCCGCTGCTGGAGCGGCAGCCGTACTTCATCCAACGGTTGCGGGCGATCCAGGCCGAGGTGGGCCAGGGCCTCGAGCCGCTGGTGGAGCTGCTCTTCGTCGTGTGCTCCGAGACCCTGATCACCGCCACCCTGGCCTCGATGCCCGACGACCCGTCGGTCGCGGAGGCGGTGCGCGACATCGTCCGCGACCATGCCCACGACGAGGGCCGCCACCACGCCTACTTCGCCGCCTTCCTCCGGATCCTCTGGATGAACCTCACGCCGGCCATTCGCCGCGAGATGGGCGTCCTGGTGCCGGACCTGATCGACGCCTTCCTCCGACCCGACGTCACGGTCCTGCGCTTCGAGCTGGCCGGCTACGGCCTCGGCCGCGACGACGCCGAGCAGGTCCTGGCCGAGGTCTACGCCGACGACGTCATGCGCCCGTCGTGGGCGGCCACTGCCTCCCAGACGGTCCTCCACTTCGCCGAGATCGGCGCGCTCGACGACCCGGCCACGAGGGACGCCTTCGCCGGCCATGGCTTCCTGGCCAAGGGGGCCTCCTGAACCAGGGCCGGGCCCGGTGACCGGGTCGGCCTTCGAGGAGCACATCGGCGAGCAGCCGGCGGCGATCGCCGCCGTCCTGGGGGACGGTCCGATCGACGGCCTCGACCCCGGGCGGCCCCTCATCTTCACCGGCATCGGCTCGTCGCTGCACGCCTGCCGAGCGGCGGCGATCTGGGTCCGGAGGGTGACCCGGGGGCGGGTCCGTCCCGCCGCCATCGACGCCCACGACCTGGCCCTGTGGGAGTCGCTGCGTCCCGACGACCAGGTGGTCGTGGTCAGCCACCGGGGCACCAAGCGGTTCCCGAACGCCGTCCTCGCCGCCGCCCGGGACGCAGGGGCCACGACGGTGGCGGTCACCGGGGTCGGGCCCCACCAGCCGGCGGCCGACCTCGTCCTGCGGACGTGCCGCCAGGAGCAGGCCAGCACCCACACCGTCTCGTACACCTCGTCCCTGGCCGTGCTGGGCCGGCTCGTGTGCGCCACGTTCGGCGAGGAGGCCGACGAGCTGGCGGCCGCCCTCCGGGAGGTGCCGGCGGCGATGGCGCGGACGCTCGCCCTGCCGATGGCAGACGCGGCGGTAGACGCGGCCACCCGCGACGGCGCGGTGGTGGCGATCATTGGCGGGGGTTTGGACGAGGTCACGGCCGACGAGGCCGCCCTCAAGGTCAAGGAGGGGACCTACCGGTGGGCCGAGGGCCTGCACACCGAGTTGGCCCTGCACGGGACACCGGCGGTGTTCTCGCCGTCGACCTCGGCCTTCCTGATCCTGCCCGCGGGCGACGGCGGTGGCCGCACCCACGACCTGTCCGGGCTGCTCGGTCGGGTGGGGGCGACCGTCGTCCACTGCGGCACCGGGTCGTCGTGCGGGCTGCAGATGTCGTCGGTGGCCGAGCTGGCCCGCCCGCTGGTGGCCGTCGTCGCCTTCCAACGGCTGGTGGTGGCCGCCGCCCGCCGCCTCGGCTCCGACCCCGACCTCACCCACCTGGAGGCGGAGCCGTGGACGAGCGCCATCAACGCCGTCACCCTCTGACCGGCCGCAGGCGGTGAGCGACGGAGCCCCCGAGCGGGGGCTCCGTCGACATTCCAGGGCTTCACATTGTCCAGGGCATCACATGTTCCAGGGCATCAGTCCAGGGCATCAGTTCCAGGGCATCAGGCGGGAATCCACGTCGAGCGCCGAGGGATCAGCGCGCGGCTGGAATCGCTTGCGTGATTGGATCCGCCCCCACCGCCACTGGGGCGGCGAAGCCGGCCACGGCGTGGGCCGCTTCGGCCATTGGCACCGGTGGGACGGCGACGGATCTCGTCACGTCGGACGGTGGCTCCCGTGCCAATGGGACCGCGCTACCCGCCAATGGGGCCGCGGCTTCTGCCAATGGCCTGCTGGTGGCAACGAGGTGGTCCCTGACGGTTTCCAGAGAGCTGACGTCGTTCTTCAAGTGGTTCACCTCCTCTCCTGTGGTCGAGGAGTGCACCCGACGGGGTTCGAACCCGCGTCCCCCAGCTCCCAATGCTGGTGCTTTGAGGCCCGTGTGAGTTCGCCCCCCGTAGCTCCCGCCAGCCGGACCATTGTTGATGCCCTGGAAAAGCCAACGGTCCATCGCCGGGGATCAGGAGGGTTTGCCGCAGGTCCTTCTTGCCAACTTAAGCTACGGGTGCTCGCGGCCCCAGACATCTCTGAGGCTGCCTCGATCCTAGCCCGGCCACCCCCGCGACCGTCTCCTCCTCCGGTGGGCTCAGGCGTACAGGCCCCGGATGACCCCCTTGTCGAAGTCGGCCGCCTCACCGAGCAGGCCGCTCCTCACGAGGGGTCCCACCTCCGACCACGGCATGTTCACCAAATGGATGTCGAAGCCGTCTCGACGGGCCAGATTCGGCAGTGGGAGGACGCCCCGCTGCCGCTTCCGCGTGTACAGGAGGCCGGCGTCGTCGAGGGCGGCCAGGCGGGTATCTGGGTCGGGCCAGGAGAACAGGCCCCGGTAGTCGAGGTTCAGGATCGTCTCGCACCGCGCCCCGGCCGCGAGCAGGGCCTCCCGCACCGCGACCGCGGGGAACACCGCGGTGAGGCGGGGGTTGCAGTCGAAGACCCCCACGTACCGGCCCTCGCCGTCGAGGACGGCGTCGAAGCTGACCGGGCCCCGGTACCCGAGGTCGGCCACGGTGTCGGCCAGGGCGGCGAACCCGGGTGCGTCGGGCGAAGCGAAGAAGGCCTCCTCGAAGCGGTCGGACAACAGGGCGCCCAGGTGCTTGCGCCGGTCGACGTCGACGAACACCTGCTGGGCGGCACAGGCGGGAACCACCGACCCGTCCGTGCCGACCACGAACGAGCAGCCGATGCTGGCCGCCGTCGCTCCCGGCGGGGGGTCGACCCGCGGCTGCACCAGGAGCCTCACCGGATGGCTGGCGCGGACCGCGGCCTGGCGGTCGACGGCCGCCTCCACCAGCCCCCGGTCGAGCGGGCGGGGGAGGGTCCAGCAGGCGTCGAGCTTGCGCCGGTTCGCCTCCACCCGCCGCCGCCGGACTTGCCCGTCGGCGAGGGAGCCGGCCCGCCATTCGGCCTCGACCGCGGCCAGCGTCTCCCGCATGGTGGCCGGTGAGACGACGGCGGCGACGTTCCCGCCCGAGTCGAGGCTCGACTTCACGTGCACGGCCGCCGTGCCCTCGGGCAGGCCGGCCAACGCGCACAGCTCGGACCAGCTGCCGGCCCCCACCACCGCCTCGAAGTCGAGAACGACGGTGGTGACGTGGGGGGCGACGGCCCGGCGCCCATCGCCGACCAGTTGCACGTAGGTTGCCTTGTCGTGGAGGCGAATCCCCAGGGCTCCCTGGTCCCGGGCTTGCCGGAGGTCCCATCCGACGCTCACCCCGGCATCGGCGCAGACGGCGGCCGTCGCCGCGAGCAGGGAGGCGCTGGAGGGCGAGATCTGGTTGGCGAGGATGCCGGCTCGCAGCGATCGCACCTGGTCCGGGTCACGGAGGGCCGCCGCCGTCCGCGCCGGCGCCGAGACATGGCCGCGCACGGGATCGAAGCCCACGTAGAGCGGTCGGGGGACGACCACGTTGCCGAGGACGCCGGTTCTGTCGGCAACGGTGGCCAGCCGCCGGCGCAGGTCGTCGATGCACCCGTCGTAGGTGGCGGCGTGGTCGTCGTCGAGGACCACGAGCAGCGAACGCAGCCCGGCGAGGGACGAATAGGCCAGGTAGCGGTCCTGGCAGCGGAAGGCGAAGGTGGCGTCCTCCTCCCCGCTGTCGACGAGCAGCGAGCCGCCGACGAGGGCCAGCGGGGCACACCCGGCACCCGGCGGGGTCCCGTCGCCGAAGTCGAACATCATGCCCCGGGCGTCCACCGGCGCACCCTAACCCCGGCCTCCCAGCCGTCTGGGGGGGTACCAGGACCCGCCGGCAGGCCCGGGGACGGCCGGCGGTGAGGACCCTTCCCCAGAAGCACCGCACCCCGTTCGCGGCCGACTTCCTCCTCGACGACGACATCGTCCACCTGAACCACGCCGCCTACGGGGCCACGCCCCGCCCCGTCTTCGAGAGCTACCAGCGGTGGCAGCGCCTCCTGGAGCGGGATCCTGTCGACTTCCTCAGCTTCCAGGCCGAGCCCCGGCTCCAGGAGGCCCGCGCCCGCCTGGCGGAGCTGGTCGGGAGCGACCGCGACGACCTGGTGTTCGTCACCAACGTCACCGTCGGGCTGAACACCATCGCCCGCAGCCTCCGCCTCGGCCCCGACGACGTGGTGCTCGCCACCGCCCACGAGCACGGCGGCGCGGAGCGGATGTGGCGCCACTGGGCCGCCCGGGCCGGGTTTCGGTACGAGGTCGGGCCCACGACCCTGCCCGTGTCCACCCACGCCGCCTTCGTGGACGAGTTCTGGGCCGCCGTCACCGAGCGCACACGAGTCATCTTCGTGAGCCACCTCACCTCGCCCACCGCACTCGTCCTCCCGGTGGAGGAGATCTGCCGCCGGGCCCGCGCCCTCGGCATCCGCACCGTGGTCGACGGCGCCCACGCCCCCGGGCAGCTCGACCTCGACCTCCGGGCCCTGGGCGCCGACTTCTACGTGAGCGTGGCCCACAAGTGGCTCAACGCGCCCAAGGGCTCGGGGTTCCTCTACGCCCGGCGCGAGGTCCAGGGCGAGCTGGAGCCCCTGGCCGCGTCGTGGGGCGTCGCCCCCATGCAGCCCAACCCGTCGCCCTTCATCGACCGGCACGAGTGGCAGGGCTCCCGGGACATCTCCGCCTTCCTGGCCGTTCCCGACGCCATCGCCTACGCCCGGTCCCCCGGGTGGGAGGAGGAGCTGGTCCGGTGCCGGGCGCTGGCTCGGGACGCCCACCGGGCGCTGTCCGAGCTGACCGGGCTGGAGCCGTACAACCCGGCCACCGACGAGTGGAACGCGCAGTTCTTCGCCGTCCCCCTGCCTGCTCATCTGGAGCCGCGGGCCACCGTCTGCCGGCTCTTCGAGCAGTTCGGCATCCGGGTCTCGGTCACCGAGTGGCAGGGGCGGCCCAAGCTGCGGGTCTCGGTGCAGGTCTACAACGACCGGTCCGACATCGTCGCCCTGCTGGCCGCTCTCGCCCGCCTGGCATGACGAATCCCGAGAACGACCGGCGGGTCTGCCCCTTCGGCGAGATCGAGGCCCGCTGGCAGCAGCGGTGGGACGACGCCAAGGTGTTCGAGGCCAGCGTCGAGCCCGGCGACCCGAAGTGGTACGTCATGGAGCTGCCGCCGTTCGCCAACGGCACCCTCCACCTCGGCCACGTCCGGAACTACGCCATCGCCGACGCCAGCGCCCGCTTCCACCGCCAACTCGGGGCGCGGGTCCTCTACACCACCGGGTTCGACACCCACGGACTCCCCAACGAGATCGCCGCCCGCGACGCCGGCTGCCGCCCCAAGGCCCTGGCCGACGCCACCGTGGTCACCATGACGGCCCAGTTCCGCCGGTTGGGCCTGAGCCACGACACCCGCCGCATCACCGACTACGGCGACCCCCGCTTCTACCGCTGGGTCCAATGGGTGTTCGCCAGGCTCCTGGAGGGTGGCTTCGCCTACCGGGCCCGGCGCGACGTGAGCTGGTGCGCGGGGTGCGAGTCGTCGGTGGAGGACGGCCTGATCGCCGACGACCTCGGCTGCTGGCGCTGCGGGGGAACCCTCGAGGTCCGCCCCCTGAGCCAGTGGTTCGTCCGGGAGACCGTCTGGGCGGAGTCCGTCCTCGCCGGGCTCGATGGGCTGGACCGGTGGCCGGAGGCGGTGAAGGCCGTCCAGGCCCGCTACGTCGGCCGGGTCGAGGGGCTGACGGCCCGGCTGAGGATCGAAGGCTACGACGTCGAGGTCGAGGTCTTCGCCGATCGCCCCGAGCTGCTGGCGGACGCCGACCGGCTGGAGGTGGCGCCCGACCACCCCTTGATCGGCCTCCTCCGCGATGCCGGCGCCCTGCCCGCCGACGTCGCCCAACAGGTCACCGAGCTCGGACGGACGCAGCCCCGCGGCTTCGACCGGGAGGTCCGCCGCGACACCTATGCCCACCGCGCCACCGTGGCCTTGGGTGTGGGCGCGGCCCACCCGCTCGGCGGCCCACCGCTCCCGGTCGTGGTGGTGAGCCCGTGGACGGGGGAGGTGGGCCTGGCCGCCTTCGGCGCAGGCGCGGGGGACCCCTCCGGTCCGGAGCTCGACCCGCCCGAAAGGCCCGTCACCGCTGCGGTCGAGCCGGTCGTCCGCTACCGGATGGGCGACTGGCCGTTCTCCCGCCAGCGGTACTGGGGGGCGCCGGTGCCGGTCGTCCACTGCGACCGGTGTGGTCCCCTACCGGTGCCGGACTCCGAGCTGCCGGTGCTCCTCCCCCTCGACGTCGACCTGTCCGCCGGCGGCAACCCCCTCGTCGGGCGGGACGACTTCGTGGCCACCACCTGCCCCTCGTGCCGGGGGGCGGCCCGGCGCGACACCGAGACCCTCGGTGCCTACAGCAGCCCGTGGTGGTACCTGTGGAGCGCCAAGGCTCCGGACGCCGAGGATCCGTTCGCCGACGGCGAGGCCCGGCTCTGGCAGCCGGTCGACCTCATGGTCGGCGGCGTCGAGCAGAGCACGACCTGTTTCTTCCACGCCCGCACCATGGCCCGGTCGCTCACCGCCCTCGGCGTGGTCGACCGGGAGGAGCCCATCGACGAGGTGCTCGCCATCGGGATGGTCCGGGCCGCCGGCCGGAAGATGAGCAAATCGGCCGGGAACTCGGTGGGCGTCGTCGACCTGCTCGACCGGTATGGGGCCGACGCGGTGCGGCTGGCGGTCCTGGCCGCGGCCAGCCCCACCAGCGACTTCGAGTGGTCGACCGCCTCGGTGGCGCGGGAGCGGGCGTGGCTGACCGCGGTGTGGCGGTTCGTCACCGAGCGGGAGGGCGAGCTGGCGGCCGCCGCGGGCGCGGGCGGCGGGGGCGGGGGCGGCGACGGGAGCTCCAAGCTGCGGCGCAGCCTGGCCGGGTGGGTGGGGACGGCCGTGGCCAAGGCCACCGCGGGCATGCACCGCAACGCCTTCCACCTGGTGGCCAAGGACCTCCGGTTCCTCTTCGACCGGCTCCAGCAGTTCGACACCGCCGCCCGCCGGCGCTCCGACCACCTCGCTGCGGACGACGGGCGAGCCCTGGCCGTCGGCGTCCGCGCCCTCGTGCAGATGCTGGCGCCCCTGGCCCCCCACCTGGCCGAGGAGCTGTGGCGGACGCTGGGGGAGCAGGACCTGCTGGCGGCCGGCGGTTGGCCCGCGGCAGGAGGGGCGGCTCAGCCCGACGGTGCAGGCATCCGTCCGTCGGCCCGGTAGACGGCGGCGTCGAACTCGAACGATCCCGGCGAACGGGCACCAGCCACGGTCAGGCCTCGGCCAACGGGTCGAGGTTGACCGGGTTCAGGACCAGACCCGGCGGGCGCCAGGGGACTGCCTGGAGCTGCGGCTACAGCTCCGGGACGGCGTAGATGTCGTCGGTGTCCAGTTCGTCGACGGAGTCGTCGTCGATCACCGCGCCCACGACGGCGACGTCGGGATCGGGGATGGCAGCCCGGTCGGACGGCGGTCGACCGCGCCCACCGCCGCCGCCTCGACCCTCACGCCCGCCGGCCTTGTCGCTGACCGTGCGCTGGGTGTAGGGGATGAGCGCCACCTCGCGGGCCGTCTTGATGGCGACGGCCACGTCGCGCTGGTGCTGGACACACGTGCCGGTGGTGCGACGGGCCTTGATCTTGGCCCGGTCGCTGATGAACCGGCGGAGGAGGTTGACGTCCTTGTAGTCCACGAAGACGATGTGGTCGCGGCAGAAGATGCAAACCTTGGGCTTCCCGCGCCGGTTGAGGTCGCGGACCGGCGTCCGCTTCTTGCCGCGATCGCGGTCGTTGTTCCGTGCCATTGGCAGCCAGTCTAGGTGAACGGGCGGGGGGACAGGCTCGACCGGGCCTGACCGTCGCCCCTACTCGACGAAGAAGCCGTAGGGACTGGGCCGGACCCCGGCTGCGAACCGCTCCTCGAAGTGGCTGGCGTAGATGGTGGCGAGGAAGTCGGCCCGGTTCTTGGTGCCCGTCTTGGCGAACATGCTGATGAGCCATTCCTGGATGGTGAAGGCGTCGATGGTGAGGATCTGGGCGATGGTGCGGGTGGTGCGGCCCTGGGCGTAGAAGGGCAGGATCTCGACTTCGTCCTCGGTGAACTTGTAGTCGTCGGCGATGCGCTGGTCGAGCAGGACGATCCGGTCCTCCTCTACGACGATGGCGAGCTTGCCGTCGGCGCCGACAGAGGCGTGGAGGGTGACCGACGTCTCCTCGCCGGTGGGCATGGTGACGTGGGCCAGGGCATCGCCGGCGTTGAAGGCGGCCACCACCTCGGCGACAGCAGCGGCGACGGCGGACGGGTCGCCGACCGTCTCCAGGCGGGCCGCGGCCGCGGGGGAGGCGTCTTCCGCCTTGCCGTCGGCGGAAACCTGGATGAGGCCCGGGGGCCGTTCGATGGTGCCAGGCTCGACGGCCGCCGACTGGAGCATGCGCAGCCGGAGCAGCTCGCCGAATGGCTCCAGGGCGTCGCGGATGGATCGCAGCTCGCGGTAGACGAACGGCTCCGCCGGGCGCTTGCGGTACAGGGTGAGGATGCCCCAGTTGAGACCCTCGGACCGGACCACGGCCCGCACCTCGTCGGCCAGGTCGAGCTCGCGCAGGAGGGAGTCGTACCGGATCGACTTGGCCAGGTTGCCGCCGCTGGTGGTGTGGAGGTTGCCGATCGGCATCTGCTGCATGAGCAGGTTGGGGAAGCTGTTGAGGTCGTCGCCCCGGAACTCGAGCTCGAGGGCCTTGCGCTCGCGGGCCGGGCTCGAGTCGATCCCGATGACCGACCGGCTGGTCCACAAGAGGGTGGACGGGTCGATGGTGCAGAAGGTGGACGAGTCGTAGCCGAGAACCGGCCGCAGGCGTTCGTCGAGCTGGGGCCACACCTGGGAGAGGTCGCCGCCCAACCGGGCGACCTCCTGAACGAGGGGCTTGAAGTCGGGCCCGGGAGTAGGTGCCATGAACAGCCAACCTACCCTCGCCAGCCACGAGTCAGTTCGGACGCCGACCCACGGTCCGGTCCCACACTGCGCCGGCACCGACGACGATTTGGCCGCACGAAACACTCCCTGCGCCCGAATCGTCGTGAACTGGGAGGATCCGGGCCAGATCACGACCCAACCGCCGCACGGAACACTTCACGCGGCCGAATCGTCGTGGTTCGACTATGCGTCCTTGATGATGCCGATCAGGTTGCCGTCGGGGTCCTTGAACATGGCCATGGTGACCACGCCGGGGATTTCGGTGGGGAACATCACGGTGGTGCCGCCGGCGGCCTCGGCCTGGTCGAGCGTGGCCTGGAGGTCGGGCACGGCCGCGTAGACGGTGACGTAGGTGGCGCCCTGGGGGTTGGCGCCGATCCCGCCGCCGATGCCCTTCTCCTCCTGGGCGGTGACGACGCCGTAGTTCATGGGGTTGTCGGCGTTGACGTCCCAGCCGAAGACGTCGGCGTAGAACTTCTGTGTCGCGGCCGGGTCGCTTCCCATGATCTCGAAATGCAGGATCGGGTTGGGCATGACGTCCTCCTAGTCCTGGAATCGCTGCCGGATGAGGTTGAGGGCACTCCCGGCCCGGAACCACTCGATGTGCTCCTCGGACAGGCTGTGGACGCACTGGAAGTCGGCGGTGGAACCGTCGGGCCGGTCGAGGCGGCAGTCCACCGGCACCGCCGGGGCCAGCCCGGCCAGACCGAGCACCGAAATGCGGTCGTCGGCGCCCACCAGGTCGTACGTGGCCGGGTCGGCGAAGACCAAGGGCAGCACGCCCTGCTTCTTGAGGTTGGTCTCGTGGATGCGGGCGAACGAGCGGACCATGATCACCCGTCCCCCGAGGAACCGGGGCTCCATGGCCGCGTGCTCCCGGGACGACCCCTCGCCGTAGTTCTCGTCGCCCACCGCCACCCACGCTTGTCCCGCGTCGCGGTAGTGCTGGGCCACGTCGGGCAGGGGCTCGGTCTGGCCGTGGATGGCGCACAGGCCGGTGCCGGGCTCGCCGGTGAAGGCGTTGATGGCCCCCAGGAACAGGTTGCGGCTGATGTTCTCCAGGTGGCCCCGGTAGCGCAGCCACCGGCCGGCGGCGGAGATGTGGTCGGTGGTGCACTTGCCGACGGCCTTGAGCAGCACCCGGAGGCGCACGAAATCCTGCCCGTCCCACGGGGGGAAGGGCTCCAGCCGTTGCAGCCGGGAACTGGCCGGGTCGACGACGACGTCGATGTCGGAACCGTCCTCCGGGGGGGCGACGTAGCCCTCGTCGCCGCCGACGAAGCCGCTCGCCGGCAGCTCGTCGCCGAAGGGTTCGGCCAGGCGGACGCCGTCGAGCTCGTCCTCCAGCGGGTTGAAGTCGAGGGTGCCGGCCAGGGCGTAGGCGACGGTGGTCTCGGGCGAGGCGATGAAGGCGAGGGTCGACGCGTTGCCGTCGTTGCGCTTGGGGAAGTTGCGGTTGAACGAGCTGATGATGGAGTTGACCTGGCCGTCGACTACGTCGGAGCGAGCCCACTGGCCGATGCACGGACCGCAGGCGTTGGCCAGCACGCTGGCGCCGATCGACTCGAGGTCGGCCAGCAGCCCGTCGCGCTCGACCGTCGCCCGCACCGTCTCCGACCCGGGGGTGATGAGCAGCGGGGTCTTCGTGCGCAGGCCGGCCGCCGCCGCCTGGCGGGCGACGCTGGCGGCCCGGCTGATGTCCTCGTAGGACGAGTTGGTGCACGACCCGACCAGGGCCTGGGACAGGTGCAGCGGCCATCCGGCGGCCTTGGCCTCCGCCCCCATGGCCGACACCTCCCGGGCCAGGTCGGGGGTGTGGGGGCCGACCACGTGGGGCTCGAGGGTGGACAGGTCGATCTCGATGACCCGGTCGAAGTAGGCGGACGGGTCGGCGTCGACCTCGTCGTCGGCTCGCAGGTCGGCCCCCGCCAGCTCGGCGGCCATGGCCAGCGCCTTGCGCCCAGTGGCGTTGAGGTATACGGCGGCGCGCTCGTCGAACGGGAAGACCGACGTGGTGGCGCCGATCTCGGCCCCCATGTTGCAGATGGTGGCCTTGCCGGTGGCGCTGATGGCCGAGGTGCCCGGTCCGAAGTACTCGACGATGGCGCCGGTGCCGCCCTTGACGGTGAGGATCTGGGCCACCCGGAGGATCACGTCCTTGGGCGACGTCCACCCCGACAGCCGCCCGGTGAGGCGGACGCCCACGAGCGACGGCCACCGGAGGCCGAACGTGCCGCCCGTCATCACGTCGACCGCGTCGGCCCCGCCCACGCCGATCGCAACCATGCCCAGGCCGCCGGCGTTGGGTGTGTGGCTGTCGGTGCCGATCATCATCCCGCCGGGGAAGGCGTAGCGCTCGAGGACGACCTGGTGGATGATCCCCGAGCCCGGCTGCCAGAACCCGATCCCGTACTTGGCCGAGGTGCTGGACAGGAAGTCGTAGACCTCCCGGTTGGTCTCCTTGGCCGAGAGCAGGTCGGCGGCCGCCCCCACCTGGGCCAGGATCAGGTGGTCGCAGTGGACCGTGGTCGGCACGCACACCCGGGGAAGGCCGGCGGTGGCGAACTGGAGGAGGGCCATCTGGGCGGTGGCGTCCTGCATGGCCACCCGGTCGGGCTGGAGCTCGACGTAGGACTTCCCCCGCTCGACGCCGGCCGGGTCGGGCCCGGGGTCGCCGGCCAGGTGCCCGAAGAGGATCTTCTCGGCCAGGGTGAGGGCTCGCCCCAGGCGGGCGCGGGCGGCGGCCGTTCGCTCGGCCAGGCGGGCGTAGGCAGCCTCGACGAGCGGAAGGGGGGTGGTGGGTTCGGAGGCGGCGGGCGTGTCGATGTCCCCAGATTAGGCGGCCGTCGTGCGTCGACACCTTCCCGGCACCCGTAGGCTTACCGCCCATGGCAGACGAAGAGGAGGGCCAGTCGCCGGCCCGACCCGGGTCCCGCGGGCCGAGGGTGGTCACCGGGGACATGAAGCGGGCCGCGGCGGCGTCCAAGGTGGTCACCGGGCGGGGGGCGGCTACTCCGCCCCCGACCGACGACGGTCCGTCCCCGGGCAACGACGGTCCGCCTCCGGGCGACGACACCCCGACCGAGACCCTCGTCGGCCCTGCGTCCGACGCCCCGACGGCGGCCGCGGCGCCTCCCGCGGCCCCGCCAGCCGCAGCCCGCCGGCCCCGGGTGGCGCGGGCCGCGGCGACCCCGCCACCGCCGCCCGAGCCGGATCCGGAGCCCGAGCCGGATCCGGAGCCCGAGCCGTGGCGTCCGATCGAGGTCACCCGCAACATCCCCCCGCCCCTCCACCGGTCGCCCGCCCCGCCCGCCCCCGGTGTCGGCACGACGAGCAAGCCGGCAAAGCCGGGGAAGCCGCCCAAGCCGTTCCAGCCGGCCAAGGCCGACGGGTCGGGGGCCGGGGTCGCGTTCGCCTTGGCCGTCGTCTCCCTGGTGACGGCCGGCATCCTCGCCATCCCCGCCCTCATCCTCGCCGGACGGGCCAAGAAGCGTGGTGGCGGCGCGTTGGTCACCGGGGCCCGCCTGGTAGCCGCAATCAGCCTGATCGGGTGGCTCACCGTGGCCGGCATCGTCATCGCCAACGTGGTCCGGCCCGACGGCGTCGACTACGCCTCCCTCGAACCGGGTGACTGCATCGACACGCCGGAGGGCACCGAGGTCCGCCGCCTCACGGTGCGTTCGTGCGACGAGCCGCACGACGCCGAGGTGTTCGCGGTGGTCGTCCATCCCGCGGCTCCGGGCGACGCCTTCCCGGGGGCCGACGCGCTGCTCCAGTACGCCGCCGCCACCTGCCTGGGCCAGCCGTTCACCGACTACGTCGGCGTCCCCCGGGGGCAGTCGACCCTCACCGAGTTCGAGATCGTGCCCGAAAACGAAGCGTGGCACGACGGCCGGCGGGGCCTGGTCTGTGCGGTCGACAACGCCGACCGCACACCGCTCACGGCCTCGGTGCGGGGCACCGCCAAGTAGGTCGCCCGGTCGGTCCCAAAACCCCGACGTCGCGACTGCCGCCACGAGCGGTGAGACATCACCGAAGATCCTGCTCGCCGCAGGACGACAATGCCGCCGGTTGTCCACAGGGACGTTCTTTCGAACTCGATGGGCAGACCTCGAAATCACGCCCAAATCAGCCTCGCTTGGCCGCCGCTCGTTGTTGCGATAGGTTGGCGGCGACCGGTGGGGAGACATCGATCCCCAGCGGGCGAAGCCTGAATCCAGCCTGGGTTCGGGACACAAGGGGGCGATGGCTTGCCGGTATACCCGCTGCTGGGACTGCTCTGGGCGCTGGTGCTCCTGCCGCCCTTGCTCCGCCGGCGAGTGCAGAGCCGGGGGGAATTGGCGGAGCTCGACCGCATCCAACTGTGCTTCGCCGGTTCGGCCGTCCCCGCCACTAACGATCGTGAGGACGCCCCGGCGGCTCCCGTCCGGCGCACCGCCGCCCAACGCCGGCGCCGCGTCTTGGCTGTGATCGGCTTCGGCATGGTGGCAACCCTGGCCGTCGCCGTCGTCGTCGGCACCCGGATCGCGTGGGGGATGCACCTGCTGATCTACGACGTCCTCATCGGCTACGTGGCCCTCCTGGCCCGATCGCGCGACCGCGCCGTTCGCCGCCCGCTCGTGGTCCCGGTCGTCGCTCCGGTGCTGCGGTCGGCGTCCGTCGCCCCTCTCCGCCGCCCCGCGCCTGCACCGCGACCGGCCCCCGCGTTGCTCCAGGCCGCTTCTCGCTGACCCCTGCCTACTTCCAGACCCGGACGTAGTCGACCTGCATGGTGGCGGGGAAGGCCGGGGGCTGGGCCGGGTCGAGCCGGTTGCCGTACACCCCGAGTCCCTGGGTGAGCGCCAGCATGAAAGGGTGGTCGAAGGGCTGGGGGGCCACGAGGGGCGCCGCCGGCGTGATCGGCTCGTTCACGCACACCTTGCCGTCGAAGCTGATCTTGATCGAGGTCGTCGTCCACTCCAGGACGTAGGTGTGCCAGTCGGTGACTTTCAGCAGGCAGTAGTTGTTGGTCTGCGCCATCGTGCCCGGCCAGTAGTGGACGTAGGGGATGGCCCGGTCGTTGTAGAGGCTGTACACCTCGGCCACGTCGATCTCGCCCGACAGCGGCCACGGGCCGTACTTGAGCGCGTTGTCGGGCCACAGCCACAGGGCGCCGTGGAGTCCCTTGGCGGTGGCGGCCGGGAACTTGACCCGGAACTCGAAGCGGCCGTAGGTCTGGCTCCACTTCGTGTAGGTGGAGACCATTCCCGCCGTGTACCGGGTGCTGTAGGAGGTCGTCGGCGTCCGACAGGTCAACGGCGCCGACTCCTTGCGCACGGTGAGCCTGAGCGTCCCGCCCGCCACCGCGATGTTGTCGGGATCGTCGACGAAGCAGTCGTCCTGGGAGCCGAACCCGCTGGTGGCCGACGTCTGGGGCACCCACAGGGCCCGGTTGAGGGCGGTGCCGTCGAAGTTCTCGGCCAGGGTGCACACCCACGGCGTGCCGTTCGGCTTGAGGACCGTGGTCCCGCAGTTGGTGGTGGCGGCGGCGGCGGCCGCCGGCGGGTTGGCCGCAGCCGCCGGCGGGGCGGCGTCGGCGGGCACCACGGTGGCGCACAACATGCTCAGGAGCAGGGTCGCTCCCGCCAGCAGGCGCCGGCCGCGACCAGGTTTGTTGCTCATCGAACCACTCGTCGGCACGGCGACCCTCCCTCTCGATACGGCCAGTGAGTGGTTCAAGCATCGGGCGTCTCCCGCCCCGACTTGAGGCGCCCGTGCGGAATGGGCCACGCGACCGCCCCGAATGACGCGAGATCACCAGCGGACACGGCCGCCGGGGAGCTCAGTCGGGGACGGGCGCCAGCCCCCGGGCCAGGGTGTCGAGCATCTGGTCGACGATGGCCTCGGGGTCCTCGAAGGCGGGGAATCCCGGCACCGAGATGAGCAGCGACGTGAGGCCGTGGACCATGGCCCACAGGATGGTGGCCACCAGGAAGGGGTCGTCCTTGGCGAACACCCCGAGGTCCATGCACTCCTGGACGTTGCCCACGAGGGACTGGAACGAGCGCATGCCCGGCAGCAGGCCGGCCTCGAACTCCTCCTGGGAGAAGTGGCCCTTGCCCATGAGCATGATCCGGTAGTGCTCGGGGTGGGCCACGCCGAAGCGGACGTAGGCGTGGCCCCGGCCCCGCAGCCGGTCGAGGGGATCGTCCACCCCGGCCGTCGTCTCCGACACCACCACGTCGAGCTTGCGGAACTGGAGCTGGCAGACGGAGTGGATCAGGTCGTCCTTGTCGGCGAAGTGGAGGTAGATCGACGGGGGCGAGACCCCGACCGCGTCGGCGATGGCCCGGATAGACACCGCCGACTCGTCCCCCGTCTTGAGCAGCAGTTTCTCGGTGGCGGCGAGGATCTCGTCGCGCAGCCGGTCGCCCTCGCCCCGGGGGGCGCGGGCCCGGCGACCGGGCGGAGCGGTGGTGGGCTTGGGGACTATCGGACCCGCTCCAGCTGGCGATCGTCGAGCCCGGGCCCGGCCTCGGAGTAGCCGTCGGCCTCGCTGAAGCCCCACCGCTCGTAGATCCGGCGCATGGGCGCGGGCGCCCACCAGTTGGCGTCGCCCGCCAGGCGCATGAAGGCGGGCACCAGGGCCGCTCGGATGAGGGTCGCGTCCACGAGTACAGCCATCGTAAGGCCGATACCGAACAACTTGATGAATGACACGCTCGACGTCCCCATGGCGATGAACACGATCGCCAGCAGGGCTGCGGCCGCGGTCACGATCCGGCCAGTGCGCTCCAGGCCCACCGCCACCGCCTGGCGGTTGTCGCCGGTGCGGTCGTGCTCCTCCTTGATCCGGGACAGGAGGAAGACCTCGTAGTCCATCGACAGCCCGAAGGCGATGCAGAACATCAGGATCGGGGTGGAGATGGCGATGTCGCCGGTGGGGGTGAAGTTGAGGAGCCCGGCCAGGTGCCCGTCCTGGAAGATCCAGACCATGGCGCCGAAGGTGGCGCTCAGGCTGAGCAGGTTGAGGACGATGGCCTTGATCGGGACCAGGACGCTGCCGAACATGAGGAACAGGACCACGAAGGTGATGAGGGCGATGATCCCGGCCGCCAGCGGCAGCCGGTCCAGGATGGACGCCTTGGAGTCGACCAACTCGGCCGACGGACCGGCCACCTCCACCGGGAAGGGGGCGTCGAGGGCGCGGACGTCGTGCACCAGTGCCTCGCCGTCGGCCGACAGCGGCTCGACCGAGGGGACCACCGAGAACCAGGTGCCGTCGGGCGAAGCGAACCGCACCGATGCCTCGTTCGGGGGCGCCACCTGGGCGCCGGCCATGTACGACCCGGTGAGGGCGTCGACCCGGGCCGTGCCCTCCAGCCGGGAGAGGGCGGAGGCGTAGGCCGCAATCTCGGCCGGGTCGGCGACGTCGGCGCCCTGGGCCACGACCTGCACCGCGCCCGCGTCGTTGGACGTGAAGTTGGTGCGGATCTCGTCCTGCACCTGGCGGCTGGAGGCGGTGGTGGGCAGGACCCGGTCGTCGGGCAGGCCCAGCTGCACGTGGAGGAAGGGCAGCCCGAGCACGATCAGGAGCGCGACCACCGACCCGCCGATGACCACCGGCCGGCGCATCACGGTCATCGCCACCCGGTGCCAGAAGCCCTCGCCGACGGCCTTGGGGTGGCGGCGGAACACCGACCACTTGTCGATCCGGTGGCCGATGGCGGCAAGGGCCGCGGGCAGGACCACCACCGAGATGAGGGCGGCCATGGCCACCACCGCGATGCCGGCGTAGGCGAAGGAGCGGAGGAAGGCCATCGGGAACACGAGCATGGCCGCCAGGGATGCCGCCACCGTGGCCGCGCTGAACACCACCGTGCGCCCGGCGGTGTTGACGGTGCGCACAACGGCGGCGGCCGGCTCCAGCCCCCGGCCCAGTTCCTCCCGGTAGCGGCTGACGACGAACAGGCTGTAGTCGATGGCCAGCCCGAGGCCCATGGCGGTGGTGAGGTTGAGGGCGAAGATCGACACCGTGGTCAGCTCGGCCAGCAGCCGCAACACCAGGAACGTCCCTATTATCGACAGGACGCCGATGCCCACCGGCAGCCCGGCAGCCACGATGCTGCCGAACACCACCACCAGGAGGAGCAGGGTGATGGGGATGGCCACCGACTCGGCCTTGGCCAGGTCCTCCTCCACCGTGCCGCCGATCTGGCGGAAGACCTCGGCCTGGCCGCCGACCCTCACGTCGAGGGCGCCGGTCTGGCGGGTGAAGGCGGGGGAGAGGGTCTCGATGCGGGCGTCGACCGTGTCCTCGTCGCCCGCGATGCGGGCCAGGACGAGCGCCTGGCGGCCGTCGTTGCTGCGCAGGGGCGGCACGTTGCCCAGGCTCCAGTAGGAGCTGGCCTGGTCGATGCCCGGCTCGGCCGCCAGCTCGGCCGTGAGGGCCTGGCCCTCGGCGACTGCGGCCGGGTCGTCGACCGTGCCGGTGGCGGAGGTGACGAGGAGCACCACGTTGGGGGCGCCGGCGTGGAACACGTCGTCGATGACCGCGCCCGCCCGAGTGGATTCGGCTTCCGGGTCCTCGAACCCGCCGGACGAGAGGTGGTCGGCCACCCCACCGCCGATGGCGCCCGCCAGGGCGAAGAGGATGACGGAGGCGATCAGAATCGACCGCTTCCTTCGTACCGTGAACCGTCCCAACCGCACCAACATGCCGGCCTCCCTGAACGTCAGTAACCTACTGGGACTAAGTTAGCGACGTTCAGCGAAAATGTCCAGAGCATTCTGCGCGCCCGTGGCCGCCGGTCAGTCCCAGGCGACGTCGAGCCTCTCGAGGCCGCGGAAGATGAGTTGCGGGAAGTGGCGCAGCGGTTGGTCAGGTACCAGCCGGAGGTTCGGCAGCCGGGAGGCGAGGGTTTCGAGGATCACACGACCTCCAGCCGCGCCAGTCCCGCCCCGACGCATGAGTGGATGCCGTGGCCGAAGCCCATGTGGCCCACCTTTCCCGTGCGATGCAGATCGAAGGACCCGGGATCGTGGAAGTGGTCCTCGTCGTGGTTCGCCGAGGCGAACACCACCAGGACGTTCTCGCCCATGGCGATGTTCCTGCCGGCCAGCTCGGTGTCCTCCGTGGCCGTCCTGATGAAGGCGGGTACGGAGGTGTCGGCGCGCAGCGTTTCCTCGACCGCGTCAGGGATGAGCGTCGATCGGCCAGCACGGCCTGCCAGTGCTCCGGCTGGCGAAGGAGGAGGTGGAGGGCATTGCCGATCATGTAGGTGGTCGTTTCGTGACCGGCGATGAGCGTGCCGCTCAGCTGGTAGACCACCTCGTCCTCGGTGAACGTCTCCGCTCCGGCCGCGAGCATCTGGGTGGTGATGTCGTCCCCTGGCTCGGCTCGCTTCCGCATCACCAGGTCGGCCATGAACCGCTGGAGGTTCACCACGTCGGACGCCGCAGCCACCTGCTGCTCCGTGTCCAAGGACGACGAGATGAGCGTGATCAGGCTTCGGCCCCACCGTCCCAGCTGTTCGGCGTGTTCGTCGCCAACGCCGAGCAGGCGGGCAATGACGTGGACCGGAATCGGGAAGGCGAGCGCCTGCATGACGTCGGCCCGACCGAGCGGTTCCATGGCGTCGACGTGGGCGTTGGTGATCTCGCGTACCCCCGACTCGAGGAGGCGCATGCGGGGCGGCGAGAACGCCCGATTCAACACCCTGCGAAACCGGCCGTGGTCGGGAGGATCTGAATTGACCAGGACCGGGACCACCGGCGGACCGCCGGCCAGGACGGCGTAGGCCGCATCCGCGATCTCGACGATGATCGATCGTCTTCCGGGACGAGAAGACCGTCGGGTTGCCCAGGACGGCCCGTGCATCGGAGTAGCGGGTGACGACCCACATGTGAAACGCCGGGCTGTAGAACACCGGCTCCTCGCGCCGGGCCTCAGCGTAGAACGAGTAGGGATCTTCGAGCTGCTCCTCGGAGAGGGGGTTGAAGCGCTCGCCGATGGATGCAATCGGACAGGACTCGGTCGTGGTCACAAAAGCGACTCCTCGCATCGCTCGGCCGTCAGCCCGTCGCCCGCCATGACTCGCACGGTACTGGCGTGACTCCTGATCCGCATGACCCATACGAACCCGGCTGCGCCAGACCTGTCGAACACTGGGGCCGTGCGGCCGGCCGGCCTTCGCGTCACCCTCAAAGTCGTCGTGGGCCCTCGACTTACACGGCGACGGCAAGGACGACGTCGTCATGGCCGCCCAGAACACCGACGGCACCTTCAGCTACTGGGTGTTCAACGGCGCCGCCACCTCAGGTGGCAAGTGGTACACGAGTGGTCCATTCGGTCTTGGCCCCGTGGCCGACCGCCTGGTGGTGGGAACCTGGTCGCGCCGTCCAGCTGCCCGACGAAGTTGCGGGCCCGCGGAGAATTGGCGACCGAGTTATGGGGTAGGGCCGGGGCGACACCGGCCTTACCCCATTTGGCCGACTGGACCTCGAGCGATCGGCCTTGGTCGAAGCTCCCCACGTCGACGCCGAGGGAGCTCGGCGGCCTGCCCGGTCGGACGAGGCGAGCGCCGGCGGTCCGTGCATTCTCATGTGGCCGGAGGGCAATGGCGACTGACTGGATACAGGCCGGCCCGGACGCGTGCTGTCGGACCCAGAGGTGACCCCTCGCCTGCTCCACGACGACGGCGGACGGCTGGGCCATGCTCCTCGGTCCGATGTCGACCTCGCCGCCCGGCGACATCAATCCTGATTGTTGTAGTGTCCGCCCTCGGCACCCGCTGGCAGTGGATCAGAGCGAGAAACGGAGACACATTGGCATCCCTCGATGACGTCGTGCTGAGCCGGCGGGGATTTCTCGGTCTCGCGGCCGCGGCGGCCGCCAGCGGTGCCCTCATGGCCTGCGGTTCGAGCTCCGACAAGACCACCGGGGCCACGACCGTCCCGGGGGTGGCAAGCACTGTCCCGGGCCTGGCCAACGGCCGCACCGCAACCGTCCGCACGTGCGTCTACGCCAAGAACCACGCCTCGTCGATGTTGTACTGGCAGAAGTTCGCACCTCCCGGCGTCACGGTCACGGTGGTGCCAGTCACCTCCACCGCCGAGATCCTGCAGGCGCTCGAGGGGGGCACGCTCGACTTCGGCCTCATGAGCCCCTACGTGCCGATGCTCACCCAGGCCAAGTCGGGTGTCTCGTGCCGGACGGTCTCCATGGTGGCCCGCCAGGGCTTCGGTCTCATCGGCAAGGCGGGCGTGGTGGCGACCGTCGACGACCTCCGGGGGAAGAAGATCGCCGTCCCGCCGCCCGGCTCGCAGGTGCTCGTCCTCAACCAGGTGCTCGCGAAAGCGGGGCTCGTGCTGGGCCAGGACCTCGAAGGGGTACCCCTCGGCTACGCCGACCACGTGACCGCCCTGACCCGAGGCGACGTCGACGCGTTCATCGGCAGCGAGCCCCCGTGCACCCAAGCGGTCGTCAACGGTGTCGGGGTGCGGTTGCCGGGTGTGTTCGACACGCCCCTCGGCGATCTCAACACCGCATTGTGGGCTTCGTCGGCGGTGCTGAAGGACGAGGAGCTGTGCCGGGTCGCCGTCAAGATGCAGAAGGACGCGGCCGAGCACCTCACCCCGAACGGGACGAACGATCCCGCGGTCTGGAACGACCTGCTCGTCACCCAGTTCGGATTCGACCAGAACCTGGCGGTCGCCGTGCTCGAAAACGTGGGCGCCCAGTGGGAGTTCACCAAGGCCCGCCAGGACCAATACGTCGGCGTCGGCAAGGCCCTGGTGGCCAGCGGCGAACTGACGGCCGAGCCCGACTACGAAGGGCTCTACGCCCGTCAGTACTGGACGGTGTGAGCCTCGGCCGATGGCGGTGACCGACCACGGTGAGCGGCTGGCCGTCACCGACACGCCCCTCGCACAGGTGG
The DNA here is from genome assembly GCA_963836205.1 of uncultured Acidimicrobiia bacterium. Taxonomy (GTDB): domain Bacteria; phylum Actinomycetota; class Acidimicrobiia; order Acidimicrobiales; family AC-14; genus JAXDMK01. Next base: position 81,433 of record CAWIIV010000008.1, on the reverse strand, counting down.
CCGCCGCCTCCGGGGTCGTCACCGCGCCCGCCACGGCGCGACCGGGTCGGAGGCGCTCGCGGCCGCTCCTCGGCGTGGTGGTGCCGCTACTCCTTCTGGTCGCCTGGCAGTTGGCCTGGCACTACGAGCTGAAGCCGCGGTCGATCCTCCCGTCGCCACGCCAGGTCCTCACCGCGGCCGACGCGTTCTTCTTCGGCCACAACTCCGTCACCCTCTCCGGGATCGTGCCCTTCAAGGGTGCCGCCTGGCTTCACATCTCGGCCAGCGTCGAACGGTGCGTGGCGACCTGGGCCTTGGCCGTCGTCGTGGGCCTGGTCCTGGGGCTCGGGCTCGGCCTGTCGCGATGGGTGGCCGACCTGCTGGAGCCGATCACCAACGGCCTGCGAGCGGTGCCCCTCTTCGCTTGGCTGCCGCTGGCGGGCGTCCTCTTCGGCATCGGCGAGTCGCCGGCCCGCATCCTGATCTTCATCGGTGCCCTGTGGCCGGTGGTGGTGGCCACCACCGACAGCGTGGCCCGGGTGCCGAGGACGCACGTCGAGACCGCCCGCATGCTGGGCACCCCCCGGACCCGGATGTGGCGGCGGGTCTACCTGCCCAGCGCCCTCCCGGAGATCGTCACCGGCCTCCGCCTGTCGTTGACGCTCGCCTGGACCTGCGTGATCGTCGGCGAGCTGCTCGGGGTGAGCCGGGGCATCGGGGCGATGATGATCTCGGCGCGCGAGGCGGGCGCCACCGAGCAGATCATCGTCGGCGTGTTCCTGTTCGCCATCATCGGCTATGCCGGTGACCGCCTGCTGCGGTTCCTGGCCCGTCCCCTGATCCGCTGGAGCGACGCGTGAACGATCACGGTCCCGGCCTCCTCGTCGCCCGCGGCCTGACGAAGTCGTTCGGCGACCTGCTGGTCCTCGACGGTGTCGACCTCGACGTGTCGGCCGGGCAGACCCTGGCCCTCCTGGGGCCCAGCGGGTGCGGGAAGTCGACCCTCCTGCGCATCCTCGCCGGCCTGGAGGCGTTCGACGCGGGGACGGTCACCGTCGACGGCCGGCCGGTGGAGGGTCCGTCGCCCTTGCGGGGGATGGTCGCCCAGGCCGGCACCCTTTTCCCGTGGCTCACCGTCCGGCAGAACGTCGGCTTCGGCCCGCGGGACCGTGGGGTCGACGGTGTCGACCGCCTCGTCGCCGACCTGCTGGAGGTCACCGGCCTGGCCGACTTCGCCGACGCCCTGCCCCGCCAGCTCTCCGGGGGCATGCGCCAGCGGGCGTCGCTGGCCCAGGTGCTCGCCAACCAGCCGCCGGTGCTCCTGCTCGACGAACCCTTCGGCGCCCTCGACGCCCAGACCCGCCTGCGCATGCACGAGTGGGTGCGGGGCCTGCTCGTCGAACGGCCCACCACCACCGTCCTCGTCACCCATGACGTCGACGAGGCGCTCCTGCTCGGCGACCGGCTGGGCCTGCTCTCGGCCCGGCCGGCCCGGGTGGTGAGCGAGCGCGAGCTCTCCTTCGGCGAGGATCGGGGCCGCCACACGCTCACCGATCCCGTCTTCGTCCAGCTCAAGGCCAGCGTGCTCGACGCGGTCCTGGCCGCCTAGCCCGATGGTCTGGGCGGATACTGATATCGCCGGTGTGCCCATCGGTGTGGTCATCGGCCTGTGCTCGGCTCTTCTCACCGCCGTCGTCACCGAGGTCTACTGCCACCGCTGCCTGGCCCACCGGGCCTTCGGCGTGCATACCCGCCTGGCTTCGTTCTTCGACACCTACTTCCGGGTCATCGTGATGACCGACCCCGAGACGTGGGCCGCCGTGCACCGGGTCCACCACCGCTACGCGGACACGCCGCTCGATCCTCATTCGCCCGTGCAGCGCCGACCGCTGACGGTCCTGGCCGGCTCCTCGTACCTGTTCCTCCAGGCGAAGCAGCGGGTGCAGCCCGGCACACCGTCGCGGAGGAGGGTTCCTGTCATCCGCGGCCTGCTGTTCGTCTTCTACGGGGTCGTGTTCGGACCGGTGCAGCTGCTGATCATGGTCGTCGTGCACCTCGTCTTCTATCTGGGCGTCATGGGGATGGTCAACGCGGTCGGGCACCTCTACGGTCGGCAGACGCATCCCGACGTCCCCGGATACGACCTGGCCTGGCTCGCCATCCCTCTGCTCGGCCACGGCTACCACAACTCCCACCACGCCCACCCAGCGGCCGCCCGCACCGGTCCCCTCGATCCGATCTGGCCCCTGCTCCGGGTCCTCGGGTGGATGCGGCTGGTGGAGCTGGACGAACGCCACCCCCGGACTTCGTCGTCTGCCTGTTGCGGGGCCGCCGCATCCCTCGTCGCCGGTCGGTGACGCATCGACGGTCAGCGTCGGGCGGCCGCTTCCGCCGCCAGTTTCCGGAGGTGGGGCTTGTCGACCTTGCCGATCGAGTTGCGGGGGATCTCGTCGACCAGATGGACGAATCGGGGTGCGGCGTAGTCGGCCATGCCGGTCCGGACCCACTGCTGCACCACCGTCGCGTTCATGTCGGCGTCGGGACGAGCGACGACGTACGCCGCCACCGCCTCGAACGCGAGCGGGTCGGGGACGCCGACCACGGCCGCGTCGACGATGTCGGGGTGGGCCAGCAGGAGCTGTTCGATCTCCGCCGAGAAGATCTTGTTGCCTCCCCGGGTGATCATGTCCTTCTTGCGGTCGAGGATGTAGACGTAGCCCTCGGTGTCGATGCGGGCGATGTCCCCCGTACGGAACCAGCCCCCGGGGGCCATGGCCGCCGCCGTCGCCTCGGGGTCCTGGAAGTAGCCGGTCGTCACCAGCGAGCCCCGGAGCCACAGCTCACCGGCCTCGCCGGCACCGAGCGGCGCCCCGACCTCGTCGACCACCTCCGCCTCCATGCAGGGCAGGGGCCGGCCCACCGAGCCCGGCTTCCGGCGGAACTCCTCGTCCATGAGCATCGTCGCCGGCGAGTGGGTCTCGGAGAGGCCGTAGATGTCGTGCCACCGGGTCTGCGGCATCCGCCGTCGGAGCTCGGGCAGGGCCGACAGGGGGAACGGCGCCCCGCCGAAGGCGCCCACGGTCAGGTCGGCCAGGGCCGGCCAGCCGAACTCGGGCACCCGGAGCAGCATGAGCCAGAACGACGGCACCGCGTAGGCCCAGGTGATGGCGTGCTCGGCCAGGACCGTCACGAACTCCGCCGGGGTGACCGAGGACACGACCACGCACGTCCCGCCCACCAGCATGATCGGGAGGAGGTGGGCGTGCATGGCGCTGATGTAATACAGCGGGAACAGCACCGCGGAACGGTCCTCGGAGGTGAGGTGGAGGACCCGGCTGTAGGTGATCCCGCTGTGCATGCTGCAGCGGTGCACGACCTGGCTGGCCTTGGGTCGGCCGGTCGTGCCGCTGGTGTAGACGACCGCGTAGGTGCTCGACTCGTCGGGCCGCTGCGACGGGTCGTAGCTCCAGGGCCGGCGCCGGCCCGTGAGGTGGTCGCCGATGGGCCGGACCCGGTCGCCGGGCAGACCGGGGAGGCTGGTGCCTCCGGCCACCTCCCGCAGCGACGCGAGGAACTCGGGCTGGGCCAGCGCCAGCGTGGCGCCGGAGTGCTCCAGCATGTAGCCCCACTGCGGCGGCGCCAGCCGGATGTTCAGCCCGACGAGCACGACGCCGGTCCGGGCGCAGGCCCACAGGGCCACCGCCAGGTCGAGTCCGTTGCGGGCCGCCACCGCCAACCGGTCGCCGACGCCCAGGCCTTCCTCGACCAGCCGCTCGGATGCCCCCTCCACCAGCTCGGCGAACTCCCGGTAGGTGACGGTGCCTTCGACCGCGACCAGGTAGGTCCGGTCGGGGAACAGCCGCACGGCCCGGTCGAGCGCGTCGAGGATCGTCCGGGGCCGGTTCGGGTAACTCAGCACCTCCGCCCCCAGCCACGGCTCACGCGTGACCGGGCCCATGAGGTCGGCGTCGGGGATCACCGCCGGTGACCCGTGCCGCCCGTGTGGCCCGGCCCGACCGCCGGGTGGTCGTGACCGGCATGGGCGCGATCACGCCGCTGGGGCCCGACGTGGCGTCGGCCTGGGCGGCGATGGTCGCTGGCCGTTCGGGAGTCGGGCCGATCACCCTCTTCGATGCCCGCGGGCTGGCGGTGCGAATCGCGGCCGAGGTCAAGGGGTTCGAGCCGGAGATTCATTTTGGGCGGAAGGATGCCCGCCGCCTCGACCGGTTCGCGCAGCTGGCCGTGGTCGCCGCCCGCCAGGCCATCGCCGACAGCGGGCTCGACGTCCGGGCGGAGCCGGAACGGGTCGGAGTGGTGTTCGGCTCGGGACTGGGCGGCCTGGCCACAATCGAGGAGGGGGTGCGGGTGATGGGCGCCCGGGGCCCGAGCCGGGTGAGCCCGTTCATGCTGCCCATGATGATCCCCAACATGGCGGCGGCGCAGATCGCGATCGACATCGGGGCCCGAGGCCCCATCTCCTGCACCGTGACCGCGTGCGCGGCCTCGGCCAACGCCATCGGCGACGCCCTGGAGTCCGTGCGGCGGGGGCGAGCCGACATCGTGGTCGCGGGCGGGGCCGAGGCGAGCGTGACGCCGATCGGGATCGCCGGATTCGCCCAGATGCAGGCCCTCTCGCAGCGCAACGACGATCCCGAGCGGGCGTCCCGGCCGTTCGACCGGGGACGCGACGGGTTCGTCGTCGGTGAGGGGGCGGCCGCGCTGGTGCTGGAGGACCTCGATCACGCGGTGGCGCGTGGCGCGACGATCCTGGCCGAGGTGCTCGGGGTCGGCGCCAGCGGTGACGCCCACCACATCACCGCGCCCCGGCCCGATGGCGGCGGCGCCATCGCCGCCATGCGGTCGGCCATCGCCGACGCCGGGATCGAGGCCGCCGACGTCGGGTACGTCAACGCCCACGGCACGTCGACCGAGCTCAACGACCGCACCGAGGCGCTCGCCATCCGGGCCGTCCTCGGTGTCGACGTGCCGGTGTCGTCGACCAAGTCGGTGACCGGCCATCTGCTCGGCGCGGCCGGCGCCATCGAGGCGATCGCGTGCGTCAACGCCCTGCTCACCGGACTGTCTGCCCCCGACCGCGAACCTCGACGACCCCGACCGACGACTGTGCCCTCGACCACGTGCGGGGCGGGGCCCGGCGGGCGCCGATATCGGTGGCGATGTCGAACAGCTTCGGCTTCGGCGGCCACAACGTCGCCCTCGTGTTCGGCCGGGCGACCGAGTAGCCGACCGGGTCGGCGAGGCGACGGGCGAACGACCCCCGTGCAGTCGTCATTGGCCTCGCCCCCATGTCGAACTCGATGCCGTAGAGCTCGGCGAGGATGACCTCGGGGGGCGAGAGCCTCACGCGGATGGTGTCGCGCCGCCTCCGGCGCGGCGCGAGCCTTGCGGAGGCGAGGGTTGCGCGTTCGGGCCCGCCTTCAGGCGTTCCAGCACGCCCTCCAGCCGGGCGAGGACGTCGGTGGTCGGTGCAACCCGTGCGTTCTCGTAGTCGGAGATCCGCGCCGCGGAGGTCCCTGCTGCGGCGGCCAGCTCGCGCATCGACAAGCCTGCTGACCGGCGCAGGTTCCGGAGTCGCTCGGCATAGCGGCGACGACCGGCAAGGGTTTTCCGCTCACGTTCCTGCTGCAGGACCCGCTCCAGGAGCCGGTCGACGCCGTAGTGGCTGTCGAGCCCGACGATCTCCTCGACGGTGCGGGCCAGCGGGCCCCACGGGTCCTCGGCCAGCGCGCGGCGGCAATCCGCCGCCAATCCGACAGGTTGCCGCGGTCGACGAGGATCTCAATCGCTTCTGGCGGCCAGGTGCCGAGGGGGGCGCTCTGGTCGACGTCAACGTTGCGGAAGGAGATGCTCATCGCTCGGTCTCCCCGTCGACTGTGTCGATCATGGACATCGCCACGGCCCGCAAGGTCTCCACGACGGTGCCCCAGTCGTGCCAGCGGGCGTCGAGGCGCTGGTAGGAGCTGGGCCGCCGCGTCACCGACGAGTCCCTGGGCGCGGGGTCGGCGAACTGGCGGGCGACCTGGGTGGCGACGGTCTCCGGTCGCCTGTTCACCTCGGCGTAGTAGTCGTCCACACGAGCGAGGATGCGACCCGCGAGCCCGATGCCGATTCGGTCCGACAGTGCAGCGGCGTCGAGGTAATCGCGGGTCTGATTGCAGACGACCAGCCAGGCCTTGATCCTCAAGATCTCAGCGAGCGTCGGCACCCGCAGCACCCGTTCGCCGACGGCAACCTCCTCGACCTCCAGCGGCCGCCGCCGGACCATCTGGCGAACACCGGTCTCGATCCCGCCGAGCTCGCCGAGGATGAGCTTCCCGGCCGCCAGTCGGGCGGTCGACCGGTCATCGAGCGCTTCCAGTGTTTCGAGGACGGTGTCGAAACGGTCCGCAACGTCCTCGACGACGTGGTCGGTCGAAGGAGCGGCGGTGACCGGGCCAGACGTTCAGGACCTGGAGCAGGTGGGGCTGCACCTCCCGGTGCAGCGGGTGCCGGAGCAGCCCGAACTCGATCCGCCCCCGTCGGGCGCCCCACGCCCGCGACGCCGCCAGTGCCAGGGCAGGATCAGGCACACCGCCGCCAGTCCGCTGAGGCTCTCCCCCCTCGGGTGGTAGAGGTGACGGAGATCACCAGCCCCCAGACGGCCAGGATGTGGCTGCGCTTGGTGACGGCGACGGTGCTCTCACGCGTGGCATCGCCCGTGGACTCCTGGAGCGCAAGCGGCAGGGCCATCGCCACCCCGGCGATCACCATGAGGGTCGACATCGTAAGGTCGAAGTACGAGAGCGAGAACCAGGCCAACGCCGCCGACATGGCAGTTGCCAGCCCGAGATTGCGGGGGGTGACGATGACCGACCGCCTGGTTGCCTCCTCGTCGGCATCGGCGCTGAAGGCGAGCAGCACCCCGAACGGGATCAGGCCGTCCAGTCCGAGCCCGAGCACTGCAGCAACGAACGCAACCACGGCCAGGACGGTCAGGACCAGCCGTCGCCGCCCGCCGGGCCGTCGGGCGGGCGGATGGGGTACGACCTGGTCGCCGCCGGTGAGCGGGTGGGAAACGACTTGCACCATGCTCCTCTGCTCGGTCACGAGGGCATCGGGCCGGTGCGGCGGTCTCAACCCGCCGACAAACGAGGCGTCCTCATACGGTCCTGGGTGGGTGAGCTTGTGTCTCGGGATCTGGACGATCCGCCTGCTCCGGTCGGACGTTCGTCATCGGGGTTGAGACGAGCCTGCGCCGCTTCACCCTGAGGCGCCAGGACATGTTGCTGACGATCTCGGCCATCCAGGATTGGTCCACTCGACTCGGCAGTCTCCGAGGCGAGAACCTGAGCAGGCTCGGGGCGAACCTGGCGCGTGACTTTGCGACGGCCCGGCTCGACCGCTGGATTACGCGCCGTCGCTGGCGTCGGGACCTGGGCTCGCCCGCTTGCCAGTTGACTCGTGTCCACGAACGATCGTGTGCGTACACGTCGACGTGAGGGTGGATCGTCGCAGGTGGTGGTTGTCACGCGAGCCGGGTACTCGCCTACGCAACGCTCTTCCCCGTTTGCGATACATTTCCGGCGTGCGGGTCGGCTACGGCAGGGTCTCGACACGGGACCAGAACCCAGACGGCCAGCGAGACGCTCTTGCCGCTGCCCGGCTGTGAGGAGATCGTCGTAGACAAGGCCAGTGGCAAGCTGGCCCGCCGCGCCCGGCACTGGACAAGGCGCTCCTCGTGACCCGTGCCGGCGACCAACTGGTGATCACCAAACTCGATCCCCTCGGCCGCTCGCTGGAGCACCTGATCACCCTTTCGAGAGACCTTCAGGCTCGCGGCGTCGACTTGGTCGTTTGGACCAAGGCATCGACACCTCCACTGCGGTAGGGCGAATGTTCTTCCAGATCCTGGTGGCGATCGCCGAGTTCGAGCACGCCCTCATGTCTGAGCGCACGCGGGACGGCCTCGAAGCCGCCCGAGCCCGCGGGCGCACCGGCGGCCAGAAGCCGAAGCTCACGGCCCGCCAGGCCAAGATCGCCCAGGGCGTGTACGAGGAGCTGGGCCCCGACGGTCGTCGAGCGCACACCGTCCAGCAGATCGCCGAAGAGTTCGGCGTCACCCGTCCGACGATCTACCGACACCTGCAACCACGGACCTGACCGTCCGACGTCGGACGGCACCCCGCGCCTCGGCGGGCCAGCACACGCATCGGTCATGAACGTTGTCTATTGCGCCGTTACTACCGGGACCCCCCGTCGGACCGGCTGCCGGAGGATCTCGGCGAATCGTTTCGGGGATAAGGGTGATTATCCCCGCATTCCGAAGAGAGGCGGTTGTGTGCCCCCGCCCGCGTGTTGGCCGCACGGGCGAGGTCGCTGTCCGTCGACCAGGGAAGCTCTATTTCACTGCTCTGGCTGAGATGTTCATCGCCATCCTCAGGATCTCCTCCTCACCCAAGTCGGCGCCCCCGCCCAACACCAGGGCGACGTTGCGGACGCGCCAGATGTAGGTGTAATCAGGGGAGAGACCGGGCGCGGGTTCCCGCTTGATCCCGGGCGTCGACTCGTCACCGAGTCCAGGGTTGAGGAGATCCTCGGGCGCGCCGGGGGTCTGGCCCTCCTCGGCGTAGGACTCGGCCAAGTACGGGTCCGAGAACTGCGCCCGGAAAAGCGGAAGAGCCTTCGAGGCCGCGTTTGAGTCCGGGAAAACGACGGCAAAGATCTGGAAGCCGGACGCCCCGACCACGGCCCCGGCAGTGTCGCGGATCCGTCTCTCGTCAAGGGACACCTGACAGCGCTGGGGCCCCAGAGCGAGCAAGTTCTGCTTGACGGCAAGCTCGTCGGCGTTCTCGGTCAGGGCGCCCCGGTTCGCCAGCCAGCCGGAGTCACACGGCACGAGCCTCGTATCTGAGTTCACGTTCTTGAACTCCGACGGCAGGTCGCCTTTGGCAATCACAAAGCGAGACACCTGGTCGGGAGTGAAGTTCTGGCCCGCCGGCATCGTCGAGCCGCTACCAGCGCAGCTGGCGAGGATCAGCGACAGAATCACTGCCACCCCGGCGCCCACCCGCATCGATGAGGTCCTGCCTGTCATCTGCCGCTCCTCGCCGCTCAAGGTCTCCCGATCGCGCCCGTCGTCGCTGGTGTGCACCGTCGCTCCCCACGACGCCGGGCGATGCGATCGCGTTGACAGCAGCTTCTACGGATGCGCGATGAGCGGTGGCAGCGGCTCCAGGTTCGAGATCGAGTCGCGGGCCGCCTGGCTCCAGTCGCCGTTGGCGACGATGGCGATCAGGCGCTGGTTGAGGAAGGTGCGGAACATTTCGTCGCCCTTGTGCAGACCGATGCCGTAGAGCTCCTCAGGGGCGAACGGGCGGCCGAGGAGCTTGAACGTCCCCCCGCCCTGGTGCAGGTAGCCGGCGAGGATGGCCTGATCGGTGGTGACCGCGTCGACGTCTCCGTCGGAAAGGGCCTGGGCGCACTCGGAGTAGGTGTCGCGCACCACCGCCAGCGCCGCGGGGCTGTGGGTGACGAGGTTCTGGTAGGAGGTCGAGCCTTGGGCTGTGCACACCTTCCTGCCGGCCAGGTCGTCGACCCCGGCGATCGATGCATCGTCGCCTCTGACCATGATGTCCTGGGTCGAGCTGTAATACGGGCCGGCGAAGCTCACCTTCTCCTGGCGGGCCACGGTGATGCTGTACGTCGCCACCACGATGTCGACGGCGCCGTCCTCGAGCAACGACTCCCGATTCCGGCTCACGGCTTCGACCCAGTGGATCCGGTCCTCGATGTCGCTCACCGTCCCCCCGAAGATGCCCACCGCAACCAGCTTGGCGATCTCGGCGTCGAAGCCCTGCACCTTGCCCGTGCCCGGGTCGAGCTTGCCGAAGTAGAGCTGGTCGAACTTGATCCCGACCCGGATGAAACCTCGGCCCTGGATGTCGGCCATCGTCGATCCCGGGGCGAAGCTGGGCGCTTGGGCAAGCCCGGCATACTGGGGTCGATCGGGTTCGACGAAGGTCCCGGCCACCGACACTCGCACGTCTGGGGATCGGGCCAGGATGCCCGCCAACAGGACCACGACGGCGGCCACCGCGACCGTGCCGGTGAGCGAGATCAAACTTCGGCGAGGCTTCGAACGCGGCCTCACAGCCGCGCTGCGTCCTTCGATCCTGGCCCACTCGTCCTGTATCGGCTGGAACCGACCGGCGTAGCCGTGCAGTGCCCGGCGGAGACGCTCGTCGTCGCCGAAGTAGTCATCAGTCATTCCGTGCCCCCCAGCATGGGCCTCAGCTTCCTCATTCCTCTGCTCGTGTGCTGCTTGACCGATCCGGCCGATATCTTGAGCACCTCGGCCGTCTCCTTCTCCGACAGGTCGAGATAGAACCGGAGCCCGACGCAGGCGGCCTGGCGGGCCGGGAGCTGCCGCAGACGGACGACGATCGCCTCCTCGGCGAGATGACTCAAAGCCACGTCCTCGCTGGCGGGGGCGCTCAGGGGCACCGCCAGCGGGTGGCGACGGACGGTCATGCGGTGCCGCAGCTCGGACTTGGCGTTGTTGAGGACCGCCCGCCGGACGTAGACGAGGACTTTGTCGGCGTTCCGGATGCGGTCCCATTGCAGCGACACCCGAACAAAGGCCTCCTGCACCGCGTCCTCGCCGGCGTCGTCGAGGTACAGGGCGGCGAGGCGAACGAGGGAGTGATAGTGGAGACGGTGCAGGTCGGAGAGCACGACCCAGAACTCCTCACGGCTCCAGCACGCTGCTTGGCCAAGCCCCACCGCCGACTCCTCCGCCTCGACACCACCGCCCGCCTCAGCGCCTGAGAAGTTGCTCCCCGGCCGCCCGTCGACGAGCGAGAGGGTCGGCGCACACCCGTCGTCGCCTTGGTCGAGGGCGACGCCAGCGTAGCTGGGGCCGCACGGGCCTTGGATCCGGGACCACATGCAGGGCCAGACGCCCAGGATGGCGATCGCGTTGACAGGAATCCGCCGATCTTCTTCTCGATTCGATCCGGGAATCAGTGTCAACCAGATCCCCGGGCGAGGCGTCATGGTGGGTGCCGCGACGATCGGTTGCGGAGACGGCCAAGGCGGACGAGCGGAGGCTTCGATGACGCAGAGGGTGTGGGTCCAGTGTGCTGTCCATCGGCGCCGGGGTCGGTCTCGGGCCGCCGTGGCCATGCTCCTGTCCGGGGTGATGCTGGCGGTGGCCGCGTGCAGTCACGCCTCTCGGCAGGTCGACGTCGCCTTGCTGGCGGGCGTCGACACGCTGGCTGCGGAAGCGCTCGAGGCGGGACCGCTGGCGGGCGTGTCCGTCGCAGTGGTCCGCGACGGCAGGACCGTCGTCACGAAGGGCTACGGCTTGGCCGACATCGGTCGGGGGGTCCCCGCGACAGCGGAGACCATCTATCCCATCGGCTCGCTCACCAAGCAGTTCACCGCCGCCGCCATCCTGCAGCTGGTCGAGGCCGGACGGCTCAGCCTCGACGACGACCTCGGCGAGTTGCTCCCCGACTTCCCCATCCAGGGACATCACGTCACCGTCCGGCACCTCCTCAACCACACCTCGGGCATTGCGGACCACACCGATCTGGCAGGCGGCCGAGGCGAACCCGGAACCACCCGCCAGGAAGTGGTGGACCTCATCGCCGCCCAGCGCTTCGATTTCGAACCGGGCGAGCGCTTCAGCTACTCCAACTCGGGCTACCTGCTCCTGGGGTTGGTCATCGAGAAGGTCACCGGTGGCACCTACGCCTCGTACCTGGACGCACACGTCTTCGAGCCGGCCGGTTTGCGCCAGACCTCGTACTGCCCGGACAAGCCGGAGGGGCCAGGGCACGCCCGTGGCTACGACATCGCCAACGGCGCGCTGGTGGACGCTCAGCCCATCGAGATGGCAGTGCCGTTCGCCGCTGGCGGGCTGTGCTCGACGGTTGGGGACCTGCTGGCGTGGAGCCAGGCGCTGCGCAGCGGACGGGTCGTCTCCGGCGCGTCCTACCGGATGATGACGACGTCCACCGATATGGCCGACGGGACCACCGTGCCCTACGGGTTCGGCCTGATGCTGCATCCTCTCCAGGGGCACGCGGCGGTGTTCCACGACGGTGCCATCGATGGCTTCATGAGCCGCCTCACCTTCTTTCCCGACGATCAGGTCACGGTGGTGCTGCTGACCAACACCTTCAGCGAGGGGCCGGCGCTCGACCTGTTCGCCGCGCCACTCGATGCACTCGCGCTCGGCATCGAGGAGGCCGTCGATCTCGACGTCACGACCCGGGGCCAGGTGATCGACGCCGTGCTCTCCCGGATCCAAGACCAGTATGTCTTCCCCGACCGCGCCGAGGAGATGGAACGGGCGATCCGCGCTCGCCAGGCCGGTGGCGGGTACGACCGCGTCACCAACGTCTCGGCGCTGGCCTGGCTTCTGACGACTCACCTCCGGGAGGTGAGCCACGACAAGCATCTGGGGGTCGACTACCTCGGCGATCCTGCCGCGGGCGGTCCCGTCGGACCACCCCCTGGGCGACCGGAGGGAGACCATGCCGAGCCGGCGAACTTCGGCTTCGAGCGCGTCGAGCGCCTGCCGGGCAACCTCGCCTACATCAAGCTGGTCGGTTTCCTCGAGCCCCAAGGAGCGGAGGCAGCAGTGGCCGCGGCCCTGACGTCGGTGCACGACGCCGAGGCGCTCATCTTCGACCTCCGGGACAACGGCGGCGGCAGCCCTGGCATGGTGGCCCTGATCAGCTCCTACCTGTTCGACGAGGAGCCGGTCCATCTCAGCGACATCTACTGGCGTGACGGGGACCGCACGGAGCAGTTCTGGACGCTCGGCGATGTCGCTGGCACACGCTTCGGGCCGGACAAGGATGTCTACGTCCTCACGAGCGAGCGCACCTTCTCGGCCGCGGAGGAGTTCGCCTACAACCTGCAGGCGCTGGGGCGGGCCACCATCGTGGGGGAGACGACAGGCGGCGGTGCCCACCCCGGTGGATGCGCCCCGCTCGTCGCCGGGTTCGGGATGTGCGTGCCGACCGGCCGGAGCATCAACCCCATCACCGGGACCAACTGGGAGGGCACCGGGGTGGTCCCCGACGTGGCGGTGGCGGCGGATGCGGCACTCGAGACAGCGGAGTCGATGGCCCGCCAGGCCCTCGACGACGCGCCACTCCCGGGGCTGGGCGGGGAATCGGTTGGGGCGTCGTCCGGCATGGCTTCGTGATGGCCGGCGCCCGCCGGAGCCTGTGGAATCCGTCGTCGTGCCCGAGGGGCCCCGACTTCCACCTCCACCCGACGCCCGCCTGGGTGGCTGGCACCTGCTCCGTTCTGGCCTGCGTCGTCGGTCCGATGGTCGGAGCGCGTGCCGTCCTGGCGTTGCTGGTGGGGTCGGCGGTGGGGATGGCTGCCGCAATCAGGCACTGCAATCCCATGAACTCGCCCGCGCCGTGAGACGGCGGTGGACGGTCATCCAGGAGGAACCTACGAAAGGTGACTGCAATGCATCACGACATCGACCTCGACTTCGACCCGGCCGCAGCACTGGTCGACACACGCTGGTGGTCAGCCAGCACCCTGCTGTCGGTGGAGGCGGCGGCCATCTCCGCTTCACGTTCGCCGTGCTCGGGATGTTCGGGGGCGCCACGATCGCCTCGGTGGTGGCCCAGTCGGTTGTCGGAAGCCCGTGGAGCGGGGCCGACATCCGGTGGGACCCGGTGGTCTCCGCGGGCGTGGCGTTGATCTTCGCCCTGGGAGCGATCCTGCTCGGCCGGCGGGTGATCCTCGCCGAGGGCGACGAGGCCCGATGGAGCGGTCACCTGGCCCGAGCAGCGGCGGTCGTCGCCGGCGCGGCGGCGTGCTTTCGGCCATGGCCGTCGTCACCGGCGTCTTGCGGGGTCCGCCGGGGAGCTGAGCGTCGACATCCGACCGTCCTCAAGCGACGAAGGCGCGCCAGGCCGCGCCTAGCCGCCGGACGCCCTCTCGGAGGATGGGGATCGGAGCGCTGAAGGACAGGCGAAGGCGGTCGGGATGGGCCGCGCTGGCGGAGACGGCCTGGGCTGTCGCCACCGCCACGCCCTGGCGCAGCGCCAGGTGGGCAAAGGCGTCGGCGCGCGCCGTCGGCAGCCGCACCCAGATAGACAGACCGCCCTGGGGCTCGGGCCAGGACCAGTCGGGCAGCTCCCGGTGCAGCGCCTCGGCCAGGGCGCGGTACCGGCTTCGCAGCTCGGCCTGCTGGCGGGCCCGGAAGTCGGTCGTTCGCGCCTGGGCCAGCAGTCGTCCGGCCAGGAGCTGGCTCACGGCCGAGGTCCCGAGATCCTGCATCGTCCGCACCCGGGCGAAGCGCAACGCCAGTGGCTGCGGTGCCCGCACGAAGCCGACCCGCAGGCCGCCCCAGAACAGCTTGCTGATCGACCCGATGACGGCCACCGACGCGCCGGGCACGCTGGCGGCGATGGGCAGCGGTACCCGCTCCCAGGCCAGGTCGGCCAGCGCCATGTCCTCCAGCAGCGGCACCCGGGCCTCCCGGAGCATCTGCCCCACCTGTTCTCGACGGCCGGCGGACAGCACGGCGCCGGTCGGGCTGTGAAGGGTCGGCTGGAGATAGACGAGCGACGGCCGACTTTCGAGGGCGTGGGCCAGCACGTCGGGACGCACCCCCTGCCCGTCCACCGCGACCCCCACGATCCGCGCTCCGGCCTGGATGAAGGCTGACAACGCCCCCGGGTAGGTCGGGTCCTCCACGACGACGGTGTCGCCCGCCCGCAGCCAGCATGCGGCCGCCGCGCAGATCGCCTGCTGGGCGCCGGTGGTGATGACGACCTGGGACTCGTCCGTCGCCAGCCCCCAACCGGTCACGTGTTCTGCCACCGCCGCCCGCAGCGACGGCAGGCCCCACGGACTGAGGCCAGTGTCGGGGACGACGTCGCGCAGGTCCTCGGTCGTCACCTCCGCCAGCGGGAGGGTGGCCGCCTCACAGAGGACCGAGATCGACAGGTCGATCACCTCTGACGGGCCAGCGCTGCGGTCCACCAGCCGGTGCACCAGACCCGAGCCCTCCCGCCCCTGCGGGAGCTCGAGCGGATCCGAGGCCCGGACGAAGGTGCCGCTCCCCCGCTGGCGCTCGACGAGGCCGTCCGCCACCAGCTGGTCGTAGGCGGCCACCGCCGTGCCCCGGCTGATGGCCAGCGCGACCGCCAGGGCCCGTTCGGCGGGGAGCCGCTGACCATGGGCGAACGCGCCCCGCTCGATGCCGTCGGCGACGGCGCGGGCCAGTTGGCGGAACAGCGGTCCGCCGCCCGCGGCCCAGTCCCCGAGCTGGTCGACCACGCCCTTCGTGGCCCAGGACCGAGCCACTCGCGTGGAAGTGGCTCTGTCCGGCACAGGCCAGTTATGCCACAGTCACCGGACCATGGTCCACCTCGCGGACGTCGCGTGCAGCGACGCTGCCAGTCGGATCCGCTCCTCGGCGATCCGGGATCTTCTGGCCGTGGTCGGTCGGACCGACGTCATCTCCCTTGCCGGCGGCCTCCCCGCGCCCGAGGCCTTTCCCTCCGGTGAGCTCGCCCGAGCCATCGCCGGGCTTCTCGCACGCGACCCGGGGAGCACCCTCCAGTACTCGGAGACGGAAGGCTTCGGTCCTCTGCGGGAATGGATCGCCGGCGACCACGGGGTCGAGCCCGACCAGGTGCTGGTGACGTCGGGATCCCAGCAGGCGCTGGAGCTGGTGGTGCGGACGCTCGTGGATCCGGGGACCGACGTCGCCTTGGCCGATCCCGGCTACGTGGGCGCCATCCAGGCCCTCCACCTGGTCGGAGCGCACCTGGCGGGCGTGGCCAGCGACGACCAGGGCATGGTCGTCGACGACCTGGCCTGCCGCCTGGCCCGGGGGCTGCGGCCGGCGCTGGTCTACGTGGTGCCGAACTTCCACAACCCGACCGGCGCCAGCCTGACGGCCGGGCGTTGTCGGGCGCTGGCCGAGCTCGCCGATCGCTACGGCTTCGTGATCCTGGTCGACGACCCCTATCGTCATCTGCGCTGGGCGGGCCAGGCGCCGCCCCCGTTGACGACGCTCTCCGACCGCGTCGTCACTCTGGGCAGCTTCTCCAAGACCCTCTGCCCGGGCCTGCGGGTGGGATACGTCGTGGCTCCACAGGCGCTGCTCCGAGCCGTAGCGCTGGTCAAGCAGGCCGCCGATTTGCACACCGCCACCCTGGCCCAGCGGGCGACGTTTCAGGTGATCAATGAGCCCGACTTCTTCGACTCGCACCTGTCCCGCCTCCGATCGCTCTACCAGGCCAAGGCCACTGCACTCGTCGGCGCGCTCCGTCTGCATCTCGACGGCCTATTCGAGTTTCGGGCCCCGGAGGGCGGCTTCTTCGTGTGGGGGCGTGTCATCAGGGCGGGGGTCGACACCGAGGAACTTCTCGCCTCCGCGGTCGATAGCGGGGTGGCCTTCGTCCCGGGCGCCGCCTTCGCGGTGGACTCCGGCTTTCCCACGCACCTCCGTCTCGCCTTCTCCCACGCGTCGGCCGACCGGTTGGAGGTGGCGGTGCAGCGGCTCGGTCGAGCCCTGGCAGGCTCCGATCCGGGAGGTGGCATTGTCGGCGTCTGAGCGTGACTGGGTCCGAGTCGTCGCCGACCAACGGTGCGACGAGTGCGGGCTGAGAGCCTCCTCGATCCCTCGACGCGAGCTGGGCCGGGCGATCCGGCGCCAAGCCGAGCTGTGGGCCTCGCTGCTGCGCGCCGACATCGTGTCGCTGCGAAGGCCTGTCAACCCGGGACGCTGGTCCGCGCTCGAGTACGCGGCGCATGTCCGGGACGTCCTCGTCCTGTTCAGGCATCGGATAGCCGACGCAGCGACGGGAACGAATCCCGATTTCGGCTGGTGGGACCACGAGGCGGCGGCCGTCGCTGACCGCTACAACGAACAGGACCCATGCTCGGTCGCAGCCGACCTCGAGACTGCGGCCGAGCTGATGTCGGCGATCATCGCCCGACTCGATAGCTGTTGCTGGGAGTACACCGGCACCCGACGTGGAAGTGAGCTCTTTAGCGTCGACGGGCTCGTAAGGTTCGCGCTGCACGAGGCGCATCATCACCGAGTCGATGCCCAGTGCTCGCTCGGCTACGGGACCGGCGCTAGAGGGCTCCGGAATGAACTTCGGCCTCGAGGTGTCCCGAGGACTCGCTAGCGGCGGGACCCCCATCTCCGAGGATCATTTCGACGGGCGCCCCGCATCGACCAGCTCCGAAGCGCCGACGCCGTTCGAGCCGGGAAACTTCGCCCGCTCCCCCAGCATGGCCGATGAACCCTTCGTTCCGTTCATTCGGGAACGCCGTCGAAGGAGACATCGTCTGGCACGGCCGCATCGTAGAGCGTTACCTGATAAGGAAACAGTGGTAGCGCGGGGGATGGCCGAGGGGCCACGCCGACTCGTCAGACGGCCGTTGCCACCTGGCTGGCCCGCTGCTGCTCGAGGCGCTTGATGAGGTCGACGGGGGCCACCAGCCACATGTCGGCCACGGTCGCGTCCCAGTCGGCCAGCAACGCCGCGGCCCGGGGCGACCCCGTCAGCTCGGCGTGGCGCTCGACCCGCCAGCGGAGGTCTTCCAGCAGGTCTGCGTCGGGCAGGGCCACGTCGACCAGGGCCGGGTTCAGGCGGCTGGCCAGCTTGCCCTCGGGGTCCCAGACGAACGCCTGCCCACCGGTCATGCCTGCCCCCAGGTTGTAGCCGACGGGGCCGAGGATCACGACGCACCCGCCGGTCATGTACTCGCAGGCGTGGTCGCCGACGCCCTCGACCACGGCCGACGCCCCCGAGTTACGCACCGCGAACCGTTCGCCGGCCGACCCGGCCACGTACAGCTCCCCGCCGGTGGCGCCGTAGAGGCAGGTGTTGCCGGCCAGCACCGGCGTGCCGGCGTCGTTCTCCGGGGGACGGATCACCACCCGCCCGCCGGCCATGGCCTTGCCCACGTAGTCGTTGGCCTCGCCCACCAGGTCGAACTCGATGCCGTGGCCCAGGAAGGCGCCGAAGCTCTGCCCGGCGGAGCCGTCGTAGCGGACGCTGGCGGTGCCCGGTGGGGGAGTCTCGCCGAACTCCAGGGCGAGCGCCCCGCTCAACGCCGCACCCACCGTGCGGTCGGAGTTGCCGATGGTGTAGCGCAGGGAAAGGTCGACACCGTCCCAGATGGGCTGGAAGGCGTCGTCGACCAGGCGGTCGCCCAGGGCCGAGCGGGGCCGTTGGATAGGGAGGGCCCGCACGAAATGCCGGGGGGCCGACGGGTCGGACGGCGGCCGGAGCAGCGGGCTGAGGTCCATGGTGTTGGCCCGGGGGTCGTCGGCCGGCCGCTGGCGGATGCACTCCACCTGGCCGATGGCCTCGTCCATGGTGCGGAAGCCCAGCTCGGCCAGGTAGCGGCGGACCTCCTCGGCGATGAACACCATGTAGGCGGCCACCCCCTCGGGCGTGCCCGCGAACTTGGCCCGTAGGTGGGGGCGCTGGGTGGCGATGCCGGTGGAGCAGGTGTCCTTGTGGCAGGCCCGGAGCATGATGCAGCCCTCGGCGATCATGGCCGCGGTGCCGAAGGAGTACTCGTCGGCCCCGAGCAGGGCGGCCATGATCACGTCGCGGCCGGTCATCAGGCCGCCGTCCATCCGCACCCGGACCCGATCGCGCAGGCCGTTCTCCACCAGCGCCTGCTGGGTCTCGGCCACGCCCAGCTCCCAGGGCAGGCCGGCGTGCTTGATCGACGTGAGTGGCGACGCCCCGGTGCCCCCGTTGCACCCGCTGATGTGGACGACCTCGGCCAGGGCCTTCACCACGCCCGCAGCGATGGTGCCGACGCCGTCCTCGGCCACCAGCTTCACCGACACGTCGGCGTGGCGGTTGACCTGCTTGAGGTCGAAGATGAGCTGGGCCAGGTCCTCGATGGAGTAGATGTCGTGGTGGGGGGGCGGGGAGATGAGACCGATCCCGGGCTGGGTGTGGCGGAGGGCGGCGATCTCCTCCGACACCTTGTTGCCCGGGATCTGGCCCCCCTCGCCCGGCTTCGATCCCTGGGCCATCTTGATGTTGAGCTCGTCGGCGAAGGCGCAGTACTCGGGGGTGACGCCGAAGCGGCCCGAGGCGATCTGCTTGATGCGGCTGTTCTTGTCGCCCTTGGCCTGGCCCCGGGTCTTGAACCGGGTGTAGCTCTCGCCCCCCTCCCCGCAGTTCGACAGCCCGCCGATGAGGTTCATGGCCTCGGTGAGCGTCTCGTGCGCCTCCCGGCTGAGGGCCCCGTGGGACATGGCCCCGGTGGAGAACCGCCGGGTGATGGCCAGGGCCGGTTCCACCTCGTCGAGGGCGACGGGGGGCCCGGACGGGACGAGGTCCATGAGGTCGTGGAGCTCGGTGGCGGGCCGGCCGTTGACCAGATCGGCGAAGCGCTGGTAGCTGGCAGACCCGTCGCCGTTGCCGTCGCCGTTGCCGCTCGCCGCCGAGGACCCGTTGCCGCCGGCACCGTTGGTGGCCACCGCGACGGCCGCCGACGCGTCGCGGAGGGCGGATTGGAGCAGGTGGGCGGCCTTCATCTCGTTGAGGGCCTTGACCACGTCGTCGGTGTGGGTGTGGAACTCGCCCCGCTTGCGCACCCGGTAGTAGCCGCCCTCGGCCAGGCGGCCGTTGGCGTGGCGGGCGAGGGCGTCCTCGCCCAGCTCGTCCCATCCGATACCCCCGACGATCGACGGGGTGCCGGGGAAGCAGACGTCGATCACGTCGGCGCCCAAGCCGATGGCCTCGAAGATCTGCGCCCCCCGGTAGGAGTCGACGGTGGAGATGCCCATCTTGGACATGATCTTGAGGACGCCGTCCTCCATGGCCGCCTGCAACCGCTCCTGGGCCTCGGGGCCGGACAGGTCGACATCGGGGTTGTAGTCGGCCTCGTGGGCCACCGTCTCCAGGGCCAGGCCGGGGCAGATGGCGTCGGCGCCGTAGCCGATCAGGCAGGCGAGGTAGTGGGTGTCACGGGCGTCGTCCGCCGACACCACCAAGGAGGTGTCGGACCGCAGGCCGGATGCCACCAGCCGGGAGTGGACCGCCCCCGTGGCGAGCAGGGCCGGAACCGCCGCCCGCTCGTCGTTCACGCCCCCGTCGTCGACGATCAGGATGCCGATGCCGGCCCGGGCCCGCTCCTCGGCCCGGTCGCACAGGCGCTCGACCGCGGCCCGCAGCCCGCCCGGTCCGTCGGCCGCGGGGAAGGTGGCGTCGAGGTGGGCCACGCCGAATCCGGGGTCGGACACCAGCAGGTCGACGATCGCCGACGGATACAGGAAGAACGACTTGAGTACGAGCAGCTGGGCCGCCTCCGGTCCCTCGGCCAGGATCGGGCTGCGGGGGCCGAGGCAGGTGCGCAGGCTCATGACCAGCCGCTCCCGCAGGTGGTCGATGGGAGGGTTGGTGACCTGGGCGAAGCGCTGCTTGAGGTAATGGTGCAGGGGGCGGGGGCGGCCGGCGAGGTGGGGGAGGGGCGAGTCGTCGCCCATTGAGTACGTCGGCTCCTTGGCGTCGTTGGCCATGCGCCGCAGCACCATGGCCAGCTCCTCCTTGGAGTAGCCGAAGATTGCCTGGCGCCGCTCGATCTCGTCGGGCTCGGGCGTCTGCTCGATGGCCCGGCCCCGGGACAAGTCGCGCAGGCCATCGGCCGCCCACCGGGCGTAGGGGGCGGCGGCGGCCACCCGCTGCTTGCAGGCGACGTCGTCGAGGACGCCCCGGGTGGGGTCGACGAAGAGCATCTCGCCCGGGCCGAGGCGGCCGCGCGTGACCTGGCCGTGCCCGGACACGTCGATGGCGCCCGTCTCCGAGCAGCAGGCGACGAAGCCGTCCTCGCACGCCGAGTAGCGCAGGGGACGGAGCCCGTTGCGGTCGAGGGCCGCGCCCACGCCGACGCCGTCGGTGAACACCAGGCCGGCGGGACCGTCCCACGGCTCCATGAGGGACGCGTGGTAGCGGTAGAAGGCCCGGACGGCGGGGTCGAGGTCGCGCTCGCCCTCCCACGCCTCGGGGATGGTCATGGCCACCGCGTGGCGGACGTCGCGCCCGCCCCGGGTGAGCAGCTCGATGGCGGAGTCGAGCTGGCCCGAGTCGGAGTCGGACACGTCGAGGACGGGGTGGAACAGCTCCTCGGGGCCGAGGCCGGCGGCCTCCGTGCCGAGCACGGCCCGGGCCCGCATGCGGTTGACGTTGCCGGCGAGGGCGTTGATCTCCCCGTTGTGGCAGAGCATCCGGAAGGGCTGGGCCCGCTCCCACGTGGGGAGGGTGTTGGTGGAAAACCGCTGGTGGAAGATGGCGAACGTCGCCCCGAAGCGCTCGTCGGCCAGGTCGAGGTAGAAGTCGCCCAGGGCGTCGGCTGTGACTAGGCCCTTGTAGCAGACGGTGCGGAACGAGCAGGAGACGACGTAGGTGCCGGAGGTGGCGGCGTCGATGCGGCGGCGGAGGCGGAAGGCGGCCTTCTCGTTGGACCCGGCGCCGGCGAGGACCGCCTGGACGATCCGGGGCCGGGTGGACAGCGCCAGGTCGCCCAGTTCGCCGTCGTCGGTGGGCACGTCCCGCCACTCGACCACCCGGATGCCCTCGGCCGCGGCCGCCGCCTCCACCGCCTCGGTGGGATCGTCGCCCCGCACGAAGAGCATGGCCAGCCCGTGGGCCGCGCCCTCCGGGTCGCGACCGAAGATCTCGTGAGGGATGGGGAGGAGCAGGCCGGAGCCGTCGCCCGACCGGGCGTCGGCGGCCAATGCCCCCCGGTGCTTGACGCACGCCAGCCCCCGCAACGCGGATGTGACGATGGCCCGGGACGAACGCCCGGTGGCGTCGGCGACGAAGCCGATTCCGCAGGCGTCGTGCTCAGCAGATCGGAATGGGGAACGAATTGGGGAACGGAATGGGCTCATGCAGGTGGCCTTCCTCGACGGAGGTGTGCAGGAACCCGGGGCGCCCCCTCAGTGAGCTTCGGGAAGCGGGAGAGGCGCCATTGCCGCTGCCCCGGTGAGTCGGGCCCCAGGGTAGCCGACGGCGGCGGTCGAGCGGCTTGTTTGCCCGCCTGTGCGCTATCTTTCGCGCTACGTCATGTTGACCAAGGGGGTTACATGTCATCCAGGTACCGGCTGGCCTCGGTACTGGCGGCGTCGGCTCTTGCCCTGGGCCCCGCCTGCACCTCGACCAACGACGGCGCCGGCCGCGTAGCCCGCAGCGCACCTCCGGTCAGCTGGACGAATCCCGACGTCCACTGGATCAGCCAACCCCGCGCCGCCGGTGGGCGGTTCGTCGCCTACCTGGAGCGGGACGGCTGGCTGGCCGTGGCCGGCGTCGATGCCACCACCGGCACAGTCGCGTGGGAGATCCCAGCGTCGGTTTCGGGACTCACCTCCGGCGTCACGCTCCATCTGGCGTCCGACGATCGGCTCGTCTACTTCGGGACCCCGGTCGACGTCGACCGCCTCGGCCCGAGCGTCCTCGTCATTGCCGTCGATGCTGCGTCCGGCGCCGAGGTGTGGCGCACGACCGGGACACTGACCCTGGCCGGCAGCCTCTACGACTGCGAAGACGACAGCACCGCGTTCTGCGTGACTGACACGGCGCCCGAGCCGGCGCGGGCGCTTCGAATTGCCAAAGCCGACGGGAAGGTCACCGCACGGTCCGCCTCGGCTGAGCCCGCACCCGGCGGACGACCTCTCGGCTCCGGGCTCTACGACCTCGGTGGGCGCGACCCTGAAATCATCGCCGCCATCGACCCGTCCGGCCGCACTCTCTGGACGAAGACCGCGCCCGAGCTCTTCGAGGGACGGCCGGTCAGCTCGGACTACGGGTGGAACTGGGATCGCCACGGCGACCTCCTCGTGGGGTCACTGGGCTGGCCGTACGTGCCCGGTTCCATCGACCTGTCCGAGTACAGCATCGCCGGGGTCGACGCGGCCACGGGATCGGTGGTCTGGGTCGAAGACGGCGCCGCCCTCGGTTGCGGCTTCGTGCTTGCCACCGCGCTCCTGCGCTCCGAGCCGATCCGGTGCCGAATGACGGGGACCCTCACGAACGATCCCGACGACCCCGACGACGAGGTGGTCGTCACTGGACTGTCAGCCGTGATCGAGCGGTTCGATCCCAAAACCGGTACCACCGTCTGGGAAGCCGACCTGGGTCCGGCCTTGGCGCTCGTCCTCGACCGGGCTCCACTGGTGAGGCTGTCACGGTTCGAGTTCGCGATTGGCCGGGAGGACGGGATCTCGGTCGCGGTCGACCTCGTCACCGGGCATACCCGCACACCGGCGTTCGACGAGATCGGCTGGTGCATCTCCGACAACATGGTTCGCGACCGGCGAACCATCCGGGAACCGTATCGGCGACGGGGCGAGAACAACCTCACCCAGTGCCGCGCCGACGGGTCGAGGATCGACAGCCTCGCGTCGAGCCCGATCGAGAACGGCGCATGGATGGGGCAGACCTTCGCTTGGGTCGACGCCCGGGGCATGCACGCGTCGACCACCGGTTGGGTCAGGTGGTGAGCCGTCCCCTCAGACTCGGAACTCCACCGGCCCGACCGCCGTCGACAGGAGGCCGTCGTAGGAGATGGCGTGCAGGCGGTAGGTGCCGGCGCCGAGGGCGGGGAGCGGGTAGGTGACGGTGCAACCGGAGCACACCCGGGCCGTCCACCCCTCGCTGAGGATGGTGCCGGCAGCGTTCAGGACGTAGACCCGCACCCAGCCGGCGGTGCCGTCAGGATCGCTGTAGACGGCGGTGGCGTTGGCGCCCACCCGCTTGAGGCTCGACGGCGCGCGGGGCACGTTGCGGTCGACGGTGAACGCCCACGTCGGCGACACCGCCGAGGTCAGGTTGCCGTCGTAGGCGGCGGTCACGAGGCCGTAGAAGCCGTCGGGGAGGGCGGCGAAGGTCACCGACGCCCGGCAGGTGTTGCACACGAGGGGGCTCCATGCCTGGCGCACCACCTTGCCCGTCTCGTCGGTCACCGCGAAGAACACCCGCCCGGAGTGGCCGTCGGGGTCGGCGTAGCGGGCCGACGCCTGGGTGGGGGCGCTGCGCACGACGGTGGCGTTGGCCGGCGTGGGCAGGGTCGGCACCGCCGGCGCCCGGTTGGGCGGGGGAGGCGTCGACGAGCCGGAGAGCATGGCGTAGTCCTGGACCACGTACACGTACCCCTTGGCCCAGGCCACGCCCACGCCGACCGAGTTGACGCCCTTGTCGACCATGTTCGCCCGGTGGCCGGGGCTGTTGAGAAACGCCTGGTGCACGATGTCGACGCTTCCACCCATGCCGACGTTCTCGGACAGCTTCGACGCCTTGATCGTCGATCCGATGCCGACGTTGTGGGAGATGGTGCCGTCGCTGGCCATCTTGGCCGCCCAGTTCCGGGCCACCGAGGTCAGCGACGCGTCGACGCGCAGTGCCGGCGCCCCCGCCGACGATCGGGTCTGCTGAATCAAGGTCAAGACACGGGACTCGTCGGAGGCGACGTCGGCCGACGCCGGTGAGGCCGGGGCCAGGACCATGACCACCGCGGTCGTCAGAACTGCAGCCGCGGCGCGACAAAGACGCGAGAACACGATCGATCTCCTTCTCCGGCGGCAGCACCCCAGCTCCGACGCTCACGCGCCTTCGTCGGTACTTTGTTGCCGAAAAGTTGTGATTCAGGTTGGCCTGCTTCGTCGGCAGCAGGTCCGAAATACTTGAGCGCTTCGGCGAATAGGCCGTACGAATCACTTGGCGGCATGCATCCGGGGCCATTCCCCGCCTTCCGCGACATGTCGGCTCGCTTCACGTCAGACAAGCGAGTCCCATGTCATCGGGCTCCCGAAGGCCCCGCCCGCTTACGTGGTGAATTGCTCCCGGAGGATGCGTTCCTCGAGGTTGTGATCGGCGTCGAAGAGGATGCGGAGGTCGACGCTCGGGTCCTCCCCCACGTCCACCGTCAGCACGTTGCGGACCTCGGTGTGGTCGGCCACCGCGCTCAGGGGGCGCTTCCAGTGCTCGATCGTCTCGAACCGCACCCGGGCCTTGGAGTCGAGGAGGGCACCCCGCCACCGCCGGGGGCGGAAGGCGCTGATCGGCGTCAGGGCCAACACCGACGCCCCGATGGGGATGATGGGCCCGTGGGCGGAGAAGTTGTAGGCGCTGCTCCCCGCCGGCGTGGCCAGCAGGACCCCGTCGCAGATCAGCTCGTCGACCCGCACCGTGTTGTCGATGGTGATGCGGACCTTGGCCGCCTGGCGGGTCTGGCGCAACAGGGACACCTCGTTGATGGCGAGGGCGTTCACCGTGGTCCCGTCGGCGCTGGTGGCGAGCATGCGCAGGGGGTGGAGCACGCTCAGCTCGGCCGCCTGCACCCGCTCCCGCAGCCCGTCCTCGCAGTAGGTGTTCATGAGGAACCCGACCGTGCCGCCGTGCATCCCGTAGATCGGGACGTCGAGGGGCAGGTAACGGTGCAGCGACTCGATCATGAAGCCGTCGCCGCCGATGGCGACGATGACCTCGGCGTCCTCCGGCTCGACGTTGCCATACCGGCGGCGGAGGTTCGCCAGGCTTTCCGGGGTGCCCGGCGCCCCGCTGACGACGAACGCCAGCCGCGCCGCGGTCACGACCGGCCCGACCGTGGCGGGGTCAGGGGGAGTCGGGCCAATCTCGGGAGACCGACGCCCGGCCCTGCCCCTCGAGTGCCCACGACCGCCGCCAGGCGCCCGCCTCCGGGCCCTTGAGCGAGGGGGTGGCCTCGGCCGCGGCCCGTTTGCGGGCCTGCCACCAGTCGGTGCGCTGCTCGTCGGCCAGGGTGGCCACCTCGGCCTCGATCCGGCCCGCGAAGCGCCGAGAGCTTTCCACCTTCCCATCCGCCCCCTTTTCAGGCCACATCGGCGCCCCGAAGGTCACCGCCACCGCCGACTTCTTCTCTATCGGCGTCGGCAGCTTCTCGCCCCGCTTCCACACCTTGCGGGTGCCTTCGAGGTGCACCGGCACCACCGGCCGGTCGCAGCGCAGGGCCAGGTAGGCGGCGCCGCCCCGGAAGGTGGTGGTCCACCCGTCGGCGCTGCGGCCCCCCTCGGGGAAGATCAGCACGCTCCAGCCGTCGGCCAGCAGCTCGGCGGCCAGGTCGGCCGACCGGCGGTCGACCCGGGTGCGCTCCATCGGGATGGCCCCGATGGTGAGCGCGGAGAGCGCCCCCTTGAACTTGGTGGGGAAGAAGTAGTCGGCCGCCGCGGCAACCACCGTCTTGTGGCGCCACTTCTCGGGCATGGTCGCCAGGAGCAGGGTGGTGTCGAGGTGGCTGTTGTGGTTGGCCACGAAGATCACGGGCCCGTCGAGGTCGTCGAGCCGGTCGAGGCCTGTGACCTGGGGCCGGGCCAGGAGGTGGGCCACCGGCCGGAGCACGTCGTCGACGATCATCGCCCGTGCCACCCGGGCCGGGAACTTGCGGGCCCAGGCGGTGTCGTAGGCGGCGCCCGTCTCCTGCTCCACCGGGGGCCGGGGCACCGGCGTGGGCCACGTCGGCGGCCCCAGCGGGAACTTGGGCCGGGGCAGTCTCACTTCTTCTGGCTCACGTCAGGTGACGTCCGCCAAAAGGATCGGCGGGGCGTGGAAGTGGGTGATCGACGGGTCGCGGCCGACCACGTCCTCCGCCATCTCCAGGGCGTCGCGCATCGTCGACGCCGGCTTGAAGCCCATCCGCCGCACCGCCTTGGGGTCGCCGCCGACGATGATGACCCCTCCCACGTGCTGCAACGCGTGCGCGCCCCAGTACCACATGTAGAACGCATGGACTCCGTGGTAGGCGTAGGAGTTGCGGTACAGGTGGATGTACCAGGGGTCGTTGGCGAAGTCGTCCTCGAACTTCTTCTCGATCTCGAGGGGGTCGGTGGTCTCCGCCAGCACCTGCTCGAAGAAGTCGATGTAGCTCGGGTGGTGGACGGGGTGGAACTCCCACCGGGTGGGGTGGCTGAGGATGACCACGCCGCCCTCCCGCACGAGGGGCTTGCCCCGGTAGAGGTTGAAGAAGTACCCGAGGCCGAGGCACATCACCAGCAGCGGGTTCATGATCGAGTTGACGTTGTACGGCCCGATGTAGGGCAGCCCCATGGTGACGATGTCGGCCTGGCCCTCCACCGGCACGCAGTGCTGGCGGTGGACCTCGGCCAGGGTGAGCCGGTGCACCGCCTCCACCTCGCCCGCCTGCACGCTCGTCATCTTCTGGGGCGACTTGATCCCGTGCATGATCTTGCGGGCCATCGCCGGCGGGCACCGGTCGAGGCTCTTGGCGGTGGCCAGGTACGTCGCCCGATCCCGCAACGACCACTCCCACTCCCGCTTCTGCAGGAAGGCGAACTGGCTGGGGAAGGTGTCGGAGTTGAGGGTGGTCTCGATCTGGAAGACCTTGCAGTGCTGGGCCAACACCCGGCCCATGCGCCAGGTGGCGTTGTGCAGCTCGGAGTTGGGCGGGTCCATGAACGACCGGCTGTGCTGCATGCCGACCACGTTGTGGTGGTGCTTGAGGCTCCGGTAGGAGACGAGGCCGGTCATGGTGGACTTGTGGCCGCCGTCCATCGCCACCAGGTTGATGTTGACGTAGACCAGCAGGTCGGAGGTGGCGGCCCGCTTGTTGACCTCGACGTACTCACCCTCGGCCGTCTTGCCGACCACGATCAGGTTGTCGTGGTCCTCGGCGTCGTGCTGCTGGAGGGCGCCGTGGGGGGCGAAGGCGTCGTAGACCCGGTCGCCCAGCATGTGCCGGAGCTCGGCCTCGGTGGCCCGCCGGTGCAGGCCGTGGGCGGCGATGAGCACCACGTCGTCGACCCCTGCCTCGGCCGCCAACTCAAGGACCGCCTCGATCACCCGTTGGCGGTTGTCGGGACCGGCCATCGGGGGAAGGGGCACCGCCTCGTTGTCGAAGGCGATGGTGAGCTTCATCCCCGGGCGGAGGAGGGCCCGCAGGGGTTCGCTGTCGCCGACGGGGTGCTCGAGGGCGTGGCGGATGGCGCCCTCGGGGTCGTCGAGGGGGGTGACGGGCTCGGCCGGATAGACCACCCGGCTGCCGGACGGGAGCTTCTCCAGCCGGAAGCCCTCGCCATGGTGGAACAGGATGGGAGGCGTCGACCGGTCGACCTCCAGAACGAAACCAGGTCGACTCATCGTCGTCTTCTCAAGGGGGCACTGCTCAACGACGCTTCTCTCCTCGTAGGTCGAAAACCACCTTGACCGCGCCCCGGGATCCGGCGTTGGCGGCGTGGTCGATGGCCTCACGGTAGCGGTCGAGGGGGTAGCGGGCGGAGACCAGCCGGCCCAGCCGGGCGTGCTCCACCAGGTCGAAGGCGAGGTCGAACGTGCGCCGGGGCTCGCCGTCGAACGACTCGGTGCCGTAGGCGTACGACCCCCGCACGCGGATCTGGCGGTGCCACAGGGGAGTGAGGTCGACCGTCACCGTCGAGGGCATGCCCAGGAGGATGACGTCGCCCCCCGGCCGGACCACGGCCAGGTCCTCCTCGATCGACTTGGCGCTGCCCACGCAGTCGATCACCACGTCGACGCCGCCCGACAGGCTGGCGCCCACCCTGAGCGACCGGGTGGCCCTCCGCACCAGGCGGTGCGTCTCCCGGGGCTCCACCACCACGTCGGCGCCCAGCTCCTTGGCCCATTTCCGCTGCTCGGGGTACTTGGCGGTGGCGATGAGGGTGCCCGGGTTGGTGAAGCGGCGGAGGGCGGCGATGGCGCACAGCCCGAGGGTGCCCGCCCCCAAAACGAGCACCGTGCCTCCTTCGGCGCCCATCACGCCGTGCACCGCGCACGCGGCCGGCTCCACCATCACCGCGGCGTCGTCGTCGAGCTGGTCGGGGACCGGGTGGATCTGGCTCTGGTGGGCGACCATCGACGTCGACCACCCGCCGCCCGTGTCGTGGCAGTACCCCGTCTGCAGCCCCGGCTTGAGGTGGCCGAAGGCGGTGCGCTCGCAGTTGTCGGTCCGCCCGGCGGCGCACTCCCGGCACGGCGGGTCGACCCCCCGGGCGGCGCAGCCCAGGACCGGCTCGATGACCACCCGTCCGCCGCTCGCCGAGTCGAGGTCGCCCACGATCTCGTGGCCCAACACGAACGGGAACGACACCAACGGCTGGAAGTACGGAGACGACTTGCCGTCGACCGTGGCCAGGTCGGACCCGCAGATGCCCGAAAGCCGGGGGCGCACCCGGTGCCAGCCGGCGGCGGGCAGGCCGGGCTCGTCGACGTCGACCAATGACACCGGGCCCACCTTCGCCCCCAGCCCGGGCGCCAAAGAGCCCGCCACCTTGGCCAGCCCGTAGCGGGGGAGGGAGTCGACGACCTGGATGGCCTTCACTGTGTCCCCTTCATTGGGCGCCCCCGACCAGGCGCGGCGCCAGCGGGAGGAGACCCTGGGCCCCGCCCGACGACTTGGTCCACTGCTCCACGTGCCAGCCCCGCTTGCGGGCGATGGCGGCCAGCTTGGGCTCGGCGTTGACGGCCACGGGGTGTCCGACCGCTTCCAGCATGGGAAGGTCACTGGCCGAGTCGGCGTAGGCGATCGACTCCGACAGCGACAGCCCCTCGGCCTCGGCATACGACGCCATCAGCAGGGCCCTCGCCTCGCCCGTGGGCGGAGAGTCGAGCAGCTCGCCGGTGAAATACCCGTCCTTCTCCACCAGCCGGGCGCACACGATCTCGTCGAACAGCGGCCGGAGGGGCTCGACGATGAAGTCGAGGGAGCCGGTGATGAGGACCGTCCGGTGGCCGAGCTTCTGGTGCTCCCGCACCCGGCGGAAGCCCTCGGGGAACGACTTGGTCAGCAGCAGGTAGCTGAACAGCTGCTTGGCGTCCTCCCGGAGCTTGTCGGCGGGGGCGTCCTCGTAGCGGCGGTAGAAGTGGCGGAGGAAGTCGCCCCGGTCCTTGCGGTCGAGCGACAGCAGCCCCGGCGCCTGGGACAGCATCTTCATGACGAAGGCGGGCCGGTCCTCGTCGGGCTTGTGGCGGGTGGCCAGCCACGAGTAGCTCTCCACCACGTTGGACGCGATGAGCGTGTTCTCCAGGTCGAAGGCGGCGATGTGGCGGTCGGGGGACAGGACCGACCGCTTGCCCCGCTCGTACCGGGACAGTCCCTCCCGGCCGCCGCTCGTGGTGCGCACCCGGGCCTGCTTCACGACCGAGGGCATGTGGCCCTCCTGGACGTACTTCTGCCAGTCGATGACCGTCGTGTCGAAGCAGAAGGCGGCCTGGTCGGCGGCGTCGAGCGTCGCCCACAGGGCCCGCAGCCGGCTGTCGTCGAACACGGCCTCGGTCTCGGCGTAGGCGCCGTAGAGGCGGACGTAGTCGTACGCCCGCTCGCCCAGGGTGCGGCGCTCCTCGAGGCGGCCGGTGACCTCCGCCTTCTCCCCCCGGATGGGGAGGTTGCTGACCACCTTCTCGGCCGTGGCCAGCATCTTGATGCCCCGCTCGAGCTGCTTCTGGGCCCGTCCCCGGCGGGAGAACTGCCACGGCGTGACCACGATGGGCTGGCCGTGGGTGTCGTAGAGGGGATTGGCCTGGAAGTA
This sequence comes from uncultured Acidimicrobiia bacterium, assembly GCA_963836205.1. GTDB lineage: Bacteria > Actinomycetota > Acidimicrobiia > Acidimicrobiales > AC-14 > JAXDMK01. The sequence continues at coordinate 50,886 of CAWIIV010000008.1, read as the reverse complement.
CTCCCGCACCAGGTCGACGAGCATCTTGTAGCGCAGGGGGTTCCGGTTGCCCGTGGCCACCTGGAACACGTTTGAGTCGGGCTCGGGGCCGGCGGCCGCGGTGGCGATGATGGCCGCCACCACCAGGTCGACGGGGATGACGTCGATGATCCCCTCGGGGATGCCGGGGAACTCCTTGAGCAGGCCCCGGCCGTAGGAGATGATCACCGGCTCCGCCATCCGGAAGCCGCGGATCCAGCCCGGGGACGGCTCGGCCAGGGCCGACTCGATGATCGACGGGCGTACGACGCTCACCGGCACGTCGCCCTTGGTCTCGTGGACGGCCCGTTCGGCCAGGGCCTTGGTGTAGGCGTAGGCGTCGGGCCACCCCAGGGCCTTGGCCCGCTGGCGGCCGGCCTCCACCATCCAGTCCGACAGCCACGCCTCCCGCCGCTTCTCCGCCTTGGCCGCCAGCAGTGGGGGGCCGGCCGCGCCCAGCTCGTCCCGGGCCTCTTTGGTGAAATGAGCCAACAGCTCGGGGCGGCGGCTCTCGGCGTCGGCGTCGGCCCGAGTGCGACGGGCGGCGGCCACCTCGTTGCGCCAGTCGACCTCGGTGCTGAACGGGGTCTCGCTCAGGGGGGCCTCGGGCGACAGGCCCCGCCGGCTGCCGGCCACGTAGGCGGTGGAGACGGTGACCAGGTGGGCGGGCGGTTGGCCGGTGGCGACGGCGGATTCGCGTACGGCCTCCAGCACCCGGAGAGGGCCGACCAGGTTGACCTCGACGGCCGCGTCGAGGGGGGAGTCGAAGCTCACCCGGGCCGCGGAGTGGATGACGGTGGTGCAGGTGGCGAACAGGGCCCGGCCGTCGTCGTCGAGGCCGAGGCCGTCGACCGACACGTCGCCCGCGACCACGTGGACCCGGCGGGCGACATTGGCGTCGAAACTCGGCTGCCCCATTCGGCCCGCAGGCGGCGGAAGGCGTCGTTGCCGAACAGCTCCCGCTTGGCGCGGGTGGCGGGGCTCGTGCGGCGCCCGCCCCGGATGAGCAGGACCAGCTCGCAGTCGGGCACCGAGCGCAGCAGCCGCTCGACGAGGGCGGTGCCCAGGAACCCGGTGGCGCCGGTGATACCGATGCGCTGCCCGGCCAGGGCCTCTCTGATCACCCTCTTTCTTTAGTCGAACACTTCACCGAACGCTCATCCGCGTCGTGAGAGGCTGGCGGCGGATGGACTGCCAGACCCGCGACCTGGTCTGCAAGGCCCTGCACAAGCTGGGCCTGGAGGGGTCTGCGGCCAGCACCGTCGAGTCCCTGATCGAGGGACCGTTCAGGGTCGCCTTCATCCTCGTGGCCGCGATCATCCTCAGCCGCTTCGGCGCCAAGCTGGCGGTTCGGGTCGTGACCGGCCTGGGGCGGACCACGCCCGTCGCCGAGAAGTCGGCCCGAGCCGAGCAGCGGGCCACCACCCTCGCGGGCGTGGCCGCCAGCACCCTGCGGGTGGCCATCTGGACCGTCGCCATCCTGCTCATCGCGGGCGAAGTGGGGCTCAACCTCGGCCCCCTCCTCGCCGGCGCGGGCATCGTCGGCCTCGCCCTGGCCTTCGGGGCCCAGAGCCTGGTGAAGGACTTCGTGTCGGGGTTCTTCATCCTGGCCGAGGACCAGTACGGCGTGGGCGACCTCATCACCGTCGGCGCGGTGACCGGCCACGTGGAGGAGGTGAACCTGCGGGTCACGTCGATCCGGGCCAACGACGGCACCGTGTGGTTCGTCCCCAACGGCGAGATCCGCATGGTGGGCAACGCGGCCAAGGACTGGGCCCGGGCGGTGGTCGACATCGTCGTCCCCAAGGGCGCCGACCTGGCCCGGGCCATCACCGCCATCACCGACGAGGTCGACCGACTGGCCACCGACGAGGCCTGGGCCGAGATCCTGCTGGAGAAGCCCCAGGTGCTGGGCGTGGAGGCGATGGGCACCGAGGGGGTGACGGTGCGGGTGGAGGTCAAGACCAGCACCGGCAACCGGGTGCGCGTGGCGAGGGAACTGCGCACCCGCATCGGGGCCAGGCTCTACAAGGAGGGGATCGTCGCCCGTCAGGACTGGAGGGTGGAGCCGCCGCTGCCCTCGGACGGGCCGCCGACGCCACCGAGGCCACCCGAACCGCCCGAGCTGCCGTTGCCGCTCATCTGATTTCCGTGCGCCTGATTTCCGGGCGCCTGATCTCCGGGCGCTTGGGCAACCCGGCCCGCCACCACGTTCTCGAACAGCTCGACGTGCTCCCGCACCATCCGGTCGACCGAGAAGTAGTCCTCCACCGCCGCCCGGCAGGCGTGGCGGTCGATCTCGCCCACGCTTGCGATCGCATCCGCCATCTCCGCCTCGCCGTCGACCATGAACCCGGTGGTGCCGTCGACGATCACCTCCGGCGCCGCCCCCTCGGGGTAGGCCAGCACCGGCGTGCCGCAGGCCAGCGACTCGATCATCACCAGCCCGAACGGCTCGTTCCACCGGATAGGAAACAGGGTGGCCCGGGCCCCGGCCAGCAGGCGCAGCTTCTCGTCGTGGGGAACCTCGCCCACGAACCGGATGGTGTCGCTCAGGTGGGGGGCGACCTCCTGCTCGAAGTACTCCTTCTCCGCCTTCTCCCGCACCTTGCCGGCCAGGATGAGGGTGACGCCGGCCTTCTCGGCCGCGGCGATGGCCCGGTGGGCGCCCTTGTCGGCTGCCAGCCGGCCCAGGAAGAGGAAGTAGTCGCCGCTGCCGTCGCCCCACGGGAACTCACTCGCGGTGACGCCGTGGTGGATGACCCGGGCGATGGTGACGTCGGGCGCGGGCTTGACCTGGGCGTGGGAGATGGCGATGAGCCCGACGGTGTCGCCGATACGCCTGTAGACGTCGGCCAGCTCACCGTCGAGGGGCCCGTGGATGGTGCTGACGACCGGGGGCAGGCCCGACGCCGGGCCCCACCGGGCGGCCATCGCCGGCCCGACGATGGTGTGGTCGTGGACGACGTCGAAGCCCTCCACCGCCTGGTAGGCGGCGAGCACGTGGCGGACCTCAGGAACGGCGACGCCCATGCGCTCGCCCTCCGCCTCCGGCAGCAGCCACCGGCGGGGCACGGGGCAGGTCGAGTCGCCGGTGGTGAAGAGGAGGACCTCGTGCCCGGCCGCCGCCACGCCCCGGGCCTCGGCGTCGACTGCCTGTTCGATACCGCCGTACAGGCGGGGCGGGATGGGTGCCCACGGGGGCGCGATGATTGCGATCCGCACGGGCGTCGATTCCACCACATTCGCCGGGCGGGGTCGGACACGGGCGGCGCCCGGTTAGCGTGGCGGAGTGGGGTCCACGACACCGCCGGCAGCACCTTGGGACCTGGCGGGCGAGTGCGTGGTGGCCCTGGTCCGGCGCCCGTCGTTCCGGCCCCCGCTGCCGGTCGGGTTGCATCCGGTGCCCGGCCCCCTGGTGGTGGCCGCGGCCCGCTTCACCGAGTCGCCCGTCGGTCCCTATCTCGAGCTCTCGGTGGCTCAGCCGGCCCGGGTGGGCGCCCGCATCGGGCTGTGCGTGACGCTCATGGTCGTCGACTCGCCCGAGTCCAGGCGGGGGGGACGCCTCAACTGGGGCCTGCCCAAGGAACTGGGCACGCTGCGCTGGCTGGCCGACGCCGACGAGCGGACGCTGGCCTGGGAGGACCGCGACGTCGTGGTGAGGGGCGTCCCGTCGGGACCGTCGGTGCCCATGGTGGCGCCGGTGCGATCGCTCCAACGGCGGGCCGACGGGCTGGTCGTGGTCGGGGGTCGCATGCGGGGCCACGCCCGCCCCGCCCGGGTCGAGATCACCGCGCCCGACTCCGACGGCCTGTTCGGCCTGGCCGGGTGGCATCGAGGGATGGTCGTCACCGGCGTGCGCATGGTGATCAACCCTGCTCGCCGCCCGGCCGGCCTCACCGCCACCCTCCGAGCCCCGCTGCGGGCCGCCGAGCCTGCGTTATCGTGGTCGAAGGAGCCCCAGGCCTCCTTCACGGGCGACTAGCTCAACGGTAGAGCGCTGCCTTCACACGGCAGAAGTACGGGGATCAACACCCCGGTCGCCCACCCCTAAAACCGCAGGCCGCGGCACCTGCGGGCGCTGAATTCGCTCGGTCGGAAGTTGGCCGGGACAACGCCGGGACAACGTATATAGAGGAAAGAGTGCTTGTGGCCGGCTTGCATTGGCGGCTGCGTTGGTACCGTGGGTGCTGCTGTAGCGCAGTAGGGCAAAGCTCGCCCGCCAAGCCGAAGAGCGAAATGTCCCGGATGACGGAAGCCGGGCAGAGGGGGCCGCTCTCCATCATGCGTCCCCAGGTTTCGTCTCGATTGGCAAACTTTATCCTGCGTGCGTCATCAATCGCTTTGGCATCCACCACGCCCCGGCAGCCATCGGCCATTACGCGCCCGACGGCTCGGACCAAGGCGGCTCGCAAGCGCCACCGGCGGGGGGTTGGGCGCCCTTGGGATCGTGGGGCGGTACGTTCCGTCTGTGACCATCCGACTCCAGGATCCCAAGGTCCGGTCGGCCGCAGTTCGGCGATCTCGATTGCTCAACCGTGTGACAATTGGCTGGAACGTGGCGGAGGGCGTGATCGCCGTCGTTGCCGGCATCTTCGCCGGGTCCGTGAGCCTTGTCGGCTTTGGACTGGACTCGGGCATAGAGGTGTCGGCGGCCGTGATCCTGATGTGGCGATTGGCCAAGGAGAATCAAGCTGGCTGTACGGCTGACTTCGACCGACGGGCCACCCGCCTGATCGCTGTGTCATTCGCTGTTCTCGCCGCCTACGTGGGTGTCGAGAGCGTGCGTGACCTGATCGGTCGCCACCAACCCGAGGCCACCGTCGTCGGGATCGTGCTCGCTGCGGTGTCACTCTTGGTCATGCCGGTCCTGGCTCGTGCTAAGCGCCGCCTTGCTCCTGTCCTCGGTTCGCAGGCAGCGGCATCCGAGGCTAACCAGACCCGCCTGTGCGCAATCCTCTCGGCGGTGTTGTTAGGTGGCCTCGGCCTCAACGCCACTCTGGGATGGTGGTGGGCCGACCCGACAGCGGGACTCCTCATCGCTGCGCTTGCCAGCACGGAAGCCGTGAGGACCTGGCGTGCGGATGCGCTGGACGACACCTGCTGCGTCTGAGGGTCCGGCCTCTCAGGGGCCGCCACGCCCGTTACGCCGAGCGGGACACCGGGCGGGCGGCGCACCAGCCCTACCACGGCGGGGTCGGTCTGGTCCGGGACAACATCTGGACAACATCTCGAGGGTAAACGTGGGATGCGGGTGGGTACCGTTGGACCACAACACCGCAGGTAGAAGGGCCTTTGCGCAGGTGGCAGGGGTGCCTCGGGAAGCCTTCACACGGCAGATGTGCGGGGAAGAACACCCCGGTCGCCCACCCCAGTCCCCGGGCCTGAACGGGCGTCCCACCAGCGGAAACTCTTGTCCTGACAGGGCGCCCGGCGGGTGCCTGGCAGGGCTGCCGGATCTATCTACCGCTCGGTCCTCGCCATGGACGACGTGGCGGGCGGAGTCTCTTTACCAGTTGTCCTTCGAGGACCCCGGCGGCCACTCGTACGGCGGCTGAGTCGCCCCACGCCTGGGGCTACGACCGACGCCGTGAAGGGGTCCCAAGGTCCGCATCCATGAGGAAGAGGAACGGCCGGACGACACCGGTGTAACGACGGCCGGGTTGGCCCAGGGGGTCCAGCGTCCACATCCGGCTGAGGGCTCGTGCACAGCGCTGGACGGTTGTGGTGAGGCAACCGGCCATCTCGGCGTAGAACCCGGCGAACTCTGGTGTCGCCATCTTCGCCTTCCAGTGGGGCAGCCCGTCGAGGTACCTCATCTCGATCTGACGCCACTCGTCGTCGGGGTCGGGGGCGACGGCCTGACCCAGGACCGTCTCCAGGTGGTGGTAGCGGCCCTGCTGCGCATAGGTGGAGAGGGTGCGGAGCAACGAGGCCAGGTCGGCGTCGGTGGAGAGGAAGTCCAGATCGGCGGCGCAGGCGGGTCGGGCGACGTAGGTGGCCGACTTCCTGGCGAGTTCTACGAGGCGAGGAGGCAGCCGGGAGAGGTTGTGTCCGAACGTCTTCATGCTGGTCGGCAATGCTCCGAGTTGTTCGAGTTCAGCCAGAGCGATCGTCAGCTTGAAGAACCGCTCCAGCCGATCGACAACGGCTGCATCGGCAACTGACGGAAGTTGTTTCCACCGTCGAGGTCCCCCAGGGCGAGTACACCCTGCTGGATGAAGCCAACGGCCATCCTCGCCTCTGAATCGATGGCCAGCTGTTGCCGGGGGTCGAGCACGGACACTCGGCCACCGTACGTCGCTCTCGCCCTGACTCTGGTGCCTTCCCTGGTGCCTCACCGGTGCCGGTGCCTGACGACCGACGACTGCCGCACACGCTCTCACCTGCGGACACGCTTCGACATTGACAAGGGCGTCTGGCTCGAACTTGAGTCCTCACGGCAGAGGTACGGGGATCAACACCGGGTCGCCAACCATGATGGAGATCCTCCCGGGCATCACGATGGTCCCGCGATCCGGTCCGGCAAGACCTGCATCACCGCCACGAGCGTCGACGTCGCCACCGTTATGGCCGCATCGCCCCTGGTGAGACCACGGACGGTGTAAGCGTACCAGTTCTCTCGCGGGAGCAAGTTCTCAGCGCCCTCGCCTTCGCCGCCCATCTCCCACCGGCGGTGAGCGCGCCCTCTTGAGGCTCCTGCTCGACGAGAAGATCCCGTTCGGCTCGACCGGCCACGAGGTCGAGCTCGTCATCCTGTCGGGGCAAGGGGGATTGGCGGACTCGCGCTCCAGCCCGCCTGGCGGGTCCGACGTGACCTGGTGTTTCTCACTCAGGACACAGCGTTCATGGAGCTGCGAGCCGTGAGCGGTGTCGTGATCGTTCGAGACGTCCCGCAGGGCAAACTGGCAATCCGCCCCCCGATGCGGGCTGGGCGAACGCGGCGTGGACCGAGGTCCGATCGGGGAAGATCGGTGGAGTCGACCCCCGCGCACGGAGTGAGGTTCATGGCGGCAACCGATGGTGGAATCGAAACGCCCGACATGCCGAGCACCGCCCGGATGATCGACTACTGGCTCGGTGGCGAGCACCATTACCGGGTCGACGTCGCCGCGGCCCACGCCTTCGAAGCTGCCTTCGGTCCGTGCGCGCACGAGTTCCGCGCGTTGCGGGCATTCCTCCGGCGCACCGTCACGCAGCTCCAGAGCCTCGGCATCGGGGAGTTCCTCGTGTTCGGCGCGGGCATTCCCACGCAGGGCAACGTCCACGAGGTTGCCCCGGGGGCCCGGGTGCTCTACACCGACATCGATCCGGCCAACATCGCGCTTGGCCGCCAAATCCTCTCCGGGTCGACCAGGGCTGTCTACGCGTACGGCGACGCCGCCAACATCGGCTCAATCGACCCTGCGGTTCTGGCCGATTCCCTCCCTGGATGGGGCCGTGATCCGGTGGGCCTGGTGTTTCTCGGGTTGGCCGCCTTCCTCGACGACGAGCGACTGGCCCGCACCTTCGACGACCTGTACGACGCCGTGCCGACCGGGAGCTACCTCGCGTTCGACTTCGACACCGATCTGCTGGCGAGCTACCCGGAGGCGCTGGCCATGATGGGTCCGGCGTTCCACATGCGCGAGCCGTCATCCTTCGCCGGGCTGCTCGGCCGGTGGCGACCGACGCCCGAGGGCATCGTTCCGGTGGCCCGGTGGGGCGGCAGGGAGAGTCCTCTCGATCCCCCGGTCGCCTTCTACGGCGGGCTGGCCGTCAAGCCGATCGGCTGACCCGACGGCAGATCCGATCGCCCGCCTGGACCCACGTGGCCTTCGGGAAGGGCGGTCGACGACGGACGACACACCAGTCCGACGCGTATCCTGTGGGCAAGGCAACCACGAGAGGACGGCGAACGTGGAACGGCGACGGAAGCGAATTGGCAGTGTCGTTCTGATGGCGGTGGCGATGGCGATGCCGGCGGTGGTCCCTTCGCCGGCCCGGGCGGACGTGTTCGACTCGACGTTCTTCCCGGCCCACTTTGGGCCCAACCCGTACCTCTCGGTCGCGCCCGCCAACCCCTACTACCGGTCGGTTGCGGTGATCGACAACACCAACGATCCCGCCCTGAGCCAGTGGATCCAGGTTCTCTCGCGGGTGATGAACGACCTCCACAACGGCTACAACGGCAACTACCCGGTGATGCTCTACTACCAGAACATCAACTTCGCGGCAGGCAACCCGTGCGCCCTGGGACCGCCCCAGTTCCTCGTGCTCTGCAAGAGCGAGGCACTCGATCCCGACTCGAGCCCGGGTGATCCCGGGTTCACGGGGATCAACGTCGACTTCAACGAGCACATCACCAACGCGGTGACCATGTTCCGGCCGAGCGTCGTCGACCCGCTGTGCACCGGCGACAAGTTCACCCTGGTGGTGTTCGGGTTCGTCAGCGCCCTCGGGCTCGACGACAACCTCACCAACCCGGGGTCGGCGATGTTCCCGGGATTCTCCCCCGGGCGTTGCACCTTCAACGGCTTGACCCTGCCCGACCTCGACCGGATGAGCTCGGCCTACAACCATCCGGTGGGGTAGCCGGCGTCCGGCGGTCCGGCGTGGGCGAAGTCGGCCGGCTCCAAGAACGGTGCCCGCGAGCTGGCGACGTGCGCGCGACGATTGCCGCGGTGGATCGGTCCCGGACATTCACCGCGGTGGTGGCCGCCGTTGGCAGCCGGGTCGTCATTCCCGTCCCGTTCAACCCGGACGAGGCATGGGGGCCCAAGCCGGTCCACCACGTGTCGGGGGCGGTCGAGGGCATGGACGTGCGGGCAGTGGTGGAGAAGATCCACGACGGCTGGGCCATCCGGATGGGCCCCGCGTGGTGGCGGGATCGCGGCGTCGCCGCCGGTGACACGGTGACGGTGGTGCTGGCGCCCGAAGGTCCGCAGCGTGAGGACCTCGCCCCCGACGTCGCCGCAGCCCTGGAGGACGACCCCGAGGCAGCCGCCTTCTTCGACTCCCTGGCCCAGTTCTACCGGAGGGCGTACCTGCGCTGGATCGACGCCACCAAGCGCCGTCCCGACGTTCGGGCGGCGCGCGTCGCCGAGGTCGTCCGTCTGTGCCGGGACGGGATCAAGGAGCGGCCGCCGCCGGCTGACAGCGGACGAGCGTGACTCCGGGACCGTGACAGTCCCCGCCGGCGGACGATCGACCGCCTCGGGCACGAGGTCGCCCACCGCCGCGCCGTAGACGATCCCGCCAAAGGGTCAGGGTGGTGGTCTCCAGTTCTGTGGAAGGAGCCAGAGGATTCATCACCGTGCCCCCCCTCAGTGGGGGGACCGGGAAGTACAAAGGAAGCCCTAGCCGACGGCCATCCGCGAGCGTAGGATGCGGACGGGATCGTTACCTCGAACGGCGGGAGGAACACGAATGGCGGAGTTCCCGAACACCACTTTTGGCTTTGGTGGCGGACGATTGTCGACGAAAGTCGAAGGCGCGCGGGCGGCGGTGACGGGCGATACACCGCTGCCGTCCATGGCCGCCGGGCTGGCAATGCGTGCACGCCGGTCGGCGCTCATCGTGACCACCAGCGTCTACGACGACCACACGCTCCAAGCCCTGGCCCGGCCGGCCGGACGGGTGTCGTCCCTCGTCGACCCCCTCTTCGACCCTGACATCGGCAACTACGACGAGCCCCCGCCCGTGGCCGATCAAACGGCCCGGGTCGCCATGGACGAGATCGAACGCTTTTTCGCCGATCGTCGATCGAGCGACTACCTGCTGCTGTACGTGTCCTGCGTGGCGATCCACCAAGGGGGTGAGCTGTACTTCGCGACGACCGACACGTCGCTCGCGTCGCCTCAGTCGGCCTCGGTCCCGGCCGCGTTCCTGCTGGACCAGATCCGGAGGTGCGGAACAGACCGGGTCGTCGTCATCCTCGACTGTCCCTACACCGCGTCGTTCGACGATGGCGGCCTTCGCCCGGGTGCCTGGCTCGACCTCGACAGCCTCCTACCGGGCACGGGCCGGGCCATGATCAGCGCACCGGAGGTATTGCGGGACGGCCCATCGGCGAACGCCCCCGACCTTGCGGCCATCCTCAACCGCGGCCTTCGTGACGGCGAGGCAGACGGCGACGGCAACGGCTACGTCGACGGGGCCGAGCTGTTCGCCTACCTGGCCAAGGGTGTCGGGGCAGTGGCGCCCAATGAGACCGCTCGAGTGCTCGATCGTGGCTTGGGGTCGAGGTTGATCGTGGCCCGCAGTGGGCGCCGGGAAGGGCCTTCCATCAAGGAGATCAAGCTCAAGCCGCCCCGTCGCCCGACAGAGCCGTCGCCGGCTCCCGAGGCGCCGCCGCAGCGCGCACCCGACCGGATCCCCATCGACGGCAACGGGACCGGGACCAGGGAGTCGCCGACGAGTGGGGAGTCGATCTTCGACCGGATCCGGGAGTCGGCGCGCCACATGCAGGAGGAGGGGACATCGGCGGCGCCGCTCTCTGTCCCGGAGACGGTCGACCACGTCGCCTCGGTGCCGGGATGGCGAGGAAACGGGTCCTTCGGTGCGACCGAGCCGGTGCGGGATTACGTCCGACTGCCGGCGGCCGAGCCGCGGCCATACCTCCCACAAGCGCCGGTGCGCCGACCGCGGACCGGACTGATCGCCCGCCTCCTGGCACACCCGGTCCAGGCCGCGCTCGTGGGCGGCGGGCTGGTCGTGGCCACGGCCGCCGGCGCGCTGGTGATTCCCTTCGACGACGAAACCCCTACGAGGCGCGACCAGGGGACGGTAGCCGGCGCCAGCGCCACGATCACCCAGCAGGAGTTGGACGACATCACGGGGGACGCGCAGGTGCCCGTGGAGCGACCCCTGGCCCTGAAGGACCCGAGTGCGTTCGACGCGAGGGAGCGTAACGTCCTGCAGCACCTCGCCAACCGCCTCGACTTCAGCCCCGACGAGCTCGACATGGTCGTCGTCCGCATGGATCGGATAGACAGCGCGGCCACGACGGTCGAGAACGCGGGCAGGCTGCCGAAGGACCTTTCGGTGCAGGTGCTCATACGCAATGGCCTCGGCGAGGCAATGCCCTACCGGCTTCGGCTCACGATCTGGACCTTTGAGCCGCCACTCACCTCCTGCGAGGACGCCAAGCGAGCGGGTCGGATCCTGGCCGAGAACGGGGAGAACCAGTCGTTCTTCTTCGAACCGCTGGCACCCGGCAACGTGTACTACGACATTCTGCGCTATTCGGGCACCGAGCTGAACGTCAAAGACCAGGCGACCGACATCGAGTCCCCATCCGTTGATTACTGCTACGACTTCACGTTCAGCTACTGAGCGGACTCAGACTGCCGCGGCGGCCGCCTCCACCCCTTGGCGGCGAAAGGGCGGCCGACGCGCCCGGTCCTCGCGAGGCGCTCGATCGGCCGCTCCCCGGCCTGCTCTGCCTCGGGGTTGAGCCCCCTCGAGGCGCTCGAGGCCCGCGCCGCAGTGGAGAGCGGCCACGATCGACGCTCACACCGCCCAGGAGAAGGCCGACCTCGAATGCGTGGGAGGCGCCCGGCCCCGCCCGGAGCCCGCCTCGGCCACGGCCCCGGCCTCGACCGACCGGGCTGGACGCCTCCGCGGCGAGGCCGGCGGGCCTCAGTCCTGGAAGAGCCTCGCCGTGAACTCGTTGACGAACCGGTCCGCGGGATCGTGTTCCTCCCTCATGCGGAGGAAGTGGGCGAAGGGCTCGCCGTGGACCTGCATGAGGTCGTCCTTGCCGTGGTCTCGGCAGTCCTTGCCCAGGTGGGGCCGGGCGCCGATGTCCTTCATCGCCTCTTCGGCGGCCGCGTAGTACGCCTCGAAGCCGCGGGAGTCGTTGCAGAGCAGATCGATCCAGGTGGAGCGGCGATCCCTCCCGGCGCCGATGAGGGTGCGGTCGTGGCCGGCCTGGTGGGCTTCGCCAAGCCCTCCGACGCCTGGTCGCGCGGTTGGCGGAAGCTCACGGCCAAGGTCGTGATGGGTGCGGGTCACCGCCTCACCCTGTACCCGATCGGCCTCGACCGGTCGGCGGCGGGTGGGCGTCGGGCACACCGAACGGCCATCATCGTCGGCGTGGAGCCCGAGGAACGTCACGCCGCCCTGGAACGGTTCGAGCGGGCGGTCGAGCTGCCGCTTCTCATCCTCGCCCTGCTCATGGTGCCGCTCCTGGTCCTGCCCCTCGTGGTGGACCTGCCGTCCGGGGTGCAGTCGTCGTTCCTCGCCGCCGACTGGTTCATCTGGGCCGCCTTCGCCTTCGAATACGTCGTCCGGCTCGCGCTCACGGACCAGCGTTGGCGTTTCGTCCGGCGGGAGTGGCCCGACCTCCTGATCATCCTCCTGCCACTGCTCCGGCCCCTGCGGGTCGTCCGGTCGGCACGGGCGGTCCGCCTGCTGCGGCTCACCCGGTTGGTGACTGTGCTGAGCGAGGCGGGACAGCAGGGCCGTCGCCTCCTGGTGCGCCACAAGCTCCATTACGCCCTGCTCATCACTCTCGTGGCGGTGGTCGGCGCCGCCGCCCTGATGCTGGCGGTCGAGGACGGGGCCGGGGGGAACATCGGCACGTTCGGGGATGCGCTGTGGTGGGCGATCACCACGGTGACGACCGTCGGCTACGGCGACACCTTCCCCGTCACGCCGGCCGGGAAAGGGATCGCCGCCCTCCTCATGGCCACCGGCATCACCCTGTTCGGCATCCTGACCGCCAACATCGCCGCCTTCTTCGTCGAGCAGGACCAGGAGGACGAGCAGGAGCAGACGCCGACCCCGTGGCCGAGCGCCTGGACGAGGTGCTAAGGCGCCTGGAAGCGATCGAGCAGCGGCTGGCCGGTCAGGACCCGCCCGCCGGCGACGACGCCGTGACCGGCGTGTAGCCCGTACCGTGGCCGGGTGCTGCTGGCCGAGGTGGTGCGGACGTCGGAGGCGGTTGGCTCCACCCGGGCTCGGTCGGCCAAGGTCGTGAGCCTGGCCGACCTCCTCCGGCGGCTGGGGCCGGAGGAGGTGGAGCCGGCCGTCGCCTTCCTCGTCGGCCGCCCCCGGCAGGGCAAGATCGGCATCGGCTGGGCCACCCTGGGGGCCGTCGACCCGCCCCCGGCCGGTGAACCGTCGATCGAGATCCTCGAGCTCGACCGGGCCATCACCGAGTTGCAGGCATTGGTCGGTGAGGGCTCCGGCGGCCGCCGGCTGGGTTTGCTGGGCGACCTGTTCGGCCGGGCCACCGCCGCCGAGGCCGACTTCGTCCGCCGGCTCCTCATCGGCGACCTGCGCCAGGGCGCCCTCGAGGGGGTGATGACCGACGCCGTGGCCCAGGCCGCCGGTGTCCCCCTCGCCACCATCAGGCGGGCGGCCATGCTCGCCGGCGACCTGGCCCGGGTGGCGGTCGTCGCCCTCACCGAAGGCGAGCCCGGCCTGTCCGCCATCGGCCTCGACATGCTCCGCCCGGTGCTCCCCATGCTCGCCTCGACCTCGCCTGACGTCGCCTCCGCCCTGGCCGAGCTCGGCCCGTCCCAGATCGAGTGGAAGCTCGACGGCGCCCGCGTCCAGGCCCATCGCCGGGGCGACGAGGTCCGCCTGTACACCCGCAACCTGAACGACGTCACCGACCGCCTGCCCGCCGTCGTCCACCTCCTGCGGGAGCTCCCCGTCGACCAGGTCGTGCTCGACGGGGAGATCCTGGGCGTGAGCGACGAGGGCCCGGAGGCCTTCCAGGAGACGATGAGCAGCTTCGGCCGGCGGACGGGGCCACCGGGACGAGCCTCGCTCGGCGTGTGGTTCTTCGACTGCCTCCACCTCGACGGCGTCGACCTCCTCGACCGGCCCCTGCACGAGCGCTCGGCCGCCCTCGATCGGATCGACGCCCCCCGGGTGCCGGTCCTGGCCACCGACGATCTCGACGCCGCCCTCGACTTCCAGGCGGGCGCCCTGGCCGCCGGTCACGAGGGGGTGATGGTGAAAGCGGTGGGATCGCCCTACGAGGCCGGCCGGCGGGGGGCGGCGTGGCGGAAGGTGAAGCCGGTGCACACCCTCGACCTCGTCGTCCTGGCTGCCGAGTGGGGGACCGGCCGCCGCCGGGGATGGCTGTCGAACCTCCACCTGGGCGCCCGCGACCCGAAGGGCGGGTTCGTGATGGTGGGCAAGACGTTCAAGGGCCTCACCGACGCCGTCCTCGAGTGGCAGACGGCGCAGTTCCTGGCCCGGGAGTCGGGCCGGCGAGGGCACGTGGTCGACATCGACCCGCCCCTCGTGGTGGAGATCGCCCTCGACGGGGTCCAGGCGTCGACCCGCTACGCCGGGGGAGTGGCCCTCCGCTTCGCACGGGTCCGCCGCTACCGGGACGACAAGGACCCGGCCGACGCCGACACCATCGTCACCGTGCGAGCCATGCTGCGGGGCGGGTCCGAAGCCAGGGACGGCGGGACGTAGACACGCCCGCCTACACCCGCAGGGGTACCCCGGGCGGGCGATGCGCGGGCGGGGGGCGAGCCGGCTACGGCGGCGGTGGGGCGTCGGCCGTCCACTGGCCGATGCGGAAGATCACGAACTCGGCCGGCCGCAACGGGGCCACCCCCACGTTCACGATCACCCGGCCCCGGTCGAGGTCGTCCTGGGTCATGGTGGTGCGGTCGCACCGGACGAAGTAGGCGTCCTCCGGCCGGCGGCCCTGGAGGCTGCCCACCCGCCACTGGGCCCCGAGGAAGTCCTCGACCGTGCGCCGGACGGTGGCCCACAGCTCCTCGCCGTTGGGCTCGAACACGGCCCACTGGGTGCCCCGGTCGAGGGAACGTTCGAGGTAGATGAGGTAGCGGCGGACGTTGATGTACTTCCACTCGGGGTCGGCGCTCATGGTGCGGGCACCCCACACCCGGATGCCCTCCCCCTCGAAGGCCCGCAGCACGTTGACCCCTTCCGGGTTGAGCGCGCGCTGCTCGGCCGGGTCGACCACCGATTCCAGGCCGGACACAGCCGCGACCGCGTCGCCCGTCGTGGGCTTGAGCACGCCGCCCGCCTCGTCCCCCCGGGCGTAGACGCCGGCGACGAACCCCGACGGGGGCAGGGTGAGGCCGCCCAGCGCCTCCTCGCCGATCACCCACGGGTGGTAGAGGGCGGCGTGGCCGGAGTCGAACCGGGCCCGGAACCGGCGGACGTCGTCGACCGAGCTGCCGGCAGGGGCGTCGACCAGGGCGAAGCGCTGTGACTCCTCGGCGTGGGCGATCAACTCGGCGGCCGCGGCCGCGCCCTCCTCGACCGTACCCCGGGTGGCGGCGTCGGGGGCGGCCACCAGGGCGATCTCGTCGACCCGGGCCAGGACGTCGAGCGCGTCGGCCAAGCCGTCGTCAGCCCCGGCTCGGGACACATACAGCCGCCGCCCGCCGTTCAGGAAGAAGGCCCGGGCCGCGTGGGCCAGGTACGCCGGTCGGCCGGCGCACGGCTCGAGGTCGCCGAAGAGCGAGACGAACTCGACGAAGCCGGTGACCAGGCGGGCCTCGCCCACCGGCCCCGTCGCCGCCCGCCCGACAAACCCGGCGGTGGCCGTCGCCACCCCCTCGATCGGCTCCATCTCCCCGACCCTACGCGGCCGGGGGGGGGCCACCCGCCCGGGACCCCGCCCTACCATTGGCCGATGGCCATCACCGGCGCCCACGTCCTGCTCTACACCCCCGAGGCGGAGGCGCTGCGGACGGTGCTCCGCGACGTCTTCGGGTGGGGCCATGTCGACGCCGGCGAGGGGTGGCTGATCTTCGCCCTCCCCCCGGCCGAGGTGGGGGTCCACCCGGCCGACACGACCCGTCACGAGCTGTCGCTGATGTGCGACGACGTCGACGCCACCATCGCCGACCTGCGGGCCAAGGGCATCGAGTTCAAGGGCGAGCCGCAGTCGGTGGGATGGGGCGTGGCCGCCACCATGGTGCTCCCCGGCGGCCTCGAAATGCTGCTCTACCAGCCCCGTCACCCCACCGCGACCTGAGACGGGGGGTTCCCGGCGGTCCCCGACGGGTACGTAGGGGGGCATGTCAACGCAAACGACCACCACGCTGCAGTCCACGTTGTCCGCCTACGTCAACGACCATCTGGCCGGCTCCAAGGCCGCCATCGAGCTGGTCGGGAGCATCCGGGCGGAGAACGAAGGCTCGCCGCTGGGAGAGCTGATGGGTCGTCTGGCGACCGACATCGAGGACGACCGCAACACCCTCGACCAGATCGCGTCCGACCTCGGCATCGAGGCCAGCCCCGTCAAGCAGGCGGCCGGCTGGATGATCGAGCGCCTGAGCCGGCTCCGCTTCGACGAGCGCGTCACCCGCAGCGCCGCCACCACCCGCCTGATGCAGCTGGAGACCCTGTCGATCGGCATCGAAGGCAAGGTGCTGCTCTGGAAGGCGCTGGCCCAGCTCAAGGAGAGCGGGCTGGACGGCGTCGACTTTCGGAGCCTGATCGCCCGGGGCGAGCGCCAGCGCACGGAGATCGAGCCCTTCCGCCTGGCCGCGGCCGCCGAGGGCCTCGAGAACTAACCCCCATCTACCAGCCGTGCCCGCCGTCCGGCGGGCCGATCAACCAAGGAGGACCCACATGGGTATCGGTGTCAGCGTTTTCCTGTTCGCAGTCGGGGCCATCCTGACCTTCGCCGTCAATGCGACCGTCTCGGGCCTCGACCTGGCCACGGTCGGCGTGATCCTCATGGTGGCCGGCGCCGTCGGCCTGATCATGACCATGCTCGTCTTCGGTCGCCGGGGCGGCACCACCGAGACCGTCGTCGAGGACTACGGCCCCCGTCGCCGCGTCTACCACGACGACGTCATCTAAGTCCGAACCAGATCCACGACGAGAGGCCCCGGGGGACCGGGGCCTCTCTGCGCGATCATGGCCGCCCGTATGACCATGCCCGTATGACCCCGATCGCGCGAACGCCGGAGTGGGCGGCCCTGGTGGAGCACCACCACGAGCTGGCCGACGTCCATCTCCGGGACCTGTTCGCGGCCGATCCCGGCCGGGGCGAGGCGATGGTGGCCGACGCCGGCGATCTCCACCTCGACTACTCCAAGAACCGGGTCACCTCGCACACGTTGGGCCTGCTGGTCGCCCTCGCCGAGCGGGCCGGGCTGCGCCAGCGCACGGAGGACATGTTCGCCGGGAAGCGGATCAACCTCACCGAGGACCGACCCGTCCTCCACGTGGCCCTACGGGCGCCCCGCGACGCCTCGATCGTGGTCGACGGGGTCGACGTGGTGCCCCTCGTCCACGCCGTGCTCGACCGGATGGCCGACTTCGCCCGCCGGGTGCGCGACGCCGAGTGGCGGGGCTTCACCGGCCGGGCCATCCGCAACGTGGTCAACATCGGCATCGGCGGCTCCGACCTCGGTCCGGCGATGGCGTACGAGGCGCTCAGGGACTTCAGCCCCCGGTCGATGACGTTCCGGTTCGTCTCCAACGTCGACGGCGACGACGTCTGGGAGGCCACCCACGACCTCGACCCGGCCGAGACCCTGTTCGTCGTCTGCTCCAAGACCTTCACCACCGTCGAGACCCTCACCAACGCCACCACCGCCCGCCGGTGGCTGCTCGACGCCCTGGGCGACGAGGCGGCGGTGGCCAACCACTTCGTGGCTGTGTCGACGAACCGGGCCAAGGTGGTCGAGTTCGGGATCGACCCGGCCAACATGTTCGAGTTCTGGGACTGGGTCGGCGGGCGCTACTCGTACCCGTCGGCCATCGGGCTGTCGCTCATGGTGGCCATCGGGCCGGACGCCTTCCACGACCTGCTGGCGGGGTTCCGGGAGGTCGACGAGCACTTCCGCACCACGCCGTACGAGCGCAACCTTCCCGCCCTGCTCGGGCTCGTCGGCCTCTGGTACGACGACTTCTTCGGGTTCGAGACTCACGCCGTGCTGCCCTACAGCCAGGCCCTGGGCAGGTTCCCGTCGTACCTCCAGCAGCTCGACATGGAGAGCAACGGCAAGTCGGTCGACCTCGAGGGCCGGTCGGTGACGGTGCAGACAGGGCCGATCGTGTGGGGCCAACCCGGCACCAACGGCCAGCACGCCTTCTACCAGCTGCTCCACCAGGGGACGAAGGTGGTGCCGGCCGACTTCATCGGCTTCGGCCGTCCGGCCCACCCCCTCGGCGACCACCACGACCTGCTCATGGCCAACCTGCTGGCCCAGACCGAAGCCCTGGCGTTCGGCAAGACGGCGGCGGAGGTGGCGGCCGAGGGGGTGGCGCCCGAGCTGGTTCCCCACCGCACCTTCCCCGGCAACCGCCCGACCAACACCATCCTTGCCCCCCGGCTCACGCCCCGGGTGCTGGGCCAGCTCACCGCCACCTACGAGCACAAGGTGTTCACCCAGGGCGTGATCTGGGACGTCAACTCCTTCGACCAGTGGGGCGTCGAGCTGGGCAAGGCCCTGGCCAACCGCATCGTGCCCGAGCTGACCGCGGCCGACGAGCCCCCGCTGGCCCACGACAGCTCCACCAACGCCCTCATCCGCCGCTATCGCGCCCTTCGCTCCGGCACCGCCGCCGGGTAGCCTTCTCCGCAGGGGAGGAGACATGAAGCGGATCCTGGGGGTGGGGGTGCTCTCGGCCATCGCGGTGCTCGTGGTGGCCGCGCCGGCGGGCGCGGAGATCACCCGGGACACCATCGGTTGCTCGGGCACGGCCACGGTCACCGACGACGACGGCACCGCAGTCGTCGTCGACGCGGCGGCCTCGTCGGTGAAGGTCCCCCGGGGCGATAGCGCCCTGTGGCACGGGGAGATCAACAAGGTCACCCACGACCACGAGGGCACCATCGACCTCGAGCTGGGGCCCCTGTCGATCAATCTCGGCACGTGGGGCCCGACGGGCAACGACCAGAACAAGGGCACCCAGGACGGGGTGAAGGACCTGCCCGCCATCGTCAAGGGTTTCCCGTCGGTCAAGTGGAAGCTCACCGGCTCGCACCGGGGCACCGAGGGCCAGTGCGAGGGCGAGCTGATCGTGGAGGTGGAGGGCTCGGCCGCCAGCACCGCCGCCGCCGGGGTGGCCGGCCTGGCCGGCACCGCCGCCGCCGCCGCTGGCCTGGTGTCGGCCACCCGCCCGAAGCGGCCCTACTCGAGCGGAGGCTACGACCGGTGAGGGCGTCCCGATGAGAGGTGCACGCCCCTTCCTCGGGGTCTTCAGCGGTTTCTTCCTGGGCCTGTTCCTCGCCTTCGACCTGTTCCTGCTCAAGGCGATCGCGTCCGACAGCGGCATGTTCGTCGTGCTGCCGGTGACGCTGGCGATCATCGGCCTCGCCCTGGGCCTGGCCGCGCCCTTCCTCGACCGCCTCCGCCGCGGTCTGGGGGCCCGGTAGCAGTCGCGGATTAGACAACACCTAGGCCGGGCGCTGGGTCGGAGGCGGGATGTGGGAAGGTTCTGATCGTCCCTCGGCCGGTGGAGGTGGGGGCGCGTGGCGGCGCAGGTCATCTCAGAAGCGGAGCTGAGCGTCTGCGAGGGGTTCCCGCTGTCAAGGGCTGGGCTTCGGGCTCGACGACATCGCATCTGCGCCAGCGCAGGCAGTTCAGCGCGTCGCCTTTCATCTCCGGGTGGACCGGGAGCTGGCCCAGCTCGTCGGCGGCTACCGGCCACTACGGCCCGCGAGACCATGACGGGCGCCCACGGGTGCAAGTGGTCGGTGGGAGGGCCGACGGTGTCACAGGGCGCGGACGAAGTTGCAGGTGACCGACGGACCGGGATTGTCGGGGCGCCCGAACGGGAAGTCTCCGTCCATGGCCCAACAGTCCGAGCATGCCGGTATCGGCCGATCGTCCAGTCCGGCAGCAGATCGGGTGAGTCGAGACCTGCGGAGAGGGGATGGCGGCGAGCTCCTGCGACGCCGGCGGGTCGGCGCCCTGGGACTGTCGGCCATGGGGTCGTTGGGTGTGGTCACGGCCTACCAGATGGGCCTGTTCGGTCACCTGCCCGAGCCCCCGTTGAAGGTCTTCGACGCCGACGGCGTGGACGCGTCCGGCGAGGCCTATCAGTACCTGAAGGCACCCGACGGGGCCCTCGGACTCATCAGCTACGCCACCACAGTGCTCCTGGCCGGCATGGGAACGGCCCGCCGGGCCGAGGAGCAGCCGTGGATCCCTCTGGCCCTGGCGGCCAAGGTGGGCTTCGATGCCGCCGGGGCCATCTTCCTCACGGCCGAGCAGGCGTCCAAGCACCGCAAGTTCTGCTCGTGGTGCCTTGCCGCCAGCGCCCTCAGCCTGGCCATGGTGCCCCAGGTGGTGCCGGAGGCCCGGTCCGCAATTCGCCATCTCCTCGGTCGCCGTGCCTGATGGGCAGGCGCCGCGCCTGCCCATGGCCCCGCCCAGTTGCCTCCACCGCCCACCCATCAGCGCCCACCGTCTCCTGAGCGACGGCCGCTCGACCGCCCTCGTCCGGCCCGACGGCGAGATCGATTGGTGGTGCGCGCCGGACATGGATTCGACCCCGGTGCTGTGGTCTCTCCTCGACGCCCAGGGGGCGGCGGCACGGTGGGTCGACGTCGACCCGGCTTGGTGGTCGGACGATCCCGCTCCGTCCGTGGCTCGCACTGTCCTGCGCCGCGGCGGGACCCGCCTCGAGTGCCGGGACGCCCTGGTGGCCGACTGCGACGGGGTGGCCCTCGTCCGGCTGGTGCGCAGCGACCGCATGCCTGTGGAGCTGAGCCACGAGCTGACGGCGGGGGGTTTCGACGGGCCGTGGGGAACGTGGGCGGCGGAACGCTGCCGGCTGGACCGAGGGGTTGAGGTCGTCGTCGACGGCGGCCGGTCCACGGTGGAGGGGCGAGTCCTGCACACGAGGCTGGTGGCCGTTCCGGACCGGTGGACAGCCCTGGTCCTCGGCGTCGACACGCTCGTGGTGGCCGACGCCGAGGTCTTGTCGGCTCGCCTCGACGACCTCGAAGTCGATGCTGGCCGGCGGCGGGGAGGGGCCCGCCTCCCACGGCACCACCCCGACCGGGCGGACGACGCGCTGGCCGTGCTCGAGGCCTGCACCTACCGGCCGACGGGGGCCGTCGTGGCCGCCCCGACCACGTCACTGCCAGAGGCGCCCGGCGCCGACCGCCAGTTCGACTACCGATACACATGGCTGCGCGACGCTTCCCTTGCCGTGTCGGTGGCAGCCCTTCTGGGCCGCCGGGACGCAGCCGAGGGATACTTGGCCTTCTTACGCCGGCTTGCCCCCGACGGTGTGCCGCCTCCCAACCCAGTCACCGATGTCCGGGGCGGACCCGTCCCTCCCGAGCGCGAGGTCGACGGGGTCGCCGGCTGGGGGGAATCACTGCCGGTGCGGGTGGGCAACGACGCCGCCGGACAGGTGCAGCACGACGCCCTCGGACTCGTGCTCGAGGGCATCTCCGTCCATCTGCAGACGGGCGGGTCGCTCGACGCCGACACCTGGCGGCTGGTCAAGGCTGTCGCCGACCGGGCTGAGGGCGCGGATTCTGGTCCCACGAGCGGGATCTGGGAGTTGCGAGAGGCGCGAGACCTCGTCAGCGCCGACATCGGGCGGTGGCTGGCCCTCGACCGGGCCATCTGGATCGCCCGGGGTTGGCGGCCGACCGCCCGCCGGGGAGCATGGAAGCGGGCGCGGGACGAGATCCGCGAACGTGTGCTCGCGGCGGTGCTGCCCGACGGCGGCCTGCCCCAGGTGTACGGCGGGACGACGCCCGACGCCTCCGCGCTCATGGCCGTGGTCTTCGGGATGCTCCGCCCTCCCGACCCCCGGGCCGGTCGGCTGGTGGCGGCCACCCTGGCGCGGCTCGACGCCGGTCCCTTCCTGTACCGCTACCCGCCGGGTGGCGACGACGGTTTCCATGGTCGGGAGGGTGCCTTCCTGCCCGTGTGCTGGTGGGCGGTCGACGCCCTCGCCGCCGTCGGCCGGGTCGACGAGGCTCGCCGTCGGGCCGACGACCTCTGCGCCGCCCTGCCCCGTCTGCTCCCCGAGGAGGTCGATCCCGTCAGCGGCGAGAGCCTCGGCAACGCGCCCCTGGTGTGGTCGCACGCCGAGGCGGCCCGGGCCATGTACGTGCTGGACGCCGCCACCCTCCGGGACCGGTTCGGTGCCGCCGGCCTCTGGGCGTGGCGCATCGGCCGCTACCTGCGGCTGCGCCACGCCGGCCGCACCGACCGACGAGGGCAGGACCGATGAGGGGCCGATCGAGCAGCAACGGACACAGCAGCAACGGCTCGACGGGTGCAGGGCCGGTGGTGGTCGTCAACGGGGGGTCGGCGGGGGTGGGGTGGGCGGGCGGCGCAGGCCTTCGCCCGGCAGGGCGCGGCGGTGGCGGTGCTGGCGAGAGGCGTCGAGCGGTTGGAGAACGCCCGGCGGGAGATCGAGGCACATCGACAACGCCAGCGACGCCAGTCCCGCCACCGAGAGCCGGTTGGCCACGATGACCAGGTTCTCCTTGTCCCGCTCGCGGAACAACAGCCGGTGGTGCGCGCTGGGAGCTGGAAGCGCTCGGCGAATGGCACGGTGAGGAGGAACACGAACCGTCCGCCGACGGCCGCCACCGGTTGCTTCGTCGGGTCAGCCCGCGCATCGACCTTAAAGGTTGTTCATTGCGCCGCTACTACGGAACCCCGGGTTGGCCGGCCGAGCCGGCACCCGTCGCCCGCAGCAGCACCAGGCTGCGGCCGGTGACGTCGAACTGCTCGCCGGCCTTGAACTGGTCGCCTTCCGACAGGGCGTCGGCGGTATCGACCACCTTCACCCACGCCGCCCGGAAGCGCTCCGGGGGCAGGGTGAACGTCACTGCCTCGTGGTGGGCGTTGAACACCACCAGGAAGCTGTCGTCGACGACGGGATGGCCGAGGGCGTCGGTGGAGTGCATCTCCTCGCCGTTGAGGTAGACGGCAATCGACTTGGCGAAGCCCGACTCCCAGTCGGAGTCCTCCATCTCGGTGCCGTCGGGCCGGAACCAGGCCACGTCGACCACGTCCTTGCCGTGGAGGGCCCGGCCGTGGAACCACCGCCGGCGGTGGAAGATGGGGTGGTCGCGGCGGAGGGCGATGAGGCGGGAGGTGAAGGCCACCATGGCCCCGTCCGTCGAGTCCCAGTCGAACCAGGAGATCTCGTTGTCCTGGCAGTAGGCGTTGTTGTTGCCCGCCTGGGTGCGGCCCTGCTCGTCGCCGCCGAGGAGCATGGGGATGCCCTGGGACAGGAGCAGGGTGGCCACGAAGTTGCGGCGCTGGCGGGCTCGAAGCTCGAGGATCTCGGGATCGTCGGTGGGGCCCTCCTCGCCGCAGTTCCACGACCGGTTGTGGCTCTCGCCGTCGTTGTTGTCCTCGCCGTTGGCCTCGTTGTGCTTCTCGTTGTAGGAGACGAGGTCGGCCAGGGTGAAGCCGTCGTGGGCGGTGACGAAGTTCACGCTCGCCGACGGGCGCCGGCCGCTGGATTCGTAGAGGTCGGGGCTGCCCGTGAACCGGTAGGCCAGCTCGGCCAGGGTCTGGTCCTCGCCCCGCCAGAAGTCGCGCACGGTGTCGCGGTACTTGCCGTTCCACTCCGACCACAGGGGCGGGAAGTTGCCCACCTGATAGCCACCGTGGCCCAGGTCCCAGGGCTCGGCGATGAGCTTGACCTGGCTGACGACCGGATCCTGCTGGATCAGGTCGAAGAACGCCGACAGCCGGTCGACGTCGTGGAACTGGCGGGCGAGGGTGGCGGCCAGGTCGAAGCGGAAGCCGTCGACGTGCATGTCGACCACCCAGTAGCGCAGCGAGTCCATGATCAGCTGGAGCACGTGGGGATGGCGCATGTTGAGGCTGTTGCCGGTGCCGGTGGTGTCGAAGTAGTGGAAGCGGTCGTCGTCGACCAGCCGGTAGTAGGAGGCGTTGTCGAGGCCCTTGAACGACAGCACGGGACCCATGTGGTTGCCCTCGGCGGTGTGGTTGTAGACCACGTCGAGGATCACCTCGATGCCGGCGTCGTGCAGGCTCTTGACCATCTGCTTGAACTCCTGCACCTGCTGACCCTCTTGGCCCCGGGCCGCGTAGTCGTTGTGGGGGGCGAGGAAGGCGATCGAGTTGTAACCCCAGTAGTTGCGCAGGCCGTCGTCGACCAGGCGGTGGTCGTGCACGAACTGGTGGACGGGCAGTAGTTCGACCGCGGTGACCCCGAGTGACTTGAGATACTCGATCGACACCGGGTGGGCCAGGCCGGCGTAGGTGCCCCGCAGCTCCTCCGGAATGCCGGGGTGGCGCTGGGTGAAGCCCTTGACGTGGACCTCGTAGACCACCGACTCGTTCCACGGCGTGCGGGGATGGCGGTCGTTGTCCCAGTGGAAGAAGGGGCTGGTGACGACTGCCTTGGGCATGTTGGGGGCGCTGTCGTCGTCGTTGAGATTGGGGCCGGTGGCAGAGCCGTCAGGGTCGTCGAACCGGTAGTTGAACAACGGCTCCCCCCACTCCACCTCCCCCTCGACCGCCTTGGCATACGGGTCGAGGAGGAGCTTGGAGGGGTTGCAGCGCAGGCCGTCGCTCGGCTCGTAGGTGCCGTGGACCCGGAAGCCGTAGCGCTGGCCGGGACCCATGTTGGGCAGGTAGCCGTGCCAGCAGTAGGCGTCGTTCTCGGGCAGGTCGACCCGGTGCTCGGTGCCGTCAGGGTCGAACAGGCACAGCTCGACCCGCTCCGCCACCTCGGAGAAGACGGAGAAGTTGGTGCCCATGCCGTCGTAGGTGGCGCCCAGGGGATAGGGCTGGCCGGGGAGGATCGCTATCGACATCGCACGACCGAGTTTACGCCCCTCCGCCGTTACACGAACAGACGTTCGCCGCCGCCATCCTCACGCGTGGAGCATGCTCAGGCCGACGAAGAACAGCACGATCCACGCCACGATCCACAAGGCGAGAACGACGCTGATCCCGATCAGCAGGCTCGGCTGGAGGCGCTGGAACTGGGGGACGGGCCAGTCGAGCACCGTCTCCCGCAGGGTCAGCCGGGGCAGGTTGCGGGCGCCGGAGGCGCGATAGGGCGACGGCTCGGACGTCAGCTCCCAGCGGGACATGGCCGCGTACACGAGCAGTCCCACCAGGCAGCAGGGGATGACGATGACCAGGACGAGGATCACGGGTTGCCTCCCGCGGGACCGGGAACGAGCGGCGGCGGCACGAATCCGCCCGGGGGCACCGTGGGAACGGTGGTGTCGGGAGCAGGCACGAACGGGACGTAGGGCACGGTGCCGGTGGGGGAGGGGGAGGGCCCGACGGTGGTGGCGGGGGCGTTGGGATCGGTGGGCGCCACCGGAGCGGGTGACGGGGTGCTCGCCGTCGCCGGCGCCGGCCGGATGGCCCGGGGCGGGAGGGGGAACTTGCTGAGCGGCACGCCGGCCAGGGCCTGGCTCATGTAGTCCTTCCACGTGGCCGCGGGGAGGGTGCCGCCGAAGACCTTGGCCACGCCCTTGATGTTCTCCAGCGCCTTGCGGGAGTCGGCGTAGCCCATCCACACCGACGTCGACAGCTCGGGGGTGTAGCCCACGAACCAGGCGTCGCCGAAGCCCTCGCTGGTGCCGGTCTTGCCCGCCGTCCCCCCCGGGCGGGCGATCTGGGCCCCGACGCCGGTGCCGAACTCGATGCCGCCGGTGAGCACCGAGTTCATCTCGTCGGCGACGGCCTGGGCCAGCACCCGCTTCGGTCGTCGGTTGGTGTTGTCCTCCAGCAGCTTGCCGTCGGGACCGGTGACCTTCACCACCGGGGAGGCCGGGAACTGCTGGCCCCGGGCCGAGAACACGCCGAAGGCGGCCGCCATGTCGAGGGGGGAGACCTCGGCCGCCCCCAGGGTGAGGCTGGGGCCGTAGGGCTCGCCCGAGGGCAGGTTCCCCTCGGCGTCGATCATGGTGAGACCGAGCTTGTTGGCCATCTGGGCCGTCTCCTTGACCCCGACGTCGAGGATGAGCTGGGCGAAGACGGTGTTGACGGAGTAGGCGGTGGCCTGGGCCAGGCTGAGCGACCCGTAGCTGCCGCTCTCGGTGTTGCGTACGGTGCAGCCCTCGCCCCGGCAGTTGGGGTAGGTGTACTCGCCCGGGCCCCGGTAGACGTCGGTGGACTTGCGGCCGGCGTCGAGGGCGGCGGCCAGGGTGACGGGCTTGAAGGCCGAGCCGGGCTGGCGGCCGGCGCCGCCCCCGTCGATGCACAGGGGAACCTGCTCGTTGGGCGTGACCTCGACCGGCGGGACCGCGGAGCAGTCGCCGAGGGCGAGGTTGACGTTGGACTTGCCGAAGTCGCGCCCGCCGACCACCGCGCGCACCAGTCCGGTGCGAGGGTCGATCGACACCATGGCCATCTCCACGCCCGCGGGCGTGCCCTGGAGGGTCTTGGTCACCGACGCCTCGGCCAGCCCCTGGAGGCGGGGGTCGAGCGACGTCTCCACCCGCAGGCCGCCGGTGTAGACCGTCTCCTCGCCGAAGCGGGCGATGAGGTAGCGGCGGACGTAGTCGGTGAAGTACGGGTACTTCATCAGGGCCGGCGCCGGTGGGTGGACGACGGTGGCCGTGAGGTTGTCGACCTGCTCGCCCTCCTGGATGAGGGTGAGGGGTCGGTCGAGGGCATCGTCACGCTCCTGGGCGCTGATCATGCCCTCGTCCTCCATGACCTGGAGGACGCCCCGCCGCTGGCTCTCGGCCCCCGTCGGGTTGGTGAGGGGATCGAGGACGCTGGGGGCGGGGATGAGGCCGGCCAGGAGCGCGGCCTCGGAGAGGTCGAGATCGCTGACCGACTTGCGGAAGTACGACTCGGCCGCCGCGCCCACGCCGTAGTTGCCGCCACCCAGGTAGATGCGGGACAGGTACTTGAAGAGGATCTCGTCCTTGGTGAACTGGCTCTCGATCTCCCGGGCCAGGACCGCCTCCTTGAGCTTGCGCCTGATGGTGGGGCTGCGGTCGTCGGTGTAGGCCAGCCGGACGAGCTGCTGGGTGATGGTGGACGCCCCCTGCTGGTACTCGCCGGCGCCGGCGTCGGCCCGCAGGGCGCGGATCAGGCCCCGGGCGTCGACGCCCTGGTGCTGGTAGAAGCGCCTGTCCTCGGCCGCCACGACCGCGTCCTTGAGCACCTGGGGGATGTCCTCCGGCTCCACCGGCAGGGCGGTGTCGAAGCGGCGGAAGACGGCCATCTCGGCGCCGGTGCCGTCGTAGACCCGGGTGATGCGGGACTCGAGTCCGGGCAGCTCCTCGGGCAGGTCACCGGAGAGGGGAAGGTCGAGCAGGGCCAGGGCGAGCAGGGCCACGACCACGACGGGAGCGATGAGGCTGCCCACGATGAGGCTGACAGTCGTCCGGGCCAGGGTGAGCGAGCTCCCGCCGCCGGGCATGGGGTAACCCCGATAGGGCGCGTCGTCCCCGCGCAATCTCCACGTGTCGAGCACTGCCACGGCCCCTCCTCGAACCCCCGGCGTCCTTTCCCCACGCCCTCGGGCGTGAAACAAGGGTAGGGGCTGGACGAGCGGGTACGAACTGGGAAGAGCGAAGCGACGAAAGGAACATCACATGGACGACAAGATCGACATCGCCAAGGGCAAGATCAAAGAAGCCGCCGGCGACCTCACTGACAACGAAGAACTGCAGGCCGAGGGCAAGATCGACCAGGGCAAGGGCAAGATCAAGGGCTTCATCGACGACATCGCCGACAAGCTCAAGGGCTGACAACAGTCGGGGGGCTCCGCCCCCCGACGGCCGGTTCGCTGTTCCGACGGGTGGGTCGGCGCCTTCGGCGCCTGCCCGCCGGCGGCGGCTTCGCCGCCGGCGCCTACCCCGGTCGGCCCCTGGAGCTGCTGTACTCCGCCCGCAACGTCGCCGACTACGAAGTTCGATGGGACGACCTCAGGGCGCTGCCGTGGCTGCCGCTCACGGAGGCCGTGGCGGGCCGCGCCCTCGACATCCAGCGGCGATAGGCATCGGTCGGGCACACAGGCGCCCGATCCCGGATCTACTGGTCGCAGCCACTGCGCTCGTGCACGATGCCACCGCCTTCACTACGACCACGACTTCGACGCCATCGCCGCCGCCACAGGGCTCTCGGCGCGCTGGATCATCCCCGGCCGGTACCGGCCATGGCGGCACCGAGTAACACCCCGCCGGTCCCCGGGCCCGTCGGCATCCGACCCCCTGACAGCGCTCGACTTCGGCGATGATCCCCACTCGTGGTGCTCCCGGCCGGGCGGCAATCGGTCGTGGACGGCGGGAAGGTCGGCATTGGCGGCGGAAGAAGAGTCAATCGGCCGTCCGGACCCCTAACCTCGGAGGCCATGGCCCCGCGGTTCGACTTCGACACGGCCCGGGCGCAGGTGGTGGCGGCCGTCGACGAGCGGGCCGGGCTCCTCGTCGACATCTCCCACCGCATCCACCAGCGGCCCGAGCTGCTGTTCGAGGAGCGGTTCGCGGCCGACCTGCTGGCGTCCACCCTCGAGGGGGAGGGCTTCGTGGTCGAACGGGGCGCCCACGGGCTCGAGACGGCCTTCGTGGGCCACCCGTCCGACGACGGAGGGCCCGACGCCGGCCCCCGCATCGCTGTTCTCTGCGAGTACGACGCCCTGCCCGGCATCGGCCACGGCTGCGGCCACAACGTCATCGCCGCCGCCGGCCTGGGGGCGGCCCTGGCCGCGGCCACCGTGGTCGCCGCCGCCGGGGGCCGTCTCGACGTGATCGGCACCCCGGCCGAGGAGGGGGGCGGGGGCAAGGTCGTCCTCGGCGACCGGGGGGCGTTCGACGGGGTCGACGCGGCGCTGGCCATCCACCCCGCAGGGGTCGACCTCATCCAGCCCCAGGTCATCGCCATCGCCACCTACGAGATCGAGTATTTCGGGCGGTCGGCCCACGCCGCCGCCGCCCCCGAACAGGGCCGCAACGCCCTCGACGCCGCCGTCCTCGGCTACAACGCCGTCGCCGCCCTCCGCCAGCACATGGCGTCGACCGACCGGGTCCACGGCGTGTTCCTGAAGGCGGGGGAGAAGCCCAACATCGTCCCCGACCACACCGTGGCGCAGTGGTTCGTCCGCTCCGCCACCGCCGCCAGCCTGCACGGGCTCAAGGAGCGGGTGCTGGCCTGCCTGGCCGGGGGGGCGGCGGCCGCCGGCTGCACCATGGAGGTGCGCCAGCCGTGGCCGGAGTACACCGACCTGCGCAGCAACCGTCCCCTGGAGCTGCTGTACGCGGCCAACAGCGCCCGACTGGGCCGGCCGGTGGCAGATCCCAGCCCTGCCACCCGGCTGATGGTGAGCACCGACATGGGCAACGTCAGCTACCGGGTGCCCACCATCCACCCCATCGTCAAGATCTCGCCCTCCGACGTGGGCCTGCACTCGGCCGAGTTCGCCTCCTGGGCCGCCTCGCCCGAGGGTGACCGGGGAGTGCTCGACGCAGCCAAGGCCATGGCCATGACCGTCGTCGAGCTGTGGTTACGACCGGGGGCGATGCAGGAGGTCCGCGAAGCGTTCGATCCGGCCACCTAACCTCAGCACTCCGATGGCGCACCCCTCGCATCCCTACGTCAGCGAGCAGTGGACCGACGCCGAGGCCGATGTCCTCCGCCGGTACTTCACCAATCTCGACGGGCCCGTCTTCGCCCTGGTGAACCTGCCCGAGGTGGTCAAGGGCGCCCTCTTCGCCCGCTATTCACGGACCATGAAGAGCCTGCGCCGGCTGTTCCTCGACGAGTTCGTCGGCGACCTCGACACCTCCGGCGACATCTCGGTCGACGCCACCATGGGCCTCAAGCGGGCCGAGGACCTCTACCGCAAGGTCTTCTACGAGTACGGCGACGACTCGGTGGCCCAGCTGGGCGGGGTCCACCTGGCCTGTGAGCAGGCGTCCAACCTGCTCACCAAGGTCCTCGAGTGGGGCCGGCTCATGGCCTACCTCGAGCAGTCCACCCGCTACATCCCCTACGACACCCGCCTGGGGGGCCGCTACCGGTACCACCGCGACCCGGCCGTGCTGTCGTCCCCACTGGGCACCCGCTACGTGGCCGACCTCGACCGGCTGTTCGACACCTACGCCGACCTCGTCCCCCGGATGGAGGCCTGGTACCGCGAGCAGTTCCCCCGCGACCCGACCGATCCGGAGACGGTCTGGCGGCGATCGATCCGGGCCAAGGCGTTCGACGCCCTGCGGGGGCTGCTGCCGGCGGCCTCGCTGTCGAACGTCGGCATCTACGGCACCGGCCAGGGTTACGAGCAGCTGCTCCTGCGCATGCGGGCGTCGGCCCTGCCCGAGGCCCGGGCCTACGCCGAGCTCATGCTGGCCGAGCTGCGCAAGGTGATCCCGTCGTTCCTGTCGCGGGTGGATCGGCCCGAGCGGGGGGGCGAGTGGTCGGCCTACCTGGCCGCCACCGCGGGGGCCACGGCTGAGGTGGCGGGGCGGCTGTTCGCGGGGGAGGAGCCCGAGCCCCGGCCCCAGGTCACCCTCGTCGACTACGACCCCCAGGCCGAGGACAAGCTGCTGGCGGCCATGCTCTACCCCTACACCGACCTCCCCGACGACCAGGTGCGGGCCCGGGTGCGGGGGCTGTCCGCCGCCGAGCGGGAGGCGTTGGCGGCGGCCTACGTCGGCAACCGCGGCAACCGCCGCCACAAGCCGGGGCGGGCCCTGGAGACCACCAGCTACCGCTTCGACGTCCTGTCCGACTACGGCGCCTTCCGCGACCTCCAGCGCCACCGGATGCTCACCATCCAGTGGCAGCCCCTGACTCCCGCCCACGGCTACGTCCTGCCCGCCGACGTGGTCGATGCCGGGCTGGCCGACCGCTTCGAGGAGGCCATGGCCCGCTCGGCGGCGTTGCACGACGTCCTCGCCGGGCCCTTCCCGGCCCAGGCGCCCTACGCCGTCGCCCTCGCCTTCCGGGTGCGTTACTCGATCGAGATGAACGCCCGGGAGGCGATGCACATGATCGAGCTCCGTACGGCCCCCGCCGGCCATCGGGAGTACCGCCGGGTGTGCCAGGAGATGCACCGCCTCATCGCCGAGGAAGCGGGTCACCGGATGGTGGCCGCGATGATGCATTTCGTCGACCACGGTGCCTCCGACCTGGAACGACTCGATGCCGAACGTCGGGCCGAAGCCCGGGCCGAGGTCCGCCGCCAGGCCCCTGCCACACCGACTGGGGGGCCCCCGACCGGCCAACCCTCGACGAGTGGTTCAGACAGAAATTCTTAGGCCTCTGACCTGCGACGACGCGGAACTTGGCTGGTCAGGAGGGTCGTCGGGTGGCTTGCGCCCTCCCCCCGGATGGGGCAACTTACGGCCAGTCCACGGCGCCCCAAACCCCCAGGTCGTGGGCCTCGGGATCACCGCTTCGGCGGTGATGCCGCGGAGGGGGCGGTCGAAGGGCAAGCGCGGATTCGGGGGACCAAGTAGACAACGTTCCGATAACCCCGTGCCAGGGTCCGGTCACAACCGGACCGGGGTGCGAGGGCTACCGAGCGGCACCAAAGGTCCCCTGGATCCCGCGTTTCCAACCTCGACGAGAAAGGCCCGGAGGCTGGTCTATGCTCCCGGCCCCGTAGACCGCTGAAGGGGATCCGCCAGCATGGCTGACGATGAAGAAGACCTGGCAGACGTCGTCGAGCCCGACGATCCTGACATGGTCGATTTGGAGGCGTTGGAGGACGACGACCTCATCGACGACGACGAAGGCCTGGAAGACGACGATCTCGCGGCCGACGACGACTTGGCCGTGGTGGACGAGGTCGACGACGTCGTGGTCCCGATCGCGGTGGTGGTTGCGGCCGAGGACGACGACGACGACGAGGATGACGACGACGACCTCGATCCCGACGACGTGGAGGCCGGCCTCGACGTCATCCTGAAGGACCGCCTGGTCGTCGTCGACGAGCAGGACGACGAGGACGACGAGGTTCCCGACGCCGACGACCGGGCCGAGGGCTCCACCAAGGTGGTCCCCAAGCGGCCGGGGGAGTTCGTGTGCCAGTCGTGCTTCCTGGTCAAGCACCCGAGCCAGCTGGCCGACCCCGCCCGCATGTTCTGCCGGGACTGCGTCTGACCCTGCAGAGGGCCGCTCACCGGCCTGGCAGACTCCTCTGAATGGAAGGCTGCCGGCCGGCGACCGATGACGACCTGCCCCTGCTGGCCGACCTGGCCCGGCTGGGCATCGACGAGTTGCTCCCCATGAAGGGGGGCGACGTGTTCGTCGCCCGCGAGGCCCGGGGTGAGCCCCTCGAAGCCAGCTTCAAGTCGGCCCTGGCCGACCCCGACACCCGGGTGCTGTGCGGCACGATCGACGACGCCGTGATCGGCTACGCGGTGGCCCGGATCGAGGACCTGCGCGACGGCGGGCGCATGGGAGTCGTCGACGACATCTTCGTGGAGCCCGAGGCGCGCGAGGTGGGCGTCGGCGAGGCCATGTTGAACGACATCGTCGAGTGGTGCCGGGAGGCGGACTGCGTCGGGATCGACTCGTCGGCCCTGCCGGGGAACCGGTCGACCAAGAACTTCTTCGAGACCTTCGGCTTCACCGCCCGCATGATCGTGGTCCACAAGTGGCTGCGGGAACGCCCGGTCGACGCCGCCATCGAGGCCGCGACCCACCGGGGCGACGACGCCGCTGCTGGCGCGGATGCGGATGCGGCGGCGGCGGCGGCCGAGGAGGCGCTGTGAGGGCCGAGGTATGCGTCGGGGCGGTGGCGGTGGAGGAAGGGCGGTTGCTGCTCGTGCGGCGGGGACACGGGCCGGCAGCGGGGGAGTGGTCGATCCCTGGCGGGCGGGTGGAGGCGGGTGAGCTGCTGGCCGAGGCCGTCGTGCGGGAGCTACTGGAGGAGACGGGCGTGGAGGGCGTCTGCGACCGGATGGTGGGCTGGGTCGAACGCATCTCCGACGAGCACCATTTCGTGATCCTCGACTTCGCGGTGACGGTCCTCGTCGGCCCCGACGAGGCCGACCCCAAG
The DNA here is from genome assembly GCA_963836205.1 of uncultured Acidimicrobiia bacterium. GTDB lineage: Bacteria > Actinomycetota > Acidimicrobiia > Acidimicrobiales > AC-14 > JAXDMK01. The sequence continues at coordinate 17,976 of CAWIIV010000008.1, read as the reverse complement.
GCCGGCGGCGACGCGGCCGAGGCGGCGTGGGTACCCCTCGACGAGGTCTCCCACCTCAACCTGGTCGACGGCCTCCTGGAGTTCCTCCACGAACACGGCATCGTCGCCACCATCGCGTAGTCGGGGAGGGCGGGCGGGCGGCCGGCGGGCGGGTCACGACGCTTTGCGTGATCCGAATGTTCCGTGCATCGGAATCGTCGTGATCGGACCCAAAATGGGCTCTTTCACGACGTTTCGAGTGATCCAAATGCTTCGTGCACCGACATCGTCGTTAGGCCGGACGGTTGTTGTCGTCGACGGCCGCATCCCCGGCCGAAACCGAGACGCTCTCCTCCGGAGCTGCCTCCACCGGCACCCCCGGTGGCTCGGAGCCGTCGTCACGCCGTTCCGTCACCCTCTCGGCTGTCGTCGGAGGCGCCGCTGATCCGACCGCGAGAGCGGAGAGCTCCGACTCGCTCCGGGAAGCGTCCGGGGTCGGGTCGGACCAGGGGGCCTCGTCGTGGGCGGCGGCCTCACGCTCGTTTGTGACGATCTCGGGTGCGACGGGAACCGGCCCGGGCCCGGCGACCTCGAGGGTCTGGGCATCGGTTTCGGATTCGGGCGGGAGGACCTCGGCGACGGCGGTGACCCGGAGCGTCCCCGGTGCCGGCCCGGGGTCATAACCCGCGACCGCGGACGAGATGTCCTCCGCCGGCGCTACTCCGCCGGGCGACCCACCGGTCTCGGGGACACCGCTGACGGTCTCGGGCAGGGCACCGGTTTCGGGCTCGGCGGCGAAGGGATCGGGCACCGCGCCTGTCTCGGGCTCCGTGGCGACCGTCTCGGGTACTGCACCGGTCTCGGGTTCCACGATGACGGGGTCGGGCACTGCGCCGGTCTCGGGTTCCGCGGCGACGGCCTCGGGCACTGCACCGGTCTCGGGCTCCACGGCGACGGGCTCGGGCACTCCACCGGTCTCGGGCTCCGCGGCGACGGCCTCGGGCACTCCACCGGTCTCGGGTTCCGTGCCGACAGCGTCGGGTACGGCGCCGGTCTCGGGTTCCGTGGCGACCGGATCGGATACTGCGCCGGTCTCGGGCTCCGCGGCGACGGCCTCGGGCACTGCGCCGGTCTCGGGCTCCGCGGCGACGGGCTCGGGCATTGCGCCGGTCCGGGTGTCCGCGGCGACGGGCTCGGGCATTGCGCCGGTCCCGGGCTCCGCGGCGACGGGCTCGGGCATTGCGCCGGTCACGGGGTCCGCGGCGGCGAGCCCGGCTGGGGTGAGGGCCTCTGATGGCGCCGGCGTCTCGGCCGGCGCTGCACCCTCGGGCGGCGCGGCAGCTTCGGGCGACGCGGTGGTTCCAGCCTGAGCGACTCCGCTCTCCGGTGGGGCGGTGCCCGCGGATGCCTTGGCGGCGGGGTCGGGTCCAGGGACGGCGGCCCTCGGGGGCGGCGGGGGGCCGGGGCGGCCGGGCGGGGGGGTGGCGGGACGGCCGGGGGGACGACCTGGCCCAGAACCAGAGCCAGGACCCCCGCGCCCTCCGGGGCCGGCTCCGCCGGGGCCGCGAGGTGTGGTCGGACGGGTGGGACGGCGGGGCGGCGCGCCGGGGGTGTCGCCCAGGAGGGCGGCGATGGCGGGCACTCGGGGCGCGGCCAGGCGCAACGCCTTGGTGAGGGCCTCGCCCGGCTCGGCCGGCAACCCGCGGGGCGTGATCGTGCGGCGGACGGGCGACGCCACCACCGCCTCCAGCACGGCGGCCCACCGGTCGGGCGTGGTGTCGGGGGCCAACGCCTCGCCCGAGGCGTCGCTCAGGCGCTTGGCCAGCTCGGCGGGGAACCGCAGCCCGGGCTCGGGCGGGCGACCGCTGATCCGCAGGGCCCGAACCACCCGGCCGTCGTCGAGCGACGACGTGATCTCGTCGACCCACGTCTGCCGCTCGGCCGCCGCCCGGCGATCGAGCGCCTCCCGCAGCTGGGCCGCCAGCGCCCGGCCCTCCTCGTCGCGAGCGGTGTCGGAGCCGCTCACCACCGCTCGGAGGTCGCGCACGCTGATCTCGTCGACCACGACGACCGCGGCCTCGGCCCGGTCGCGCCACTCCGCCGCCCGCAGCGCGGGGAGAAGCTCCTCCGCCACCGCTAGCAGGGCGTCGGCCTTGATCTCGGGGCCGCCGACCTCCCGGGCCTGGGCGTTCTGCTCCTCGACCGCCTGGCGGACGGCGGGGATTCCGCCCCGCAGGATCTGCTCCGCCACCGCCTTGCGCTCCGGCGACAGCTCGGCCAGCACCGCGTCGCGGTAGGCGCGGCCCGGCTGCAGCCGCTTGGCCTTGGGCTTGGGCGGCTCGGGGGGATGGGCGGCGCCTCGCCCCCGGTCGCCGGAGGGACGTTCGCCCCGCGGCCGGTCGCCACCGCCCGGGCGATCGCCGGCAGGACGGCCGGGACCCGAACGTTCACCTGCGGGCCGGCTTCCAACCGGACGGTCGCCCACGGGCCGGTCGCGCCCGGGTCGATCACGGCCGGCATGGGCGGCGTCGCCCGGCGGGCGGCTGCCGTCGTCGGGGCGAGCCTCGCGCCGGGGCCGGTCAGGACGATCCGACCGATCGGTGGGCCGCGGCCCACCCGCGCCCTCCGGCCGGCGGGACGGCCCGCCGGGACCGCCCGGACCACCAGCACCACCCGGTCGACCAGGACCGCCAGCACCCTCCGGCCGCCGGAACGGACCACCCGGACCACCCGGTCGACCAGGACCGCCGGCACCGCCCGGACCACCCGGACCACCGGGCCGACCAGGACCGCCGGCACCGCCCGGACCGCCCGGACCGCCTGGGCGACCAGGACCGCCGGCCCCGCCCGGACCCCGTCCTCCCGGACGGCCGGGCCGATCGCGGTCGCGTCCCCGATCCTGATCGCGATCGCCTCGCCGGCCCCGCTCCCCCCCGCCTCCACGCCGCCCCGCATGTTGGTGGTGACGGGCGGCTCCTCCCGTCCCGAGCCGATGATCTCGATCCGCTCGACGGGCGCGGCCACCTTCTTCTGCGATAGCGGGGTCGTCGACCGGACGGTGATGCCGTCGATGTCGATGTCGGCCTCCGCCCGCAGGACGTCGCCCACCTTGGCCCCGCCGGGGAGCACGGTTGCGTCGAGCGTCCCCCTCGGCTGCTTGGCCCCGGCGGCGCGCCAGGTCCAGGTTCCGTCGGGGCGTGCGCTGGTCAGCTCGATTTCGATGCGGGGCATAGCCGGGCTCAACCTAGCGGAGCCCATACCCACCGGGAGAAAGGACGACCTCTCGATGGCGGTCAGGCCGCAGGCGAAGGTTGAACCTACCAGCGGGGGGTACGATCAGCTCGCTCATCCATCGGTCGAAGAAGCGGCCTCGACGCCGAGGGCCAGGGTCACGCACCCTGCCTCGGAACCCCACTCGCGCCATGCCGGGAGAGCCGACCTGTGGGTGAAGCGAACGACGACCGCGCCACCGAGCGCGTGCTCGGATTGGGCGCGGCCGTCGACGAGGTCGCGCTCGACCAGTTGCTCGAGAGGGTGGCGCACCTCGCCCTCCACACCGTGGGCCCGGCTCATGCCGTGAGCATCACCGTGGCCGACAACGGTCGCTTCCGGACCTCCAACTCCACCGGCGCCGAGGCTCTGGCCATCGACGAGGCCCAGTACGAGGGCGACGACGGGCCATGCCTCGAGGCACTGCGGACCGGCCGCCAGGTCGAGGTCGACGTCGCCGGCGATGGCGACCGGTGGCCCAAGGTGCGTGACAAGGCCAGGGAGCTCGGCATCGCCACCGTCCTGTCCACCCCGCTCGTCGGCGCCCCCGACGCCGCCATCGGGGCCCTCAACATCTACTCCCGCGACAGCGGCGCCTTCGGGGAGACGGAGCAGCGCACGGCGGAGATCGTGGGGGAGCACGCCGCCATCCTGCTGGGCAATGCCCTGGCGCTCATCGGGGCGACCAACCTGAACGAGCAGCTGCGGGCCGCCCTCGCCAGCCGGGAGATCATCGGCGAGGCCAAGGGCATCATCATGGAGCGCCAGAGCTGCAACCGCGACGAGGCCTTCGACATCCTCCGGCGGGCGTCCCAGCGGGAGAACCGTAAGCTGCGGGACCTGGCCGAAGAACTTGTGCAGCGGGTGGAAGCGCGGCGCGGTCCACAGCTAGGGGCGTGAGCGTGCCCGCCTACGAGATCGTCGAGTCGGCGCGCGCCCTGGCGGGGATGTCGGTGGACGAGTTGTGGCTGGCCTACATGGCCCTGGGGGGCAATGCGCCGCCCAGCGTGCTGCGGGCCTACCTGCGGGGCACGCCGACGGGAGCCGTCGGCTACGACATCCTGGCCCACGCCCTCAACGAGCGCTTCGTCGACCAGGGCTCCGACCACCCGGTGCCCTACAGCGACGAGCTCGACTAGAGACCGGTCGCCGCCGGGACGGGCGTACGGCTCGTCCGTCGCTCGCCCGGCCGCCAACCCGTGTCGCGTGTGCAACACGCGGGGCACGGGTCGACGGCCTCCGAGGGGGCTCAGGTGGCGGAGATGGCCACCCGGGCGATCACCGCGTCGTCGCCCGTCGTGGGCTCGGCACCCTTGTAGCCGGCGACGATGGCGTGCTTGCCGTCGGCGGTGAGGGCGACGCCGAAGAAGGAGTCGGCCGGCCCACCCAGGTCGACCTGGAGGATGCCGCCCGTGCCGAAGCCGGTGTCGAGGGCGCCGTCCTCCTCGAGCAGGACGAGCATGGCGTTGATGTTGGTGGCGTCGGGCTTGCCGCTTCCGGCGATGAGGATCCGGCCGTCGGGCAGGGCGACCAGGTCACGGCCCCGGTCGTCGTCGTTGGCGATGTTGATGCGGACCAGGCCGTCGGTGCCGAAGGTCTTGTCCCACGTCCCGTTGGCGGTGAAGCGGGCGGCGATGAGGTCGACCTTCTCCTCGGCCGTGGCCCGGCCGTAGCCGGTGATGACGTAGGCGTCGCCCTGCATGCCGACTTCGTAGGCCTCGGCCACCGCCGGCAGGAGCTGGGCCTGGGCGATGCCGCTCGTCCCGAACGACGTGTCGAGGGTGCCGTTGGGCAGGATCCGGACGAGGGAGGGCACCACCACGGGGGGCGTGGCCGTGTTGCGGGTGTAGCCGGACATCACGATCTTGCCGTCGGGCTGCACGAGCGCCTGCCGCGGGCTCTCGTGGCCGCCGGCGACGTCGATGGTGAGCACGCCGCCGGTGGCGAACGTCGGGTCGAGGACCCCGTCGGCGGTGAACATCATCAGCGCCCAGTCGAGGTCGGTGCGGCCTTCGCCCTCCGCCGGCTTGGCACCCACTGCGACCAGGCGGTCGTCGGGGAGGACGGTGAGGCCGTACATGGTGTCGCCCACCACGCTGGCCGTGGTGGTGGTCGCCCCCGCTGCGGGGGGGATGATCAGGCCGGTGCTGAGGTCGACCTTGGTGGTGCCGGCGGTGCCGAAGGTGGCGTCGAGCTTGCCGGTGGCGTCGAAGCGGGAAAGGCCGATGTCGGTGTCGCGGGCGGCGTCGCCATCCGCGGCGGGGTCGTGCTCGAAGACGCCGGCCACGACCACCTTGCCGGTGGACTGGACGGCGATGCCCCGGGAGGTCTCGACCGCCTTGCCGCCGGGAGCGACGTTGACGGTGGCGAAGCCGTCGTCGGAGAAGGTGGTGTCGAGGCTGCCGTCGGCCTTGACCCGGGCCACGGCCATCGACTGGTCGCCGGCCGCGGCCACGAAGCCGACGCCGTAGATCTTCCCGTCCTTGCCGACGGTCACCGACAGCAACCGGTCGCCATCGGCCGCCGCCAGCGGGATCGGGGCCACGCCGTCGGTGCCGAACGACTCGTCCAGCCCGGCGATGACCGCGTCTCCGGCGGCGGGGGTGGGATCGGCCGCCTTGTCGTCGTCCGACCCGCAGCCGGCGAAGGCCATGGCCCCGACCAGCATTACTCCGACAGTTCGCTTCACGACGGCTCTCTCCTTCGGGTTACCTCTAATGAGATATTAGGTGCACCTTCTAGAGTGTGAAAGGTCCGCCTGTCAAGGAGAGGGGGGAACCACGCACTGGACGACGAGGGCTCCGCCGCTCGTGGCGACGTTCCCGACGCCGTCGGTCGCCCGCGCCGTCAGGGGGACGGTGGCCGTGGAAACACCGGGCGTCCCGGCGAGGGGACCGACGGTCGCCTGGTAGACGCCCCGGCCGACGGGGTTCATCGCCACCGTCGACGGGGACGGTCCGCCCACCTCGAGGGTGACCGACTCGATGCCGGACCGGTCGGTGGCAGTGACGCTCACCGTCGACGCCCGGGGGCTGCCGATCACGCACGGGGTGACGGCCCGGATGCTGGCCGGGACGGGGTTGGGGCTGGTGAGCTCGGGGGGAGTGGTGTCGGACGGCGGCGGAAGGGTGGTCGTGGTGTCGGGGGTCGGCGGCGAGGTCGTGGTGGTCGGGGTGGGCGGGCCCGGATCGGGGTCGGTGTCGGGGTCGACGACGGCCGGCACCGTCGTGGGGCCGGTGCCGGACGGTCCGTTGATGGTGAGCTCGGCGGTCGTCGACGTGGTCGCCGGCACGACGACCGGACCCCGGGAGGTGGACGAGCCCGCGGCCACGTCGGTGGACGGCTCCTCCTCGCCGAGCAGCTGGGCCCCCACGAGGATGCCGCCCACCAGCAGCACGACCGCGGCCACCGCCCCCGCGACCACTGCCGGCCACCGCCGGGAGGCGCCGGCGAGGGGCGGCGGGAACCCGTCCTCGCCCCCCCACGGGCGCCCGGTGTGGCTGCAGAGCTCGAGCTCACCCAGGACCCGGTCCCGCAGTCCCGCCGGCAGGGCGAAGGCGGGAGCGACACCCAGGAGCCCGGCGGGGGAGAGGAGACGGGTCCGGCGGTCGGAACAGACCTCGCACCCGTCGGCGTGCCGGGCGACCCGCTTGCGCCAGACAGGCGTGAAGCGGCCATCCCAACCGGAGAGCACTGTGGCCAGCTCGGGACACTCCTCCCGACCCATGCGGGCCACCAGCAGCGCGCCCAGCGACCGTTCCACCTGATCCCGCAGGCGGCTGACCAGGACATACGCGTGGCTGGCGCTGACGCCGATGGCGTCGCCCAGGTCCTGGCCGTCGAGGCCCTGGCGCATGTGGAGGTCGAGCACCACCCGGTCGCGGGGGCCGAGGCCGTCGGCGGCGGCGGCGACGAGGGCGGCCAGGTCGGCGCCCGCGCCGGCGTCGGCGGCGACGTCGGCCGGATCGGGGTCGGTGGCGGTCACCTCGACGTCGTCCAGCGGGCGGTGACGGGCCCGCCGCTCGATCGAGCGAAGGCCCCGGTGGCGGGCGATGGCGTAGAGCCACGGCCGGAGTCGTTCCGGGTCGCGCAGCTGGTGGAGACGGGCGCCGGCCACCAGGAAGGTGTCCTGGAGGGCGTCGGCGGCCTCGTCCGGGTCGCGCAGCATCGACCGGAGGAAGTCGTGGATCCGGGGCGCGTAGCGGTCGTAGATGGCCGCGAAGGCCTGGCGGTCGCCGTCGACCGCCTGCTGGACGAGCGTGGCGTCGTCCACTCCTCGATGGTATGGCTGGGCCCGGTGCTCGCGTCGGGTGCCCACGTCACAGCTGGGTGCGGCTGATCGTTTCCACGGGGATGGGAGCGCCGGGGGCGGTCGGGCCTTACGAAAACCTGCCTATCCTCGGTGCCACCTCATGGCCTGGCACAAGCTCCGATCCCTCCAGGAGGTCGAGATCTCGGTCGACGGCGCTCCCCGCCGGGCGCTGGCCGCCGAGTGGGACGACGAGACGGGGGCGGTCAAGGTGTTGTGGCCGCCGGGGCCGAACGCCTTCGCGGCCCAGTCCCACCGGGTGGTCGACGACGGCGACTACGAGCCCACCGACTACTACAGCTTCCCGGGCGGGTTCTTCTGAACGGTTAGCGTCGGCGTAGCACCGCCAGCGAGGAGGCACCGTGGAGCCGTTGCAGGAAATCGAGATGATGTGCCGCAGCATCCTCCAGCGGGCAGGGGCGCGTGAGTACACGATGTCGCAGTCGGCGCCCGAGGTGGAGACGGTCGACTACCGCAACGGCTACGCCGAAGGCCAGCTCACCGGGCAGCTCACCACCGCCGCCCTCATGCTCGGCCTGGTCACGGGGGAGTCCCCCAGCAAGATCCTCGACGAGGCCCGGGCCCAGGCCCAGGTGGAGAACGCCTTCCCCTTCGACCTCCACATGACGGGCATGGAGGCGGTCGACACCGCCGACCCGGGCGACCCCTCCGACCCGGCCTGATCCGATGACGCCGCAGGACATGGCCGCCCGGTGGACCGTCGCCGAGCTCTGGAACGCCGACGGGGCCATGGACCAGTCGGTGCTGCTCGACTTCTTCAAGGCCCTGATCGTGTGCTGCAACGCCGACGACAACCTCACCGACGCCGAGCGGGAGTGGTGCGTGGGCTACGCCGCCGCCATCGGGGCCAGCGACGAGACCCTGGCCGAGCTGCGGGCCTACCCCGGCGGCGACGACGTCAAGGTCTTCTTCGACCGGGGCCTCCAGTGGGCCACCGCGCCCCGCACCGTGATCTACGAGTCGATCCGGGCCTGCGCCTCCGACGGCGACTACAACCAGGAGGAGAAGGACAAGATCGCCCGCATGGCCAACCTCCTCGACATCGACGACGCCGAGGTGGCCCAGCTCGAGCAGCTCTACTTCGACGAGAAGGACCTGCGGGCCCGCAAGCTCAACCTCGCCTTCCCGGCCACGCTCGGCTTCTGACGACGGCTCGACCCTAGCTGCCGCTCGGCACGGTCAGCCGGGATCGGACCCGGTCGTGGCCACGTTGCTCTCGTACCGGGTGACCAGGTCCCGGAGGGCGGCCATCTCCGCGGCCAGCGCGGACTGGCCGAGCCGGGTGGATCGGACCCAGGTCCGGGGCTTGCGCCCTTCGAACGTCTTGCTGATCTCCAGGTAGCCCGCCTCCTCCAGCACGCCCAGGTGGCGGGACAGGTTTCCGTCGGTCAGGGCGAGGGCGTTGCGCAGGTAGGTGAAGTCGGCCCGGTCGGCCTGCTCGAGGACGGCCAGGATCCCCAGGCGGACCCGTTGGTGCACGACGTCGTCGAGGCGCTGGGCCGGGTGCCCGTCGGGGTCGGTCACCGGGTGCGGCGGGAGGCGAGGCCGGAGACCAGGATGGCGGTGCCGGTCACCGCCGCGGTGATGGCGCCCGGGTGCTCGAAGCCGCCGGCCAGCACGGCCACCGGGACCGCGGCCAGACCGACGGCCAGGGCGGCGAGGGTGGGGCTGCGGTCGAGCCAGGCGAAGACGAGGTAGCCGGCGGCCACGGCGAAGACCGAGACCACCTCCTGGAGGTCGCCGCCGGTCACGGCCGGCAGCAGGAACGCACCGACCAGGATGCCGACGGCCGTCAGCACGTAGGGGGTGGCCGACCGGCGCAGGCCGAGGCGAAGCTCGCGCGACCGGTAGTACCAGCCCACCAGCGCGCCACCGACCGGTCCGCCGATGGCCCAGAACACGGCGATCGCGCCCCCCGGCCACCTCCATTGCACCGGGGCGCTGGCCAGGGTGAGGGCGCCGAAGACGACCAGGGGGAACCAGAACTCCTCCAGCAGCAAGCGGGTCTGGCGGCCGACGGACTCGACATGGCGGACGACGTCGGCCGCGTCCTGGGGGGAGGATGCGTGAATGTTCGTCATGGAGAGTACTTTGCGCCGCAAAGTACTCTCCTGTCAAGGGGCGACGTAGAGCAGCCCGATGTCGCCGCTACCATCCGCCCCGGCTGACGAACGTCCGATCGGAGGTGGGCCGTGTCGAGCGAGTTCCAGAAGCGCAAGGTGGCGGGTGTGTTCTACGCCCTCGACGTCGACCAGGACGGCTATCTGGAGGAGGAGGACTTCCAGTGCCTCACCGACCGGTGGAACGAGATCCGGGGCTACCAGCCGGGCACGCCTGAGTTCGAACGGATCACGGCCGTCATGATGGGGTGGTGGCAGACGCTCCTGGCCGCCTCCGACCAGGACCGCGACAACCGGGTCACCCTCGACGAGGTCATGGCGGTCGTCGACCAACTGCCCGCGGTCCGCGACCAGGTGGAGGGCACCGCCAACACCATGTTCGACGCCGTCGACGAGAACGGCAACGGCGAGGTCAGCCCGGCCGAGTACAACCAGATGATCGAGGCCTGGAAGGGCGCCCCGGTCGACACCGACGGTGTGTTCCGGTTCCTCGACGCCGACGGCGACGGCTACATCTCCCGGACGGAGTTCGTCGACCTGTGGGCCGACTTCTGGATCGGCGACGACCAGGCCGCACCGTCGAAGTGGGTGTTCGGACCCTTCTGACTTCAGGCCCCACGGCCGCCTCCACCACCAGTCCCACCGCCAGCAGGAGCTCCTCGGCGCCGTGCCGGCCGACCAGTTGCAGGCTGGCGGGCAGGGCGTGGCCCCGGGCCGGTACCGGGAGCGACAGCGCCGGCACCCCGGCCAGGTTCATCACCTCGGTGCGGCGGATGCGAAAGACCCGGCCGGCCTCGTCGAGCGGGGGTGGGAAGTCGGCCAGGGTGGGCAGGGCGAGCACGTCGACCCCGTCAAGCAGGGTGGCCACCTGCCGTCGCCAGGCGTCCCGGGCGGCGTCGGCCGCGACCTCCCACCCGTCGGGCGGTCGGCCATTCTCCAGCCGGGAGGCGACGTCGGGTCCCAGTTGCTGACGACGGGCGAGGAGGTGGCCGTCGGTCGCCCAGGCCTCGGCCGCCAACCGGGCCCGGGCCGCGGCCACGGCCGCGTCCCAGCCGTCGGGCTCGACGTCGACCACCTCGACATCGGCCAGCGCCAGGGCGTCGTCGACGGCGGCGTCGATCGCGGCGAGGGCCGGCACCCGCAACCGTCCCACCACCAGCCGTTCGGGGAGGGGGGCCACCTCGAAGCCGGGCTCCAGGAGCTGCATGCCGACCACCAGGCCGGCGACGTCCCGGGCCAGGGGGCCGACGGTGTCGAGGCTGGGTGCGAGGGGCCACACGCCCGCCATGGGGATGCGGCCGGAGGTGGTCTTCAGGCCAGCGACTCCACAGCAGGCGGCCGGGATGCGGATCGACCCGCCGGTATCGGTGCCGAGGGCGACGTCGGCCTCGCCGGCGGCCACCGCCACCGCCGAGCCGCTCGACGACCCGCCCGGCACCAGTCCCTCCCGCAGGGGGTTGGGCGGCGTGCCGTACCAGGGGTTGATCCCGGTGACCCCGTAGCCCAGCTCGTGGAGGTCGGTCTTGCCCACCACGTGGAGGGTGCCGGCCGCCTCGCCCGCCCGGACGCCGGCCAGGCAGGCGGCGTCCGCTTGCGCCGGCCGGGCGGCGGCCGCCACCGCCCGGGACCCGGCCGTGGTGGCAGGCCGACCATGTCGAACAGGTCCTTCACCGCCACCGCCAGTCCCGGCCCCGACGTCGCCAGGCGGACGACGACGGTGCTCACCGGCCGTAGTTCTCCGGGCGGACGTCCCATCCGGCCAGGTCGAGCTCGCCCGGCGACGGGGCCCGGTCGAGCAGCCAGGCGGTGAGGCGGCGGCGGGCGGCGGGGTCGGCCAGGCGGGCGGGCAGGGTGGCCAATGCCCGGGGCAGCTCCCGGGCCACGTAGCCGTCGGACCAGTCGTCCCACGTCGGACCCAGGCCGAGGTCGGCCTGGTGCACCTCCACCTCCCGCCAGCGGTGGAAGGGGAGGAGGACGCACGGCCGCCGTTGCCCGCCGGCGTTGACGCCGTGACCGTCCCACGCGTGGTCGGGGACGACGGCCCACAGCTGCTCCAGCCGGTCCGACGCGGCCCCCACGTCGTCGACCAGCTCGGCCGCGGTTCGGGACGCGCCCGCCTCGATGGCCGCGTCGCGGGCCTCGGCGCCGCCGTCGTACTGCTCGACCTCGGCGCCTGCGGCCGCCCCTTCCAGCATGCGCACGTGAGAGTCGGCGTTGCGGGCCAGGTGGGTGAGGAGGTGGCCGACGGTCCAGCCGGGGAGCAACGACCGGCGGGCCACGTCGGCGTCGGTGAGATCGGCCAGGTGGGCGAGGAGGCGGGCTTGGGCGGCGCTGGCTCCGGCGATGTCGGAATCGGGACGGTTCGTCATCCCCCCATTCAACGGCGCCGGGGACGCCCCCGCCTCCTAGGATTCGGCCATGCTGCTCGACGGTGTCAACCACGTGGCCACCCTCACCAGCGACAGCGATCGACTCCACCGCTTCTACGTAGAGATGTTCGACGCCGTCGTGACCCGCGACGGCGAAGAGGAGCCCGGCATGCGACTGTCGTTCGTCGACATCGGGCCCCACACCCAGCTCAACGTGTTCGAGGTGGAGGGCAACGGCGAGGCCGGCCGCCAGACGCCGATGTTCGGGCGCGGTCGCATCGACCACCTCGGCCTCCAGGCGGCGTCGCTCGACGCCTTCCACACCATCCGCGACAGGCTCCTGGCCGCGGGCGCCACCGACGGCTTCGTCACCGACTTCGGCCCCCTCCTGAGCGTCTTCTTCCGCGATCCCGACGGCCTGGAGGGCGAGGTGTGCGTCGCCAACCCGGCCGCGGTTGCTGGCGTCTTCCACCCGCCGGGCACGCCCGCCGCCGGGTACTGACGGTCGGTCGCGGGTAGAGCCTCCCTGCATGCGACGCCTTCTCCTCGCCTTCGCCCTGGTTGTCCTGGTCGTCCCGGCCGCGGCCGCCGCCCAGACCGGCGTTCTCGACCGGGCCGCGGCCGCCCTGCGCTCCAACTCGGTCTACGTCGATGCCGATGCCGACCCCGAGCGGGCCGACGAGGTCGACGCCGACGGCCTGCGCCAGCGCATCCGGGACTCGGGGGCGCCCATCTTCGTGGCCGTCCTGCCCGCAGCGGCGGTGGACGAGGTCGACGGCGACGTCAGCCGACTCCCCCAGACCCTCGGAACCCGCACCGGGCTGGCCGGCACCTACGGGGTCGTCGCCGGCAACAGCTTCCGGGCCGGCAGCAACACCCTGGCCGCGGGCCGGGCGGGGGCGCTGGCCACCACCTCGTTCCAGGCCCACTCCGGCGAGGGCACGCAGGCGGTGCTGGAGGACTTCGTACAGCGGGTGGCGCAGGAACAGGCGGCCCGGGCACCGCAGGCGACCTCGCCCTCGGCGACCACACCCTTCGACCGGGGGGAGGGCGATTCCGGTAGCGAGAGTGACGGTGGCGGCGGGGGCTCGAGCGTGGTGCCGCTGGTCCTCGTGGCCGCCGTCGTCGGGGGCGGTGTCTGGTACTTCCGCCGCAAGCGCAGCCGGGAACGGGCCCAGGACCAGCGCGATCGAAGCGTCCTCGAGTCCCAGCTGGCCGTGCTGGCCGACGACGTCGTCACCCTGGAACCCCTCGTCGACCTCCACCCCGCGGCCCGTCCGGACTACGACGCGGCCGTGTCGCGGTACCGGGTGGCCCAGGAGGCATTGCGGGCCGTCGACCAACCCATCGACCTGGTGCGGGTGGGCCGCCTCCTCGACGAGGCCCAGTACGCCATGGCCCGGGCCAAGGCCGTTGTCGAGGGACGGGAACCGCCCCCGCCCCCGCCCGCCCTCGGGCAGCCCGGACGCCGGGGAGAGCCGCCCCTCGACCTCGACGAGCGGGGCCAGCCGGCCTACGTCGGCTCGGGATCGCCCTTCTACGGCGGCGGCTGGTTCGGCGGCGGTGGTGGCGGCGGCCTCCTCACCGGTCTCTTCCTGGGCCAGATGCTGGGCGGCGGCTGGGGCTGGGGCGGCGGCAGTCACGACACCGACGTCTACGTCGACAACTCCGGCGCGGGTGGCGACGGCGACCCGGGCGGCGGGGGCGACGTCGGCGGCGGCGATTGGGGCGGCGGTGTCGGTGGCGGCGACTGGGGCGGTGGTGGCGATTGGGGCGGTGGCGGCGATTGGGGCGGTGGCGGCGACATCGGCGGGGGCGACTGGTAGGTCGCCGCCCCCCCCGGACCGACGGCTCGGTCCGGCGGCTCGGTCCGGCGGCTCGGTCCGGCGGCTCAGACCGGCGGTTCGGCCCGCCCGGCACGCTCAGACCGGCGGCATGAGGACGATCTCGGGCGACGCCTCGTCCGGCACGACCCAGGCGAGGAGACGCCCGCCCTCATCGTCCACCGCCTCCCGATCGGCGGCGGGCCACGTCCAGAAGGGGCGGATGACCAGGCGGGCCGGGCGCTTCAGGTTCCACCAGCCGGCGAAGAGCCCGTCGACCAGGACCGAGCCCTGGATGCTGTTCACGCCGTCGGGGTCCGGGGCTCGGGCCTCGTCGTTGAAGTACCGGGTCCGGTCGGCGTGGCCGAGCAGGACGTTGTCGTACTCAGGCAGGAAGCGAGGCGGTGCCGGAGCGGACGGGTCGGGACGGGGGGCGTCGGGCACGTCGAGCAGCTCCCGCCAGTTGTGGTCGCGGAACACCCGCAGCCCGGGACGGAGGCGATCGGCGACCTCCCGCAGGTGGGTGAGGCCGCACCAGTTCTGCATGTCCATCGCGGACGCGGGGCCGAAGGCGGCCAGGTACCGCAGCATCAAGCGGTCGATGGAGAGACCCCGGTCGAGGGGTCGGCCCAGCCACGACTCGATCGTGATCCAGGTCGGACGGCTGCTCGTGTGCCAGAGGCCTCGGGGCGGGACCTGCACCACCGGCAGGAGGAACGTGGCCGCCGCGGCCAGTGACGCCGGATCGCGGTCGGGCCAGCGCTCGCCCAGCAGCCGGCGCAGCTCGACGCCCGTCCGGGGCTCGGCCTCGACGAGGGCCCGGCCGGCGGCGGCCACCTCGTCGACCGCAACCCCGACCAGGTGGCGCCCGAACGGTCCTCCCGGGGAGACACCCCGATCCAGCACCGGCTGCATCATCGGTCGCAGGCGGAGGCCGTCGTCGGCCGTGACCAGGTGCAGGGTCGACCGCATGAGTCCCATCCGCACGACGCCGCGGCCCGCCACAAGCGCCTCCAGGTCCTCGGCCCGGAACCCCTCCACCCTCGACCACAGGGCCAGGTAGGGGTTCCTCGGCACCTGGGCCTGCATGCCGACCAGGTGCTCCACCATGGCCGCCACCGGCATGTCCACCCGCTCCAACAGGTGCTGGCGGGCGAGGGTGGCGCGGTTGAGGGCCCGCAAGCTGAGGACGTCGGACATCCGCCCATGCTGGCCCAGCGGGCCGCGCTAGCGTCGCGGACGACCATGGAGCACCGGGCCGGACCGCTCCTGCGGCCGGAGGCTGCGCCGGTCGCGGTCGCCCCGTTCGGGACCACCACGGGTGCCGTCCTGCGCCTGGTCCGGGCCGAAAACTGCGTCATGGCCGGGGTGGCCACCCTGGTGGGTGCCGGAACCGCCGTCGCCGCCTCCCCCTCCCTGGCCACTCTCGCGGGACCGGTGGCCGCCGTCATGCTCGTGCTCGCCTTCGGCAACGTGGTCAACGACGTCGTCGACCAGGAGTCCGACCGCATGGGCAAGGGCCACCGCCCGCTCCCGGCGGGTCGGGTGTCGACCGCCCAGGCCGGGGGGCTGGCGGCCGCCCTCCTCACCGCCGCGTTGGCCGTGACCCTGGCCTCGGCCCGGGACGAGCTGTTCCTCGTGGTCGCCATGTGCGTGGTGGCCGCCCTCTACACGCCCTTCCTCAAGCGGGTCCCCCTCCTCGGCAACGCCGTCTTCGCGGCCCAGTGCGGGACCACGCTGGTCTTCGGGGCCCAGGCCGCGGGTGGGGCCGAGGCCGCGACGGTGGCCGCGGCCCTGCTCGTGGGGGCGGGCATCCTGTGCGTCGAGGTGGCCAAGACGGTGGAGGACGCCTCCGCCGACCGGGCCGTCGGCACCCGCACCGTGGCCCACCTGGTCGCGGTCCGGCACCAGCCCCGGCTGGTGGGCGGGTTCGCGGCGGCCTACGCCCTGGTGTGGGCCGTCCTCCTGACCACCGCCCGCAGCCCTGCGTTGTTCGCCCTGGCCGCAGCCCCGGTCGTCCCCCTCCTGGCCTTCGCCCTCCTGCCGCCCGGCCCCGGCCCGAGCGAGGCGCCGGCCCGGGTCGCCCGCTTCATCGTGGCCAGCAAGTGCCTGTGGCCCCTCGCCCTGGTGGCGCTCACCGGCCTGTAGCCATTCCGGCGCGGGCGCCCGGCGGGAACGGGGAGACTGGAGTCGGTGTTGGAACGATGAGTTCGGCGCCGGCCGTGCGTCACAACTGCCGGATGCCAGCAACAGGGGTGCCAGCAACAAGGGTGAAGGGGGCAGGACCGTGAACGTCGACATGAACGGGTGGATGGCGCTGCACAGCGCCATGCAGGGCGAGCCGCCCAAGAAGGCGTTCACCAAGGAGATCCTGCTCCGGGTGTGGGACTTCGCCAAGCCCTACCGGCGGGCGTTGGGCGCCTTCCTGTTCACCAGCGTTCTCGCCGCCGTCCTCACCGTGGCCACCCCGCTCCTGGCGGGCCGGGTGGTCGACGTGATCGTCGACAACGGGTCGGCCGGCACCGTCGTCGGGCTGGCCATCCTCATGGCGTTCCTGGCCGTCTTCGACGCCGTCATCGGTGTCGTCGGCCGCTGGCAGTCGGCGAAGATCGGCGAGGGCCTCATCCTCGACCTCCGGCGGGCCGTGTTCGGGCACATCCAGCGCATGCCGGTGGCCTTTTTCACCCGCACCCGCACCGGCGCCCTCGTCAGCCGCCTCGACAACGACGTCATCGGCGCCCAGCGGGCCTTCACCTGGACCCTGTCCGGGTTCGTCAGCAACCTCATCACCCTGCTGCTCACCCTGGCCGTGATGCTGCGGCTGTCGTGGTCGATCACCCTGCTGGCGTTGATCCTGCTGCCGGTGTTCATCCTCCCCGCCCGGCGCATGGGCACCAAGCTGGCCGACCTCCAGCGGGAGGCGTCCGACAACAACGCGGCCATGACCACCCAGATGACCGAGCGCTTCTCCGCTCCCGGAGCCACCCTGGTCAAGCTCTTCGGGCGGCCGGCGGACGAGGTGGCCGAGTTCGGCTCCCGGGCGTCGCGGGTGCGCGACATCGGGGTGCGCACGGCCATGGCCCAGTGGGTCTTCCTCACCGCCCTCAGCCTGGTGTCGTCGCTCGCCCTGGCCCTCGTCTACGGCCTCGGCGGCTGGCTGGCCCTGCGGGGACGGCTGGATGCGGGCACCGTCGTCACCCTGGCCCTGCTCCTCACCCGCCTCTACGCCCCCCTCACCGCCCTGGCCAGCGCCCGGGTCGACGCCATGACCGCCCTGGTCAGCTTCGAGCGGGTGTTCGAGGTCCTCGACGTCGAGCCCCTCATCAAGGAGAAGCCGGATGCGGTGGCTGTGCCCGACGGCCCGGTGTCGCTCGAGTTCTCCGACGTCCGCTTCGCCTACCCGTCGGCCGACAAGTTCTCGCTGGCATCCCTGGAGGAGGTTCTCACCCTCGACACCAGGGGCGGCGACGAGGTCCTCAAGGGCGTGTCGTTCCGGGTCGAGCCCGGGCAACTGGTGGCCCTGGTGGGGTCGTCGGGGAGCGGCAAGTCCACCATCGCGTCACTGGCCCCCCGGTTGTACGACGTCGACAGCGGGACGGTGAAGCTGTCGGGCATCGACACCCGCGACCTCACCTTCGACTCCATCCGCCAGTCGTTGGGGATGGTCACCCAGGACGGCCACCTCTTCCACGACACCCTCGGGTCCAATCTGCGCTTCGCCCGACCGGGCGCCACCGACGACGAGCTGTGGGACGCCCTGCGCAAGGCCCGGCTGGCCGACCTGGTGCAGTCGTTGCCCGACAAGCTCGACACGGTGGTGGGGGAGCGGGGCTACCGCCTCTCAGGCGGCGAGCGCCAGCGCCTCACCATCGCCCGCCTGCTCCTGGCCAAGCCCCAGGTGGTGATCCTCGACGAGGCCACCGCCCACCTCGACTCGGAGTCCGAGGCCGCGGTGCAGGAGGCCCTGGCCAACGCCCTGGCCGGTCGCACCGCCCTGGTCATCGCCCACCGGCTGTCGACCATCCGCGACGCCGACCTCATCCTCGTGGTCGAGGCCGGCCGCATCGTCGAGCGGGGCACCCACG
>CAWIIV010000007.1:0-314535 GCA_963836205.1 uncultured Acidimicrobiia bacterium | reverse complement strand
CGGGAAGGCGGGACTTGAACCCGCGGCCTCAGCGTCCCGAACGCTGCGCGCTACCAAGCTGCGCCACTTCCCGTGCGCAGCAACCTTACCCGACGGCGTCGGCTGTTCGACTGGGAACCGGCGACACCGTCACCGGGCGGTAGGCCTCGTCCTGGTAGACGCCGCCGTTGAGCAGCGTCTGCACCGCCTTGGCCAGGCGCATCGAGTCGAGGGGCTTGACGACCCAGCCGTCGGCACCGGCCCGGCGGGCCAGGAACACGTCGGCCCGGCGGTCGAGCAGCAGCAGCACCGGCACGTGGTCCAGACGCCCGCCGCTCTCCTCCAGGCGGAGGTCCATGCACGTGGCCATGCCGCCCATCTTGCCGATCTGCTGGTCGAGCACCACCAAATCGGGGGTGTTCTCGTCGACCGCGGCCCGCACTTCGCTACCCCGGGTGAGCTCCCGCACGGTGGTGGTGGGGTCGAAGATGCTGCTCACGACCTCGTTGCGCACCTTGGTCGAGTCGCTGACGACGAGCACCTCGGCCATGAACCCGCAGGGTAGTCCTGCGGGGCCTTGGGTAGCATCCTCCGTGTCTCACTCGGCAACACCAGGAGGCCTTGTGCTCCGGATCGACCTCGAGGAGCGCGACGACTACACGATCTGTCGTCCCGTCGGGGAGTTGGACGCCTACACCGTCGGCCAGTTCAGGGAAGCCCTGGGCGAGCTGGCGTCGAGGCCGAAGCTCCTCATCGACATGTCCGACGTGCCGTTCGTCGACTCTGCCGGCCTGGGCGCGCTCATCGGCGGCATCCGCCGGGCGCGGGAGGTCGGGGGCGACGTCGCCGTCTGCTGCAACCGGCCCACCCTGGTCCGCCTCCTGCACACCACCGGCTTCGACCGCATCGTCACCGTCACCGACACCCTGGCCGAGGCGGCCCGGTCGCTCACCGAGGAAAAAGAGCAGGCGGGGATCGACGACCACCGGCGGTAGCCATTTCAAGCGCCCGTAGCGGGGTGAAAACGGCTCCATCGGCCCGGATCACCCCGCCCCCGGTGATCGAAACCTGAACGGTCAAGCCCCGGCGGGCCCCGGGGCGGCCGCGACGCCGTCGGCCGCAAACAGGTAGCGGGCCACCTCGCCCATGCCCTCGAGGTCATGGACGTCGGACGACAGCTCGGGCACCCGGGCCAGCGCCTGGGCCCGGACCTTGGCCACCAGCGACTCGACGTGGCTGCCCTCGGCCGCCGCCATCTGGGAGAAGTCGGCCAGGTTCTCGTACAGCGGCCCCAGCGGCGTGCCGGCGAGGGTGCGGGCCCGCTCCCGATCGGCCTCGGCCAGGCCCGTCCCGAACCGGGGATGGGTGCGGTTCACCACCAGCCCCTTCACCACGATCCCCGACTGGCGCAGCCTGTCGGCGAAGAAGCCGACCTCCCGCACCGCGTCCCGCCGGGGCGACGCGACCAGGACGAAGGCGGTGCCCGAGTCGGCGAGCAGCCCCCGCATCTTGTGCGACCGGTCGCGGAACCCCTCCTCCATGCCCTCGAAGGCCTGGAAGAACGTGACCGCGTCGGTCACCACCTCCGACCCGACCACCTTCGACACCCCCCGCAGGATGGCCGCGGTGGCGATGTTGATGGCCTTCAGCCCCGGCCGCGACGGCGACATAAGGAACTTGTAGAACCGGTTGTCGATGAAGCTGGTGAGCCGGCGGGGGGCGTCGAGGAAGTCGAGGGCGTTGCGGGTGGGCGGGGTGTCGATGACGATGAGGTCGAAGCGCTTCTCGGCGTTGAGCTCGAACAGCTTCTCGATGGCCATGTACTCCTGGATGCCCGACAGCCCCTCCGCCATGTTCTTGTAGAACCGGTTGGCGAGGATGGCCTCGGCCTGCGTCTGCCGGCGGGAGTACTTGGTGACGAGTGAGTCGAACGTGGCCTTGGTGTCGAGCATGAGCGCCCACAGCTCGCCCGGCCACGGACCGTCGACCTTGTGGGGCCAGTTGGGCAGGTTCTGCAGCCCGAGGGCGTCGGCCAGGCGCTTGGCCGGGTCGACGGTCATAACCACCGCCCGCCGTCCCTGACGGGCCGCCTCCAGGGCCAGGACCCCCGCCACCGTCGTCTTGCCCACCCCGCCCGGCCCGCAGCACACGACCACCGAGCGGGTCATGACCAGGTCGGACAGCCCTCCGCCGGTCACCAGCTCGTCCCGTACGAGGGCTTGGCCGCCGCCGACCGCGGCGACGTAGAGGCCGAGGGCGGCGGTGCCGGCAGGGCGGCCACACCGTCGGCCAGGGCCGCGGCCAGGGTGTCGACGTCGCCGATGCCGAGGTCGACGGCGAAGATGGCGGGCAGGACGATCTGGGGCAGGGAAGGGAGGGCCCCAGTCAGCCGGGCCATCTGCTCCTGTTGCAGCTCCTGGCGGCGCTGGCGGAAGGTGGCCGCCGCCCGCAGCACGTCGGCCTCGCCCTCGAACAGCCCCACCGACTGGGCCTCGGCCACCTTCTCGGGATCGGCGTCGAGTCCGTCGAGGATCGGGTACAGGCCGTTGACGACCACGCCGGCCAGGGCCACGCCCACCCGGTCCCGCAGGGCGGCGGCCGTCTCCACCACCTCGTTGACCGGCGTCTCCTCGGGGATGGTGACGAGCAGGACCTGGCACCGGGACGCATCCGACAGCAGCTCGAGCACCCCCTGGGCCTGGGTGCGGACCACCCCGCTGCGGACGACGTCGACCAGGGCCCGGGCGCTCAGCAGGAAGCTGAGGGCATGGCCGGCCGCGGGGGCGTCGAGGATGATGAGGTCGGCCGCCCGGGCCTGCTCCAGCTGCTTGACCTTGCCCAGGATGAGGATGTCCTTGATGCCGGGGGCGGCGGTGGACACCACGTCGATGAGGCCGCTGGTGGCGAGCTTGCGGGCCACCTTGGACAGGGCGTGCTCGTCGAGATACTCGAGGAGGGCCTCGTCGGCGGTGATGGATCGGGCCTTGATCCCGGGGGCCAGGGTGCGCTCGGTGTAGCCCAGAAGGTCGATCGATCCGAAGGCGGAAGCGAGTCCGCTCTTGCCCTCCAACTCGACGATCAGGACCGACAGACCGGCGGACGCGGCCATCCGGGCCAGCGCGGCCGATACCGTCGTCTTGCCGACGCCCCCCTTCCCGGCGACGATGACGACTCGCGACTGAGTGCAGAACTCGCGAGGATCCAACCCGTGCGCAGACTACTTCCCGCCTTCTTGCTGTCGATGCTGGCCTCGGCCGGCCTCTTCGCCGCGGCCCCGGCGGCCGGGGCGGGGGCCCAGGCGAACGAGTCCGCCCCCCGGCCGGTGCACATCATCGAGGTCAAGGGTCGCATCGACGCCATCGTGGCCAACTTCGTGGTCCGCTCGCTGGCGTCGGCCCAGGCGGAGAACGCAGAGGCGGTCGTCATCCAGCTGGACAGTCCGGGGGCGCTGATCGACCGCCAGGAGGTCGATGAGCTGGTGTTTCGCGTCGCCCACTCGTCGGTACCGGTGACGGTGTGGATCGGGCCGACCGGTGCCCGGGCCTACGGAGGGGCGGCCCGGGTGGTGGGCGCGGCGGCCTACGTGGGCATGGCGCCCCGGACCAAGATCGGCCGTTTCGACGACGTTCCTGGTTCGGTGGGGCCGGAGGCGGCCCGGGACCGAGGTCTGGTCGACGCCGTCGTGCCGACCATCGGCGAGTTCCTGGCCGAGATCGACGGCAAGGAGATCGGGGGCCGGGAGCTGGACACGGCCCGGGTCGTCACCGCTCCCGACGGCGAGTCGCAGACCCAGGCCGCGGGCGAGGTCCGCTTCGGGAAGCTGCCGCTGATGGAACGGCTCCTGCACGCCACCGCCAGCCCCTCGGTCGCCTACCTGCTGCTGATCGTGGGCCTGGCCCTGATCGTGTTCGAGTTCTTCTCGGTCGGCATCGGGGTGGCGGGAGCGACGGGGGCGGTGCTGCTCGCCCTGTCCGCCTACGGGCTGGCGGCGCTGCCAACCAGGCCTCTCGGGCTGGCCCTGGTGGCGCTGGGGTTCTTCGGGTTTTCGGTCGACGTGCAGGCGGGAGCGCCCCGGGCGTGGACCGCCATCGGCACCATCAGCCTCCTGGTGGGGTCGCTGACGCTCTTCGGCGACGGGATCGACATCCCGTGGCTGACCATGCTGGTGCTGGTGGTGAGCGTGGTGCTGCTGATGGTGTCAGGGCTCCCGTCGATGGTGCGGTCCCGGTTCTCGACCCCGACGATCGGCCGGGAGTCGATGATCGGGGCCATGGGCGAGGCCCGCACCCCCGTCGACCCCGAGGGGACGGTGGCCCTCCGGGGCGGACTGTGGCGGGCCCGCACCAACCGGGCCACTCCCGATCGGCGAGGGCGATTCCATCCGGGTGATTGCCATCGACGGGCTTCTGCTCGAAGTCGAGCCCGAGGAGGGCGGGGCCAAGGACGCCGGCCACTAGCGCCCACTAGATATCCACAGGCCCCGACCTGCGGTTTTTGCACCTTGCCCCTTGTGGATCGCCGGAAGGCGGCGGTACGGTAGCAGACCGAGGGAGAAGGGGAGGCGGGTTGAAGCCGCAACGGATCGGCGAACTGTGGCAGCAGCGAGCGGCCTGCAAAGGGCCGCAGTCGGTGGTGTTCTTTCCACCTTCACACGTCGAACGCAAGGACGAGCGCGAGGCGCGCGAGCAGCGGGCCAAGTCGATCTGCGCCATCTGCCCCGTCCGGGCCGCCTGCCTCGACTACGCCATGTCGATCCACGAGCCCCACGGCATCTGGGGCGGCCTCAACGAGGTCGAGCGCAAGCAGATCATCACCAGCAGCTCCCGGGCCGGCTAACCGCGCCGGCGGTTCCGCGGCGCGTCCCGATCGCCAGGCGACACTGACGCGCCCCGGTACGCAGAGCCCGGCGGTCAACCGTTCCGCGGCGCATCCCGACCGGCTGGCGACACGGGGGCGCTGGCCCAGGTCCCTCAGCCGTTCCGCGGCGGGTCCCGATCGGCTGGCAGCGGCCGTGCGCCGCGGGACTCCTACGGCTTCGGCAGCCGCGGGCCTCCTATGCGGACGTCGCCCCGTCGGCGGGTGACGCCTGTGGCGTCGAGGTGGGCGAGGAGGGGGAGGGCATGGCGGCGGGTGGTGGCGAGGGCGTCACGGACCTGGGCCACGGTGAGGCCGTCGGGGTGGGCGGCCAGGGCCACGGCCAACCGGTGGGCGGCCTCGGAGACGGCCGACGGGGCGAAGTAGACCCCGTCGCGCTCGACCACCAGGCCGCGGCGGACCAGCTCGGACAGCTCGGCCCGGTCGACTCCGTCGGGCTCGGGGGGTGAGAACGGTGCCGCCTCCAGGGCGGCGACGTAGGGATGGTCGGCCAGGGGGTCGGTGGCGGCGGCCGCCCGGACCCGGCCGCCGTCGACGACCACCCCCTCGATGAGGACCAGCATCGCCCGCCGGCGCTCGTCGAGGCCGGCCACTTCGAGCCCGAGGCGACCAGCCCCGTCGATCGCCGCCCGCAGCTCGGTCATCGCCGTGGCCAGGGCGTCGGGGGCCACGACCCATCGTCCGACCAGGGCCCGCCGACGCTCGCCGGTGATCCGCTCGAGCTCGTCGGCCAAGACCCAACCGCGCTCGGCGACCACCCGGTCCACCGAACGGGACGGGCGGGCCCGGCGGGCGGCCAGCACCGGCGCCACGTCGAGCACCTCGCCGCCGCCGACGGTCTCGTCCCGCCCGCTCTCCCGCAGGACGAACCGGTCTCCCGGCAGGAGGGGCGCCGCCACCGGCAGCCGCAGCCGCACCAGCCCTTCCTGGCCCGGGCCGATCCCGTCGCCCCCCAGGACCCGGAGCGCCACCGGGTGCTCGCCCGAGCCGACGTACAGCTGGTAGGCGCCCTTGCGGCCGACATCGTGGCCCAGAGCAGCCAGCGTGCGCAGGGAGGCGTCGAACGTGCGGGTGGGACGCCACTGGCCGGGCCGCACCAGGGCGTCGCCCCGGGCCAGCTCGACCCGCGCCACGCCCGACAGGTTCACCGCCACCCGGCTCCCCGGCTCCACCTGGCTGACGGCCCGCTGGAGGCTCTGCAGCCCCCGCACCCGCGCCTTGCGCCCGCCGGGAGCGGTGACCAACTCGTCGTCGACGGCCAGCGCGCCCCCCGCCAGCGTGCCGGTCACCACGGTCCCCGACCCCTTGGCCGCGAACACCCGGTCGACCCAGAGCCGGGGCCGGCCCCGGTCGACAGCAGCCGGGGTCACGTCGAGCAGCCGGTCGAGTGCGGCCCGCAGCTCCCCGACGCCCTCTCCCCCGGGCACGTCGACCTCCACCACCTCGGCCCCGGCGAGAAACGTCCCCTCCACCATGTCGGCCAGCTCCATCCGGGCCAGCTCCCGGGTCTCGCCGTCGACCAGTCCCACCTTGGTCAAGGCCACCAGCCCGTGGCCGACGCCCAGCAGCTCGAGGATCCGCAGGTGCTCCTCGGACTGGGGCTTCCACCCCTCGGTGGCGGCCACCACGAACAGGCACGCCTCCACCGCACCCACCCCGGCCAGCATGTTCTTGAGGAACCGGACGTGGCCGGGCACGTCGACGAACGCCAGTTGCCGGCCCGATGCCAACGTGGTCCAGGCGAAGCCGAGGTCGATGGTGAGGCCGCGGGCTTTCTCCTCGGCGAAACGGTCGGGGTCCATCCCGGTGAGGCCGAGGACGAGGGTCGACTTCCCGTGGTCGACATGCCCGGCAGTGGCGATTACCGGCACGCCCCACCCGGCAACCGGTGACACTCAAGGTCCATAGGGGCCCTTTCCCGTCACCAGTTCGCCCAGGGCCTTGGCCAGGACTGGGTCGTCGGCGGGGTCGACGGTGCGCAGGTCGAGCACGGTCTCCCCATCGCGGACCCGGGCCACGATGGGCGGGTCGTTGGCCCGGAGGGCGGCGGCGTGGTCGCCGGCGACGGCCACCCCCGCCGACGGCACGTCGTGGCCCGGCACCGACCCTCCACCCGCCACCGCCACCGTGTGGCACGCCCGACCCACGCCCAACCCCTCGGCCCGCCGCCACAGCTCGGCCACGGGCGTGGCCGCCATCCGCCAGAACGGGATGGCCATACCGTCGCGACGCAGGTACGCCAACGCCGTCTCCTGGAGGGCGGCCAGCACCAGGCCCCCGGGGCGCAGGGCCCGGCTGAGCGGGTGACGGGCGCAGGCCGCCACCAGGTCGGCCCGGCCCGCGATGATGCCCGCCTGGGGGCCGCCGAGGAGCTTGTCGCCGGAAAAGGTGACGACGGCCGCCCCCGCGGCCAGCGTCTGGCGGGCCGCCGGCTCACCGGCCAGCCAGGAGGGAGGGCCGCCGTCGAGCCACGGGGTGGCCGCGTCGAGGAGGCCCGACCCGATGTCGGCCACCACCGGCACGCCCATCCCGGTCAGGGCCCCCACCTCGACCGCCTCGGTGAAGCCCACGATCCGGTAGTTCGACTGGTGGACCTTGAGCACGAGGCCCACGTCGGCGCCGGCCGCGGTCACCGCCGACTGGTAGTCGGCCAGGCGGGTGCGGTTGGTGGTCCCCACTTCCACCAGGCGGGCGCCCGACTGAGCCATCACCTCGGGGATGCGGAACCCCCCGCCGATCTCCACCAACTCGCCCCGCGACACCACCACCCCCACGTCGCGGGCCAGGGCGGCCAGCACCAGCAACAGGGCGGCCGCCCCGTTGTTGACCACGTGGGCCGCCTCCGCCCCGCACGCCCGGGCCAGCAGCGACGCGGCGTGGTCGGACCGCGACGCCCGCTTCCCGCCGACCAGATCGAGCTCGAGATTCGAGTAGCGCAGCGCCGTCGCGGCCGTCGCCGGTGCCCGCCCGAGGTTGGTGTGCAGTAGTACGCCGGTGGCATTGACGACCGGCCGCAGCAGGGCCGCCGCCACCGCCTCGGCCCGGTCCCGGGCCGACGACGGGTCGCCGGCCGCGATCGCGGCCCGGGCCGCGTCGACCAGCAGGGGGTGGGGCAGGCCGATGTCGGCCAGGCTGCGGGCCAGGGCGTCGACCGACGGCGGGCGCGAAGTGGGCTCCACGACCTGACCTTACGACCGCCCGGCCGTAGGATCCGAGGCGATGTCCGCCCCCGCGTTCAACATGCCCAGCGGCATGCAGGTCGCCAAGGCGGTGACGATCTTCCTGGTGGTCACAGTCGTGGCTCCAATCCTCACCGTCGGCACGGCCCTCACCGCCATGCTCTACCTGCCCTTCCCCGCGCCCGAGCTGCCCGACCCGAAGCCAAGCGTCGAGTCCCGCGTCACCCACGTCTTCGACGCCACCGGCGCCGAGATCGGCGTCTTCCGCCGCTTCGACACCAGCATCCCCGTCGAACAGAAGGACATCCCCGAGATCCTCAAGCAGGCGGTGGTGGCGGCGGAGGACAAGCGGTTCTACTCCCACGGCGGCTTCGACATCTTCGGCGCCATGCGGGCGGCGTGGGCCGACTTCCGGGGCAAGACGGTGGTCCAGGGCGGGTCCACCATCACCCAGCAGTACGTGAAGAAGGTCTACACGGGCGAGGAGCGCACCCTGTCCCGCAAGATCCGGGAGGCGGTGCTCGCCGGCCAACTCGACCGCAAGGTGACCAAGGACGAGATCCTCTACCGCTACCTCAACACCATCTACTTCGGCGGCGGGGCCTACGGCGTGGGGGCGGCGGCGGAGTCGTACTTCCACAAGCCGGTCAACGAGCTGACCCTGTCGGAGTCGGCCCTCCTCGCCGGCCTCATCTCGGCCCCGTCCGACTTCGACCCCCGCGCCAACCCCGAGCGGGCCGAGTCCAACCGCAAGGACGTGCTCGACGAGATGCTCGAGCAGAAGCGGATCACCGGCTCCCAGTACTCCGAGGCCAACGCCCAGGCGCTGTTCCTCGTGGGCTCGACCGAGGGCGAGCCGCCGGCGGCCGCGACCCTCGTGCAGCCCCTTGAGCTCCAGTCGTCGATCCAGCCCTACTTCGTCGACTACGTGCGCCGCTACCTGGTGGCCAAGTATGGCGACGACCTGATCTACCGGGGCGGCCTGCGGGTGGAGACCACCCTCGACCCCCGCCTCCAGGGCCTGGCCGAGGCCAGCGTGGCCGACGCCCTCGACGGCACCGACCCGCCTCTGGAGATGGCGATGGTGACGGTGGAACCGTCGACCGGCTTCGTGAAGTCCCTGGTGGGGGGACGAGACTTCAACGCGTCCCAGGTCAACCTGGCCCTGGGCGCCTGCCCCGAGGGCTACGAGCCCCCTGCGGAGGGACCCGTCTGCATGGCCGGGGGTGGCACCGGGCGCCAGCCGGGTTCGGCGTTCAAGCCCTTCACCCTGGCCAAGGCCTTCGAGGAGGGCATCGGTCCGAGCCGGGTGTACTCCGGCCCCAGCAAGTACACCGTCCCCAACTGCACCGGCACCGACTGCACGGTGGGCAACGTCGAGAGCGGTAGCTACGGGAGCATCACCCTGCGGGAGGCCACCATCCACTCGGTGAACACGGTGTTCGCCCAGCTCATCGGCGACGTCGGGGTGCCGGAGACGGCCGAGATGGCCCACCGCCTGGGCATCACCATGGTGCCGGCCGACGGGATCCAGGCCAACGGCGACGCCTACGGCATCAGCCTCACACTGGGCGCGGCCGAGGTGTCGCCCCTCGACATGGCCGCCGCCTACGCCGTCCTCGCCAACCGGGGCAACCAGCTCCCGGCCACCCCCATCCTCAAGGTCACCGACGCCAAGGGCCAGGTCATCGAGGACAACACCACACGCACCCCCACCCGGGTGCTGTCGGAGGTCGTGGCCGACAACGTCACCGACGTGCTCAAGGGCGTC
Source organism: uncultured Acidimicrobiia bacterium (assembly GCA_963836205.1). Taxonomy (GTDB): domain Bacteria; phylum Actinomycetota; class Acidimicrobiia; order Acidimicrobiales; family AC-14; genus JAXDMK01. Next base: position 304,731 of record CAWIIV010000007.1, on the reverse strand, counting down.
GTCACCAGTGGCACCGGCACCGGGGCCGCCATCGGCCGGCCCGAGGGCACTGCGGGCAAGACCGGCAGCGCCGACGAGAACCGCGACGCCTGGTTCGTGGGCTACACCCCCGCCCTCTCGACGTCGGTGTGGATGGGCTACAGCGACTCCAACACCCGTTCGCTCCACAACATCAAGGGCGTGTCGCGGGTGTACGGCGGCACCATCCCCGCGTCCACCTGGCAGGACTTCATGGGCGCCGCCCTCGAGGACGCGCCCAAGGCCGATTTCCCCAAGGTGGCCCCTCTGGCCGGTGACGTGGCCGCCGGCGCCCGGCGGGCCCCCATCGACATCACCCCCAAGGGTAACGAGCAGGCGGTGGCGGTCACCCCGCCGGTGACGCTCTTCCCCGCCACCACCACGACCCAGCCCAGCACCATCTTCACCCTGCCGCCCCTGTTCGGCACCACCACCGTGCCCACGACGAGCACCACGCTCAACGTGTTCCCGAACGGATTTCCGCCTTAGCGGGCGGCGTCGACCGTCGTCAGTCGGCGACGGTGGTGGTGGTCGCCCCGACGGTCGCGTTGCCACCGCCGCACTGGAGGATCTGGCCGCACGTCGACCGCATGGGCAAGGCCACGAAGATGCGGTCGGTGCCGACGCCGCCCGGGTCGTAGTCCCGGGACACCATGGCCAGCACCTCGCCCTTCTCGTTGATCAGGGCCCCGCCCTGGCGGCGGTCGTCGATGGAGATGTTGTGCTGGATGGCCGTGCCCGATGTCGTCAGGATCTTCCCCGGCGCCAGGCCCGCCCCTTCGGCAGCCACGAACACCCGGTCGTCGACCTCACCTTCGGGACTGTCGGTGGCCCAGAGCAGGGGCGGGGCGGGGCGGGAGATGACGAGGAGGGCGACGTCCCTGTCCTCGTCCCAGGTCCACAGGGTGGCCGGCGATTCCGAGCCGCCGTTGCGGACCACGAGTGCTGGGCCGGGCACCCGGGTCGACGCCCGCACCGCGGCGAACGTCGTCAAGAGGTAGCTCTGGCCGCCGAAGGAGCCCGCCACCACCGCCGAGGCCTCGACCGGACGGCCGGCCTCGTCGAGCGTGCTCACCCGCCAGATCGAGGGCGCCACCCGGGCGCCCAGGGCCTCCACCGACAGGGTGGGGGCCGTGGTGCTTGTCGTCTCCTCGGGCGTAGCGGCCAGCGGGATGCTGACGTCGGCGACCGGCTCGGGCCCGGCAGGGTCCTGGAGGACGACCTTGGCGCTCCCCGACTGGGTGTAGCAGTAGCCGCCGATCAGCCCGACGACGATCGACGCCACGACGGCGATGACGATGAACCCCGGGACGCTCGGCGGCCACAGATGGCGCTGGATGAGCCCGTTGCGCCGGCGCCGCTGCGTCGCGGCCGGGGCAGGGCTCGCCCACCGGTCATTGTCCAGCGGCATCGGTAGGACAGTACCGGGCGTACCATGGAGGTCGTGGTCGCGTTGCTCGCCCTCCTGTTCATCATCCTGCCGATCATCGAGCTGGCCGTGATCCTCCAGGTCGGGCAGGCGATCGGGGTGTTCAACACCATCGCCGCCCTGCTGATCGTGAGCTTCGTCGGGGCGTGGCTGGTCAAGCGCGAAGGCATGGGCGTGTGGAAACGGTTCCACCAGCAGGTCCAGACGGGCGTGGTGCCGGGGCGGGAGATCGCCGACGGGGTGCTGATCATGGTCGCCGGCGCCCTGCTCATCTCGCCCGGCTTCGTCACCGACATCTGCGGCATCCTGCTCCTGCTCCCGCCGGTGCGGGCCGCCATCCGCAGCGCGGCCCTGTACCGGGTGGGGCGGAAGTTCATCCGGGTGGAACGTGGCTGACCTCTCCCCGGGCGTGCCCAACGCCCTGCGGCCCCTCGTCCGCCGCATCGTGTCGCCCACCGGCACCAACACCTATCTGGTCGGCATCGACGAGATCGCGGTGATCGACCCCGGCTCGGCCGACCCCGACCACGTCGACGCCATCGTCGGCTGCGGCGGCGACCGCATCCGGTGGATCCTGGTGACTTCCACCGCCCGGGGCCACGCCGAGGGGGCGGCCGCGGTCGCCGCCCGCACCGGGGCCCAGGTGCTGGGCTTCGGGGCCGGGAGCGGGTTCGTGCCCGACGTCGAGATCGGCGAGGGCTACGAGGTGGAGGCCACCGAGTTCCGCCTGCTCGCCCTGCACACGCCGGGCATGGCCCCCGACCACCTCTGCTACCTGCTGGAGGACGACCGCATCCTCATCGCGGGCGACCTCGTCCGGGGCGACGACTGTGGCGACGACCTGGCCGCCCCCGCCGACCTCGACGCCGCCGGCTGGCTGGCGTCGATCGAACGGCTGTCGAAGCTGCGCCCGCCCCTCCGCGGCATCGCCCCCGGCCACGGCCACTTCATCGACGACGCCAAGGCCGCCTTGGCCCAGGAGCTACGCGCCGCCTGAGGATCGTGACGGGCCGAGGGCGGCCGGCAGAGCCGACCGCCCTCGATTGCACTTCTTGGTTGGGCGCTTGGAGTTAGACGCGCGAGCGGCCCCGGAAGACCGACCACCCGCCCGGGCCGACGGCCGCGGCCGCGATGAGCAAGATGATGCCGAAGATGATCTGGCCCTGGAGCAGCTGCACGATGCCCACGATGGCCAGGATGACGGCGATGACCCACAAAACGGTTGCGTTCATGGCCGGAACGTACCGATAGGCGGCCCGGTTGAAACAAAGCCCCTCGGGGCCGATGTCGACGGTCGCCCGACCTGCGGTGGTGTGCGGCGGGGCGATGCTCCGCGGCTGACCCGGGCGGGGCTTAGCCCAGGGCCTGTTCGACGGCAGCCAGCATGCGGGCGGTGCAGCCGGCCATGTCGACGGGGGGGAGCAGCTCGTCGGCGATTAGGTCGGCGATGGCGGCGAACACCGATCCGGCCGCGCTCGCCGGTGCCGCCACCGAGAGGGGCTTGCCGGCGTCGTTGGCCAGGCTGACCTCGGGCTCCAGCGGGATCCGCCCCAGGAGGGGCACGCCGAGGTCGGTGGCCAGGGTCTCGCCGCCGCCGACGCCGAACAGCGGGTACGTCTCGCCGTGGTCGCACGTGAACGAGCTCATGTTCTCGATCACGCCGAGCACCTTGAGGTAGGAGCGGCGGGCCATGTCGGCCACCCGGACCGCCACCTTCTGGGCGGCCAGGGCGGGCGTGGTGACGACCACCATCTCCGTCCGGGGCAGGAGCCGGCCGAGGGCCATCTGCACGTCGCCCGTGCCCGGGGGCATGTCGACCAGCAGGTAGTCCATCGGACCCCAGGCGACCTTGACCAGGAACTCCTCCAGCGCCTTGGCCAGCATCAATCCCCGCCACATGATGGCCATGTCCTCGTCGTCGACGAGGAAGCCCATGCTGACCACCTTGATCCGACCGGCGCCCACCGGCACTTCGAGCGGGCTGATCTGGCCCTGGTCGGTGCCTTCCAGCCGTCCACTGAGGCCCAGCATGCGGGGGACGGAGAAGCCCCAGATGTCGGCGTCGAGCACGCCCACGGAGAAGCCCCGGAAGGCCAGGGCCGACGCCAGGTTGACGGTGACGCTGCTCTTGCCCACGCCCCCCTTGCCGCTGGCGATGGCGATGATGCGGGTGGTGAGCGGGACCTCGGTCTCGGGGGCGTGGTCGGCGGCGTGGCGGCGGGCCCGCTGCATGACCGCGCTCCGTTGGGCTTGGTCCATCTCGCCGAACTTCACCGTCACCCCGGTGACGCCGGGCAGGCCCCGCACCTTGGACTCCACGTCGTCGCGGATCTGCACCCGCAGCGGGCAGCCGCTGATCGTCAGCGCCACCGTGACCAGGACGAACCCGTCGTCGCCGACGTCGATGGCGTTGACCATGCCGAGGTCGACGATGTTGGCCCCCAGCTCGGGGTCGACGACGCCCCGGAGCGTGCCCCGAACGTCTTCCTCAGTGGGGGCAGCGGCCATGTCTGGATTTTACCGGTCTGGCCCGGTAATATCCAACCCGATGGAGACCCCGCGGCTCGACGTCCTCAAGGCGTTGGGCGACAACACCCGGTACGCCATCTACCTGGAGCTGGCCCGGGCCGGGTCCCCCCGCACCACTGCCGACATCGCCGAGTCGCTCGGGCTGCACCCCAACACCGTCCGCCCCCACCTGGAGCGCATGCGCGACGTCGGACTGCTGCACGTGGAGGCCGACGGCCGGGGCAGCGTCGGCCGGCCCCAGCACCGCTACGCCCTCGCTCCCGACGCGCCTTCGCTCGGCCTCGAGGCCCCCGCCTTCCCCCTCCTCGCCCGCATGCTCGCACCCCTGGCCGCCGCTTCCGAGCTCGAACCCGACGACGTGGCCCTCGTGGGTGCGGAGGCGGGCCGGGCCATGGCCAAGGCCAACGGCGGTGTCCCCCGCAAGGCGTGCGTCGAGGCCGTCACCACCATGTTGGCCGACCTCGGCTTCGACCCCGCGGTGGTCGCCGACGACGAGGTGGCCACCATCGCCTTCACCCACTGCCCCTTCGCCGAGCTGGCCGCGGCCCATCCCGAGGTGGTCTGCCACCTGCACCGGGGCCTCGTCCAGGGATACGTGGAACAGATCGGCGGCGCCAGCGTTGAAAGGTTCGGAACGCTCGCCGACCGAGACCCCTGCCAGGTAGAGCTCTCTGTCCGTTAGAATTGTCAACAGCCGGATTTTCGTTTCAGGAGGAGTAGGGATGATCACCCTCACCGATAGCGCCACCACCAAGGTCCAGGAGCTCATCAAGGCCGAGGGGAACGACGATCTGGCTTTGCGGGTCGCCGTTCGTCCCGGCGGGTGCTCGGGCTACAGCTACGAGATGTTCTTCGACACCGAGTTCACCGCCGACGACAGCGTCGTCGAGCTCGGTGGCGTGAAGGTCGTCGTCGACGCGGCCAGCGCCCCGCTGCTCACGGGTGCCCAGCTCGACTACAAGGACGGCCTCCAGGGCGCCGGGTTCGCCATCAACAACCCCAACGCCACCCGTAGCTGCGGCTGCGGCTCCTCCTTCAGCTAGGCCTCCAGCTGAGCACCCCGATCGGGCCCTACCGCCCGGTCGTCCGAGCAGGAGAGTGGCTGGCCGTCTCCGGCCAGATCCCGCTGTCGGGTGGCGCCATCGTCGACGGTGGCGTCCCCGAACAGACCCGCCAGGTGCTGGCCAACCTGGCCGCGGTGCTCGACACGGAGGGCGCGTCGCTGGCCGACGTGGTCAAGACCACCGTCTACCTGCGCCACATCGAGGACTTCCCGGCCATGAACGAGGTGTACGCCGAAGTCTTCGGTGAGCACCGTCCGGCCCGGGCCACGGTGGGGGTCGCGGGCCTGCCCATGGGGGCGCTGGTGGAGATCGAGGCCTGGGCTTTCGTGGGCTGATCCGGGCCATCCGTACTTTTCCACAGGCTCGGCGGTAGCATTGGCGGGCGCTAACTGAGGGGGACGGCATGACCGGCCAGGCTGCCCCGCCTGCTCGACGCTGGTTGTTGGTGGTTCTCGCCCTGCTCGCGGGCCCATGGCTCGGACAGGGCCCTGCCGCCGCGTACACGGTGACTGTGGATCCGCAGAGCGGCCCCGTGGGCACGACGGTGAGCGTCACCCTCACCGACTTCGGAGCGGGCTGCGTCGTGTTCTTCGACGGTGAACCGGTGGCGGGAGCGCGAGACTGCCAGGACGCCACCACCCTCGTGTTCGAGGTGCCGCCCACCGCCGCCGGCAACCACACCATCCTGGCCGAAGGCATCGTGCTCGAGGGCACGGCGCCGTCGCAGAGCTTCACCTTCCGGGTCACGGCCACGCCCACCACCACCGCACCGGCGCCGACCACGCCCCCGATCAGCTCCGCACCCGTCTCGGCCACGGAGAACAACGTCGTCGTGGGCGCGGTGGGCGCGCCGACGACAGTCGCCCGCACCGCGACGACCGGCTCCACTGCTTCGACCACCCCGCAGCCCACGACCACCGGGCCACCAAACTCGACCTCGGTGGCCGGCGTGCTGACCGGAGCCTCCACCACCGGCACGGGGCAGGGGATCGGTGCCGTCTGCCCGCCCCGCCAGGTGGCGCTGAAGCGATTCGCCGTCGCACCGCTCCGGGGCCGGCCGGGGGCCAAGGTCACGGGCACGACCACCTACGGGCTGGTGGGCACGTGCACCGAGGTCCGCACCCTGCGGGTGATCCTCGACGGCAAGACGGTGCCGGGCGAGCCGCCCGTCGCCGGCACCTCCGGGAGTTTCGAGATGAGCATCCCGAGGGACGCCGAGGCGGGCCCCCACACCCTGGCCCTGGTGGCCGACGACGACCCGTCGGTCGAGCTGGCCACCATCGCCTTCCGGGTCGAAGAGGCCAAGGCGTCGATCCTGCCCATCGCCGGACTGGCGGCGGCGGGAGTGGCGTTGCTGCTGCTCGTGTTGCTGATGGTGCGGCGGCGGCGCCGGCGAGGGCGGCGGGCGAGGAGGGCGGATCGGGGGCGGCCGACCGACGACGGCTGGGCCGACGACGGCTTTGACGGCGACGACGGGGGCGGGTGGGGAGGCACCCTCGAGGTCCCCGTCGTCGCCGACGGCAGTGCATCCCCCGACGTCGACGTGCCGACCGCGCCTGCGATCCTCGTCGAGGACCATCCCACGATGCCGGTCGTCCCCCTCGTGGTGGCCGGCGGGCGCCACGGGTCGTTCTACCTCCTCGAACGCCAGAATCCCCACGCCCCCCGCCAGGCCAACGGCAAGCGGGGTTGGTACCGCGACGGTCGGACCCAACCGATCCGGGGCATCGTGGTCGACACCGTCGAGGCCCACACCGCGGGGGCGGCGGCGTCGGAGCTGGCGATGGGTGAGACGCCGGCGTCGGCCCACGTGCTGGTCGACGTCGACGGCGCCCTCGACCTCCTGCCCGACGACGTGGTCGCCGTTCACCAGCCCGAGCACGACGAGGCGATCCTGGTCCTGCTCCTGGCCGGACTGGGCCAGGAACCGTCCGTCGACGAGGCCGTGTTCGGCCACGCCGGCCGGTGGGCCGAGGCCAAGATGCGGGAGCACGCCATCCCCGCCCGCCTCGTCACCGGGGTCGAGTTCGAGGCCGGCGACCTCGGCCTCCTCTCGGGCGACACGACGTTCCTCTGGCACCGGATGGTCACCCTGACCGATCCGCCGCCGGCCACGGCCATGGCCGACGAGACCGCCGACTCGAAACCGGAGGACGACGAACCGGTGCCGGTCCCGGAGGCGACGGTCGCCGCGCCCGCGCCGGTCTCGGAGACGCCGGACGCGCCGCCGCCGGTCGGGCACCGACCAGCCTGGGAGCCTCGGCCGATCCCGGAGGCGCCGTCGATCGGGCCGCGGCCAGTCTGGGGGGCGCCGCTCGTCCAGGCGGGAACGGTCTCCGAGTCGCCAGTCGCCTCGGCGTTGCCCACTTCGGAGCCGCCGGACGCGGAGCGCCCCGTATGGGCGCCGCGGCCGATGCCGGTCGACGCCGCGACGGTCCCGGAGTCGCCGGTCCCGGAGTCGGTCGCTGAGCCTTTGCCGTCCTCGGAACGGCGGGTCTCGGAATCGTCGGTCTCGGAGGCACCGATCGGGGAGGCGCCGGACTCGGCGCCGCTGCCTGTCGAGGTGGCGCCGGTCGAGACGGCGGCGGCCGTTGGCGCGGCCGTACCGACCCATGAGTCGACCGAGGGTGAGGGCCTCGAACCGTCCCGGCCGGCCAATGGGGCTCCCGCTCCCTCACTCCCCCGGCCCCGACGGCCGCTCCCGACGCCGGACGAGCTCATCGCCCAGGTCAGCGCCGAGCCCTCGTACTACCTGCTCGAGCACCAGAACGCCCACGCGACCCTCCGGGCCAACGGCAAGCACGGCTGGTACTACCCGACCCGTTACGGCGGGATCCGGGCCGTCGTCCTCCACACGCTCCCCGGCGGCACGGCCGACGCCGTCGCCGCTCACCTGGCGTCCGTCGACCAGCCGGAGGCGGCCCACGCCGTCGTCGACCCCGACGTCATCGTCGACCTCCTCCCGGACGAGGCCACCGCCCTCCACGGCGTCCGCTCCAGCTCGGCCGCCATCGACCTGGCCCTCGCCTACGACCCGTCGGCGTGGGGCACCGACCCCGCCCGGGAGGAGGCCCTCCTCGTGCGGGCGGCCACGTGGGCCGGGATACGGGCCGTGCGCCACGGGATCGCCGTGCGGCGCATCACGGTCGAACAGTGGCACGACGGCCAGGCCGGGATCGCCGCCAACCGCGACTTCGACCCCGGCCCCGGCTTCCCCTGGGAGCGGTTCCTGCAGCTCACCGCCTGGGTGGCGGGACGGGTAGCCTCGGGCGCCATGTCGAACAGCTGACGAGTCGAAGCGAGGTGGACTGATGGCCGAAGAGGACGACAAGACCTACACCGTCGTGGTGAACGACGAGGAGCAGTACTCCATCTGGCCCGCCGACCGGGAGGTGCCCCTCGGCTGGCGGGAGGCGGGCAAGTCCGGCACCAAGGCCGAGTGCCTGGCCTACATCGAGGAGGTCTGGACCGACATGCGCCCGCTCAGCCTGCGCCAGAAGATGGAAGGCGGCGGCTGAAGCCGGCGGCGCCGACCCTTCACAATCCCCAGCGGGACTGCCCGAATCGGTAGCCCACGGACCGCACGGTGTGGATCAGCCCTGCGTGCTCCTCGGTGAGCTTCGCCCGCAGCCGCCGGATGTGGACGTCGACCGTGCGGGCGCCGCCGTAGTACTCGTAGCCCCACACCCGCGACAGCAGCATCTCCCGGGTGAACACCTTGCCCGGGTGGGTGGCCAGGAACTTGAGCAGCTCGTACTCCATGTAGGTGAGGTCGAGGGGGCGGCCGGCGATGGCGGCTTGGTACGTCTCCAGGTTGAGGATCAGCTGCCCGTACTCGATGAGCTCGGGACGGGTGCCCCGGCCCGTCCGCCAGAACAGATGCCGTAGCCGGGCCTCCAGCTCGCCCGCCCGCAGGGGGAGCACGCAGATGTCGTCGAACAGGTCCTCCCGCAGCTCGAGGTCGTCGAGCTGGGTCGCGGCCACCAGCAGCAGCAAGGGCTCGAGGGGGATGTCGCGCTTGCGCAGGCTGCGACACATCGCCAGCGCGCCCTCGGCGTCGTCGTCGGCGCAGATGACGGCGCCCGACCACCCGTCCTCCGGCTCCCGTTTGGACGCTTCGTCGGACGTGGTGGCCGGCTTCCACGGATAGCCGGCCGTGTCGAGCACGGCCACCACCAAGGGCGGCGGCGGCTCCGGGAAGAGCAGTAGCGATTCCAAGTTGTTCGGTCCCCTCGCCTTAGAGGATCGGCAGGTAGCGGTCGATCTCGAACGGGGTGACCTGCGACTTGTAGGCCTCCCACTCCACCCGCTTGTTGCGGATGAACCACTCGAAGACATGCTCGCCCAGCACCTCAGGTAGCAGCTCCGACTTCGCCATGCAGGCCACCGCCTCCTCCAGGGAGCCGGGGAGGGCCTCCACCCCCTCGGCGAGGCGCTCCTCGGGGGTCATCTCGTAGAGGTTGGCGGTGAGCTCCGTCGGCAGGTCGTAGCCGTGCTCGATGCCCCGCAGGCCGGCGCCGAGGATGACGGCGAAGGCGAGGTAGGGGTTGCAGGCGGGGTCGGGGGAGCGGAACTCGATGCGGGTCGACGACTGCTTGCCCTTCTTCGCCCCCGGGATGCGCACCAGGGCGGAGCGGTTGTTGCGGGCCCAGGCCACGTACACCGGCGCCTCGAACCCCACCACCAGCCGCTTGTAGGAGTTCACCCACTGGTTGGTGACGGCGGTGATCTCCCGGGCGTGGTGGAGCAGCCCGGCCACGAAGCCCTTGCCCACCTTGGACAGGTGGGTCTCGTCGCCGGGGTCGCTGAAGGCGTTGACGTCGCCCTCGAACAGGGAGATGTGGGTGTGCATCCCCGATCCCTGGACGCCGGGCAGGGGCTTGGGCATGAACGACGCGTACACGCCCCGCTCGAGCGCGATCTCCTTCACCACCAGCTTGAAGGTCATGACGTTGTCGGCCATGGTCAGGGCGTCGGTGTAGCGGAGGTCGATCTCGTGCTGGCCGGGGGCGTCCTCGTGGTGGCTGTAGCGGACGGGGATGCCGATCGACTCGAGGGCGAGGATCGTGCGCCGGCGCAGGTCGGTGGCGACGTCGACGGTGGTGAGGTCGAAGTAGCCGCCGTAGTCGATGGGCACCGGCTGGGGCGGACCGTCGGCCACGCCCTTGAAGTAGAAGAACTCCATGTCGGGGCCGACGTAGAACGAGAATCCCAGGTTCCGTGCCCGGTCGAGCGCCCGCCGCAGGACGTTGCGGGGGTCACCCTCGAAGGGTGAGCCGTCGAGGTTGGTGACGTCGCAGAACATCCGGGCGACGGGTGCGTCCTCGCCCCGCCAAGGGAGCAGCTCGAAGGTGTTGGGGTCGGGGTGGAGGAGCATGTCGCTCTCCTGCACCCGGCTGAAGCCGTCGATGGCCGAGCCGTCGAACGTCATCCCCTCCTCGAAGGCGTTCTCCAGCTCGCCGGGGACGATGGCGATCGACTTGAGCTGGCCGAGCACGTCGGTGAACCACAGGCGGATGAAACGGATGCCCCGCTCCTCCACCGACCGGAGGACATAGTCCTGCTGACGTTCCATGGCCGGTATCTTCGCAGCCCCTGAACCACCCCCGAACCCTCCGGAGTTTGGCGACCTGCTAGTTCACACCCCGTTCATCAAGACGCAACTGACGGGTAACTGGCTGCCGCGATGGTTGCACGTTCGTACGCAGAGGCCCATGAAGGGGGACACCCGTGCAGGAACGCAGCCCGGCCGACGTCTTGGCGATGTTGTCGGATCAAGACGTCGAGTTCGTCGACTATCGCTTCTGTGACCTACCTGGTCTGGTGCAGCACGTGAGCGTCCCCGCGACGCAGATGACGGAGGCGGTGTTCACCGACGGCCACGGCTTCGACGGCTCGTCGATCCGGGGGTTCCAGCAGATCCAGGAATCGGACATGATCCTGATTCCCGACCCCAACACCGCCTACATCGACCCCTTCCGCACCCGCAAGACGCTCAACGTCCACTGCTTCGTGCACGACCCGGTGACGGGCGAGGCCTACAGCCGCGACCCCCGGTACGTCGCCAAGAAGGCGGAGGCCTACCTGGGATCGACCGGCGTGGGCGACAAGGCCTACTTCGGCCCCGAGCCCGAGTTCTTCATCTTCGACGACGTCCGCTTCTACTACCGGGGCAACTCGTCGTTCCACCTGGTCGACTCGGTGGAGGGCACCTGGAACACGGGCCGCGACGAGGGGCCGAACCTCGGCTACAAGCCCCGCACCAAGGAGGGCTACTTCCCCGTCCCCCCGATGGACCACTACCAGGACCTCCGCTCGGAGATCGCGGCGACGCTGATCGCGCTGGGGATCCCGGTCGAGCTGCACCACCACGAGGTGGCCTCGGGTGGTCAGGGCGAGATCGGCATGCGCTTCGACACCCTGCTGGCCATGGCCGACAAGCTGGTGACGTTCAAGTACGTGGTCAAGAACGTGGGCAAGGCGTTCGGCAAGACGATCACGTTCATGCCCAAGCCCCTGTTCGAGGACAACGGGTCGGGCATGCACACCCACCAGTCGCTGTGGAAGGGCGACACGCCGCTCTTCTACTCGGAGACGGGCTACGCCGGCCTGTCCGACATCGGGCGGTGGTACATCGGCGGGCTTTTGTCACACGCGGCCGCCATCTGCGCCTTCTCCAACCCCACCACCAACTCGTACAAGCGGCTGGTGCCGGGTTACGAGGCGCCGGTGAACCTGGTGTACTCCCAGCGCAACCGGTCGGCGTCGTGCCGCATCCCGCTGGCGCAGAAGGCGCCCAAGTCGAAGCGCGTCGAGTTCCGCTGCCCCGACTCGTCGTCGAACGCCTACCTGGCCTTCGCGGCCATGATGATGGCGGGCCTGGACGGGGTCCTCAACCGCATCGAGCCCCCCGACCCGGTCGACAAGGACCTTTACGACCTCCCTCCGGAGGAGCTGGCCATGGTGCCGCAGGTTCCGGCGTCGCTGGACGAGGCGTTGCTGGCCCTGGAGTCCGACGGCGACTTCCTCCGGGCCGGAGGGGTCTTCACCGACGACGTCATCGAGACCCACATCGCCTACAAGCGGGAGCACGAGATCGACGCTTTGCGGCTACGGCCTCACCCCTACGAGTTCCACCTTTACTACGACATCTGAGTTCGTTACCCGGCTGGGCCGCTGACGTTCGAAGACGCGGGTCGGCGGCCCGCACGACGGCGCAGGTATTCCTACTCAAGGTACGATACGCCCATGGCGATAGCGAAGGTGTCGCTCAGCATCGAGGAGGATGTGCTCGCCGAGGCGCGCCAGCGTGCCGGTCGCCGGGAGCTGTCGTCGTACGTGACCGAGGCGCTGCGCCGCCAGTTGCAGCACGACCGGCTCGGTGAACTCCTGGCACAGATGGACGCCGAGTCAGGCCCGATCCCCGATGACCTGCTGGAGGAGGCCAGGCAGCTTTGGCGCGGATCCGCCGTCGCACCCAAACCCCGCCGCAGCGCCTGATCCTCGACAGCGGCGCGGTGATCGCGCTGTCCCGCAACGACCAGCGAGCCCGCGCCGTGCTGGCCGCGGCGTGGGAGGCCGGGGTCGAGGTGTCGCTCCCGTCGTTGGTGGTCGCCGAGACAGTGCGTGGATCGGCCAAGGATGCCCCCGTCAACCGGGTCATCACGGCGGTCGGACAGGTGCGGCCTGCTGACGAGGGGACCGGGCGTGTGGCGGGCGGTCTGCTCGGCGCGGCCCGGTCCAACTCCACGGTCGACGCCGTGGTGGTCGCGACAGCAATCGAGCTCGGCGGTGGCGTGATCCTCACCGGCGATCCCGATGATCTCGAGGCGCTCGCGAACGGCCACCGTGAGATCGTCATCCGCGGGTTGTAGCGGGCCGTACCAGCCGATCTGGTGACGGATCTGGGGGCCAGGGCCACCGAAAGCGTCACCGGTTGGCGGCGGGCGCGCGAACCGGTGACGTTTTTGGGGGCCAGGGCCACCGAAATTGTCACCGGTTGGCTGTGGGGGGACGGGTGGGGGCCGGCGTCAGAGTTGGCCGGGGCGGGGGATGTCGATGCCGAGACGGTCGGCTTCGGTCTCGACGAAGCGTTCGGCGGCGGCCTGCAAAGCATGGCGGAGCGACGTCTCGACGACGGCCTCGGCCAGCGGTCCGAGTTGTTCCAGGGCGCCGACCAGGCGGGTGACCTCGGCCGCCGGCATGCCTTGGGTCACGAACGGCTCCCACAGGTGTGTGCGGAACACGTCGGTGAAGCGGGCGGCGACGCCGGCCGTCTCCTCCACCAGCTGTTCGTATTCGTCGAGGATCACCCGCGGCGGCAGTCCCAGGGCGGCCAGCTGGCTGCCGATGCGGAGAAACGACGGGCTGCGGACCACCACCCCGGTGCCGTCGGCGGTGAACTCGAGCAGGCCCAGCTCGATCGTGCGCCGCACGAGGCCGGCGTCGAGCTCCACGTCGGGGAGGTGGACGGCCAGCTCGGCCACCGTCATCGTCACCGGCTGCTCCGGCGCCCAAGTGGGTGAAGCCGACCCTCCGTCGACGCCGAGGACGGCCTGGAGGCTCTCCCCCCGGTCCATCCCGTCGAGCAGGGCCTTGATGCCGGCCAGTGAGAACCCCCGCTCCTGGAGCTGGCCGATGAGGCGGAGGCGACCGAGATGGCCGGCGCCGTAGAAGCCCACCCGGCCCCGCTTCACCGGCGGCGGGAGCAGCCCTCGGTTCTGATAGAGGCGGACCGTCGACACGACGACACCGGCGGCCTGAGCCAGCTCGTCGATCGCCATATCGTTTACCTTGCTAGTAGACACTAGTGAAGTGTACCATAACGGCATGACCCCCCGCTTCGACGCCCGGATGCAGGTGATCGTCCTCATCGTGGTGCTGGCGGTGGTGAACGTCGCCTAGCGACTGGTCTACGCCACCGGCTGGTCCCGCACGGCGGCGCTCTACGTGGGCATCCCGACCCTCCTCGCCATCGGGCTGGTGCTCACCCCTCGTCGCCGCAGCGCCACCGGCATGCTCCTCAAGGGCTCGGTCCTCGCCCTCCTGATCGCCTGCGTGATCCTCCCCGAGGGCCTGCTCTGCCTGCTGTTCGCGGTGCCCCTGGTGGCGCTCATCTCGGTGGTCGTCGGAGGGGCGATCGACTTCGCCCGCCGCCACAAGCGCGGCCAGGGACCGACGCTCATGGTGGTCACGTTCCCCCTCCTCCTCATGAGCATGGAAGGCGTGGCCGGGTCGCCCTTCGCCACGCTCGACTCGGCCACCGCCGCCGTCATCGTCCGCGCCACACCGGCCCAAGTGGCGGAAGCCGTTGCCGCTCCGCCCCGGTTCGACACGCCGCTGCCGATGTTCCTCACCGTCGGGTTCAACCGGCCCGTGGGCGCCACCGGGTCGGGCATCGCCGTGGGCGACGTCCGGGCCATCGAGTTCACCGGCGGTACCCACGACGACCATCCCCTGCGGCTCTTCGGCCTGGGCGGGCACCGCAGCGTCGACCACCACGCCGAGATGCACCTGCGGGTGGTGGAGTCGAGCCCCGGCCGGGTGGTCTTCGGGGTCGACCACGACGGAACCATGCTCGCCCGGTGGGTCCGCGTCGACCGGGCCGTGGTCACCTGGGCGCCGATCGGCGACTCCGGCCGGACCCGGGTCACGTGGACGCTCGAGTACGAGCGCCTCCTCTACCCGACCGTCTACTTCGCTCCCCTTCAACGCTTCGGCATGGACCGGGCGGCCGGCTACCTCCTCGACGCGGTGGTGGAAGCGCACCTCCGGTGATCAGGCCGGGCTCGTCGTCCGAGCTGGTGGTGCGGGCGGCGGCGCTGTACCTGCCGATCCTCCTGGCGATCGCGCTGGTCCTGCACCGCCGGCCGCCTGATCGCCGGCGCTGGGCCGCTGCCCTGTTGGCGACGGCCTGGAACCTGCCCGCACTGCTGGCTCTCAACCTGGTCGCGGTGCGGGCCGGGTGGTGGACGTTCGCCGTGTCCGGCGGGGCGGTGGCGGGGGTGCCGGCCGACCTTTGGATCGGGTGGGCCCTGCTGTGGGGCGCCGTCCCCCTGCTGGCGACCGTCGACCGGCTCGTGCTCGCCAGCGGGCTGCTCGTGGCCGCCGACCTGGTGCTCATGCCCCTGGGTCAGCCGGTGGTCGTGCTCCACGGCATCGTGGCTGGTGGGCGAGGCGCTCGCCGTGGCCACCTGCCTGGTGCCGGGCGTGGCCCTCGGCCGGTGGACCGCCCGCGGCGAACACCTTCCCCGGCGGGCCGTCCTCCAGGTGGTGGCATTCACCGGGCTGCTCCTGTTCGTCCTGCCGTCGCTCGTGTTCGTGGTGACAGGCGAGGGCTGGGACGCGCTACTGGTACGACCCCGGTGGCACTTCGTCGTCGCCGGGCTCGTCCTGGCTCCGGCAGGGGCGATGGCGATCCAGGCCGTCCGCGAGTTCGTCAGCGCCGGCGGCGGCACGCCCGTCCCCCTCGACCCGCCCGTGCGACTCGTCACCACCGGGCCCTACGCCTACGTGGCCAACCCCATGCAGCTGGGGGCGACCGTCGTGCTCGCCGGATGGGGAGTGCTGCTGGCCAGTCCCGCGGTGGTGGCCGCGGCCGCCGGTGCAGCCGTCTTCTCCGCCGGGCTGGCCGCGTGGAGCGAGGACATCGAGCTGGCCGACCGCTTCGGGCCCGCCTGGCACGAGTACCGGCGCCAGGTGCGGGTGTGGTGGCCGCGCTGGCGACCGGCCATGATCGGCTCGTCCGCCACCGCCGTCGTCTACGTCGCCCGCACCTGCGAGCCGTGCGCCGAGGTGGGCGGGTTCCTCGCCCGCCGGCCGTCGGTGGGGCTGGCGGTCGAGGCCGCCGAGAGCAGCGGGGAGCGGTTGCGGCGGATCACCTACGTCGGCGGCGACGGCCGGCGGGAGTTGGGCGTCGGCGCCGTCGGGCGCAGCCTGGAGCACGTCAACCTGGCGTGGGCCGCGGCCAGTTGGATCGCCCGCCTGCCCGGGGTCCAGGCGGTGCTCCAGTTGGTCAACGACTCGGTCGGCGGCGGGCCTCGTGGGATAGCTTCGCCAACGCCCGAGGCGAGCGAGGGAGGACACCGTGGAGGAACGCAGTCCGGCTGACGTGGTGCGGCTCATGCAGGACGAGGGCGTGGAGATCGTCGACTTCCGCTTCTGCGACCTGCCCGGCCTCATGCAGCACTTCTCCACGCCCGCCCACCAGCTCACGGAGGACGGCTTCGAGGAGGGCTACGGCTTCGACGGATCGTCGATCCGGGGGTTCCAGGAGATCCAGGAGTCGGACATGATCCTCGTCCCCGACTCCAACACGGCCGTGATCGACCCCTTCCGGGAGGCCAAGACCCTCAACCTCAACTGCTTCGTGCGCGACCCTGTCACCGGCGACTCCTACACCCGCGACCCCCGGTTCGTGGCCAAGAAGGCGGAGGACTACCTCACCTCGACCGGACTGGCCGACACCGCCTACTTCGGGCCGGAGGCGGAGTTCTACATCTTCAACGACGTCCGCTTCCACCAGGACCAGCACTCGGCGATGTACTCGGTCGACTCGGTGGAGGGCATCTGGAACTCGGGCGCCGACGAGAAGCCCAACCTCGGGTTCAAGCCCCGGTACAAGGAGGGCTACTTCCCGGTCCCGCCGATGGACCACTTCCAGGACCTGCGCTCGAAGATGATCCTCATGCTCGAGCGGGTGGGAATCGAGACGGAGGTGCAACACCACGAGGTGGGCACCGCCGGCCAGGCCGAGATCGACATGCGCTTCGACACCCTCCTGCGCATGGCCGACAAGCTCATGCTCTACAAGTACGTCACCAAGTGCGTGGCCTGGGCCCACGACCTGTCGGTGACGTTCATGCCCAAGCCCCTGTTTCAGGACAACGGGTCGGGCATGCACTGCCACCAGTCGCTGTGGAAGGCGGGTGAGCCGCTGTTCTTCTCCGAGACCGGCTACGGCGGGCTGTCCGACATGGCTCGTTGGTACGTGGGCGGGCTGCTGGCCCATGCCCCGTCGATCCTGGCGTTCGCGGCGCCGACGACGAACTCGTACAAACGGCTCGTTCCCGGCTACGAGGCGCCCGTCAACCTGGTGTATTCCCAACGGAACCGGTCGGCCGCGGTGCGGATCCCGCTGTACTCGAAGAGTCCGAAGGCCAAGCGGTTGGAGTTCCGCTGCCCGGACCCGTCGTGCAACCCCTACCTCGCCTTCTCCGCCATGTTGATGGCGGGGTTGGACGGGGTGCAGAACCGGATCGAGCCACCCGACCCCGTCGACAAGGACCTCTACGACCTCCCCCCCGAGGAATTGGCCCTCGTCCCGCAGGTGCCGGCGTCGCTGGACGAGGCGCTATTGGCCTTGGAAGCCGACCACGACTACCTCACCGCCGGCGGCGTCTTCACCTCCGACCTCATCGAGACGTGGGTCGCGTACAAACGCCTGCGAGAGATCGACGAGGTCCGCCTACGGCCCCACCCGTGGGAGTTCATGCTCTATTACGACATCTGAGCCGGCAGGCGCTGAGCTGCGGTTATCCGGACGAGCTGCACACGCCGGCATCGGTCCACCACCGCACCGACCGAGGCCGCGCCGGCCACGACGGTCGCCATACTCTTGAGCGATGACCATCGCCGGGCTCGCGGTCGACTCCGAGCGCCTACGAACCGTGTGCGAACGCTACGGCGTGGCGCGGCTCGAGGTGTTCGGCTCGGTCGGCCGCGGCGACGCCTCGCCCGACAGCGACGTCGACCTGCTCTACGACCTGGCGACTGACGCCCGGCTCGGTTGGGACGTCGAGGCCCTCGCCGAGGAGCTCGAAGCCGTCCTCGGCCGTCGGGTCGACCTCGTCTCCCGAGTCGCGTTGCAAGACCTGATCCGGGATGCCGTGCTCGCAGAGGCGCAGCTGCTGTATGCGGCGTGAGCTCGTCCTGCTTGCGGAGATGATCGAGGTGGCCGAGCAGGCACAGAATCTGGTTGCCGGCGCGATCAGCTCGGACCATCGGCGTTGTTGCGTGGCTCGGTCCAGCGGATGGGCTCGAAGTCGGAGGCGTGGAGGAGACCGCGGACGCGGTGGGTGTAGCGGGCGGCGAATTGGCGGGGCGACGACGACGAGGCCAGGTCGCGGAAGCCGCCCTGTAGCAGGTGCTCCCGGATCGTCGGGGAAGCAATGGCGTGGTGGACGGCGCTGTTGTGCAGGCCGATGCGAGCGACCAGCGCCGCCATGCGTTCGGGCCTCGTCTCTGACGCGACCAGTCGCCAGAAGTCGACGCCGACATCGGTTTCCCGGAGGAACAGGTCGACCTCGTCGAACCAGAACGTTCGGGTGGTAGCCAGAGTCGAGGCCAGCGCCCGGCGGGTCCCGGGCTCGCCGAGCAGGGCACCCATCACCGGGCGCAGGGAGCGGAAGACCAGGTCGGCCCCGTAGAACCCGATCGGGGCCAGGGCCTCAACCACCAGCGCCACGTAGGGCCCAGTCCGCCCGCTCGACCGCCTCGGCCAGGAGGGCGTCGACCATGGGCATGCCGGTGGTCGTGGTCGACTTGGCGTAGGCCAGCCCAAGGGGCAGCAGGGCCAGATCGAGGGTGGCCCCCGTGGGTTCGGCGGTCGGGAAGGTGTCGCGGGTGAGCTGCTCGACGAGTGGCAGCCAGGCCCCGGGCGTGTCTGGGAGCAGGACGGCGAAGGCCTGGAGGAGCTGGCGCCGGCCGTGGGCGTCGACTCGCCGGTGGAGGTCGCGGACGAGCGACTCGGTGGCGTCGAAGTCGTCGACGGCGTGGATCGCGACGACGAGGGCGGCCAGCGCGTTGTGCGGGTAAGCGGGCGACTCGAGCAGCGCGGCCAGATCGTCGGCGACCGTCTCCGAGTCCAGCGCCGACGACGGATCGACGAGGAGCACCACCCGGTCGAAGCGGGCTCGCAGATTGTCGTCGGCGTCGAAGAACGTGCCCAGGTCCGGGCCGAAGAGGTTGGCCGCCGGCTTTCGCCACAGGCGCCGGGGCAGGCGGCGCCGACCCCCGAGAACCCTCCGGCACAGCTCGCTCGCCTCGAAGGCCAACGCTCGGTCCTCGGGATGAGCGCCGTAGATCGTGAAGGCGGCGTCGACCAGGACTCGGGCCCGGCGGTCGACCCCGGATCCCTCCACCCGGTCGGCGAGGGAATCGAGCACACCGTTGACCGCGGCCCGGTCGTGCCGCCACCGGTATGCGAGGGCGTAGACGACCGTCGAGCGCAGGACTGGGTTGCTGGACGCGGCGGCGAAAGCGAAGGCGTCGTCGTCCTGCGACCCGCCGACGAAGGCCGCGGCCTTGAGGGCCGTCCGCCAGCGCTCCTGGTCGCCGCCGGCCGCCACGCCACCCGCCGACTCCTGGTTCGGCGGGGCTGGGGCGTCCGACCGACCGCGTCGTCCCACGATCAGGGCGACCGCGAGTACGGCGGCCGCGGCCAGGGCGACGAGGATCCAGCCGCTGGGGAACGGCTCCGGTTCCGAAGCCCCCTCCACCTCGAAGGACACGGACCCGATCTCGACGGACGGGTCGCCTGCATCCACGAGCGAGAAGCGACGGGTCCCGGGGCGGGCGTCGTCGGGGACTGTCATCTCGAAGGTCCCGGCGGTGCCCACCGGGGGCGGCCGGCCGGCGACAGGCTTGCCGTCGAACTGTATGGCCAGGTCCCGGACGTCGATGCAATGCACCAGGTGGGCCCCACGTCGTGGTCGCCGCGACCCTGGCCCCGGGTCGGCCGTTGGTGGGATCGACGGCGAAGGACGTGAGCGCGGCCTGGCCGGGCGGACACGTGCGGGGGCGGGCGACGGTGGTCGTCGTCCTGGTGGTCGTCGTGGGCGTTGTCGTCGTGGTCGTCGTGCTCGACGTGCTCGACGTGCTGGTGGTCGTCGGGACCGCCGTCTGGGTGAAGACGACCGGCGTTGCCACCAGCAGGATCTCGGGCTCCGGCACGGTGGTCGGTGGCGCCGAGGTGATCGGTGGCGGCACCGTCGTCGTCGTGGTGGTCGTGGTGGTCGTGGTCGTCACGTCGTCGGGCGTGACGCGGAACTCGAACGTCCGCTCGATCGAGTTAGACCGTTGCCCGCCGGATTCCGCCGTGCCGCCCGCCGCAGTTGGGTTCGCCGAGGGCGCCCCGTCGGCGAGGGCGAGGATCGAGTGATCGCCGACGGAGGCCGACTCCCGGACGGCGAACGACACCGTCGCCGAGTCGCAACCGATGACGATCTCCACCGGCCTGCCGTCGAAGTACACCGCGCAGAACGAGAACGCCCCCTCGAACGCGACGGTCACAGTCGTCCCGGGCGGTCCGCTCGTCGGGGAGACGCTCACATCCGCCGCGCCGGCTGCCTGCGGGCCGAGCCAGGGCACGACCAGCGCGACAATCATGAGGACCAGCCAGCGGCGGGCCAGTGGGACGGACGAGCTCTGCGGCCTCATGCCAGCAGGCTCTTGACCAGGCCGTCGAAGCGGCCCGGATCGACCGCCTGGATGCGCAGGATGAACTCGTGGCCCAGGGCCCGCAGCTCGGCGTCGAGGTCGGACGCGAGGGTGGTGACGAGCCGCTCGGCCACGTCGAAGTCGTCCCGACGCAAGGTCGTGTCGAGGGCGATCCGGAACGCCGCGACCGTGGCGCCGACACCACCCAGCCGCCGCTCCTGCTCCTCCTTGAGGCCGGGGTCGAGCACGACCTGGTAGAGCGTTCGGGCGACTTCCCGTTGGAGACGGGGCTCGTCCTCCCCGTCGAGCCAGGCGCCCAGGTGGGGAACGACCTGGCGGAGCCCGTACCTGTCGCTCATCGCCCAGTCGCCGTCGGCTCCGGTGCCGATCGAGAGGTAATACGTGGCGATGCGCTGGTGCTGGACCGCCGGCGCGGCGAAGTACCGGTTCCTGGTGGAGACCTTCCCGTCCGGGTACTCCCGCGTGCCCAGGAAGTCGGCCAGCGAGCGGTGGTAGATGCGGTAGCCGTGGTCGGGGCTGCCGGCGGCGCCACTCTCCCCCCAGAGCTGCCGCACCTCACCGAGCCGCAGGTCGACGTCCTCCATCCCCCAGGTGAGCCAACGGGGGAGGGCCGGCTCGGGGGCGCTGGGCGTGGCCACGCTGAGGCTGCCCAGCAACGGGCGGTAGGTGTGGGCCCAGGCATCGGCCCCGCCCGGCTGGGCCACGGCCGGGAGCAGGCGGTCGAGGTACTGGCGGTACAGGGGATAGAGCCCGCGGGGGGTGCGGGCGAGGTCGCCCAGCCCGTCCGGGCGGCTGGCGGCGTCGTCGAGCAGGAACTCCACGAACAGGAAGTTGCCGCCGGCGCTGGCGACCAGCTCGTCGACCACCGCCTGCCGGTTCGCCAGGTCCGCCGCCTGGGCCCGCAGGCCGTCGTGGCCGAGCCGCTCCTCGACGTAGGCCCGCACGTCGCGGTCGTTGTCGGCGCCGAATCCGGGCGCGGAGAGGTCGAGCTGGGTGCGGTCGGCCATGCGCTCGACGACGACCGGAAGGTCGCGGGTGGTGACGAGGACGTGGACCCCCTCGGGGAGATCGTCCGATCGCTCCAGGAGGGTGACGATGTTCGGCTCGGCGCGACCCCAGGCCTCGTCCAGGCCGTCGACGAGGAAGAACATCGGGAACAGGTCGGGCCGGGCCTGGGCCAGGTCCCGCAGCGGTTTCCGGACCGCCTTGTCGTAGACGTCGTCGGCGTCGCGGCTGTTCACGATCACCTGCTCCGCCCTGATCCCGACGACGTGGCCCCGGTTCTCGCCCACCGTCTGCGTGATCCGGACCTCGGGTGCGAGGTGGTGCAGCGCCAGCTCGCCGAAGGCCTCGTCGCGGGTGGCGAGCTGCCTCGACATCGAGGCTGCGAACGTCTTGGGATCGAGGGTCCCGCCCGCCTTGGCCCGGCAGAAGTGGACCGCGCTCCACCGGTGGCGCATGTCGGCCAGGTCGGAGGTCCCGAGGGCGTCGCCAGGAAGGGGGCCGTGCCCGACCATCCACGCGGCGAGGGCCGACTTGCCGATGCCGGGCTCGCCCGTCAGGACGAAGAACCGGGTGTCGGGGACGCGGAGCCAGGCCAGCATCCGGTCGACGGCCCACAGGCGGCCCGCGAAGCGGGTCGTACCCTTCTCGACCTGCTCGGACGGCGAAAGGGGGTCGTCCGCCTCCGGTTGCCGAAACCCCTCGTTTCCGCCCATGTGACGCCGCCAGTTCCCAGTTCGGTCGACCGTGGGGTCGGCCACCGAACGGTAGCGGGCCGGCCCGAGGCGCGCCCGGACCGCCGACATCGCCCCCCGTCGGCAACAGGAAGGGTTTTTCCGCCGTTCACGACGCCGTCGCGCCGCCGATACGAGGCCGGGCGATCATGCCCTCGTCCGATTACGACCGACGGAGGAGGTACCGCGTGGCCAGACGCGAACAGGACGCCCTGCCCTCGGGACTGCCCAGCAACTACCTGAAGGCGTGCGCTCTGCTCCTGATCTCGGAGGCGCCGGCCCACGGCTACCAACTGCTCGCCCGCCTGTCCGCCGTCGGGCCGACGGGCTTCGACCTGGGCGCCCTCTACCGCGTGCTGCGGATGATGGAGGACGACGGGCTGGTCGCCTCCAGCTGGGAGGACAGCGCCGTCGGGCCCGACCGCCGCGTCTACCGCATCACTCCCCGGGGCCGGCAGACGCTCGACGCCGAGGCCGAAGTGCTGGGCGAGGTGTACCAGCACATGGCCACCTTCATCCGCCGCTTCACCCGCATCCGCAGCAGGCCCATCGCCGCCGCCTGACCACCCGCCGCGAGCGGGCCGGCGGGAGGGTGGTGGAGTTGCGGCCTCCGGTACGGCACAGTTGTGTGTTCCAACCGGGGTAGGCGTCGAGCGATGAGATGGTGCGGATGAGACGGGGACTGACCATTTTCCTGCTGCTGGTGGTCCTGATCGTGCTCGGCGTGGCCGTGGCCACCCTCATCAACCGCCAGGACGACGATGACGACACGTCCACCGCCGCTCCCCCCGCGGCCACGTCGACCACCCGGGCCGCGGGCGGCACGTCGGGCGGGATCACAGCCACCACGACCACCACGGCCGGCGCGTCCACCACCACGTCAGGCGGCCCCACGACCACCGCGGTCGCCGCCACCAGCACCACCCAGGCGGCGGCCCCGAGCACCACTGCCGCCGTCGCCGGGACCACGAGCACCACCCGGGCCGCGGCCGGCACCAGCACCACCCGGGCCGGGGGACCGACCACGTCGACCACCCGGGCGGGAGCGGGACCGGGTCCGAGTACGAGCATGATCCGGGTGTCCACCACCGCCACCGTCCCCCTCAGCGGGCTCCCCAACAGCGGGGGTCGTTCGGCGCTGGCCCAGGGTCTCGCCCTCGTCGTGGTGGCCGGGGCCCTGCTCACCGTCACCCGCCGGGCCCGCGCCGCCTCCTGACCCCCGGGCGGGCCGGCCCGGCTCGACTCAGGCGGTCAACCCAGCTTGTCGACGTAGTCCGACCCGGGCGTCCGGAACAGTCGGACCAGCAGCCGTCCGCCCTGGTGGACGAGCACGCCGACGGCGGTGTTGGCCGCAGCCAGCCCAGCCGAGCCCAGCAAGCCCCACTCCCAATTCATGGCGCCGTCGAGGACCAGGACGAGCGGCCACCCGACGGCGGCCGCCACGACGACCGTCCGCCACCATCGTCCGAGCACGAGCCCAAGAAGGAGGAGGACGGGAATCACGAGTCGACCTTGCCGTAGAACACCCGCTCCACCACGTTGCGCGACCGGCGGGTGACGCGGCGGTAGTTCTCCCGCAGGTCGGCGGCCGTCATCCCCAGGGAGCGGGCGAGGGCCGCCATCTGCTCGGCCTTGGTGGGCAGCGAGTCGCCGGGGGCGCCCTTCACCAGGAACCACCGGTTGCGGGCCCGCTCGCAGAAGCGGTAGGCGTCGGCCAGGATCTCCCGGTCGTCGGGGTCGAGGGCGCCCGCCTCCTCCAGCCGCACCAGGGCGTCCATGGTGCCGGTGGCCTGCACCCGGTGTCGGAGTTGCAGGAGTTGGGCGGTGAACTCCACGTCCGACAGCGAGCCCCGGCCCAGCTTGAGGTGGAACTGGGGGTCCTCGCCGTGGGGGATGCGCTCCCGCTCGATGCGGGCCTTGACCCGGCGGATCTCCCGGATCTCGGACTCGCCCAGGGGGCTGGACCACACGTGCGGCTCCACGATCTCCATGAACCGGCGCCCGACGTCGGCGTCGCCGGCCACGAACCGGGCCCGCACCAGGGCCTGGCGCTCCCAGGTCTGCGACCACCGGCCGTAGTAGGAGGAATAGCCGTCGAGGCTGCGGGCGAGGGGGCCGTCCTTGCCCTCCGGGCGCAGGCCCAGATCGACGGGGTAGATGCGGGTGGCAGGCGTCGTCCCGGCCAGGAAGCGGACCAGCGCCTCCCCCAGCTTCTCGGCCGCGGCGAAGTCGGCCGGCGTCTGGCCGTCGTAGACGAAGAGCAGGTCGAGGTCGCTGGCGTACGACAGCTCGGCCCCGCCCAGGCGGCCCATGGCCACCACCCCGAACGGCACGGACGGGTGCAGGGCCTCCAGCGCCGCCTGCAGGCTGGCCTCGGCCAGCGCCGTCAGCTGCCCGGCGGTGACGACGACCTGGTCCTCGTCCGGCGGCGCCAGTTCGAGGACGTCGCCCGCCGCCACCCGCAGCTCCTCCCGCCGCTTGTAGCGGAGCAGGCCCCGCTGCCTGTCCTCCAAATGGTCGCGCCAGGCGACGGCGGCCGAGGCCCCCAGCAGCAGCGCCTCCGCCGGACGGCGGGCGAGGGTGTCGGCCTGGGCCAGGGCCGGGATCATGTCGGGGTGGTGCTCGAGCGTCTCGCTCAGGCGGCGGCTGGTGCCGAGCAGGGTGCACAGCCGGCGGGCGGCCTCGGGCGACTCCCGGAAGGCGGTGGCCAGCTCGGTGGCCTGGGCCGGGCCGCCGGCGAGCACCCGCAGCCCGAGCAGTCCCAGGTCGGGGTCGGGCGACTCCGACAGCCACCCGAGCAGCAACGGCAACATCTGCTGCATCAGGCGGGACGACCGGGTCAGGCCCCTCGTCAGCTCCTGCAGCGCCAACCGGGTGCGCTTGGCGTCGGTGAACCCGAACGCCTCCAGCCGGGTGGCCACCGCCTCCTCCGACATGAGGACGGTGGTGGCGCCGCTGGCGGTGAGGGCGTCGAGCAGCGGGCGGAAGAACAGGTGCTGGTGGATCGACCGGACGTTGGCCTGCTGGCGGCGGAGGAAGCCGTCGAGCAACTCGCCGGCGGTGGCCTCGGCCGTGTCCCGGTAGCCCATCACCCGGGCCAGGCGGTCGCGGCCGGCGAGGTCGGTGGGCGCGGGAAGGGTGTGGACCTGCTGCTCGTGGACCAGCTGGAGCCGGTGCTCGACCGTCCGCAGCAGGCGGTAGGCGGCGTCGAGGGCGCGGGCGTCGGCCGGGTCGACGTAGCCGGTGGAGCCGAGGGCGGCCAGGGCGTCGAGGGTGGTCGGCGACCGCAGATCCGGGTCGGCCCGGCCGTGGACGAGCTGGAGCAGCTGCACCGAGAACTCGATGTCGCGGATGCCGCCCCGTCCCCGCTTCACCTCCCGGTCGGTGAGGCCCTTCTTGGCCAGCATCTCCTCCGAACGGGCCTTCATGGCCCGCACCGCCCGCAGGTCGTCGAGGGTGAACGGGCGCTCCCAGACCCGGGCCCGGGCCCCTTCGAGGAAGGCGGCTCCGAGGGCCGGGTCGCCCGCCACCGGCCGGGCCTTGAGCAGGGCCTGGAACTCCCAGGTGTGCGCCCACCGCTCCCAGTAGGCCTCGAAGGACTCGAGCGTGCGCACGAGGGGCCCGTCGCGGCCCTCGGGGCGGAGGTCGACGTCGACCCGGTAGCAGGTGCGGGCGACGTCGAGGATGGCCCGGGCGGTGCGGTCGTGGACGTGGGGGTCGCCCACGAACATGATGTCGATGTCGCTGGAGTAGTTGAGCTCGCAGCCGCCGAGCTTGCCCATCCCGATGACGGCCAGCCCCGGATCGGCGCCGGCCGCGGTCGCCGCCGCCTGGAGGACCTCGTCGGCCAGCCGGGCCAGGCCCTGGCCCACCACCGGCAGGTCGTCGAGGCCGGTGAGGTCGCGTGCCGCGATCCGAAGGAGCTCGAGCCGCATCCACCGGCGGAGCCCGGCCTCGGGCGGGTCGTCGCCGTCGAGGCGGACGGGCCGGTCGTCGAGGCCGGCGAGCACCTCGAGGGCGGCCGGCTCCGACATGAGGAGCTCGGTGAGCGACCGGCTGGCGGCGGTGACGGCGAAAACGGCGTCGCGCAGGCGGGGGTTGCCGGCGAGGCGGGCCTGCACCCCCGGCACCGCGTCGGACAGCCGTTCGAGCGCCACCGCCACCGCCGCCGGCGAGGCCGAACGCTCGATCGCGGTCTGGAGGCTCATGGCGCCCGGAAGTCTGGCAGCACATGGCGCCTGGGTCCGTCTGGGGTGCCGGTATCCTCGTCGAGCAGTGGTCAGGGAACCACGGTGGGTGGGCGAACGTCCAAACTCCACCTGATTGACTCGAACCCCTGGAGGCCCCGTGACCGCGCAGGTGCCCGTCCGACGTCACCGCTCCTTCGGCGCAGGAGTGACGGCGGTCATCCTCGGCGCCGCCGTCCTCCTGGTCGGGCCGTCAGCCGGGCCCGCCCACGCCTGTTCCTGCATGGTGTCGTCCGACGAGGAGCAGTTCGCCCGGGCCGAGGCCGTCTTCCGCGGCCAGCTCGTCGGCTACCAGCCGCCGCCGGCCCAGCCCTTCATGAGCTCCGGCGACCCCGCCATCTGGACCTTCGCCGTGAGCGAGGTCTACAAGGGCGACGTCGCTCCGTCGCAGCCGGTCATCTCCGCCGTCAGCGGCGCCAGCTGCGGGCTGGAGATCCCGCACCAGGGGGAGTTCTTCGTCTTCGCCAGCCGGCGGGACATCATGGGGCAGGCGACTCCGGGCCCGTACCATGCCAGCCTCTGCGGCGGCACCCGGGCCACGTCCGCCGGGCCACTGGCTGTCGCCGCCCTCCGGCCGACCACGACCGTCACCACCGCCACTCTCCCACCCACCACCCAGGCGCCCGCGACCGAGGCGCCCACGACCGAGGCGCCGCCCGTGACGACGGTCGCGCCGGTCCCTGTCGCCGAGCCTGCGCCGACCACGACCGTCGCCGTCCCCGCCAGCCTGGAGCGACAGGGCCTCAGCGGTGAACCGGAGGCGGCGCTGGCGGCCAGCGAGGACGGGGGCGGCGGTCTCCCCACCGGGCTGGTGGTGGTCGCCGCCGCAGCCGCCCTGTTGGGTCTCGGCGGGGTCGGTGTGTACCGCCGCCGGGCCGGAGCCCGATAGGGCCCGCTGTCGGCTCTGGGTAGCCTCGGTTCGTGCCCCGCCTGCGTCTCGCCGCCTGCCAGCTCAACCTGATCGTGGGCGACCTGGAGGGCAACGCCACCGCCATCCTCGACGCCATCGACCGGGCCGAGATCGCCGAGTGCGACGTGGCCGTGTTCCCCGAGCTGGCCATCACCGGCTACCCGCCCGAGGACCTCCTCCTCAAACCCGGCTTCGTGGCCGACAACCGGGCCGCCCTCGAGCGGGTGGCGGCCGGCACCGGCCGGTGTGCGGCGGTGGTCGGCTTCGTCGACGCCGGCCGCGACCTCTACAACGCGGCCGCGGTGTGCGCCGACGGCAAGGTCCACGGCGTCTACCGCAAGCGCCTGCTCCCCAACTACGGCGTGTTCGACGAGCAGCGCTATTTCGCCCGCAGCGACGACCCTGCCCAGCTGTTCGTGATCGGCGGCGTCCGGGTGGGCGTGGTCGTGTGCGAGGACGCCTGGTCGCCCGACGGGCCCATCGCCGACCAGGCCGCGGGCGGGGCCGAGCTGATCGTCAACCTCAACGCCTCCCCCTACCACGCCGGCCGGCTGGCGGAGCGGGAGCGCATGCTCGCCACCCGCGCCCTCGACTCGTCGTGCTCACTGGTCTACGTCAACCTCATCGGTGGCCAGGACGAGCTCGTCTTCGACGGGGCGTCGCTCGTCTTCGACACCCAGGGCCGGGTGGTGGCGCGGGCCCCGCAGTTCGTCGCCGACGTCATGGTCGTCGACATCGACGTCAAGCCCGTCTTCCGCAAGCGGCTGCTCGACCCCCGGGGCCGGGCCATGGCCCCCGCCCTGCCCGAGGTGACGGTGAGCGGGGAGTCCCCGCCGGCACCCCCGCCGGGCGGCCCGCCGCCGGGCCGCCGCCCTGCGCCGAGCCCCTCGACGACGTCCACGAGATCTACGAGGCCCTCGTCCTCGGCACCAGGGACTACGTGACCAAGAACGGCTTCACCGACGTCGTCGTCGGGCTGTCGGGCGGCGTCGACTCGTCGCTGGTGGCCACCGTCGCGGTCGACGCCCTGGGAGCCGACCACGTCCACGGGGTGATGATGCCGTCGCGGTACTCGAGCGAGAGCTCGCTCACCGACGCCAAGGAGCTGGCCGGCAACCTGGGCATCGAGTGGCGGGTGATCGGCATCGAGGAGGTGCACGAGTCGTTCCTGGAGATGCTGGCCCCCTCGTTCGCCGGCGTCGAGCCCGACCTCACCGAGGAGAACATCCAGGCCCGGATCCGGGGGGCCACCCTCATGGCCCTGTCCAACAAGTTCGGCTGGATGGTGCTGGCCACCGGCAACAAGAGCGAGATGGCGGTGGGCTTCTCCACCCTCTACGGCGACCTCGCGGGTGGCTTCGCCGTCATCAAGGACGTCCTCAAGACCACCGTCTACCAGCTGTGCCACGACCGCAACCGGCGGTCCGTCGCCCCCCTCATCCCGGAGGCGGTGCTGACCAAGCCCCCGTCGGCCGAGCTGCGCCCCGACCAGCGCGACGACCAGTCCCTCCCCCCCTACGACCAGCTCGACCCCGTCCTCGAGGCCTACGTGGAAGGCGACACGACGGTGACCGACCTGGAGGCCGCCGGCTTCGACCCCGAGCTGGTGCGCAAGGTCGTCGCCATGGTGGACCGGTCGGAGTACAAGCGCCGCCAGGCCCCTCCGGGCGTGCGGGTGACGCCCAAGGCGTTCGGCAAGGACCGCCGCCTGCCCATCACCAACCGCTACCGGGGGTAGCCGCCCGGGCCGGGGGGCTTGACCGCCCAGGTATGGTGGAGTAAATGCGGCCGCCAGATGGCTGGGGCGGAATCGTCGCGCCTTCCGGGGCGTTCCCACTGCTAGGCCTACGACTGTAAGGACGTTTTCTCTGTGCCCAAGGAGCGCGTCGAGCGGGACGAGGAAGACCTCGTCCGACTCTACCTCACTGATATCGGGCAGTACCCGCTGCTCACCAAGGACGACGAAGTACGCCTGGCCAAGGCCATCGAGGGCGGGAACGAGGCGCGGGTCAAGCTCGAGTCCGACGGCACGAGCCTGCCTCAGGCCAAGCGTCGTGAGCTGCGCCGAGTGGCCCAGGAGGGCGTCAACGCCCAGCGCACGTTCGTCCAGTCCAACCTGCGGCTGGTGGTCTCCATCGCCAAGAAGTACCAGGCGTCGGGGCTGCCCCTGCTCGACCTGATCCAGGAAGGCAACCTGGGCCTGATGCACGCGGTCGAGAAGTTCGACTGGCGCAAGGGCTTCAAGTTCTCCACCTACGCCACGTGGTGGATCCGCCAGGCGATCACCCGCGGCATCGCCAACACCGGCCGCACCATCCGCCTGCCGGTCCACGCGGGCGACACCCTGGCCCGGCTGCAGAAGGCCCGGGCCCGGCTGGAGCTCAAGCTGGGCCGCCCGGCCACCCTCTCGGAGCTGTCGGCCGAGGTGGAGATGCCGGAGGACAAGGTCACCGAGGCCCTGCGCTTCGCGGCCGAGCCGTTGTCCTTGTCGGAGCCGTTGCGGGAGGACGGCGACGCCGAGTTGGGCGACGTGGTCGAGGACCGCTCGGCCGAGTCGCCCTTCGAGGTGGCCGCCACCGCCCTGCTGCCGGAGGAGATCTCCAAGTTGCTCGGTCCCTTGGACGAGCGCGAGCGCGAGATCCTGCGCCTGCGGTTCGGCCTCGACCGGGGCGAGCCCCGCACCCTCGAAGAGGTGGGCGAGCACTTCAACCTCACCCGGGAGCGCATCCGCCAGATCGAGGCCCGGGCCATGTCGAAGCTGCGCCACCCGTCGAGCGACACGGGCGCGCGCGACTTGCTGGCTGTCTGATCACGCCGGGCGCAGCCGGGGCCGTCCCGCCCCGGCTGCCTGCCCCCGCTCTATCCGGTGTAGAGGGTGAGGCCGTAGGCGCTCAGCGCCTCGCTCACCGGCTGGAAGAACGTGGTGCCTCCGGTGGAGCAGCTCCCCGAGCCTCCGGAGGTGACGCCTTGGGCGTGCACCCGTCCCCCAGTGGCCCCGGGGTTGCTCACGAACGCACCACCGGAATCGCCCGGCTGGGCGCAGGCCGAGGTGCGGGTCAGGCCGCTGACGACCTGGCCGCCGCCGTAGTTCACAGTCTGGTTGTAGGCCTGGACGGTGCCGCACCGCCACCCGGTGGTCGACCCCGACCGGCACACCGAACCCCCCACCGGCGTTTTTACGGCGCCGATCACGGTGACGTCGACGCCGCTCGTGTAGCGGTCGACAAGAGGAGTCGACGTGGCCGCGGAACTGGTGACCCGGATGACCCCGTAGTCGTTGGTCGGGAACGACGACCCGGCGGTCGGGCCCAGGGTGCCGCCGACGCCGCTCCACGAGCCCCCGTCGTTGGTGCAGTGGCCGGCGGTGACGACGTACCGGACTCCCGCCGCGCTGCGGGCGTTGAAGCCGACGGAGCAACGACCGCTGCCGACGTACATCGCCTGGCCGTCGATGATGTTCCAAAGCAGCGTCGGCAGCGCCTTGTCCTCCGCGCCCCGGAGGCGGCTCCCGGTAGCCGCATTCCGCCGGCGTGGCGCCAAAGTTGGGGCATCGGGAGCGGCCTGTCAAGGGGCATCGGTGGCGGAGGTGGACGGGAATCGAACCCGCCGGACGGGGAGCACCCGTCCCACCCGCTTTGAAGGCGGGGGACGCCACCAGGTCGCCTGACACCTCCGGGGGCAACCTACTGGCGTCGCGGCCGGCCTGGCCGCTGTTCCGGCTCTTTGGTGCGTGTGGGGGTCGCCGGGGGTTCGTTGTCTCACCGCCCGGATAGCATTCCCGCATGAAGAAACTGATCCTGTTGGCCGTGCTCGTCGTCCTGGGCGCGGTGGCGGCCAAGAAGGTCCGGGCCTCGTAGCGACAGGGTCTTGCGCCCTCTCACTACTTTCCACTAAGTTTCGTTCCACCCCTCTTCCCCCGAGGTAGCTGCTTTCCGCTCTCGGAGGAACGTCGATGCTCATCGCCTGCTGGTCGCCGAAGGGTGGCACCGGCACCACCGTCGTCTCGTGCGGGCTGGCACTCGTCCTGGCCCGGTCCCAGCCGGCCCCGGCGGGCGTCCTGATCGCCGACCTGTCGGGCGACGTCCCCGCCGTCCTCGGCCTGCCCACGCCCCCGACACCGGGCCTGGTCGACTGGCTCGCCGCCGGCCCCGACGTGCCGGCCGAGGCATTGGCCCGGCTCGAGATCGAGGCCGGGCCCGGCCTGCGGCTGCTGGCATGGGGGGGAGAGCTGTCGGCAGCGGCGGCCACCGCGGCCGAGAGCACGGAACGGGGCGAGGTCCTGGCCGAGGCGCTGGCCAGCGGCCCACGGGCCGTGGTGGCCGACTGCGGGTCGGCGGCAGGCGGCGCGGCCCTGGCCGTGGCCGCCGCGGCCGAGGTCTCCCTCCTCGTGCTGCGCCCCTGCTACCTCGCCCTGCGGCGGGCGCTGGCGGCACCGATCCGGCCATCCGCCATCGTCCTCGTCGACGAACCAGGCCGGGCCCTCACCCGGCGCGACGTGGAAGACGTCCTGGGCGTACCGGTGCGGGCCGAGATCGCCTACGACCCCGCCATCGCCCGCGCCGTCGACGCCGGGCTCCTCGCCGGTCGGGTGCCGAAGGCCCTGGAGAAGGCGCTGCGGGAGGCGGCGTGAGCGGGGCCGTGCTCAAGTCCCGGGTCCACACCCGGCTCCTGGCCGACGGCCCCGGCGGGCGCCTCCCGGAGCGGGTGGCCGAGCTGGTGGCGGCCGAGAGCCCCCTGCTGCCGCCCGGCGACCAGGCCCGGGTGGTGCGGGAGGTGCTGGCCGAGGTGTGCGGGCTGGGGCCGCTGGAGCCGATCCTGGCCGATCCCGCCGTCACCGAGGTCATGGTCAACGGCCCCGGCCGGGTGTGGGTCGAGCGGGCGGGTCGCCTCGAACGGGTGCCGATCGCGCTCGACACGGCCGCCATCGAGCACCTCATCGAGAAGGTGGTCGCCCCCCTCGGGCTGCGCATCGACCGCTCGTCGCCCCTGGTGGATGCCCGCTTGGCCGACGGGTCCCGGGTCAACGCCATCGTCCCCCCGCTGGCGGTCGACGGGCCCTGCCTCACCGTGCGCCGGTTCGGGGCCCGGGCCATCCCCCTCTCGGCCTTCGCCCCGCCTCCGGTGGTCGCCCTGCTGGCCTGGGCGGTCACGGCCCGGCTCAACGTCCTCGTGTCGGGAGGGACGGGCGCGGGCAAGACCACGCTCCTCAATGCCCTCGCCGGCTGCATCCCCGACGGAGAGAGAATCGTCACCGTCGAGGACGCGGCCGAGCTTCGGCTTCCGGGCGAGCACGTCGTTCGGCTGGAGGCGCGCCCGGCCAACGCCGAGGGGGCGGGCGAGGTTCGCATCCGGGAGCTGGTCCGCAACGCCTTGCGGATGCGTCCCGATCGCATCGTCGTCGGCGAGGTCCGGGGCCCGGAAGCGCTCGACATGTTGCAGGCCATGAACACCGGCCACGAGGGTTCGCTGTCCACCTGCCACGCCAACAGCCCCGACGATGCTCTCCGCCGGCTGGAGACGATGGTGCTCATGGGCGAGGTGGGCCTGCCGCTGACCGCCGTACGAGCCCAGCTCGAGGCCGCCCTCGACCTCGTCGTCCAGGTCGCCCGCCGGCCCGACGGGTCACGGCGGGTCGTAGCCGTGTCGGAGGTGGTCGCGCAGGCCGCCTGGGCCACCGTCGAGGGACGGGAGCCGCCCCGCACCCATCCCATCGCAGTCGGCGACGAGGTCGTCGCCCGGCCCACCCGGCCGGCCCGGGCGCCCGGCTACCCGCCGCCCGCTCTCGACAGCCACCGGCCGTGAGCCCGGCCGTGATCGCACTCCCGCTCTCGGTGCTGGCCCTGGGGGCGGCCGTGAGGTGGGCCGGCGCCTCGAACCGGCGGGCCGCCGTCGCCGGCCGGCTGCCGGCGGCCGGGGCCGACCGGGGGCGACGACGGCTGTGGGTTCCCCCGCCGCCCTCGTGGTTGCCTGCCGCCCTCTCCGACGCCGCGGTGGACGTACCCGCGTCCACCGTCTGGGTCGGATGGTGGGCCGCGCTCGCCGTCACCCTCCTCGGGGCACTTGTGCTCTCGGGGGTCGCCGCTGCCGTCCTCGCCCTGGTCGGCGTCGGTGGGGCGCCAGCGGTCGCCCTCCGTGCCCGGCGGGGGCGGGCCGATGCCCGTCTTGAGCAGGAGCTGCCCGCGGCCTTGGAGTCGATCGCCCGCTCACTGCGGTCGGGGGCGTCGGTCCGCCAGGCGATCGCGGAGGCGGCCGCCGCCCCCGCCGGGTTCGCCGATGGAGCGGGCCGGGGGCGGGCGCGGGGCCGGGGGCGGCTCCACGCCGAGCTGGCCACGGTGGCCGCCCAGGCCGGGCACGGGGCGGGGCTGGTCGACGCCCTCGAAGGGCTGGCCGCTCGCCGGCGGAGCCCGGGGGTGCGGCTGGCGGTGGCGGCCCTGTGCCTCGGCGTCGACACCGGAGGAGCCCAGGCCCGGGCGGTCGACGGGGTGGCCGCCACCATGCGGGAGCGCCTGGCGGTGGAGGCCGAGGTGCGGGCGCTGTCGTCTCAGGCCCGGATGTCGGCCCTGGTGATCGGCCTGGCCCCGCTCGGGTTCGGCGCCTTCGCAGCCGCCACCGACCCCCGCACGTCCGAGTTCCTGCTCCACACGCCGGTGGGCCTGGCCCTCGTGGGCGTCGGGCTCACCCTCGACGGTGCCGGCTGGTTGTGGATGCAGCGCCTGTGCCGGGTCGCCCCATGAGCGCGGCCGCCCTGGTGGGGATGGCCTGGATGGCGGTGGTCGTCGCCGGCGGCTGGCGTTGGCGTCCCCGCCCCCAACGGGTCCGCACTCTCGTCCACCCGCGCCCGCCTGCGCCGCGGATGGCAAGGGGGGGCGACCGCGTCCTCGACCGCCTCGCCGACCGGGTGGGCGGCGCCCTGCTGCGGCGCGTGGGTCGACCGGCCGAGCCCCAGGGCTCGCGACGCGTCGGCCGAGCGCTGCTGGCGGGCGCGGCGGCCCTACCCGTCTTCCCGCCGATCGCCCCCGCCGTGGCCCTGGTGGTATGGGCCGCCCCGGGGATGAAGGCCAAGCGGCGGCATCGCCGTCGCATCGCCGCCCTGGCCGCCGACCTGCCCGACGTGGTCGATCTGCTCGTCCTCGCGGTCGGCGCCGGGCTCACCGTCCCCCTGGCGGTGCGGAGCGTGGCCCGGAGGGCACCGGGGCCACTCGGTGCCGAGCTGGCCCGAGCGTGCGACGAGGTCTCCCTCGGTCGGCGGCTGGGAGACGCCCTCGACGACATCCCGGGCCGGGCGGGCGAGGCCACCCGGCCCCTGGTGGCGGCCCTGCTCGCCTCCGAGCGCTACGGGGCGCCGTTGGGCCCGGGACTCGAACGGCTGGCCCACGAAGTGCGGGCCGACCGGCGGCGACGGGCCGAAGAGGCCGCCCGCAAGATCCCGGTCAAGCTCCTCTTCCCCTTGGTGAGCTGCACGCTCCCCGCCTTCGGGCTGCTCACGGTTGCGCCCCTCATCGCCAGCGCCGTGCGGTCGCTGCGCCTGTGACCACGTCTCACCAAGGAGCACCGATGCTCGCCATCTCCGTCTACTTCTATGTCCGGACCCTGCTCGACGGCCGCGCCCGCACCGACGAGCGGGGCCAGGCCTCCGCCGAGTACGCCCTCGTGTTGCTGGGGGCAGCCGCCATCGCCCTGCTGATCGTGGCCTGGGCCACCAAGACCGACCTGATCGAGAAGCTCCTCGACACGGTGATGAAGAGCATCACCGGAAAGGCCAAGTGACGGGCCACCACGCCCGGAGAGGAACCGGCGACGAGGGCCAGGCTGCAGTCGAGCTGGCCCTCGTCCTGCCCCTCGTCGCCATCCTCCTGCTGGTGCTGGTCCAGGTGGGGCTGCTCGTGCGCGACCAGATCCTGGTCATCCACGCCGCCCGGGAGGCGGCCCGGGAGGCAGCCGTCGACGCCGCTGCGGACGTGCCCACCCGGGCGGCGGCGGCCAGCTCCACCCTCGACGAGGCGCGTCTCTCGGTCGAAGCCAGCGGCCGGGGCGGGCCCGGGAGCCGGGTCCGGATCCACGTCACCTACCGGGCACCAACCGACGTTCCCCTGGTCGGGGCGGCCATTCCCGACGTCACCTTGGAGGCATCTGCCACTATGAGAGTTGAAAGGTAGCCAACCGACCACTGGCGGCGTCCGGCGAGGTCCATTATCCTTCCCGACCAAGCCACCGACCACGCAGAGTGTTCAAACCGCCTTTCTACGCAAGAAGTTGCAGGCCAAGGCTGGACCCGGGGTGAGAATTCTGGTACCTACATGCGGTAGGCACGTAGTTGCCACTCGGGGCGCGTCGTCGAGCACTCGGCTCGGCTACATCGGGAGGAGACAGAACAGCATGAGCATGTTCCGCCGAACCGGGGCTATTGCCCTATCGGCTCTCGTTGTCTGCGCGTTCCTCGTGCTGCCATCTCCCGCCTCGGCCCAGACGACACAGACCCGCGCCGAGAGCTTCATCGCCACCGCCAGCGCCCGCGCCCTCAACCTGGGCCTGCTGGGCAACAACATCACCGTCGGTGCCTCCGGTATCGAGATGACCAGCGCCCCCGCGGCCAAGGCCACCGGCGGTGGCGTCCTGCTCGTCCCCGGCACCGTGAGCACGGTGCAGACCACCGGTCCCGGCCAGGCGCTCGCCCCCGACAAGGCCTGCGTCCTCAACCTCCCCCTTCTCAATCTCCTCAACCTGCAGCTGGCCTGTGGTGAGGCCAAGGCCGACAGCACCGTCGGCGCCCCCCAGGCCTTCGGCCAAGGCAGCGTCGCCGCCATCGATGTCGGCGGCCAGCAGATCCTCGCCCTCCTCGCCCCCGTCCTCGACGCCCTCACCCCCTTGCTCGACCAGGTCATCGGCACCGTCACCGGCGTCCTCAACCCGCTCCTCGGTGGCCTCCTCCCCGGCCTCGTCAGCCAGCTCGGCCTCGACCCCAACACCGGCCTCGTGTCCAGCCTGGTCGACGGGCTCGAGAACGCGACCCAGCTGGCCTCCATCCGCCTCGGCAACTCCACCTCCCAGGGCCTCAGCGAGACGGGCAAGATCAGCGCCATCGCCACCGCCCAGGGCGGCCAGATCGACGTCCTGCCCGGCCTCGCCCTCGGCGGTGCCCCGCTGCTGTCGATCGTCGTCGGCTCGGCCAAGGCCACGTCGGTGTTCGACCGAACCGGCGGCACCAGCACCCCCGGCTTCGACGCCGCCATCCTCACCATCAAGCTCGGCCTGCCCATCCTCGGTACCCTCACCGAGATCCCGGTGAAGCTGGGCGCTCCCATCACCCTGCTGGCCGGCACGCCGCTCGAGTCCACCATCGCCCTCGGCGGCGGCACCACCACCAAGAACCCCGACGGCAGCGTCTCGTCGGTGGCCGACGGCGTGAAGCTCCACCTGCTCAAGGGCATCAGCGGCGGGATCCTGCTCGAGCTGGCCCACGCCGAGAGCGGCATCGGTGGACAGTCGCAACTGGTCGAGCAGGCGAAGGTGGTGGAGCCGGTGGCCCAGCTGGCCAAGACCGGTGGCGACCCCTGGGTCCCGATGGCCGGCTTCGTCCTCCTGCTGGCTGCCTTTACCACCCGCCGCCTGGTCGTCGCCCGGCCCAGTGGCAACCGCAACCCGGCCGACCACTAACCGCCGGGCTGACGCCGGGCCCACCGGCGGCTCCGGTACCCTCACGTTGCATCTGGATCGAGCCTGAATTGATTGGTAGGGCCGCGTGCTCATAAACCTTCTCCGCAGCCACCGCTGGATTCGCGTGAGCCTTTCCGGGCTGTCGGTGGCGCTTCTCCTCGGGGGCATCGGCCTCGTCGGCTATCCCTTCTTCACCAACGCCTGGCAGAGCCGTATCCAGGCCAAGCTCGACGACCAGTTGGTGAGCCCCGAGCTGCAGCAGGCCTACAAGGAGGGAAAGGTCGAGACCGGCGACAGCCTGACCCGCATCCGGATCCCCGCCATCGACGTCGACGTGGTCGTCGTCGAGGGGATCACCCCCAGCGCGCTGCGGGCCGGCGCCGGCCACTACCCCAACACGGCCCTGCCGTGCGAAGGCGGCAACGTCGCCATCGCCGGGCACCGCACCACCTACGGGCGCCCCTTCGGCAACCTCGACGAGCTCAAGGCCGGCGACACCATCGACCTCATCACGCCCGTCGGGGCGTGCCAGTACGAGCTCACCAAGGACCCGTGGGTCACCACGCCCACCGACCTCGGCGTCATCGCCACGACGGCGGACAAGGTGCTCACCCTCACCACCTGCCACCCCAAGGGCTCTGCTGCCCAACGCCTGGTGGTCCAGGGCAAATGGGTTCACGACATCAAGGCGGCGTGACCGCCAGCCGGCGGATGGGCCATTACGGCCGGCTCCTGAGCGGAGCGGCCGCGGTAGTGGTGCTGGTCGTGGGCAGTGCCGCCCCGGCGGGCGCCGACCCGGCCCGGTCGATGTCGATCGACCCCGCCGACGACGTGACGACGTCGCCCGTGGCCAGCGGCACGTTCACCGGGGCGTCACTGCTCGGGCTGGCGACGGAACAGATCTCGGCGATCAACCTCCGGGTCTCGCCCACCGGACCCACCGGCGGCGACGCAATAGGCCAGGACGGCTGCCAGCTCGCCACCGCCGGGGATTGCGGCACCGGCAACGTCAGCTTCACCTGGGAGATCCCGGAGCTGACCTACAACGGGCCTTACGTGGTCGAAGCCACCGGCAAGTACTGCGACATCGTGGGGCTGGGCTGCGGCAGCCCCGGGTCGGCGTCGGTGGAGCCGATCACCTTCCGCCTGGGCGTGGAACCGGCGGCACCCACCGACCTCAGGCTCCAGACCGGTGACGACCGCAACGTGGAGGTGTCGTGGGCCCGCAACGGCGAGCCCGACATCCTCTACTACGCCCTCTTCCGCAAGGACCCCGGGGGCGACTTCCGCCGGCTCGGGTCCGACATCAGGCAGCCGGCGTCGGGGCGTCCCACGTTCACCGACACCAGCGCCGCCGCGACCAGCGGAGGCGACTTCGCCTACAAGGTCGTCGCCGTCCGCAGAGGCTTCACCGGTGACGAGAAGTCGACCAAGCTCTCGACTGCGTCGGGCGAGCGCACCATCAGCGTCGTCCCGCCGCCCACCACCACCAATCCCGGCGACCCCCCCGGCGGCCCGGTGACCACCGTGGCCGGCCAGGGCGTCGACATCGGGGCGTTCCTGTCCGGGCAGGCACCCACTCTGCCCAGCCCGGGTCCGATCTTCCTCGACCTGCCCGACACCGGCTTCGGCGACACCCTCCCCTTCGGCACGTTCCCCGACGAGGCCGAGCCGGGCGAGGAGGACGCGGTGCTGCCGACGACGCCCCGGCAGCGGCAGGTGGCCGAGTTCAAGCGCAACCGCCCGCTCGTCCCGGTGGCCGCGGGCCTCATCCTGCTCGTCATGGCCGGCCACGTCCGGCTGCTCAACGTGCGCACCAAGGCCGCCCCCGAGAAGCCACCGCCGGGGACCTACGTGGCCCGGGCGCTGGAGGCGGCGCGGGCCAACCAGGCCGCTGCCAGACAGGCCTCGATGCCGATCACCCTCGATGTCGCCGCCGCGGTGGCCAACGGTCATCACCGGGCTCCACCCGACGACGATCTGGCCGGGCTACCGGTGTGGGCCGAGTTCGAGCCCGCCTTGGCCCTCGGGTTCCTCGACGCCCCCGACGATGCCGACGATGCCGACGATGCCGATGCCGACGATGCCGACCACGACCGCTACGGTCCCCCGCCGGAGCTCGATGACGTGCCCGAGCCTGCCCTTCCGCCCCTGCCCGCCCGGTCCCGGGTGGGCGTGGCCCTCGCCGAGCCCGAGCCCGACGTCGAGCCTGAGCGAACGGACTGGTCCGCGGCGGAGTTCGATCTCATGCCCGAGCCGGCGCGGCCCGCCCGGTCGCCCGTCGTCGAGCCCGAGCAAATGGATTGGCCGGATGCGGAGCACGATCGCGGGCCCGAACAGCCCGGCCCCGAGCCCGCCCGGCCCCGGCGGCCCGTGGCCCACGCCGAGCCCGAGCCCGAGGCCGAGGCCGAGGCCGTCGTCGAGCCTGCGCGAATGGACTGGTCCACAGCGGAGCTCGACGGCGAGCCCGAGCCGCCGCTGCCGCCCCAGCCCCACCGGGCCCGGGTACCCGTGGCACCCGCCGAGCCCGAGCGATCGGCTGAGCCCGAGATGGACGACGATGTCGTGCCCGAGCCGGCACGCCGGGTCCGGCGCGGCCGCTCCCGCGAGCCGAAGCTCGTCGCCCACGCCGAGGCCGAGCACGTCGTCGAGGCTGACGGCGCCACGGCTGGGCCCGAGATGGCGCTCGATATGGAGCCGGCGCCCGAGCCCGAGCCGGCCCATGCGCCCTGGCGGTCCGGCGAACCGAAACCCGAGGCCCAAGGAACGACCCTGCCGGACTTCGAGCCGGAGCGCGTGCCCGACGTCGAGACCTTCTTCGACCCGGATGCAATGGCCGAGGTGGAGACGCTGTTCGAGCCGGAGCGACGGGCCAAGGCCGTGCCGGAGCGTCGGGCGACGGTCGAGCCGGAGCGACGGGCCAAGGTCGAGCCCGCGCCGGAGCGACGGGCCAAGGTCGAGCCGGAGCGGGTCTTCGAGCCGGAGCCGGAGCCCGACCGCCACCTGCTCTATGCGCTCTTCGACGACGAGGACGAGGTGGACTGGGCGGCCAACCCCGAGGTCTTCGTCGGCCCTCGGCGCTAACGGGCTGCCGCCCCCGGCCGCGGCGGAGGGTCAGTCCA
Organism: uncultured Acidimicrobiia bacterium; assembly: GCA_963836205.1. Lineage (GTDB taxonomy): Bacteria > Actinomycetota > Acidimicrobiia > Acidimicrobiales > AC-14 > JAXDMK01. Next base: position 264,563 of record CAWIIV010000007.1, on the reverse strand, counting down.
GAAGGGCCGTCAGGAGCGACACCGCGCCCGCCTTGTCCAGCGGTTCGTTGAGGTTGCCGCACTTGGGCGACTGCACGCACGACGGGCAGCCGGCGACGCACCCGCACCGGGACACGACCTCGAGCGTGGCCTCCAGGTGGCCGCGACCGGCGGCGAAGCCCAGCTCGGCGATTCCGGCCCCGCCCGGGTAGCCGTCGTAGATCACGATCGTGGCCAGCCCCGTCTGGGCCTGGCGGTTGGTCGACAGCCCGCCGACGTCCCACCGGTCGCAGATCGTGAAGAGCGGCAGCATCCCGATGGCGGCGTGCTCCACCGCGTGGACGACCCCGGGCACCCGGGCCGGGTGGATGCCGGCGTCGGCCAACAACGAGTCGTCCAACACGTACCAGAAGGCCCGGGTGCGAAGGCGGGTGGGTGGCAGCTCCAGCGCCACCAGCTCCAGCACCTCCCGGGTCGACCGTCGCCGCCGTTGGTAGCCCGTCACCCGCTCGGTGACCTCCACGGCCCCCACGAACAGCTCGGCCCGGCCTACCACGGCCTGGTCGTCGACCCCGAGCAGGGCCACGTTCAGGTCGGACATCGCCTGCGTCACCTCGTCCGCCTCGCACGGCTCCACCCACGCGGCCCGGTCGTCGCGGTCAAGCCGGGTCACCCGGAACTGCCGACCCTGGTGGAGGTACAGCGCCCCCGGATGGACCGTGGAGTACGCCCGCCCCTCGTCGACCGTCCCGATCAGGCGGCCCTCGTCGCCGGCGACGATCCGGTACTCGGACGACGACGATCCCGTCCGCAGCCCGACCGACGGTGCCGGTGCCGCCCCGCCGGCGTAGACCGCCCGCCCGTCCCGCAACTTCAGCCGGTCCTCCAGCACCAGCCGGCGCACGCCGTCGTCAAGGTCGTCGCCCCACCACGCCTCGTCGGCGGCCGTCAGCGGCAGCTCGTAGGCGGCGCAGGCCAGGTGAGGGTCGAGCACGAACGGGTTCCCCGGGTTGACCACCGCCGGCTCCGGCGACCGCGAGAACACCTCGGACGGGTGGGCCATGAGCCACTGGTCGAGCTGGTCCTCCCCCGCCACCAGCACCGCAGCCGATTGCTGGCGTTGCCGCCCGGCCCGGCCCGCCTGCTGCCACATCGACGCGATGGTGCCGGGAAACCCGTCGAGGATGCAGGCGTCGAGCCCGCCCACGTCGATCCCCAGCTCGAGGGCGTTGGTCGCGGCCACGCCCCGGAGGCGACCCCCGAACAGCTCGGCCTCGATCTCCCGCCGCTCCGACGCCAGGTACCCGCCCCGATACGGCCGGATCAGCTCGGCCAGGCCCGGGCCCCCACGGCCGCTCCCGTCGTCGGCGGCCGACATCGCCGCCACCCGCCGCCGGGCCTCGGCCGCCACCAGCTCCGCCCCCCGCCGGCTGCGGGTGAAGGCGATGGCCCGCGACCCCCCGGCCACCAGCCCCGCCAGCAGCCGGGCCGACTGGCCGTGGCCCGACGCCCGGGTGCCGGCCACCTCGTCGACCACCGGCGGGTTCCACAGCACGAACACCCGCTCGCCGCGGGGCGACCCGTCGTCGACCACCTCCGCCACCGGGCGCCCGCACAGGGCCGACGCCAGCTCCCCCGGGCGGCCGATGGTGGCCGAGCAGAACACGAACGTCGGGTCCGACCGGTAGTGGGCGCACACCCGTCGCAGCCGGCGCAGGACGTGGGCCACGTGGGTGCCGAAGATCCCCCGCAGGGTGTGCAGCTCGTCGACCACCACGTACTGCAACCGGCCGAGGAACCGAGCCCACCGCTCGTGGTGGGGCAGCACGCCCACGTGGAGCATGTCGGGGTTGGTGAGCACGACGCTCGCCGACCGCCGGGCCCAGGTCCGGGCCGACGGGTCGGTGTCGCCGTCGTAGGTCACCGCCACCAGGCCCGGGGCTCCCAGCGCCCCCAGCGACCGCAGCTGGTCCTGGGCCAGGGCCTTGGTCGGGAACAGGAGCAGAGCCGTCCCGCCCGACAGGGCGGCCTCCGCCACCGGCAGCTGGTAGCAGAGCGACTTGCCCGACGCGGTACCGGTGCTCACCGCCACCGACGTGCCGGCGCGGGCGAGGTCGACGGCGGCGGCCTGGTGCGTCCACAAGCCGTCCGGGGGTACACATCCGGCCAACTCCTCGGGGAAGGGTCGGGCCGGCGCCCTCACCCGCGCCGCCCGGGCCGGGATGCGCTCGACGTGGACGACCTGGCCGTCGTCGGCCATGGCGGCCACCGTCGCGGCCAGATCACCACCCTCCGTGTTTCGGGAGGGGGGACCAACGGGGTAGCGTGGCTCCGAGCCCAGGGTCTGTGGGCAACGGGGAGGAGGAGCAGTCATGGATCTCGGACTCGACGTCACCGAACGCGACGGCTGGGCCGTACTGAGCGTAACGGGCGAAGTCGACGTCTACACCGCTCCCAAGTTTCGCGAGAAGCTCATCGAGCTGGTCAGCGACGGGAAGTACCAGATCGTCGTCGACCTCGAGGCCGTCGACTTCCTCGACTCCACCGGGCTGGGGGTGCTCGTCGGCGGACTGAAGCGGCTCCGCAGCCACGACGGCGACCTCGCTCTGGTCTGCACCCAGACCCGCATCCTGAAGGTGTTCGAGATCACCGGACTCACCAAGGTGTTCTCCATCCACGAATCGGTCGATGCAGCCGTGGTGGACGGCACCTAGAGGGAGGGCAGGACGGAGACCATGGTTGGGGAGGCCGTGGAGCTCGAGATTCCGGCGCGGGCCGAGTTCGTCGCGTTGGCCCGGCTGGCAGTGTCGGCCATGGCCGCCGCCGACGGCGAGCTGGCCGACGAGCGGGTCGACGACCTCAAGCTGGCCGTCTCCGAGGCGTGCACCAACGCCATCGAGGCCCACAGCGCCATCGACACCGACGAACGGGTCGTCGTCCGGTGCTGGGTCGATGAGGGCGGCCTCGAGGTCCGCATCTGCGACCGGGGGGCCGGGTTCGACCCGGCGGAGCTGCCCGACCACCCGCCGGTCACCGACCCCGCCCGCCTCAAGTTCGAGCGGGGCCTGGGCATCCCCCTCATCCGGGCCCTGGTCGACGTGGTCGAGTTCAGCTCGTCGGGCGAGGGCACCGAAGTCCGGCTGGTGATGCGCCACAACGGCCAGCCCACCGACCAGTAGGACCGGCCGTGCCCCTGCGCAAGCTGTTCCGGGAGCTGTCGGTGCCCGTGGCCGAGCTCGACAAGGAGCAGCTGCGCACCTTCTGCACCAAGCTGCCGGGAGTCACACCCATCGGCCAGTGCCAGCCCCGCGAGGAGATCACCGTGGCCGGCGAGATCTCCTCCATGCGGATCGTCCCCCGGGCCGGATCCCCGTCGCTGGAGGCCACTGTGGGTGACGGCAGCGGCATGCTGGTGGTCGTCTGGACCGGCCGCCGCCGCATCGCCGGCATCTCCCCCGGCCGCCGCCTGCTCCTCAGCGGGCGGGGTACCGACCAGGGTGGTCGGGGCCGCATCCTGCTGATGAACCCCCGGTACGAGCTCCTCGGCTAGGGAGGGCTCGAGCCGGGAGGCGCCTCAGCTCATGGCCAGGCCGAAGGTGCCGTCGGGGCCGGTGTCGACCTTGGCCCCGACCAGCAGGGTCTTCACCGCCTCCTCCGTCTCCGGGGTCACCAGGGCCAGCACCTCGTCGCCGGCCTGCATCACCGTGTCGCCCCGGGGGACGATCACGTGCCGATCGCGGATGATGGCCACGATGGTGGCGTCCCGGGGCACCCCCATCTCCGCGATGGGGATGTCGACCGCGGGGGACACGTCGGCCAGGGTGACCTCCACCAGGCGGGCGTCCTGGAACTGCAGCAGGCGCACGAGGGAGCCGACCGACACCGCCTCCTCCACCAGGGCGGTGAGGAGGTGGGGCGTCGACACCGACACGTCGACCCCCCACGTCTCGTTGAACAACCATTGGTTGGCCGGGTGGTTCACCCGGGCCACCACCCGGGGGACGGCGAACTCCTGCTTGGCCAGCAGCGAGATCACCAGGTTGTCCTCGTCGTCGCCGGTGGCGGCCACCACCACATCGACCCCGGCCAGCCCGGCCGAGTGCAGCGACGCCACCTCACAGGCGTCGGCGATGACCCACTTCACGTCGAGGTTCTTGCGCAGGCGGGCGACCAGATCGGGGTTCTGCTCGATGACCATCACCTCGTGGCCGGCCTCCTTGAGGTCGGCGGCGATGTAGGTGCCGACGTTGCCCGCGCCCGCGATGGCGACTTTCATGTGCCCGCCTTCCTCGACAGCCTGGCTTCCAGTTCCTCGACCGCGTCGGACCGGACGGCCAGGTGCAACAGGTCGCCTTCCTGGCCCAACAGATCGGGCCCGCACAGCCGGGCCTCCCCGGAACGGGTGAGGGCCACCACCCGCACCCGGTCGCGATCCTCGATCCCGGTCAGCTTGTGGCCGGCCCACGACGGGGGAAGGGCCCGCTCGATGAGGCGGACGCTGCCGGTGGCGTCGGTCCACTCGCTGACCGACTGCTCGGGGAACAGCCGGCGCAGCACCTGATCGGTGGTCCAGGCCACGGTGGCCACCGTCTGGATGCCCAGGCGCTGGTAGATCACCGCCCGCCGGGGGTCGTAGATGCGGGCCACCACGTTGGGGATCTCGTAGGTCTCCCGGGCGATGCGGGCGGTGAGGATGTTGGAGTTGTCGCCGCTGGTGACGGCGGCCAGGGCGCCGGCCTCCTCGATGCCCGCCTGCTCGAGGTGCTCCCGGTCGAACCCGAAACCGAGGACAGCCCGTCCGCTGAAGGAGTCGGGCAGGTTGCGAAACGAGTCGCGGTCCTTGTCGATCACCGCCACCGTGTGCCCCGCGTTCTCCAACGACACGGCGAGCTCCGAGCCCACCCGCCCACAGCCCACGACGATGACGTGCACGGGGCCAATGCAACAGCCTTGCGGGACTTAACACAACTCGTGGCGAAGGGGTCCGGGTGGGCGGGGACAGGTACCGTGACCCCCCGTGTACGCGGCCATCAAGCGGCTTCTCGTGGGACGACCCATCGCCACCACCGAGGGCGAGCACCAGCGGCTGTCGAAACCGGTTGCCCTGGCCACCTTCTCGGCCGACGCCATCTCGTCCACCGCCTACGCCACCGAGGAGATCCTCTTCGTCATCGCGGCCGCGGGCACGGGCTCCAGCCTGGCCCTGGGCCTCGGCAGGCTGGTGCCGATCTCGATCGTGGTGGCGTTCCTCATCGCCATCGTGGTGGCGTCGTACCGGCAGACGATCTTCGCCTATCCCAACGGCGGTGGTTCGTATCTGGTCAGCCGCGACAACCTCGGCACCTACCCGTCGCTGGTGGCGGGGGCGTCGCTGCTGGTCGACTACATCCTCACGGTGGCGGTGTCGATCTCGGCCGGGGTGGGCGCCATCGTCTCCCTGCCCGCCCTCCGGGGGCTGGCCGAGCACCGGGTGGCCGTCGGCCTGGTCCTGATCCTGATCATCACAGTGGCCAACCTGCGGGGGCTCAAGGAGTCGGGCTTCGTCTTCGCCTTCCCCACCTACACCTACATCGCCAGCCTCTCCCTGCTCATCGCCTACGGGCTGGGGCGGGAGTACCTCCTGGGCGACGTGTCCAAGGTGCCCCCGCCCTCGCCCGAGGACTTCCACGGGATGTTGGCCGGCGGCAGCATGAGCCTGTTCCTCCTGCTCCGGGGCTTCTCCTCGGGCGCAGTGGCCCTGACCGGTATCGAGGCCATCGCCGACGGCGTGCCCGCATTCAAGAAGCCGGAGGCCAAGAACGCGGCCGCCACCCTCACGATCATGGGCTGCATCCTGGCCACCCTGTTCGTGGGCGTGTCGGTGCTGGCCCATCACGTCGGGCCCTACCCCAGCCACAACGAGACCGTCATCTCCCAGATGGGCCAGGCCGTCTACGGCGGGGGTCCGCTGTACGTGATCCTGCAGTTCGCCACCGCGGCCGTCCTCACCCTGGCCGCCAACACCGCCTACGCCGACTTCCCCCGGCTGTCGTCGATCATCGCCCGCGACGGGTTCCTGCCCCGGCAGTTCATGAACCAGGGCGACCGGCTGGTGTTCTCCAACGGCGTGGTGTTCCTGGCCGTCGCCGCCGGCGCCCTGCTGATCGCCTTCGGCGGCATCACCACCGCCCTCATCCCCCTCTACGCGGTGGGCGTGTTCACCTCGTTCACCCTCAGCCAGACGGGCATGGTGAAGCGCCACCTCAACCTGAAGGAACCCGGCTGGCGCAAGGGCATCACCATCAACGCCCTGGGCGCCACCGCCACCGGCATCGTCCTGCTCATCGTGGCCGTGACCAAGTTCACCAAGGGGGCGTGGCTGCCCGTGGTCGTGATCCCGATGATCATCCTCCTGTTCAGCGCCATCAAGCGGCACTACGTCCGGGTGTCGACAGCCCTCGTCTTCGACCCGAGCATGGTCCGGCCCCAGCCCATCAACCACACCGTGATCGTGCTGGTGGGCCGCATTCACGTGGGCGTGCTCAAGGCCCTGGCCTACGCCCGCTCCCTGCGCCCCCAGCACCTGGTCGCCCTCTACGTCACCTACGAGGAGGACGACCGGGAGGAGATGGAGCGCCAGTGGCGGGAGTACAACATCGAGGTTCCGCTCGAGATCAAGTACTCCCGCTACCGGGAGCTGGTGGCGCCGGTGGTGGAGTACATCGACGAGGTCGACGCCCGCTGGGGCGACGACACCGTCACCGTGGTGATCCCCGAGTTCGTGGTCGGGAAGTGGTGGGAGAACATCCTCCACAACCAGAGCGCCCTGTTCCTCAAGGGCAAGCTCCTGTTCCGGACGGGCACGGTGGTGACGTCGGTGCCGTATCACATCGACCACCAGAATCCGCCTGCCCCACCCCCGCGGCGGGCGGTGCCTCGGCCGTCGGCGACCCAGGTGACGCCGCCGGTTGCGGCGGGTGCCCCCCCGTCGGACCCGGCCGGGCTCGCTCCCGCCGAGACCCCTCCGGCGCGGGAGTCCCCCGCGCCTACCCGGTCGACCCCGCCCGATCCGTCGACCCCGTCGGACTCGTCGCCCCCGTCGACCCCGTCGGACCCGGCGACCCCGTCGGACCCGGCGACCCCGTCGGATCCGGCTCCCCCGTCGGATTCGGCGACCCCGTCGGATTCGTCGACCCCGCGCGATCCGTCGACCCCGTCGGATCCGGCTCCCCCGTCGGATCCGGGGCCCCCGTCGGGGCCACCAGGCGATACCCCACCCCCGGCTCCGTGATCAGGCGGGGACGCTCGGGGTCGTCGTCGAGCTTCTTGCGCAGCTGGCTGGCGTAGACCCGCAGGTACTGGGTCTCGGTGCCGTAGTCGGGGCCCCACACCTCCCGCAGGATGGCCCGGTGGGTGAGCACCCGTCCCGGCCATCGGGCCAGCAGGGCCAGGAACCCGAACTCCTTGGGGGTCAGCTCCACCGGACGGCCCCCCACTGCCACCCGGTGGCGGGCCAGGTCGACCCGCACGTCGCCCACCTCCAGCACCGCCTGGTCGGGGCCGGCCCCGGCCGCGTGGGACGGGCGGTGGCGGAGGGCGACTCGGATCCGGGCCAGGAGCTCGGGCATGGAGAAGGGCTTGGTGACGTAGTCGTCGGCCCCCTCGTCGAGGGCCAGCACCTTGCGGGACTCGGACCCCTCGGCCGACAGCACCACGATCGGGACGTCGGTCCACCCCCGGATGCGGCGGCACACCTCGACGCCGTCGATGTCGGGCAGGTTGAGGTCGAGGACCACCAGGGCGGGCCGATCCACCGCCACCACGTCGATGGCCTGCTGCCCGGTGATCGCGGCCAGCACCCGGTACCCCCTCGCCCCCAGCCCCGCCCGCAACGCCCGCAACATCGCCGGCTCGTCGTCGACGACCAGGATCGCCGGTGGATCGGAGGGGTTCATGGCCTCGCCCGCGAGCCCTCCGGTCGGACGCCGACGGTGAAGGCGAAGGTGGCCCCGCCGCCCGGGGTGCGCTCGACCCGGATGGTGCCGCCGTGGGCCTCGACCACCGCCTTGCAGATGGCCAGCCCGACACCGCTCGACCGGCTGCCCTCGCCCCGCCGGAAGGGCTCGAACACCCGCTGCCGCTCCCAGTCGGCGACGCCGATGCCCTCGTCGGCCACCCAGACCTCGACCTGGTCGGTCGCCGGGAGCCGGCGTCCGCCGATGCGGACGATGGAGCCGGACGGGGCGTGGCGGCCGGCGTTCTCCAGCAGGTTGGTGACCACCAGCTCCAGCTGGGTGTAGTCGCCGTCGACCAGTGGAAGGTCGGCCGGCAGCTCGACCTGCACCCGCACCTGGCGGAACAGCCCGCTCAGGCGGCGGACCCGGTCGGCGACGAGCTCGTCGATGGGGACGGCCTGGCGGTCGGGTGCGAACGCGCCGGCCTCGATCCGGCTCAACGACAACAGGTTGGAGACGATGCGGTCGAGGCGCTCGGACTCGTCGCACACCGTCGCCAGCAGCTCGGTCCGGGTCGGCTCCTCGTAGACCACCCCGTCCCGCAGGTCGGTGGCCACCGCCCGGATGGTGGCCAAGGGGCTGCGCAGGTCGTGGGACACCGAACGCAGGAGGGCGGAGCGCTGCTCGTCCACCCGCTTGAGCACCTCCATGCGGGCCACCTCGTCGCTCAGCCGGGCCCGCTCCTCGTCGGCCGCCTGGAGCCGCTCATACAGGACCCGCAGCTCGCCCTCCCGGGTCTCGGCCGCCCGCCGGCGGTCGGCCTCGGCCGCCACCAGCACCCCCACCACCAGGGCCACCGCCAGGAAGACCCCCAGCACCACCCAGTCCTCCCAGGCGTCGACCTTGAGCTTGCCGTAGGGGCGGATGAACGTGAGGTTGAAGCCGGCGGCGGCCACCACCGCGGTGCCGGCGGCGGCCCGGGCCCCGCCCACCACGCCCGCCGCCACCACCGCCAGGACGAGGAGGAGGGCGGGTGACGTGGCGCTGATCCGTGATCGGAACGGCACCAGCACGGTGAGCACCGCCACCGCCCCACCGACGCCGACAGCGGCCCCCAACCCGGGGGCGTGCCGGGGCAGGCGGAAGCGGGTCATCGGGGGACGATCTTTGCGCGTTCTTGACGACTCGACCGGCCGCCTTGAGGAGTCCTTGACGGCTCGGGGCCGATGATGAGCCCGATGACGCTCACCGCCACCCCCCGGCCCCTCCCCCCGGCCCCGCCGCCCCCGCCGGGGGGGATGGTCGAGCGGGCCAAGGACCGCTTCCTCGGCCCGCCCCTCAGCAACGAGCAACTGGTCCACGAGCGCCTGGGCCGGCCCACCGCCCTGGCCGTGTTCGCGTCCGACAACCTGTCGTCGTCGGCCTACGCCACCGAGGAGATCCTGCGGGTCCTGGTGCCGGCGGTGGGCCTGGCCGCCTTCGCCCTCGTCGTGCCCCTCACCGTGGCCATGCTGGTGGTGCTCGCCTTCCTGATCCTGTCCTACCGGCAGACGATCAAGGCCTACCCGACGGCGGGCGGCGCCTACGTGGTCACCCGCGACAACTTCGGGATCGTCCCCGCCCAGGTCGCCGGCGTGTCCCTGATGGCCGACTACGTGCTCACGGTGGCGGTGTCGGTGTCCGCAGGGACGGCCGCGCTCACGTCTGCGGTGCCCGCCCTGGTCCCGGCGGCGGTCCCGATCTCGATCGGCTTCATCCTGATCGTGGCCTACGGCAACCTGCGGGGCGTTCGGGAGTCGGGGAAGCTCTTCGCCCTTCCCACCTACTTCTTCATCGTCAACATGCTCCTGCTGCTCGGCGTGGGGCTGGTGCGGATGGTGGTCGGCGGGCTGCCCACGGCGGCGCTCGACCACGAGGGGCTGGTGCAGCTGGGGACCAACGACCCCACCCTGTTCCTGGGGGCGGGTCTGTTCGTGCTCCTCCACGCCTTTGCCTCGGGCGGGGCCGCGGTCACCGGGGTGGAGGCCATCTCCAACGGGGTGCCCGCCTTCCGGGCGCCGGAGTGGAAGAACGCCCGCTCCACCCTGGTGGTGATGGGGGCCGCCCTCGGGGTGATGTTCCTCGGCCTGTCGGTGCTGGCCGCGAAGATGCACGTGGTCCCCTTCGCGGAGGGATCGCCGACGGTGATCTCGCAGGTGGGCAAGCTCGTCTACGGCGGCGGCGCCACCGGCCACGTGCTCTTCTTCACCCTCCAGGCGGGGACGTTGCTCATCCTCGTCCTGGCCGCCAACACCTCCTTCGCCGACTTTCCCCGGCTGGCCTCGTTCCAGGCGGAGGACGGCTTCCTTCCCCGGCGGCTGGTCCACCGGGGCCACCGGCTGGTGTTCTCCACCGGCATCCTGTGGCTGACGGCGGCGTCGATCGCCCTGGTCGTGGTCACCGGGGCCAAGGTCGACCACCTCATCCCCCTGTACGCGGTGGGCGTGTTCACCTCGTTCACCCTGTCGCAGGCGGGAATGACGCGGCACCACCTGCGCCTCCGGGAGGATGGTTGGCGCGCCGGGCTGGCCATCAACGGCATCGGCGCGCTCCTGTCGGCCGTGGTCCTGCTGGTCATCACGATCACCAAGTTCACCCACGGGGCCTGGTTGATCGTGGTCCTGGTGCCGGTGAGCGTCCTGCTGGTCATGCGCCTCCACCGCCAGTACGAGCTGGAGGCCACCGAGCTGGAGCACGACGCCCGGCTCGCCGCCACCGCGCCGATCCTGCGCCGCCACGTGGTCCTCGTCCTCGTCGAGCGCCTCGACCGGAGCACGGCCCGGGCCATCCAGTACGCCCGCACCCTGGCTCCGGACGAGCTGCGGGCGGTCCACCTCGCCTCCGACCTGGTGGTGGCCGAGGGCTTGGCCGACGAGTGGGCCCGGCTCGGACTGTCCCGGCTCACCCTGGAGTTGGTCGACTGCCCCGACCGGCGATTGACGCAGGCGCTGGTGGAGGTGGTGAGCGAGCTCCTGGCCGGCGGCGACACCGAGGTCAGCGTGTTGCTGCCCCGCCGCTGCTACCGCCGGCTGTGGCACCGCCTGTTGCACGATCGCACGGCCGACCGACTGGCCCGCGCCCTGGCCGGGCTGCCCCACGCCAACGTGACCTTCGTCCCCTACCACCTGGGCCAATGACGATCGGGGACGTGCAATGGCGGACCCGGGTGCGGGTCGCGGGTCGGGTGCGATCGGTGCGGGTGCAGCCCCGGGCCGGCGTCCCCACGCTCGAGTGCACCCTGGTCGACGCCACCGGCGGCATCGGGGTGGTCTTCCTCGGCCGGCGCAAGGTGGCCGGCATCCACCCCGGCACCCTGCTGGCGGTGGAGGGCATGGCCGGCAGCTACCACGACCGCCTGGCCATCCTCAACCCGCTCTACGAGATCCTGCCCGCCTAGGATTCCCCGTCATCCGGGCGAACGGAGGCGGCACATGGACACGCACGAGACGGGTGGGCTCTGGCTGCTGCGGGAGATGTGGGACTTCCCGAGCGGCGTGCCCGAGGACGAGCGCCTCGACTACCTGAAGATGATCATGGTCTGCGCCCGGGGCGGCGGTGACGGCGAGCTGACCCAGGCGGAGGAGGACTGGGTGATCGGCTACGGGGCCGCATGCGGCGCCCACCAGTCCACCGTCGACGCCCTGGAGGCCTACGCGGCCGACGAGGACGTGATGGACATCATCGAGCGCAACATGCCGGTAGCGGAGACGTGGGGCCGGGTGGCCGTGTTCGATGCCGTCCGGGCCTCGGGCGCCGACGGGGCCTACAACGACGACGAACGGGCCCAGGTGCGGCGGGTCACCGAGCGACTCGGAGTGAGCGAGGAGACCGTCGCCGCCATCGAGGCCCTGTGCCACGACGAGCAGGCGCTCAAGCGGCGGCGGATCGACCTCGTTTTCGGCGACCAGATCCCCTACCAAGACCCGGCCTGACCGATCGGTTGGACGCCGACGACGTCATCCGGGCACTCGACCTCGCTCCCCATCCCGAGGGAGGGTGGTACCGGGAGACGTGGCGGGAGGCGGCGGTCACCGCCATCTACTACCTCCTCCAGGCGGGCGAGCGGTCGCATTGGCACCGGGTCGATGCCACCGAGATCTGGCACTTCTACGACGGCGACCCGCTCGAGCTCTCCACCGCCCCCGCCGACGGCCTCACCCCCCCACCAGACACGTCCTCCGACCCGACCATCCCCAGCACGTCGTCGCCGCCGGAGAGTGGCAGGCGGCGGTCTCCCTCGGTCGGTGGAGCCTGGTGGGGTGCACCGTCTCCCCCGCCTTCCGGTTCGAAGGGTTCGAACTCGCCCCCGAAGGTTGGCACCCAGGCGAAGTTTGACGTTTGGGTAGGTCGCGTCCTAGTTTTCGCACGCCGAAACATGGATCCCGTCCACTCGAAACCCGACCGCGAGGCGCTCAAAGCGCTCTACCGGATGTCGAACGAAGGCCACGACGCGTCCACCGGCGCCTTGGCCGAGGCCCTGGGCGTGGCCCCCGGCACCGCCACCGCCACCGTCAAGCGGCTGGCCGAGCGGGGACTCCTCGTCCACAAGCTCTACAAGGGTGTCGAGCTCACCCCCCTCGGCCGCTCGGCGGCGGTCGCGGCCATCCGCCGCCACCGCATCGTCGAGCGCTTCCTGTCCGACATGCTCGGCTACGCCTGGAACGAGGCCGACCGCCTCGCCACCTCGTTCGAGCACGACCTGCCCCAAGAGGTGGAGGACCGGCTGTTCGTGGCCCTCGACCGCCCGTCGTCGTGTCCCCACGGCTTTCCGATCCCGGAGCCGGAGACCGCCGACATCCCCTCGCTGCCCCCGTTGTACGACCTCGAGCCCGGCGAATTCGCGGTGATGGCCGTCCCCGGCTCCACCGACCCGGACGTCATCGAGTTCCTGGAGACCCTCGGGCTGCGGCCCGGCGTGCGTCTCGAAGTGCGTGAACGCCATCCCTTCGACGGCCCCATCGTGGTCCGGGTCGACGGGAAGGACCGACTCCTGGGCGAGAAGGTCGCCCACCAGATCTTTGTCAGGAAGGAGCTGTCGGCATGAACATCGTGCTCGCATCCGAGGGGGGCTTCCAGGACTTCACCCTGGGCAGCACCGAGTGGTTCTGGCTGTGGTTCTCCGCCGCCACCGCCATCCTCGCCCTCCTCGTCGGCTGGCGCCTCATGCGGGGCGTGCTCGCCGCCGACGAGGGCACGGAGAAGATGAAGGAGATCGCCCTCGCCATCCAGGAGGGGGCCATGGCCTACCTCCGGCGGCAGTTCCGCACCATCGCCATCATCATCGTGCCGCTGGCGATCCTGGTCTTCCTGACCTCCACCGAGATCCTCAAGCCGGACGGCTCGACCGCCCTCTCCTTCGGGGAATCGGGCCTGTTCCGCACCCTCGCCTTCATCGCCGGCTGCTTCATGTCCGGCCTCACCGGCTTCATCGGGATGGGCCTGGCCGTGCGGGGCAACGTGCGCACCGCGGCCGCAGCCAAAGAGGGTTCCCTGCCCGCCGCCCTCAAGGTGGCCTTCCGCACCGGCGGCGTGGCCGGCATGTTCACCGTCGGCCTGGGCCTGCTGGGCGCCACCGTCATCATCATGCTCTTCCAGAACACGGCCTCCGCCATCCTCATCGGCTTCGGCTTCGGCGGGTCGCTGCTGGCCCTGTTCATGCGGGTCGGCGGCGGCATCTTCACCAAGGCGGCCGACGTGGGTGCCGACCTGGTGGGCAAGGTCGAGGTCGGCATCCCCGAGGACGACCCCCGCAACGCGGCCACCATCGCCGACAACGTGGGCGACAACGTCGGTGACTGCGCCGGTATGGCCGCCGACCTGTTCGAGTCCTACGAGGTCACCCTGGTCGCCTCCATCATCCTCGGCTTCGCCGCCTTCGAGTCCATCGGCCTCAACCCGGCCCTGGGCGTGATCTTCCCCATCGTGGCCCGGGCCCTCGGCGTGCTCGCCTCCATCGTCGGCGTCTACGCGGTGCGGGCCACCGACAACGACAAGTCGGCCATGGCCCCCATCAACCGGGGCTTCCTCACCGCAGGCGTCCTCACCGTCATCGGCACCTTCTTCGTGGCCCAGTTCTACGTCCACAACCTGAAGGTCTTCTGGGCCATCGTCACCGGCCTGGTCCTGGCCCAGGTGGTCAGCCGCCTCACCGAGTACTACACGTCGACCGAGACCGCGCCCGTGCAGGACATCGCCGAGGCCGCCCGCACCGGCCCCGCCACCACCGTGCTCTCCGGTATCGCCTCGGGCCTGGAGTCCACCGTGTACGCGGTGATCGCCATCGCCCTCGCCCTCGGGGTGGCCATCGGCCTGGGCGACGGCAACATCCAGTTCACCTTCTACCTGGTGGCGCTCACCGGCCTGGGCATGCTCGCCACCACCGGCGTGGTCGTGTCGGAGGACACCTTCGGGCCCGTCTCCGACAACGCCGCCGGCATCGCCGAGATGTCGGGCGAGTTCGACGGCGAGGCCGAGCGCATCATGGTCAGCCTCGACGCGGTGGGCAACACCACCAAGGCCATCACCAAGGGCTTCGCCATCAGCTCGGCGGTCATCGCCGCGGTCGCCCTGTTCGCCTCGTTCATCGAGGTGGTCGGCGACGAGCTGGGCCTGCCCAAGGAGAACCTGTTCTCCAACCCGCTGACCCAGATCAACGTGGCCGACCCGAAGACGTTCATCGGCCTGCTCATCGGCGGGTCGGTGGCGTTCATGTTCTCGTCCCTGGCCATCCGGGCGGTGGGACGCACCGCCGGCACCGTGGTCCAGGAGGTGCGCCGCCAGTTCCGGGAGCACCCCGGGATCATGGACTACACCGAGCGCCCCGAGTACGGCCGGGTCATCGACATCTGCACCGCCGCCTCCCTGCGGGAGCTCACCACGCCGGCCCTGCTGGCGGTCCTCACGCCCGTGATCATCGGCTTCGGCATCGGCTACCTGGCCCTCGGCGCCTTCCTGGCCGCGGTCATCCTCACCGGCCAGCTCATGGCCGTGTTCCTGTCCAACGCCGGTGGCGCCTGGGACAACGCCAAGAAGTACATCGAGGACGGCCACGAGGGCGGCAAGGGGTCGGAGGCGCACAAGGCGGCCGTCATCGGCGACACCGTCGGCGACCCGTTCAAGGACACCGCCGGACCGGCCCTCAACCCGCTGATCAAGGTGATGAACCTGGTGTCGCTGCTCATGCTGCCCGCCGTCATCAGCCTGCAGGACAACGACCCCGCCCGCTACGCCATCGCCGCCGTCTCCATCCTCATCCTCGCCGGCGCCCTCGCCTTCTCCAAGCGCAAGGCCACCGCCATGGACGAGGTGCCCGAGACCGAGGCCGTCAAGGCGTAACCGCTGTCGGCCTGAGCCGGCAACTGTTGTTGAAAAGTAGTGCCCGGCCCCCCTCTTCTGCGCCCGGGGGTGTGTCACTCTGGGCGACGGCAGCCGACCCCGCCACAGGGCGAGCGATGGCCGGGCCAGGCAGGACCCGCATGACTAGCTGCAAGTTGGTGTCGGTGAGCGGCGACGGCGGGTTCGGCTGTACCTGGCCGAGATGACCACCGCCATCCGCCACTCGGTTCCGATCACCATGTCGAAGGACATGCTCTTCGGGACACCGGTCGGCCCGTCGAGTTGCAGCACGCGCATGTGGGCAACTTCCGCCGACGGCCGCTGTCGATGCCTGTCGTTCCGCTCGCCCCGAGATCTCCGAGTCGCACGTCGTTCGACCCGCCCGATACTTCTTCGACCGGCGGGGTTTCCCGGGCGGACCTGGCGGTTGTAGCTTGAGAAGGCATTTCGCTTTGCTGGGGGCATGGCCACGATGATCATTCGCGCGGAGATCGGCCTCACGTCACAGCGGCGATCCTGGGATTCGGCCGGGATGGTTTGTTCCACCAGGCGCCTTCGACGTCGAAAAAAAGGTCAAGAGCGTCCCGTGCCTGATCGTCGCCGGGCGAGGCGTAGCGCGCCTTGACCCGGTCGGGCTCCTCGTCGGAACTCACCCTGGCGCAGCGGCGGAGGCGGGTCCACGCGCGCCGCAGGGGGCTGGCGGCCGCTGGGGTCCTGTTCACCGCGGTCGCCAGCGGGACAGTGGCGCCCGCACCGGCAGCGGCGTCGGCCAGCCTGACCGTGGCCAAGACGGCGACGTTGATCGACCTCACCGGGCCAGTCCACTTCGATCCCAACGAGGCGGACGCGGGCGACCAGATCGACTACTCGTTCCTCGTGACCAACAGCGGCGACGCCGTCCTGACCAGCGTGGCCGTCGTCGATTCCCTTCCCGGGCTGGGTCCGGTGACGTGCCCGTCGACGGTGCTGGCGCCCGGCGCCTCCACCACCTGCACCCCGTCGTCGGCCTACGTGGTGAGCCAGGCGGACGTGGACAACGGCGGTCCGATCGTGAACACAGCCACGGCCACGGGCGTCGATCCCGGCGGCCCGACGCCCGTCGATTCCCCGCCGTCGTCCACCACCACCCCGGTGGTGGCCGGGTTCGCCGCGCTGGCGATATCCGACCTGGCGGTATTGGCGGACACGAACGGTGACAACTTTGCCAATGCCGGCGAGCAGGTCACCTTCTCATTCGACGTCACCAACCTGGGCAACGTCACCATCGCCGACATAGCCTTCGTCGATCCCCTCTTGGGCCCGGTCACCTGTGCCGCTACGACCCTCGCGCCCCAAGGTCAGATGGCGTGCACGGCGGCGCCCTATGTCGTGACCCAAGCCGACGTGGATGCCGGCATCGTCACGAACACGGCGACGGTCGAGGGCATTGCCCCCCGCAGCATTCCCGTACAGACCGCGCCGGAATACCACTTCTTCCAGACCTCGGGCCCGGCTCCCGCCCTGACTCTGGTCAAGTCCGCGACCCTGGCCGACACCAACTCGGACGGCCTGGCCGATGTCGGCGAGCAGATCGACTACTCGTTCCTGGTCACCAACACCGGTGGTTACAGCCTGACGTCCACCTCCATCGACGACCCCAAACTGGGCGCCGTGACGTGTCCGCCGACCACATTCGGTCCGGGGGCGTCGGTTACGTGCACTGCGCCGTACCTGGTCACCCTCACCGACGTAGACGCCGATCAGCCGATCCCGAATACCGCAACGGCGACGGCCTTCACCCTGTTTGTTGGTCAAGGGATCCCCCGCCAGTCCCTGCCGTCGTCCTCCACGACCCCAATCGCAACCCCGGCGCTGACCATGGTCATGTCGACGATGCTGGCGGACTCCAACGCCGACGGCCTGGCCGATGTCGGCGAACAGATCGACTACTCGTTCGCCGCCACCAACACCGGCGACGCCATTCTGACTCTTGACATCTTCACCTCGCCGTTGCTCCCGGTCACGTGTTCGGCGACCACGCTTGTTCCATCGGCCTCGACCATGTGCACGGCGTCGTACGTGGTGACCCAAGCCGATGTCGACGCCCGCCAGCCCATCTTCCAGTATGCCGTAGCCAGTGGGAGCCCCGCCCGATGGTCGTCACGCCGTCTTTTCGGAGGGTTCGTCCACCGCGACTCCAGTCGGAGCCCCGGCGCTGGCGCTGACCAAGTCGGCGATCCTGGCCGACTCCAACGCCGACGGCCTGGCCGACGTGGGCGAACAGATCGACTACTCGTTCGCCGTCACCAACACCGGCAACGCCATTCTGACCGACGTCGGCGTCAGCGATCCCCTGCCCGGCCTGGGCCCGGTCACGTGTCCGGCGACCACGCTTGGTCTCGCGGGCTCGATGACGTGCACGGCGTCGTACGTCGTGACCCAAGCCGATGTCGACACGGGCGCGCCCATCTTGAACTCGGCCATGGCCACCGGCAACCCCCCCGACGGTCAACCCCCTGCCTACTCCACACTGTCGTCCACCACGACCGCAGTCGCAGCCCCGGCGTTGGCGCTGGCCAAATCGGCGGTCCTGGTCGACACCAACGCCAACCTGACCGCCGACGCCGGTGAGGTGATCGACTACTCGTTTACGGTCACCAACACCGGCAACGTCCCCCTGAGCGGGGTGGCGGTGGTGGACGCCATGCCCGGGCTGGGCCCGGTCACCTGCCCCTCGACCACCCTGGGGCCCGGCGCCTCCACCACGTGTGGGCCCGTGTCGTACGTGGTGACCGAGGCCGACCGCCGGGGAGCGCGCGTTAGCTCCGGCGGCTACATCCTGAACACAGCCACCGCCACTGGCGTTCCCCCCTTGAGCGCCCCCGTCGAGTCGACGCCATACTCGACCTTCACCCCGGTCGGGCCGACCCCGGCTCTGTTCCTGGCCAAGTCGGCCACCCTGGCCGACACCGACTCCGACGGTGGTGCCGATGAGGGAGAGCAGATCGACTACTCCTTCACCGTCATCAACGTCGGCGACTTCGAGCTGAGCGGGGTGGCCGTGATCGACGCCCTGCCCGGGTTGAGCCCGGTGACCTGCCCGTCGACCCCTCTCGCGCCCTCGGCCACGACGACGTGCACCGCCTCCTACGTCGCGACCGAGGCCGACGTCGCCGCCGGCACTCCGATCATGAACTCGGCCGTCGCCACCGGCATCCCGCCGGCCGGGGTACCTGGTGGTCCCGTGGAGTCGAATACCTCGCTCTGGGCCATCCCGATCGGGAGCCCGCCCACGACCACGACCACGTCGACGACCACTCACGACGACGTCGACCACCTCGACGACCGTCCCGCCGACGACGACCACGTCGACCACCTCGACCACGACCACCACCGTCCCGCCGACGACGACCACGTCCACCACCTCGACGACCTCGACGACCGTCCCGCCGACGACGACCACGTCCACCACCTCGACCACCGTCCCGCCGACGACCACCACGTCGACCACGACCACCGTCCCGCCCACGACGACCACCTCGACCACCTCGACCACCGTCCCGCCGACGACGACCACCTCGACCACCGTCCCGCCGACGACCACCACCTCGACGACCGTCCCGCCGACGACCACCACCTCGACGACCGTCCCGCCGACCACCACCTCGACCACCGTCCCGCCGACGAGCACCTCGACCACCGTCCCGCCGACGAGCACCTCGACGACCGTCCCGCCGACCACCACCACCATCCCGCCGACGACCACCACGTCCACCACGTCCACCACGTCCACCACCTCGACCACCGTCCCGCCGACGACGACCACGTCGACCACTGTCCCCCCGACGACGACCACGTCGACCACCTCGACGACCGTCCCGCCGACGACGACCACGTCGACCACCTCGACCACCGTCCCGCCGACGACGACCACCTCGACCACGTCGACCACCTCCACCACCGTCCCGCCGACGACGACCACGTCCACCACCTCGACGACCTCGACGACCGTCCCGCCGACGACGACCACGTCGACCACCTCGACCACCGTCCCGCCGACGACGACCACCTCGACAACCACCAGCACCCCCATCCCGCCGACGACCACCACGTACCACCTCGACGACCGTCCCGCCGACGACCACCACGTCGACCACCTGAGATCTGACCACCGTCCCGCCGACGACCACCACGTCCACCACCTCGACGACCTCGACGACCGTCCCGCCGACGACCACCACGTCCACCACCTCGACGATCTCGACCACCGTCCCGCCGACGACCACCACGTCCACCACCTCGACCACCGTCCCGCCGACGACCACCACGTCCACCACCTCGACGATCTCGACCACCGTCCCGCCGACGACCACCACGTCCACCACCTCGACGATCTCGACCACCGTCCCGCCGACGACCACCACGTCCACCACCTCGACGATCTCGACGACCGTCCCGCCGACGACCACCACGTCCACCACCTCGACGATCTCGACGACCGTCCCGCCGACGACCACCACGTCCACCACCTCGACGATCTCGACGACCGTCCCGCCGACCACGACCACGTCGCCAACCACCACCGTCCCGCCGACGACCACCACGTCCACCACCTCGACCACCGTCCCGCCGACCACCACGTCGTCCACCGTCCCGCCGACGACCACCACGTCGACCACCGTCCCGCCGACGACTGTCCCGCCGACCACCACCTCGACGACCGTCCCGCCGACGACCACCACCTCGACGACCGTCCCGCCGACGACGACCACGACCACCTCGACCACCGTCCCGCCGACGACTGTCCCGCCGACCACCACCTCGACGACCTCGACGACTGTCCCGCCGACGACCACCACCTCGACGACCGTCCCGCCGACGACGACCACGACCACCTCGACCACCGTCCCGCCGACCACCACCACGTCGACCACCGTCCCGCCGACCACGACCACGTCGACGACCTCGACGACCTCGACATCCGTCCCGCCGACGACCACGTCGTCCACCGTCCCGCCGACGAGCACCACCTCGACCACCGTCCCGCCGACCACGACCACTTCGACCACCTCGACGACCGTCCCGCCGACGACGACCACCTCGACGACCTCGACGACCGTCCCGCCGACGACCACCTCGACGACCGTCCCGCCGACGAGCACCACGTCCACCACCTCGACCACCGTCCCGCCGATCACGACCACTTCGACCACCTCGACGACCGTCCCGCCGACGACGGCCACCTGACGACCTCGACGACCGTCCCGCCGACGAGCACCACCTCGACCACCGTCCCGCCGACCACGACCACTCGACCACCTCGACGACCGTCCCGCCGACGACGACCACCTCGACGACCTCGACGACCGTCCCGCCGACGACCACCTCGACGACCGTCCCGCCGACGAGCACCACGTCCACCACCTCGACCACCGTCCCGCCGATCACGACCACTTCGACCACCTCGACGACCGTCCCGCCGACGACGGCCACCTCGACGACCTCGACGACCGTCCCGCCGACGAGCACCACCTCGACGACCGTCCCGCCGACGACCACCACCTCGACCACCTCGACGACCGTCCCGCCGACGACCACCACCTCGACCACCTCGACGACCGTCCCGCCGACGACCACCACCTCGACGACCGTCCCGCCGACGACCACCACGTCGACCACGTCGACCACCGTCCCGCCGACGACGACCACCTCGACCACCGTCCCGCCGACCACCACCTCGACGACCGTCCCGCCGGCCACCACCACCTCGACGACCGTCCCGCCGACGAGCACCTCGACGACCGTCCCGCCGACGACGACCACCACGTCCACCGTCCCGCCGACGACGACCACCTCGACCACCTCCCGCCGACCACCGTCCCGCCGACGACGACCACCTCGACCACCGTCCCGCCGACGACGACCACCTCGACCACCTCGACCACCGTCCCGCCGACGACGACCACCTCGACCACCTCGACCACCGTCCCGCCGACGACGACCACCTCGACCACCTCGACCACCGTCCCGCCGACGACCACCACGTCCACCACCTCGACGATCTCGACGACCGTCCCGCCGACGACCACCACGTCCACCACCTCGACGATCTCGACGACCGTCCCGCCGACGACCACCACGTCGTCCACCGTCCCGCCGACGACCACCACGTCGTCCACCGTCCCGCCGACGACCACCACGTCGACCACCGTCCCGCCGACGACTGTCCCGCCGACCACCACCTCGACGACCGTCCCGCCGACGACCACCACCTCGACGACCGTCCCGCCGACGACGACCACGACCACCTCGACCACCGTCCCGCCGACCACCACCACGTCGACCACCGTCCCGCCGACCACGACCACGTCGACGACCTCGACGACCTCGACATCCGTCCCGCCGACGACCACGTCGTCCACCGTCCCGCCGACGAGCACCACCTCGACCACCGTCCCGCCGACCACGACCACTTCGACCACCTCGACGACCGTCCCGCCGACGACGACCACCTGGACGACCTCGACGACCGTCCCGCCGACGACTACCTCGACGACCGTCCCGCCGACGACCACCACCTCGACGACCGTCCCGCCGACGACCACCACGTCGACCACCTCGACGACCGTCCCTCGACGAGCACCACCTCGACGACCGTCCCGCCGACGACCACCACGTCGACCACTGTCCCGCCGACGACCACCACGTCGACATCCGTC
Organism: uncultured Acidimicrobiia bacterium; assembly: GCA_963836205.1. Classification (GTDB taxonomy): domain Bacteria; phylum Actinomycetota; class Acidimicrobiia; order Acidimicrobiales; family AC-14; genus JAXDMK01. Next base: position 242,578 of record CAWIIV010000007.1, on the reverse strand, counting down.
TCGCCGACGACGACCACCTCGAGCACGACGACCACCTCGACCACCGTCCCGCCGACCACGACCACGTCGACGACCTCGACGACCTCGACGACCTCGACGTCCGTCCCGCAGACGACCACCTCGTCCACCGTCCCGCCGACGACCACCACGTCCACCGTCCCGCCGACGAGCACCTCGACGACCGTCCCGCCGACGAGCACCTCGACGACCGTCCCGCCGACGAGCACCTCGACGACCGTCCCGCCGACGAGCACCTCGACGACCGTCCCGCCGACGAGCACCTCGACGACCGTCCCGCCGACGACGACCACCACGTCCACCACCTCGACGACCGTCCCGCCGACGAGCACCTCGACGACCGTCCCGCCGACGAGCACCTCGACGACCGTCCCGCCGACCGACCACCTCGACCACCGTCCCGCCGACCACCACCTCGACCACCGTCCCGCCGACCACCACCTCGACCACCGTCCCGCCGACGACCACCTCAACGACCGTCCCGCCGACGAGCACCTCGACCACCGTCCCGCCGACCACCACCTCGACCACCGTCCCGCCGACGACCACCTCAACGACCGTCCCGCCGACGAGCACCTCGACGACCGTCCCGCCGACGACGACCACCACGTCCCCCACCTCGACGACCGTCCCGCCGACCACCACCTCGACGACCGTCCCGCCGACCACCACCTCGACCACCGTCCCGCCGACGACTACCGAGCCGCCGACGACCACCATCACGTCGACCACCGTCCCGCAAACGACGACGTCGACAACCGGGCCGACCACCACCACGTCGAGCACCGTCCCGGCAACTACGACCACCACGGTGCTGACACCGACCACCTCGACGATGGTCCCGCCGACGACCACCTTGACCACCCCGACAACAGCGCCCACATCGGCCATCGATGCGCCGACGACGACCGTCGGGCTGCTGGTGGCTACGGCAGCAGCTCCGGCACCCACGTCGTTGCTCCCGTCGGCGAGCAGCCCGACCACGACGATCAGCCCGGCGACTACTACATCGCGGCCTCGATCCTCCCTGGGTCCCCCGAGCCCGAGCCGGGACCCCGCGGGCCAGAGCGACACCCAACCATCGAACGCCGACCCAAAGAATCAACCAGAGGGCCGGGAGGCGCTGGCGGCCTACGACCCAGCCGCCCACGCCGACGAACTCGTGGCTCTCGAGGTATCGGCGTTTGCCCTCCTGTCCCTACTCGGGGTCCGCAAGCCGCGTCCGACGAGGTGGGCCAAGAGTGAGGCCGGTGGCGCGTCGACCTCCGGCGGGCCCGGCGCTGGCGGCTCGGGTGATGGCGGCGGCTCGGGCGGACCCGGTGCTGGCCCCGGTGGCGGACCAGGCTCTGGCCCTGGTGGCGGGCCCGGGGGTGGCGGCTTGGGCGGTGACCGGACCGGTGGTGCAGATTCGGGCGGACCCGGCGCTGGCGTCGCTGGCGGCTCGGGTGCTGGCGGTAGCTCGGGCGCTGGCGGCGACTCGGGTGCTGCCGACGGCTCGGGCGCTGGCGGCGACTCGGGTGCGGCCGACGGCTCGGGTGCTGGCGGCGGCTCGGGCGCGCCCGGCACTACTGCCGGTGGCGGGCATGGTGGTGGCGGCTCGGGAGCTGGTGGCGGCTCAGGTGCGGGCGACGGATCGAGTCCTGGTGACGGCTCGGGGGCTGGCGGCGGCTTGGGCGGACCCGACTCTGACGCCGGTGGCGGGCCTGGTGGTAGCGGGCCTGGTGGTAGCGGGCCTGGTGGTGGCGGGCCTGGTGGTGGCGGGCCTGGTGGTGGCGGGCCTGGTGGTGGCGGGCCTGGTGGTGGCGGGCCTGGTGGTGGCGGGCCTGGTGGTGGCGGGCCTGGTGGTGGCGGGCCTGGTGGTGGCGGGCCTGGTGGTGGCGGGCCTGGTGGTGGCGGGCCTGGTGGTGGCGGGCCTGGTGGTGGCGGGCCTGGTGGTGGCGGGCCTGGTGGTGGCGGGCCTGGTGGTGGCGGGCCTGGTGGTGGCGGGCCTGGTGGTGGCGGGCCTGGTGGTGGCGGGCCTGGTGGTGGCGGCTCCGGATCGGGCGGGAACGGCTGGGGCTCGGGTGGCTCGGGTGGCTGGGGCTCGGGTGGCTCCGGCTCGGACGTCTCAGGCTTCAGTGGCTCGGGCTCGGCCGGCTCAGGCGTCATTGGCTCGGGCTCGGGCGGCTCGGGGGCTCCGTCGGCGTCGGGACTTTCGGGCGGTGGTGTGGCGACGATGGGGATGGCCGTGTTGGCTGCGGCCGGCGCGAGACGGCGCTCGGAGGACGAGGAGGAGACCGGGGAGGCGGCCGCGGAGTTGGAGTTCACCGACGTCGGGACAGGGACGGTGGCCGTCAAGTGGGGCGACCGGTCGCGGACGTGGCGTTGGCCGGCGACGCCCATCTTCGATCGCCTGAGCCGTGACGTCCCGGCCCGTGTCTCGCCCCGGTCGCCGCTCGTGGCTCGCATCGTCAACGACGCCAGCTACATCCGGGCCATGTTCGGCTCCGCCTGGGTGCTGGGGCCCGTCCTCGGAGCCGTTCTCGGCGCGATGGCGGTCAGCAACGTGGGCGGCGCAGCGTTGCCGCCCGCGTTCGGGTTGGTGGTGGCGCTGGCGGTGCTCGGCGTCTTCGATGCCCTGGCCGGGCTGACGGGGGTGCTCGTCTTCGTCACCGGCGTGCTGGCGTCCGGAGGGGTGTCGTCCAGCAACGATTCCCGCGCCCTGCTCGGCGTGGCCATTCTGTGGTTCGCGGCCCCACTCATCGCCGGCACCGCCCGGCCCCTGCGTAGGCCGCCCCCTGGGACGGCTCAGGAGCACTTTGACCGCACCGCCGATGTCGTCATCGCCTCGCTGGTGGGCGCCTGGGCGGTGCAGACCATCGTGCTGGGGCTGCCGGGTCTGACCGGTCTGGATCTGCCGATCGGCGACCGGGCCAACGACATCGCCCTCTCGGTACTGGTGGCGCTGGGCATTCGGATAGTCATCGAGACCTTCACCGCCAGGTGGTTCCCGATGCGCCTCGACCGGGTGCAACCCGTCGATCTCCAGGAGCCGAGTTCCGGACAACGAGCCCTGGCCAGCGTGTTGGTCATGGGCATCTTCGTCTTCGTCGCCGTCTCGTTCCTGGGCCCCTGCTGGCAGCTCTATCTCGGCGGAACGCTGTTCGTCCTGCCCAAGATCCTGGAACTGTTCGCCGACCGCTTCCCGAACTCGCCCCGCCTCTACAGAGCCCTTCCTAGCGGCATCGTCGAGACGGTGCTCATGCTCGTTGTCGGCGGCGTTTTCGCCGCAATCGTCCTCGGCCACCTGTCGAGCGGGCAGGACGCCATCCGTGACGCGTTCGTGCTCCTGTCCCTGCCCGGCCTGGCCCTGTCCCTGCTCGGGCTCCTCGGCCGGGAGGGCGCCGAACGAGAGCTGCGGTGGAGGGAGGAGCTCCTCGGCATCCCCATCCTCGCGTTCGGCGTGCTCCTCGTCCTCGGAGTCATCTCGATCTGACATCTCATCCCGGCGACACCGATCCCGGCGACACCAACCACACCCCTTGGTAGGATAGTTGTATGGCGAAGCGTAAGATCACAGTCACGGTGGACACGGGTCTGGTCGAAGAGGCCCAACTCCTGGGGATCGAGAACCTCTCAGCGGTCGTGAACGAGGCGCTGACCGCCCACGTCGACCGGTTGGCTCGGCGGGCCGCCCTGCGCCAGTTGCTCGACGAGTGGGACCTCGAGCTCGGCCCGGTGTCCGATGCCGCCATCGCCGACGCCCAGGACGCGTTCGACGAGGTCGACGGCATCGGTCGAGGCGCGGCGTGACCGTGCCGGTCGTTCTCGACGCGGGCGGTCTCGACGCGGTCTGCGACCCGCGGCCGCCCGAGCCGGTGCGAGCACTGTTACACGAGGCGTGGCTTCGAGGACGTGAGGTGATCGTCCCCGCGGTCGTGTGCGCCGAGGTGTGCCGGGGGGTGGCCCGGACCCGGCGGGTGGAAGTCGCCCTCTCCCGGGTCCGACCCCCGTTCTCGGTGGTCGACACCGACTTCGCCCTTGCCCGCCAGGTCGGAGCCGTGCTCCATGGCGCGGGTGCCGACAGCCGCGACATGGTCGACGCCCACATCGTTGCCGTCTGCGCCCTCCACGACGGCGGTGTGGTCGTCACGTCGGATCCCGATGACATCGAGCGACTCGCCCAATCCGTCCCCGGAGTGCGGATCGTCACCCGGCCCGCCCGCTGACCAGTCACGGGTTTCGCACCAATCCTCCCGAGTCGGGCGTCCGGCGTCCACGCGGCCACCCAAACCGCCGACTACGACTTGGTCGGCTCCGTCTCCGTCTCGGTCTCCGATGTCGGCTCGTCCTCCGCTCCCGCCCGGCGCATCCGAAGAAGCTCGAGGATCACGGGGACGAACGAGATGGCGCCGATGACCACGATGATGGGCAGGAGCCAGCGGTCGATGTCGGGGATGACGTCGCCCAGGGCGTAGCCGAGCCCGGTGACCCCGAAGGCCCAGAGGAAGCCGCCGATGACGTTGAACCGGACGAACGTGCGGTAGTCCATCTGGCCGACCCCGGCCACCACCGGGGTGAACGTGCGAATCACCGGCAGGAAGCGGGCCAGCACCACCGTCTTGGGCCCGTGTTCCTCGAAGTACACCCGGGCCCGTTCGACGTTCTTCTGGTGGAAGAACCGGGAGTTGGGGCGCTTGAACACCGCCGGCCCGTAGCGCCGTCCGATGGCGTAGCCCACCTGGTCGCCCACCACCGCGGCCACGAAACAGCCCACCATGATGATAGGAAGGTTCAACAGGCCCTTGGAGGCGAGCAGCCCGGCGGTGAACAGCAGCGAGTCGCCGGGGAGGAAGAAGCCCGCCAGCAGCCCCGATTCGGCGAACACGATCACGAAAAGACCGAGCGTGCCGAACGCCTCGATCAGCGACTTGGGGTCCACGTCCAGACCGTACTCTTGACAGAAGGCCATCCGGCCGCCAAAGGTCCACTCCCGTGTCCAAACCCCTCGTCATCGTCGAATCGCCCGCCAAGGCCCGAACCATCGCCCGATTTCTGGGCAGCGGGTACGTGGTGGAGTCGTCCGTGGGGCACATCCGCGACCTTCCCCGAGGCGCCGAAGAGGTGCCGGCCTCCCTCAAGGGGGAGCCCTGGGCCCGCCTCGGCGTCGACGTCGACCACGAGTTCGAGCCCCTCTACGTGGTCGCCAAGAACAAGAAGCAGATCGTCACCAACCTGAAGCGCCTGCTCAAGGACGCCGACGAGCTCTATCTCGCCACCGACGAGGATCGCGAAGGGGAGTCGATCGCCTGGCACCTGCTGGAGGTGCTCTCGCCCCCCAAACGGGTGTCGGTGCGGCGGATGGTGTTCCACGAGATCACCGCCCCCGCCATCCAGGCCGCCCTGGCGAATCCCCGCGACCTCGACGAGCAGCTGGTCGACGCCCAGGAGGCCCGCCGCATCCTCGACCGGCTCTACGGCTACGAGGTGTCGCCCGTCCTGTGGCGCAAGGTGCTGCCCAAGCTCTCCGCAGGACGGGTGCAGAGTGTGGCCTGCCGCATCCTGGTGGAGCGGGAGCGGGCCCGGATGCGGTTCCGCAGCGCGTCGTACTCCGGCATCGAGGGGACCTTCGCCAAGGCCGAGGCCACCGCGGGCCGGTTCGGCGCCACCCTGGTCAGCGTCGACGGCACCCGCCTGGTCACGGGCAAGGACTTCGACGAGACCGGCCGGCTCGGCGCGGCCGCGGCCAACGTCCTCGTCCTCGACCACGAGGGCGCCGCCGGCCTGGCCGAGCGCCTGCGCGACGCCCCCTTCACCGTGCGCTCGGTCGACGAAAAGCCCTACCGGCGCAGCCCGTACCCGCCGTTCATGACCTCCACCCTCCAGCAGGAGGCGGGGCGCAAGCTGCGCTACACCGCCCAGCGCACCATGTCGACGGCCCAGCGCCTGTACGAGAACGGCTATATCACCTACATGCGCACCGACAGCACGTCGCTGTCGGAGACGGCGGTGGCCGCCGCCCGCCGCCAGGCAGGCGAGCTGTACGGGCCCGACTACGTCCCCGGCCAGCCCCGGCGCTACGAGAAGAAGGTCAAGAACGCCCAGGAGGCGCACGAGGCCATCCGTCCCGCGGGCGACAGCTTCCGCACCCCCGACCAGGTGGCCAAGGAGCTGGGAGCCGACGAGCGGGCCCTCTACGAGCTCATCTGGAAGCGGACGGTGGCGTCGCAGATGGCCGACGCCCGGGGCCGGAGCATGCAGGTGCGGCTGGGGGCGACCTCATCGGCCGACGAGGAAGCGGTCTTCGCCGCGGCCGGCAAGACCATCGAGTTCCCCGGGTTCCTGCGGGCCTACGTGGAGGGCTCCGACGACCCCGAGGCCGATCTCGAGGACCGGGAGGTGCGGCTGCCGGCCCTGGCCCCGGGCGACGCCCTCGACGCGGTCGCCCTCGATCCCAAGGACCACACCACGTCGCCCCCCGCCCGCTACACCGAGGCCTCCCTGGTGAAGGCGCTGGAGGAGATGGGCGTCGGCCGCCCGTCGACCTACGCGTCCATCCTGGGCACCATCCAGGACCGGGGCTACGTCTGGAAGAAGGGCAGCGCCCTGGTGCCGTCGTGGACCGCCTTCGCGGTCGTCACCCTGCTCGAGCGCCACTTCGCCAACCTGGTCGACTACGCCTTCACCGCCCGCATGGAGGACGACCTCGACAGCATCGCCAACGGTGGCGAGAAGCGCGTGCCGTGGCTGTCGCGCTTCTACTTCGGGAACGGGACCACCGGCCTCAAGGCCATGGTCAACGACCACCTCGACGAGATCGATCCGCGCGAGGTCAACGCCATCCTCATCGGCAAGGACGCCGAGGGCCGGGAGATCGCGGTGCGGGTGGGCAAGTACGGGCCCTACCTGTCGCGCGACGGGGAGACGGCGCCGGTGCCTGAAGGGATCGCCCCCGACGAGCTCACCGTGGCCAAGGCCGAGGAGATGCTGGCCAAGCCCAGCGGCGACCGGGTCCTCGGCACCGACCCCGCCACCGACCAACCGGTGATCGTCCGGGAGGGCCGCTACGGCCCGTACGTGCAGCTGGGCGAGGCCGACGCCCAGTCGTCGAAGGCATCGGCCAAGACCAAGCCCCGCACCGCGTCGCTGTTCAAGCGCATGTCCTTGGAGACGCTCACTCTCGACGACGCCCTCCGGCTGCTCACCATCCCCCGGGTGCTGGGCCACGACCCCACCGACGGCCAGGAGATCAGTGCCCAGAACGGCCGCTACGGGCCGTACGTGAAGAAGGGCACCGACAGCCGGAGCCTGGAGGACGAGGACCGGCTGTTCACGGTTACCCTCGACGAGGCGGTCGCCCTGCTGGCGGTGCCCAAGGCCCGGGGCGGGCGGGCGGCGGCCACCGAGCCCCTCCGGGAGCTGGGCCCCGACCCGGTGTCGGGCGGAGCGGTCACCGTGCGCGAGGGGCGGTTCGGGCCCTACGTCACCGACGGCACCACCAACGCCTCGCTCCGGGTGGGTGACTCGGTCACCGATGTCACCCTCGAGCGGGCGGCCGAGCTGCTCCAGGCCCGCCGCGACCGGGGCCCGGCCAAGCCCCGCACGACGGCCAGGAAGGCTCCCGCCCGAGCCCGATCGGCCCGCCCCAAGTCGTAGCGGGCGTGGGCACCGCGACGGTATCGACCTCCGGCTCGCGAATCCCGGCTCCGGCAGTCAGGGTCCGGCGCCGGCCGACGCCGTAGCCTGACCCGGTGGCCGGCCGCACGGAAGAGCCCCCGGGGGGTGACGAGCCGGCCACCGCCGAGGTGCCCGCGGCCGAGGGGCCCGACGACGACGGAGACAAGCGGGGCCCGACGCTCCTCGGGTCGACCTCGTTCTTCCGCCTGTGGGTGGCCCAGGTGGTCTCGTCCCTGGGGGACTGGATCGGGCTGGTGGCGGTGCTGTCGATCACCGCCCGGGTCGGCGGGAGCTCGCCGGAGACGGCCATCGCCCTGGTCATGAGCGCCCGGATGATCCCCGGCTTCTTCCTGGCGTCGGTGGGCGGGGTGCTGGTCGACCGGTGGAACCGCAAGACGGTGATGGTGGTCTGCGACATCGGTCGGGGCCTCACCCTGGCCACCCTGCCGTTCGTCGAGAGCGTCCTGGGGCTGTTCCTCGTCTCCCTGGTCCTGGAGCTGTTCACCCTGCTGTGGTCGCCGGCCAAGGAGGCGTCGGTCCCCAACCTGGTGAAGGTCGACAGGCTGCCGGCGGCCAACTCGTTCTCCCTGGCCGCGGCGTACGGGACGTTCCCGGTGGGATCGGCCCTGTTCGCGTCGCTCACCAAGGTGTCGGAGTGGCTGGGCCGCAGCGAGGGGCCCCTCCACTTCCTGGAGCTCAACCAGGAGACGCTGGCCATCTATCTCGACGTGGTCACTTTCCTGACGTCGGCCGTCATCATCTCCACCATCGCCCTCCCCCGGACCACGGCCCGTCGCCGGCGCTCGCCGGCGCCCCTCACCGACGCCTTCAACGAGATCAAGGAGGGATGGCGTTTCATCGGCACCAGCCCGGTGGTGCGCTCGGTGATGGTGGGCCTCGGCACCGGCCTGATCGGCGGGGGGATGGTGGCTCCGCTCGGTCCCGTCTTCTCGTCGGAGGTGCTCGATGCCGGCTCGGCCGGCTTCGCCCTCATGCTCACCGCTCTCGGCATGGGGCTGGCCGTCGGCGTGGTGGGGGTGTCGCTCGTCCAGAAACGGCTCCCTCACCAGCGGGTGTTCCCGGTGGTCGTGCTGGGGGCGGGGGGGTGCATGCTGGCCGCGTCGTCGATGTCGAGCCTGGGGCTGTGCCTGACGTTCACCGCGGGCATGGGTGTGTTCGCGGGCGCGGTGTACGTCCTCGGCTTCACCATCCTCCAGGAGAACGTCGCCGACGAACTGCGGGGACGCATCTTCGCCGCCCTCTACACCCTGTCCCGGCTCTGCCTGCTCATCTCGCTGGCCCTGGCGCCCCTCCTGGCCGGCATCCTCGACCGCTTCTCGGGACGGCTGGTCGACAAGCAGGTGGGGATCGCCGGGTTCACGGTGGAGCTGCCCGGCGTGCGCCTGACGCTCTGGATCGGGGCGGCCATCATCCTCATGGCCGGCACCCTCGCCCTGCGTGCCGTCGAACGCTCCGGTGACGTCCGCGAGCCCCGATGACCGGGCGGTTCGTGGTGTTCGAGGGGGGCGAGGGGAGCGGGAAGTCGACCCAGGCGGCGCTGCTGGCCGAGCGGCTGGGGGCGGTGCTCACCCGGGAGCCAGGGGGGACGGAGGTCGGCGTGCGCCTGCGGGAGGTGGTGCTGGGCGACGGCGTGGCCGGGCTCGGACCGCGGACGGAAGCGCTGCTGATGGCCGCCGACCGGGCCCAGCACGTGGTCGAGGTCGTCCAGCCGGCGTTGGAGGCGGGGCGCGACGTGGTCAGCGACCGCTTCTCCGGCTCCACCCTCGCCTACCAGGGCTACGGCCGGGGCCTCGACCTCGACGAGCTGACGTGGCTGTCGCGGTGGGCGGCGGAGGGCCTCGATCCCGACCTGGTCGTGTTGCTCGACGTCGACCAGGAGGTGGCCGCCGCCCGCCGCTGCCGTCCCCGCGACCGGATGGAGGCCGCCGGCGACTTCTTCCACCAGCGGGTGGTGGGCGGCTACCGGGCCCTCGCCGAGGCCGAACCCGGGCGGTGGGTGGTGGTCGACGGCTCGGGCACGGTCGACGAGGTGGCGGCCCGGGTGTGGGCGGCATACCAGGCGTGGGTGTCGTCCGCATGAGCGACGTCTTCGACCGGGTCGTGGGACAGGAGCGGGCGGTGGTCCACCTGCGGGCCGCGGCCCGGGCTCCGGTACACGCCTACCTGCTCGTGGGCCCGCCGGGGACGGGCCGGCGTACGGCCGCCGTGGCCTTGGCGGCGGCCCTGTTATGCCCCCGGGGCGGCTGTGGCGTGTGCGAGGTGTGCACGCGGGTGCTGGCCGGAGTCCATCCCGACGTCGCCGTCATCGAGCGGGAGGGCGCCTTCCTGGGTATCGACCGGGCCCGGGAGATCCGCCGGCTGGCGATGCGCACGCCCAACGAGGCGCACCGCAAGGTGCTGATCATCCCCGAGTTCCACCTGGCCCAGGACGCGGTGCCGGCACTGCTCAAGGTGGTGGAGGAACCTCCCCCGAGCACGGTGTTCGTGATCCTCGCCGACCACGTGTCGCCCGAGCTGGTCACCATCGCCTCCCGGTGCGTCCGCATCGACTTCGGGCCGCTGCCGGTGGCCCTGGTGGTGGAGACCCTGGTCGCCGCCGGTGTCGACCCGGCGGTGGCGGCCGACGTCGCCGAGGCGTCCGGGGGGCGGCTCGACCGAGCCCGGCTGCTGGCGTCCGACGCCGGGTTCGCCGCCCGCCGGGCGACGTGGCAGTCGGTGCCGTCCCGCCTCGACGGCACCGGGGCCACCGTGTTCGTGGTGGCCGCCGAGCTGGTCGAGCTGCTGGGTTCGGCGGCGGTGGCGCCCCTCACCGCCCGCCACGCGGCCGAGGCGGCCGACCTCGAGGAGCGGGTGAAGCGCTCGGGCGAGCGGGGGGCGGGACGCAAGGCGCTCGCCGACCGCCACAAGCGGGAGCTGCGCCGGCTGCGCACCGACGAGCTGCGCTACGGGTTGGCCGCCCTGGCCGCCCTCTACCGCGACGCCCTGGTGCAGCGGCGGGTCGACGGCGCCGCCGGCCTGGCCGCCCTCGACGCCCTCCAGCAGGTGGCGGAGAACCTGATCCACAACCCGGGCGAGACCCTCCTGCTCCAGGCGCTGCTCCTGCGACTACCACCGGTGCGGGCGACGGCGAGGGCGACTACGGCACCGTGACGGTGGGGACGGTGGGGCCGAAGAACGTCGGCGGCACCGGGGGTACCGGCGTCGGGAAGGTATTGGGGAGGGTGACGGTCGTTTGCGGGCGGGTCGTGGGCGGGATGGTGGCCGGCGGACGGGTTGTCGGCGGCGGCGGCTCGGTGGTGTCGGGGGGAGGCTCCTCCTCGTCCACCGGCGGGGCGGGTGGCGTTGTCGCCCGGGAGGGGATTCCGGCGGTGACCACCGGCGGGGCCGGCTCGGTCTCCTCGGGGAGGGTGAAGGTGACCGTGGTAGTGGACCTGACCGTCGTGACGGTCTGCGACGCCGACTCCGACGGTGTGGTCCTCACCTCGGTGGGCAGGGAGTCGGGGCCGGCGAGGAGCTCGAGGGTCATGGCCAGGATCGACACGCCGGTGAGGGCGTAGAGGACCGCGTTCACCCGCTCGCCCCGCCGCATCGTGGACCACCGGCCGGCGAGCGAGCCGACCACCCGCCGCGGCCACCGTTGGTGGCGGTCTCTCCCCTGGTCCTCGCCGGCCAACGCCCACATCCCGAGAAGCTCGTCGTCGAGGACGGGGTCCTCGGCCGCGGCCGCCGCCGCCATGGCCGCCACGGGGACGGCCACAGTCGATTCGCCCTCGTCGTCCACCATCTCCTCCGGGATGGGCGTCTCCACGGGGATCTCCGGCCGCAGGTCGGACGGGATCGGCGGCTCCGCCTCGAGCGCCAGGCCAATCGCGGCCAGTCCCCCGTCGTCGCCCCTGGAGTCGGCCTCAACCGCCGGCGGCGCCCCGCCCAGCGCCAACGCCACCACGCCCAAGGCCGACTCGTCGTCGACATCGGGGGCGTCTCGGCCGACGATGTCCGTCGGTTCGGCTTCAATCGGCGGCGGCTTCTCGCCAGGGGGGGCCGGTGGCGCCCCGCCGAGCGCCAACGCCACGACGCCAACGGCCGCCTCGTCGTCGGCGTCGACGTCGATGTCGTCTCGGGGCGCTGCCTCGCCAAAGCCGTCGGCGTCGGCACGGGGACCGGTGTCCAGGTCGGCGACCGGCGGCGGCTCGGCGGAGGCGGGCGGCGCGGGCACAATGGCGGCGGTGGCGGCGGTGTCGGCGGGGGCGTCGTCGCCGGGCGGAACCTCGCTGACAAAATCGCCCTGGCTGCCGTCGGGCTCAGGAACGGGCTCGGCGAACCCCGCCACGTCGGCGTCAGCGGCGGCGGCGTCGACCACGGGCGGCGGTTCGGGGAGGACGGCGGAGGCGACGGAGGGCGTCAGGTCCGGTTCGTTCGACACCGGCGGTTCCACCTGGGCGGCCGGACCGCCCTCGGCGACCCCACGCACCTCGACCGAGGCCCCTCGTGCTCCGCTCCCCGCGACTGGGCCTGGATCGAACGGTCCGGGCCCCGTGGCGCTCTCTGGTCGTCCAACCGGCGCCCCGACGGGCCCGGCCTGGTTTGGAGTGCCCGGGACGACGGCGTAGGGCGCCGGCGCGACCGAGGGCGATGAGACTGGATCCGCCGTGCCCGGAAGCTCGACGGCTGGAGCAAACCGACCTGCGCTCGGGTCGACGGGCTCTGCGAACCCGACGGTGACGACCGCAACGATCGGCTCGGCGGAAGTAGGCGCCGCAGGCTCGTCGGGCGTGTGCGTGGGCCGCGGTTTTTCCCGGCCCGCCCACGGTGGCCGAAAGGCCGGCCCGGGCTTGGGAGTTGGGGCCGCCCCCTCGCCCGCGACCACGGCTGCCGCCGTCGCCTCCCCGTCAGCCAGCCGCGGCTCGGCGTCGGCGGTCGTCGCGCCCGACCGCTCCACTGGGACGTCGTCCGTCATCGTCCCCGACGGTACCGCCGGAGAAGGCCCGGTGACCCTCGGGAAAGGCCCGGTGCATCCTCAGAACCCCGTCCCCCGCCAATTCTGTTCTCGGTACCCTTCACACACCGACCCGTTCACCGCCTGGGTAGGCTTACGCGTGACCTGATGGGGCTGGGCGACGGCCCTCGGGAGCCCCGAAGCACGAACGAGCAGGTCCTAAGTGAAAACCCGCCCGGGTAGCTCAGTCGGTAGAGCAGCTCACTCGTAATGAGCAGGTCAGGAGTTCGAATCTCCTCTCGGGCTCTACGTGCGTCTGAACTGGGCGTTTCTGCGCGGATCCCGCTCGATACGTCGCCCCACCTGCGGCGTTTCGGGTGGTCGGCCGGCGTTGACACACATCTGTGGTCAGCAGCTCGGCGGCGTGGCGGTCCAGATTCGGCAGCGGCGGTTGCCGCGTTCTCCAAGGATCGCGGTCACGCACTCGGCGGACCCACGGACACAAGCCTATTTGTAGACGCGGACGTAGTCCACGACGGTTTGCGCTGGCAGCGGTGTAACCCCGGGTTGAAAATCGTTCCCCGGCCAGCCGAGGCCCTGCGTGAGCGCCACCATGAAGTCCCTGTTGAAGGTGGACGCGCCCATCGTGTTGGTCAGGCAGACCTGACCGTTGTAGATGATCGTGATCGATTGAGCGGTCCACTCGACGACATAGGTGTTCCAGTCGGCGATGTTCGCGATCATGCAGTAGTTGTTCGTGTCGCTGCTGTCCAGGGCCGACAGTGGGTGGTGGATGTAGGGGATCGCACGATCGCTGTAGGTGCCATAGATCTCGGCGATGTCGATCTCGGCCCTGCCCGGGCCACCGTTCAGATCCTGCGGAAACAGCCAGAACGCGGTGTGTGTGCCCTGGACCTTGGCCGAGATGACCTTCGCTCGGACCTCGACCCGGCCGCGGTTCACGCTCCTCCGCTGATAGGTCGAGACTGATCCGGACGTGAACTGCGTGGTGCGGGGAACCGTGTCCTCGCAGACGAACGGAGCCGGCTCCTGCCGGCTGGTGAGAACAAGGTTCCCGCCGTTCACGGACACGTTGTTCGGGGAGTCCATGAAGCAGTCATGGTCGTTCGAGTCGAACCCGCTGCCTTTGGTCGGCTGCGGAAACCACGTGGTCCGGTCGAGGGCGGTGCCGTTGAACTCGTCATTGAAGTCGCAGGTCCACGCGGCGCCGCCGGTCTTCGGGAGCGTCGGGTAGCCACCGCACGCGATGCCCGCAGTCGAGGTCGTGGTCGTGGTCGGACCGATCGATGTCGTCGGACCGGTCGACGTCGTCGGAACGCCAGTGGTCGTCGGGGCGCCCGACGTCGTCGGACCGCTCCACGTCGTCGGACCGCTCCACGTCGTCGGACCGCTCCACGTCGTCGGCCGACGGCCGTGCTCGTCGGAAGGGCCGTCGTCGTCGGGACGGCCGTAGACGTTGAAACGGGCGTCGTCGTGGTCGTCGGCTTCGGGCACTGGCCCAGAAGCTTCTGGAGGAGGTTGCATTTCGCCGCGGCCGTCGTGGGTGCGGACCGAGCCGTTGCGGCCGCGGCCAGCTGCAGTGGAGCAGCGACCACCAGCAGGGCGAGGACCGCTCGGATCGTTCGGCGCGTCGGGCGGGGCTGGGACATGGGACCGGTCTCCTTCAAGGGGCGTCCGATCGACCGGCGCGTCCCACGGGACTTGAACCTGTTTCCGATGTCATCGGCAAGAACGGTCTCAACCCGAAGCAGAATCCCAACGTCGGTCGGACACGCCGCACAGCCGCTCGGCCGTGACTTCGTCAGGACGGTTACTGCGGATCGCTCATCTGCTGCATCGAGCGACGAAGCTCTTGGGCAACTCGGATTCCGTAGTAGGCAGCCCGCGGTCAGCCGGGGCCGGGCCCGCTGGCCGTGGCGGTACGCACCCCGAAGCGCAGGGTGAGCTGGCTGCGGGAGGAGATTCCGAGCTTGGCGTAGATGTTCTTGAGGTGGTACTCGATGGTGTTGACGCTCACGACCAGCTCGCTGGCCACGCCCCGGTTGGTCTTGCCCTGGGCGACGAGCTCGGCGACCGACGTCTCCTGGGGGGTGAGCACCTCCGCGTTGGCGGCCCGCCGCCGCTGGGGGGTGAGGCCGGCTGCGGCCAGCTCCCGGTCGCACCGGGCGAGGTAGGGCCGGGCGCCCAGCCGATCGAAGCACTCGCGAGCCGACCTCAGCTCGGCCGCCGCCGCCGTGCGCTTTCCGGCCCGACGAAGGAAGGCACCGACTTCCAGGTTCGTCCGGGCCCTCTCGAACGGCACCGGCACCTTGGCGCCGACCTCTTGGGCCCGGGTGAAGGCGAGATGCGCCTGCCGGTCACTCCCCTTGGCTGCCTCCAGGCAGCCGCGAAGCCTGGCCGCGACGGCGATGGCGGCCACGCTGCCGCGAGCCTCGGCCAGGCTCTCGAACTGGCCGAGCACCTCGTCCGCGTCGTCGAATCGGCTCAGCCCGATCAGGGCGTCGACCTGCAGTTCCTGCCACGGCCACAGTCCGCCCGGCTCGTCGACCGCGCCCTCGTCGCACACCGCTCGCAAGGACGCGACCGCGGTGGTCGCCTTTCCGTGCTGGCCGCGGGCGTGGGCCAGGGTGGCTCGGCCCATCCAGGCCAGGGCCTGATCGAACGGTGTCGCGGCGGCCTCTGCCCCCTTCGCGGCGTGGGCCTCGGCCGCTTCCCACTGCCCGCGGCCGGCGAGGGGAAGAATTGCCGCCAGATGCAGCATCGTCCGAGGAAGTCCAGGCCCGCCCGCCTCTGCCAGCTCCGATCCGTGATCGGCGTGGGTGGTGGCCTCGGTCCACCACCCGAGGCGGTACTCGGCGAAGGAGAGCATCGCCAGCCCGCACAGTCGAAGAGGCAGCAGCCCGAACCGTGCTGCAATCCTCACCTGCTGGACGGCGCATTCGCGGGCCTCGCGGGCGGCCCCGCGGTGGAGGTCGGCGAGGACCCGGCCGAGGAGCAGGCCCGCGTGCTCAGGTTGGGACTCGTCGAGCGTGGGCTCGTGCACTTCGAAGGCCGCCAGCGCGTCGACCGACCGGCCGGCCAGCACCAGGCCCCACGCCACCGCCGGTGAGAGGGAACCGGAGGGGGAGCCGGCGGAGATTCCGATTGCGGCGTCCGCCCATCGCTCTCCCTCACCCGGCCGGAGGAGGTCGACGGACAGCCCGGCGAGCTCGTCGGCAACCCGCGCCTGGTGACGGGCGTCGTCTGGTGGACGGGCGTCCCGAGCACCGGTCAGTAGTCGCTCGGCCTCCTCCCACTGTCCGCCGACCCGGGCGATTCGGCCCCGGACGACAAGCGCCGTCGGGTCGGACCGGGTGCCGACCAACCTCGATCCGACCAGGTCCGCCCCGGCCGCATCGCCCGCCGCCAGCAGGCAGTCCACCGCGTCGAAGGCGTAGGCATCTCGCACCGGTCCGGGCGGGACCAAGTCGGCCGCGTCGACGAACGATGCCGACGCGCCCAGCGGGGACCCGGCGGCCGCGGACCGGGCCGCAAAGTCGGCGAGAGCCGCCGCCAGCCCGCCGTCGTGGTCGAACGCGGCTGCCGTCAGGTGGCGGAGCCGGGCGCCCTCCTCAGTGACCAAGCGGGCGGCCTGAGCGTGAAGCTCGGCCCGCTCGGCCACGCCGAGATCGTGGTACACCGCGGCCCGGACGAGCGGATCGGCGAAGACGACCTCACGGCGCCGGTACTCGACCAAGCCGGCACCGACCGCACCCTCGAGCGACGGCAGGGGGTCATCGATCTCGGCCAGCTTGCGTACCAACTCGACCGAGCTGCGCTGACCGAGGACGGCAGCGGCCGCCACCAGCCGGCGGACGCCGGGAACGCACTCTGAGAGCCGCTCGGAGACCAGCGACGCGACCGCCCGGGGAGCCGGGAGCGGGTCGTCGACGACCATGCCTGCCCCTGACCGCTCGAGTTCTCCCAGCACCGCCCTGACGTGCGACGGGTTGCCGCCCGTGTGCTCGCGGAGCCGCTCCACGAAGTGGCGCGGCGGCCGCCGGCCGATGAGCGAGGTGGTGAGGCCCATGACCGCGCCGTCGTCGAGGCGCCGGAGGGTGATCGTCGTGCCGTGATCGGCGGCGGCGAGCTTGTGTATCCCATCGAGCAGCCGTTCCGGTTCGCGGGCGGCGAGGACGGTCAGGATCCGACTGTCGTGTAGTCGCCGCAACGCGAAGAGGAGGGCGACCTGAGAGTCGATATCGGTGAGGTCGGCGTCGTCGACAACGACCAGGACGGGAGCATCCTCTTGCATCGTCACCAGCAGTCGCAGCAGCGCGTGGCCGACGACGAAGGCATCGGGCGCCGCCGTCGTCCGGGTGCACAGCCCGGCCAACTCCTCGGGGACACCTTTGCCGGCGGCGCGGGTCAGGTGCTCCACCAGCCCGTAGCGCAGCTCCGCCTCCGCCTCGTCGCCGGTCGCCGACAGGACGCGGAGGTCGCTCTGGTCGACCGACAGCTGCCGGAGGTACGCGCTCTTGCCGCTGCCGCGCTCACCCTGGACGAGAACGAACTGGGGTCGTCCCGAGCGGGCATCGGCGAGCATGGCGCGCAGAATCTCCAGCTCCGGCGGACCGACATAGCCAAATCCAGGCTCGGAAGCTCCCACGACCGTGCCCATCCCGGCCGCAGAGTAGTGCCGTCGTTTCACCAATGGACCGGTCTTCGGGGCTGCGAACGCGACGGTTTTCCGTAGTCTTCTTTGACCGTCGCCAGGACTACGGGAATTCGGGTCACGAGTGGCGACGCCGCTCGGTAGCGTCCCCCTGGTTCGTGCTCGGTCGGTCGGTGCTCTCCTTTCGTGAGGGGACGCGGGCGGGGAGCCGGCGACATCCGGGCACAGGTGGGCAACGGGCTCCTGCGAAATCTCAGCCGGCGGCGGTCGCACGTTGTCGGCGACGGGGTCAATCCTCGAGGGGAGGTGGGTCGACTGGGCATCTCGCGGCACGATCGGGCCCACAGCCGCACCCCGAGACCCGGTCGAGCGCCAGCTCCGCGGGGTCCGGCATCGCTACCTGTCGCCGTCGTCGCCGAGTTGCGGCGGGTACCGGCGGCGCCGGCCGAGCGCCCGGGCTCGGCCATGACGACCAGGTTCACACTCCGAGTTCCTACCGAAGGAGAGAGCTGAGCATGTCGCTGCTGTCGCGTCTGTCGGCACCCGTCGGCACCGACGAAGTGGCGGTCCTGGTGACCGCCATCCTGTCGAATCTCGACCCGGCCGCCCCCCAGGATCTTCTCGGTCCCCTCGCCGAGCGCCGGCCGGTGTCGTTGCCCGAGCCGCTCGGGTCGACCGCCCGCCACCTGGCGCTGGGGCCGGCCGGGATGGGGACGGCCGCCGCCCGCATCCTGTTGCCGGGTGACGGCGCGCCCGCGGTGGAGCCCGCACCCGTCCGCCGCGTTCCGGACGCCGCCGGCGCACCGGCGCGCGATGGTTCCTTTCCCGCGGTCTTCTGCCCCGGGGCCGTCCGCGACGACGTGGCGTTGGGCGAGGAGGTCAACGACCAGCTGGTGGACTGGGCCGAGCAGGTCGGGATCTACCCCGGCCAGCTCGAGAAGGTCCGCACCGCCAACTTCGGCCGCCTGATGATGCTCACCCACCCGGGCACCGACGACCCCGATCGGCTGCTGGCGGCGGCGAAGTGCGTCCTGGCCGAGTGGGCCACCGACGACCACTTCCTCGACGACGAGTCCCTGGGAGCCGACGCGGCCACGATCGGCTGGCGCCTGGGGGTGAGCTATGCCGCCATCGCCCCGGCCGACCTCCCCATCACCTACGCGCTCCAACTCGACCAGGTCCTGTCGGAGGAACCGGTGGCGGTTGCCTACCAGTCGGCATTCGCCCACCTCGCCCGGTACGCGAGCGCGACGCAGGTGGCACGGCTCCGCCACGAGCTGGCGGTGATGTACATGGCGTACAACCACGAGGCGACGTGGCGTCGGGAAGGCCGGATCCCCCCCGTGTGGGAGTACCTGCTGCACCGGAACGAGAACAGCTTCCTGCCGCCCATGGTGCTGGTCGATCCGGTCGCCGGCTACGAGGTTCCTTCCTTCGAGTTCGCCGACCGGCGGGTGCGGCGCGTGTTCGCCATGGCTGGCACCGCCAGCGTGATCCTGAACGACCTGTACTCGATGGGCGCGGAATCCGACACCGACTTCGACCTACCCAAAGTGATCGCCAACGAGGAGAAGTGCTCTCGGGAGGAGGCGATCGAGCGCACGGTGGAGATCCACAACGAGCTGATGCACGCCTTCGTCGAGGAAGCCACCATCCTCAGCCAGCTGGGTTCCCTTGCGCTGCGCCGGTTCCTGACCGACATCTGGGCCTGGCTCGGTGGCAGCCGCGAGTGGCACAGCACCACCGGCCGCTACCACGGCTGACACGTCCTCCTTCCGAGCCCGAAGAGTCCTCCCTGGCCGGCTCGACAGGTCTGGGGCCCGCTGGTCTCGGCACGGGGCGGCGGCGCGGGCGCCCCAGTTCCACCTCCTCCCACCCGACACGCTGCCCTCCCGAGCGCGGCCGTCCGGCAGCGACCGCCGGGACAGCCCACGAAGCCTACGGAACGGGTCTCCGTAGGGTCGCCGGCACCACCCATCAGGACTACGGCGTTACGTGTGACGAACGTCCGGGGCCCCTTTGTACGGTCACGGGGAGCGGCATCCGGGGCGTGTCGGCGTGCAACTCCGGGTGAACCATCCGACCTTCCTCGGCCCCGCGGACCGTCATGAAAAAACCGAAGTGTTCTTACCAATCCGCTGGGGACTGGAGGACTGATCTGTGAGCGACACCACCCTGACCGACCTGGCGGCCCAGAACGGGCACGACCCGACCGGTCCCAACGGCGACCAGATGAGCCTGTCGACCAAGGCCGCGGCCAACCTGGCCACCACCACCAAGACCCCGCCCCAGATGCGGGAGATCTCCTCCCGCTGGCTGCTGCGGGTGCTGCCTTGGGTCGAGGTCTCCGGTGGCCGCTACCGGGTCAACCGCCGCCTCACCTACTCGGTGGGCGACGGCCGGGTGACGTTCATCTCCACCGGGGCCGAGGTCCGGGTCGTGCCCCAGGAGCTGCGGGAGCTGGCCGGGCTGCGGTCCTTCGACGACGACGAGGTGCTGGCCGCCCTGGCCGACCGCTTCGTGCAGCGGGAGTACGCCCCCGGCGAGGTCATCGTGTCCCGGGGCGAGCCGGCCGACTCGATCTGCCTCATCGCCCACGGCAAGGTGGAGAGGATCGGCGCCGGCAAGTACGGCGAGGACACGGTGCTGGGCACCCTGGCCGACGGGGAGCACTTCACCTACACCGCCCTGGTCGAGTCCCAGGACACGTGGGACTTCACCGCCCGGGCGGTGACGCCGGTCATCGCCCTGACGCTCAGCCAGGACGCCTTCGAGTCGGTGGTGGCCACCTCGCCCGCCCTGGCCGCCCACATCGCGGCCTACACCGCCGGCCAGGCCCGGCCCCAGAACCGCCACGGCGAGGCCGCCATCGAGCTGGCCGCGGGACACGAGGGCGAGCCCGAGCTGCCCGGCACCTTCGTCGACTACGAGGCCAGCCCCCGGGAGTACGAGCTGAGCGTGGCCCAGACCGTGCTGCGGGTCCACACCCGGGTGGCGGATCTCTACAACAACCCCATGAACCAGACCGAGCAACAGCTGCGCCTGACCATCGAGGCCCTGCGGGAGCGCCAGGAGAACGAGATGGTCAACAACCGTAGCTTCGGCCTGCTCCACAACGCCGACCTGTCCCAGCGCATCCAGACCCGCACCGGCCCCCCGACGCCGGACGACTTCGACGGACTGCTGGCCAACGTCCGTGACGCGGCCTTCTTCTTCGCCCACCCCCGCGCTATCGCCGCCTTCGGCCGGGAGTGCACCCGCCGCGGCGTCTACCCGCAGGCCGTCGACATGGCCGGCCAGAAGGTCCCCGCCTGGCGGGGGGTGCCGGTGCTGCCGTGCAACAAGATCGGGATCAGCCCGGCCCGCACCAGCTCGGTGATGTGCATGCGCATGGGGGAGCCCGACCAGGGCGTGGTGGGGCTGCAACAGACCGGTCTGCCCGACGAGTACCAACCGGGCCTCAACGTGCGGTTCATGGGCATCAACGAGAAGGCGATCATCTCCTACCTCGTCACGACCTACTTCTCGGCCGCCGTCCTGGTGCCGGACGCGCTCGCCATCCTGGAGAACGTCGAGCTCGGTCACTTCGAGGCCTGACGAAGACGCCCGGTAGGCCCAGGCCCGCGCGCGCCCATGAACCCGTACAAACTCCCCGATTTCTACCTGCCGTGGCCGGCGCGGCTGAACCCGCACGTCGACGGCGCCCGCCTCCACACTCACGAGTGGGCCCGGGAGATGGGCTTCTTCGGGCCCGTCGAGCCCGACGGTCCCGTCGTCTTCGAGGAGGACAGCTTCGAGACGATGGATTTCGGCGGGCTGTGCGCCTACACGCACCCCGACGCGCCTCCCCCGGAGCTGGACCTCGTCACGGATTGGTACGTCTGGGTCTTCTACATCGACGACCACTTCCTCGAGGTCTACAAGCGGCCGATGGACAAGGCGGGGGCGAAGGCCCATGTCCAACGGCTGCCGATGTTCATGCCTGTCGACACGACGAAGCCGATGCCCGAGCCCACCAACCCGGTGGAGCGGGGGCTGGCCGACCTGTGGCTGCGGACCGTGCCGGGCAAGTCCGCCGGCTGGATCCAGCGCCTCTTCGACAACAACCGCGCCTACATGGACGGGTTGCTCTGGGAGCTGGTGAACATCAGTCAGGCCCGTGTGGCCAACCCGATCGAGTACATCGAGATGCGGCGCAAGGTCGGCGGCGCCCCCTGGTCGGCCAACCTGGTGGAGCACGCCAACTTCGTCGAGGTCCCCGATCGGATCGCCGCGACCCGGCCCATGAAGGTGCTGCGGGACTGTTTCTCCGACGCGGTCCACCTCCGGAACG
The DNA here is from genome assembly GCA_963836205.1 of uncultured Acidimicrobiia bacterium. Taxonomy (GTDB): domain Bacteria; phylum Actinomycetota; class Acidimicrobiia; order Acidimicrobiales; family AC-14; genus JAXDMK01. The sequence goes on along the minus strand of CAWIIV010000007.1, from coordinate 220,939 downwards.
ACCTCTTCTCGTACCAGCGCGAGATCGGCAGCGAAGGCGAGATCAACAACAGCGTCCTGGTCATGGAGCGGTTCTTCGGTGTGGAGCCGCAGGAGGCGGCCGACCTGGTCGGTGACGTTCTCAATTCGAGGCTCTACCAGTTCGACAACACCGCCGTCACCGAGGTCCCGCTCCTCTTCGAGGAGTACGCGCTGACCCCGATCGAGCGCGATCACGTGCTGCTCTACATCAAGGGTCTCCAGGACTGGCAGGCGGGCGGCCACGAGTGGCACCTGCGATCGAGCCGGTACATGAAAGAAGAGAAGGCGGCGGCAACCGCGTCGACCGGCCTCCCCATCGGGTCAACCGGCCTGCGCCTGTCCCTGTCGCCGGTGGCGCTCGGCCTCACCCGGTTCAAGAGCTTCACGTTCGTGCCCTACCGGGTCGTCGGCCCCACCGAGCTCCCCGACATCTACATGCCGTACCAGTTCGCCACCAACCCCCACCTGGACAGGGCCCGCGCCGGAGTCATCCGCTGGGCCCGGGCGATGGGCATGCTCGACTCCTTGCCGGGTGTTCCTGGCACCGGCGTCTGGGACGAGCGCATGCTGGTCGGCTTCGATCTCGCCCACTGCGCGGCGATGATCAACCCGACGGCACCGGCCGAGCAGCTCGACGTGGCCTCGGGATGGCTCACGTGGGGCACCTACGTCGACGACCTCGTCCCCCTCACCCACGGCCGGACGCGCGACCTGGCCGGGGTCAAGGCGTTCGCGGCCCGCCTGTCCTTGTTCATGCCCCTCGACGTGGTGTCCATGCCACCGCCGCTCACGCCGGCCGAGCGTGGCCTGGCCGATCTGTGGGTGCGCACCGCGGGCCCGATGTCGATGGACGCCAGGCGGATCTTTCGGCGAGGCGTCGAGGAGATGACCGGAAGCTGGGTGTGGGAGGTGGCCAACGAGATCCAGAACCGCGTTCCCGACCCGGTGGACTACGTGGAGATGCGGCGGAAGTCGTTCGGCAGCGAGCTGACCGTCAACCAGTCGCGCCTGACCCAACTCGACGTCGTCCCCGCCGCCGTCTTCGGGTCCCGGCCGCTGCGCAACCTCGACAACTCGGCCATGGACTTTGCGTGCTTCGTCAACGACCTCTTCTCCTACCAGAAGGAGATCGAGTTCGAGGGTGAGCTCCACAACATGGTGCTCGTCGTCGAGAACTTTCTCGACGTCGACCGCCGGCGGGCCGTGGGCATCGTGAACGAGCTGATGACGGCCCGCATGTGCCAGTTCGAGCGCATCGTGGCGGAGGAGCTGCCCATCCTGTGTGAGGACTTCGGCCTCGACCAGGAGACGTCCGACGCGGTGTTCCGGTACGCCGGGGGCCTCCAGGACTGGATGGCCGCCGTCCTGGAATGGCATCGGCGCACCTCTCGCTACGTGCCGTCGAACCTGCGCTACCGGTTGGCCCCCGGCCAGCCCGTCGGCGGCGTGTCCGGTCTGGGGACGTCCGCCGCCCGGTTCGCCAGCCTCGCCGGCGCCCGGGCCCCACTGTCGATGACCGCCCGATGACCGCTGATCTCCCGGCTGGTTCGGGACTGGAGGACTGATCTGTGAGCGACACCACCCTGACCGACCTGGCGGCCCAGAACGGGCACGACCCGACCGGTCCCAACGGCGACCAGATGAGCCTGTCGACCAAGGCCGCGGCCAACCTGGCCACCACCACCAAGACCCCGCCCCAGATGCGGGAGATCTCCTCCCGCTGGCTGCTGCGGGTGCTGCCTTGGGTCGAGGTCTCCGGTGGCCGCTACCGGGTCAACCGCCGCCTCACCTACTCGGTGGGCGACGGCCGGGTGACGTTCATCTCCACCGGGGCCGAGGTCCGGGTCGTGCCCCAGGAGCTGCGGGAGCTGGCCGGGCTGCGCTCCTTCGACGACGACGAGGTGCTGGCCGCCCTGGCCGACCGCTTCGTGCAGCGGGAGTACGCCCCCGGCGAGGTCATCGTGTCCCGGGGCGAGCCGGCCGACTCGATCTGCCTCATCGCCCACGGCAAGGTGGAGAAGATCGGCGCCGGCAAGTACGGCGAGGACACGGTGCTGGGCACCCTGGCCGACGGGGAGCACTTCACCTACACCGCCCTGGTCGAGTCCCAGGACACGTGGGACTTCACCGCCCGGGCGGTGACGCCGGTCATCGCCCTGACGCTCAGCCAGGACGCCTTCGAGTCGGTGGTGGCCACCTCGCCCGCCCTGGCCGCCCACATCGCGGCCTACACCGCCGGCCAGGCCCGGCCCCAGAACCGCCACGGCGAGGCCGCCATCGAGCTGGCCGCGGGACACGAGGGCGAGCCCGAGCTGCCCGGCACCTTCGTCGACTACGAGGCCAGCCCCCGGGAGTACGAGCTGAGCGTGGCCCAGACCGTGCTGCGGGTCCACACCCGGGTGGCGGATCTCTACAACAACCCCATGAACCAGACCGAGCAACAGCTGCGCCTGACCATCGAGGCCCTGCGGGAGCGCCAGGAGAACGAGATGGTCAACAACCGCAGCTTCGGCCTGCTCCACAACGCCGACCTGTCCCAGCGCATCCAGACCCGCACCGGCCCCCCGACGCCGGACGACTTCGACGAGCTCATCTCCCGCCGCCGCAAGGCGAAGTTCCTCTTCGCCCACGCCCGGACCATCGCCGCCTTCGGCCGGGAGTGCAACCGCCGTGGTGTGTATCCGGAGCCGGTCGACGTCGACGGGCGGCTGGTCCCCGCCTGGCGGGGTGTCCCCATCCTGTCGTGCAACAAGATCCCCGTCACCGAGCAACAGACCAGTTCCGTGCTGTGCATGCGGGTCGGCGAGGACGACCAGGGCGTCGTGGGCCTGCGCCAGACCGGCCTCCCCGACGAGGTCGAGCCCGGGCTGAACGCCCGGTTCATGGGGATCAACGAGAAGGCGGTCCTCGCTTACCTCGTCAGCACCTACTTCTCGGTGGCCGTTCTCGTCCCCGACGCCCTGGGTGTGCTCGAGAACGTGGAGATCGGTCGCTGATGGGCATGCCCGCCCGCCTACGCCCGCCGGCTCTGGAACAAGCCCGTCCGGTGCGCCAGGTCCTGGACGAGGCCAACCGGCTGGTGGAACCGGCGGCCCGGGAGGCGGTCGACAGCCTGCCGCCGTCGATTCGGCGGGTCGCGGGCTACCAGTTCGGCTGGTGGGACGCCGACGGCACCCCGACGCCGGGCATCGGGGGCAAGGGATTCCGGTCGGCCCTCGTCCTGGTGACGGCCGAGGCGGCCGGGGGTCGGGCCCAGGCCGCGATCCCGGCCGCGGTGGCCATCGGCCTGGTCCACGAGTTCTCCCTGCTCCACGACGACGTCATGGACGCCGACGAGACCCGGCGCCACCGGCCGACGGCGTGGACCGTCTTCGGCATCGGCGAGGCGATCCTCGTCGGCGACGCCCTGCTGGCGCTCGGCCTCCGCGTCCTGGCCAACAGCGGGCACGCCGCCGCTCGCGACAGCGTGAGCTCGTTGAGCAAGGCCGTGCTTGCTCTCACCGACGGCCAGATCGCCGACCTCGCCTTCGAGTCCCGGGACGACGTGGCCCTGCCCGAGGTCGTGAGCATGGCCCAGAAGAAGACCTCGGCCCTGATCGGCGTGGCCTGCGCCCTGGGCGCCGGTTTTGGCGGGGCCGGCCCTCAGGCCGTCGAGCGCTTCCGCAGTTTCGGTGAGCAGCTCGGCCTCGCGTTCCAGCACGTCGACGACCTGCTGGGCATCTGGGGCGACCCGTCGGTCACGGGCAAGCCGGTGCATGCCGATCTGGCCCGGCGCAAGAAGTCGCTCCCGGTGATGGCCGCCCTCACGTCGGGCTCTCCCGCCGGCGCTGAGCTGGCCGAGCTGTACCGCGGTCACGAGCCCATGGCCGACGACGACCTCGGGCGGGCGGCGGAACTGGTGGATGCGGCCGGCGGCCGGGCCTGGAGCCTGGCCGAGGTCGACCGGCTCCTGGCGGCCGCCCTCGACGACCTGGACGCGGCCGGACCGTTGGCGCGGCCTCGGGCCGAACTGGGCAAGCTGGCGGAGCTCGTGGTCCGGCGCGACCGGTGACGGCCCCGTCCGTGCCCCTGGAAGCGATCAAGGGTCCCTCCGACCTCCGGGGCCTGCGACCGGAGCAACTGGCGGGCCTGGCCGCCGAGATCCGCCAGTTCATCGTCCGCTCGGTGGCCGTCCACGGCGGCCACCTCGGCTCGAACCTGGGCGTGGTCGAGCTCACCCTCGCACTGCACCGGGTCTTCGACTCGCCTCGTGACGTCATCCTCTGGGACACCGGCCACCAGGCCTACGTCCACAAGATCGTGACTGGCCGGCAGGCGGGGTTCGATCGCCTCCGTCAGGCGGGCGGGCTGTCGGGCTACCCGTGCCGGGCGGAGTCGGAGCACGACTGGGTCGAGAACAGCCACGCATCCACCATCCTCGGCTACGCCCACGGTCTGGGCACCGCCTTTCGGCTGCATGACGGCCCCCATACCGACCCGACCCGTCGCATCGTGGCCGTGGTCGGCGACGGCTCCATGACCGGGGGCATGGCCTACGAGGCGCTGAACAACCTGGGCCACAGCCAGACCCGGGTCTTGATCGTGCTCAACGACAACGGCCGCTCCTACGCCCCCACCGTCGGCCGCCTCGCCTCGGGTTTGACCCGGCTGCGCCTCAGCCCGACCTACGTCAGGCAGCGGGACTGGTTGCACCGGGCGGCGCGGGGCGTGCCCGGGATCGGCGAGTACCTCGACCGCGGCCTCGACGGGGTCAGGGCCGCGGCGCGGGAGGTGACCGTCAGCCCCGACGGGTTCTTCGAGGACCTGGGCATCCGCTACGTAGGCCCGGTCGACGGTCACGACCTGGCCGGCCTGGAGCGCATCCTCGGCCTCGCCGCGGAGCACGACGGGCCGATCGTCGTGCATGTGCTCACCCGGAAGGGGCAGGGGTACGGTCCGGCCGAGGACGATCGTGAGCGGTGCCTTCACGACGCACCCATTTTCGACGTGGCCCACGGCCCCCCGCCCTGGGTGCCCTCCGGCTACACCGAGGTGTTCGCCCGGGCGATGGTCGACCTCGGCGAGCGCCGGCCCGACCTCATGGCCATCACCGCGGCCATGGCCGGTCCAACCGGGCTACGACCGTTCCAGGAGCGGTGGCCGGAGCGCGTGGTCGACGTCGGCATCGCCGAGCAGCACGCCGTCACCGCCGCCGCGGGCATGGCCATGGGCGGGCTGCGGCCGGTCGTCGCGGTGTACTCGACGTTCCTCACCCGGGCCACCGACCAGGTGAATCTCGACGTCGGCCTCCACCGGCTGCCGGTGGTGTTCTGCATCGACCGGGCCGGGATCACCGGTGACGACGGACCTTCGCACCACGGCGTGCTCGACCTCGCACTCCTCCAACTGGTTCCGGGCATGACGATCCTCGCCCCCTCGTCGGCCGACGAGCTGCCGGGGATGCTCGACCACGCCCTCTCCCTCGACGGGCCGGTCGCCATCCGCTACCCGAAGGGCCCGGCCCCGGCCGCTCCCTTCGGGCGGGTGGGCCACGGCTGCCACGCCCGCCGCGTCCGCCGGGGACGCGATGTGTGCTTCCTGGCCGTGGGCAAGATGCTGCGCCCGGCCGAGGAGGCGGCCCGCCTCCTGGCCGACGAAGGGGTGGCGTCCTCGGTGTGGGACGTGCGGGCGGTGAAGCCCCTCGACCCGGCCATGCTCGACGACGCCGCCGCCCATGGGCTGGTGGTCACGGTGGAGGACGGGGCGCGGCAGGGCGGCGCCGGCGCGACCGCCGCCCTCTGCCTGGCCGCCCACGCGCCGGTCGCCGGCCGCCCCCGCCCTACGGTCCTCGTGCTCGGGGTTCCCGACTCGTACATTCCTCACGGCCACCCCGATCGCATCCTGGCGGAACTCGGCCTTGACGGTCCCGGGATCGCCGGTTCGGTGCTGGCGGCCCTGCCCGGGCGAGCAGTGGCGGTTCCCCGATGACCGAGCAGATGGTCGTCGCCCTCGGTGCCGACCTCGACCCGCTCTCGGCGGTGGCGAGGAGCGTTGCCCACACGGCTCCCGGCGTCCTGCACCTGGCGGTGTCCCTCCAGGTGGTGGACCCAACCGGCCGGTGGCTGCTCCAGCGGCGGGCGGCGTCCAAGCTGACGTTCCCCGGCCGCTGGGCGAACACCTGCTGCACCCACCCCTCGCCGGGGGAGAACCCGGCCGACGCCGCCGCCCGCCGGGCCTGCCAGGAGATGGGGCTGGTCGTGTCCGGCCTCGTGCCCGCCGGCTCCTTCGTCTATCGGGCGGAGGACGAGGCGTCGGGCATCGTCGAGTGGGAACACGACCACGTGTTCGTGGCGGTGGCGGAGACTGCGGAGGTAGCGGCCGATCCGGCCGAGATCGACGAGGTCGCCCGCGTGCCCTTCGCCGACGCCATGCGGCTGGTGACGTCGCCCGCCGGTGCCCCGTGGGCGGCCGAGGTCCTGCGGCGATCGTTCGAGGCGCTCGGCGGGCGCAGCGCCCGGCCGTGAGCCCGCCGCGGCCGCGGCGGCGCACCCGATCCGTGATCGGCGGACCGTCTCCGCCGGCGCGATCCGGCCCACCTCGAGACCACGTGCCCACAACCTTGGAAAGGGGAGAACCCTGATGGCCACCAGCAACCTCAGTCAGGTCTTGACCACCGACTACCAGCGTGATGTCGCCAACTACTGGAACACCAACACCAACGACCCGGTGAACCTCGAGCTGGGCAAGGTCGACGACATCTACCACCACCACTATGGACTCGGCGACCCGGACCTTTCCCTGCTCGACGCGCCCACCGACGTCCGGGACGAACTGGTCATCCGGGAGCTCCACCGCTTGGAAACCGCCCAGGCCGACGTCCTCCTCGACAGCCTGGGGCCCATCGGTCCGGACGACCGACTGCTCGACGCCGGTTCGGGCCGGGGAGGCACGAGCATCATGGCCAACGCCCGCTTCGGCTGCCGGGTCGACGGCGTGACGATCTCCCAGTACCAGGCCGACTTCGCCAACGACCAGGCGGCGCGGCGCGGCATCGGCGACAGGGTCCGGTTCCACCTGCGGAACATGCTCGACACCCGCTTCCCCGACGCCGACTTCCGGGCCATCTGGACCAACGAGACCACCATGTACGTCGACCTGTTCGACCTCTACCGGGAGTTCGCCCGCCTCCTCGCCCCTCGCGGGAGGTACGTGTGCATCACCGGTTGCTACAACGACGCCCTGGGGGCCAAGTCGGACGCGGTGACCACCATCGACAACCACTACATCTGCAACGTCCACGCCCAGAGCACCTACTTCAAGGCGTTGGCGGCCAACGATCTGGTGCCGATCCGCGTCCTCGACCTAACCCCCCAGACCATCCCCTACTGGGCGTTCCGCCAGCAGTCGTCGGTCCGGACCGGGATCGAGGACGCGTTCCTCGCCGCCTACCGCGAGGAGAGCTTCCGCTACCTCATGATCGTGGCCGTGAAGACCTGACCGCGATGGGGCGTCGGCCGGAGCCAGCCTCCCGCGGGGACTGACCCATCCGAGACGGCGTGTCCGGACGGCGGTCCCGCGCGCCCTGCCCGGTCGGCGGCAGGGCCGCGCCGCCCCCGTGGCCGGCGCCGCCTACGGCTTGAGGAACGTCGCGACGCCTACGAAGGAGAGCCGGGTGACCGGCGTGATGCAAAGGCCGGTAATAGCCGTCGGCGTCCCCAACAACACCACTCGGGATCCGGTCGGCGTTCGATTCAACGACCTTGGGACATTTCGTCGGGCCAACCGGCGGTACGCCGCCTGACGGGCGCGAGAACACGTCGCCCGCCACACTCAGCCTCAGCCGATCTTTGGTGTCGATCCCGCTCCGAAGCAGACGAACCCTGCGGCCGCGGCTCGTCCCTCGGGCCCGGTCGGGGCGACGCGGGTCTGGGCCCTGGCCAGGGCCGAAGCCGGGTCGAGGCCGGCACGCAGCCCGGTATGGAGTTCGCGCATCAACCGGCGAGAGGCGCCGTCAGGAACGGGCGCCACGCTGGCGATCAGCGTGCGGGTCCCGAGCGCGAAGAGGGCCGCAGCCAGCCCCATGAGCTCGTCACCGGGCTGCACGTCGGACAAACCGGAGTCGCATGCCGAGAGGATCAGCACCTTGGGAGCGTCCTTCAACGCCTCGAGGTCGTAGACGGTGAGTGGGCCGTCGGCGAGCTGTAGCGAGGAGAACATGGGGCTGTCGGCGCGAAACCGGCCATGCGACGCGACGTGGGCCAGCTCGGCCCCGTCGAGCGCCTCCGCGACCGCCCCGCATGTCGCCTTGGCGCCCGACAGCCGACTGGCCTGTGGATATTGCCGAGCAAGCGCAAGCACCTCGGGCACCGCGTGCAGGAGCCCGGGCCCGGCGACCAGGGCAACCCGACCTGCTCCCGGGCGGGAACCTACGCCGGCGACTCGGCCGGCGGTGACGGCTCTGTGCCACATGGCGGCCGATGGCGCGACGCTCACAGCACGGCCGTGGCACGACGGCAGGAGCGACCACGGGACAACGTGAAGCCAACCTGGCGGCACGATGACCAGGGGCCGGTCGGCCAGGTCCGCGGCGAGAGGACCGAGAAGCATCGCATCGAGGCGGTCGGCACCCCACGACGCCGCATTTCCCGCCGCTCCCAGGGCAGCCTCCGAGCCCCCCCCGTATGCGAGCCGGCGGAGCGAGTACCTGAGCAGCCGCACCTCCGACTCGACTTCGGGGGCGGCTCCAAGCTGATGCAGTGTGACCCGGCCCCCCGCCAGTACCACCGCATGCAGCAGACCCTCGTGAACGACGATCTCGATCAGGGCGTGATCGCCGACAGCTCGCTTCAGCTCCGGAACCGTCGGCGTCGGTACCACGAGCGCGGCCATGAGACCGGTGGCGTGCCGGGCGAGGTCCCGCACCGTCTTCTCGAGCCCTGCCTGACGGGCCTGGAGTCGGGCCGTCGGCTTTCCGGCGAGTGCTGCCAGATCCGTCGCGGTGACCGCAGCTCGGAGCTCGCCCAGCTCGTCGGCCAGACGCTTGTCGTCCGGGGGCCGTGCCGGCGGGAGTCGCACGGCACCGGCTCGCCACCGTTCGATCCATGCCAGTGTCCGCTCGGGGTTCTCGTCGCTGATCGCCAGCGTGATGCCGAGGCAGGCGAGGTCGGCCCCGTGCCCGGAGGCATGCGCTCGAAGCTCGGTCGCGCCCAAGGCGGCGCGGTACCGCTCGAGCAGTCGGACGCCGGCGAGCAGGGCCCGCTCGGCGCCCGGCCGATTTCCCTCGGCGAGGCGGAGCATCGCCTGCGCGTGCCACGACCGGACGCGGAGCTGCACCGGGCTCCGGCGGCTGGAGCAGCTGGCGTGTGCGAGCTCCTGGCGAGCGACCTCGGGGCGCCCTTGGTCGAGCGAGATCTGCGCGGCGAGGAGCCGGGCGTCGTAGGAGGCGGTGGCGAAGCCGGCAGCCGCCAGCCGGCGGGCGGCGACGCGCGCTGCGGCAAGAACTGCGGGCGACCGTTCACCAGACAGCCAGGCAGCCCGCACCGACAGGTAGCGCGCAATTGTGGCCCACGATGTCCGTCGCTGTCTGGAGAACGTCGCCAGGGCCAGGTCGGCCATGGTCCGCGCCGTCGCCAGGTCGTTCTGCACCAGCGCCACCTCCGCCAGCTGGAGCTGTGCGATCGCCAGGTAGGCCTTGCCACCTTTGTCCGCCAACACCCCGACGGCCGTCTCCGCGGCGGTCCTGGCTTCGGCGACCAGCCGGGCCCGGAGCAGCACCTCGCTGCGGTCGATCAGACCCATCACGTCGCTTGCGTCGCCGTGGCGCAGATACTCCTCCGCTCGGTCGAAGGCGGCCAGTGCTTCGGGAATGTCACCCCGCAGCGCGACGACCAGCCCGAGATGCTGGCGGGTCTCGACGGTCATCACTCGCTCGCCGATGGCGACGTAGAGATCCTCGGCCTGGCGCAGGTCGACCTCGGCCGCCGCCACCGCCCCCTTCATGAAGTAGGCGAGCGCCCGAAGGGCCAGGGCGTGAGCCTCTCCCAGCCGGTCGCCGCCCCGACGGAGCACGGGGAGCGCGCGGCGGAAGCATTCCAGGGCTTCGTCGAGATGGCCCTGGTTAAGGTGGAGATAGGCGCGCTGCGTCTCCACACGGGCCGCCATCACGCCCCGGAGGACCCGGCCCGCACGGTCGACCTCTCGCTTGGCTCCCGCCCAGTTGCCCTGCAACGCGAGCGTCCCGGCAAGGCTGAGTCGAGCCTCGGCGCCGCACGGCGGCATGCCCGCCCGCTCGGCGATGCGCGCCGCCCGGCGCAGGTGGAGCGCCGACCCGCTCAGGTCGTGACACTCCCGAGCCGCCATCCCGAGGGTTCGCTCGGCAAGGGACGTGGCCCGGAAGTCCCGGGCCGGGAGGGCTCGGATGAGCACGTCCTGGGCGAGCTTGGATGCGCGTCGCGGATCACTGGTGGCGAAGGCGAGAGCGCGCTCGGCCTCCGCCTGTAGAGCCGATTCAGAGACCTCTATCGACATCTTCTTGCGGCATGTTAGAACCGTGTATCAGGCAGCGTGCTGAGGACTCTCCCAAGGAGGAGATCAGATCGGGGGCTGACTGTGACTGACTATGAAATGCCGGACAAGGACGGGCCAACTCCGGACGGTGCCGGCGGGAGCGGCGAAGGCGGAAACGGCCGAGGAGGACGTGGCGGAGGAGACGGCGGCCCGCCAGGCCCGGTGAGCTCGACTCCGGAAGAGGGACCGGCCGACCGGCACTACCACTACGTGCCGGACGAGATCCTGGTGGTCGAGGATGACGTCAGGCTGATCCAGGACCAGATCGACGAATTGGGGCTGCGGCAGCTCGGCGTCTTCCGGCCAAGGTTCGGTGACGTGGACGGCACCGCCGTCGTGCGTTATGAACTGCGGGCTCAGGGCGGCGGTGGCCCCGAGGACCTGGACGTCCTAGGCACGGTGACCAGGCTCCGTCGGCCCGTGCTCGACCGCACGGTATCCGACCCCGACGACGAGGACGCACCGGACGGGGTGCCGCGAGAGTTGGTCCCGCGGGTATCTCCCCACATCGTGATCGGGCTCTCTTATCACGGGCGTGCGCACGGGGCGTTCGGCAGGCGTCGCGCCCGAAGTCTCGACCGGCCGCATCACCGACACTTCCTTCCGCTTCCCGGCTACGGCGTGACGATCGGCGTCCTCGATACCGGCATGTGGACGGGCCGGCTCGACTGGTACGGCGGCCGAGTCGACCTCGGTCCCACCGACGAGGAGCCCCTTGGCGACGATGAGGGCGAGCTCACGCTTACCAATGGTCACGGTACGTTCATCACGGGTGTCATCCACCGGACCGCGCCTGGCGCCAAGGTGAAGGTTCGCCGGATCAGCGAAAGCGACATGATCGCCGACGAGGATTTGGCCAAGGCGATCATCGCGATGGCCGAGGACGATGTCGATATCATCAGCCTGTCCTGGTCCGGGCCCACCCACGATGGCACTGGCATGTTCCACACCCAGGAGGTCATCGACCTTTTGCGGCGGACCAAGCCGGGCCTGGTCGTCGTAGCGGCCGCCGGAAATGCGGGCGTGAGCAACCCGGAGTACCCGGCAGCCTTCAAGGGCGTCGTGGCCGTCGGTGCCATTGACAGGAACGGCAAGAAGACGCACTTCACCAACTACGGGCCCTGGCTCGACGTGTGCGCTCCGGGGGAGAGCGTTCACAGCACCTTCGTCGACTGGCGGTCGCGGAAGAAGGGGCCATCCGACGACAAACGCTCGTTCGAGGGCTACGCGGTCTGGAGCGGCACGTCGTTCTCGACGCCCGCCGTTGCTGCCGCGATTGCGGTCCGCCGCAGCCCGGGGGGGTGGCGCCAGTTCCTGTGGTTCCTGCGGCCGCGCAATGCCCGTCAAGCGGCCGATCGGATCATCAACGACCCCGATGCCAGGCGCGTCCCCAGTCTCGGTACGGTCGTCAATCCCGAGCCATACCCCCACTGACCTCGACGGACGACGACGGAGGACGGCCACTCCGACGACCCCGGTAGCCCCGGGGTCGTCGGGCGCCCGGGGAGTAGGACCTCACGTCGAGCACGTCGCGGAGGCCCTCGCCCAAAAGGACGAAGCCGAGCACCGCAAGAGTGATCGCGGCGCCGGGGAAGATCATCAGGTGGGGGTGCGACAAGGCGTAGTCGCGGCTCTGGTTGAGCATCGCCCCCCACTCCGCGGTCGGTGGTTGTGCGCCGACCCCGAGAAACGAGAGGGCTGAGACGCTGGCGATCAGGCTCCCCATCTCCAGGCTGGCCAGCACCAGCACCGGCCCGATGGCGTTGGGCAGGACGTGGTGCCAGGCGACGCGGAGGCGCGAGGCACCGATGGCATGTGCGGCGGCCACGAAGGGCTGGTCGCGCAGCTGCAGGACGAGACCGCGCATCATCCTGGCGAACGTCGCCCATGAGACGGCGGCGAATGCGATGACGATCGTCAACAGCCCGCCGCGGAGGGTACCGGCGATGGCCAGTACCAACACCAAGCTCGGGAAGGCCAGAAGCCCGTCGACGATGCGCATCAGCAAGCCGTCCATCCACCCGCCCCGGAGCCCGGCCAGGAGCCCGACCGACACGCCGATCGTCATCACGACGAGGGCGGCGAGGGCGGCGGTACCCAACGAGAGGCGGGACCCGTAGAGCACACGGGAGAAGACGTCGCGGCCGATCTCGTCGGTGCCGAACAGATGGGTGAAGCTCGGTGCTTCGAGTTTGGCAGCGAGGTCAACGTCGACCGGGTTGAACGGGGCGACGAGGGGCGCCGCGACCGCGAGAAGCGCCATCGTCGCGATCACCGCCGCGCCAGTCACTGCTGTCAGGTTCCGACGCGGACGGACCTGGCGGTTCGCCGGCCGTACAGAGGGCCCCAGCTGGATTGGCCCCAGCCTCCGGCATGGTTCCCATCTCGCTCAACCCGGTCCGTCCTGACGCATGCGAGGGTCGACCGCGAGGTAGAGGAGGTCGACCGCCAGGTTGAGCAGGACGATCACGGTGCCGTAGAGCAGGACGAAGCCCTGGACCACGGGGAAGTCACGAGTCTCGATGGCGTCGACGACGAGCGCGCCCATCCCAGGCATGCCGAAGATCGACTCGACGATCACCGAACCGCCGAGGAGCCCGCCGAGGAGAAGCCCGCCATAGGTGAGGACCGGTATGCATGCGACCCGGAACGCGTGACGCCAAACCACCCTCTGATCGGACAGACCTCGAGCCCTCGCGCCGCGCACGAAGGGCTCGCCGAGGACCTCCAACATCGACGCCCTCGTGAGCCGGACGAGGACCGCCGTGCCGTAGACGGCGAGCGTTACGGAGGGCAGGACGAACGACGACGGCGTCCCGGTCCACGACGTCGGCAGCCATTGGAGGTGCACCGCGAACAGGATGATCAGCAGGTACGCCAACCAGAACCCGGGAAGCGCGAGTCCTGCCAGGGCTAGGAATCGGGACCCGTGGTCGAGGAGCCGGCCGGGGGCGACTGCCGCCCCTATCCCGACCGGGATTCCCACCGTCACCATGATCACGAAGGACAACAGGGCCAGCTCGAGGGTGACGGGGAGGGCGTCCCAGAGGCTTCCCGCAACCGATTGACCGGTTCGGAAGGACGTACCGAGGTCGCCGGTGACGGCGTTTCCCAACCAACGGCCGTACTGGACTGCGGCCGGGTCGTAGAGCCCGTGCTCCTCGCCGAAAGCACGGATCTGCTCCTCCGTCGGCGGAGCCCCGACACGCAGCCGCGCCAGCGAGCGCGCCGGGTCGCCCGGGGCCACCTGGCCGAGGACGAAGGAGAAAAGGCTCAGCCCGATGAGCAGCGGCACGAGCTCGGCGATCCGCCGCACGACCTGCGCGCTCATCGTGCTGGGGCGATCAGCGGTCGACGAAGACCTCGTCCCACTGCTGGCTGATGTCGGACGGATGGGGAACGAAGCCGCGTACGTTGCTGCGAAGGCCCCAGACCCGTTTGATCCCCGCGATCGGGACCACGGCGACAACCTCGTCCACCACGAGGTGCATGGCCGCGCCGGCCTGGCGGCGGGCCTCGTCCGGATTCGTCGCCGCGATCGCACGGGTGAACACCTGGTCGTACTCAGGGCCGGCGCCGAACGACGTGGCGTAGTCGGCGAAGCCACCGGGCGCATCCGTGAACAGCGCCCCCGCGAAGGCGGGGTTTGCGTCGTACTGGTTCCCGATCTCGAGGAACAGGTCGCCGTCGCCCATTTCCAGGCTCTCCCCGTAGCCCGTTGGGTCGGTGTCGATCCTGACCCGGACGCCCACCTCGGCGAGCTGTCGTTGGAGGAGCTCAGGGACCCTGTTGTGGGCATCGGGGTCGTAGACCCGCAAGGTCAGGTCGAGAGCCCGACCGTCCTTCGTCCGCACGTCGTCTCCCACCTGCGCCCACCCGGATTCGTCCAAGAGGCGGCGAGCGTGTGCCGGGTCGTATGCCCACCCGTCGACCGACGCGGTCCCGACTCCGAGCAGCGCCGGGGGGACCAGGGAGGGTGTGACTTCCGCGGCGTCCTTCCAGACCGTTTCCACGATCGCCGAGCGGTCGATCGCCGAGGCGACCGCCTGCCGGACGGGCAGCTCGTGTAGCGGCGAGTCTCCCTTCAGGCTGAGCAGCAGGGCGTCGTAAGCGCCGACGCCGGCAGTGGCCACGGTGACGTCGGACCTGTCGTCCTGGCCTTCGGCGCGATAATCGTAGGCAGCATCGACGTCACCGGCCGTGAGCGCCAGCGTCCTGGCCTGCGCGTCCGGGAGGAAGCGGAAGGTCATGGTCTCCAGTCTGGGCTGCGGGCCCCAGTAGTCGTCGAACTGGTCGACCTTCAACTCCACATCGTTCCTGTAGCTCGAAAACTGGAAGGGACCCGTGCCCGTCGGCCGGTTCTCCGAGGAGGTTCCGGGGCCGGCGTAGGTGCCCGGGGCCTTGAGGCCCAGAAGCGGGTGCGCCAATTGCCCGACGAGGTTGCCGGCGGCCGCGGAAGGAGTGATATCGATGGTGGCGGCGTCGATGACGGCGACCGACTCGGGTCCGAGGGCAAGAACTCCGAGCTCGGTCCACAGCTCGGTGACGTTGTACTCGACCGCCTTGGCGTCGAAAGGCTGCCCGTCGTGGAAAACGACCCCCGGTCGAAGGTGGAATCGCCAGGTGTTCGGCGGGCGCAGCTCCCACGACGTCGCCAGCAGGGGCTTGACCGAGAAGTCGGGCGCCAACTCGACAAGGGTCTCGAAGACCGAGGCGTTGGCGTTGCCGTATCCGGTGGCCACATTGGCCGCGAACGGCGGCTCCAGCACCGACTCGTCGTCGCCGGCGGCGATCACGAGACCGTCTGCGCCCGTCCCACCACCGCTGCCGCATCCGCTGGCGACCAGCAGCACCGCCAAGACCAGGACCGCAACGCCCCGCCGTCGGTTCATGTCGTCCGCACCTCCGTTGAAGAGGCTCCGCCGAGGGACCGAGGTGGCCGCTCGATGCAAGGTGAGGCCTCAATCTATCAGCGCGGTGCCGTCCGGACGTGGTTTCGTGCCGCGACGTTGTGGGCCGCGCTCGGCGATGGCCGGGTCAGCCGCTGGTGGTGGGCTGGTCCCCGGTGGCGTCGCGCCAGGCCTGGCGGACCTCGGGGCGGAGGCGGCCGCGGTCGGGGACGACGATCCCGTTGGCCCGGGCCCATGCCCGGACCTCGGCCGTCGACGGTTCCGGCTCCGCGGGGCCGACTGGCTCGCCATCGCCATCGCCGATGCCGATGCGGGCAACGGCGGGGCCTTCGGCCTGGGCCCAGACGTGGGCGGCGGCGAGGTAGCGGTAGGTCCACTCCTCGGCCAGCTTGCGGGTCTCGCAGAACACGATCGGGATGGTGGGCCAGCGGACCTGGAGCTCGGCCAGGCCGTCGGCCACCAGCGCCGGCCGGACCCGGTCCTGGCTGAAGACCTTCGAATAGCGGTCCTCCACCACGACCGCGGCCCGGGGGAGCGTGGCCAGCTCGCCGAGGGCGAAGCGCAGCCGGCCGGCGGTCAGGCTCGACACCAGGTCGGGAAGCGACTTGCGCTCGACCGCAGCCACGAGCTTGCCGTCGGCTGTCACCCCGTAGTCGCCGCAGGGCAACGCCCGTCGCACGGTACGGACCTGCTGGCCGGCGAACTGGTACGGGTAGCGCTCGTGGGCGTCGACGACGATCTCGAGATCGGCGATCCCCGCCGCCCGGGCCGTGGGGATGCGGACATCGGGCCGGGCCTGCTTGCGGGTGCGGGGAGACTGCCAGAACACCATCTCCCGCCCCCGGGCGTTGGTGAAGACGATCTGCGAGCGCTGCTCTCGCCCACGGTCGGCGACGACGTCGATGGCCGCCCCCCGGCGGGTGCACGCCCGCAGCGCCACCCGTTCCACGATGTCGGGCTCGTCCGGCCAGTCAGTACATGGGACGGGGTGGCAGTACAGGGCGATCGTCCGGGGCCACGTGTCCTTGGTGCGAAACACGAGCCCGTCGCCGATCGGCAGCCGGAGCAGGTAGGGCAGGCTGCTGTCCGGCTCGGGGTTGCGGGCGATCAGCAGCTCCACACCGCCGAGTCTGCCCGATGAGTTCGTCGGGTTCGTGCCGTCTGACCCGTGCTGCCACGCTTTCCGACCATCTCTGGGAGACGAAAGCATGAGGAAGATCACTGCCGGTCTGTTCATCTCCCTCGACGGCGTCGTCGAGGACCCCCATCTCTGGCACTTCCCGTACTTCAACGACGAGATTGGGGTCGGCCGTCACCGCCACCCTCGGCGGGGCCGACACCGTGCTGCTCGGGCGCAAGACCTACGACAGCTTCGCGGGGGCGTGGCCTGAGCGGGAGCTCGCCGGCGAAGAGGATACCGGCATGGCCAAGGCGCTCGGCGAGCCCGCAAGATCGTCGTGTCGAACCAGCCGCTGGAGTTCACCTGGCGCAACTCCGAGCTGCTGCCGGGCGACCTCGTCGAAGCCGTCACCGCCCTGAAGAACGAGCCGGGCGACAAGAACATCGCCATGAGCGGCTCGGTCTCCGTCGTCCGTCAGCTGCTGGCGGCGGGGCTCCTCGACGAGCTGCACCTGCTTGTCCACCCGATCGCCGTCCGCAAGGGCATGCGGCTGTTCGACGAGGGCGACCCGGTTCCTCTCACGCTCCTCTCCTCCGCGACCTTCGAGACCGGCGTGCTGTCTCTCGTCTACGGGCCGGCCGAATCCACCGGCGACGCCACCTACGAGGACGCCAAGGTCCACCTGCCCCAGTCCGAGTAGGGGACATCATGGGGCTCGTGTCCGCGCCGACGCCTGCCGTCGCAGCCCTCGTCCGGGCGGGGATCGCCCACCGGGTCCACCGGTACGACCACGACCCGGCGGTCGCGTCCTACGGCCAGAAGGTGGCCGAGGCGCTCGGGACCGAGCCGGCGCGGATCTTCAAGACGCTCGTCTGCTCGGTCGACGGCGACCTCGTCGTGGCCCTGGTCCCGGTCACCCGTCAGGTCGACCTCAAGGCGCTGGCGGCCGCCTTGCACGCCAAGGCCGCCGCGATGGCCCCGCCGGATGCAGCCCAGCGGGCTACCGGCTACGTCGTCGGTGGGATCAGCCCGGTCGGGCAGAAGCGCCTGCTCACCACCCTCGTCGACACCAGCGCGTCGGAGTGGGACACCGTCTTCGTCCGCGGGGGCCGTCGTGGCCTGGAGCTCGAGCTGACCGTCCCCGACCTCCTGCAGGTGACGGGCGGCCGGTTGGCAGGCATCGCGCGGGCGACGGCGGAGTGACGTCGCCGGAGTCACATGCCGAGCGATGAGTCCACCGGTCCCACGACGTCTACCACGGGACGACGAGGGGGAACGCGATGGCAGGTACGGATCCGGTAGCCGAGCTCGATGCCCGCTTCAGCGAGCCGGGGGCGGTCGTGACCCCGTGGGAGGACGCTCGCCGGGTGATCGATGAGGCCGAGCTGTTCTGGATCTCCACGGTCCGGCCCGACGGGCGCCCGCATGTCACCCCCCTCCCGGCGGTGTGGCTGGACGGCGTCCTGCACTTCTGCACCGGCGCCGACGAACAGAAGGGCGTCAACCTCGACCGCAACAGCCACTGCGCGCTCACCACCGGCAACAACGCCTGGAAGGCGGGACTCGACGTGGTGATCGAGGGCGAGGCCCGCCGGGTCACGGACGAGGCTCGGCTGCGGCGGCTGGCCGACGCCTGGGAGTCGAAGTACCACGGCGACTGGCACTACGACGTGGCCGACGGGGCCTTTCAGGGCGAGGCGGGCGAGGCGCTGGTGTTCGAGGTCGTCCCGACCAAGGTTCTCGCCTTCGCCAAGGGCGACTTCGCCCAGACCCGATATCGGTTCTGACGCCGAGCCCTTCTGCGCCGGGTCGGCACTGTCGGCGGGACGTCCGGCGATATCGTCGGGAGATGTCAGCCGTCCCCCCGGAGCCGTGGGCGACCCCGCAGGGCCGGGCCTGCATCGACCGGTGGATCTCGGTGTCGATGGCCAAGCTCAACGCCTACGACGGCGGCGCCGAGCACAACGGGCGCAAGCCGTGGACGATCAACCAGTACGGCATTCTGGAGGGTCGGCGCCCGGCCGGGGCCTTCTCGGTAGCGGCACCGGACAACTTCCGCGACTACGGCTACGACAGGTACGCCTACATGTGGGCCACCTGGATCCCCGCCGGGCCCCTGGGGACGTGGCGGTGGCCGGCGTGGAACGGGGCGGAGATCGAGGCGCTCCAGGCGTTCGTCCTGAAGTGCCTGGCTGGAGGGTAGGAGCCGACGTGGCCGGTCGCGCCGAGCTGTGCGGCGGTGATACCGGGGACACTCTCGGCTGTGGTTGCAGCTTGGGAGCCGAGGCGACGGGTCACGGCCTACGAGGGAGGGTGCTGGTGGAGATACAGACGGTCACGTACAGCGCCCTCGGGAAGAAGTTCTACCTGAAGAAGGCGTTCCAGAGCATCCCCATGGACAGGCACATGGAGTCGATGCTCGCCGACGGGTGGACGGTGCTCAGCGGGCCGGAGTTCGTGCCCGGGAAGCGGGCGCCGGGTTACGTCGGGTCGCAGACGAATCGGGGCGCCATGGTCGTGACGTACCAGCGGTCGAGCTGAGGTTCGTCTCCGGGACCGACCGGCTCGGCCCTCCCCGAGAACCGCCCGGCATCGACGTTTCGACGTCCCGGACAGGGCCCGTTTGTCGGCGGGCGGCCCTGTCCGGCTTTGTCCGGCCGAGACCAGTTTCTTGCATCCACCGGGGGCCGCGGGCGGCGGCTCCGAACCTACGACCCACTGATCACCGGGATCTGGATGTCGATCCCGAGGCGATTGAAGCCCGCCAACAGGACCAGCACCACCCCGAAGAGGATGCACAGGGCCAACCACAGGTCGAACCGCTTCTTGACCATCTCTCGTCACCCCTTATCCCAGCCCGCTTGGACGTCGCCCCCGTCGGGGGTATCGGCACCGGTGGGTCCGACCTTTAGGAGAAAGTTCGGACGGCTGCGATCCGACCGCGCCGCCGGTAGCCTGGATCCTCGCGGGCCGTGATTTCGCCTCTCGTTCACCGGGCGTTCACCGCACCGCTAGCGGGGGGATGCAACCCGTCCCTAACGTCGGGGCCACGACCGGGAGCCGAGGAGCACCAATCCGTGAGCGAGCCGGAACGAGCCAGCCGATGAAACCGACCGAGGGGTGAGCACGCCCCTCCGCCGGCACCGGAACGAGGAGGCCGACCGGGCCCTGCGGGACTCGCAGCAGATGGCCGCCGACGCGGTGGCCGAGACCGTTCGCCTGCGGCGGGCGCTCGACGCCCTCACGTCGGCGATCGTGATCCACGACGCCCGCGGCCAGCTCGTCCTCCGCAACCGCCAGCACGCCGAGCTCGACACCAACCGGCATGTCGCGGCCTTGGTGGCGGCGACCGTCGACACGTTGGTCGCCGACGCCCAGCAGGGCAACACGTCGAGCCAGACGCTCGAGTTGCACGGTCCCCCACCCCGCACCCTCGACATCACGGCCGTGCCCCTGGGCACCACCGACGTCCCCCTCGGCACCATCGCCTTCGTGGAGGACATCTCCGAGCGGCGCCGGCTGGAGGCGGTGCGCCGCGACTTCGCGGCCAACGTGAGCCACGAGCTGCGCACGCCGATCGGGGCCCTGGGCGTGCTCGCCGAGGCCCTCGCGGTCGAGGAGGATCCGGAGATCGTCCGCCGGCTCGCTCGGCACATCATGTCGGAGGCGGAGCGGGCGGGCCGGCTCATCGGCGACCTGCTCGACCTGTCCCGCATCGAGGCCGGCGGGGTGCTGGTCGAGACCTCGGTCGACATCCTCGACGTGGTGGCCACGGCGGCCGACAGGTTGGCCGCGGTCGCCGCCCAGCGTGAAGTCAGGGTGCTGGTGACGGTGCCCGATGAGCCGATGCCGGTGCTCGGCGACGAGCGCCAGCTGGTCTCGGCCCTGGTCAACCTGCTCGACAACGCGGTCAAGTACTCGGAGCCGGGGTCGGTCGTCGAGGTCGACGCCGCCTTCGACGACGGGTGGGTCGTCGTCACCGTCCGCGACCAGGGCATCGGCATCCCGGCCAAGGACCTCGAACGGGTCTTCGAGCGCTTCTACCGGGTCGACCGCGCCCGGAGCCGGGAGACGGGCGGCACCGGCTTGGGCCTCTCGATCGTCCGCCACGTCGCCACCAACCACGGGGGCACCGTCGTGGTCGCCTCCCGGGAGGGAGAGGGTTCCACGTTCACCCTGCGCCTGCCTCGGTCGACCCGGTGATCGCCGACACCCGCCCGACGGTGCTGGTGGTGGAGGACGAGGAGTCCTTCGTCGAGGCTCTCACCCTGGGTCTGACCCGGGAGGGCTTCGCGGTGCGCGTCGCCCGGGACGGGGCCGAGGCCATCGAGTCGTTCGACGCCTCCCGTCCCGACGTCGTCCTTCTCGACCTCATGCTCCCCCGGATCTCGGGCATCGACGTGTGCCGGCACATCCGGGCCCGGTCGTCGATCCCCATCATCATGGTCACGGCCAAGGACTCCGAGGTCGACGCGGTGGTGGGCCTGGAAGTGGGGGCCGACGACTACGTCACCAAGCCCTACCGGCTGCGGGAGCTGGTGGCCCGGGTGCGGGCCGTGCTGCGCCGGGCGGGGCCGGAGCCGGAGCCCGATGACGGTTCGGTGGAGGTGCTCGAAGTGGGCGACGTCGCCCTCGACGCCGAACGCCACCGGGTGATGGTGCGGGGCTCCGAGGTCGCCCTGCCGCTGCGGGAGTTCGAGCTACTCGAGCTGCTGCTCGACAACGCCGGCCGCGTCCTCACCCGCGACACCCTGATCGACCGCATCTGGGGTCCGAACTACGTCGGGGACACCAAGACCCTCGACGTCCACGTCAAGCGGCTGCGGTCGAAGATCGAGGACGACCCGGCCCGGCCCAGCCGCATCACGACGATTCGGGGCCTGGGCTACCGGTACGAGAAGTAGCCGGGCAGGCGGCCGCCCGTCAGGACGTGAAGGCGCACACCACCGTGGCCCGGGCGAACTGGCTGACTGCGGCCGGGTTGTCGCCGCGGAAGCCCCACGACTGCCCAGAGGGGACGGAACCGATCAGGTCGACCGCCGACTGGCCGCCGAGGATCCCCCAGCCGGCCGAGATCGCGGTCTTGCCGGCCGGGCAGTCCACGAAGAAGTCCTTGGTCTCGAACGCCTCGAACACGATGTCGCCGCTGTGAACGACCTCGTAGCCGGAGACGCCCGCCGGCCCGGCCGCGCCGGCCGGGCCTCGGCAGGCGGGGTTGGTCGCCAGGCAGGCGGCGCCTTGGGGACCGGTCGGACCGGTGAGGCCCCGTGGACCGGTTGGACCGGTGGGCCCGGTCGGACCAGTGGGCCCGGTCGCACCGGTCAGGCCGGTCAGGCCCCTTGGGCCGGTGGGGCCGGTGGGCCCGGTCGCACCCGTGGCTCCGGTCGCGCCCTGGGGTCCGGTCGGACCGATGGGCCCCTGGGGTCCTGGCGGCCCCTGCGGGCCTCGCTGGCTGATGTCGATGGCGGTGAACCCGGTGGGGCAGACGCCGGTCCGGGTCACGAAGAGCGGCTGAAGCGATGTCGCGGTGGACGGGTAGCAGGTGTGGAGCGTGGGGTCGGTGACCTGGGCGGAACCGGCGGCGTACACCAGCCCGCTGCCGCCCAGCCCCAGCACCAACGCGGTGCCCAGGATGCAAGCGAGGAGGTAGCGACTACGAGCGATGGCTTTCATGGCGTTCTCCCCAGTCCGGGACGGCCCGCCGACGCACGTCCGCAATGTGCAGAGTCACGGTACCCCCCGTGCCGGCCCCGGGCCGATCGTGGCCCACGCCGGAGTGGGGCGCCGCGGTCGTGGGACGGCGCCCCGCTCGGGCCACTGCGTGCAGGTCTATCCCACCCCGATGAACGCCCGTTGTCGGCCGGGGGATCAGCGGGTGGACCGCGCGTGAATCTCCCTCACCGGCCGGCACCGACTGTTCTCCCCCGGCTCACCCGGGGTTCACCTGGCCGTCGGCGGACGGCAACCGCCGGTCCGTACCGTCGCCGGGACCCGATGGCACCGTCCCCGCCCACCGTCCTGATCGTCGACCCCGACGACGCCTGCGTCCGGCGGGTGGCCGACGGCCTGGCCGAGGCCGGGTTCGTCTCGGTGCACGCCCCCGACGGCCGGGCGGCCGTCGCCGCCTTCCATGCCGACCCTCCCGACCTGGTCCTGCTCGAGCTGGTGCTTCCCGACCAGCCCGGGTTGGACGTGTGCCGCCGGCTCCGGTCGGCATCGACCGTGCCCATCGTCGTGGTCACCACGGTCGACTCCGAGCTCGAGGTCGCCGTCGCCCTCGAGGTGGGGGCCGACGACTACGTGGTCAAGCCGGTCGACCTCCGCGAGCTTCGGGCCCGGGCGCGGGGCCTGCTCCGCCGGGCCGAGGAGCAACAGCGCCGGCAGGAAGCGACGTCGGTCGTGCGGGTGGGCGACATCCGCCTCGACCGGTCCGCCCACGAGGTGTGGGTCGGCGACCGACGGGTGGAGCTCACGCTCAAGGAGTTCGGCGTGCTGCGCATCCTCCTCGAACGGGCGGGGCGCATCGTCCCCCGCCGGTTCCTGATCCAGGAGGTGTGGGGACCGGGGCCGCAGAGCCGGGCGGCCACGCTCGACGCCCACCTGAAACGGCTGCGGGCCAAGATCGAGGGCGGCGGGGCCGACACCAGCCGGATCACGACCTTCCGAAAGCTGGGCTACCGCTACGAGAGCGAAGGGCCTGGTTGATCGGGAGGGCCACGCCCGTCCAGCCTCCGAAGCGAACGCCCGCCACGCAGGTCACGGTGACGAAGCCGGCTGCCAGCAGGGTGGCGTCGGTACCCCCGTCGGACCTACCCCCACCCGTGCCCAGCCGGACGTGGAGGGTGTCGCCGGCCCCGGCGCCCACCGCCCGCATGGTGGCCTCCACCGTGCCGAAGCGGGCGAGGGGGCCTCTCGGACGCCTCGGACCTGGTGGAACGGCAGGTCGGGCACGTTGACGTTGAGCACCGTGCCCGCGGGCGCCTGGAGCAGCCAGCCCATCGCGGCCGCCGCCACCGTGGTGGCGGTGTCGAGATGAACGGGAGCGGTGGAGTCGATGCTGACGGCGAGGGCGGGGAAGCCGAGGTTGCCGGCGGTGAGGGCCGCGCCCACCGTGCCCGAGTGGAGGATGGCGAGGCCGGTGTTGGGGCCCCGGTTGACGCCGGCCACGACCATCCGGGGCCGCACGCCGAGCCCGCCCGACACGCCGGCCAGGACGCACAGGGCGGGCGGGCCGTCGACCGCGTAGGCCGGCCCGAGCCCCTCGACGAAGACCTTCGACAGGCGGATGCCCTCGTCGAGCCACGCCGGCGCCACCGCCGCCCCCGCCCCGCTGCGGTCGTCGACAGGGGCGACCACGACGACGTGGCCGATCCCGGCCGCGGCCGCCGCGAGCGAGGCCAGGCCGGGCGCGGCGACGCCGTCGTCGTTGGTGACGAGCACCGTCGGGATCGACGACGGGTGCTGGTCGACACCTCGGCCGTCGCGCGGGCGCGTCTCCGAGGTGGAGGGCGGGACGAGCGTGACGGCCACCAGTGGAGTGTGGGCCGGCCGGGTGACGGGCGAGTTTCCACTGTCGTCATCGGACCTGAACAGCCGTAGAAAACCAGGCGCCGACCACTTGCATGCCAGGAATTGTTCACCCGACGGCCCCTTCCGGTTCGCCCGCCGGACGGGCTAGCCTGACCGCAGCGCTCGCCTGCCGAGCCGCTTCGCGCGTCAAGTCTTCCAGCGGTCCAGTCTTCAAGCCGGAGGAACGGGAGGACAGTGCCGGACCCCGCCGCATCTGCCACCCCGGAGGTCGTCGCGGGTGTCGCCGAGCCCACCACCGGGGTCGTCCGCGAGTTCCCCCGTCCCACCCCCGATTCGCCCTACCTCAACCGGGAGCTGAGCTGGCTCGAGTTCAACTACCGGGTGTTGGCCCAGGCCGACGTGACCGGCACCCCGGTGCTCGAACGGGCCAAGTTCCTCGCCATCTTCGCCAGCAACCTCGACGAGTTCTTCCAGGTGCGGGTGGCGATCCTCAAGGAGCAGGAGGCGGCCCGCCTGGGCGGCTCCTCGCCCGACGGGCTCACGCCCACGGAGCAGCTGCGGGCCATCCGGCTGCGGGTGGTCGACCTGATGGACGAGGAGTCGAAGATCTTCTCCGATCGGGTGGTGCCGGCGATGGCGGCGGCCGGGATCCTGCTGTGCGGGTGGGACCAGATCGACGACGACGACCGGGCCTTCCTGGGGGAACTGTTCGACAAGCGCATCTTCCCGGTGCTCACGCCGCTGGCGGTCGACCCGGGCCACCCCTTCCCCCACATCTCCAGCCTGTCGCTGAACCTGGCCGTGCTCGTGCGCAACCCCCGTACCGGCGAGCGCCGGTTCGCCCGGGTGAAGGTGCCCGCGCCCCTGCCCCGGTTCGTGCCCCTGCCCGACGGCGAGCGGTTCGTCCCCCTCGAACAGATCATCGCCGCCCGCTTGGGGGAGCTGTTCCCGGGCATGGAAGTGGAGTCGCACTGCACCTTCCGGGTCACCCGCGACGCCGACCTCGACCTGGAGGAGGGCGAGGCCGACGACCTGCTGGCCGCCATCGACCTCAACCTGCGCCGGCGCCGCTTCGGCGAGGCCGTCCGCCTGGAGATCGACCGGGGCATGCCGGCCGAGGTCCGCCGGCTCCTCGTCCACGAGCTGGCCCTCGACGACGACGACGTCTACGAGATCGACGGTCCCCTCGACCTCGGGGGCCTGTGGGCGCTGCACGGCCTCGACCGTCCCGACCTCAAGGACGAGCCGTGGATGCCCGTGGTCCCCCCCGCCCTGGCCGGCATCGGCGAGACGCCGGGCGACATCTTCACCGTGCTCCGGTCGCAGGACGTGCTCGTCCACCACCCCTACGAGTCGTTCACCGCCTCGGTGGAGGCCTTCGTGCGCCAGGCGGCGGCCGACCCCAACGTGCTCGCCATCAAGCAGACCCTGTACCGCACGTCGGGCGACAGCGCCATCGTGAAGGCCCTGATCGACGCGTCGGAGGCGGGCAAGCAGGTCGTCGTGCTCATCGAGCTCAAGGCCCGCTTCGACGAGATGGCCAACATCGCCTGGGCCCGGGCCCTGGAAGAGGCGGGCGTGCACGTCGTCTACGGGCTGGTCGGGCTCAAGACCCACACCAAGACGGCCCTGGTGGTGCGCAACGAGGCCGACGGGCTGCGCCGCTACTGCCACGTGGGGACCGGCAACTACAACGCCAGCACCGCCCGCCTCTACGAGGACATCGGCCTCCTCACCGCCGACGAGGACCTCACCGCCGACCTCGGCCGCCTGTTCAACTTCCTCACCGGCTACAGCCGCCACGTGCAGTACAAGCGCCTGCTGGTGGCCAACACCTCCCTGCGGGCCCGGCTCACCGAGCTCATCCGCAACGAGAAGACCGACCCCGACGGTCCCGGCCGGATCGTGATGAAGATGAACAGCCTGGTCGACTGGGACCTCATCACCGCCCTGTACGAGGCGTCGTCGGCCGGCGTGAGCATCGACCTCATCGTCCGGGGGATCTGCTGCCTGCGCCCGGGGGTGCCGGGGCTGTCGGAGAACATCCGGGTGCGGTCGATCGTGGGCCGCTACCTCGAGCACTCCCGGATCTTCGCCTTCGGCGACCGGGCCGAGCGCCACTACTACATAGGGTCGGCCGACCTCATGCCCCGCAACCTCGACCGCCGGGTGGAGGCGGTGACACCCGTGGTCGACCCCGCCCTCACCCCCCGCCTCCAGGAGATCCTCGACGTCAATCTGGCCGACGACGTCCTGGCCTGGACGCTGGGCGCCGACGGGCAGTGGAGCCGGGTCAGCCCCCGCGGCCGGTGCAACACCCACGACCGCCTGCAGGAGCTGGCCCTCATCCGCGCCCGCCGCGATCCCGAGCGCAAGACCCCGATGACGACCGGCCCCGGCGCCGGTCCCCAGCCGTGAAGGCGACCCGATGAAGGCGACCCGATGAAGGCGACCAGATGAAGGCGACGCGGGAGCGGGAGGCGAAGCTGGGGGCGTGGGCCGGGTTCGCCCTGCCCGACCTCACCGGCGTGCTTGAAGGGGTAACCGTCCGGGCCCTGCCCGAGCGCCGGCTCGACGCCGTCTACTACGACACCGCCGACCTCCGGCTGGCCCGGTGGGGCGCCAGCCTCCGCTACCGCAGCGGCGACGGCACCG
The DNA here is from genome assembly GCA_963836205.1 of uncultured Acidimicrobiia bacterium. Lineage (GTDB taxonomy): Bacteria > Actinomycetota > Acidimicrobiia > Acidimicrobiales > AC-14 > JAXDMK01. The sequence goes on along the minus strand of CAWIIV010000007.1, from coordinate 194,159 downwards.
GGTGGACGGTGAAGCTGGCCGACGGCGAGGACGGCCCCGCGCTCGTCCGCCGGGAGCTCACCTTCCAGGGGACGGCGTCGAGCACCGTGCCCTTGGAGGTGGCCGGCCTGGTGCGGGCCTACGCCCGCAGCGCGCGGCTGGTGGCGGCCGCCCGCCTGCGCACCGTCCGCCGGGGCGTCGAGCTGCTCGATGCCGAGGGCCAGCGGCTGGCCGAGGTGGTCGACGACGAGGTGTCGGTGTACGAGGGCCGGAAGCTGGCCAGCCGCTTCCGCGAGATCGAGGTGGAGCTGGAGGCGGGGGCCGGCGGCGCCCTCCTGGAGGCCGTGGTCGCAGCCCTGCGGGCCGCCGGCGCGGGCGCGGTGGACCCGATCCCCAAGGTGGTGCGGGCGCTGGGGGCGCGGGCCCGCGAACGGGCCGAGCTGGTGGAGGCGAAGCCGGGCGCCGACGCCACCGCCGGCGACGTGGTGCGGGGAGCCATGGCGGCATCGGTGATCCGCATCCTCCGCCACGACGCGGGCGTTCGCATCGGCGACGATCCCGAGGACGTCCACCAGGCCCGGGTGGGCACCCGCCGCCTGCGCTCAGACCTGCAGACGTTCGAGTCGCTCCTCGACCCCGAGTGGCTGGCCGAGCTGGTCGCCGAGCTGAAGTGGCTTGGTGGAGCGCTGGGCACGGTCCGAGACGCCGACGTCCTCCTCGAGCGGCTCCGCCGCCAGGCCGCCACCCTGGATCCGGCCGACGCCGGTGGCGCGGCCAGCATCGTCCGCCGGCTGGTCCAGCAGCGGGAGGAGGCCCGGGCCACCCTGCTCGACGCCATGGCCGGTCCCCGCTACGTCGCCCTCCTCGATCGGCTGGTGATCGCGGCCCAGGAGCCGAGCCTGCTCCCCGAGGCCGACGGCAAGGCCACCGCGGTGCTGCCCGCCCTCGTCCTCAAGCCGTGGAAGAAGCTGGCCAAGTCGGTCAAGGATCTCGACGACCCGCCGCCCGACGAACAGCTGCACGCGGTGCGCATCCGGGCCAAGCGGGTCCGCTACGCGGTGGAGGCGGTGGCGCCGGTGGTGGGCAAGAAGGCCAAGGCCCTGGCCTCGGCGGTGGCCGGGCTCCAGGGTGTGCTCGGCGACCACCAGGACGCCACCGTGGCCGAGACCTGGCTGCGGGAGGCGGCGACCGACGAGGGCGTCTCGGCCCTGGTGGCGGGCGAGCTCATCGCCATGGAACGGGCGGAGGCCGAGGCCTGCCGGCAGGCGTGGTGGGCCGCGTGGCGCGAGGCGAAGGATCCGAAGCTGCGCACGTGGCTCCCCTGAGCCTGGGCCGCCTCGGTCTGGGCCGCTCGCCCGGGCCGGTGCGGGCGGGGGGCGGGGTGGTGTGGAAGCGGGCGGACGACGGCCAGCCGGTGGTGATCCTCGTCCACCGGCCCAAGTACGACGACTGGAGCCTGCCCAAGGGCAAGCTCCACGAGGGGGAGGACGAGGCCGACGCCGCCATCCGGGAGGTCGAGGAGGAGACGGGGCTGCGCTGCCGGTTGGGGCCGGAGCTGCCGAGCAGCTCCTATCAGGACCGTTTCGGCCGGGACAAGACCGTTCGCTACTGGGCCATGACGCCGATCGTCGGGGAAGCCGGGGACGTGTCATCGACCTTCGTGCCCAACGACGAGGTCGACGACGTGCGCTGGCTCCCCGTCGACGACGCGGCCGACCTCCTCAGCTACGACCGCGACCGGGAGGTCCTGCGCTCGCTGAAGGTGGAGGGTTGACCACGCTCCTCGTCGTCCGCCACGCCCACGCCGGCGACCGGGAGCGATGGGAGGGTCCCGACGAACGGCGGCCGCTGTCGGGGAAGGGCCGCCGCCAGGCGGTGGGGCTGGTCGACCTGCTGGCCGAGTTTCCGACCGGTCCCATCCTGTCCAGCCACTACGTGCGGTGCCTGGAGACGGTCGTCCCCCTCGCCAGTGCGCGGCGGCGGTCGGTCGAGGTCCACCCGGCGCTGGCCGAGGGCTCGTCGACGGCCGACGTGAGCGCTCTCGTGGCCGAGCTGGCCGGCGCCACCGCCGTCCTCTGCACCCACGGCGACGTGGTCTGGAACCTCCTCGTGGGCCTCGCCCACCACGACGATGAGCTGGCCATGGCCAAGGGTTCGACCTGGATCGTGGAGGGAAAGGACGGGCAGCTGGCCCCCGTCCGCTACCTGCCCCCACCGCCCGTACCGACCTGACCGTTCACCAGCCGTTTGCCGGCTCGTCCCGGGTAGGCCACCTTCCGGTCGTACCATCGAAAGACACCCATGCGCGTCGCCGCCTTCGACCTCGGATCGAACTCGTTCCACCTGCTGGTGGTGGACGCCTCCGCCGACGGCCATTTCGTCCCCCTGGCCCGCGACAAGGAGACGCTGCGCCTGGGCGACATGGTCAGCCGGGAGGGCCGGGTCACCGACGCCGGGCTGGCCAAGGCCATCGCAACCATCCAGCGGTTCAAGTCCCAGGCCGACGGGCTGGGGGCGGTCGAGATCATGGCCTGCGCCACCAGCGCCATCCGCGACGCCGACAACGGCGGCGAGGTCATCGACGCCATCTACGCCGCCACCGGCGTCCGGGTGACCCTCCTGAGCGGGATCGAGGAGGCCCGCCTGATCTTCCAGGCGGTGCGGGCCAGCGTGGTCATCGACCCCGGGCCGGCCCTGTGCCTCGACCTGGGCGGCGGCAGCCTGGAAGTGATGGTGGGCGGCCCCCAGGGCCTGCTACGAGCGGCCACCCTCCCCCTGGGCGTCGGCCGCCTCACCACCGAGCTGGTGCGCGACGACCCCCCGTCAGCCGACGACGCCCGCCGCCTGCGGGAGCGCATCACCGCCGCCCTGGCCCCGGTGGCGGAGGAGATGGCCTCCCTCCGGCCCACGATGACCATCGCCACCAGCGGCACCCTGTCCGACCTGGCCCGCATGGCCGCGGCCCGCCGCACGGGCGTGGTGCCGGCGTCGTTGAACCACGTCACCGTCAGCCGGGAGGACGTCGACGCCGTCCACGCCGACATCATGGCCGCCACCCTCGCCCAGCGGACCAAGATGGTCGGCCTCGACGCCCGCCGGTCCGACCAGATGCCAGCCGGTTCGATGGTGGCGGCGGTGGCCATGGAGCTGTTCGGCATCGCCGAGCTGACGATGAGCGCGTGGGCCCTGCGGGAGGGGATCGTGCTCGAGGTCATCGGCCGGGCCGACCCCGCCCTGTGGACGAGCGATGCCCACGCCATCCGCCGCTCGTCGGTGCTCGGACTGGCCCGCCGCTGCAACTGGGACGAGGCCCACAGCCGCCACGTGGCCCGGCTCGCCCTCGACCTGTTCGACGCCACCGCCGCGCTCCACGGCTACGGCCCCGACGAGCGGGAGTTGCTCGAACACGCCTCACTGCTGCACGACATCGGCACCCACGTGGCCCACGAGTCGCATCACAAGCACACCGCCTACCTGATCCAGCACGGGAAGCTCCGGGGCTACGACCCGGAGGAGGTCGACGCCCTCGCCTGCCTGGCCCGCTACCACCGGCGGGGCGAGCCCAAGCCCTCCCACGAGCCCTTCAACACCCTCAACCCCGAGCTCCAGGAGCAGGTGACCAGGCTGGCCGGCATCCTCCGCGTCGCCGACGGCCTCGACCTCAGCCACACGGGCACCGTCACCTCGATCGACGTCGACGTCGACAAGTCACGGGTACGGGTCGACGTCACCGGCTCCGGCGACCTCCAGATGGAGCTGTGGGGCGGGCGCCGCAAGCGCCAGCTGTTCGAGAAGACCTTCGGCCGGCGCCTCGAGTTCGCCGTCGCCCAGGCGGCCCGCCGCGCCGGCTGACCGCCGCCGGCGGCGCAGCCCGTCCCCCATCATTCATCTGCCGTTCACCGAAGTACCCCTCGCGGTCAACCTGGTCCCTAGGCTGTCGAATCGTGGGGACCTTTCCATGACGACAAGCACCTGTGCTCGGGCATGCTTGTCGACATCAAACGTCGGGCTCCGAGTAGATCGCTTCTCTTGGACAGTGCCGATGTTGGCGGTCTGAACTGTGACGACACGAGTTCATCGTCCGATGGACGGGCTTCTTCGACCCCGGCTGACGTCCGACGCTATCTCTATGGGTCTCCGATTCTGAGGACGATGACTCGGGTAATCCATATCCTCCCAACTAAGTCCCGCGCTAGCACTCCCGTCACTGGACGGTGCGGCTGAGACCGGAGTACGGATCAATGAATGATACGCGCAAAGCCTATCACAAGGAACTGAACCAGCTCGATAGCGATGTAATGAGGCTTGCCGGAATGGCTACTGATGCAATTCGAGCTGGGACCGCCCTTCTACTCAACAACGGGACAAGCTCTGACAAGGTCGTGATAGACCCAAGGTTGCTGGCTGGTCTTGCTCACGATATGGATGACCGAATTTGTCTTATGGTCGCACGGCAACAGCCAGTTGCATGTGATCTTCGAATGCTGACGACGGCTTTGCGAGCTGCACATGAACTCGAGCAGATCGGTACCTTAAGCCGCGATGGCGCGAGCTTCAGGGCGATCGGCACCCATGAGCCTGCCAATCGAACTGCGCCGACTCATCGAGACGATGCGGGACCAGGCCAGTGCCCAGGTACGCCTAGCGGCACGGGCTTTTCACCAACGGGACCTGCGGCAGCTGCGGAACTCATCGAGACCAACACGAAAATGGACGACCTGCTGATCTGCTCCACCGCGCACAGCACGCCCGCGATGAAGGGCAGATTCCCGGAAGCACGGCCATTCGAATTACTCAGGCTGGCCACTACGTCGAGGGCATTTCTGATCATACACTCAAAATAGGTGAACAGGTCGTTCATATGATGAAGCATGCAGTGGCAAACACCCAAGCAATGGCCCAGGGCTGACTTACGGGTTTCCTGACTTTAGGCACCTACCTGCCTAAATCTCGTCAGTCTAGAGAGGGGCCCTCCTGCGACTAGGTAGCCCCCGAACCCTGTGCTGGTCTGGTTAAATTGAACGCGGCATTCAGCAAGGTCTATTTCGCAACCTTCTGGTTTGTTTTTAGAATCATACTTGACGCTGGCACCATTCTCGACTAGGCATACGGCGTGCGAACGGACGTTGCGGGATGACGCCCCAACGCGGGGGACTTGACGTGATTCCGGGCCACACCGAGCGGGAGACGGAGGTTCGAGCGAACGTCGTCGGTGTTGTTGAACCTGCGAAGCGTACGCGTAGAATATGCATAACTATCGATCCGAATATGGCGGCAATTGATTCGGCGAAGCTCGGGGCGTCGTTCGGCGACCGTCCGCCAGGTCCACCAGATTCAAGGCCGTGTGATCGTGTCCTCTGAGTTCCTCGCTGGCGACAGCTCACCGTCCCGAGACCCTGGTGCCAATGTTCAGGCGACAGTCGGCTCCTCGGCGCCACCCCCTGCCCGCCCTCCATTTCGCACGTCACACGTTCGAAGGTCCGGCGCGACACACGAGTCCAGTCCATCCGCGGTCTAATGGAGTGATGTGGTGACGAGCAGAGCCCACTGGAACCTCTTCGGCCGTAGCATCCGGTTTAAAGGGCCTCGGGCACAGCGGCTTCGGAGTTGTCAACGAATCGATATCGTTGGGAAAGCTGCTGTTGGCCCGCGACCCCTCGAACCGGCCCGTGCGACTACTCCCGGCTCCTCTTTGAGACCGACAACCCCCAGCAAAGAGAGTTGATGACTCGATGACCCCGCCCGTTGACGTTCGGTTGGACTGGGTTGCCGTTCAAGCGCCAGATTCGAAGGCGAATACGGGTCGCGCCCCGTCTCAGCCCGACGAGGTCAAGGGCCCAGACCGACCCGAGCCGGAGGCGGCGGCTGCGCCCGTGTTCGACCTCCAGAGCCTCGACGTCTACTACGGCAAGTTCCGGGCCGTTCGCGACGTCAACCTCCAGATCCAGGCCAACCAGATCACCGCCTTCATCGGCCCGTCCGGCTGCGGCAAGACCACCGTCCTGCGCTGCCTCAACCGGATGAACGACCTCATCCACGGGGCCCGTATCGACGGCACCATCCGCTACCACGGCCTCGACCTCTACGGCCCCACGGTCGACGCGGTGGAGGTGCGGCGGCGCATCGGCATGGTGTTCCAGAAGCCCAACCCGTTCCCCAAGTCGATCTACGACAACGTGGCCTACGGACCCCGGATCGGGAACATGAAGGGGAACATGGACGACATCGTCGAGCAGGCCCTGCGCAAGGCGGCCCTGTGGGACGAGGTCAAGTCCCGGCTCAAGTCCCCCGCCACCGACATGTCGGGCGGCCAGCAGCAACGGCTCTGCATCGCCCGCACCATCGCCACCCGGCCCGAGGTCATCCTCATGGACGAGCCCTGCTCGGCCCTCGACCCCATCGCCACCACCCGCATCGAGGACCTGATGCAGGACCTCAAGACCGAGTTCACCATCGTGATCGTCACCCACAACATGCAGCAGGCGGCCCGGGTGAGCGACAAGACGGCCTTCTTCACCGCCGAGGTCAACCCCGAGTCCGACACCCGCACCGGGGTCCTCATCGAGTTCGACGACACCCAGCGCATCTTCACCACGCCCAGCAACGAACGCACCGAGGCCTACATCACCGGCCGGTTCGGATGAGTGACCGAGACCCGCAAGGTCTTCCACGAGGAGCTGGCCGAGCTCTGCTCCGACGTCGTCCGCCTGTCGGCGATGGCCTCGGAGGCGATCCAGGCCGGCGCCGGGGCTCTCCTCGAGTTCGACCTCATCTCGGCCGAGCGGGTCATCACCGACGACGCCTTCATGGACGCCCTGGCCTACGACATGGAGGAGCGGGTCTACCTCCTCCTGGCCCGCCAGCAGCCGATGGCCGTCGACCTGCGCACCCTCGTCACCATCGTCCGGGTCGTCCACGAGCTGGAGCGCATCGGCGACCTCATGGGCAACGTGGCCAAGGCCGCCCGCCGCCTCTACCCCCGCCAGCTCGACCCCCGGCTGCGGGGCCTCATCGACCGCATGCGGGAGCAGGCCACGGCCCAGCTCCAGGTGGCCACCGACGCCTTCGCCGAGCGCGACCAGGTGCGGGCCCGGGCCCTGGCCGACATGGACGACGTGATGGACGACCTGCAGAAGGAGCTCTTCCGGACGATCTTCAGCTTCCCCGCCCGCGACGAAGCGGCGGTGCAGTTGGCCGTCCAGGTGGCGCTGGTCGGCCGCTACTTCGAGCGCATCGCCGACCACGCGGTCAACGTGGCCGAGCGGGTCGCCTACATGGTCACCGGGAATCTCCATGGCCACCCGGCGCACGACTCCGTCCTGTCATAGGGGCGGCTTCGACTTCCCTGATCGTTCATTGCTCGTTCACCTGTCGGCCAGCCTCCGGTCAACCCTGTTCCGTAGTGTCCGCGACCGACATATGACCTCGAGGGAGGAAGATCGCTGATGCCGCGTACCAAGTCTGGGATCCTGAGGATGACGGCCTTGTCCGTCGTGCTCGCGCTGGGGGCCGCGGCCTGCGGGTCGGCGGACGACGACACGACCGTCGGCGGCGGGACGGGGTCGAGTAGCCAGCTCACCGGCGTCCTCAAGGGCTCGGGGGCGACGTTCCCCAAGGGCTTCTACGAGGTGGCCATCGAGGCGTTCAAGGCCGAGCAGCCCGGCCTCACCATCGAGTACCCCGGCGGCGGGTCCGGCACCGGCCGCCAGAACCTGCAGGACGGGGTGGTCGACTTCGCCGGCAGCGACGGCCTGGTCAAGGAGGAGGACAAGCCCAAGTACAAGGGTCCGTTCCTCTACTTCCCGACGGTGGCCGCCCCGATCACGGTGTCGTACAACCTCGACGCGTCGGTGGTCGTCCTCGACGCCGACACCATCGCCAAGATCTTCCAGCGCCAGATCACCAAGTGGGACGACCCCGCCATCACCGCCCTCAACGCCGGCACCAGCCTCCCGTCCACCGACATCGTGGTGGCCCACCGCTCCGACGGGTCGGGCACCACCGAGAACTTCACCAAGTACCTTGCCGCCGCCGCGCCCAACACCTGGACCCTGGGCGCCGGCTCCACCGTCGAGTGGCCGGCCGACACCCAGGCCGGCAACGGCAACGCCGGCGTCGCCACCATCGTCAAGGACACCCCCGGCGCCATCGGCTACGTCGACCTGTCCGACGCCAGGGCCACCGGCCTCAAGTTCGCCACCATCGTCAACAAGGCGGGCAAGAAGGTGGCGCCCACGCTCGACGCCGCTTCGGCGGCCCTGGCCAACGCCACGATCAACCCCGACCTGTCCTACAACCCCCTCAACGCCGACGGCGACGGCGCCTACCCCATCACCGCCCCCACCTGGATCCTCGTGTACACGAACCAGCCCGACAAGGCCAAGGGCGATGCCATCAAGGGGTTCCTCACGTTCATCCTCACCGACGGCCAGGACCTGGCCAACCCCGTCGACTACGCCGAGCTGCCCGCCAGCCTGCGGGACAAGGCCCTGGCTCAGATCGACAGCATCGTCGTCCCCTCCCCGTAACGAGTGACAGCCACCCCGACCCTCGACCTGAAGCCGGCCGGCCCTCCGCCGGCCGGCTTCGGTCTTGACGGCAAGCGCCGCCGGCTCGCCGACCGGGCGTTCAAGCTGGCCGCCCTGGCCAGTGGCCTGTCGGTGCTGGCCATCCTGCTGCTCATCGCCGTCTCGACCACCCAGAAGGCGGGGCCGGCGCTCAGCGACGAGGGGATCGGCTACATCACCGGGTCCCGGTGGGCACCCAACGTCGACGTCTTCGGGGCCCTCGCCTTCATCTCCGGCACCATGATCGTCTCGGCCATCGCCCTCGCCTTCGCGGTGCCGATCAGCTTCGGGATCGCCCTCTTCCTGTCCGAGTTCGCGCCTCGCCGGTTGCGCCGGATCACGATCTACGTGATCGACATGCTGGCCGCGGTGCCGTCGGTGGTCTTCGGACTGTGGGGGCTGATCGTGCTGGCCCCGTGGATCGTCAAGGTCTACGACTGGGTCGCGGACAAGGTCGACCCCGTCCCCGTGCTCAACGTCCTGTTCGGCAAGCCCGTCAACGGCCGCAGCTTCTTCACCGCCGGGCTCATCCTGGCCCTCATGATCACCCCGATCGTCACCTCGCTCACCCGGGAGGTCTTCGACACCGTCCCCGCGGGCCAGAAGGAGGCGGCGTGGGCCCTGGGCGCCACCCGCTGGGAGATGGTGCGGGGGGCGATCTTCCCCCACAGCCGCAGCGGCATGATCGGGGCGGTGATGCTCGGGCTGGGCCGGGCCATGGGCGAGACCATCGCCGCCGCCCTTGTCATCGGCTCCAGCGCCCGCCTCACGCTCCACCTCTTCAGCGGGGGCGACGCCATGGCCGCGGTCATCGCCAACCAGTTCGGCGAGTCGGGCGGCCTCCACCGCTCGGCCCTCGTCGCCATGGGGGTGGTCCTGTTCGCCATGACCATCGTGGTCAACATCGTGGCTCGGGCCATCGCCGGCAAGACGGTGAGCGCGGCGCCGATCAGGGGCCGGCGATGACCGCTCCGATCGACCTCACGTCCACCAACGTCCAGCGCTCCCGCCGGGTGCGGAACAACATCGCCACCGCCTTCGTGTACGGGTCGGTGCTGGCCGCTGCCATCCCGCTCGGGTTCGCCCTCCTGTACGTGGCGAAGAAGGGCGCCGGCGTCGTCGACCTCGACTTCCTCACCAAGGACATCCCCATCGTCTCCCGGCTCCCGGGGCCGGGCATGGGGCCCGCCATCGCCGGCACCCTGCTCATCACCCTCGCCGCCACCCTCATGGCCGTGCCGTTGGGCATCCTGGCGGCTGTCTACATCACCGAGTACGGCCAGGGCTCGAAGCTGGCCGGCGCCATCCGGTTCCTGTCCGACGTGATGGCCGGGGTGCCGTCGATCGTGATGGGCCTGTTCATCTACACCCTCTGGGTCCTGCGCTTCGGCCAGTCCGCCTTCGCCGGCGCCCTCGCCCTGGGCGCGCTCATGCTCCCGATCGTCATCCGGTCCACGGAGTCGATGCTGCGGCTGGTCCCCAACTCCCTGCGGGAGGGCAGCGCCGCCCTGGGGGCGAGCAAGTCGCGGATGATCATGACGGTGGTGCTGCCGGCCGCTCTCCCCGGCATCACCAGCGGCAGCCTGCTGGCCGTGGCCCGGGCCGCGGGCGAGACGGCGCCCCTGCTCTTCACCATCGGCGCCGCCCGCAGCGTGAACGCCAACCTCTTCGAGGGCTCCAACGCGGCGCTGTCGACCCAGATCTTCGCCAACGCCCAGCAGCCGTTCATCGGCGCCCAGAACCGGGCGTGGGGCGCAGCGCTGACCCTCATCGTCCTCGTCCTGGTGCTCACCATCGTCGCCCGAATCATCTCCCGGCGGTTCACCCTGCGCTGATTTGGGCATCGTGTGGGCCAAATGGCTGGGGGCGCCGTCCGACCGTTGGCATGCGCGGTGGCGATGCTGCTCCTCGTGGCCGGGGTCACCGCGAGCGTGCAAGCCGGAACACCGACTGGGACGGGGATGGGGACGGCGAGCCTCCCCGCCTCGGGTCCCGACCGCGGGTCGGAGGAGATGGCCCCTCCGGTTCCGGACGACGAGCGAGCGCAGTCCGGTCCCCAGCCGCTCGACCTGGCCGCGTCGGGCTACGAGCTTCCCGGGGGCGCCAGCGTGTACGCGGCCCGGGTCGTCGAAGGTGACGGCTCGGGGGCGCCCCGGTACGTCGACTACATGGCCGGCGGCGGGGCCTTCGACCGCGACTTCTGGCCGGCGTCGTCGATCAAGCTCCTGGCCGCCCTCGGGGCCCTCGACTTCGCGGCGTCGCTCGGCTACACCGGCGCGGCCACGGTTTCCTTCGAGACCGGCTACTCCTGGACCCTGCGGGAGATCTACGAGTCCGCCGTCCTCGTCAGCGACAACGCCGACTACGACATGCTCATCCGCATCGCCGGCTTCGACCGGCTCAACGCCGACTTCCTGAGCCCGGCCAACGGCTTCCCCACCACCGTCATCCAACGGTCCTACGCCGGCATCGACGTGCGCTGGTCACCGGAGATGGTCCTGGAGGAGGGGGGCCGGTCCACGGTGGTCCCGGCCCGGGACGGGACCGGCGAATACGACTGTCCCGACGAGGGCAACTGCACCGACCTGTTCGAGCTGTCGGAGGCGGTGAGGCGGCTGGTGCTCGACCGCTCGCTGTCGGCCGAGGAGCGCTTCGCCATCAGCCCGTCCGACGTCGACGCCCTTTCCGACGCCATGGCCGGCGCCGGCAGCTACTTCTCCGACGCCGCCATGCGGGTCCTCGGCCCGGGGGCGACGGTGCGGGGCAAGCCGGGGGTGGCGCCCGGGCTGGACTGCGTGGAAACGGCCGTGATCACGTCCTCCGCCGGCGACAGCTACCTGCTCGGCGCGACCATGCCCGACGACGGCTTCGACGAGGAGTGCTCGGGGCTTGGAGACCTGGCCGAGGCCGTGCTCTCCGTCCTGGCCAGCCCCTGAGTCGGCCACACTGGCGGCCATGGACGCCGACACCCTGCGAGCCATCCAGGCGCCGCTCAAGGACCGATACCGGGAGGACCCCGGCGCCGCCCTGTTGACCCTGTCGGCCGAGGGCAGGCTGGGCGAGGAGGCGGTGACCTGCTCGATCGACACCGGCCGGGCGCTGGTGGAGGCCGGCCTGCACCCGGCCAGCGGCGGCGACGGGCTGTCGGCCTGCTCCGGCGACATGCTCCTCCAGGCCCTGGTGGCCTGCGCCGGCGTCACCCTCCGGGCCGTCGCCACCGCCCTGTCGATCCCGGTGGCGGGGGGCACGGTGCGGGCCGAGGGCGACCTCGACTTCCGGGGGACGCTGGCCGTCGACCGCCAGACGCCGGTGGGCTTCCGGGCCATCCGCCTCAGCTTCGACCTCGACTCCGACGCCACGGCCGAGCAGCTGGCGACCCTGCGCAAGCTCACCGAGCGTTACTGCGTCGTCCTCCAGACCATGAACCACCGCCCGGAGATCACCAGCTCCTGGTAGCGAGCCCGCCGGCCGCGGCGAGGGGCGGTCGGGGACTGTCTCTGGCTGGGAGTACCGTGACCAACGTGGCCGACCAGGCGACCTTTGCGGACCAGGCGATGGAGTACATGGGTGGGCTCTACACCGCCGCCCTGCGCATGACGCGCAACCCGTCCGACGCCGAAGACCTGGTCCAGGAGACCTACCTCAAGGCCTACCGCGGCTTCGGGGGATTCCAGGAGGGCACCAACCTCAAGGCCTGGCTCTACCGCATCCTCACCAACACGTTCATCAACTCCTACCGGTCGAAGAAGCGGCGGCCGGAGGAGACCGAGCTGGAAGACCTCGAGAACCTCTACATGTACCGGCGCCTGGCCGGGTCGGAGGGGGCCACGGCCGGCCGCAGCGCGGAGGACGAGGTCCTCGACCACATCACCGAGACCGAGGTCAAGGAAGCCATCGAGGCCCTCCCCGAGCAGTTCCGCATGGCGGTGCTCCTCGGCGACGTGGAGGGATTCTCGTACAAGGAGATCGCGGAGATCCTCGACATCCCCATCGGCACCGTCATGAGTCGTCTCCACCGCGGAAGAAAGGCGTTGCAGAAGCGGTTGTACGAATTCGGACGGCAACGAGGGTTGGTGCCGGAGGGATCGCCGCATGCATGACAATTGCTACGAGGCAGTTGAGCAGCTCTACTTCTACCTCGACGGTGAGCTCACCTACGAGCGGCGGGTCGTCATCGCCATGCACCTGGCCGACTGCCCCCCGTGCGGTGACGCCTTCGACTTCGAGTCCGAGCTGCGGGTGATCATCGCCCAGCGCTGCCGAGAGCGGGTGCCCGAGGGGCTTCGGGCCCGGGTCTACGAAGCCCTGCGTCGCCTCGAAGACCCCGGCGCCACCCCGGAATAGGCCGGCCCTTCCGCCGGTTGTGAAGGGCATGTCCGAAGCCTCCGTCGGCGCCAAGCCGATCTCGGGGAATGACCGGCCCTCCAAGCGGTTCAAGGCCGGTCGCGTCTGCGGCCAGGCGGGTTGCGAGACCAGGCTGTCGATCTACAACGACGGCAAGTTCTGCTACCAGCACGAGCCCATGTCGGTCCCCCGGGTGCGCGGTCGCAAGATCGCCTGACCCACAACGCAACGCTTCCGCCCCCCGCCGCACGATGGGCCCGGCGGGGGTGACATCTTCCTGAACGGCGGTGATGTGGCGAGTTGGGGGGTCGGCACCGATACAGTGCTCCCCCAATGGACCTGATGCTCGCCGCCAAACCGTGGACCTACTGGCTGGCCCCCGTGCTGACGCTGTCGGCGGTCCTCGGTTTGCTCGCGTTCATTCTGGGCTACCTCGTGAAAGTGGTGGCAGCCAAGTACCCCAAGACGTAGGAGCCCCGTGACCGCAGCGTCTCCCGCCCCGCCCCCCTTCGACTTCATCGCCTGGGACACGGCCGAGAAGGTGGCGGTGCGCGTCGCCGGCAGTGAACCCTTGGCCGAGTCGTACCACTACGCCTCGCTCGAGCCCGACTTCAAGGAGTTCACCGCCGAGGCGGAGGAGCTGGTCGGCATCCAGACCGGGCTCCACTCCCTGCACGGGCCGGCCCGGGTGCGGGTCACGGACCGGGCGGGTTGGATCAGGGCCAACCTGGCCTCCTTCCAGCGCCTGCTGCGGCCCTTCACCGACCGCATCGGCGAGCGCGTCAACCAGACCAAGGTCGCCCCCATCGGTCGTCACATCGCGGGCGCCGAGGTGGGCGCGCTGCTCGGGTGGATGTCCACCCGGGTGCTGGGCCAGTACGACATGCTCGTCATCGAGAACGAGAACCCCGACGACCAGGACATCGTCTACTACGTGGGCCCCAACGTCCTGTCGCTGGAGAAGCGCTTCTCCTTCCCGCCCCGTGAGTTCCGCCTGTGGCTGGCCCTCCACGAGGTCACCCACCGGGCCCAGTTCACCGGGATCCCCTGGATGCGGCCCTACTTCCTGTCGCTGGTCGACTCCAGCCTGTCCGCCTTCGATCCCGACCCCAAGATGTTCCTGGTCGCCCTGCGGCGGGCGGTGGAGGAGATCCGGGCCGGCCGGAGTCCCCTCGACGAGGGAGGGCTGGTCACCCTGCTGGCGGGGCCGGAGCAGCACGCCGTCCTCCAGCAGATGCAGGGCCTGATGAGCGTCCTCGAGGGCCACGGCGACATCACCATGGACCGGGCCGCGGCCGACCGCATCCCGAGCGCGGGCCGCTTCCGCGACGTCCTCCACGAGCGGCGGCAGTCCAACGGCACGGTGCGGTTCGTCCAACGACTGGTCGGGCTGGAGGCCAAGCTGCGCCAGTACCAGGAGGGCGAGGAGTTCCTGGAGGCCATCGAGCTCTCCGACCCCGACAACGTGTCGCTGCTGTGGGAGGGCTCCGAGTACCTGCCGACGCTGCCCGAGATCCGCAACCCCGACGCCTGGGTGTCGCGGGTGGCCGACGTGCGGGCCGCCGCCAGCTGACGACGCCTCCCCCGGCCACCGATTCCCCGGCCACCGATTCCCCGGCGGCCGTTCCCCCGGCTGCCGACCATCCGGCGGCCGGGCTCCTGACCGCCGAGCTGCTGGCCCGGTGCACGTTCGCGAGGCCGGGCTCGGCGGTGACGTGCGCGGTGTCGGGAGGGGCCGACTCGCTGGCCCTGCTCGTACTGGCGGTGGCGGCCGGCTGCGAGGTGACCGCCGTCCATGTCGACCACGGGCTGCGGGATCAGTCGGCGGCCGAGGCCGAGGTGGTGCGGGCGGCGGCTGCGGCGGCGGGGGCCGGGTTCCGGTCGGAACGGGTGATGGTCGAGCCCGGAACCAACCTGGAGGCGAGGGCCCGGGCCGCCCGCTACCGGGTGCTGCCGGCCGACGTCCTCACCGGCCACACCGCCGACGACCAGGCCGAGACCGTCCTGCTCAACCTGGTGCGGGGGGCCGGGCTGGACGGACTGGCCGGGATCGCCCCCGGGCCCCGGCGGCCGATCCTCGGCCTGCGGCGGCACGAGACCAGATCCCTCTGCCGGCTCCTGGGCCTGACGCCGGTGGACGACCCGTCGAACGCCGACCCTGTCCACCGCCGCAACCGCGTCCGCCACGAGCTGTTGCCCCTGCTCGACGCCATCGCCCAGCGCGACGTGGCCGCCGTCCTCGCCCGCCAGGCGCCGCTGCTCCGGGACGAGGCCGAGCTGCTCGACGGCCTGGCCGCCGCCCTCGACCCCACCGACGCCCGGGCGGTGGCCGCCGCGCCTTCGGCCCTGGCCCGGCGGGCCGTGCGCCGGTGGCTCGCCGCCGGCTGCGAGCACCCACCCGACGGGGCCGCCGTCGAGCGGGTGCTGGCCGTCGCCCGGGGAGAGGTCCGGGCGGCCGAGGTCGGCGGCGGCCGGCGGGTCGCCCGCACCGGCCAACGCCTCCGCCTGGAGCCTGGGACTCCGCTGCCGCCAGCGGGGGGATAACCTCCCGCCACGGCGAGGCGCGCCGGTCCGAGTCGGCGACGGAGGTCCGGGATGGGCAGGACGGGCAGGTCGGTCGGGGTCGTGCTCGCCCTGAGCCTGGTGCTGGTGGCCTGCGGGGGCGGCGGCGACGACGAGACCGCGACCCCCTCCTCCACCGCGTCCACGACCACCACCGGGGGCGGGTCGAGCGCGTCGTCGACCACCGTCGTACCTGCGCCCGGGTCGACGGTGACGTCGGCGCCGACCACCCAGTCCTGCCCGCCGATCGCAGCCCGCGCCCCCTCGCGTCCGACGACACCATCCCCGTCGACTTCGACGGCGACGGCACGGCCGACACCCTGCGGGTCTACCTCGACGGTGGCGACTGGCACGTCCGGGGCGAGATGGCGGGCGACGGCTTCCACGACCAGGTGGTGGCGGCGGTGGGGCCGGGCGCGGTGGAGCCGATCTTCGCCGCCCACCTGAACGGTTCGGACCCATCCGAGGTGGCGTGGGTGAAGGTCGGCAGCGGGGCCTACGCCTCGATCGTGACCATCTTCGTGTTCCAGGGCTGCCAGCTCGTCCGGCCAGTGCTCGACGGCAACCCGGTGGAGCTGCCGGTGGGGGCGTCGGTCATGAACGCCGCCGGGGTGGCCTGCTTCATGTTCGACCAGGGCGTCGAGGTCTTCGACACCACCAGCACCGACGGGATCACGTTCAGCGGCCAGTCGCAGCTCTACACCCTCGACGTGGGCAACCAGCCGCCCACGCTCGACCCGGTCGTGGGCTGGCCCATGCCGGTGCCGCCGAGCAGTCCTGACAGCCATCTCTCCCACCTGACCTGCGGCTCCCTGGTCTACCCGTAGGGGCAGTACCTTCGCGACACGTGGCGCCCGACCCGACCCGCGACCCCAACCTGGGGCCCGTCGTCGTGTCCGAGGAACAGCTCCGCACCCGGATCGCCGAGCTCGGCCGCCAGATCACCGACGACTACCGGGAGCGATCGCCGCTCCTCCTGGTAGGGGTCCTCAAGGGGGCCTTCGTCTTCATGAGCGACCTGGCCCGGGCCATCGACCTGCCGGTGGAGTTCGACTTCATGGCCGTGTCGTCTTACGGCAGCGCCACCAAGACCAGCGGCGTGGTGCGCATCGTCAAGGACCTCGACCTCGACCTCACCGGCCGCCACGTCCTCCTGGTGGAAGACATCGTCGACAGCGGCCTCACCCTCTCCTACGTCCGCAAGAACCTCCGGTCGCGGGGCCCGGCGTCGCTGGAGGTGTGCGCCCTGCTCGTGCGCACCGGCCTCCAGAAGCACGATCCCGACCTGCGCTACGTCGGCTTCGACATCCCGTCCGACTTCGTCATCGGCTACGGGCTCGACCTCGAGGAGCGCTACCGGAACCTCCCTTACGTCTGCGCATACGCGGGCCCCGAGCCGTCGGTACCCTGACGGGAGTGAAGAAGCTCCTTCGTTCGCCCGCGTCCTATGTCCTGCTCGCGCTCCTGGCGGTGGTGGTCATCGGCGCCCTGGCCCGCTCCGGCGACAAGCCCCGCAAGCTGCGCCTCGACCAGTTCGAGCAGCTGGTCGCCAACGGCGACGTGCGCACCGCCACCATCGCCGACCGCGACGGGGTCGTGTCGGGCGAGCTCGTCAGCGGCCAGAAGTACAAGGTCAACTACGTCCGCGACGACTCCGAGCAGCTGGGCGAGATGCTGCGCACGGCCGAGACCCCGCCCCAGATCCGGGTCGACCACCAGAAGGACCCGGTGTGGTGGGCGATCCTCCAGACGTTCCTGCCCGTCATCCTGCTCATCGGCGCCTTCATCTTCGTCATGAACTCCATGCAGGGCGGTGGAAGCCGGGTGATGCAGTTCGGCAAGGTCAAGGCCAAGCAGGTGTCGAAGGAGCAGACCAAGGTCACCTTCGCCGACGTGGCCGGGGCCGACGAGGCCGTCGAGGAGCTGCAGGAGATCAAGGAGTTCTTGGAGGCGCCGGCCAAGTTCGTCGCCATCGGGGCCAAGATCCCCAAGGGCGTGCTGCTGTTCGGTCCTCCGGGCACGGGCAAGACGCTGCTGGCCCGGGCCGTGGCCGGCGAGGCGGGGGTGCCCTTCTTCTCCATCTCCGGGTCGGACTTCGTGGAGATGTTCGTCGGCGTGGGCGCCAGCCGCGTCCGCGACCTGTTCGAGCAGGCCAAGGCGGCGGCGCCGGCGATCGTCTTCGTCGACGAGATCGACGCCGTGGGCCGCCACCGGGGGGCGGGCATGGGCGGTGGCCACGACGAGCGGGAGCAGACCCTCAACCAGCTGCTGGTGGAGATGGACGGCTTCGACACCAAGGCGGGCGTGATCCTCATCGCCGCCACCAACCGGCCCGACATCCTCGACCCCGCCCTCCTCCGCCCGGGACGCTTCGACCGCCAGATCGTGGTCGACCGGCCCGACCTGGCCGGGCGGCGGGCGATCCTCAACGTCCACGGGAAGGACAAGCCCCTGGCCAAGGGGGTCGACGTCGACGTGCTGGCCCGGCGCACACCCGGCTTCACCGGTGCCGACCTGGCCAACCTCATGAACGAGGCCGCCCTCCTCACCGCCCGGCGGGGCTTCAAGGAGATCGGCATGCCCCAGTTGGAGGAGGCCATCGACCGGGTCATGGCCGGTCCCGAGCGCAAGTCCCGCATCATCTCGGAGAAGGAGAAGCGGGTCATCGCCTACCACGAGGGTGGCCACGCCCTGGTGGGCCACGCCCTCCCCGACGCCGACCCCATCCACAAGATCTCGATCATCGCCCGGGGCCGGGCCCTGGGCTGGACCCTCGCCCTGCCCACCGAGGACAAGTACCTCACCACCCGCTCCGCCCTGCGCGACCAGCTGGCCATGCTCCTGGGCGGGCGCACGGCCGAGGAGCTGATCTTCCAGGACCCCACCACCGGCGCCCAGAACGACATCGAGCGGGCCACGGCCATCGCCCGGGCCATGGTCACCGAATACGGGATGAGTGACGAGATCGGGCCCCAGCAGCTGGGGGCGAAGGTGGGCGAGGTCTTCCTGGGCCGGGAGTACGGCAACCAGATCAACTACTCCCAGGAGGTGGCGGCCCACATCGACTCCGAGGTCCGCCGGCTGATCGACGAGGCCCACGAGGAGGCGATGGAGGTGCTCGTCACCCACCGCAAGGTCCTCGACCAGCTGGCCGACGCCCTCATGGAGAAGGAGACCCTCGACACCGCCGAGGTCATGGCCATCCTGGGCGAAGTCCCCGAGCGGCCCCGGCGGGCCACCAACGGGACGGGACCTACGGGCAACGTCCGCCCCATCAGCCGTAGCTGAGTTGAGCCCGTCCGGCGGGCACGATCCCGGCCCCATCGACAAGGGACGGATCGAGAAGGCCGTCCGGGAGATCCTGGAGGCCATCGGCGAGGACCCCGACCGGGAGGGCCTCCGGCGCACCCCCGAGCGGGTGGCGGCCATGTACGAGGAGGTCTTCGCCGGCCTGCGGGAGTCGCCTGCGGAGCACCTGGCCGTCACCTTCGCCGCCGACCACGACGAGATGATCATGGTCAAGGACATCGCCATCTACAGCGTGTGCGAGCACCATCTCGTCCCCTTCATCGGCCAGGCCCACGTGGCCTACATCCCGAACGGCGAGGGCCGGATCACCGGCCTGTCCAAGCTGGTGCGGCTGGTGGAGGCCTACGCCCGCCGGCCCCAGGTGCAGGAGCAGCTCACCAGCCAGATCGCCGACGAGCTCATGGCCAGCCTCCAGCCGCGGGGCGTGCTGGTCGTGATCGAGGCCGAGCACCTGTGCATGTCGATGCGGGGCGTGCAGAAGCCGGGCACCACCACCATCACGTCGGCCGTTCGGGGCCTGTTCCGGGAAAATCAGGCCACCCGGGCCGAAGCTTTGCAGTTCATCCACGGTCCACGCTGACCCGGCGCCGGTACGCTCTCCCTTCGTGCCCCGCCCGTTGGTCATGGGAGTCCTCAACGTGACTCCCGACTCGTTCTCCGACGGTGGGCGCTGGCTCGATCCCGACGCGGCCGTGGCCCACGGCCTGGGGATGGTCGCCGAGGGAGCCGACGTGGTGGATGTGGGAGGTGAGAGCACCCGCCCGGGCGCCGAGCCGGTGCCCGAGGACGAGGAGCTGCGCCGGGTGCTGCCGGTGGTCGAGGCGCTGGCCCCCCACGTGCGGGTCTCGATCGACACCCGCCGGGCGGCGGTGGCCGAGCAGGCGGTGGCGGCAGGGGCGACTCTCGTGAACGACGTGTCGGCCTCGCTGTGGCCGGTGGTCGCGGCCGCGGGGGCGGGCGCGGCGGGCTCCGGCGTCGGCTGGGTGGCGATGCACATGCGGGGCGAGCCGGCCACGATGCAGCAGGCGCCGGACTACGACGACGTGGTCGGCGAGGTGCGGGCTTTTTTGGTGGCGCGAGCGGCCCTGGCCCGGGCGGCCGGGGTCGGCGAGGTGTGGATCGACCCCGGCCTCGGCTTCGGGAAGACGGCGGCCCACAACCTGGCCCTGCTGCGGGCGACGCGGTCGCTGGCCGCCACCGGCTGGCCGGTGCTGGTGGGCGCCAGCCGCAAGACGTTCCTGGGCCGGGTGACGGCCGAGGACGGGGTGCCGGCGCCCGCCGACGACCGGTTGGAGGCGTCGCTGGCCACCGCGGTGTGGGCCGTCGACCAGGGCGCGGCCATGGTGCGGGTGCACGACGTCCGCCCCACGGTGCAGGCCCTGCGACTGCTCGACGGGGCCGGGGTGGCGTCGTGAAGGGCAAGTGGGCCACCGGCATCGCCCCCCGCAACTTCTGCTGGATCATCAAGGACCAGGTGGCGGTGAGCGAGCGGCCCGGCGGCTACGCCCGCGCCCACCGCCCCATCCGGCGCCAGGAGGAGATCATCTGGATCCGGGAGCAGGGCTTCACCCGGGTCGTCTCCCTGCTCGGGTCGCCCCACAACCTCCACGCCTACGACGACCTCGGGGTGGCGTGGGAGCACATCCCCTTCGCCATCCACACCGACCCCCGGGCGGTGCTGGCCGAGCTGTTCCCCAAGCTGCGGGCGTGGCTGGGGGCGGGGGGCAAGATCCTCCTCCACCAGGAGGAGCTGAGCGACCGGGTGCTGGGCGTGGCCGCCGCCTACCTGGTCTACGCCCGGCTGGTGCCCGAGCACCCGCAGGCCATTTCCATCGTGGAGCAGATCACCCAGCGCCAGATGGGCCCTCCCGGCCGGGAGCTGGTCGCCCTCGCCTCGGAGCTGGCCGAACAGGCGTAAGACTTACCCGGTGGACCGCCCCGAGCCGGACCGCGACCGCATCGAGCTGCGGGGGCTGCGGGTGCTGGGCGTCCACGGCGCCCTTCCCGAGGAGCAGGACAGAGCCCAGCCGTTCGAGGTCGACCTCGACGTGGAGGCCGACCTGTCGGTGGCGGGGGCGAGCGACCGGCTGGCCGACACCGTCGACTACGGGGCGGTCACCGCGGTGGTGGCGGCCGTCGTCGGCGACGAGCGCTTCCGCCTCCTCGAACGCCTGGCCGAGCGGATCGCGTCGCAGGTGGCCGACGTCGACCCCCGGATCCGGGCCGTCACCGTCGCCGTCCGCAAGCTCCGCCCGCCCCTGCCCGCCGACCTCACGTCGGCCGGGGTCCGCATCACCCGACGCCGGGAAGCCCCCGTTCGGCGGCGGGCGTTCGTGGGCCTGGGGTCGAACCTGGGCGACCGGATGGGGACGCTCCGCATCGCGGTGGCGGGGTTGCCCGACGTGGTGGCGGTGTCGCCGGTGTACGAGACGGAGCCGGTGGGCGGACCGGAGGGCCAGCCGCCGTACCTCAACCTGGTGGTGGAGCTGGCGACCGACCACACCGCCCGCCACCTGCTCGAGATCGCCCAGCAGCTGGAGGCGGCCGCCGGCCGGGTCCGGGCCGAACGCTTCGGCCCCCGCATCCTCGACGTCGACGTCCTCCTGGTGGGCGACGAGGTGGTCGACGAGCCCGACCTCACCGTCCCCCATCCCCGGATGCACGAGCGCCGGTTCGTCCTCGCTCCCCTCGCCGACCTCGCCCCCGACCTCGTCCCCGCGGCGTGGGAGCACAGCGCGATCGGGGTGGTGCGGGCGATCGGTAGGCTGGACGACGACGAACGGCACCCCCTCCCGGGGCCGGAACGTGAGGAGACGACGTGAGCGACGACAGGGCCGCTCCCCGGGTGATCGACCGGGGCGACGTGCTGCGCAAGGAGCTCGACCGGGAGCGGGCCGCGGGCCGCACCGTCGGGCTGGTCCCCACCATGGGCGCCCTCCACCCGGGGCACGCCTCCCTCATCCGGCGCTCGGCGGCGGAGTGCGACGTCACCGCGGTCACCGTCTTCGTCAACCCGCTGCAGTTCGCGGCCGGCGAGGACCTGTCCCGGTACCCCCGCGACCTGGCCGCCGACCTGGAGATCGCGGGCGAGGCCGGCGCGGCCGTGGTCTTCGCCCCCCCGGTGGAGGAGATGTTCCCCGGCGGACGTTCGGCCACCACCGTCCACGTGGCCGGGTTGTCCGAGGGACTGGAGGGGGCCAGCCGGCCCGGGCACTTCGACGGGGTGGCCACCGTCGTCGCCCGCCTGTTCAACCTGGCCGGGCCGGTGCGGGCCTACTTCGGCGAGAAGGACTTCCAGCAGCTGGCGGTGGTGCGGCGCATGGTCGCCGACCTGGGGCTGCCCGTGGCGGTGGTCGGCTGCCGCACCGTGCGCGACCACGACGGGGTGGCCTGGTCGAGCCGCAACGGGTACCTGTCGGCCGGCGAGCGGGCGGCGGCGCCGGTCCTCGTCCGGGCCCTCGACGAGGGCGCCCGGGTGATCGGCGACCACGGCCGACGCCACGCCCACGAGGTCCGAAAGCTGATGGCCCGCATCGTGGCCGCCGAGCCCCTCGCCCTCCTCGACTACGCCGAGGTGGTCGACGCCGACACCCTCGTCCCCCTCGACGTGGTCTCGCCCGGCACCGAGGTCCGCCTGGTGCTGGCCGCCTGGGTGGGCGGCACCCGCCTCATCGACAACGTCGGGGTGACGGTCCGGTGAGGCGGCGGATGATGAAGTCCAAGATCCACCGGGCCACGGTGACGGGGGCCGAAGTCGACTACGCCGGCTCCGTCTCGATAGACACCGGTCTCATGAAGCGGGCCGACATCCTGGAGTGGGAGCAGGTGGCCGTGCTCGACGTCGACAACGGCAACCGCTTCGAGACCTACGCCATCGCCGGCGAGCCGGGGCAGGTGCAGCTCAACGGGGCCGCGGCCCGGTTGGTCGAGGTCGGCCACCGGGTGATCCTCGTCACCTACGCCGACTACGACGACGGGGAGTTGTCCACCTTCGAGCCCGTCACCGTGCAGGTGGATTCCGAGAACCGGCCCCGTTGACCCCGATCCTCGATCTGCTGGTGCTGGGCAGCGGGGTGGCGGGGCTGTCGGCCGCGGTCCAGGCCGCCGCCCTCGAATCAGGCATCGACCAGGGGCTGCGGGTCGGCGTGCTCACCAAGGGCGACCTCGAGCAGGCATCCACCCGGTGGGCCCAGGGCGGGGTGGCGGCGGTGCTCGGTGGCGACCCCGACTCCACCGACCTCCACCTGGCCGACACCCTGGCCGCCGGCGCCGGGCTGTGCGACCCGGCCGCGGTGCGGTTGCTGGTCGACGAGGGGCCGGCCCGGGTGCAGAACCTGATCGCCCTGGGCGCGGTGTTCGACCGCGACGCCCACGGCCACCTCGCCCTGGCCCGGGAGGGCGGCCACTCCGTGCCCCGGGTGGTGCACGCGGGCGGGGCCGCCACCGGCGTCGAGATCGAGCGGGCGCTGGTGGAGGCGGTGCAGGCCACCGCCGCCTCGGTGATGGAGGGGTGGTTCGCCATCCAGCTGATCGTGGACGACGGGCGCTGCCGGGGGGTGGTGGCCCTCGACCCGTCGGGCACGGCCCACGAGGTGCGGGCCCGCCACACCCTCATGGCCACCGGCGGCTTCGGCCAGCTCTACGCGGTCACCACCAACCCGCCCCAGGCCACCGGCGACGGTGTGGCCATGGCCCTGCGGGCGGGGGTGACGGTGGCCGACATGGAGTTCGTCCAGTTCCACCCCACTGCCCTGCACCACCCCCAGGTGCCCCGGCCGTTGCTCTCGGAGGCGTTGCGGGGACACGGGGCGCTGGTACGGGACGCGTCCGGCGCCCGCTTCGTCGACGAGCTGGCGCCGCGCGACGTGGTGGCCCGAGCCATGGCCGCCCGCATGCTGGAGGAGGGCGTCGAACACCTATGGCTCGACGCCACCGGGCTCGACCGCTTCGCCGAGCGCTTCCCCACCATCGCCGCCGCCCTCGAAGACGCCGGCCTCGACCCCGCCACCGACTGGCTGCCCATCGCCCCCGCCGCCCATTACACGATCGGAGGGGTGGTCACCGACCTCGACGGGGCCACCGACCTCCCCGGGCTCTGGGCCGCGGGTGAGGTGGCCTGCACCGGCGTCCACGGGGCCAACCGGCTGGCCTCCAACTCCCTCCTGGAGGGGATGGTGTTCTCGGCCCGGGTGGTGGAGGCGATCGAACGGGGCCGGGACGGGCCCGAGGCCACCGGCGTGATGGCGGCGATCGTGCGTCCCACGGGGGCGGGTCCGCTCCGGGTGCGGTCGCCCCGACCCCCGCCCCGGCCGTCGTCGGAAACCGACGGGGCCAAGCTGCGCAGCATCCTCCAGCGGGGGATGACGATCGAGGCGGGCGTGGTGCGCGACCGCGAGTCCCTCCGCCGGGCGCGGGCGGTGATCGAGCGGGCGACGCCGTCGGACGGTCCGGTCACGCCCGACGACTGGGAGCACCAGAACCTGCTCCTCGTGGGCGGGGCCGTCGTGGCCGCGGCCGACGCCCGCCGGGAGACCCGGGGCGCCCACACCCGCACCGACCACCCCGACACGTCGCCCGCGTTCCAACGGCGGATCCTCGTGGGAGACGCCTGACCGCCGTGCATCCCCCCATCCACGCGGTGCGAGAAGCGGTGGCGAGGGCCCTGGCCGAGGACATCGGGCCCCTGGGCGACCTCACCACGTCCCTCCTCCCGAAAGACGCCAAGGCCACCGCCGACATCGTGCCCCGCAAGGTCGGAGTGCTGGCTGGCCGGCTGGCAGCGACCGAGGCGTTCGCCCAGGTCGACCCCCTCGTTCACGTCGACTGGTGGGCCGACGACGGCCATCGGGTCTCCGCCCGCCAGCCGGTCGCCACCGTCACCGGCACCCTCACCAGCATCCTCGTCGCCGAGCGAACGGCCCTGAACTTCCTCTGCCACCTCTCCGGCATCGCCACCCTCACCCGCCGCTACGCCGACGCCGCGTCCCCCGGCGCCCACGTCCGCGACACCCGCAAGACCACGCCCGGCCTGCGGGCCCTGGAGAAGGCGGCGGTGCGGGCGGGCGGCGGCCTCAACCACCGGGGAAACCTGTCCGACGGCATCCTGCTCAAGGACAACCACCTGTTCGGCATCTCCATCGAGGAGGCGGTGGCCAAGGCCAGGGACCTGTATCCGGGCCGGCCCATCCAGGTCGAATGCGACTCCCTCCGTCAGGCGGAGGTGGCGGCGCTGGTCGGCGCCGACCTGGTCCTGCTCGACAACATGACGCCGGGCCAGGTGTCCGATGTCGTGGCGGTGTTGCGGACCACCGGCTACCAGGGCGTGGTGGAGGTGTCCGGGGGGGTGACCCTCGAGAACGTGCCCACCTACGCCTCGGCCGGGGCCCAGCTCATCTCGGTGGGCGCCCTCACCCACTCCGCCCCCACGCTCGACATCGGCCTCGACCTCCGCTGAGCCGCGACCGCCCCTGATGCTCCTGGCAATCGACGCCGGCAACACCCAGACCGTCCTCGGTCTCTACGACGGCGACCAGCTGCTCGACACCTGGCGCATCGCCACCAACGCCGAGCGCACGTCCGACGAACACGTCCTGCTCCTCATCCAGTTCCTCTCGCAGCGGGGCTCGGCCCTGGCCGACCTCACCGGGCTGGTCGTGTCGTGCACCGTCCCCCGGCTCACTGCCGTCCTCCGGGAGATGGCCAGCCGCTACCTCGACCTCCCGGCGGTGGTGCTGGAGCCCGGCACCCGTAGCGGGATGCCGATCCTCTACGACAACCCCCGCCAGGTCGGACCCGACCGCATCGCCAACGCGGTGGGCGCCTTCGACCTCTACGGCGGGCCCACGGTGGTGGTCGACTTCGGCACCGCCACCACCATCGACGCCACGTCGGCCGTCGGCGAGTACCTCGGGGGGGCGATACTGCCGGGCATCGAGATCAGCCTCGACGCCCTGTTCGAGCGGGCCGCGGCCCTGTCGTGGGTCGAGCTGGTACCGCCCAAGCGGGTCATCGGCAAGAGCACGCCGGAGTCGATCCAATCGGGCGTGCTGTTCGGGTTCGCGGCCGCGGTCGACGGGCTGTGCCGGCGCTTCGAGGCCGAGCTGGGGACGTGCATGATCGTGTCGACCGGCGGCCTGGGCGAGCTCATGGCCCCCCTGTCGGAGTGCGTGCAGCGCCACGACCCGTGGCTCACCCTCCACGGCCTCCGCTTGATCTACGAGCTGAACCGATGACCGCTGCAGACGAACCGGTGACGGAAAACGTCGCCCTGGCCACCGAAAACGTCACCGTTCGGTAGGGGTGCCGTACCGGTTCGACCGCACCGACACCGCGGCCGACCTCCACGAGCGGTGGGGCGACCTGGCGCCGGGGATCGAGACGGGAGAGACGGCGTCGGTGGCGGGGCGGCTGATGCTCCGGCGGGACCAGGGCAAGGTCGCGTTCGGGACGCTGGCCGACTCGTCCGGCCGCATCCAGCTCTTCGCCCGGTCCGGGGCGACGCCGCGGTTCGAGGACTTCGCCGCGCTCTCGTTGGGCGACTGGATCGGCGTCTCCGGCGAGGTCATGACCACCCGTCGGGGCGAGCTGTCGGTGAAGGTCGACGACTGGGTGGTGCTGGCCCAGACCCGCCGCCCGTTCCCCGACAAGTGGCACGGCCTGGCCGACCCCGACACCCGCTACCGCCAACGGTACGTCGACCTGTTCGCCACGCCCGAGGCCCGCGACACCCTCCTCCTCCGCAGCCGGGTGGTGAGCCTCCTGCGCCGGCGGCTGGAGGATCGGGGCTTCGTCGAAGTCGAGACGCCGATCTTCCACCCCATCCCCGGCGGCGCCCTGGCCAAGCCCTTCGTCACCCACCACAACGCCTTGGACCTCGACCTCTACCTGCGGGTCGCCCCCGAGCTCTACCTCAAGCGGCTGGTGGTGGGCGGCTTCGAGAAGGTGTTCGAGATCGGACGGGTGTTCCGCAACGAGGGCATCTCTCCCCGCCACAACCCCGAGTTCACCATGCTCGAGCTGTACGAGGCCTACGCCGACTACGTCGACCTCATGAAGCTCACCGAGGAGCTGGTGGCCGAGGTGGCGGTGGTGGCGGCCGGCGGCCTGCGGCTCACCTACGGCGGCCGCGACCTCGACCTGACCCCGCCTTGGCGGAGGGCCACCCTCACCGACCTGGTCGAGGAGCACGCCGGGGTCCACGTCGACGTGCACATGGCGATCGACGACCTGCGGGCGGTGGCCCGGTCGGTGGGCGTGGAGCCCGACGACTCGTGGGGGCCGGGCAAGATCGTCCTCGAGGTCTACGAGAAGACCACCGAGGCCAAGCTGTGGGGGCCGGTGTTCGTCCTCGACTACCCGGCCGAGGTCTCGCCCCTGGCCCGCCGCCATCGCGACGACCCCGAGCTCACCGAGCGCTTCGAGGCCATCGTGGCCGGCCGGGAGCTGGCCAACGCCTTCACCGAGCTGGTCGACCCCGACGACCAGCGGGCGCGGTTCGAGGCCCAGGCCGCGGCCAAGGCCGGTGGTGACGACGAGGCCATGGCGGTCGACGACGACTACCTGCGCGCCCTCGAGTACGGGTTGCCGCCGACGGCCGGCCTGGGCATCGGCATCGACCGCCTGGTCATGCTCCTCGCCGACGCGTCGAACATCCGCGACGTGATCCTCTTCCCCACGCTCCGCCCGGAGTCGTAGGCCCGACATGGCGGCGCCGGCGGCGGGGTGGGAGGTCTTCATCTCCTACTCCCGGCAGGCATCGGCGGTCGAGGCCCGTGCGCTGGCGGAGGCTTTGGGGTCGCGGGCCTACTTCGACGTCGCCGACGTCGAGGCGGGCGAACAGGTCCCGTCGGGAATCGTCGACGCCCTGCTCGGAGCCCGGGTGGTGGTGGTGTTCGCGGAGCCGACCTACTTCCGCCGCTGGTACTGCCTCCGGGAGCTCGACGTGGCCCTCGCCGCCTTCAATGCCCTGGTCGAGCGGGGGGCGCCGCCCGACCGGCGGGCCGAGGCGCTGGAGCCGGTGGTGGTCGCGGTGGGCACCGAGCACGCCGACGAGCTCGACCGCTTCCCGCCGCGCCTGCGAGCCACCAACTGGTGCCCGGCGACGGACACGGCGGCTCTGGTGGCGCTGGTCGAGCGGCGCCTGGGCACGGTGACGCCCACCGTGGGGGAGCGTCTCGCGGGGCTGAGCGAGCTGGTCGCGGTGCGCGAGACCGTGCTCGAGGAGTCGGCCGTGCCGCCCGCCCGCAGCCTGGCGGGCATCCCCCGCTACTTCCTCCCCGGTGAGCTACGGGTGTCGATCGGCGACGCCTTCGTGGGTCGGGCCGACGAGCTGTGGCGGATTCACCACCAGCTCTCCACCCTTCGGGGCGACATCACCGCCGCCGCCCTCACCGGCGCCCTGGAGGGAGGCGGCGGGTTCGGCAAGACCCGCCTGGCCACCGAGTACGTCCACCGCTTCGGGCGCGGGTACCGGGGGGGCGTGTTCTGGGTCAACGCCGACGGCGACGACCGGCTGGAGGAGCAGCTCCACGGCATCCTTTCCACGCTCGTGCCGGACACCCCACCCCTACTGGCGATGCGGGAGGCCGGCCGAGACGTCGCCCGGGAGGCCGGCACCGCCCTCGCCGACCGGACCGGCCCGCCCGTCCTGTACGTGGTCGACAACGTCCCCGAGCCGGGGCCCGATGTCGCTCAACGACCCCTCACCACCTGGTGTCCCGCCATGGGCGACGTGGCCCTGCTGGTGACCTCCCGGGCCCACCAATCGGTGATCGCCGGGATTCGGTCGCTGCGCGTGGAGCCACTGGCGCCCGAGCCCGCGGTCGCCCTCCTCGTCCGCGAACTCCCGCCGCATCGCCACATCCTTCCCGACGCCCGGCGGCGCGTCGCCGAGTGGGTGGGCCACCTGCCACTCGCCCTTGAGCTGCTCAACGCCTCGTTGCGGGAGGGCGTGCTGGAGCCGGACGAGCTGGTGGCCATGGCCGACGCCGACGACCCCGTGACGGCACTGGACGAGAGCGCCCGGGCCCTGGCGGGCGTCGTGCCGCCGGGATCGCTCCGGGGGATCACCGAGGCCTTGGCGATGTCGTACGCGAACTTGCCGCCCGCGGTCCAGGTCGCGGCCCGGCTGCTGGCCCAGCTCGCCCCCGCACCTGTCCCGGTGGCCGTGCTGGAAGCCCTCGGGCCCGAGGCGAGCGATCGAGGGGTGCGGGCCACCCTCGTCAGCCGCTCCCTCGTGTCCCGCCCCGCGGAAGGGTCCGCCATCCCGATGTTCGGCACCATGCACCGCGTCCTGGCCGCGTTTCTCCGGGCCCAGTCGCCCGGCGACAGCGCCGACTTGGCGACCGCATGCGCCGGCCTCCTCAGGGTCATGAACCCCGATACGTGCCGCGACCCCTCTCGCTGGCCCCTCCTCACGGCCTGCCTCTCCCACGCCGAGGCCCTCTTCGAACGGGCGCGGGCGACGGCGCCCGGGTCGGCGACCAGATCCGCCTGGGAGTTGGGGGCCACCGTGGGCCTCCTCTTGTCGGGCCAAGGCCTCTTCCGGCGCGCCCGCGGTATCGATGAAGCGGTCCTCATCCTGGCCCGGGACACCTTGGGCTCCGAGCACCGCGGCACCCTCACCTCGGCCAACAACCTGGCCGTGACCCTATGGGCTGTGGGCGACGCGGCCAGGGCCCGGGCCCTGCTTGAGGAGGTGCTCCACGCTCGTCGGCGAGTCCTCGGTGCCGAGCACCCCGACATACTCATGTCGGCCAGCAACCTGGCCGTGGTCCTCTGGGCCGTGGGCGACGCGGCCGGGGCCCGGGCCCTGAACGAAGAGGTGCTCGAGGCCCGGCTGCGGGTGCTCGGTGCCGAACACCCCGATACCCTCATGTCGGCCAGCAACCTGGCCGAGACCCTGCGGGCTGTGGGCGACGCGGCCGGGGCCCGGGCCCTGAACGAAGAGGTGCTCGACGCCCGGCGGCGGGTGCTCGGTGCCGAACACCCCGATACCCTCATGTCGGCCAGCAACCTGGCCGAGACCCTGCGGGCTGTGGGCGACGCGTCCGGGGCCCGAGCCCACCCTGCACGAGGAGGTGCTCGAGGCCCGGCGGCGGATCCTCGGGGCCGAGCACCCCGACACCCTCATGTCGGCCAACAACCTGGCCGCGACTCTATGGGATGTGGGCGACGCGGCCGGGGCCCGAGCCCTGCACGAGGAGGTGCTCGAGGCCCGGCGGCGGATCCTCGGGGCCGAGCACCCCGACACCCTCATGTCGGCCAACAACCTGGCCGCGACTCTACGGGATGTGGGCGACGCGGCCGGATCCCGAGCCCTGGACGAGGAGGTGATCGAGGCCCGGCGGCGGGTCCTCGGTGCCGAGCACCCCGACACACTCATGTCGGCCAACAACCTGGCCGTGACCCTGCGGGCCGTGGGAGACGCGGCCGGGGCCCGGGCCCTGCACGAGGAGGTGCTCGACGTCCGGCGGCGGGTCCTCGGTGCCGAGCACCCCGACACGACCGTCTCCGCCTGGAACCTCTTCAACACCCTCCGGGATCTGGACAACGAGCAAAGCGCTCAGGACGTCTACGACCGCGACTTGGCCTGGCTGCTCTCCGCCACCGACGAGCGGCTCACCGGAGACCAGCGAACGGTCCGCGACCAGCTCCAACCGCCCGACAAGCCAGCCTGATCCGCGACCATCCAGCCTGATACGCCCAAGACACTGCGCCGGGTGGCGACCAAAGGGGCAGGCCTGGCGCGGCGGCGGCATGCGGCGCCTGCTCGGGAAGTGGTCGGTCGTCTGCCACCTGTCGGCATCGACCGCCCGGTGATGCTCCCGGCCGACGCCCTCAACATCCGGGACGTGATCTGCCTCCCGACGCTCCGGCCCGAGGCCTGACGTCAGCCGAAGACGGCGTCGACCTCGAGCACGAACCCCGGAAGGAGCGGAGACGTGAGCGTGTCGCTCGGCCCGACCTCGGCATCTTCGTCGAAACCGGCGCTGTCGGGCGAGCCGCGGCGGAAGACGAGCACGGTCGAAACCGGCGTGTCGACCAGCCACAATTCGCGCACACCGGCCGACTCGTACACCTGCTTCTTGCGGCCGACGTCGAAGCGCCAGGTGCCGGGTGAGCGCACCTCGACCACCAGCGCCGGCGGCACGTCGTGGCGGGGAGCGAGGTCGTCGAGGGTGCGGTCGGCAGGCACCCACCACACGTCGGACTTGTAGAGCTGGCCCGGGGCGACGGCCCAGTTGCCGCCCCAACCGACCTCGCCCCGGCCTTCGCCCTTCGTTGTCCACCGGTCGAGGGCGATGAGGAACCGTTTGCAGATCCGTTGGTGCCGGAGCGCGGGGTCGTTCACGATGACCTCGCCGTCGATGAGCTGCGCGCCAGGCGGCCAGTCGCCGCGAAGGAACTCCTCGATGCTCAGACGGGTCCGGAGGGCCACAACCCAAGCCTACCGACCACCTGCGACACCGAAAGGGGGTGTCACGAGCGCGGGCGGGGGGGCAGACTTGGCGCCAGTGACCGAACTTGGGCGCCTGCTCGGGAAGTGGCCGGTGGTGCGGCAGCTCACCGAGGGCGACCCCCTCGGCCTCGGCCGGGCCGTCCGGTCCGAGCGCACCGACCACGTGCATCCCCGCACCGAGGACGCCGACAAGGTCGTCCAGTCGGTCTGCCCGTACTGCGCCGTCGGCTGCGGCCAGAAGGTGTTCGTCAAGGACGGGAAGGTCACCCAGATCGAGGGCGACCCCGACAGCCCGATATCGAGGGGGCGCCTGTGCCCCAAGGGCTCGGCCACCAAGAGCCTGGTCACGGGCCCGTCCCGGCTCACAACCGTGAAGTACCGCCCGCCGCACGCCACCGCCTGGCAGGACCTTCCGCTCGACCGGGCCATGGACATGATCGCCGACCGGGTCATCGCCACCCGCCGGGAGACGTGGCAGGACACCGACGACCAGGGCCGGCCCGTCCGCCGCACCATGGGCATCGGCAGCCTCGGCGGCGCCACCCTCGACAACGAGGAGAACTACCTCATCAAGAAGCTGGCCACCGCCCTGGGTGCGGTCCAGATCGAGAACCAGGCCCGCATATGACACTCCTCCACCGTGCCCAGTTTGGGGACATCCTTCGGCAGGGGAGGCGCCACCACCTTCCAGCAGGACCTGGCCAACTCCGACTGCATCCTCATCATGGGGTCGAACATGGCCGAGTGCCACCCGGTCGGGTTCCAGTGGGTGATGGAGGCCAAGCTCAAGGGCGCCACCGTCATCCACGTCGACCCCCGGTTCTCACGGACGAGCGCGGTGGCCGACGTCTTCGTCCCCATCCGGGCCGGCAGCGACATCGCCTTCCTGGGGGCGGTCGTCAACCACATCCTCCAGAACGGCCGGGAGTTCCGGGACTACGTGGTGGCCTACACCAACGCCTCCGCCATCCTGAGCGAGGATTTCCGGGACACCGAGGACCTCGACGGCCTCTTCTCCGGCTGGGACCCGGAGACCCGCTCCTACGACAACGCCTCGTGGCAGTACGCGGGCCAGGCGCCCGCTGCCCGCCAGGGCGACGTCGAGACGGAGGCGTCCCAGGGCCAGCAGCACGGTGCCCACGGCCCGCCCGTCGGAGGCAAGCCGCCCCAGACCGACCCGACCCTCGAACACCCCCGGTGCGTGTTCCAGGTCCTCAAGCGCCACTTCGCCCGCTACACGCCCGAGGTGGTCGAGGACGTCTGCGGGGTGCCCCGGGACCAGTTCCTCCACGTGGCCGAGGCCCTGTGCCGCAACTCCGGCCGGGAGCGCACCACCGCCATGTGCTACGCCGTCGGCTGGACCCAGCACACGGTCGGCGTGCAGTACATCCGCACCGCGGCGATCATCCAGCTCCTGCTGGGCAACATCGGCCGGCCCGGCGGCGGCATCCTCGCCCTGCGGGGCCACGCCAGCATCCAGGGGTCGACCGACATCCCCACCCTCTACGACCTCCTCCCCGGCTACCTGGCCATGCCCCACGCCGCCCTGCACGGCGACCTCGCCTCGTACCTCGCCGCCCGGGGCAAGTCGGCCGGGGCCTGGGCCCACGTCGACGGCTACCTGGTGAGCCTGCTCAAGGCGTGGTGGGGCGACCACGCCAGCGCCGACAACGACTTCTGCTTCGACCACCTCCCCCGCATCACCGGCGACCACTCCGCCTACCAGACCATGCTGGGCATGCTCGACGGCACGGTGAAGGGGTACTTCCTGTTCGGCCAGAACCCGGCGGTGGGCTCGTCCAACAGCCGCCTGCACCGGCTGGCCCTGGCCCAGCTCGACTGGCTGGTCGTGCGCGACCTGGTGGAGATCGAGAGCGCCACCTTCTGGCTCGACGGGCCCGAGATCGAGACGGGCGAGCTGGCCACCGCCGACGTCGGCACCGAGGTCTTCCTCCTCCCCGCCGCTGCCCACACCGAGAAGGACGGCACCTTCACCAACACCCAGCGCCTGCTCCAGTGGCACCACCAGGCGGTGGAGCCGGCCGGCGACTGCCGGTCCGACCTCTGGTTCGCCTACCACCTCGGCCGGATCATCCGGTCGAAGCTGGCCGGGTCGACCGACCGGCGCGACCGCCCGTTGCTCCAGCTGACCTGGGACTATCCGGTGGAGGGGCCGCACGCGGAGCCGAGCGCGGCTGCGGTGCTCCAGGAGATCAACGGGTGGCGCGCCGACGGCACGCCCCTGTCCGCCTCGACCGAGCTGGCCGCCGACGGCTCCACCCGCTGCGGGTGCTGGATCTACTGCGGCTGCTACGCCGACGGCGTGAACCAGACGGCCCGGCGCAAGCCCGGCTCGGAGCAGGACTGGGTGGCGGCCGAGTGGGCGTGGGCGTGGCCGGCCAACCGGCGCATGCTCTACAACCGGGCATCGGCCGACCCGACAGGTCAGCCGTGGTCGGAGCGCAAGAAGTACCTGTGGTGGGACGAGGCGGACGGGGAATGGGCCGGACCCGACGTGCCCGACTTCCCGCCCGACAAGCGGCCCGACTACCGCCCCCCCGACGGGGCGGGCGGGCTGGCCGCCGTCGCCGGCACCGATCCGTTCATGATGCAAGGCGACGGGAAGGGGTGGCTGTTCGCGCCCACGGGCCTGGTCGACGGCCCCCTGCCGACCCACTACGAGCCCCACGAGTCCCCGATCGCCAACCCCCTGTACGGCCAGCAGTCGAACCCGGCCCGGAAGGAGA
Source organism: uncultured Acidimicrobiia bacterium (assembly GCA_963836205.1). Taxonomy (GTDB): domain Bacteria; phylum Actinomycetota; class Acidimicrobiia; order Acidimicrobiales; family AC-14; genus JAXDMK01. The sequence continues at coordinate 160,191 of CAWIIV010000007.1, read as the reverse complement.
TTCGCCGCCGGGGCAACCGTCCCAACCCCACCGCGGGCCAGCCGGGGGCCGACGTCTTCCCCTACGTCCTCACCACCTACCGCCTCACCGAGCACCACACCGCAGGCGGGATGAGCCGGTTCCTGGCCTACCTGGCCGAGCTGCAACCGGCCCCGATCTGCGAGGTGGGACCGGAGCTGGCCGCCGCGCGGGGACTGGTGAACGGGGACTGGGCCACCGTGATCACCGCCCGCAGCGCCATCGAGGCCCGGGTGCTCGTCACCGACCGGATGCCGGCGCTGTCGCTGGGCGGACGCCGCATCCACCAGGTCGGCCTCCCCTACCACTGGGGGTCGAAGGGGCTGGTGACCGGCGACTCGGCCAACGACCTGTTGGGCCTGGCGCTCGACCCCAACGTCGTCATCCAGGAATCGAAGGCGGCGACGTGCGACGTCCGGCCCGGGCGTCGTCCCCGGGGAGCGGCGTTGCCGGCGCTGGTGGCCGACTACCGGCGGCGAGCGGGGCTGGAGGCGGACGACGGTGGCTGACCAGCCGCGGATGGGCTTCTTCACCGACACCTCCATCTGCATCGGGTGCAAGGCGTGCGAGGTGGCGTGCAAGGAGTGGAACGGCGTCCCCCCCGCTGACAAAAATGGTGGGGGGTTCACCTTCCTCGGCCAGTCCTACGACAACACCGGCGAGTTGGGCGCCGACACGTGGCGTCACGTGGCCTTCATCGAGCAGAAGCAGCCGGTGGACGAGTTGGACCAAGCCGGGGGCTTCCGGTGGCTGATGAGCTCCGACGTGTGCAAGCACTGCACGTCGGCCGCCTGCCTGGAGGTCTGCCCCACCGGGTCACTGGTGCGAACCGAGTTCGGGACGGTGGTGGTGCAGGAGGACATCTGCAACGGCTGCGGCTACTGCATCCCCGCCTGCCCGTTCGGGGTGATCGACCAGCGCAAGGGCGACGGCCGGGCGTGGAAGTGCACCATGTGCTACGACCGGCTGCGGGGAGGGCTGGAACCGGCCTGCGCCACCGCCTGCCCCACCAAGTCGATCCAGTTCGGCCCGCTGGACGAGTTGCGGACCCGGGCCGCGGAACGGGTCGCCACGTTGGTCACGGCCGGCGTGTCCGAGGCCCGCCTGTACGGCGCCGACCCCGACGACGGTGTCGGCGGCATGGGCGCCTTCTTCCTGCTCCTCGACGACCCCGAGGTCTACGGCCTCCCCCCCGACCCGGTGGTCACCACCCGCGACCTCCCCGGGATGTGGCGCAGCGCGGCCGCGGCCGCGGCCACCCTCGCGGTCGGCGTCGCCGCCGCCTTCCTCGGCCGACGCCGCCGTCGATGACCGCGATCCCCATGCGCTCGATCCGCTCCGATACCCCTCCGAGCGGCGAATCGTGCGTCCGGTGCGGAACATGACGGACTCGTCGCCGTTGCGGACGTACTACGGGCGCCCGGTCCTCAAGCGGCCGGTGTGGAGGTGGTACATCCCGGCCTACTTCTTCACCGGCGGGCTGGCGGCCGGGTCCGCCCTCCTCGCGGCCGGAGGCCGGCTCACCGGCGACGATTGCCTCGCCCGCCGGTGCCTGGTGACCTCGTCGGCGGCGGTGGGCGTGAGTGGGGTCCTCCTCGTCGCCGATCTCGGCCGCCCCGGACGGTTCCTCAACATGCTGCGGGTGGCCAAGGTCACCTCACCGATGAGCGTAGGGACGTGGCTGCTGTCCGCATTCGGGACCGCGGTGACGGCCGCCACCGCCGTCGAGCTCACCGGCGTGGGCCGCGGCACCGGTCGGGTCGCGGAGGGAGTCGCGGCCGCGCTCGCCCCGGCCATGGCCACCTACACCGCGGTGCTGGTCGCCGACACCGCCGTCCCCGCCTGGCACGACGCCCGCCACCAGCTCCCTTTCCTGTTCGCGGGCGGCGCCGCCGCCAGCTCCGGTGCCCTGGCCGTGCTCCTCGTCCCCGGCACCGACGCCGCCCGCCGGGTCGCCATCGGCGGGGCGGTCGTCGAGGTCGCCGCCGCCGATCTCCTCCAACGCCGCCTGGGCGAAACCGCCGACGCCTTCCACCGGGGCCGGGCCGCGCGCCTCAAGCCCCTGGCCCTCGTCGCCACCACCACCGGCGCCGCCGTCCTGGCCACCCTCGGCCGGCGCCGCCGGGTCCCCCAGGTGGCGGGCGCCCTCCTCGTCCTGGTCGGGGCCGCGGCCGAGCGCTTCGCCGTCTTCGAGGCGGGCATCGAGTCGGCCGTCGACCCCGCCTTCACCGTCGGACCCCAACGCCGCCGCCTCACCCTCGCCTCCCACCCGGGATAGCCGCCCGCCGGACGTTGGCGCGTTCTGGTCGCCAGGCGATCCTGGCACGCGGCGGAGCCGTCGAGCCCCGGCCGCCGGAACGGCTACCGGGTGGCGGCGCCGCCGGGGATGGGCAGCGACACGTCGTCGGCCTCGCAGATCGGCCGCAGGGGCGTGACCGTGGCGTAGCCGTCGGCGACGAGGGCGGCGTCGGTGCCGGGCTCGTGGTGGGCGTCGACGTCGGCGACCGTGATCCGCACCCACCCCTCGCCGGTCTCGGCGACCCTGGTCTGCACCGCGCCGAACGTGGCCAGCCGGGCCCGGCAGAGTCCTCGCACCTCCGACACGTCGACGTTGGGGGCGTTGACGTTCAGCACGAGGGGCTGGTCGGTGTCGATCACCCACGGGATGACCTGGGCGGCCACGTGCCCGGCCGTCTCCCAATGCAGCTCGGCGGGCTCGTCCGGCCACCCGCTCTCCAGCGACACCGCCACCCCCCGGCAGCCGAGGGTGGACCCGGTGAAGGCGGCCCCGACGGTCCCCGAGTGGAGGATGGCGTGGCCCGCGTTGAGGCCCCGGTTGATGCCCGACAGCACCAGGTCGGGCGGCTCCCCGAACGCGCCCCGGGCCGCCAGCAGGGAGATGAAGCCGGGGGCGGCGGCCACGCCGTAGGCCGGGACCCCGTCGAGCCCGGCGAGCGTCCGCCGCTCCAGCACGATCCGGCCCTCCTCCTGCAGCGCCGACAGCGAGGCGCTGCTCCCACTGGCGTCGGTGAGCGGCGCGGCCACGACCACGTCGAGCCCGAGGCCGACCGCGGTCAGGGCCAGCTGCCGGATCCCTTCCGATTCGATCCCGTCGTCGTTCGTCACCAGCGCTCGCATCGGCTCAGCCCCTCACGTTGCCGACGGGCCGCAGCTCGACGTGGCCCGCCATCCGCTCGATGTCGTCGCGCTCGCCCGTGGCCAGTCCCCGCCGGGTGACGTTGAGGGCCCCGGCGGCGGTGCCGATGCGCAGGGCGGTACCCGTGTCGCGCCCCAGGGCGAGCGACGCCGCGATCCCCGCCGTCATCGAGTCGCCCGCCCCCCGGGGGTCGAACGGGTCGAGCCGGGGACCCACGATCTCCACCACCTCACCGTCGACGGTGGCGACGGCCGGCTCGCCGGCCCGGGACACCACCACCATCCGGGCCGCGTGGCACAGGTCGCCGACCGCGGCCAGGACGTGGTCGAGCTCGCGGGACTCCGCCCGGCCGCTCGCCACCAGCTCCTCGTCGCTCAGCTTGATCACCGTGACCCGGGCCTCGACCACCGCCTCCAGGAACGCCCCCGACAGGTCGGCCACCACCATCCGGCCGTTGGCCCCCAGGTCGGCCGCCAGCCGCCCGTAGACGTCGGCAGGCACGGCCGCCCCCGCCTTGGTCGTGCCCCCCAGCACGCACACGTCGGCCTCCAGGCCCTCGACCAGCATCACCCCGTAGAGGTCGTCGACCTCGTGCCGGGACAGGGGGACGGGCCGGGTCTCGGCCACCGGCTCCCTCGACCCGCCCCGGCGGTCGTGCACGTAGGACGGGTTGTCGGCCGCCACCTCCACCGGGTGGACGTCGACCCCTTCCCGCTCGGCCAGCCGGCGGACGAGGTCGCCCGACTCGCCGCCGAAGGACCCGCACAGGGTGACGGGAACGCCCAGGGCGGCGATCATCCGGGCCTGCCAGAAGCCCTGGCCCCCGGCGTGGAAGTGGATCTCGGGCTCGTCACCCCTCGCCTCGACCGTGACGGTGAGGACCGGCGCGGGGGCGAAGACAGCGGCTCGGGGGCGACGGGTGGCAGGCATCCGCCGACCCTTCTACCCAGGGACGGTCAGTCTGCGAACAGGCCGTCGACGGAGAGCTCGAAGCCCGCCCGTAGGCGCGAGGTGAGCGTCTCGCCCGGCCCGACCTCGGCATCGACGTCGAAGTCGGCGCTCTCGACCGTGCTACGCCGGAACACGATCACGCTCTTTCGCCGGCATGTCGACCAGCCACAGCTCCCGGACGCCTACCTGTTCGTACACGTCGCGCTTGCGCCCGACGTCGAACCGCCACGTGCCCGGCGAGCGAACCTCAACCACCAACGTGGGCGGGACGTCGTCACGGACGGCATCGAGGTCGAGCGGCCGATCGTGCGGCACCCACCAGACATCAGGCTTGAACACCTGGCCCGGCGCGACCGTCCAGTTGCCGCCGAACCCCACGCGGCCCCGATCCGAGCCGGTACGAGTCCAGAGCTCCAGCGCGACGATGATGCGCTTCGCGATCTCCTGATGCATCCGTGTCGGGTCGTTCACGATGACCTCGCCGTCGATGAGCTGCGCGCCAGGCGGCCAGTCGCCGCCAAGGAACTCCTCGATGCTCAGTCGAGTTTGGATCGCCATGCGACCCAGGTTACCGGGGGCCTCTGACAGCTACCGGGGCAGGTTCTCGATGAGGTCGTCGCCCAGCGACCGGAGGGCGGCGGCCACCGGGCCCTCGCCGCCGACCCCGGCCCCCGCGACCGTGTCGAACGCGGCCGACGCCTGGGCCGCGTAGCCCCGGGCCACCCCGATGGCGGCCGTGACCGCCCCGTTCCCCCTCACCAACTCACGGGCCTGGTCGACCTCGCCCACGCTCAGGGGATTTCCCAGCAGCTTGCGCAGCGCCTCGTTGGACTCCGACGCCAGCGCCCGGATCACAGGGAGCGTGTAGACGCCCTCCATCATGTCCTTGCCCGCGGGCTTGCCCAGCTCCTCGTCGGTGGCGACCACGTCGAGGATGTCGTCGACGATCTGGAACACCATCCCCACCTGCTGGCCGAAGGCGGTGAACCCCTCCACCCCGTCCCGCGAGAATCCCGACGTCAACGCCCCGATCCGGCAGGCGGTGGACATGAGCGACGCCGTCTTGCCCGCGATCGACGCCAGGTACGACTCCTCGCTGCGGCTCACGTCGAAGGTCTGGGCCAGCTCCCGGACCTGGCCCTCGCACAGCCGGCCGATGGTTGCGGCCAGCAGCCCGGCCACCTCGGTGCCCAGCGACGCCGCGATCTCCGACGCCCGGGCCAGGAGGAAGTCGCCGGCGAGGATGGCGACGAGGTTGCCCCAACGGGCGTTCACCGACTCCACGTTGCGCCGGGTGCGGGCCTCGTCCATGACGTCGTCGTGGTAGAGCGACCCGAGGTGGACCAGCTCGACCGCGACCCCGCCCATGATCACGTCGTCGCTCACCGACCCGTCGCACCCGGGCGCCAGCCGGCCCACGGCCACCGCCAGCGCCGGCCGCAACCGCTTCCCACCGGCGGTGATGAGGTGGCTGGCGACCTCGGTGAGGAACGGATCCCCCGCTTTGACGCTGTCGACCATGGCCTTCTCGACGCGCTGGAGGTCGTCTTCGAGGCCGGGTACCAGCAGCAGCGGCGCGGGGCTCACCACGCCCCGACGGTACGCCACGGCGAGCCTCGCAGGGAACTGGAGCGGAGGTGGGCCGGAATCGGGATGGTTTCCGTGGGGTTGGTGAAGGAACCACGGGCACCGGCACCGACGTTCCGGTACCGCTTGTCGGACGCTCGCCTATAGACTTCCTAATCAGGAGCCCGCTGTCCCCGGGAGGGGGTTCACCTTGTTCGAACGATTCACAGACCGAGCCCGAAGGGTTGTGGTGCTGGCGCAAGAAGAAGCGCGCCTGCTGAACCACAACTACATCGGCACCGAGCACATCCTGCTCGGACTCATCCACGAGGGCGAAGGGGTGGCCGCCAAGGCCCTCGAGCAGCTCGGGATCTCCCTGGAGGCGGTGCGCACCCAAGTCGAGGAGATCATCGGCCAGGGCGGCTCGTCGCCCAGCGGGCACATCCCGTTCACTCCCCGCGCCAAGAAGGTCCTCGAGCTGTCGCTTCGCGAGGCCCTTCAGCTCGGGCACAACTACATCGGCACCGAGCACATCCTCCTCGGCCTCATCCGTGAGGGCGAGGGCGTGGCCGCCCAGGTGCTGGTCAAGCTGGGCGCCGACCTCAGCCGGGTCCGCCAGCAGGTCATCCAGCTGCTGTCGGGCTACGCGGGCAAGGAGGGCGCCACCACCGGTGGGCCCACCAGTGAGACCACCCCCACCGGGTCCCTGGTGCTCGACCAGTTCGGCCGCAACCTCACCCAGCTGGCCCGGGAGAAGAAGCTCGACCCGGTCATCGGCCGCGAGCGCGAGATCGAGCGGGTCATGCAGGTGCTGTCCCGCCGCACCAAGAACAACCCCGTCCTCATCGGGGAGCCCGGCGTGGGCAAGACCGCCATCGTCGAGGGCCTGTCGCAGCGCATCGTGGCCAACAACGTGCCCGACACCCTCAAGGGCAAGCAGCTCTACACCCTCGACCTGGGCGCACTCGTGGCCGGCTCCAGGTACCGCGGTGACTTCGAGGAGCGGCTGAAGAAGGTGCTCAAGGAGATCCGCACCCGGGGCGACATCATCCTGTTCATCGACGAGCTCCACACCCTGGTCGGTGCGGGCGCGGCCGAGGGCGCCATCGACGCCGCTTCCATCCTCAAGCCCATGCTGGCCCGGGGTGAGCTGCAGACCATCGGCGCCACCACGCTCGACGAGTACCGCAAGCACCTGGAGAAGGACGCCGCCCTCGAGCGCCGGTTCCAGCCGATCAAGGTCGAGGAGCCCACCGTGGCCCACACGATCGAGATCCTCCGGGGCATCCGCGACCGCTACGAGGCCCACCACCGGGTCACCATCACCGACCAGGCGATCGTGGCCGCGGCCAACCTCTCCGACCGCTACATCTCCGACCGCCACCTGCCCGACAAGGCCATCGACCTCATCGACGAGGCCGGCAGCCGCATGGTGATGCAGCGGATGAAGACGCCCCCGGACTACAAGGAGCTCGAGGAGCAGATCGCCACCGTCCGCAAGGAGAAGGAAGCGGCGATCGAGAACCAGAAGTTCGAGCAGGCGGCCAAGCTGCGCGACCAGGAGAAGACCCTTCTCGACCGCAAGATCGCCAAGGAGTCCGACTGGAAGGCGGAGGGCATCGACCTCTTCGACGAGGTCGACGAGGAAGCCATCGCCGAGGTGCTGGCCATGTGGACGGGCATCCCCGTCTACAAGCTCACCGAGGAGGAGACGGCCAAGCTGCTCCGGATGGAGGAGGAGCTGCACAAGCGGGTCATCAGCCAGGAGGACGCCATCAAGGCCGTCTCCCAGGCCATCCGCCGCACCCGGGCCGGCCTCAAGGACCCCAAGCGCCCCAGCGGCTCGTTCATCTTCCTGGGCCCGTCGGGCGTGGGCAAGACCGAGCTGGCCAAGACGCTGGCCGAGTTCCTCTTCGGCGACGAGAGCCACCTCATCCAGCTCGACATGTCGGAGTACATGGAGAAGCACACCGTCTCCCGGCTGGTGGGCTCCCCTCCCGGCTACGTCGGCTACGAAGAGGGGGGCCAGCTCACCGAGGCCGTCCGCCGCAAGCCGTTCTCGGTGGTGCTCTTCGACGAGATCGAGAAGGCCCACCCCGACGTCTTCAACGCCCTGCTCCAGATCCTGGAGGACGGGCGGTTGACGGATGCGCAGGGACGCACGGTCGACTTCAAGAACACCGTCATCATCATGACGTCCAACCTGGGCACGGCCGACCTCCGCAAGGCGGCCATCGGCTTCCAGAAGTCCAGCGAGGCGGTGACGTACGAGAAGATGAAGGAGAAGGTGAACGAGGCGCTCAAGCAGCACTTCCGCCCCGAGTTCCTCAACCGGATCGACGACACCATCGTGTTCCACGAGCTCACCCGGCCCGAGGTCGTCCAGATCGTCGACCTGATGATGAAGCGGCTGCACAAGCAGCTGCTCAGCCAGGGCCTCACCCTCGAGCTCACCGACGCGGCCAAGAACTACCTGGCCGAGAAGGGCTACGACCCCTCCCTCGGTGCCCGTCCCCTGCGTCGGGCCATCCAGCGCGACATCGAGGACGCCCTCTCCGAGCGCATCCTGTGGAAGGAGTTCCGGGCCGGCGAGACGATCATCGTCGACACCGACGCCGACGGGAAGATCGTCTTCCGGTCGATCGAGGGCATCGGCGAGCCGCCCCCGGTCGAGATGGCCGAGGCCGGCCCCGCCGAGTAGTCCACTCAACTCGTCAAGTCGTTCTGCCGAAGGCTCCGGGGTGAGAACTCCGGGGCCTTCGTCGCGCCGGTGGGTCGGGTCGTCGGCCGCCCTGGTCGCCCTCGCGCTCCTCGCCGGCGGCTGCGACTCGGGGCACCGCGTCGGCTTGGTCGACGGGATGGCGGACACCGTGCTCGCCCGGCCGTGGCCGGCGCGGGTGACGCCGTCGGGGCCGTGGTCGGCGTCGGTGGACGGCACCGGGCCCCGCATGACGCTCACCACGGGCGGAACCATCGCCGGCGCCCTCGGGCGGGCTCGCGTGAGCCTGGGCGCCAGTTCCGAGGAGCCGACCGCGGGGCGGTCGCTGGTGCTGCCCGGCGGTGGGCAGTGGTACCCGCAGGCACCCTTCCGCTTCGCCGCCGGGGGCGACCTGCCGATCGTCGCCACGGCCTCACCGGACAACGACGGGACACACTCGGTCAGCGCCGACGGCCGGAGCGTGACCGCGCAGGTCCTCCTCACCGACGTGTTGGTGGCCGCGGGGGGCTCCGCGACCGTCCACGGCGACTTCCTGGCGGCCGACGGCACCCGGGTGGAGGAGCTCGTCCTCCCCGCGGGGACGGTCGTGGTCGTCGCGTCCGCCCAGCAGGGGGACGACGACGGCCGGGCGGTCGCCACCGTGGAGGCAACCGAGGGGATGGCGGTGCGGGGCTCGGGCGACGGAGAGGCGGCGGTGGCCGGAACCGGTCGGGTCGAGGCCGACGGGCGGTCGTGGGACGGCATCGTCGTGGCCGTGGAGGGGGCCCAGGTCGATGCCACCGCCACCTTCGACGGCGACGACTGGGCGCTCTCGGCCCGGGTCGAAGGGGCGCGCCAGGCATGGGTCGACGTGTGGCCGGTGGCCGACACCGTCCTCGAGGCCCGGTCGTACTCGGTGGCGCCCGGCTTCTTCGACCGCAACCGCCTGCTCAAGGTGGAGTGGACCAACGTCGGCCACGCCACCTCTCAGATCCTGGAGGCGGAGGGCGCCGGACCGGGGACGGGCGACGTGGGCTTCGACCTCAACAAGACGCTCGGCCACGACGCCGGCATCGGTGTCCGCCGGGGCGACCGGGTGGTGAACTTCCGGGGCGGCGCCGACATCGATTCCAACCTGGCGCCGGGCGAACGCGTCAACCGGGAGCTGTCATACGCCGCCGGGCAGCCCGCGACCCTTGTCCTGCGGGGCAACTTCCCCGAGGTCCGGATCGACCTGGCCGTGCCCGGGACCTGACCCCACCGGCGCACCGGCGACGGTTTCGGGCGCCAGGCGACCCTTTCCGTCACCAGTTGGCCTCGGGCCGCTTGGCGCACGGGTCACGGTTCGGGCAACGGCGCCGGACCCCAACCGGTCCGACAGCATGCGACCAGGGCAGTAGACCCGTCGACCGGGGTGGGACCCTGCCCGGGTGGGGCGCCAGTACGGTCGACGGATGGCCTGGTGGGTGTCGTCGCGGCGGGCCGTCGTCGTCGTGGCCGTCATGGCCCTGGCCTTGGTCGCCACCGGATGCCAGGTCACGCTCTCGGCGGGGATCGACCTGCGGGCCGGCGGGTCGGGCACGGTGCACGCGGCGGTCGGCTTCGACGACGAGGCCCTGGCCGAGCTCGGCGACCTGGGCGGTGCCCTGCGGGTCGACGACCTGCGCGCCGCCGGCTGGGAGGTGGAGGGCCCGGCCAAGGAGGACGACGGGCTCACGTGGGTGCGGGCCGCGAAGGGCTTCGACGACCCCGACGAGGCGGCGGTGGTGGCGGCCGAGCTGAGCGGTCCGAACGGGCCCTTCCGGGACTTCCGGGTGACCCGGGAACGGTCGTTGCTGCGACACCCGGACGTCGTTCACCGGCGTGGTCGACCTCACCGCCGGCCTGGCCGGGCTGAGCGACGCCGACCTCCAGGCCGCGCTGGGAGACTTCGACCTCGGCCTCGACGTCGACGGCCTCCAGCGTCGTTTCGGCGACGCCCTCGGCGAACGGGTGCGGGTGGAGGTGTCGGCCAAGCTGCCGGGGAACGTCGAGGCGACCACCGGCTCCGCTACCGCCACGGTCGAGAATGGCCGGGCCGTCTGGCGGCCGACACCAGGGGAGCGGCTCGAGCTCGCCGCCACCGGCGACCTCCGCCGGCTCGGACCCCTGGTCTACGGCGTCCTCGCCCTGGTGCTGGTGGCAGCCGGACTGACGGCGGTCGCGCTCCGGGCGCGGGTCCGTCGGCGAAAGCGGCGGTCGCGGCGGTAGTTTCGGCACCATGTGCCGGAGCATCAAGACCCTGCGGACCCAGGAGACGGTCACCCCCGAGGAGGTGCAGGCCGCCGCCCTTCAGTTCGTGCGCAAGATCAGCGGCTTCCGCCAGCCGTCGAAGGCCAACCAGGAGGCCTTCGAACGGGCCGTCGAGGAGATCACCGCCACCAGCGACCGCCTGCTGGCCGCCGTCCGCCGCTAAGGCCTCGCCGGCGCCGGTGCACCGGGGGGTCGCGGTGGCCACCGAGGCGGGGGCGGGGGCGGGCGCGGGTCTCGGCCTGCCCGGACTGGGCGTGCTCCTGGTGGCGATGGAAGCGGGTGTCCCTATCCCCATCCCGTCCGACCTGGTCGTGCTCGTCCTCGGCGAGCGCACTGCGGCGGGGACGTTTCCCCTGTGGGCCGCCGTCCTGCTCCTCGAAGTGGTCGCGGTCGTAGGCACCGGCGCCCTTCTCCTCGCCTGCCGGGGTCCGGGACGGGCCGTGATCGGCCGCCTCGGCCCCCGTCTCGGCCTCACCGCCGAGCGGCTGGCGAAGGCAACGGCGCTGGTCGAGCGCAAGGGTCGGGGCGCCCTTGCCGTCGGCCGGGCCACCCCCGGCCTGCGCACCTTGACGGTGCTGGCCACGGGGAGCTCGGGCATATCCGTCGCCCGGGCCCTGCCCGCCCTCGTGGTGGGGAGCAGCGTGTTCCTCCAGCTCCACCTGGTCCTCGGCTACCTCCTCGGGCCGGTGGCCCGCAACGGATCGAGTCGGCCAAAGGGCCGGCGGTGGCGGTGCTGGCCCTCGTGGCCCTCGCCGGCTTCGCCCTGTGGATCCGCAAGCGGGGCCGACGGAAGGGCCCCCAGGCCGCGGCCGAGGCCTGCTGCCCCGCCTGCCTCGCCCTCGGCCTCCTGGTCCCCCGCGCCGCCGGCCTGGAGGCACTCACATGACGCCACCTGGTGACGAATTCGGTGGTCCTGGCCACCAGATCCGTCACCGGTTCGAGGTCGGCCCGCCAACCGGTGACGAATTCGGTGGTCCTGGCCACCAGATCCGTCACCGGTTCGAGGTCGGCCCGCCAACCGGTGACGAATTCGGTGGTCCTGGCCACCAGATCCGTCACCGGTTCGAGGTCGTGGCGCGGGCTGTCCCCGGTTCGGCGCAGGGAGCGGCGGTCGGTGGACTTCCGTGACTACCTCTCAGCGCCGCTCGGCGCCCAGGTGCAGGGCGATGCCGCCCGCCAGGAAGGGGCCGACCGGGCCGACCCACCGGACGAGCCCCGCCCGGGTCGCCCGTCCTGGCCGAGACCGACCCGCGGAGGCACCCGGTCCCCGAAACTGTCGCAGCCCCTCGGTAGGTTGCGCCGGCATGGGACGGGTGCGAACGACATACCGGTGTGCCGGCTGCGGGGCGGAGGCGGCCAGGTGGGTGGGGCGGTGCCCGGGGTGCGGGGCCTGGAACTCGTTGCACGAGGAAACGGCCCCCCCCGAAGCTGCCGGTGGCCTCGGCCGGGCGGCCCGGGCCCGGCCGCCGCGAGTGGGTCCGCCGGCCACGGCCATGCCGATCTCCGAAGTCGACATCGCCGCTTGGCGACCAACGCCCACGGGCGTCCCCGAGCTCGACCGGGTCCTCGGCGGCGGGCTCGTGCCGGGGTCGGTCACCCTCATCGGAGGCGAACCGGGCATCGGCAAGTCCACCCTCCTCCTCCAGGCCCTGGCGGCGATGGCCGGTGCCGCCCACCGGGGCCTCCTCGTCTCGGCCGAGGAGTCGGCGCAGCAGGTCCGCCTGCGGGCCGAGCGGCTCGGTGCCCTCCACCCCCGGCTGTGGCTCCTGTCCGAGACCGAGCTGCCCGCCATCCTCACCGCCCTCGACGAGGTGGCCCCGGCCATCGTCGTCATCGACTCCATCCAGACCGTGTTCGACCCCGATCTGTCGTCCGCCCCCGGCACCGTCACCCAGGTCCGGGAGTGCGCCCACCGCCTGGTGCGGGTGGCCAAGGAGCGCAACCTGGCCGTCGTGCTGGTGGGCCACGTCACCAAGGACGGGGGCCTGGCCGGGCCCCGGGTGCTCGAGCACGTGGTCGACACCGTCCTGTCCTTCGAAGGCGAGCGCCACCACGCCCTGCGCCTGCTGCGGGCCACCAAGCACCGGTTCGGGTCGAGCAACGAACTGGGCCTGTTCGAGATGACGGGCACCGGGTTGGAGGGCGTGCCCGACGCCGGCGCCCTGTTCCTGGCCGATCGCCGACCCGGCACCCCCGGCTCGGTGGTGGTCCCTACCCTCGACGGCCAACGGCCGCTGTTGGTCGAGCTGCAGGCGCTGGTGGCGGCCACGCCCACCACCATCCCCAACCCCCGGCGCTCGGCCCAGGGCGTCGACGGCGGTCGCCTGGCCCTGCTGCTGGCCGTGCTCGACCGCGAGCTCGACCTCAAGCTGGCCACCACCGACGTCTTCGCCCTGGCCGTGGGTGGCGTCCGGGTGGTGGAGCCGGGGGCCGACCTCGGCCTGGCCCTGGCGGTGGCGTCGTCGGCCTACAACGAGCCCCTGCCCGGCGACCTGGTGGCCTGTGGCGAGATCGGCCTCGGCGGCGAGCTGCGCCTGGTCGGGCAGACGCCCCGGCGGCTGGCGGAGGCGGCCCGGCTGGGCTTCACCACCGCGGTGGTGCCGGCGTCGGCACCCGACCCACCCCCTGGGGTGCGGGCCATCCGGGCCGCCACCCTCACCGAGGCCATGGGTCGGGTGGGCCTGAGCAGGTAGAATGGCGATCGTGAGTCGAAGGTCGGGGGCGCGATAGTGCCCATCCGGCGCGACGTCGCCGTGATCGACGCGCTGGCCATGGTCGCGCCCGGGACACCACTGCGCGACGGTCTCGACCGCATCCTCCAGGGCAGCCGGGGGGCGCTGATCGTCGTCGGCGACGGTCCCGAGGTGCTCGCCATATGCTCCGGCGGCTTCCTGCTCGACGCCGAGTTCAGCCCCCAGCGCCTGTCCGAGCTGGCCAAGATGGACGGCGCCATCATCCTCGCCGGCGACGCCAGCCGCATCGCCCGGGCCAACGTCCACCTCGTCCCCAATCCCAACGTGCCCACGTCCGAAACGGGTACCCGCCACCGCACCGCCGAGCGGGTGGCCCGCTCCATCCACGTGCCGGTGATCTCGGTGTCCGAGGACATGTCGGTGATCGCGGTGTACCACGGCACCATCAAGCACCCGCTGGATGCCAGCGCCCGCCTCCTCGGCCGGGCCAACCAGGCATTACAGACTCTCGAGCGCTACAAGAACCGCCTCGACGCGGTGTCGGGGTCGCTGTCCGCCCTCGAAGTGGAGGACCTGGTGACGGTGCGCGACGTGGTCACCGTCCTCCAGCGCACGGAGATGGTGCGGCGCATCGCGGAGGAGATCCACGGCTACATCCTCGAGTTGGGCACCGACGGCCGCCTCATCCGCCTCCAGCTGGAGGAGTTGCTGGGTGGCGTCGAGGACGACCGCCGCCTGGTCATCAAGGACTACTTCCACGCCGACCAGGGCTGGCACCTGGCCGACGCCATGGAGGGCTTGGCCGACCTCACCACCGAAGACCTCCTCGACCTCAAGTCGGTCACCGCCGTGCTCCACCTGTCGGGCAACGAGGCCGAGCTCGACGCCGGGCTCCAGCCCAAGGGCTACCGGCTGCTGCACAAGATCCCCCGCCTGCCGGAGGCCATCGTCGAGCGCATCGTCGAGCGTTTCGGCACCCTGCCCAAGATCCTGCGGGCCACGGTCGACGACCTCGACGAGGTCGAGGGCGTGGGCGAGAGCCGGGCCCGGGCCATCCAGGAGGGCTTGTCCCGCCTGGCCGAGAGCAGCGTCCTCGACCGCTATGGGTGAGTCCAATAATCAGCACGGGCTCGCTATCAGCGGGTCAGTTGGTGTACAGGCGCGTTCCCTGGCACTCTGGAGTTGTCCCCACCAGCACTTTTCCCCCCTGGGAGCCGTATGCCCTTCGACGTAGGTGACAAGGTCGTTTACCCCCATCACGGGGCTGCGGTCATCGAGCGACGCGAGCGTCGGGATGCCTTCGGCGCCGATCGGGAGTACTTGGTCCTGCGCCTGGCGTACGGCGACCTCACCCTCATGGTGCCGGCCGACAACACCGAGGAAGTGGGCCTGCGGGAGGTCATCAACGACGAGGAGGTCGAGGAGGTCTTCGCCGTCCTTCGCAAGAAGGAGGCGCGGATGCCCACCAACTGGTCGCGGCGCTTCAAGAACCACGTCGAGAAGCTGAAGTCGGGCGACATCTACCAGGTGGCCGAAGTGGTGCGGAACCTGTCCATCCGGGAGAAGGACAAGGGACTCTCCGCCGGCGAGAAGCGCATGCTCACCAAGGCCCGCCAGATCCTGGTCTCCGAGCTCACCTTCGCCCTCAGCGTCAGCGAGGAAGAGGCGGAGAAGAAGCTCGACGAGGCCCTCCCGTAAGGGCGCTCCCGTAGCGAGCCCGCCGGTCCCGGGGCGGCGCCCGCCGCCCCGGCGGAACAAGCCCGTCCCCGGCCGAAGCAGACCCCCCGGCGAACGCGCTCCTCGCGCCGCGCGACCGGCCGACCGGGGCCACGACGGCCTCGGCGGTGAGCAGGTGGAGGGTCGCCAGGCGGTGGCCGAGCTGCTGCGGGCCGGTCGGCGCAAGGTCTACGACGTGTGGATGGCCGAGGGCGCCGATCGCGCCCCCATCCTCGACCAGATCGTGGCCGAGGCCGAGCGCCGGCGGGTCCCCGTCCGCCATACGGCCCGGGTCGTCCTCGACCGGGAGGCGGCCACCGAGTCCCCCCAAGGGGTGCTGGCGCACGCCGCGCCCGTCCCCGAGGCCGACTTCGACCGCCTCTGCCACCCCGGCCCCGGCCTCGACCCCGACGACGCCGACGACGGCCCGGCGGCCAAGCCGTTTCTCCTCGCCCTCGACGGAGTCACCGACCCTCGCAACCTTGGAGCCCTTCTCCGCAGCGCCGATGGGGCCGGCGCGACCGGCGCCATCCTCACCCGGCGCCGGTCGGCCCACGTGACCCCGGCCGTCACCAAGGCCGCCGCGGGGGCGGTGGAGCACGTCGCCCTTGCGGTGGTGCCCGGCCTGCCCGCGGCCCTGGCCCGGGCCAAGGAGCTGGGGTGCTGGGTGGTGGGCCTGGCCGACGACGGCGACGCCAGCCTGTTCGACCTCAACCTGGCCACCGAACCGTTGGTGCTGGTGGTCGGTTCCGAGGGCGACGGCCTGTCCCGCCTCGTCCGCCAGCGGTGCGACCTGGTGGCGTCGATCCCCATGGCCGGCGCCCTCCCGTCGCTCAACGTGGCCGCCGCCGGCACCCTCGCCCTCTACGAAGTGGCCCGCCGGAGAGGTGAATTTCCCTTCCGGCCATTGAAATGTTCACCTCCGCGACAGACAATCGTCACGCACAGCAGCCGTCACGCACAGCGCACAGCAGCCATCCCACCACGCGTCGGACCATCGCAGGAGCACGCTTTGCCCTTCCTTCGCAGCACCGTGCAGGTCCCCGACGACATCCTCGTCGCCCGCTGCCACCTCGGCGAGGAGGACGCCCTCAACCTGCTGCTCGAGCGCTACCGGCGCTTCGTCCAAGCCCGGGCCCGGGGGTACTTCATGGCCGGCGGCGGTCCCGACGACCTGGAGCAGGAGGGGATGATCGGCCTGTTCAAGGCCGTCCGCGACTACCGGCCCGACCGGGAGGCGTCGTTCCGGGCCTTCGCCGAGCTGTGCGTCACCCGCCAGCTCCACACCGCCATCAAGACCGCCACCCGCCAGAAGCACCGTCCCCTCAACCAGTACATCTCCCTGTGGGGCCTGCGCCTGGTCGACGACCCCGGCGAGCCCCTGGTCGACGAGCTGCCCCACCACCAGGTGCCCGACCCGGCCGACGAGCTGGTGTCGTCGGAGGACCTGGCTGCTATGCAGGCGTCGCTGGCCCGGACGCTGTCGGAGCTGGAGGTCGACGTGCTCGCCCTCTACGTCGAGGGACGGTCGTACCAGGAGATCGGCGACCGCCTGGGCCGCCAGGTGAAGTCGATCGACAACGCCCTCCAACGGGTCAAGCGCAAGCTGGAGGGCCACCTGGCCGCCCGCTCCGCCGACGACGCCGCCGTCGCCGCGCCCGCCCTCATCTGAGCCGGCCAAACGGCATCGGCACGAGCAGAGAGCCGGTGGTCGGATTCGAACCGACGGCCTGACGATTACAAGTCGCCTGCGCTACCGGACTGCGCCACACCGGCCGGAGGTCCCAGGCTACCGAAGGGCCGGCGGCGGGACGGCCGGATAGCCTGACGACGTGCGACGAGGCCGACCCGACGGCGCCCCGACCGATGCCGGCGCCGCCGCCCCGAGTACGGCCACCACGGGGGTCCTTGATCTTGGGACTCCCGGAGGGCAGCCTGACGCCAATGGCACTCTCCGACCGCGACCGGGCGATCCTCGACTTCGAGCGCGCCTGGTGGCAGGAGGCGGGCTCCAAGGAGGCCGCCATCCGTCACCGCTTCGCCCTCTCCCCGGCCCGCTACTACCAGGTGCTCGGCGTCCTGCTCACCTCGCCCGACGCCCTCCGCTACGACCCGCTGGTGGTCCGCCGACTCCGGCGCCTGCGCGTCGACCGCCGCCGGGCCCGTATCGAAGGCCGCCCGGCCGAACGCCGGTTCCGGTGACGGCACCGGCCCGGCTCTGCCGGGTGCGTGGGCCGTACCTCCCCGGACCGCCATGACCGCCGTGACCGCGGTGACGCCCGCGCCGGCACCGTCGAGGACCTCCGCGTGAACCAGCCCGCCAACCGGGCCGGGGGTCGGGCCGCGTCCGCGGGCGGCAGCGCGGGGCGCGGGGCGCGATCCTGCTGGCCGTGGCCGCCATCCTGGGCATCGTCCTGCTCCAGGCCTTCGACACCGACTTCGACAGTGGCGTGGGCCTCGACACCGGCGTCACCACCATCCCGTCCGGCGGTTCGTCCACCAACTCGACCGTGCCGTCGGGGCCGGCGGCCACCACGCCCTCGACGATCGCCAGCCGGGCGCCGTCCGAGGTCACCGTCCTGGTGGCCAACGGCACGGGCATCCGCGGCCTCGGCAGCCAGACCGCCGACGCCCTCAAGGCCCTGAGCTACAACACGCTCACCGCGGTCGACGCCACCAAGGCCCTCGATGCCACCAGCGTCCAGTACGCCGACGGGTACCAGGCCGAGGCCCAGGCCATCGCCCTCACCCTCGGCCTCCCCGGCACCGCGGCGCAACCCCTGAACTCCCCGGCCGTGCCCGACACCCAGGGCGCCAGCGTCATCGTCCTGCTCGGTGCCGATCTCGCCCGCAACGTCACCACCACCACCTCCACCACCGTCGCCTGACGCACGCGGCGCCGGCGGACGCGCTCACGACAGGCGACGCGTCTCCGAGCGGATCTCCACCGTCATGGTGCCCGTCACCGGGGGAGCGTCCTCGCCGCCGGGGCCGGTAAGGGTCACCTGGAAGTCGCCCTTCGTCAGCGACGACGCCGCCTGCACCGACCCGTCCGACAAGGCCCGGGTGGCGGTGGCGCTGGTGGTCTCCACCCCTTCCAGGGCAACGGTGATGTTGCCCACCTGGCTCGAGCTCACCAACGGCAGCCGGGTGTCGGACTGCAACGACGCCACCTTGCGCCCGCCCGACGAGCCCACCTTCACCAGCCGCCCGGTGCCCTCGAAGTGGGCCTCGACCCCTCCGGGGAGGACGGGCTTGGTGTCGATCTTCCACTTCTCCCCCGGCTTCAGCATGCGCAGGGGCGGGGCGGCGGCGGCCGCGGGCAGGAACTCGGGGAAGGCCAGGGGACCGAGGACGCTCGGCGGCAGGCCCTCCACCGTCTCCACGCCCGACAGCTGGGCGGCCCGGTCGAAGCGGACGACGAAGCTGCGGTCGGGTGAGCCCGCCCGGCGCAGGACCACCTGCACCCGAACCTCCTCGGGGTCGGCGGCGAGGACGGTGTCGGTGGCCTCCAGGGTGGCCTCGTCGACCGAGCGCTCGGGGGCGCCGGTGCCGAGCTTGGTGACCGTCACCGACTTCACCTTCAGCTCGTAACGGAAGCTGTCGCCCACCTTGGGCCGGAAGGCCACCTGCACCTTGTCCTCGCTGCACCCGGTGAGGGTTCCGGCGACCACGAAGACGCCGGCGAACACGAGGAGGGGCAGGCGATACCGGCCAAGTCGGGACACGGCGGCAAAGATACCGGTATGGCCCTCTCGCGCGACGCCCAGGGCGTGATCTCGGCCTTCACCGCCCACTCCCACACGGCCGGCGTGTTCTCCGACTTCGACGGCACCCTGGCCCTCATCGTCGACGATCCCACCACTGCCCGTCCCCTCCCCGGTGCCCCGGAGGCCCTCGAGGCCCTCGCTCACTGCTACGCCCGGGTGGGCGTGATCTCCGGCCGTCCCGGGGCCTTCCTGGCCGAGCACCTGGGTGGGAGGGGGATCGCCCTCACCGGCCTCTACGGGCTGGAGGTCGTCACGGCCGACGGTGTGCGCCCGGTGGCGGCGGCCAAGCGCTGGCGGAGCGTGGTCGAAGAGGTGGCGGCCCGGGCCGAGGCCGAGCTGCCGCCGGCCCTGGGGGTGGAGCGCAAGGACCTCTCGGTCGCCGTCCACTTCCGGATCTCCCCCGGCTACGCCGACCTGGCCCGGGAGTGGACGGCCGACGCCGCCACCCGCTCGGGGCTGTCCGTCCACCCCGCCCGGATGTCGTACGAGCTGCGCCCGCCCCTCCCCCACGACAAGGGGCTGGTGCTGGCCGAGTCGGCGGACGGCCTCAGCCACGTGCTGTTCGTGGGCGACGACCGGGGCGACCTCGACGCCTTCGACGCCCTCGAACGGCTGGCCGCCGACGGCGACGTCACCATCGCCCGGGTGGCGGTGCGCAGCCCGGAGTCGCCGTCGGAGCTGCTGGAGCGGGCCGACGTGGTCGTAGAGGGCCCCGAGGGCGCTCTCAGCCTGCTCCAGGCCCTGGCTCCGTCGAGCCCGCACCCCCCGAACCCGGGCGCCCGGTAGCGGCGGCCGCCAGCTGGTCGGCCAGCCAGTCGTGGGGGACGCGAGCCCCGGCCGCCTTGCGCAGGGCGGCGGCGTGGGCCTCCCGCTCGTCCGCTCCCATCGTCAGCGCGGCTGACAGGACGTCGGACGTGCCGGCCACGTCGAACGGGTTGACCTCGAGGGCCGTCTCACCCAGCTCGTCCCACACCCCCGCCTCCCGGCTGAGGGCCAGGACCCCGTTGTTCCGGTTGAGGAGGGCGCCTTCCTTGGCCACCAGGTTGAGGCCGTCGCGGACGGGGTTGACGAGGAGCACGTCGTAGCGGACGAGGGCGGCCACCGACGAGACGTAGTTGTCGGACGTGTCGAGCACGATGGGGGTCCAGCCGGGCGTCGCCCACCGGTCGTTCAGCAGCCGGGCCAGGGTCTCGACCTCCTGGCGGTAGGCCAGGTACTCGGGCAGCGACTCGCGCGACGGGTAGGCCTGGGCCATGAAGACCACCCGTCCCCGCCACTCGGGCCGGGTGTGCAGGAGGTCGTCGAAGGCCAGGAAGCCCCGCATCAGGTTCTTCGACAGCTCGATGCGGTCGACCCGCACGATGAGCAGGCGCCCGTCGACCAGGGCGTCGAGCTTCTCGATCTCGGCCGTGCACTCGTCGGACGCGGCCACCTCTTCCAGCTCGGCCAGGTCGGGCGCGATGGGCGACACGAACGTCGCCGGCTCCCACCCCAGCACCTCCGAGCAGCAGGCGGCGAAGTTGTCGGCCCACCGCCGGGCGTGGAAGCCGCACGCGGTGTGGCTCGCCATTCCTCCCAGCAGCTCCTCGGCCACCCGGGCCGGCAGCACCCGCAGCAGGTCGGGACTGCAGAACGGGGTATGGGTGAAGTGCACCGCCCGCAGGTCGGGACGCTCCTGGGCCAGCCACGTGCCCACCAGCGACAGGTGGTAGTCCTGCACCAGGACGACCGCGCCCTCCGGGGCCTGGTCGATGACGGCCCGGGCGAAAGCGTGGTTGACCTCGCGGTAGGCGGCCCAGGCCTCCGCCCACCGCCGGTCGAGGCGGGGCCGGCGGGAGAGGTCGAACAGGCCGTGGTGGAGGAACCAGAGGGTGGCGTTCGACACCACGTCGTAGGCCATGCGGTAGGCGTGGGGATCGACGGCCAGGGTGTGGACCTTGAAGCCCTTGGCGTCGACCACGCCCCCGGCCGCCGCCTCCCGGTCCTCGTCGCTCATGGCCGCCGCGATCCACGTGGCCCCCACGTCGCGCACCATCGGCCCCAGGCTGGACACCAGGCCCCCGCCGCCCCGGCTGGCGACCAGGTCGCCGTCGTCGTCCCGGGTGAACGTGAGCGGACCCCGGTTGGAAACGAGGACGACCGGCGGAATTGCATCGGCCATGCGCCACGATAACGCCATGGCAACGGGCCCCCGACTGGTCGCCGCGCCGGACAAGTTCCGGGGCACCGCCACCGCCGCCCAGGTGGCGGTGGCCGTCGCCCATGCCGCCGAGCGGTACGGGTGGTCGTGCGACCAGATCCCGGTGGCCGACGGCGGCGAGGGCACCCTGGAGGCCCTGGGCGGCACGCCCCGCCACACCACGGTCCACGGCCCCCTCGGCGACCAGGTCCAGGCCGAGTGGCGGATGTACGCCAACGGCACCGCTGTGGTGGAGATGGCCCGGGCGTCGGGGATCGACCTGGTGGGCGGGCCCGGCGGAAACGACCCCCTGCGGGCGTCGACCCGGGGAACGGGCGAGCTGCTGGCCGCCGCCCTCGACGCCGGCGCCACCCGGGTGATCGTGGGCGTGGGCGGGTCGGCCACCACCGATGGCGGCCTGGCCGCCCTCACCGCCCTCAACCCCGCTCGGCGGCTCCGGGGCGCGGTCGAGGTGGTGGTGGCGTGCGACGTCACCACCCTGTTCGTCGACGCAGCCGAGGTCTTCGCCCCCCAGAAGGGGGCCACTGCGGCCCAGGTCGCCCTCCTCCGCCGCCGCCTCGAGCGCCTGGTCGAGGTCTACATCCGCGACTACGGCGTCGACGTCCGCCGCCTGCCCGGGTCGGGCGCGGCCGGAGGGCTGGCCGGGGGACTGGCCGCCGCGGGGGCCGTCCTCGTCCCCGGCTTCGAGCTGGTGGCGGAGACCCTCGACCTGGCCGAGCGCATCGCGGGGGCCGACCTGGTGGTCACCGGGGAGGGCCATCTCGACGCGGAGTCCTTCGCGGGCAAGGCCGTTGGAGGCGTCATCCAGCTGGCCGCCGACGCGGGCGTGCCCGTCCTGGTGGTGGCCGGGGTCATCGACCCCGTCGACCTGCTCCCCGACCTTCCCCTCGGCGTCACCCTCGTGTCCCTGGTGGAACGATTCGGGCGGGAGGAGGCGACGTGGGACCCGATCGGCTGCGTCGACGCGGTCGTGGCCGCCGAGCTGGCCCTCAGGGGCAGGTGACCCGGCCCGCCCGGTACTCCTCGACCTCGACGATGGGTGGGCGCTGGGCCACGTCGGCCGAGCCCCACCCGGGCCGGTCCTCGATCCCGGCCCGTTGCAACGCCACCCGCAGCACCGCCGTGGCCTGGGCCCCCAGCTCGTCGAGGGGCCGGTTGCGGTGGGTGCGCACGCCGAGGTCGACCTGGGCGATGGTGGCCGGCCCGAAGCGGGCGGCCACGTCGACCACCAGGGCCAGGTCGACCCCGTAGCCCTGCACGAACGGCACCTGCTCCAGCACCTCCCGCCGGGCCGCGAACTCGCCCCCCAGGGGCTGGCGGACGCAGGCCAGCTCGGGGAAGAACAGCCCCAGCATGGGCCGGGCCACCAGCTCCGTCACCCGCCCGCCGCCGCCCGGACGCTCGTAGAAGCCCTTGACGAACCCGACCGTCGGATCGTCCGCCAGCGGTCCCAACAACCCGGTGACGAAGGCGGGGTCGAAATGGAGCAGGTCGGCGTCGAGGAAGACAAGGACGTCGCCAGTGGCCACGTGGAGCGACTTCCACAGGGCCTCGCCCTTGCCCGTGCCCGGTCCCACGCCGGGCAGGACGTCGGCCGCGGTCGCCACGACCGCCCCCGCCGCCGCTGCCACCGCGGCGGTGGCGTCGGTGGACCCGTCGTCGACCACGACCACCTCGTCGACCACGCCCCTGCGCTCCACCAGCTCCCGCACGACGGCGGCCACGATGGGGCCGACGGTGGCCTCCTCGTTGCGCGCCGGCAGGCACACCGAGACGCGGCCAAGGAGTGAGATCGGGGCCACGACGGCATGCTCCCGCCTCCCCTATGATGATGGCAACTCATCCAGAGCGGTCGAGGGACCGGGCCCGACGAAACCGCGACAACCAGCACGCCCCGCCCCCCGGCGGGAACGAGCCAGGTGCCACCGCCCGGAACGATGATTGGGAGGGGACCCGAGGTGGTCAACAACGTGTCCTTCGTCGAAGGTCTCCGATGTCGTGAGTGTGGGCGCGCCTTCCCGGCGGAGGCGTTGCACGTGTGCGACTGGTGCTTCGGGCCGCTCGAGGTCAGCTACGACTACGACGCCATCGCCGCCGCCACCACCCGGGAGTCGATCGCGGCCGGGCCGGCGTCGATCTGGCGCTACGCCAACCTGCTGCCGGCGGTCAACGACGGTGCCGTCGACCTGGGGGCGGGCTTCACCCCCCTGGTCCGGGCCGACCGCCTGGCCGCCCAGCTGGGCCTGGGCGAGCTGTGGCTCAAGAACGACACCCTCAACCCCACCGGCTCGTTCAAGGACCGGGTCGTCTCGGTGGCCCTGGCCCGGGCCCGGGCCATGGGCTTCAAAGTGGCCGCGTGCGCGTCCACCGGCAACCTGGCCAACTCGGTGGCGGCCCACGCGGCCCGGGCCGGGATGCGCCACGTGGTCTTCATCCCCGCCGACCTGGAGTCGGGCAAGGTGGTCTCCACCGCCGTCTACGGCCCCAACCTGGTGGCGGTCGAGGGCAGCTACGACGACGTCAACCGGTTGTGCGCCGAGCTCGCCTCCGAGCGCCCCACGTGGGCCTTCGTCAACGTCAACCTGCGCACCTACTACGCCGAGGGATCGAAGACCCTGGCCTTCGAGACGGCCGAGCAACTGGGCTGGGAGACCCCCGACCACGTGGTCGTGCCGGTGGCGTCCGGGTCACAGCTGACCAAGATCGCCAAAGGCTTCGAGGAGCTGTGGAAGGTTGGCCTGCTCGACGAGGAGCCCCACGTGCGCATCTCCGGCGCCCAGGCCGAGGGCTGCTCCCCCGTCGCCACCGCCTTCATCGAGGGCCACGACTTCATCCGCCCGGTGAAGCCCAAGACCATCGCCAAGTCCCTCGCCATCGGCAACCCGGCCGACGGGTTCTACGCCCTGGAGACGGTCCGTGCGAGCGGGGGGGCGCTGGCGTCTGTCACCGACGACGAGATCCGCGACGCCATCCTCCTGCTGGCCCGCACCGAGGGGATCTTCGCGGAGACGGCCGGGGGCGTCACCGTCGCCACCCTGGCCAAGCTGGCCGCGTCGGGGGTCGTCCGCAGCGACGAGCGGGTGGTGGCCTACATCACCGGCCACGGCCTCAAGACGTTGGAGGCCATCGCCCCCCTCGTCGCCCCCACCGTCACCATCGCCCCCACGATGGCCGCCTTCGAGGCCGCCATGGGCCCACTAGAGGAGATCGGCTGAAGATGGTCACCGTCCGCATCCCCACCCAGCTGCGCACCCTGTCGGGGGGCGAGGGCGAGGTCAAGGTCGACGGCGCGACCGTCGGCGAGGTCCTCGCCGCCCTGGAGGCCGGCCACCCCGGCTTCAAGGAGCGCCTCTTCGGCGACGACGGCCAGCTCCGCCGCTTCGTCAACGTGTTCGTGGCCGACGAGGACGTCCGCTTCGCCCAGGGCCTCGACACCGCCGTCGGCGAGGGCCAGACCGTGTCGATCATCCCGGCGGTGGCCGGCGGATAGCTGGGCGGAATCGGCGGTCGCGGCTGGCACTCTCGAAACCCATTGGGGCGCCGGTTGCCAAACCCCTCCGATCCGTGGGTATTCTGTTAGCACTCACAGCAAGAGAGTGCTAACGGTTCCACGGAGGAGCACACCTGATGGCAAAGATGATCGCGTTCGACGAGGTCGCCCGCCGGGCCCTTGAGAGCGGCATGAACCAGCTGGCCGACGCAGTACGGGTAACGCTCGGCCCCAAGGGCCGCAACGTCGTCCTCGACAAGAAGTGGGGCGCACCCACGATCACCAACGACGGTGTGTCCATCGCCAAGGAGATCGAGCTCGAGGACCCGTACGAGAAGATCGGCGCCGAGCTGGTCAAGGAAGTCGCCAAGAAGACCGACGACGTGGCTGGTGACGGCACCACCACCGCCACCGTTCTCGCCTGGGCCATGGTCCGTGAAGGCCTGCGCAACGTCGCGGCCGGCGCCAACCCCATGTCCCTCAAGAAGGGCATCGAGGCCGCAGTGGCCCGGGCCGTCGAGGGCATCAAGGACATCGCCGTCGAGGTCGAGTCCAAGGAGCAGGTCGCCCAGGTGGCGTCCATCTCCGCCGCCGACCAGGAGATCGGCGACACCATCTCCGACGCCATCGACAAGGTGGGCAAGGACGGCGTCATCACCGTCGAGGAGTCGCAGACCTTCGGCATGGAGCTGGAGCTGGTCGAGGGCATGCGCCTCGACAAGGGCTACATCTCCCCCTACTTCGTCACCGACCCCGAGCGCATGGAGGCGGTCCTCGACGACCCCTACATCCTGCTCTACTCGGGCAAGATCTCGGCCGTCCGCGACCTGCTGCCGGTGCTCGAGAAGGTCATGCAGACGGCCAAGCCGCTGGTGATCATCGCCGAGGACGTCGACGGGGAGGCCCTCGCCACCCTGGTCGTCAACAAGATCCGGGGCACGTTCAAGTCGGTCGCGGTCAAGGCTCCCGGCTTCGGCGACCGCCGCAAGGCCATGCTGCAGGACCTCGCCGTCCTGTCCGGCGGCCAGGTCATCTCCGAGGACGTCGGCCTCAAGCTCGACAACGTCACCCTCGACATGCTCGGTCGGGCCCGCGTCATGACCGTCACCAAGGACGAGACCACCCTCGTCGAGGGTGCCGGCAACGAGGCCGACATCAAGGGCCGGGTCAACCAGATCCGCGCCGAGCTCGAGCACACCGACTCCGACTACGACGCCGAGAAGCTCCAGGAGCGCCTGGCCAAGCTGTCCGGCGGTGTGGCGATCATCAAGGTCGGGGCCGCCACCGAGGTGGAGCTCAAGGAGAAGAAGCACCGCATCGAGGACGCAGTCAGCACCACCAAGGCTGCGGTCGAGGAGGGCGTGGTGCCCGGCGGTGGCGTCGCCCTGCTCCGTGCGCAGGCCCGGGTCAACGAGCTGGCCAACAACATGGTCGGCGACGAGGCCACCGGCGTCCGCATCGTCGCTCGCTCGCTCGAGGAGCCGTTGAAGCAGATCGCCGTCAACGCCGGCATGGAGGGTGGTGTCGTCGTCGAGCGGGTTCGTAACCTCGAGGGCGCCCACGGCCTCAACGCCGCCACCGGCGACTACGAGGACCTGTTCAAGGCCGGTGTCATCGACGCGGCCAAGGTCACCCGGTCGGCCCTGCAGAACGCGGCTTCCATCGCCGGTCTCTTCCTCACCACCGAGGCAGTCATCGTCGACAAGCCCATCCCCGGCCACGAAGGCCACCACGACGTCCCCGGGAGCATGGACGACTTCTAAGTCGCCACTCGGTCAGCACTCTCGACGAAGGGGCCGGTCCACCCGGCCCCTTCGTCGCGTCCAGAATGGGAACCGTGACTGAAGACACCTCCTCGACTGCGCCGATCGTCCCCTCCGTGGGCTGGTGCGTGCTCCACCTGTTCTGCAAGGCGCCGGCGGGCGGCGTCGACCGGGAGGCGGTGGTGGCGGCGGTGAAGTCGTGCCAGGCCGACGACTACCAGGTGGTCACCTTCGCCGTCCTCGGCCACAAGGGCGACCTGGGGTTCATGGCCGTCGGCCCCGACCTCTGGCGCCTCCAACGGCTCCAGGCCGACCTGGCCGCCGCCGGGCTGGTCATGGCCGACTCCTACGTGTCGCTCACCGAGGTGTCGGAGTACGCCAAGGGGATGCCGGCGGAGATGCTCGAGTCCCGCCTCCACCCGGTGCTTCCGCCCGAGGGCAAGCGGGCCATGTGCTTCTATCCCATGTCGAAACGTCGCGACCTCACCGGCAACTGGTACACCCTTCCTTTCGAGGAGCGGCGGGCGCTGATGGAGGGCCACGGACGGGTCGGCCGCACGTACGCGGGACGGGTGGTGCAGCTCATCACCGGCTCCACCGGCCTCGACGACTGGGAGTGGGCGGTCACCCTCTTCGCCACCGACCCGGTCGCGCTCAAGGAGTGCGTCCACGAGATGCGCTTCGACCAGGCGTCGGCCGTCTACGCCGAGTTCGGCCCCTTCGTCACCGGCCTGGTCGCCCCCGTCGAGGAGGTTCTCGCCCGGGTCGGCGCCACCTCGTAACCAGCCCACGCCGACGATGCCCGACGTCGAGCGGCCGCACCGTCGTCCCGGCCGGCCGCTTGGTCTTGGGTCGGAAAAGGGGTGCTGCACGCACCTTTTCATGCCCACGACCGCCGTGTGGGTGCCGCGGAACGGGCCCCAGGTCGACAGCAGCGACCGACTCCTAGTCCTCGCCCAGGTAGGCCTTGCGGACCTGGGCGTTGTCGCGGAGGTCGGCGGCGGTGCCGGAGAGCACGATGCGGCCCGTCTCCAACACGTGGGCCTCGTCGGCGAGGGCCAGGGCGGCCGACGCGTTCTGCTCCACCAGCAGGACGGTGGTGCCGGCCACCTTGAGCTCGGCCAGGGCGTCGAAGATGCGGCGCATCATGATCGGCGACAGCCCCATCGACGGCTCGTCGAGCATGAGCAGGCGGGGCCGGCACATGAGGGCCCGCCCGATGGCGAGCATCTGCTGCTCCCCGCCCGACAGGGTCCCCGCGGCCTGCGACCGGCGCTCGCCGAGGACGGGGAAACGTTCGTACACACCGTCGAGGTCGCCGGTAACCGCCGCCGGGCCGTCCTTGCGGGTGAACGCGCCCAGGTCGAGGTTCTCCTGCACCGACATCCGGGGGAAGATGCGCCGGCCCTCGGGGGCGTGGGCGAGGCCCCGTTCGACGATCTGGTGGGCCGGCAGCTGGTCGATGCGCTCGCCGTCGAAGTGGATCTCGCCCGCGGTCGGGCTCAGCAGCCCGGAGATGGTGCGCAGGACGGTGGTCTTGCCCGCGCCGTTGCTCCCGATGAGCGTGACCAGGCTCCCGGCGTCGACCGAGAACGACACGCCTTTCACCGCCTCGATGCGGCCGTAGGCCACGCGGACGTCGCGCACCTCCAGCAGCGGGCCGGTCATGTCCCAATCCTCATGTGGCGGGCGCGCCCAGGTAGGCCTCGATCACCCGGGCGTCGGACTGCACCTCGGCCGGCGTGCCCTCCACCAGCTTCGATCCCTGCACCAGCACCGCCACCCGGTCACAGAGGTTGAAGATGAACCGCATGTCGTGCTCGATCACCACGACCGCGATCCCCTGGTCACGCACCCGGCGGACGAGGTCCATGGCCGCCGCCGTCTCGTGCGGGTTCATCCCCGCAGTGGGCTCGTCGAGGAGGAGCAGGCCCGGGTCGGTGGCCAGGGCGCGGGCGATCTCCAGCCGGCGCTGGTCGCCATAGGGCAGGTTCTTGGCCAGCGTGTCCCGGCGGCGGGTGAGGCCGACGAACGCCAGCAGCTCGGTGGCCCGGGCCTCCGACTCCCGCTCCTCCCGGCGGAAGGCGGGTCCCCGGCCGATGGCGGCCAGCACGCCTGCCCGGGTGCGGCAGTGGCGGCCGACGAGGACGTTCTCCAACCCGCTCATGTGGGGGAAGAGGCGGATGTTCTGGAACGTGCGGGCCACCCCCGCCTTGGTGACCCGGGCCGGATTTCCCGGCAGCTCCTTGCCCCGGTACAGGACCTGGCCCGACGTCGGCTCCAGCAGCCCGGTGAGGCAGTTGAAGAACGTGGTCTTGCCCGCCCCGTTGGGCCCGATGAGGCCGACGATCTCCCGCTCCCCCACGTCGAGGTCGACGTCGTGCACCGCCACCAGCCCCCCGAACCGCTTGGTGACCTTCCTGGCCTGAAGGATGGGGGCGGCCGCGGGCGCCGTCCGCGGGCGCGTCGGCGACCGTCACGGCGTCCCGGCCATCGCCGTTCCGGGTGGCGCCCCGGTGGCGTCGGCCCCGCCCTCCTCGTCCCGGAACTCCCGTTGCCGGCGACGGCTGGGGATCATTCCCTCGGGCCGGAAGCGCATCATCAGGATGAGGGCGACGCCGAAGAGGAGGAGGCGCTTGTCCTGGAAGGCCCGCAGCTTCTCGGGGATCACGAAAAGGGCGGCCGAGCCCAACAGGGCCCCCGGGATGCTCCCCATCCCGCCGAGCACCACCGCCGCCACCAGCAGGATCGACTCCAGGAACGTGTAGGAGTCGGGCGACACCTGGGTGGTGACGTGGGCGTTCACCGTCCCCGCAGCTCCGGCCATGAAGGCGCCGATGGCGAAGGCCAGCAGCTTGAGGCGGACGGTGTCGACGCCCATGGCCGCGGCCGCCACCTCGTCCTCCCGGATGGCCACCCAGGCCCGGCCGATGCGGCTGGCGTTGAGCCGGCTGAAGGCCAGGATGGCGAAGGCAAGCAGAATCAGCTCCACGTAGTAATAGTTGGCGAACCCGGGCAGGTCGACGCCGAAAACCCGGTGCGTCGACCCGAAGTCGTAGTCGCCGAGGGCCAGGTTGGGCACGCCGGCGATGCCGTTGGGGCCCCGGGTGACGCCGTCGAGGTTGAAGGCGGCGATGCGGAAGATCTCCCCGAAGCCGAGGGTGACGATGGCCAGATAGTCACCCCGTAATCGGAGGGTGGGGGCGCCCAGGAGCACGCCGAAGCAGGCTGCGATCACCGCGCCCAAGAACACCACCAGCACGAACGGCAGGTGGACGTGGAGGGTGGTGAGGGTGGCGTTGGCGAACAGGGCGCCCACGTAGGCGCCGACGCCGAAGAAGGCCACGTAGCCGAGATCGAGGAGCCCGGCCAGCCCCACCACCACGTTGAGCCCGATGGCAGCCGCCGCGAACACGCCCACCGAGGCGAACACCCGGATCCAGTAGGCGTCGCCGGCCTGGGTGAACGGAAACGCCATGGATGCCACCGCGGCCGCGCCCAGCGCCACCGCCCGATGCCGCCCGACCAGTTCCTCCAGCCACGAGAACACTCCCAGGCGGGAGACGGCGAGGGCGGCCGCGATCACGAACCCCACCCACGAGACGAACCGGCTCGACTCGTCGATGGCGAGTCCCCACACGGTCAGGAACAGCACCGCCGCCACCGCCGCCACCACCGCCAGCCACTCGATGACGGTGGGCAACCGGGGCCAGTCGTCGGGCAGGGGCCGCTCGGCCGCCGCCGGCAGGGCGGCGAAGGCCAGGGCCAGCAGCACGCCGCCCACCACCGCCAGCCACGCCCCGTAGGCGACGCCGCCCAGTCCCCCGCCCTCGCCCGCGATGGCCACCACGTTGTAGGCCGCCACCCCCAGCGCCCCCACCGCCGCGGCCAGGCCCGCTCGCCTCCGGCCGGGCAACCGCACCACCGCCAGCACACCCGACGCCGCCAGCACCAACGTGAACTGGCGGGCCCCGCCCGGGAACCCGGCCAGCGACATCTTGCCCGGGAAGCCGGCGAACGTGGCCCAGGGCGAAAGGCTCCCGACCACCAGAAGGACCGTCCCCGCCACCGCCGCCGGCAGCGGCGGCACCCGGCCAACGAGACCGGCCACGGCCGACCCCGCCGCACCACGTACCCGGTCGAGGACCGTCCCCGTCACGATCGGCTCGACACCCGTTCGCCCAGGAGACCGGCGGGGCGGAACACCAGGACCAGGATGAGAACGGCGAAGGCCCAGGCGTCCCGCCACGCCGAGCCGTGGGGGATGTACTCAACCGCCATGACCTCGACCATGCCCAGCACGAAGCCGCCGAGCATGGCGCCCGAGATGTTCCCGATGCCACCCAGGACGGCGGCGGTGAAGGCCTTGAGGCCGGTGACGAAGCCGATGCGGTAGTCGATCTGGCCGAACCGCATCCCGTACATCACGCCCGCCACCGCGGCTAGTGCCGCGCCGATGGCGAAGGTGATCACGATCACCCGGTTGGTGTCGATGCCCATGAGGCGGGCGGTGTCAGGGTCCTGGGCCGTCGCCCGCATGGCCTTGCCCGTCTTCGTGGTGCGGACGAACGTCTGGAGGGCCACCATCCCCCCCAGGGCGGTGAGCACGACAAACAGGGAGATCCACGCCACCCGCACCCCGCCCACCTCGAAGGCGCCGGAGGTGATCACGGCCGGGAAGGGCTGGGGCCGGTTGCCCGACGGGAAGAAGATGCGCACGGCCTCCTGCAGGAAGATCGACACGCCGATGGCGGTGATCAGCGGGGCCAGCCGGGGGGCGTTGCGCAGCGGGCGGTAGGCGAGCCGCTCCATGAGCACCGCCGTCAGCACCGCGACCACCGTCGCCACCAGCAGCATCACCGTCAGGGCGACCACCGGGTTGGCGGCCATGGCGTCGGGCAGCAGCCAGCGGTGGGCGGACAGACCGGCGAAGGCACCGACCATGAAGATCTCGCCGTGGGCGAAGTTGATCAGCTGGATGATCCCGTAGACCATCGTGTAGCCCAGCGCGATGAGGCCGTAGGTGGCCCCCAGCACGGTGCCGTTCACGACCTGCTGAAAGAACTGCCGCATCTACCCGGAAGGGGGCAGGCTCCCCTCCGAGCCTCCCCCCGGGGCCGCCCTGGCGGGCCGCTTCTCGGCGCCGGCCAGGGGGGCGGCCTGCGGCCGCGTCCGGTGGCCGGCGCGAACCCTACGGCTCACAGCCTCGGAATGAAGGGCGGCTAGGCGACGAACTCGCCGGTCTTGATGGGCTTCCAGGCGTTGTCGGCCACCTCGTTGACGGTCAGGACCTTCGTCACCGCGTCGCCGAACTCGTCGAACGCAACCCGGCCGGTGGCTCCCTGGAAGTCGGTGCCCTGGACGGCCGCGATCACCGCCGCCCGCACGCTCTGGTCGATCTTGTCCTTGCCCGGGAGAACCGTGACCAGGGCGTTGATGATGGCGTTGGCCGCGTCGTACGCCAGCGCGCCCTGGGCCGAGCCGGGTTCGTTGTAGCTGGCCGCCTGGTAGGCGTCGACGTAGGCCTTGGCCGACGGGAGCTGCTCGGCGGGGGCGCCGATGGAGGTACCGAGGTCGCCGGCCGCGGCCTCCTTGGCGTTGTCGATGTAGCTCTGGTCGACGACCCCGTCGCCGCCCATCACGGGGACGGTGACACCCTGCTTCTTGAGCTCGCTGGTGAACCTGGCGCCGGCTGTGTACTCGCCGCCGTAGAAGATGATCTCGGGGTTGAGGGGCTGGATGTTGGTGACGTCACCGGAGTAGTCGGTGGTGTCCTCGGCGATGACCCTGACCTCGCCCAGGACGCTGCCGCCGTTGGCGGTGAACCTCGCCGCGAACGACTCGGCCAGGCCCTTCCCGTAGGTCTTGCCGTCGTGGACGATCACCACCGTCCGCTTGCCCGCGTCCTTGTAGGCGTAGTCGGCCGCGAAGCCGCCCTGGAGGGAGTCGACGGTGGACGTCCGGAAGTAGTTCTTGTTGGGCCGGACCGGCGCCGTGGCGAAGTTCTCGCCCCGGGTCAGGGTGTCGTTGGTGTTGCCGGGCGACACCTGGACGATGCTGGCGCCGTCGAGGATCGGCTTCGTCTGCTGGGCCACCGACGAGTTGAACGTGCCGACCACGCCGACCACGGCGCCGTCGGACGCCAGCTTGCTGGCCGCCCGGCTGCCGACGTCGGGCTTGCTGCTGTCGTCCTCGGCGGCCAGCTCGAGGCGCCAGCCGGGGATCTTGTCGGCGTCGTTGGCCTGGCGGATGGCCAGGTCGACCGAGTTGCGGATGCCGATGCCGAACGAGGTCGAACCGGCCAACAAGGGAACGATCACGCCGATCTTGGCGACTTTCCGATCGTCGCCTCCGCTTTCCTCGGCATCGCTGCCACACGCAGCCAGGGCCAATACCGCCACCATCGCCAGGGTGAGCGTTCGCCAGGACCGTCGCTTCGTCACGACCATTGGGACCTCCTTGCCGGGCTCGACCGACGAACAGTAGCGGTAACGTCTGTCCGGTGGCCGAGACCGTCCTGCTCGATGCTCTGCGGCGGAGGTTGCGGGAGCTCGAGCGGGTGGTCGTCGCCTTCAGCGGCGGGGCCGATTCCGCCTTCCTGGCCTGGATGGCCCACGACACGCTGGGGCCGTCGGGGGCCTCGGCGGTCACCGCGGTGTCGGCATCGCTGGCCGGCGAGGAGGCCGCCGACTGTGCCGCCCTGGCCGCGGAGTGGGGCCTGCGATGGTCGGTCGTCGACACCAACGAGCTCGACCGTCCGGCCTACGTGGCCAACGACACCGACCGCTGCGCCCACTGCAAGGCGGAGCTGATGGACGCCCTCGCCCCGCGGGCGACGGCCGAGTCCGCCACCATCGTCCTCGGCACCAACCTCGACGACCTCCACGACCACCGCCCCGGCCAGGCTGCGGCCGCCGAGCGGGGCGCGGCCTTCCCCCTCGTCGACGCCGGCTTCACCAAGGCCGCGGTCCGGGAGGCGTCCCGTGCGCTCGGGCTGCGCACCTGGGACAAGCCCGCCGCCGCCTGCCTGGCGTCCCGGGTCCCCTACGGCACCCCCGTCACCGTGGGCGTCCTCGACCGGGTGGGTAGCGCCGAGGCCGCCCTCCACCACCTCGGCTTCCGCCAGGTGAGAGTCCGCCACTACGGCGACGTCGCCCGCCTGGAGTTCGAGGCGGCCGACCTACCGTCGGCGATCGACCGCCGGCTGGAGGTCGTCGAAGCGGTGAGAGCAGCCGGCTACCAACGGGTGACGGTCGACCTGGAGGGCTTCCGCAGCGGCAACCTCAACCCCCCGGCGGACCCCGGGCGGACGACCGGCTAGGCCCCGAACTTGGCCAGGCGGCCGCTGGCGCCGAGGGCCATCGGCATGAGCTGCTGTCCGGGGCGGCGGCCGAGGGCGCCGTGGAGGCACCAGCGCTCGCCGAAGCGGGTCTGGTCGTCGCGGCCGATCCGCGGGCCCCACATCAGCACCGGCACCGGGTGCCACGAGTGGGCCGCCATCTGGCTGGGCGTGGAGTGGTCGCCGGTGACGATGAGCACGTCGGGGCCCATGGCCGCCACCTCGGGGATGGCCGCGTCGAGGGCCTCGATGGCCGCCACCTTGGCCTCGAAGTTGCCGTCCTCCCCCGCCGAGTCGGGTGACTTGTGGTGGAAGAAGAAGTAGTCGTAGTCGTCCCAGTACTTGCGCAGGAGGGCCAGCTCCTCGTCGAGGTTGGCCGGCCGGGGGAGCACGTCCATCCCCACCAGGCTGCCGACGCCCCGGTACATGGGGTAGACGGCGATGGCCGCCGAGCGCACGCCGTAACGCTCGTACATCGAGGGCAGCTCCCGGTGGGAGTCCCAGCCCCGCAGGAGGACGACGTTGGCGCGGGGATGGTCGGCGAGGACGGCCCGGGCCTGGCGGTCGAACTCGGCCACCACCTCGGCCATGTGGTCGGCGACGGGCATGTCGGGGAGGGGGGCGGCGGGCGGGACGCCTACCTTCTGAGGGTCGGTGTCGGCCAGCAGCGGGCTCAGATTCTCGCCCCGGAACACGACCAGCACCCGGTGCTGGGCCTCGTGGGCCAGGGTGACCTCGACTCCGGGGATGGAGATGGCGGCCCGGAGCCGGGCCACCACCTCGGCCGCCTCGTCGTCGGGGAGCCGTCCCGCCCGGCGGTCGGTGATGCGGCCCTCGGCGTCGAGGGTGGCCAGGTTGCCCCGTGCGGCCACGTCGCCCGGCCTGATCTCGACCTCGAGGCCGGCGGCCGACAGCGCACCCCGCCCGAGCTGGAACTCCACCGGGTCGTAGCCGAACAGGGCCATGTGGGCCGGCCCCGAACCGGGGGTGATCCCGGCCCCCACCGGGTCGTGCAGGCCGATGCTGCCGGCGGCGGCCAGGGCGTCGAGGTTGGGGGTGTGGGCCTCCTCCAACTCGGTGCCCCGGTCGGGACCGGCGAAGCCGGCCAGGCCGTCGAGCACCACCAGCACGATCTTGCCGGGTGCGGGTTGGACGAGGGCGGCGATGTCGAGGATCACGATGTCAGCCTAGAGACAAGGAGTCAGCCTAGAGAAGGCGCAGGTCGGAGACGGACCGAATGTCGCCGGAGGAGCCGGCGGGGCTGGGGTCCACCGACTCCTCCGTGCGAACACCACCCCCGGGTGGGCCACCGTCATGCCTCCTCGATCGGCGCCGTCTCCAAGAGGTAGCCGCGGGACCGGACGGTGCGGATGGCCAGGCCCAGCGGCCACAGCCGCCGGCGCAGGCGCAGGACGTGGACGTCGAGCGCGTTGCGACCGGGAGCCCCTTCCGGCCACCCGGCGCGGACGAGGGCCTCCCGGCTGGCGACGGCGCCGAAGCGGGCGACGAGGGCGTCGGTGAGACGGGCCTCCAGCGGCGGCAGCGCCACCCACCGTCCGCCGAAGCGCAGGACACCGTGCAGGTCGAGGCCGGGTGCGTCGTGGCGATGGGCCTGGCTGCGGAGGGTGAGGGCGTCGACCCGGGCCCGGACGTCGCCCTCGGCGGCCGGCACGCGGATCCAGTCCTCCAGGCAGTCGCAGATCGGTGGAGGGTCCTGGCCGTCTTCCACCAGCAGCAGCCGGGGATCGCCCGCCACGCTGAGCCGAGCCCGGCGGGCGTCCTCGTCGGGCCAGCGCAGGAGCGTCACGTCCACGGGTTCGACTCCATTGCCGGCTGAACGTACGGCGCCCGTATTGCGGCTGTGTTTCCCGACGATGAACCTCTGCGGTCCGGTGGCGGCCCCCCCGCCGAGAGTTTGCCGAGTCGGGGGCACGGACGGCGCTCCGGTGCAAACGCGCTACGCCGATCGTTAAGGAGGTCCCGCGATGATGAGGATGACTCATCATAAAAGGCTCAACCTTCTCCGGTTGACGGTCGACCACCTAAACCATGATCCGGAGCCGACAGATGAGAGGGGGCGGGCGGGCGACGATGTTGGTCGCGGCGATTGCGATCGTCGCGTGTCTGACGACGGGCACTGCCTCTGCCGACCACCAGACCAAGAACGGCGGCGTCCATTGGGGACGTTACCGGTGGAACAACACAGTCGTGTCGACCGAGCGGTCGTTCTGGCTGTTCGACCGCACCGGCAACGCGGCGATGCACAAGGCGCTCCAGCAGTGGGTGCAGTCGTGGAACGGCCAGCGCAACCTCAACGTGCGCAGCGCCCCGTCGGTGATGTACGTCCAGGACGACGCCAACATCGGGGCCTGCAAGAACTTCGGATGGCCGGGCTACTCGTTCACCACCGTCTGCGTCGGCGACCCCGGCACCACCGGCGTCACCGGCCTGCAATGGACCGGCGCCCACATCACGACCCCCTACGTCGTCATCCGCCCTGGGACCCTCAACTACGGACAGCTCTTCACCGTCGTCACCCACGAGATGGGCCACGTCTTCGGCCTCTCCCACCGGCCCGAGCCGGGCGCGACGATGCACGCCAACGCCAACTTCGACGGCCAGCTCCACTGGTACGACCAGCACGACCTCGACGCCCTCACCGCCCTCTACGCCGGCCACCCCGACTGACCGGTAAAGTAAGCCCCGCCTCGCGGGCGTAGTTCAGCGGCAGAACATCAGCTTCCCAAGCTGAGAACGCGGGTTCGATTCCCGTCGCCCGCTCCAGACAAAAGCCCAGGTCAGGGGCTATTTCTAGGCTCTGGCGAGGGCTCCGAATCGGGCTCCAAAGGCCGGCGTGACCTTGGCGTGACCTTAGGATTCCGGTCACGTGAGGGTCACGAGCGGTCGGGACGGGCCGTGCCGGTCGCCGCAGGCAACGTTGCGAGCGTTCTTCTCCCCGGCCCCCGTACGATGACGCTGTGTCACCTGATGCCCTCCTCGACCGGATCGTCATCGACCCGCAGGTCTGCTTCGGCAAGCCGGTCGTCCGGGGCACGCGCATCTGGGTAGGCCTCGTCCTCGGCCTGCTCGCCGACGGCGCGACGCACGGAGGGCGTCCTCGAGGAGTACCCCCAGCTAGTCACCGACGATGTGCACGCCTGCCTGGCCTACGGCGCCCTGATGGCCACATCCCGCTTCGTCGACGTGGCGTGAGGCTGAAGCTCGACGAGAACCTCGGCGCCACCTAGATCAACGGCCTCCGCGACCGCGGTTATGACCCTCTTCGCGAAAGCTGGTGACGGCCTCTCGTGAACGGGCGCCGGTGCCGTAGCCGGCATCCACCATCTGGGCCACCGGGCCTCCTGAACTGGTCAGTGACGAAGCTGATCGAACAAGGAGGCCTGGTGGCTGCCCTCGACGCTATGACGATCCGCCTGCACCTGCGCGCGGTGCGTGTACTGGAGGTGGTGGAGGACCTGCCCGAGTCCCTGGTGGTGGCGGTGGTGGCCATCGCCAACGTGATCCGCTGCTCGGCCTGCGGGCACAAGACGGCCCGGGTGCATGCCACCCGCAAGGTCCGCATCGCCGACCTGGCCGTGTCGGGACGGCCCGTCACCCTGGTCTGGCACCGCCGCCGGTTCCGGTGCAAGAACTGTCGCACGACGACGACGGAGAGCCATCCGTTCTTCGTCGACCGCATGACCAGGCGACTGGCCCGGGCGGTGGTGGCCGACGCCAAGGACATGACCGTTGCCGCCGTGGCCCGCCGCCACGGACTGTCCTGGCACCGGGTGATGCGCCTGGTGCTGGCCGAGGGCGAGCTGCTGGCCCGGGCTCGACGGCGTCGTCCCTGCCGGGTGCTGCTGGTCGACGAGAAGTCGATGCGCAAGGGCCGGGGCCAGTTCTCCACCATCCTCACCGACGGCGACCGGGGCGCCGTCATCGCCGTGCTCAAGGGCCGCTCGGCGGATGTGCTGGGGGGCTTCCTCGCAGCTCAGAGCCCATCTTGGCGAGGGGGCGTGTCGGTGGTGGTGACCGACATGGCCGAGTGCTACCGGGTTGCGGTGCGCAAGCACCTGCCCCACGCCCGCCACGTGGCGGATCGGTTCCATGTCGTGCGCGGCTTCGCCAAGGTGCTGGTCAGCGCCCGCCGGGACGCCCAGCGCAGCCCCCTCGGCCAGCCGCATGACGCCGAGGTGTTCCGGGCCCGGTTCCTGCTGATGAAGCGGCTCGACCGACTCAGCGGCGAGGAGATGGCCCGCCTGGGCGCACTCTTCGACGCCCATCCCGAGCTCGGCGTGGTGTGGGGCCTGGTGCAGAGATTTCACGTCGTGTTCTGCGCCGAGAACGACGCCGACGCCGAGCAAGCGCTGGACTGGTTCACCGACGCCTACCTGGCCGCGGGAATCAACCTGGGATCGGCCATCACCACGTTCTGCCGCTGGGGGGTCGAGGCGCTCAACTTCCACAAGACCGACCGGGCCACCAACGGAGCCTCGGAGGGGGTGAACACCCGCATCGAGGTGCTGGAGCGAATGGCGTACGGGTTCGCCTCCAGAGCCAACTACCGAGCCCGGGTGCTTCTGTTCTGCTCCGGTCACCCGCCAGCGCTGGCGAGCTGAGGCCGGGATCGCCGATGATGACGGGGAAGCCATTCAGGCGGCGCGATCACCAGGTTTCGCGAAGAACCGGTTATGACGTCGACACCGTCTCCGACGAGGGAATGGAAGGGGCGTTCGACGCTGACGTGCTCGCTGCCGCCGCCGGCGCGACCCGGGCCCGCGTCACGCTCGACCTCGACTTCTCCAACCCGTTCCGGTTCCCTCCCGAGGCGACGGCGGGGATCGTCGTACTGCGGGTCAGCGACCGCCCCGGCAGAGTCGAGTTGGAGGCCGTACTGGAGCGATTGTGCACGGCCTTGGAGATTGGCGATCCCACGAGCCAGCTCTGGGTGGTCGACGCCCGGAGGGGTGCGCCAGTTCGACCCGCCTTCCTGAACGCTCCCCAGTGCTACGGCGGGTCCGATTTGGCGGTGTTGGCCGGCTCGATGAGGCGGGAGATGGCCTCGGCGATGGCTCGGTCTCGCTCCGGGGAGTCGTGCTGGTAGCGGAGGGCGGCCTGGGCGGAGGAGTGCCCGAGACGGTGCAAGATCTCTTTCACCCCGGCTCCGGTGGCGACCAGCACGAGGGACGTTCACATCATTGACTAACGGGGCTTCGCCCCAGCCCGACGAGGCGGTGTGGTGGCGCGATCAGGTCGGTGCGGTTGGCGTCGGCGGCAGGTGTTCGTAGGCTCCGGTCGAGCCTAGATGCGACGCCCGAAGGTGTCGCTTGTACCGCCTGAAGCGGTTGTTGGCCGTTGAGGGCCTGAGTCGACCGGAGCCCGACGATGACCGTACCCGCCACGATGGCCGACGTGCTCGACGACCACGTCATCTTCGAGATCGACTGCATCGACCGCATGTACCTGAACCTCTACCAGCCCAAGCTGATGTTCCCGGGTGGTGTGGTCGGCTTCTTCAGGGGCCACCGACAGATGCCCTTCGCCTCCTCTGCGCTGATGGACCCGATGACCACCGCCTTCGTCGAGGGGATCCACCGGTTCATCCGCGACCACGGCCTCGACCTGGTCCACTTCACCAAGGGCCAACGCAAGGACGACGTCGCCCATGAGTACCTGGCCGGCCACGACGGGGTGAGCGAGCAGGTCCTGTTCGTCGGCCGGGCCCAGGAGAAGACCCGGGTCTATCGGACCGAGAAGCGGCTCAACCCCATGACGGGCAAGGCCTACCCGTGGATCGTGAACGCCACCGCCATGCCGAACCACTTCTACTTCTACGGCTTCGACGCCGACTTCGGCCCGTTCTTCGTCAAGTTCTGCACCTACTTTCCCTACACGGCCAAGGTGTGCATCAACGGCCACCACTGGGCCCAGCAGCAAGCGGCCAAGGCCGGGCTCGGCTTTGAACGGCTGGACAACGTGTTCGGTGCCTGTGAGGACCCGGCCGCCCTGCAGGCGATCTGCGACCGGCTGGGGCCCGACGAGATCGACGCCTTCGTCCGCAAGTGGTTGGCCCGGCTCCCGCACCCCTTCACCCCCGAGGACCGGGCTGCCGGTTACCGCTACGACATCTCGGTCCTGCAAGCCGAGTTCTCCCTCACCCAGGTTCTCGACCGGCCCGTGGCGGGGCGGGTGTTCTTCGAGGATGTCATCCGGGCCAACCTCGACGCCGGCCGGCCCGACCAGGTGTCGCTCACCTTCGGGCGACGGATCCCCAAGCCGACGCTGAAGCGATTCCGGTTCCGGACCAGAGTTCTCACCGAGGGGGTCATCCCGTCGGTCCACGTCGACTACAAGCACTCCCGGATCAAGCAGTACTTCAAGAAGGAGATCGCCCTTCGCACGGAGACGACCGTCAACGACACCCGCGACTTCGGGATCGGCAAGCGGCTGACCAACCTGCCCGCCCTGCGGCAGGTCGGCTTCCCCGCCAACCGGCGCCTCCTCCAGGTGCAACGAACCAGCAGCGACCCCATCCTCGGAGCCGACACCTACAACCGCGTCTGCCTACCCGTCCACGTCGAGGGCCAGCGCGTCCCCGCCCTGCGCTTCGACCACCCCGTCACCCAGGCCCTGTTCGGCGCGCTCGTCGTCTGCCACCTGCTGCCCACCGGTTTCGCCAACCGCGACCTGCGAGGCTTGCTCGCACCCCTGCTCGGCGTCCCCGCCGAGACCATGACCCCGGGCCGCATGACCTATCACCTGCGCCGGCTCCGCCTCCACGGGCTCATCGAGCGGATCCCCCACACCCACCGCTACACCGTCACCGACTTCGGCCTCAACGCCGCCGTCGTGCTGCACCGCGCCCATGCCCGGTTCACCGCCACCGCCATGGCCGACCTGGCCACCAACCCCAGGGGCGACCCCGACGGCAAGCTCCGACGCGCCATCGCCAACCTCGACCGCGAGCTCGACCGGATAGCCAAGCAGTCCGGCTTCACCCTCAGTCCCGCGGCCTGACCCAACTCGGTCCGAGGGAATCGGTCTCAGAACTTGACTCACCGACGACAGAACATGGAGGTCAAGCTTCCTAGGTCACCGCTCCTACAACTGGCGGCTAACTGATAGTCCGACGAATACGGAAGTCAATCAGTTAGGATCAGTTCCATGGTTCCGAGCTCGGTCGAAGCTGCTCTAGCGAGCGTGGCCATGGGTCTGAGGGCGCGAGAACTTGAGGGGGACACGCTTGAGTTCAAGCAGGCCGACCGCGACCTGAAGGGCACGCTTCGGATGCTCGCCGACGCAGCGGTGTGCTTCGCGAACGCCCGGGGCGGCGACATCGTGCTCGGGGTGATCGATGACCGGGGTGGCTCAGAGGCCTTCCAGGACGTACCACCGGGGCTCAGCGTCGACATCATCCGGAAGGGCATCTTCGACCGCACCCGCCCGAGCCTGACGTGCTTCGTCGCCGAGCGCATCGAGCACGGTCGCCGGCTTGTGGTCGTGTTGGTGCCCCAAGGCGTCGGCACCTGTTCGAATGCAGCCGGGCTCGCGACACGCCGACTCGGGCATGAGTGCCTTCCGTTCACGCCTGATCAGCAGCGGGAGGTCCTTGCGGCCCGCGGTCTGATCGACTGGTCGGCGGAGGAAGCTGACGTGCGGCCGGCACAACTCGCCCCGCTTGAGATTGAACGGCTCCGGCAGCTGCTTCGGCGCGCCGGTCGCCGCGAGCTTGCCGGAATCGACACGGAGCGGCTGCTGGCCGACCTCAGATTGGCAGTGGATGGCCGAGTGACAAGAGCAGGAGCAATTCTCCTCGCTCCTACCGAAATACTCGCGGAACGCTTCCCTGAATACGGGTACTCATACCAGTACCGACCGACGTCGGGGGCAGAGGCAACGAGTCGAATCCGAGGCAGGGAGCCGATGCTCGCTGCGATCGAGCTGCTCATCGACGCGGTCGAACGACGTACCGAGAGTGAGCCGCTGAGTCTTCCGGGAGGGGTACAGCTTTCACTCACCGACTATCCCATCGACGCCGTTCGGGAGCTGGTCGTGAACGCTCTGATCCACCGCTCGTACGACACCCACGGCACCGTCGACATCGAGCACACCGCTGACCAGCTGACGATCTCGAGCCCTGGCGGGTTCGTAGCTGGCGTGACTCCCGAGAACATCCTCACCTACCCGTCCACACCCCGAAACAGGCTGCTGACCGAGACCATTGCTCTCCTGCAGCTAGCCGAACGGACCGGACAGGGGGTTGATCGGGCCTATCGGGAGATGCTTCGGAGCGGGAAGGAACCCCCCTCGTTCCGAGCGGAGGACGTATTGGTCCAGGCCGTCTTGGAGGGCGGCACGGGCAACAAGCCTTTCGTGCGGTACGTGGCCGACCTCCCCGATGCTCTTGGCCGAGACGTCGACGTGCTACTCGCTCTATCGATGCTCAGGCGGCGGCGAACCATCGATGCACTGATCCTCGCCGCAGCCATCCAGCGGTCTCCTGCAGAGGCCCAGCGAATCCTGCAGCGAATGTCCGACGAGCGGGTGGCTGAACCGACGCGGCGGACGGCGCACCACCCTGTCCCCACCTACCGCCTGCGCCCAGAGGCCGTCGCGGGACTGGCCCGAGCCTTGACATACCATCGTCGGCAACTCGATGGATCTGACGACAAGGTCCTCGACCACATTCGAGAGTACGGCTATGTGACCAATCGAACCGTTCAGCGAATGTTCGACATCGACGTTTACCGAGCCCGAAACCTGCTCGCCGATCTGCGATCCCGCGGCCTCGTCACGAAGATTGGTGACGCGCGAGGCGGGCGAGGCGTGCGTTACGGACCGCCCCCTGACGAATGAGGCTGCATACCGTCGATCGCGTTCCGCCGGTCATGATGGGTTTGGATCGGTGGTGGCAGCCGCTTCTATTAGCCGGGAGATGGCCTCGGCGATGGCCCGGTCCCGCTCCGGCGTGGCGTGCTGGTAGCGGAGGGCGGCCTGGGCCGACGAGTGCCCGAGGCGATGCATGATCTCCTTCACACCGGCGCCGGTGGCCGCTGTGAGCGTGGCCGAGACGTGGCGGAGGTCGTGAAAGTGGAGGTTCGGGAGACCGGCGCTTCGACGGGCGACGTCCCACTGGTGCTGCCAGACGGCGTCACGCAGCGGACCGCCCTTGGCGCCGGTGAAGACCCAATCGTCGGCCGCCGGACCTGTCCACTGGTCGAGGTGTGACTGTGGGGCGACGATCGCCTGCGGCGGCAATGCGACGGTGCGCCGGCCGGCCTCCGACTTGGGCGGTCCGACGATCTGCTCGCCGTGGGCCAGCTGCTGGCGCTGCACCTCAATGGTCACCACGCCCCGCGTCAGATCGACGTGACGGCGCCGCAGCCCGAACAGTTCGCCCCGCCGCAGTCCCCCGAACGCGGCGAGGAGCACGAGTGCCCGATACCTGGGGTCGACCGTGTCGGCGAGCTCGACGACTTGGCCGACCGTGGGGATGATGCGCTCCGGCGACCGTTCGGCGCCGGCCCCGCGAATGGTACAGGGATTGACGGCCAGCAGCCCGTCCTCGACGGCGGTGTTCAGGATCGCCCGCAGGAGCCGGTAGCACTTGGCCGCGGTGATGGCGCCCGGCCCGTGGTCGACCAGGGCCGTGTACCAGGACCGGACCGTCGTGGGACGCAGCTTTGCCAGTGGCGCCCGTCCGAGGGTCGGGAGGATGTGGAGCCGGAGCTGGCCCTCGCATAGTTCCCGGACCCGAGGCCGCAGCCTCGATCCCTTGCTCGTCAGCCTCGACTCCAGCCACTGTCCCGAGTAGTCAGCGAGGGTGAGGGTGGTCCGGGGAGCAACCCAGGTGCCCCGGTCCTGGGCCGTCACCGCCGAGGCGAACGCCTTCTCCGCGTCAGCCTTGTTCGTGTACGTGCCCGCGCTGACCCTCGCTCCGGTTGCCGGGTCGGTCAGCCGGACGCGGTAACGACCGGACGGTAGGCGATCGACCCCTCCAAGCTGTCGGCGCCGAGCGGCCATCGACATGCGCAAGAAGGGCACGTCCGGGCCCAGGGCGGCCGAGGTCGCCACCCTCGCACCCGCCAGGCCAAGGACCGTTCAGTCTCCGAGTTGGACCTGCGCATCGGATGGCGAGAGGAGGCGGAACAGCTCGGCTTCGACCCGGCGTCTGTCCCCCGCTCGTCCGGTCGCGCCTTCGCCCCTCTGCCCATCGACGAGGCCCTTGCCGGTCGCATCACCCTGGACGAGGCCACCTTCGATGCGGCCAAGGCGGTGTGGGTGGTGGCCGCCGCCGCATCCGACGGCGCCGAACTGGCCGAGATCGGGGAGCGTGCGCAGGCGTTCCTGGCCAGTCCCCTCGTCGTCGAAGTCGCCGAAGGGCGGTGGACGACGACCAAGATGCTGGCCCTGGAGGAACGGGTGGTCGCAATCGC
Organism: uncultured Acidimicrobiia bacterium; assembly: GCA_963836205.1. GTDB lineage: Bacteria > Actinomycetota > Acidimicrobiia > Acidimicrobiales > AC-14 > JAXDMK01. The sequence goes on along the minus strand of CAWIIV010000007.1, from coordinate 116,099 downwards.
CGTCGGCGGTCGGGCCAGTGGGTTCGGTGTCGCCGATGACGAGCGCGTGGACGAGGCCCTGAGTGCACGGCCGTCGCTGTCCTACGAGCAGGTGGCGGTGGTCCGGCGGATTGCCACCAGCGGCGACCAGATCGACGTGGTGGTCGGGGCTCCCGGCTCGGGCAAGACCTTCGCCCTCGACGCGGCCCGTGCCGCATGGCAGGCGGGCGGCTCCCGGGTATTGGGCTGCGCCCTCGCCGCCCGGGCCGCCCGGGGCCTGCAAGCGGGCTCGGGAATCACCAGCCGCACCATCGACCGCCTCCTCATCGACCTCAAAGCGGGGAACGAGTCGCTGGACCGAAGATCGATCGTGGTCATCGACGAAGCGGCGATGGTGGGGACCCGCAAGCTGGCCCGCCTGGTCCACGCCTGCGCCCACGCCGAGGCCAAGCTGGTGCTCGTCGGCGACCCCAAGCAACTGCCGGCCATCGAGGCAGGGGGCCTGTTTGAGGCCCTCGCCTCCCGCCTGGGGACGACCCAGCTCACCGGCAACCGACGGCAGCAGCACCCCGGCGAGCGGGCAGTGGTGGCCGACCTGCGGGACGGCCACGTGCGGCGGGCGGTCGAGCGTCTTCGCCGCCTGGGCGGCATGGTCGTGGTCACCAACGCCGACGCCTTGGCCGACGCCATGGTCGAGGATTGGTCTGCCGCGACCAAGGCGGGCAAGGACGTGCTCATGCTCGGCCCCACCCGCGACACCGTCGCCGAACTCAACGCCCGGGCCCGTCAGCGTATGGAGGCCGAAGGCTCGCTCGGCCCCGTCGTGGCCCAGGTGGGCCACGTCGAGTTCGCCGTCGGCGACCGGGTCGTGTGCACCAGAAACATCAAGCGCCTCGGCGTCGTCAATGGCGACACCGGCACCGTCGCGGGCGTCGGCGACAAGGCCCCCATCGTCACCCTCGACAACGGGGAGGTAGAGCTACCCGAGGCCTACCTGGCCGCCGGCAACCTCAGCCACGGCTACGCCCTCACCGTCCACAAGGCCCAGGGCGCCACCTGCGACGTCGCCCTGGTCTGGGGCGAGAACCTCGGTGCCGAGTCCGGCTACACCGCCCTGACGAGGGGACGGGTCCGGAATCGCGTGTTCGTCATCGCCGAGACCACCGGCGGCGAGCATCTCCCACCCGATCAACGAGAGCCGGTCCAGTACCTCGCACAGCGCCTGTCTGCCGCCGCCAAGGGGTCCGCAGCCGTTGACCCTCGACAAACGCCAGTACGGCCGAGATGACTCTGCCTCGCTAGCCGCGCGCCCACCCAAAATCCGCGAGATCGACAGCACGCCAACTGTCCCCCGGCCGAGCCAATACTCAGCTTAGTGAGGTGACTGTCCCACGCTGCGAGCGCAATGGCGTCAAGTGGATGCGTCGTCTGCGGAGGGCGGTGGTCCCACGGGAGGATCGTCGGGATCCCCGCCGATCGAGTCAATCGGCAATGGCGCCTGATTCAAGAAGGGCGTGCCACGCCGCCGGAGCCCCAGGTCGCTCCCACTACCAAGCGGGCGGCGGGACTCCGGGGCCCCATGCTGGAGTGGCACGCCTGGTGCAAGCAGCTGACGGGCACGGGCCCTAAAGGCGCCATCGAGACCCGTCGTGCTCACGAGGAAACCACACACATCGGAGAGGAGCTTGGCTGCAACGTCGTCGAAGCACTCTCCGAAAACCTCCGCAGCAGGTCGTACTTGCCCTGCGACGTGCGCCTCGGCTGCCCACTCTCCGTAGCGCAACACCGTGAGGGCAAGTGTCGGCCGTCTTAGGAACCGAGTCGAGAGTTCAAGGAGGGCAGGAAAGTACGGCGGGAAGACCCCCTCATCGGACTCACCGCCCGATTTCCCAGCAGCAGCACGCAACACCTTCGCCAAGTGTTGCTTCTCTCGGAGTCCAAGCTGACCCCCGAAGAGGTACTCACGCAGACTGGTGTCGATATCACTAAGGTGAGTACGACGAACATGATGAACCGCACGCGCGAGAGAAAGCGCGTATAGCCATGCAGATTCAAAGAAGAGCGCCTGATGAGACGGGTGGGATGGATCGAGATGCTGGCTCACTGCCTTGAGATGAGCAACCACCTGCTGGAGGTTGCGGTACTCTTCATAGACCCAAAAATCGAACTCCTGGTATTCACGCAACGACTGAAGTCGGCGATCAAGCTCAGTAAATGCCTGACGGCTTGAACTAATGCTCGATGCATCGAAGAGGAAATCAAGCGCCCCTGGTTCGGCAGGGAGTCGGCTTCCATAGTGAGTCTCCAGGGCCGCGAGATCGTTCGGCATCAGGACAGCAACCCCGAGACGAGCAGCGAGTTGACGAGACGCCGCCGTGACATCGCCGGACCTAACCATGTAGGCATCATCAGCTGTGAAGAAGTCGGCGACGCCGCGAATCCAAAACATGCGTTCCGTTGAGCCCTTCGTACTTGTCTTGCAGTCGGCAATCGCCGTCTGAACGCGCAAGTCCGGCGAAATGTGAATGCCGAGAACGTCAAGGTCGGTGAACGCCTCATACATCGCCTTCGGGCGCTGCCGACTCGTCGGACGCTGAGTAGGGACAAAGGCCCTCAGTGGAACGTTCAGCTTGGTGCTAAAGCCCATTTGCCAGAACACGCGGCGAATGGCGGCCTTGAGATAGAGATCTTTTTCCGTCACAGCGCGCTCCGACCCATAAGCGCCTCCATGGCATTCGCGTACTGAGCCGACGTCAGGCGAAGCTCCCGTCGACGCTGATGCACGGTTTGGAGCGGCGTAAGATACTCTGCCTCGGTCATCAACAGTCGCCGCGCCTCTTCATTCGAGCCAGTTCGATCTTGGAGCGGCTCACCGTAGGCAATCAAGTCTCTCGCGAGTCTCACAGCAGCGAGATTATCTTCCGTGTCAATAAGCCGCGGGATCACCCATCCTCCAGAGGGCATGAAATCAACAATTTGGCGACGGAACAGTAGCTGGTACTGACGCCTATGAGATGAATGGGCGCGAAGCCTATTTCCGCGAGCGGGATCCAGTAAGGCGTCGAGAATCGCAAGTGGACTTGTGATGCCCGTCGAGCCGCCGAAATGCTGTCCGCACCTTACGCACGCAAGCACCGCAAGCGCCTTATCAAGTATCGGCTTGCGCACGCCAAAGAGACTCGGGTCTGGAGAATACGGTAGGGCGCCAAAGGGTTGGGAGACGTGATCTGGCCTTTCAACAGACGGCGCCATAATAAGGCCAAGCCCAACAGCATCCGTTAGCGCCGGACACCGGGTTGCATCGACTGGCATTCCTTGGTACGACCGAAGAAGAGCGAGTTCCTCTTGAAATTGATCCGGGCCATGACTGGTGAGAATCTCGGCTATCGCCGTGGGATGCTCGAATCCCATAAACGGTGAGTAGAGTATCTCGCCGTCAACTGTGGCGATTCCCTTTACGAGATCTGCCTCACGGGCAAGAGTCAAAATGCCGGGGACGTCCCTGGGGTTAAGGCCTAGCTCATCAGCGAGGTTCTCTGCCGGGACGGGTCCAGCAGCCAGGCGGTGAACAGTCGCGAGCATCTCCTGTTCGATTTCGGTTGGATTCCGATCTGACCAGACCTGCCCGAGTGTCTCATACAGATTCTGGTGGAATGGAACGTCCTCTACAAACGAAACAATCTTCCCGCCCCGCCGCACGATCGTATGAACAAATCCTGCCGCGTCGAGAATCTCAACCACCGCCGGGAATGCGAGCGAGTCGACGTCGAGCTGATCCGCTGCGACCATCTTCAGAGTTTGAGCATCACGGATTATGTCCTGCCCGCGTACAGCCGCGGCAAGGCTCGCCGCCATGCCAACCATCCGCGTATCGTCGAGTCGCGCTAGCGCCGGCGAGTTCGGATCAACACCACGCAACCCCGCGTGAATATCCTGGCACCGCAACCCTTGCTCAAACTTCTCCACGCTACCTCTTCACGCCGGGATTCTCCTCAATGATTAGCTTGCTCCGCAATGAGGCTGCGCTGTCACGGAATGGCAGCTTGCCGCCTTGGATCGGAACCGAGCCAATCTTGCATCACGATGTCCGCGGCCTAAATGGCAGCCGGATAACCTCCGCCTGACCTTCGTTGTCATTCTGGTTCGCCGAACCATGGTGAGGAGTCTTTAGTACGATCGGAACGCAGGCCTCGTCAAAATAGCCGCGGTGAAGGCCGATCAGCGACTCGATATCAGATGCAGGCAACGCCAACCCAGCCACAATCTCATCCGGCGTAAGGCCCGCTTCGTTTAGGAGTACCTCGAATGCCCGCCGGAGTAGGCGTGGTTCCTCAGGTTGCATCGAATCGTCATAAGGCTCATTTCTCCGCCAGCCACGCCTTGCCACATTGACCCACAGGCTCCGCTCGGTCTGTTCAGAGAGCAGACCTGCATGGCGTGCTCTGATGATCATCATTGAAATGGAGACATTCCACTTGGGTTTCAAAGCTCGCAGAACATCGAGGTTCGGAGCGAAGAAATCGTTAGCGAACGGGGCCATGGGCAACAAGAAGGCCGCCGCGAAGCGGTGAGCCTGCTCCTCAATTCTCTTGAACTCGCCTGGCTTCAGCAGGCGTTCACGCTTGACCTCAGCGTGCAATACCAGGTGTCCTAGCTCATGCGCAGCATCGAATCGCCAACGAACAGGGGTCCCTTTGTCAGTTCCAACGATGACGTAGGGTCGACCCTCAGTAAACTTCGACAAGCCATCTAGCGTTTCAGCCCCAAGTTCATCCCGACCAATCACGGCTCCATTGTTCTCTAAGAGCCGGACCATATTTCCGATCGGGCCGTCGCGAAGTCCCCAGTAGCGGCGGACTTCCTCGGCGGCAGCCTCGATATCATCGTCGGATAGCAGGAGCGGCTCGGCGGCAAGACCGAGGGACGGCACGTTCGAAGTAGGCAGCTCGACGTACTGCGATAGAAACTTGGCAATATCGTGAAGCCAGTGTAAGCGACCTTCAGCACGAGCCCTTGCACCTTTAGTCGTCGAGCTCATCGACCTGAAGAATATTGTTCCAGGCTCTGGCTTTCGTTCCGCACGAAGAAAGAATTGTGGTGGAACCCGAAGTATTATTGCCAATGCACTAACGACGTCTTGGCTCGGAGATGCCCTTCCGTTCTCGTACTGAGAAATAGCCTGTCGGCTAACACCGGTCAATTCAGCAAGAGAAATCGCCGTTAGGCCGCGAATATCGCGCGCCTCTCGGAGTCGACTGCCCACGAACCCTGGAGTACCCGTTTTCACGCAACATCCGTTCGTCTTGCCCGGCTGATGTACCGTATTCGGGCCTCCTCATCCCAATCTTTCGGTAGGTAACTATGGACAACCTCTGGGAACCTCTCAAAGAGGTTAACCGTATGGAGGTAACCTTTCAGGTCAGCTGCGGGAACCGCTAGATAAGCGGAGCCGGCTAGGTGCCCATATCGTTCCTGCTCGTCCCGCGCCAGAAACCGGCTTTGGCTATGAAGTAGGAGGATAAAGATGGATGCGTCCTCCGAAACCTGCGCATACTCGGGCCATAGCAGGCCCTGATTGCTTCGAGCCAAGCTCTTCCGAAACTCAGATGTGTCTATAACGGCGCAAGGCGTGGCAACTGAGTTCTGGGTCATTACGAGACGTCCGCCACGAATCTCCGTGTGGTTCCAGTTCGACGCCTTCATGACTGTTGCCTTGATATCGAACCGGTTAGCCACATCCCGGAGTAGGCCTTCCAAGTTTGCCCGAGCCAACCATGGTCGTGCGTTCTCGGCCTCGGTTGGTGCGTAGCGCTGGTGGCAATCCTCCCAGGCAAGGCGACGTGCCGTGAAGACAGCGTGAAGGCAGCCCCGTAGGAACGGGTCTGGGAAACTGGACCCGAGCTCTGTGTTCAGTTCATCGCCAGTCAAGGGCGCTCCCAAGGCCGTGGGCAGGTAGATACCGCGCCACCAATGTGTCGTGTTGATCCCATCTCGTCAAGTAATCAGCCGCTTCCACCCCACTTTAGTCAACCCCCCGGCCGGCGTGTCCCGTCAGCGGACGTCCACCGTCCCGTCGGCCGACCGAGGGCGCGTACCCAGGAGACGACGTGCACAAGGCGGCTGACCTCGGCTGCGCATGCGGTCGAATGGTTTGTCAGCAGCTCCCATGCCCAGGGATGCGGTTGCTCATCGCCAAGAAGGGCGCTGAGGTCATACCGCCTTGGAGTGCTCGGCCAGGTTCTGGTGCAACCAGGAGCCCGTCGGCCATCCGCGGGATCAGTTCAGGCCGACGAAGAGGGGTTCGTCCTCTCTCGGAGCACGCATCACGGCGACATTGCGCAGGCCGCGCTGCTGGATCTGCTCGTGGAGCTCCTCGGGCGTGTCAGCCGTCAGGACCACCTCATCGGTCGCCATGTCGATGGCCACGAACTTGCCCGGGTACCGCTCGAGGTGGAAGTAGCGAGGCACCCTTTCATGATGCCAGCCGGCGCCGCCGTCGGGCCCGGCGTGACCTAAACGTGACCTAACTCACGGTCACGGGCAAGTTCCAGTGGTCATTGGCGGACACCCCACATAGCCTCTGACCAGGACTTTCGCGGATTCGAGCAGGCCGCGAGACTCCCTCCGCTCAGCTTCCCAAACTGAGAACGCGGGTTCGATTCCCGTCGTCCGCTCTCCACAAATCTCGTCAGAGGGTACTGGCCTCCCTGTGCTGCTGGTGGCTGATGGCCCTCGTTCGGCTGCTCCCGGACTGGCGGAGCGACCCGTCAGGCGAGCCGGGCGACGTGAACCTGCACGCCGCCCCGGCGATATGCTCGACGGTGGCTAGGCGAATGCCCTCCAGAGTCCCGCCGCTCAAACCCAGCCGCCTTCGAGGTCGCCTGGTACTGCTCGAAAAATCTCGTTTTGGGCTGATCCCATACGAACCAACAAACGCGTCGCGCGTCTACCTCGGTCCGGCCGGGACAAGGGACCCAGTGAGCGACCGCGTTGCAGGTGCCTCCCCGCGGCCAGTGTCCACGTTGGTCTGCCCGGAGCAGTCGGCTTCGACGTCGCTGGTGAGCCCCGGCTGAGGATTCGGTGCGGCCTCTGAGGCGTTCCTGAGTTCGCCGCGATGTCGGCTCCCGTCGTCGTCCGGTCAGGTGCCCGCGAGCAGGTAGGGCAGGTCGAGCGGAGGAGCGTCCGACGGCTCAAGGCCTGCGTCTCGGAGCGCGGCACAGTCGTAATAGCGATGGTGGAAGGCGAAGGGTGTGAAGGCGCGCATCTGGGTCCGCAACAACGATTCCAGGATCGTGAGATCCTCGGGCCACTCAAGGCTCAGGATCAGGTCGACGGGGTAACGCTGTTCGAACACGGACAGAAGAGTGGCGACGGTGACCTCGTGCGGATAGGTGATGTGGGCCGTGTACACACCTATCGGCTGGACCCGCTCGGCGAGCTCGATCATCAGCCGGGCCGCCAGCTCGACCGGGATGAGATTGAGGTGGGCGTCGGGGTCTGCTGCCGCCCGGATCGGGACACGCTCACCGGGTGCCACCTCACGCGCCATCATCGCCTGGATGCGGTCCGTAAGGCGGAGGGCGGAGAAGAGCGGATGACTTGACTCTCCCGGCGGCGGCCGCCGGTCGGTGACGAGAATGCTCGGCCGAAAGATCACGGCGGGTCGGTCGTTGCGCCGGGACCAATCGCGGATCGCCTGCTCGCCGTCGAACTTGGATTGCTGATAAGGGCTCTCAAAGCCGTACGAGCCGTCAAGGTCGCCCTCGCCGATGGTCCCAGTGATGCGTCCGCCGGCGACGAAGGCAGTGCTGACGTGGAAGATCGTCGCCGATCCCGCGCCGGCCAGCTCGAGCATGGCGTAGGTGCCGTGCACGTTGACCCGTCGGACCAGCTCGAGTCCGACCAAATCGATCGATCCGGCACAATGCCAGATCTCGGTGAGGCGAGCCGCCAACGCCGCGAACTCCGGCTGCGACAGGCCTAGCAGCGGCCTGGTGAGGTCGATAGGCACGACGGTGAGGTCGCGGGCCCGACCGATCGGCCCGCCGCTGCGCCGGAAGTGACGCTCGATCCGGTCTTGCGCGGGCGCGCTGCCGGCGTTCGCCAGAACAATGATCGGGCAGCCACGTTCCATCAGCCGCGGCAGCACCCGTAACCCCAGAAAGCCGGTGGCGCCGGTGATGGCGATCGTCATGCGACGACGACGTCCGTCGCCGGCTCCGAGGTCGTACGAGGTCGGCCCGCCGCAACCGAGTCGAGATCCCGCGGCGTCTTCTCGACGCTGGCCTCGCCGTTCAATCCACCGGCCTGAATACCAAGCCTCCCAAGAATGATCTCGGCTATGGCCCGAATGGTGCCGGCGCTGTTGGCCAGCTCCGCGAGCGGGATGTTGCATTGGAACTGTTCCGATGTGCTCGTAACCAGCTCGACCATCATCAGTGAGTCCATGCCCATGTCGCTGAGTCGCTTGGAGCGGTCGATTCTGTCCAGGGGCGACTGAAGGATCCCGGCGACGACCTGCACCAGGCAGTCCTCCACGAGACACCGGGCGTCCTCGGGCGAGGCATCGGACAGGACTTTCACGAACTCGTCGCGCCGATACTCCGTGCCCTCGATGAGCGGCGGTAACAGGTCGGCCAACCGGGGGGTCGTCGCCGACGGCAGCACCGCGCTCAACCGTCCCCAGTCGATGCCGCCAACCCCTACGACACCTACGGGGAGGCCCAAAAGATCGGCCAGGGCCGCCATCACTTGGTCGGGCGAGAGGAACAACAGCCCCATTCCGGACAGGGAATCCCGAAGACCGTGGCGGGCGACGTAGCCGACGTCGCTGATCCCGGCCCAGGCGACCGCCAGCCCCGGCAGGCCGGCGTCGTTCCGGGCCCGGGTGAGCGCTTCGACGTACAAGTTCCCTGCTGAGTAGTTGGCCTGCCTGACGCTTCCGACAAGCGCGGTCATGGACGAAAAGCCGACGAAGAAGTCGAGGGGGCGGCTACGCGTCAGGGTGTCCAGCACCATGGCCCCCCCCAACTTGGGCGTCACTGCGGTCCGGACGCGCTCGTCGCCGAGGTCGGCGATGAGGCCGTCGTCGAGCTGCATGGCTGCGTGAATCACCCCTCGGAGTGGATGGCCAGCGTCGTCGGTGGCCGCGACCACCATGGCCATGGCCACCGGGTCGGCGGCGTCGGCGGCGTACACGGTGGCCTCGACCCCGTGGCGGGTGAGCCACTCCACCAGCTCCGGTGCTTCCGGGGATGCCATGCCTCGCCGGCCGACCAGGACGAGATGGCGGGCGCCCCAACGATCGAGACCCCGCGCCACCGCCGCACCCATGCCGCTCAAGCCTCCCGAGACCAGATACGTCGCCTCCGCGTCGAGCCGGACCGGCACCGGGCTGTGTTCGACGGGAACGGGGTCGTCGAAGGTGACCACCACCTTGCCGATGTGGCGGGAGTGCTGAAGAAGCCGGAACGCCTCGTCGATCCGGCGGGCAGGGAAGGCCCGGTACAACAGCGGCCGGTACTCACCGGCGCGGATGCGGCGAACGATCTCGCGCCTCTCCGATCGGGCCAATGACGGCCGGGTGCCCGCCAACTGCGAGACGTCGACGCAGAGCAGGCTGATGTTGTTACGGAAAGCCCGCAGCCCGATCCGGCTGTTGGCGTAGATGTCGCGCTTGCCCAGCTCGACGAACCGCCCGTGCGGTCGGAGCAGCTCCAGCCCTCGGGAGATCGCCTCGCCGCTCAGGGAGTTGAGCACGACGTCGACGCCGACGCCGTCGGTGAGCGCCATGACCTGGTCGGCGAAGGCCATGCTGCGCGAGTCGAGAACATCGTCGACCCCGAGCAGCGACAGGAGGTCGCGCTTGGCCTCCGTTCCCGCAGTTGCGATCACGCTGGCTTCGACCAGGTTCGCGTACTGGATGGCGGCCAGGCCCACGCCGCCGGCGGCGCCATGGATCAGGATGGTCTCGCCCGGGGCCAGCCGGGCGAGGTGGTCGAGGCTGTGATGCACGGTGAGAAAAGCCACCGGCAGGGTCGCGGCGCCGGCGAAATCCATGTCGTCCGGTATCTCCAGAACGAATTCGGCCTTGGTGACCACGTGGGATGCGAACGACCGGTAGGCGACTCCGCATACACGGTCACCCGGCCGCAGCGTCTCGACGTCGCCTCCCACCGCCGCGACCACCCCGGCATACTCCAGCCCGATCAACTGCTCGCCACCGGCAACGGCGCCCTCGGCGTCGGGCGGCATGGTGCCCATGGCGATCATGACATCCCTGTAGTTGAGCGCCGTCGCCCTCACCTCGACGACCACCTCGTCGGGTAGAGGGCGCAGGGGCGCGGCCTCCACCCAGGCCAGCTCGTAGGACAGACCCTGATTGCGGAGCTCCAGCTCGTAGGCCTGTTGTCGCCGCTCAACCAGGCGCAGCGGCCGATGGCGCTCGAGCGGCCTGGGCACGAACCTCCCTGCCCTGGTGAGGACGACCTCGTCCTCCTCGGAGGGATCGAGCAGCTCGAGCGCCAGTCGACGGGCGTCCTCCGTGGCGTCCTGGCTGCGTTGCCAGGAGATCCTCCTGATCACAGCGTCGGTGCGTTCGTTGGCCAGGACCCGTGCCGCGCCCCAGAGGGCAGCATCCTCGGGCACGAGCGGCCGCTCCGGCTCGGGCAGAGCGCCGCTCGGCCGGGTCACCAGCCATAACCTCGTCCCGTGACCTGGTGGGAAGGCCTCACATGCCGTGGCAAAGGCACGCAGAACGCCGAATCGTCGAACGGCGCGGGAGACCGCTCCCGCCGCGTCGCCGCTGCTGTCGCCGCCCAGCACGAAGACGATCGACCCACCAGCTTGCACTCGCTCCGCCGTCAACGCTCCGTCTGCCTCAGCGATGACCGCGACCGCCTCCGCCCCCCCAGCGAAGAGCAAGTCCGCCAACTCCGACGCAACACCGACGTCGCCTGGGTCCTCCACTGCCAGGACCCACGACCCGCCCGGCTCGGCGCGAGGCGATGTCGATGGTGCCGTCGGGCGGCGATCCCGGCGGGCCAGGGTCACCGAGAAGTCGGAGCGCGCCGGCTCCTGGGAGGCCCCGCATTGGACCACCTCGTCGAACCCGCACTCGCGGAACACGCCTGACCATCGCTCGCGAGAGAGCAGAGCCGACTCGGGTCGAAGATCGCTGTCGGTGAACGACCAGAACTGGTCCAGGAACCCGAGCGGCGCGACGAGCAGTTCCGGATCGTGAACCTCGCATGCCAGCATCTGGCCGCCCGGCGACAGAAGGCAGCCGAGTCGCCGCAGGGCGCGCCGTAGGTCCCGCGCCACGTGCAGGACGTTTGCCGCCACGATCAGGTCGAAAGTCGTCTCGTCGAAACCTTGTTCGCGGAGGTCCTGGTCGATGTCCAGCAGGCGGTAATCGACGAACCCGTACGTCTCGAACCGTGCTTCGGCCGCCGTGAGAAAGGCGGCTGACACATCGGTGAACACGTACCGCGTGCGTTCCGGGGGAAGAACTGGCAGGAGGGTGGCCGTCGTGCCACCCGTCCCGGCTCCCACCTCCAGAACCCGGAGCGGACGGTCGGTCGGCCAACTCTGGACAATGGCCTCCACCAGCGACTTCGTCAGGTGGTTGAGCATTCCTGCGATCGGCGAGGTGTCGTAGAAATGTTCGACGGTGTCGGACCCGCCACCGCCGAACAGCAGGTCGACTGGCTTGCGCCGTCCACAAAGAAGGTCCGCCCAATGGTTCCCCAATCGTCCCGACATGAGCACGTCCGGGGCGAACCGCGGCTCGGCGAGCAGGAAACCTTCGGCGAAATCCCTGGGTCGCTTCGCTTTCCTGCCGGTCGTACGCCACCGGTCACTGCTCTGCCGCTCGAGCAGGCCGTGCTCGACGCAGAGACGGGACACGAGCTGCCACATCCGCACGTATTTGGGCAACATCCCGGCGGCCACGAGGTCGTCGGTGGTGAACTCCTCCTGTCCGGCCAGCATGGCGTCGACCGCCGCCCTTGCGAAATGGGCGGCCGCCACCTTCGCCGTGGCGTCGAGTCGCTCGTAGCCTCTCTGGTTCCAACCAGCCTGGAGGTCTTCGATCTGGCTCTGGGCGTAGGCGACAAGCTGAACGGGCGCGGGCAGAGGGCTCGGCGCTGCGGGCTCCTGCTTTCTGGGCGCGGCCCGCAGCACGGTCGCGTAGTGCACCGAAGGCGCCTGCTCGGCGTCGGCCCGGCGCATCCTGCAACCCCGCAGCTCGGCGACCACGGTGCCGTCGTCGTTGCCAACGAGGACGTCCCAGCACGCTTCGCGCCTGGTCCGTGAGCGCTGACGGACATGGACGAAGCCGGAGGATGACGGCTGGCGCCACAGCCGGACCCGGTCGATGGCACCAGGCATGAACGAACGGCCCTCCAGAAGGGGCACTCCTGCGTGGAGCGCTCCGTCGAGGATCGCCGGATGGGCCTCGTAACCCTCTTGATCGATGGCGGTGCTGTAGTAGGCCACCACGTCTGCAGGGCCCGCGTACACGTCGCGCAACACTTGTAAGAACGGGCCGTACTGAAGTCCGACGTGGTCGAGGAGGGCGTAGAAGTCGTCGGCATCCCAATGCCTCGTGGTGCGCTCCTCGAGTACGCCTAGGTCGACGGCTGGAGGCGCGTCGCACAGCAGCCGCCGGACCCGTCCCTGGGCGTGCAATCGCCAGTCGGTCCCGGTGCCAGTGGTGCTGGCGATCCGGACGACGCCGTCGTCGCCCGACATCGACGTTTGGATCCGTACGTCCATGCCCGTGTTCCACGGCAGCACCAGCGGCGCCGGGATGGCCAGGTCGGTGACCTCGACGGGAGCATGCAGCACTCGCCGCCCCGCGGCCATAGCCATTTCCACGTGCCCGACCGCGGGCCAGAGGACGGCACCCCAGAGCTTGTGACTCGCCAGCCACGGCACAAGCGCAGGTTCGACCGTGGCCAGCCACGTGGGCTCCAGCACGGGCATGCGTTCCCCCAACAGTGGGTGATCGATGGTGCCGTCGCCACTGCTGCGAACCCATTGACCAGGCGTTCCGTTCCAGTACCTCTCTCGCTGCCACGGGTAGGGGGGCAGGTCCACGACCCGCCCCGGTCCCGAGAGAGACAGACGTTCGTCGACTCGTGCGCCGACGGCCATCACCGCGGCCGTCGCGGTGCGAATGGCGGCGGGTCCGTCGGTGTCGCGCCTGAGCGTCGGCACGACCGCGGTTGGGCCGCTCGACGCCGTGATCCGGCGCAGGTAGGTGGTAAGGACCGGATGGGGCCCGATCTCGAGAAAGACGTCGTATCCGTGCGCCCGAAGATGGTCGGCGGCCGAGGCGAATCGAACGGGCTGGCGGACGTTCGCCCACCAGTAGTCGGCGTCGAGCTCGGCGCCACCGACAGGGCCGCCGGTGACGGAGGACACGAACGGCACCGTGGCCTCTGACGGGCGAAGGCCGCGCAGCGACGCCCGCAGCGGCTGCTCGATGGCGTCCATATGGCGGCAGTGGAAGGCGTAGTCGAGGTCGAGTTGGCGGAAGAACACCGCGCTGTCGAGCCGTGTTGCCAGTTCGGCGACGGCTGCCGCCTCACCAGACACGGTCACGTCCCTGTCCGTGTTGATCGCCGCGATCTCGAGGCGACCGGAGAAGGGCGCCAGCGCCTGCTCCGCCTCAGCCGGGCTCAAGCCGACCGCCGCCATCCGGCCCTGGCCGGCGGTGAGGGCCTGGGCCTCGCTGCGGCCAGCGATCACCTGGCACGCCGCGTCCAGGTCGAGAGCCCCCGACGCGTAGGCCGCTGCCACCTCGCCGACGCTGTGGCCGGTGACCGCCGCCGGGCGGATGCCGCGGGCGGCGAACAAGGCCACCAGCCCGACCTGGACCGCGAACAGCGCCGGCTGGGCGAAAGCGGTGTCGCTCGATCGTGATCGCTCAGGCGGCGCGACCAGCTCCTCCAGCACCGACCATCCCAGCCGCCGGCACAGGAGCCGGTCGACCTCCTCGATAGCGGCCTGGAACACCGGTTCCGACGCTATGAGGTCGGCGCCCATGCCGGGCCACTGCGACCCGTTGCCCGAGAAGGCGAACACGACCCGCCCGTCCTTCGCCGCGATTCCGCTGGCAGCACCGTCGGCAGCGTCGCCCCCGGCCACCGCGGCCAGTCGATCCGCCGCGGATCGGGGCGTGGACGCCAGCACCACGGCTCGGTGCGGGTGCCGGGCCCTGCGGGCGGCCGTGTGGCAGAGGTCGTAGTAGTCGTCCTGGGCGCAACCTGCCAGCCGCTCGGCCAGCCGGCCGACGGCCTGGATCAGCGCGGGTTCGCTGCGCGCCGACACGACCAGTGGCAGCTCGACCTCTGGTCGAGCCGTCGACCGAGCGGCCGGCGCCTCCGCCAGCAGCGCATGGCAGTTGGCGCCACCGAAGCCGAAGCTGTTCACCCCGACCAGGGCCCGGCCTCGCTCGACCGGCTGGGCCTCGTGAACTGGCGCCAATCCCAAGGCTGCGAAGTCGATCAACGGGTTCGGCGGTGAGCCATGCAATGACGGAGGGATCGTCCGATGCTGGAGCACCAGGATGGCTTTGAGAATGCCCGAGATGCCGGATGCAGGCTCCATGTGGCCGAGATTCGTCTTCACCGACCCGATCGGCAGGGGCTGACCGGGCGTGCGCCGCCGCCCGAGCGCCCGCCCAACCGCCTCGCATTCGATGGGGTCACCGAGAGGCGTACCGGTACCGTGCGCCTCGAAGTAGGAGAGGTCGTCGGCGCCCACCCCGGCTCGCTGGTAAACGGTCCGCAGCAACGCCGCCTGCATCTCGACGCTGGGCACGGTCATCCCACTGGTCCGGCCGTCCGTGTTGACCTCGGTGGACACGATCACCGCGTGCACCCGATCCCCCGCGGCCACGGCGGCCGACAGCCGCTTGACCAGTAGCACCCCTCCGCCTTCGGCCCGCACGTAGCCGTCGGCGTCGGCGGAGAAGGTCGCGCAACGTCCGAGCGGTGACAGCATCGAGGCCTTGGCGAAACCGATGAACGGGTGCGGCCCGAGCAGGAGGTGAACGCCCCCGACCACGGCCAGGGCGCTGCGCCCAGTGAGCACCGTCTGGCACGCCTGGTGCAACGCGACCATCACCGACGAGCAGGCAGTGTCGAGGGTCATGCTCGGCCCACGAAGGTCGAACACATACGACAGACGGTTCGAGGCGATCGACAGGGCGCCGCCGGACATCGTATGGGAGGCAATTGTCTCCGGCGAGCACATTTGCAGGGCGAGGTAACCCATGTCGGACATACCCACGAACACCGAGGTATCGGTGCCGGCCACGGACTGCGGATCGATGCCGGCGTCGTCGAACGCGTCCGCGGTCATCTCCAGGAGAAGTCGCTGCTGTGGGTCCATCAACGTCGCCTCGCGGGGCGATATACCGAAGTAGTCCGCATCGAAACCGGTGATGTCACCGATGTATCCCCCGGCGAACGTAAAGGCCTTCCCGGCGCGAGTCGGGACCGGGTCGAAGAAGCGTGACGTCTCGAAACGGTCAGCAGGAATATCAGTTATGAGATTCCGTCTCGTGGACAAGGCCGACCACAAATCGTCCAATGTGGTGACGCCGCCCGGAAGCCGAAACGCCAATCCGACAATCGCGAGCGCGTCGTCGCGATAAGCGGCGGGATCACTCATGAGAAAGGTCTGTCGTGCCAGTGGGATAAGGAGAGTCGAATCGCAATCGGGGGTTCCGCTTCATAACCCGACCAGTCGAAGCGTTGGCAAACATCGCTGTCGTCAACCCCGTCGGAGTCGAGCAGCTTGCAGGACTGACGCCGGCGACCAGCGGGAGAGGCCCCGCGTCACCCGCGAATGGTCCCCCGGTGTCGTAGCTTTGCTCCGTCATTGAACCACTTTCGTTGGTCGACTTGGACCACACCAACCGTGAGACGCATCTCGGATGCCTCACGTCAGCTGAATGGGTCACCGCGGCGTCTACAACCCCACCGTCGTCGCGTTGGCGAACGTCGCTGTGAGGGCGGCCGCCATGACCACGGACTTGTGCCTTTGCAATGATTGCATCATGGCCTCTCCTGGGAGTCTGCTTACTGGGGCCTGGTCGCGGAAATGATTTCAGCGTCAAGTGTTGACATCCCCAGCAGCGCACGGATTGGAGGCCGCATGATGTCGTCAGTACTACCTATGGAAGAACGGGTCCTGCTGGAGCAAACCGTGCAGCACGGCGGTGCGCGCCGCTCGCAAGAGCACAGCATCACGAACCCGACATGTCAACCAACGAGGCGAAGCTTCCTAAGATCGGATCGCCCACGGCGCCATTGGCTTACCGGGCACCGACGGCGCGCGAGAAGGATCGCAACGAAACCACCAGGGTGACCAGCAGGACACCCACGGCCACCGCCACCGCTCGAGCGACTGGTGCGGCGGAGAAGGGCCCGGTGATCAGGACCCTGCTCGCATCGGCCATATAGCTGTACGGGTTCCAGCGGGAGGCGACCTCCGCCCAGCGCGGCAGCAGGGAGTCGGGCAAGAACAACGTCGACAGGAATGCCAGCGGAAAGGCGATCGCCAGGAGGGCGAGGGGGGCCTGGGGCAGCATCGTCGTGAGTGCGACGACGAAGTACAGACCGCCGTAGGCCGCGGCCCACAGCGTCAGCAGGCCGAAGAGCATCAGCAGCCCCACCAGCCCGCCGTGGACCTCGGTTCCCAGCACGACACCAAGGACCAGCACGACGGCGCCGGCGAAGAGCACTCGCAGTACGTCAAAGAGCAGGCGGCTGAGCAGCAGCGCCTGCGGCCTGGCATCGAGGAGGCGGAGACGGTCGATGAAGCCGGACTGGATGTCGATCACAAGGCTCGTCGCGGCGAAGCCCACGCCCGTCATCGCCGTCAGCATGACGACTGGAGGCGTTATCCACGCTGCGTAGTTGTCGGTAGGGAAGCCGGGCAGCTCGGTGGCCCGGGACAGGGTTGTCGCGACCAACACGAGCAAGGCCAACGGGATGACCACGGGGAGGGCATAGGCCAGCAGCGGGTTGCGGGTCCCTTCCCGGAGGCTTCGTACCAGGAGGAGCCGGACCTGGTCGAGCGGGCTCACCGCGAGCTCCCAGGAACCACGCCCCGCCCGCGTTGGATGGCGGCCAGGGATCCGGCGTCATCGGACGTAGCCGAAGACTCGATCTCGGAGCCCGTAAGGTTGACGAAGACGTCCTCCAGGCTCGGGGACCGAACACTGAGGTGCTCGATGGATGCTTTCGCCTCACCGAGGCGGGCTATCAACGATGGGACCGCGGCCTCGCCCCCGGCCACCATCAGGGTGAACCACCCGTCGCCGCTCTCGCTGCACTGCTGGTCGTTGGTCGCGCCCCGGACCCGGGCCATGTTGGCGGCGTCTGCCCGCAAACGGATCGTCGTCGCTCCACCGAACTGAGTCTTCAGCTCCGCGGGACTGCCGATGGCTGCGATCCGTCCTTCGTGGACGATTGCCACCCGGGCGGCGAGCTCGTCGGCCTCTTGCAGATTCTGAGTGGTGAGGAACACAGTCGAACCCTGGTCTCGGAAGTCGCTGACGAGAGCCCACAGGGCTCGACGGCCCTGGGGATCGAGCCCTGTCGTTGGTTCGTCCAAGAAGAGCACGCCCGGTCGGCGGATCATGGCCATGGCGACGTCGAGGCGCCGGCGCATGCCTCCGGAGTACCTGGCTGCGATGCGGTCGGCGGCCGCGCCAAGGCCGAAA
Source organism: uncultured Acidimicrobiia bacterium (assembly GCA_963836205.1). Taxonomy (GTDB): domain Bacteria; phylum Actinomycetota; class Acidimicrobiia; order Acidimicrobiales; family AC-14; genus JAXDMK01. The sequence goes on along the minus strand of CAWIIV010000007.1, from coordinate 98,377 downwards.
ACCTCGAGAAGCTCCGCCGCACGGTGACGCGATCCGACCTTGCCGAGGCCGGCGAGTCGCGCCGCGAGAAGCAGGTGCTCTCGCCCGGTCATGAGGTCGTCGAGCGCCGCCTGCTGCAGTGCCGCTCCGATCACCCGCCTCACCTCGCCCGGCTGGGTGCAGACGTCGAACCCCCGCACCAGAGCGCGCCCCGCGCTCGGACGCAACAGGGTGGTCAAGATGCGAACGGTGGTCGACTTCCCAGCGCCGTTGCGGCCGAGGTAGCCGAAAATCTCACCTTCCTCGACGTCGAAGCTGACGTCGCCGAGGGCCTGCACGCCCGCGTTCTCGTAGCACTTCTCAAGATTCCGGACCTCGACAGCGAGTTGCGGGGTCACGCGTGGAACTCTCCCACTCCCAGACACTTCGCTGCTCGCTCGACCACCGGAAGCCACATTCGAGCCCCAGCATCGACATTTGTCCGGCCCGTTCGGGACGCCAGGATGACTTGATGAACCTCTGGCCCTTTGTCTACGAGGCAGTACGGCCCTCCGCTGGGGCTCCGATCAGGCTCATTCATCAACCTTCCAAGAGACGGTAGCCTCCCGGAATATTCGCTCACTTCTGATCCGAGGTTGTCGAGCATTTGGTCTCCGAGCTACCGCCTCCCCTCGATGTGGTGCCGTTTAGCATGCTCGACGAGGTGTTCCACCTTCTCGACATCGAGGCCGCCCCATGGAGCATCCAGCTTGAGACCCGGGTCAGTGGATCCCTCGATGAGGATCGGCTGCGGTCGGCGCTCGAACGCGCCATTGCCATCCACCCCATGGCGAGGGCCCGGAAGGTAGCGTCCCCCAGTACCGGGCATCGCGACATCTGGGCGTTCCCATCTGCGCCCGACATCAACGCTCTTCGGGTCGTCGACTGTCCCGATGATGTCGCCCTCGGCGTCGCCCGCGCCGAACTGCTGAGCGTGGCGGTGCCTCTTTCGGAGTCGCCTCCCCTGCGCGTATGGCTGGCCCGCCATCCCGACGGCGACGTGCTCATGATGAACGTGAACCATGCGGCAATGGACGGCGTCGGCGCCGTGCGGGTACTGCAATCCATAGCCAACGCGTACGCCGGCCGGCCCGACCCCGCTCCCCTGCTGGCCTTCGAGGAGGCCCGCGAGCTGCCGGCGCGCCTGGCGAGCGTCGCCGAGGCCCGCGTCACCGCTCGCCGCTGGCTCTCTCTCGCAGCAGGGCTGCGGGACCTGGTCGCGCCCGCAGCCCGCGTCGCGAAAGACGGTGCAACCGACGAGATCGGGTACGGGTTCTGCCAGGTCTCACTGCCTGCGCAAACCACGAAGGCCCTCGTGGAGGGCGACCGCCGAGGAACCGTCAACGACGCTCTCCTCGCCGCGCTCCATCTGGCGATCGCGAGATGGAACTCGGCGCACGGAGCACGGTGCGGCCGGGTCGGCGTCATCGTGCCTATCAACCTCCGCCCACCGCAGTGGCGTCAGGACATCGCGGGGAACTTCAGCCTCACAGCGCGGGTGTCGACTCGCCGCCGCAGCCGCCGCACGGCGGCCAACGCACTGGACGCTGTAACCACTCAGACCCGCCGCAAGAAGAACTCCTCGGATATCGGCCTGGCGATGCTTGCTGCTCTGGGTCACTCCGCGCTGCTCCCGCTGTGGGCCAAGCGGGGCATCGTGGGCCTAGTCCCCATCACCGGCAACCGGCTGATCGACACCGCCATGCTTTCCAATCTCGGCCGCCTCGCCGATGTGCCGTCGTTCGGAACCGGCGCCGGCGACATCCAGGAGATGCTCTTCTCCGGCCCGGCGCGTATGCCCCTTGGCCTCGCGGTCGGCGCGGTCACGGCCGGGGGACGGCTCCACCTGTCGTTTCGTTACTGCCGCCGATTGTTCGGGCCGGCAGCCGCCGGGCGTTTCGTCGAGGCCTACCTGGCCGCCCTGTTCGAGGTCGTCAGACTTCCCCCGAGAACCGAGGATTCGCCAAGATGACCCTACGCTGACTGCCGGGCGATGGCGCCGCTGCCTACAGCTTCAGGAAGGCACCTGCGCCCACGTAGGAGATTCGAGTCACCGGCGTGATGCAGAGGCCAGAGAAGGCAGTCGGGACACCCACCACGACCACTCGGGACCCGATCAGCGCGCCACTGGTGATCCGGGCGTCGATGAGTGGAACCGCCCCGATGGTGGTTGCCCGCACGCTCACAGTGGAGACATCACCGTTTTCCCAAGCCAAGGTGCCGTTCCCCACAAGGTTCCCGACGATACAAGACACCTTCCCGGTCAAATTCACAATGGCGGTCACACCCTGGTATGCGATGGCGTTGGCCGAAGTGCAGGCCAGACCAGACTGGAAATCACTGCCGCCTTTGAGTACCACGGTCACCGTCTGGTCAACGGACGCCAAGGTGACGCCGGGGCTGAACGTGGCCGCCAAGTTGCCTACGCACGTAAGGTCGACCGGCTGCGGCCCCGCCGACGCCGCCGGGGTGACGATAAGTAGCATGGTCGCCGTAAGCGCGCCAACCATGAGTAGTGAGAGCCGACTCCTCATGGGACGGATCCTTTCTCGATTTGAAATCTGAAAGTCGTGTCGCGCCCGAGCCGCGCCGTGATGGTATCCCAACTGGGCGGTGGCGAGGCCGGCCGGCAAGGCCTACCCCACACCTCGGTGCGGGCGGGCCCTGGTCCCAGCCCCACAGCAGTTCGCGTACGGCGGCCAGTGAGAGAGAACACGTCACTGGAGCCGGGCGATGTATGCGATCCGGACCAGATGATCGTCGCCCGTGGTGCCCGACCCCGCCCACCATCAGGGGCGGGGGCAGCAGGACCCCCGCGCCGGTGATGGGGTCACAGCCGGCACAGTGCCGTCATCGCCGTGCTGGCTACGACGACCTCGTCGTAGCCATGGCCGGACCGCCACCGCCCCGCACCACGCTCGTGGCCCGGAGGCGCCGCCGGCCGGGTGGCATGCTCGCCGAGCTGCTGGAGGACCCCAGGCGCCCAACGAGTGCCCCGAGGCGTAGCTCGACCGGGGCTCTCGTTCGCCCGGGGGGTGAGCGAGTACGGGTCGCTGGTGCTGCTCTCGGGAAACCTGCCCTTCAAGACCGAGGTCACCTCGGTGCGCATCCTGAGCAGTATCGAGAACGACAACCCGGCCGGAGCCGCCGCGGTGGCGGTCATCCTGCTCGCCATCTCGCTGGCGGTGATCGTGATCCTCGACGTCCTGCAACGGCGGGTGGCCCGACGTGGTTGACCATCCCCCGGTGCCGGCCGTGGGTCGCCGGTACAAACCGAAGCCCACCGTCAGCACCTACGTCTTCCGTCTGATCGCCACCGCCTATCTGTTCCTCCTGGTGGCGTGGCCGGTGTCGCTCGTTGCCCGCAAGACCTTCGCCGGCGGCCTCGACAACCTGCGGGCGCGTGCTCGACGACCCCGACATCGTCCACGCCCTGCGCCTCACCGTCACCGTGGCCGTCATCGCGGTGGTGATCAACACCGTCTTCGGCGTCGGTATCTCGATGCTACTGACGCGGTACCAGTTCCCGGGCAAGCGGATCCTGAGCGCCCTCATCGACCTGCCCCTGTCGGTGTCGCCGATCGTGGTGGGCCTCGCCCTGGTCCTGGTGTACGGGGGTCGGGACGGCTGGTTCGGGCCCACGCTCGAGGGCGCCGGACTCCGGGTGATCTTCAACACTCCCGGGATCGTGATGGCCGGTGTTCGTGGCCCTCCCGCTCGTCATCCGGGAGGTGGTGCCGGTGCTCGAGGAGATCGGCGTCGAGCAGGAGCAGGCCGCCCACAGCCTGGGGGCGAGCGCCTTGCAGACCTTCCGCCGCATCACCTTGCCGGCGATCAAGTGGGCGATCGTCTACGGCGTCGTCCTCAGCCTGGCCCGATCGCTGGGGGAGTTCGGCGCGGTCAAGGTCGTGTCCGACAACATCCTGGGGGAGACGCGAACGGCCACGCTCGTGGTGGAGGAGAAGTACCTCAACTTCGACCAGGGGCGGGGCCTACGCCACCGCCTTCCTGCTCGCCTTGATCTCCGTCGCCTGCATCGTGATCGTCTCCATCCTCCGACCGAAGGAACAGTGAGCCCCCGGACATGAGTATCGAGGTCATCAACCTCAACAAGCGCTTCGGCGACTTCGTGGCCCTCGACAACGTCTCGGTGAGCATCCCGACCGGCCAACTCACGGCCCTGCTCGGCCCCAGTGGGGGTGGCAAGTCGACGCTGCTGCGCATCATCGCCGGCCTGGAGCGGGCCGACGACGGCCGGGTGGAGATCGAGGGCGTCGACGCCACCGATCTTCCGCCCGAGCGGCGGAAGATCGGGTTCGTGTTCCAGGACTACGCCGCCTTCAAGCACCTGTCGGTGTGCCGCAACGTGGCGTTCGGCCTGGAGATCCGCAAGCGGCCCAAGGCCGAGATCAAGGAGCGGGTCCACGAGCTGCTGGCGTTGGTGCACCTCGAGCAGTTCGCCGACCGGCTCCCGTCCCAGCTCTCGGGCGGCCAGCGGCAGCGGATGGCGCTGGCCCGAGCGCTGGCAGTGGAGCCCAAGGTGCTTCTCCTCGACGAGCCGTGCGGCGCCCTCGACGCCCAGGTGCGCAAGGAGCTGCGGGACTGGCTGCGCCGCCTCCACGACGAGGTCCACGTCACCACCGTCTTCGTCACCCACGATCAGGAGGAGGCGCTGGAGGTGGCCGACGAGATCGTCGTCATCAACGAAGGTCGGGTGGAGCAGATCGGCTCACCCGACGACCTCTACGACTCTCCGAGCGGCGACTTCGTCATGCGCTTCCTGGGCCCGGTGACCCAGCTCGGCCCGAAGCTGGTCCGCCCGCACGACCTGGAGGTTCGAGCCGGCCCGGCGGTCGCGGACGCCGTCCAAGGGCGCGTCAACCGGGTCGTCCGCGTCGGATTCGAGGTACGGCTCGAGATCGCGACCGCCGATCAGGTCGTGGTCGCGACGATGACCCGGACGGACTCTCTGTCCCTCGGCCTCGAGGTGGGGTCGGCGGTCTCGGTCCGGGTGACGACCGGCGCCCCCACTGTCGACGCGAAGTCCTCGCCGATCGGAGCGGCGCTGCTTCCCGCGTAACTAGGACGGCGTTGCGGCGGCGTCGGCCAACGTGTCGTCAGACTGCGGTGTTAACGTTCCGGCGGGGTCACCGAAGCTGTCCCAGCCATTCGTTACCGTTGGTAGAGACAGGAAAGGAGGTGCCGCCCATGCTGTCTGCGCACGATGTCGCCCGTGAGTTGCGCCACCGGCTGCCTCAGGTAGGCGACCTGAAGATACACAAGCTCGTGTACTACTGCCAGGGTTGGCACATCGTACGAACTGGCGAATGCATGTTCCCAGAGCAGATCGAGGCTTGGACGAACGGACCGGTCGTCGCCGATCTCTGGCACGACGAAAAGCGGGGCCGCCTTCTCCCCCCGGCGCAGCAACCGGATGACGACCAACTCGCGGTCATCGACTATGTGGTCGGACGCTATGGGAGGTACACGGGCCGCGAGTTGGTGAGGAAGACCCATCTCGAAGACCCGTGGAGGGATGTGAGCGAGAGCGACGAAAGCTTCGCCACGGAGAACCCGGAAATAACCCACCACGCACTCCTGTCGTGGTTTGGCCAGGATGACGAATACCTCGCCCAAAGGGCCGCGGTTGCAAGGCTGCGCGAGCGACGGGACGTCTACGGCCTTGAGGGTCCCCCGATGCCGGATGTCCTCCGCGAGGCAACACTCCGGATCTTGGGCGACAGCGTTCGAACCTGACCGATCCGGTGACGATCCGGCCGCTCACCGCCGCCGATCGAGAGCTGCTTGCCACCTTTACCTGCGCCAGAATCGGCGAAGCATGGACGGAGGCGGTCCAGGAGGTCGTCAGGCACGACCTCACCGACCAGCTCGTCGCTGGTTGTGTGTCTGCAGTAGGGCTGTTCGATGAGAACGCCGTGCTCTGTGGTGTCGCTTCGTGGCGAATCTACGACGTGATGCCTCCAGTCCTGTGCCGAAGCGATGTCGTCGCAGTCGCTTTGCGCCACCAGCGCAAGGGCTACGGCCGGATGCTCAAGGAGGCCGTAATGGCTGAAGCCAAGGCCGCGGGCGCGGTGGCGGTTTCGTCGGTCGTCCACCGCGACAACTCGGCAATGATCCATCTCAACAGGAGGCTCGACGCCGTCGTGGAGAATATCGAGGACGATCTCGATCACTGCCGCTGCATCATCGGGCCGCTCTGCGTGACGGGTGCCAGGTAAACCCGTCAATCAATCGGGCGCAGGTGTTTCGAGCCGAACCGGCCACACGCGGTGTGGGACATCGACCGATACAACGGCGGCACATTCTCCCAGGAGGACGGACGCCAGCCACCAAGAAGAGGTAGAAGACCGTAGGACCTCACAAGGAGACGGACATGGGTCTCGAGAAGCTTCCGATGAAGCCGAACATCCTCATCTTGTTGAACGACCAGCAGCGGTTCGAGCGCGACTGGCCCGTCGAGTGGGCGGTCGAGCACCTCCCGGCGATGAATCGGCTCATGCGGCACGGCCTGACCTTCCGCAACTTCTTCACCGCCACGTGTGCCTGCTCGCCGAGCCGGGGGGCGATGCTGACGGGCACCTATCCGGCCCAGACCGGGGTCTTGCACACGCTGTCGATGCCGGGCGACGGCAGCAACGGCGACGCGCCGCCGGGATTCGAACAACAACCGCTCCTGCCGACCCAGCCGAACCTGGCGCGGGTCCTGAAAGCCGCCGGCTACAGGGTGGTCTGGAAGGGCAAGTGGCACCTCAGCCTGCCGGTCGACGGGACGAATCGTTGGACTGAGGACGACGTCGACTTCATCCGCACGGCCTACGGGTTCGACGACTGGAACCCCAACGACGCCGGGGACTCGATCGACGACTACAGCACCCTCGGCGGCGGCGACCTGTACGACAACGACGCCCGCTTCACCACCGGCGTCCGCCTGCCCGGGGACCGGGATTCGCCGGCCGGCCAGAGCGCGCTCGAGTTCCTGCGCACCGTCGACCCCGCAGACGGACCGTTCTGTCTGGTCGTCTCCATCGTGAACCCGCACGACATCTGGGCCGCGCCGGGCTTCGCCCCCGGCAGCGGCTACGTACCGGGACTGGGTAGCGAGTTCGGCCTGCCCATACCCGCCAACGCGGACGAGGATCTCGTCACCAAGCCGATGGCGCAGGAGTACTTCCGGGCCCAGTACGACTCCCTGACCGAGAAGGAGTTCGGGCCCGACAAGAGCATGAGGCTGCCGGCCAACCAGAGCGCCTACGTCAACTTCTACGCCTACCTGCAGACGCTGGCCGACCGTCACGTGACCGCCGTCCTCGACGCGCTCGACGAACGGGGGCTCACCGAGTCGACCCTCATCGTGCGCTTCGCCGACCACGGTGAGATGGGGGTGGCGCACGGGATGCGGGAGAAGATGTACAACGCCTACGAGGAGACCATCCACGTGCCGCTGATCATCTCCAATCCCCTGCTCTTTCCCGAGCCGCGGGAGACCGAGGCCCTGGCCAGCAGCATCGACCTCCTGCCGACGCTGGCCCGGATCGCGGGCTCGTACGACTTCTACGAGTACGTCTTTCGCGGGGTCGACCTGGGCCCGGTGCTCGAAGACCCCGACACCCAGGTGCAGGAGTTGGTCCACTTCACGTACGACGACGGCTATCTGTCGGGCGAGATTCCGCCGTACATCCGGGCGATTCGCACCGGCGAGTGGCTCTACGCGGTGTACTTCAACACGATCGCCAGCAAGTTCGAGTACGAGATGTACGACCTGAAGGCCGACCCGTCCGAGGACTCGAATCTGGCCGGCCTCGTCGACGACGAGCCGCGGCTGCGGGAGCTGCACGCCCGGCTCCAGCGGAAGATGAGCGCCGCCGGGACCGCGCCGACCGGCATCCCGCTCGTCAGCCCCGACCTCGAGGCCGAGGCCAAGAAGACCGGCAATCCGAGCCTGCTTCCCGACCGGCACTGGCCGACGGTCGGCGAGGCGGCCGAGCAGAGCCGGGCTCAGCGCAACCGCGAGCGGATCGACCTCGAGAAGCTCCGCGGCGCATTGCCCAGGCGCGGGTTCTGGATGGCCATCAACCGCGGCTGAGCCGCGTCCCCGGGCTCAGGTGTCGTCGAGGTCGGCCAGTGCCGGTTGCAGCTGTTCCGACCAGAAGCGGAAGAATCCGTCCTGGTCAGGGCCGATCTGGTGGAAATAGAGGTGGTCGTAGCCGGCGTCGAGGTACTGGCGGACGGATTCGACGACGGGCTCGACCGCAGGCCCGCACGGCACCGACTTGGTGGCGTCCTCCTCGGTCACCAGCTTGGCCGCTTCCTCGAAATGGGTCCACGTGGGCAGGTCCTGGGAGAGCTGGCCGGGGACGCCGCCGTTGGGCCACACCTCGTGCACCGTCTTGCGGGCGACCGCCTCGTCGTCGGCCCAACAGATGTCGAGCTGGGCGTAGCGGGGACCGGTGCCGCCACCGTCGCGGTAGCCGTCGATCAGCTCGCGCTCGGGGGCGTTGCCCCAGTAGCCGTCGCCGATGCGGGCGGCGAGGGCGATGGCCTTCGGCCCGAAGGCGGACACGACGACCGGTGGCGGGTCGGTCGGGGGATCGAAGAGGCGAGCGTTCTCGACCTCGTAGTACTCCCCCCGGTGGTCGACGGTCTTGCCCGTCCACAGCTTGCGGATCAGCTCGACCGCCTCCTCCAGCATCGCCAGGCGAACCCCGGGCGGCGGCCACCGCTCGCCCAGGATGTGCTCGTTGAGCGCCTCGCCCGACCCCACGCCGAAGAAGAAGCGGCCCTCGAACAGGAGCGAGGTGGTGGCGGTGGCCTGGGCGACGATGGCGGGGTGGATGCGGATGATCGGGCAGGTGACGCCGACGCCGACCCGCAGCCGCTCGGTGGAGGCGGCGATGGCCCCGAGCACCGACCACACGAACGGGCTGTGGCCCTGGGCGCTCACCCACGGATGGAAGTGGTCGGAGACCGAGACGAAATCGAAGTCGAGCTCCTCCGCCCGGCGGGCGTTGTGCACCAGGTCGGAGGGTCCGTGCTCCTCGCTGGACAGGGTGTAGCCGTAGGCAACCATCGGGCGACCTCCTGGACTCCGGGCGGCGGCTAGGCGCATCCCTACCCCCGCTCGCAGGCCGGCAAGCGCGGCTGACGACGCCGACACCGACGAGTTCGGCGGCCCCCCGTCGTCATACTGGGGAGAACCACGACCGCCACCCCTGAGGAGCGCCTCTGATGACGACCGTCGACCTCGAACCGGCCGCCACGCGCATGGCCGAGCTGATCGCCAACGTCCCCGACGACCTCCTGTCCGGGCCGACGCCGTGTCCCGACTACTCGCTGGGCGATCTGGTCGAGCACGTCGGCGGGCTGGCAACGGCCTTCACCGCGGCCGCGGCCAAGGACTTCGACCGCGGGGCCACGACGCAGGGGCCGGCGGGCGACGCGTCCCGATTGGCGGACGACTGGCGCACCCAGATCCCCCGCCAACTGGCCGCCCTGGCCGAGGCGTGGCGGGACCCGGCCGCGTGGCAGGGCATGACCCAGGCCGGCGGCATCGACCTGCCGGGCGAGGTGGCCGGCGTGGTCGCCCTCGACGAGCTCGTCGTCCACGGCTGGGACGTGGCCCGGGCCAGCGGCCAGCCCTACGACTGCGACCCGGCCTCGCTGGAGGCGGTGCACGCCTTCGTGGCCGAGGTCGCGGCCGGGGACGAGGAAGGCCGCCAAGGCCTGTTCGGGCCGCCCGTGGAGCAGCCCGACTCGGCCCCCCTCATCGACCGGGTCGTCGGTCTCGCCGGCCGCGACCCCGCCTGGTCGGCCACCTGACGACGAACCGGTGGCGCTGGACTCCGGTGCGCGGCGCTGATCGTCACCGGTTCGGGTAGGAAGGCGGGATGCCCGATCCCCAGGAGCGGCTGAAGACCTACCGGGCCAAGCGTGACTTCACCGTCACCGCCGAGCCGGCCGGGGGCGCGACGTCACCCGGCTCAAGGCGTTTCGTCGTGCAGCGACACCGGGCCAGCCGGCTCCACTACGACTTCCGGCTGGAGGTCGACGGGGTGCTGGCCAGCTGGGCCGTTCCGCAGGGCCCGACCCTCGACCCCAAGGCTCGCCGGCTGGCCGTCCACGTGGAGGACCATCCCATCGAGTACTTCGACTTCGAGGGCGTCATCCCCAAGGGCTCCTACGGCGGGGGCGACGTGATCGTCTGGGACTGGGGGACCTGGCAGCCGTCGCGCCCCGCCGACGCCGACGCGGCCGCCGCCATCGACCAGGGCGAGCTTCACTTCGACCTCCAAGGAGAGAAGCTGGCCGGGCGCTTCGTCCTCGTCCGCACCGATAGGGACAAGGACAAAGGCGGCAAGGAGCAGTGGCTGCTGCTCCACAAGAAGGACGACCACGCCCAGTCGGGGTGGGACCCGGAGGAGCACCCCCGTTCGGTCAAGACCGGGCGCACCAACGACGAGGTGTTGGCCGCGCCCGACGTGGAGTGGCACAGCGACCGGCCCGCGGCCGAGGCCGCCGTCCAGCTGGGGAGCGGCCCGCCGCCCACGTGGGACCCGCCGACCGACGAGGAACTCGCCGCCCTCGACGCCCTGGGCAAGGCCGGCACGTGGACCCTCCAGGGCCAGGAGCTGAAGCTCACCAACCTCGACAAGGTCCTCTTTCCCGCCCGGGACGGGGAGGACGCGGTGACCAAGCGGGACCTCATCCGCTACCACGCCCGGGTCGCGCCCTTCATGCTCCCCTACCTGTACGACCGGCCCATCAACCTCAACCGCTTCCCCGACGGGGCGGGCAAGCCCGGGTTCTGGCACAAGGAGGTGCCGAGCCACGCCCCCGAGTGGCTGACCCGCTGGCATCGGGAGGACGTCGACCCGGGCGAGACGGCGTTGTACTTCGTGGTCGACAGCGTCCCCGCCCTGGCCTGGATGGCGAACTACGGGGGCCTCGAGCTGCACGCGTGGACGTCGCGGCTCCCCGACGTCCACCAGCCGACGTGGGCCCTCATCGACATCGACCCCGGGCCCAAGGTGACGTTCGACGATGTCGTCGTCCTGGCCCGGCTCTACCGCACCGCCCTGGAGCACCTGGGCGTGGCCGGGATGCCCAAGGTGACGGGCAAGCGGGGCATCCAGATCTGGGTGCCGGTCGCCGACGGCTACACGTTCGCCGAGACCCGCAAGTGGGTGGAGAAGGTGTCCCGGGCGGTGGGTGCGACGGTGCCCGAGCTGGTCAGCTGGGAGTGGGAGACCAACCGCCGCCACGGCCTGGCCCGCCTCGACTACACCCAGAACGCTATCAACAAGACCCTGGTGGCCCCGTTCAGCGCCCGCCCGTCCCCGGGAGCCCCGGTGTCGGTGCCGATCGAGTGGGACGAGCTCGACGACCCCGACCTCCGCCCCGACCGGTGGACGATCCGCACCGTCCTCGACCGGCTGGCCCCAGGTAATCGGAATGGTCGGGGAGACCCCCTTGTCGCCCTGATCGGTCGCCAGCAAAAGCTGCCCGAGTTCTGATCCGGCGGCGGTCGGGAGAACTCATGGCGCCGTACCGTGGTGGCGATGGCGTCGATCGTGGTGTGCGGGGGAAGTGTCATCGGGCTGGCGTCGGCGATGATGCTGGCCCGGGACGGCCACCGGGTGACCGTCTTGGAGCGGGACGGGTCGCCCCCGCCGCCGGGCCCGGCCGCCGACGCCTGGGAGGGGTGGTCGCGGCCGGGAGTGGCCCAGTTCCACCAGCCCCACAACCTGTTCTCCCGGGCTCGTCTCATCCTCGACGAGGAACTGCCGGGCGTGGTCGACCGGTTGGTCGAGGCCGGCTGCGTGTGGGTGGATCCCATCGGCATGGCCCCGCCGTCGCTCGACAAGACCCCGCAGGACGGCGACGACCGGTTCCGGTTCGTCACCGGGCGGCGGCCGGTGATCGAGGCGGTGCTCGCCCAGGCGGCGGAAGCGGAGGACGGGGTGGAGGTTCGGCGGGGCGTCGCCGGCGCGGGACTACTTGCTGGACCGGCGGCGGAGGAGGTGGTGGCGGGCGTGCCCCACGTGGTCGGGGTGCACACGACCGACGGCGACGAGCTGGCCGCCGACCTCGTCCTCGACGCCACTGGCCGCCGCACCCGCCTGGCCGAGTGGCTGGAGGCGGTAGGCGCTCGTCGTCCCCACGTCGAGTCGGAGGACTCCGGGTTCGTCTACCACACCCGGTATTTCACCGGCCCGAGGCTGCCCCGCGTGTTGTCGTCGCCGATCTCCGAGATCGGCACCATCTCCCTGCTCACCATCCCCGGCGACAACGGCACGTGGTCGGTGACGGTGTGGGCGGCGTCGGCCGACACCGCCCTGCGGGGGCTCAAGGACGCCGACCGGTTCACCGCGGTGGTGAAAGCCTGCCCCTTGCAGGCGGGCTGGGTGCGGGGGGAACCGATCACGGGCGTGCTCACCATGGCCGGCGTGCTCGACCGCTACCGGCGGTTCGTGGTGGACGACCAACCGGTGGCGACGGGCGTGGTCGCGGTGGGGGACGCGTGGGCGTGCACCAACCCGTCCGCCGGGCGGGGCATCACCGTCGGGCTCGTCCATGCCCAGGGACTGCGGCAGGTGGTGCGGACATGGGGTGTGGCTGACCCCGAGGGACTCGTGAGGGCGTTCGACCAGGTGACCGAGGAGCGGGTGGCGCCCTACTACTGGAACCAGATCACGGCCGACCGTCGGCGGATTGCCGAGATGGACGCCCTCCGCCGAGGCGACGAGCCGCCGGCGCCCGACCCCACGATGGTGGCGGTGGGGGGAGCCATGTTCCACGACCCGGACGTGTTCCGGGGTGTCCTGGAGACGGCCATGTGCCTGGCCCTGCCCCAGGAGGTCTTCGCCCGGCCCGGGTTCATGGAGAAGGTCGGGGCGGTGCCCCCGGGCCCGCCCCTGCGAATGCCCGGGCCCGACCGCCGGGCCCTGCTCGCGCTCCTCGCCTGAGCCGGGCCGCCGGCCTCAGTGGGCCCAGGCGTGGCCGGGGGGGTAGACGGCGGTGATCTTGCGGACGGTGCCCGACTGGGAGCGCATCACCAGTGACTCGGTGGTGACGCCCCGGGCGTCGTAGCGGACGCCCCGGCACAGCTCGCCGTCGGTGATGCCGGTGCAGGCGAAGAAGCAGTTGTCGCCCCGGACCAGGTCGTGGGTGCCGAGGACGCGGTCGGGGTCGATGCCGGCGTCGATCACCCGTTGGCGCTCGGTGTCGTCCTTGGGCCAGAGGCGGGCCTGCATCTCGCCGCCCATGCACTTGAGGGCGGCGGCGGTGATGACGCCCTCGGGGGTGCCGCCGATGCCGAAGAGGATGTCGCCGGCGGCGTCGGGCCAGCCGGTGGAGATGCCGCCGGCCACGTCGCCGTGCTCGATGAGGCGGATGCGGGCGCCCGCGGCCCGGATCTCGGCGATGAGGTCGGCGTGGCGGGGACGGTCGAGGACGACCGCGGTGACGTCGCTCACCGGCAGGCCGAGGGCCTTGGCCACCGCCTCCAGGTTCTCCCGGGGGGGACGGTCGATGTCGATCGAACCGGCCGCGGCCGCGCCCACCGCCACCTTGTTCATGTAGAAGCAGGGTCCGGGGTCGAACATCGTCCCCCGCTCGCTGGCCGCGATCACCGACAGGGCGTTGGGCCGGCCCAGGGCGGCGAGGGTGGTGCCCTCCACCGGGTCGACGGCGATGTCGACCTCGGGCGGGCCCCCCCGGCCCAGCTCCTCACCGTTGTAGAGCATGGGAGCCTCGTCCTTCTCCCCCTCCCCGATGACGACGACGCCGGTCATGAGGACGCTGTTGAGGAACAGGCGCATGGCCTCCACCGCGGCCCCGTCGGCCTCCTCCTTCTCGCCCCGGCCCATCCACCGGGCGGCGGCCATCGCCCCCGCCTCGGTGGCCCGGACGAACTCCATGGCCAGGTTGCGGTCGGGCGTGTGCAGCTGTTCGGGGGTCACCTTCGGACACTACCCGGGGCCGCCGACGGGTCCGACCAGGGCATCAGGCTGGGTTCTTGGGCACGAAAAGGGGTGCCTGGCGCCCCTTTTCATGCCCAGGAACGGCCGTCCGGGCAAGATGGCCGTGATGGTCGTCGTCGGACGGGAGCCGCTGGCGGTGGCCGACGTGGTGGCGGTGGCTCGCGACGGCGCGCCGGTGGAGGTGGCGGCCGACCTCGACACGACCATGGCCGCGTCCCGGGCCCTGGTCGAGCGGGCGGTGGCCGAGGGGCGCACGGTCTACGGCGTGACCACCGGCTTCGGCGCCCTGGCCTCGACCCGGATCCCGGCCGAGCACGTGGCCCAGGTGCAGTACGCCCTCGTGCAGAGCCACGCCGCGGGCATGGGGGCGAACGTCGACCGGGAGGTGGTGCGGGCCATGCAGCTGCTCAAGGCTCGCACCCTGGCCGCGGGGGCGTCGGGCGTGCGACCGCTCCTCGTGCGGGCCATCGCCGGTCTCCTCAACGCCGGCGTCACCCCGGCCGTCCCCGAGATCGGCTCCCTGGGGGCGTCGGGCGACCTCGCCCCCCTGGCCCACGCCGCCATCGTCCTCCTCGGCAAGGGGTGGGTGCTCGATGGGACGGTCGCCGGCGAACGGGTCGACGCCGGTCCCGCCCTGGCCGCGGCCGGGCTGGAGCCCATCCGGCTGGAGGCCAAGGAGGGGCTGGCCCTGCTCAACGGCACCGAGGGCATGCTCGCCCACCTCTGCCTGGCCCTGGCCGACCTCGACGTCCTCCTGCCGACGGCCGACATCACCTGCGCCCTGAGTGTGGAGGCGCTGCGGGGCACCGATGCCCCGTTCGCCGACCGCATCCAGGCCCTACGGCCCCACGCCGGGCAACGGGCCAGCGCGGCCAACCTCCGGCGCCTGCTCGAGGCATCCCCCATCGTCGCCTCCCACCGCCATGTCGAGCACGCGGTGCAGGACGCCTACTCGCTGCGGTGCGCGCCCCAGGTGCACGGCGCCGCCCGGGACGTGGTCGAGTGGTGCCGGGGGGTGGTGGAGGTCGAACTGGCGTCGGTGACCGACAATCCGGTCGTGTTTCCCGAGTCGGACGACCCCGAGACCGACGACGTGGTGTCGACGGGCAACTTCCACGGCCAGCCGTTGGCGTACGCGGCCGACTTCGCCACCATCGCCCTGGCCGACCTGGCGTCGATCGTCGAGCGGCGGGTCGACCGGCTCATGGACCCGTCCCGGTCCGACGGGCTGCCCCCGTTCCTCGCCCCCGAGGCGGGCGTGAACTCGGGCTTCATGCTGGCCCATTACACCGCGGCCGCCCTCGTCAACCGGCTGCGGGGTTTGGCGACGCCGGCCTCGTGCGACTCGGTGTCCACCTCCGCCGGCCAGGAGGACCACGTGTCGATGGGGTGGAACGCCTGCCTGTCGCTGCGGGCGGCCGTCACCGACGCCATGCGGGTGGTGGCCATCGAGCTGGTGTGCGCGGCGGAGGCGGTGGAGTTGCGGGGGCTGGAGCCGGGTCCGGCCACCGGGGCCGCCCTCGAGTGCCTGCGCCGGCACGTCCCCCGCATGGACGTCGACCGCTTCCTCGCGCCCGACCTGGCCGCGGCCGAGGAACTGGTGCGCAGCGGGGCCGTCCTCCGCTCGGTGCCGGTGGAGCTGGCGTGAGGGCGGCCCGCGGTCCGGAGCGGACGTGCAAGGGGTGGGCCCAGGAGGGGGCGCTGCGGTGCCTGATGAACAACCTCGACCCCGAGGTGGCCGAGCGTCCGGAAGACCTGATCGTGTACGGCGGGCGGGGGAAGGCAGCCCGGTCGTGGGACGCGTTCCATGCCATCGTCCGGGAGCTGACCGCCCTGGAGGACGACCAGACCCTGCTGGTGCAGTCGGGCAAGCCGGTGGGCGTGTTCCGCACCCATCCCATGGCCCCCCGGGTGCTGCTGGCCAACTCCCTGCTGGTGCCGGACTGGGCCACGTGGGACGAGTTCTGGCGGCTGGAGGCGTTGGGGCTGACCGCCTACGGCCAGATGACGGCCGGGTCGTGGATCTACATCGGCACCCAGGGGATCCTCCAGGGGACGTTCCAGACGTTCGCCGCGGTCGCCGACCGTCACTTCGGGGGGACGCTGGCGGGACGGGTGGTGCTCACCTCCGGCCTCGGCGGGATGGGGGGAGCACAGCCGCTGGCCGTCACCATGAACGGTGGGGTGGGCCTGTGCGTCGAGGTCGACCCGTCGAGGGTGGAGCGGCGGCTGGCCGAGGGTTACCTCGACGAGCGGGCCGACTCGGTGGACGACGCCGTCCGTCGCTGCCGGGCCGCGGCCGCCGAGGGGCGAGCGTTGTCGGTGGGCGTGGTGGCCAACGCGGCCGACGCCTTCCCCGCATTGTTGGCCGCGGGCTTCGAGGCGGACGTGGTCACCGACCAGACATCCGCCCACGATCCCCTGTACGGCTACGTCCCCAACCGGATGACGTTGACGGAGGCCGTGGCGCTACGGGCGGCCGAGCCCGACGAGTACGTCCGGCGGGCCCGGGCGGCGATGGCCACCCACTGCGAAGCCATGGTGGGGTTCCTGCGGGCCGGGGCGGTCGTGTTCGACTACGGGAACAACCTGCGGGGCGAGGCCCGGACCGGTGGCTTCGCCGACGCCTTCGGGTACCCCGGCTTCGTGCCCGCCTACCTGCGCCCGCTGTTCTGCGAGGGCAAGGGTCCGTTCCGGTGGGTGGCCCTGTCCGGAGACCCGGCCGACATCGCCGTCACCGATGCCGCGGCGGCGGCCGCCTTCCCCGACGACCCCCTGTTGCAGCGGTGGCTGGAGCTGGCGCCGGCCCGGGTGCGGTTCCAGGGGCTGCCCGCCCGCATCTGCTGGCTGGGCCTGGGCGAGCGCGACCGGGCCGGGGTCCTGTTCAACGAGTTGGTGCGGCGGGGAGACGTGAAGGCGCCCATCGTCATCGGCCGCGACCACCTCGACGCGGGGTCGGTGGCGTCGCCCTACCGGGAGACCGAGGCCATGGCCGACGGGTCCGACGCCATCGCCGACTGGCCCATCCTCAACGCCCTGCTGAACACAGCCTCGGGGGCGTCGTGGGTGGCCGTCCACCACGGCGGGGGCGTGGGGATGGGCAAGTCGATCCACGCCGGGGCCCAACTGGTGGTCGACGGGTCGGACGACGCTGCCCGGCGAGCCGAGCTGATGTTGTGGAACGACCCCGCCACCGGCGTCATGCGGCATGCCGACGCCGGCTACGACCGGGCCCGGGACGTCGCCGCCGCGAAGGGCGTACGGGTGCCGATGGCCGATGGCTGACCTCGTCGTTCGACGGGCGGGGCGGGTGTTCGGCTACCGCCGCGATGACGGGCCGTCGGCGATCGTGGTGCGGGGCGGGGTCGTCGAGCGGGTCGTGGCCGACGCCGACGTCACGGTCGACCTCGACCTGCCCGAGCTCGATGCCGGCGGGCGGGCGGTGATCCCCGGCTTCGTCGACGCCCACACCCACCTCGTCTTCGCCGGCGACCGGTGCGACGAGTTCGAGGCCCGGCTGGCCGGGCGGCCGTACGCCGCCGGGGGGATCATGCGGACGGTGGCTGCCACCCGGGCGGCGCCGTTCGAGGAGCTGGTCGAGGGCGTGGTCGGGCGGGCGGCGGCGGCGCTGGCCACGGGGACCACGACCATCGAGGTCAAGTCCGGCTACGGGCTCGACGTCACCCACGAGCGGCGGCTGCTGGAGGTGATCGCGGCGGCCGACGCCCGCACGCCGGCCGAGCTGGTTCCCACGTTCCTGGGCGCCCACCTCGCCCCCGACCCCGACTACCTCGACCTGGTGGTGGACGAGATGCTGCCCGCCTGCGCCGGCCTGGCCGTGAGCTGCGACGCCTTCTGTGACGAGGGGGCGCTGACGGTCGACCAGGCCCGCCGGGTGCTGGAGGCGGGGCAACGCCACGGGCTGGCGCCGCGCATCCACGCCGAGGAGCTGGCCCACACCGGCGGGGCCAAGCTGGCGGCGGAGCTGCACTGCCTGTCGGCCGACCACCTGGTGCTCGTCGACGAGGCCGACGCCCGGGCGTTGGCCGCGGCCGGGGTGGTGGCCGTCCTGCTGCCGGCCACGTCGTTCTCCCTGCGGTCGGGCTACGCCCCCGCCCGGATGCTGCACGATGGGGGCGTGACCCTCGCCCTCGGCACCGACTGCAACCCGGGCACGTCGAACACCACGTCGATGCCTTTCGTGATCGCCCTCGCGTGCAGCGCCTACGGGCTGACCGCCGACGAGGCGGTGCGGGCCGCCACCGAAGGTGGGGCCAAGGCCCTCCGGCGGGGCGATGTCGGACACCTCCGACCGGGGGCGCGGGGCGACCTGGTGGTCCTCGACAGCGACCGGTGGGCCGACCTCGCCTACCGGCCGGGCATGCCCCTGGTGCACGCGGTCGTGAAGGACGGGCGGGTCGTCGCATGAATGCGGCCGACTGGCCCCGGGCGTCGGAGTGGCTGGCCCGCGGGAGCGACGACCCCGACGCCCTGGTGGTGGCGGGCGTTCCCCTCGTGGAGCACGCGGTCACCGCGTCGCGCTACGACCTGGCGCCGGCCGCGGTGCGTGAACGGCTGGCGAAGCTGTCGACGTGGCTAAGCCCTCGGCGGGTCGACCTGGAGCACGTCGAGGTGCGTGACGTGGGCGACGACGTGCGGCCCCCGCCCCTCGCCGCCCCCCTCACCGTCCTCCTGGGCGGGCACAACGGGGTGACGTTCCACGCCCTCGCCGGCGCCGAGCTCGATCGGGTGGGCCTGCTCACGCTCGACGCCCACCACGACGTCCGGCCGTACCAACCGGGGTCGGTCGGCAACGGGTCGCCGGTGCGGGCGCTGGTCGACGCCGGCCTGCCCGGGGGCAACGTCATCCAGGTTGGTATCAACGGGTTCTCCAACTCCCGGGCCCACTTCGAGTGGTGCCTGGCCGCGGGCATCACCGTCCTCGGGCCCAACCGGCTGGAGGACGTACCCGACCTGCTCGACATCCTCGCCGGGCGGTGCGACGCCATCTACGTCGACATCGACCTCGACGTCCTCGACCGGGCCTTCGCCCCCGGCTGCCCGGGTTCGCGGCCGGGGGGCGCCCGGCCGGGCGAGGTGTTCGACGCCGCCTACGCCGCCGGCGCCCACCCGTCGGTGCGGGCGGTCGACATCGTGGAAGTCGATCCCACGGCCGACGTGGCCCACGTCACGGTCGACGCCGCCGCCCTCACCCTCCTCAACGTCGCCGCCGGCTACGCGACGCGCCGGTAGGGCGACCCGCCGGTAGGTCGACCGGATGCTCCTCGTCGACGCGGCCAACGTGGTCGGCTCCCGCCCCACGGGATGGTGGCGCGACCGGGCGGGCGCGGCCCGCACGTTCGTCGACCAGGTGCGGGCGGCGGCCGAGGGCGGGCGCCTGGAGACACCGGTGGTCGTGGTGTTGGAGGGTGCCGCCCGGCGGGGCGTGGAGGAGGGGACGGTCGGCGGGGTGGAGGTCGTCCACGCCCGGGGTGAGGGCGACGACACCATGGCCGCCCTGGCCGCGGCCCTGACCGGCGGCGGTCAGCTGGTGACGCTGGTGTCGGCCGACCGGGAGCTGGGACAACGAGCCCGGCGGGCGGGGGCCGACGTGGTGGGGCCCACCTGGCTCCTCGACCGGCTGGCGCCCCCGGCGTAAGGTCGCCCGATGGCGGTCGAGGACGACGTCGACGCTCTCTACGCGGCCGACCCGGACCAGTTCGTCGCCGCCCGCCAGGCGCTGGTGAAGCGGATGCGGGCGGAGGGCGACAAGGCGGGCGCGGCGGAGGTGGCCGGGCTGCGACGGCCGACGGCGGCCGCCTGGGCCGTGAACCAGCTGGCCCGCCGCCACCCCGACGAGCTGGACGGCTTGGTCGAGCGGGGCGCGGAGCTGCGGCGGGCGCACGAGCGGCTGCTGTCCGGCGGGCGCGACGACGACACCGCCGCCGCCGGACGCCGCCGCCGGGAGGCCATCGCCGACCTGGCCGACCGGGCGGTCGCCATCCTCACCGAGTCGGGACGATCGGGCGACGCCCACCGGGACGGGATCGCGGCCACCCTCGACGCCGCCTCCCTCGATCCCGACGTGGCCGCCGACGTGGTCGCCGGCCGCCTGTCCAAGGAGCTCGATCCGCCGAGCGGCTTCGGCGAGCTCGACTGGACGGCAACGGCGACCACGCCCACGCCGCGCCCTGTCGCCCCGCCGGCCAAGGCCAAGGCCACCACCACCCCGCCCGCGGACGAGGAGGCGGAGCGGGTGGCGGCGGAACGGGCCCGGCGGGCGGAGGAGGCCCGCCAGCGGGCGGTGACGGCCCGGACCGCGGCCACCCGGGCCCGGACCCTCGCCGACCAGGCCCGGGACGCGGCCGAGCACGCCGAGCGCGAACGTGAACGGCTGGAGGAGGAGGTGATCCGGGCTCGCAAGACGGCCGTCGACTCCCGCCGGGCCGCCCGCGAGCTGCGCGACGCGGCCCACGAGGCCGAACGCCAGGCCACCGCCCTCGAGCAGGCGGCCGCCGGCACCTGAGCGAATCGGCGACAGGGCGGGCGGCAGCCCGACGGCGCGTCGAGTCCGGGGCGGGACGAGTCCGGCCGACCGTCCTCTGGCGTGTCAGGCGTCGGCGATCACGCGACGCGATCAACCTTCTTGGGCAGGAAAAGGTGCGTCAGACACCCCTTTTCATGCCCACGACCGCAAGCCCGCGAGGCGGACGGGCTGAGGTCAGCCGGAGACGAGGCTGGCCAGCGCCCAGATGGCCGTCACCAGGCCGATGACGATCATCACGACGCTCCGGCCGAGGGGTGGGCGGGGCAGGTCGCCGTCCTTGGCCTCCCGGGGCGGCCGGGCGAGGGCGAGCACGTTGCCGAACACCAGGGCCCCGCCGAGGGCGAGCAGGAGGTAGGGCAGGAGGTCTTCACCCAGGAACACGGGCCGAACCTACCGTGAGTTTTCGCTCAAGCCGCGGGCCCGAGTTGACGACGTGTTTTGATGCGACGGCCTGGGGAGGCCGGTACTCCCAAGGCAACCTACGCGAACACCCGCTGCGCAGGACTCCCTCCCGGCCTCCTCGGACCGTCGCCACCCCTCCTCCCGGCGGTCAGCCTTCCTTGAGCTTCAGGTACTCCTTGCGGGCCCGCTTGTGGCCGTGGGCGCCGGAGCCGAGAACGCCGCCGTCGCGCATCTCCTTCACCACCTTCTCCAGGTCGTCGAGCAACCCCGTGAGGTCGTCCTCGGGACCGGCCGCCTCCACCCGGTCGAGGGCGTCGTGGATCTTGTCCAGATGCCGCCGCACCTGCCCGAACTCGTCCTCCAGCTTCTTGCGGGCCTCCTGCAGGCTCTCGGCCACGTTCCTCCCGTCTTCGATTCGCTCAAACCGCGGCCGGCCGGTCGACGTCGCCCAGGGCGAGGGCAACCGCGTCGACTCGGGACAGCCGTTGGCCCTCGGCCCACGCCTGGGCGAAGGCGTCGTCGGACAGGCCGGCCCGGGCCGCGGCCAGGTCGGCGTCGTAGCCCGCTCGGGCCACGGCGGCCCGGGCGCAGCGGGTGAGCGACCGGTGGGCGCCGGCCGCGGCCAGCAGGCGGACGGCGCGTGCCGCCTGGCCCCGAGCGGCGGCCAGCCCGGCCAGGGCCTCGAGGGAGTCGAGGATGGCATTCCCGTCGCCCACCGCCTGCGCCCGCCGCAGCGCCTCC
This sequence comes from uncultured Acidimicrobiia bacterium, assembly GCA_963836205.1. Lineage (GTDB taxonomy): Bacteria > Actinomycetota > Acidimicrobiia > Acidimicrobiales > AC-14 > JAXDMK01. The sequence continues at coordinate 76,669 of CAWIIV010000007.1, read as the reverse complement.
CGGTGCAGGCCGTCGGCCTCGCCCACCCGGCCCTCGACCCGGGCCATCTCGCCGCGGGCCCAGACGGTGTGGGCCACCACCGGCTCGTTGCCCACCGCCTCCGCCAGCGAGCGGGCCTCGGCCAGCCACGTGCGGGCGGACTCGTGGTCGCCCGCCAGCCGGTAGACGTCGGCCCGACCCCCGACCCACCACGGGACGAACAGGTGGATCCCCGCCTGGCGGGAGAGGTCGAGGGCAGCCTCGAACCAGGTGGCCGCCTCGTCCAGGTCGCCCATGGCCTTGGCCCGGCGCCCGAGCAGCCCGTACGGCGGGGCCAGGGCGTAGGGCGAGCCCAGCCGGCGGCCGATCTCGGCGCTCTCCTCCAGCAGGCGACCGGCGCGGTCGTAGTCGCCCCGGCGCCAGGCGAGCTCGCCCTGGCCGTGGAGCGTGAGCCCGGTCCAGCCCAGGTCGCCCAGGCGCCGAGCCAGGGTGGAGCCCAGGTCGAGCGCCTGCTCGGCGGCGCCGCCGGTGGAGAAATCGCCTTCCAGGAGGGCGCCCCAGGCCATGCACACCGAGCCCCGCAGCAGGTTGCGGGTGTCGTCGGCCCGGCGGGCGACCTCCATCGCCTCTTCGATGAAGCGCCGGCCCGCCGCCGACGGGCCCCGGTAGAACTCGGCCCACGCCCGGCTGGCCAGCGAGTAGGAGAGGCACCACGAGTCGCCCGTGCTGCGAGCCAGATCCACGCTCTCGGCGAGGATCGAGTGGGCCGCAGGCACGTCCTGGGCCGCGGCCAGGTCGCCCATCATGGCCAGCGCCCGAGCCGTCTCCACCGCCGCCCCCTCGGCCCGGGCCAGGCCCAGGCATTCCTCGATGGCGGGAACGGTGACGGCGACGTCGCCCAGATAGAAGGACAGGAACCCGAGTTCCCACAGCGCCCTGGCCCGCAGAAGAGGCGGGACGTCGCCGCCGATGGCCAGGGCCGCCTCCGTCCACCGCCGACCCTCCGGGTAGTAGCCCCGCACGTGCCAGTAGAGGGTGAGCGCACCCGCGATGCGGACGGCGGGCGCGGCTGCCCCCTGGCGGCAGGCCCAATCGAGGGCGCCCCGGAGGTTGTCGAGCTCGACGTCGACCCGCCGGAACCACGCCTCCTGGTCGGGCCCGCTCAGCTCCGGCTCCGCCTCCGTCGCCAGCGAGACGCACCACGCCAGGTGGGCGTCGCGGATTGCGGCCTCCTCATCCGACTCCACCAGCCGGTCGCGGGCGAAGTGGCGGATGGTCTCCAGGAACCCGTAGCGGGCCGGGCCGCCGGCGATGCGGCTGACCACCAACGACGCGTTGACCAGCCCGATGAGCAGGTCGAGGACGTCGGCCCGGCCGATTTCGACACCGGCAGCACGGCCATCGCCCGCCGGGTCGCCCCCGGCGCCGACGTCCTCCGCCGCCTCCAGGGTAAAGCCGCCGGCCAGCACCGACAGGCGCCGCAGCAGCACCTGGTGGCGGGGCGTGAGCAGGTCGTGGCTCCACTCCACCGCCCGCTGGAGGGTCTGGTGGCGGGCCTGGGCGGTGCGGGGGCCGAGGGTGAGCAGCCGGAAGCGGTCGTCGAGGCGGAGGGAGATCTGCTCCACGCTCAGGGCAGTGGTGCAGGCCGCGGCCAGCTCGATGGCGAGGGGGATGCCGTCGAGGCGGACGCAGATCTGGGCCAGGGCGTGGGCGTCGGCGTCGGTGAGCGCCCGGTCGGCGGCCAGGGCCCGGCTGCGATCGACGAACAGCCGGGGCGCCTCGTACTCCAACAGGGCCTCGATGGAACCGGCTGCCGCTCCTGGCTCCGGGGTCGACAACGGCGGCACCCGCCACACGACCTCACCGGGGACGCCCAGCGGCTCCCGGCTGGTGGCGAGCACCCACAGCAGGGGACAGGTCCGGAGGAGGGCATCGACCAGGGTGGCGGCTGCGTCCAACACGTGCTCGCAGTTGTCGACCACGAGGATCGCATCCCGGGGCCGGAGGTGGTCGACGAGCGTGTCGACGAGGGCCCGGGGGGGCTGCTCCACCACCCCCACCGCCGCCGCGAAAGCCCGGGCCACCAGGGCCTCGTCGGACAGCCGGCCCAGGTCGACGAACCACGTGCCGTCGGCATGGGCGGCCAGTGAGCGGGACGTGACCTCGAGGGCCAGGCGGGTCTTGCCGGATCCCGCGGGGCCGGTGAGGGTGACCAGGCGCTCTCCCTCCAGCAGCTTCCCGATCTCCCGCAGCTCCCGGTCGCGACCGACGAAGGTGCTGAGCCGGGACGGGAGGTTGTCGGGCGGCCGGTCGGCGGACGAGGGCAGCCACACCGCGTCGCGGCCCGCGTCGCCTCCGTGCTCCTCCCGCAGGAGCGAGCGGTAGAGGGACTCGGTCTCGGGGGACGGGTCGACGCCCAGCTCCTCGGCCAGCACGTGGCGGCACCAGCCGTAGGCCCGCAGCGCCTCGGCCCGGTTCCCGGCCGCCCGGTGGGCCTGCATGATCAGGACGTGGCTGGTGTCGCGGTAAGGGTCGAGGCTCAGCAACTCCTGGGCCGCGTCGATGGCCAGCGCCGCGTCCCCGAGGTGAATCGAGGCCCGCACCATGACGTCGAGGGCCCGCGCCCGCTGCGCGCCCAGGCGGCGCCGGACGGCGTCGGTCCACTCGCCCTCGGCCCCGCCGATGAACGGCCGGGCGGTGATGGCCCGCACCTCGGCGGACGCGGCGAGGGCCGGCTCCGGCGCCCCCGCAGCCCAGGCCGCCTCGGCCGCCTCCACCGCCGCCGCGGCCACCTCCACGTCGACCACGACGTCGTCGGGCAGGCTCAACCGGTAGCAGCCGTAGCTGTTGGTGAGGACCTGAGCGGCGGGCAGGCCGGCGGCGCCGAGAAAGGCCCGCACCCGGCTCATGACGACCCGCAGCGCCGCCTCCCAGGAGGCGGGGAGCGCGTCGGGCCACAAGACCTCGGCCAGATGGTGGCGGTCGACGGGCCGGGGCCGCTCGAGGACGAGGACCGCGAAGGCCAGCCGGGCCCGGGCCCCACCGAGGCGATTCTCCTCCACCACGGTGTCGCCGAGCTCGATCGACATGGGACCGCTGAGAGAGATCCGCACCTTACGGGAGCCCCTTCGTCTGCCATCACGCCTGTTCGGAGGGCTCTTAAGGGTGCCACAAGGAGCCGCGCGCCATCAGGGGCGGGACCCCGCCGATGCCGCGAGCAAGCGTGCCGGTTCTCCGGCCGCCCCCACCGGGCCGGCATCGGCGGTGGCAACATTCCCAACCCACGTCATCGGCTCCGTCGTTCTTCGCCGATGACCTGGAAAGTCCGTCGTGCCTACGTCCCTGCCGTGGACCATACGGATCCTCCGCAACCGCACCGCAACCGGAGCCCCATCTCCGACACCCTGCGTTGCCCCCGGAGGCCACACCTGACAAGATCTGGTGCGCCCCGCCTCGCCTGATCCGCCGTCAGGCGAGCGGGGCGCTTACGCGCCGCCCGTCCCGGGAAGGGAACTTGACGCCGCCGACGGTCGTCCAAAGCACATGACCACTCGCACGTGGACCCTCACCCCCGGCCGGATGCTCGCCGCGGCAGGCGTCTCACTGGCGCTCGCGCTGGCCGGCTGCGCCGACTCGAATCCGGACGAGGAGGTGCGCGCCGGGCGGACAACGGCCACGACCGGCTCGACCGTCGTCACCACCGTCCCGTCGGGCCAGACCTCGACGGCACCGGCCCCCGGGCCGACGCCGACGCCGGGGCCGGCGCCGACCAGCCCGCCGGCCGACGAGGATCCCTCGCCGACCACGACGATCCCCGGCGACCGCGGCCAGCCCCACCGGTGGGAGGACTACACGGTCGGGGCCGACGGGGCCACCCTCACCTTCACCTACTACGCGGGGGTCGAGCCGTGCTCGGTCTTCGACTCGATCGTGGCCGACGAGGGCGCCGACTCGGTACGGGTCACCATCTACGAGAAGGCCGCCGGTGGCGAGACGATGTGCATCATGATCGCCCAGCTGAAGTCGGCCACCGTCACCCTGACCGCCCCCCTCGGCGGGCGCACGGTGATCGACGGGGCGGTTTGACGTCGGGGTGACCTCCGCCGCCGCCGCCGCCGTGCGCCGGGCCCATGAGTGGTTCGAGGTCAACACCGGGTGGGCGCCCCCCGACGACGACACCCTGGCCGAGTGGGTGGCCGACGGCGTCTGCCGGTGCCCCGACGAGTGCCTGGTGGCCCCGGACCAGTGGTGCGAGCACGGCCTGGCGTCGTGGTCCCTGATCCTGGCCGCGCTGGCCGAGTCGGACCGCCGGGTCTAGGGCTCCGGCCTCCGGGTCGGCCGACGTGCAAGTATTCCTTTGCATGAGCGGCACCCTCGACGCAGTCTTCGCGGCCCTGGCCGACCCCACCCGCCGGTGGCTCCTCACCCGCCTGGTGGAGGGCGGCCCGATGCCGGCCACCGGTCTGGCCCGAGACCTTCCCATGAGCCGCCAGGCGGTGGTCCACCACCTCCAGTCCCTCGCCGACGCCGACCTGGTCGACTCCCGCCGTGAGGGTCGGGAGGTGCTCTGGTCGGCCACCACCGCGCCCCTGGCCACCGCCGCCGCGTGGATGACGACGACTAGTCGCCCCGGGGGAGCCTGATGCCGCGGTCCTCGGCCCACTTCCTCGGGTCCTCGGCGGCGGCGATCGACTCCTCCGCCGCCCGTCGCAGCACGGCCGCCCGCTCGCCCCGGGCCGAGGCCGGTCCCACCTTGAGCGAGAGGTAGGCCAGGCCGCCGATCGGGATGGGCAGCCAGAAGTTGACCAGCCGGTAGATGACCACACCCAGGACCGCGGTGCCGCGGGGGGTCCCGAAACCGACGAGGGCCGACGTCAGCACCGCCTCCACCACGCCCAACCCACCAGGGGTGATGGGTACGGCAGCGAGCACGTTGGCCAGCCCGAAAGCGACGATCAGCCCGTCCAGCTCGACCCGGTGGCCGAAGGCGGCCACGAACACCCACAGCGAGGCCGCGTCCAGCAGCCAGTTGGCCGTCGCCCACGACCCGGCCCGCAGGAGGAGCCTCCGGTCGGCCCCCAGCACCCGCAGCCGCTCCGCCACCCGGCTCAGCCCCCGGGCGACCGCGTCGCCGTCGAGGATCGGGACGTGGCCGGCGGCCCGGCACACCACCCGGGCGAGACGTTCCTCGCCCCGGGTCAGCGACACCACAGCCAGGGCGAAGCCGCCGATCAAGACCGCCCCGACCACGGCCGCGGTGAGATAGAGGGGGTTGAAGCCCCGGCGGGGGATCGAGACGAGCAGCCCCAGCCAGAGGATCAGGTTGAGGACGACGGCCGAGCCCAGGCCCTGGGTGGCGAGGGCGAAGCCGGCGTTCGTGCCGCTCACCCCCGCCTCGGTGAGGAGCCGATAGCCGAGGCCGGCGCCGGCCGCCGAGCCCCCGGGGACGATGTGGCTGGCGGCCATGGTCGACAGGTCGATGCGCAGGAGGGTGGGCAGGGGCGGGCGGCCGATGGCGGGCAGGGTGGCCTGGGTGAGCTTGGCGTAGGCGCCGATGGCGGCCGCCTCCAAGAGGACGCCGGCCACCAGGTAGGGGATGCTGACCGAGGCCAGCAGGTCGAGGGAATGGCGGGCGCCCGCGATCTGGGGCAGGACCAAGTACTCGATCACCACCACCACGATGAGCACGGTCGCCACCCGCCGGAGCGACCTCGGCACCCGGCGACGGCCCACGCCACCACTGTTCCACCCCGCCGACGGCCGCCCCGCGACCGGCCACCTCCGTCGCCGAACCAGTGGCGCCGGTGACTTGGGAGCGGCCATCGCTCCCGCCCGGTACACGACGTCTTGGTTGATCCAAATGCTCCTCGTGGCTTCGTGCCCCGAAACCGGCGTGATTCGGGCTGGATTCGCCGCCCGTTTCACACCGATTCGGCGGATGCCAAACGCGACGAGCGTTCCGTGCGGCGGAATCGTCGTGCGGACGGGACCCCGGCGCGGGGTGGAGAACCGGCGGCGACCCCCAGCCGCGACCGAGTTGGGTTAGTCGTCGAGGACGAACGTCACCAGCATGTTCACCTGGTAGCCGACGATGGCGCCGTCGCGTACCTCGACTCGCTGCTCCTTGACCCAGGCCGACGTGACCTGGCGGAGGGTCTGCGAGGCCCGGGTGATCCCCACCCGGATCGCGTCCTCGAAGCCGGTCGCCGACATGGCGCTGATCTCGGTCACCCGGGCCACGGTTTCCATTGCGTCCTCCTTGGTCTGCGTCATCACACGAGCCCCACCAGCACTATCACCGCCGCCAGCAGCCCCACCACCGGCACGGCAACGAAGGCGGCGGCGGTGAGGAGCCAGAACCACGGGGCGACCAGTTGGGCGACGGTGCCCCAGGCCCCGACGACGTCGCCATAGTCGTTGAGGACTCCCCACACCGACCGCGCCGCGGCGAAGGATCCTTGGTCGGGCCGTTCCGGGGCGCCCGTTCGCAGGTGCGCCGCCCGACGAGTCGCCACGCCGGCCAGCTTCTGCGGCAGCTCGACCAGCTCGAGCAGTGCGAACCGCACGTTCACCAGCCACGCCGCCGGCGCGAGGAACAGGCCCAGGACCAGCAGCGACGCCGCGGTCCCCGCAAACCACTCGGTGACTCCGTCGCCGGCCACCACCCACCACAACGGGAAGGCGGCGACCGCGCCGGCGACGGCGCCCCTCGTGGCCAGGCGCGCCAGCCACCGCGCCTTCACCTCCACCCGTCCCACCACGCCGGCGAGCACGTCCAGCCGGGGATCCACCATGGAACCCTCTCTACCCACTTGGGCGCGCCTGGCCGTCGGACACCGCGAAGGTCCGGGTCGCCGCCACCCGCGGGTTGAAGGGGGCGTGGTCGCCGGCGACGAACTCGGCGATCAGCTGGTGGATGCCGGGCGTGACCTCCACCTGTTGCTCGAGGCCGTACGCCATCGACACCAGCTTGCCGTCGAGGTTGAGGTGGACGTGGCCCTCGTCCGGCCGCAAGGCGGTGGTCGCCTCCTCCACGATGCGGGCCCCCTGGAGGTCGAGACGGACGGTGAGCAGGCCGGGCGGGACCGTGGACTCATTGGCCGGGTCGACGATGGAAAGGGTGGCGGTCGACGATGGTCGGACGCCCTCGGGCGCCCCTCCTCCGCCGTCGCCCCCGCCACAGGCGGTCGCCAGGGCGAGCAGGGCGGCCGCGGCCAGGGGGCTTCGGATTCTCATCACTCGATCTCCAGGGTCAGGGGTGCGTACAGGTAGTCGCCGCCGGGCGTGACGCCGGTGACCTCAACCGGCCAGGCGCCGGATGGGGCCTGGACATCGGCGACGAAATGGCCCGGCCCTAGCCGCCGAGGCGTGGCCGTCGCTCCCGACGCGGTCACGGTGGCCACGTCGACCGGCTCCTCGGTGCCGGCGGCCGAGAAAAAGGTGGCGTGCAGTTCGATGGCGCCGGGTGCCTCGGGGTCGGCGTAGACCTGGACCGTGCGGCCCTGGCCGAGGTCGACGCTGTAGACGGTGGGCCGGCCGGGGGTGATCGTCACCAGTCCCGGTGGCGCACGGGTCACCAGGTCGGCAGTGAGCTCCAGAGCGTCCGCCCCCCGATTGATGACCAGCGTGACCCGCCACCGGCCGGGCAGCGTCAGGTTGGGACCGGAGGCGGCGAAGGTCCCGGCACCCGTCGGCGGTAGGTCGAGCGTCGACGGGCTGACCCCTCCGTCGGCGGGCAGGACGAAGCGAGCGGATATGCCGGCCGCAGCCACCGGCTCATAGGTGTCGTAGTCGGTGAGCTCGACCGTGAACCGGTTCACGCCGGGCTGCCCCGGTGACACCGTCAGCCGGGCCCGGACGGTGGTGCCGAAGTCGGAGGCGGTGACCACCACCGCCGGATCGGTCACCCTGGCCGTGGCCGGCGGCGGAGACGTCGTCAGCAGGCCGGTGACGGCGAACACGAGGAGGGCCACCGCCACCTCCGTCGTCCCGATCCGGCGGAGGCCGGTGAGAGAACGGCCCGCGGCCGGCACGTGACGGTAGCGGTTCACCGCCCCCAGGGCGGCGATCACGGCCAGGAGCGCGCCCTTGACCAGCACCAGTCGTCCGTAGGTGGCGTCGACCAGCGGCCGCCACCCGTCCACCTCGTCGATGGCCCGGAGCACACCCGTGACGACCAGGGCGCCGACGGAAACGGCCGCCACCGCCGAGAACCTCCTGACCGCGGCCGCCGCCGCGAGGTCGCCCGCCCGGCCAACGGCGCCCGCCAGTAGCGCGGCCAGCCCGCCGATCCAGACGGCCATCGCCACCACGTGGACCGCCTGCACACCGACGGCCAGCCACGCCGTCGACGACGCGGCCGCGTGGCCCGACACCACGTGGGCCACGATCGTGCCCAGCGTGCCGGCGGCCACCAGCGCCAGACCCGGCCGCCACCGGCGCCGGCCGGCGACAAGGGCGACGCCCACGCCGGCCGCCAACAGCCCGATCAGCCGCCAGAGCACCGAACGGCCCAGCCGGGACTGGAGAAACACGCTGAGCGAGGCCCCCGTCGTGCTGCGCTGAGCCAGACCGACGGCCACCACCCCGGCGAGGGCGACCAACCAGCCCGCCCCCAGCAGGACCACCAGACCTCGGCGCCGCTCGCGGAACAGCAGGGCGCCGACCCACGCCCCGCCCAGGAGACACGCCAGCCCGGCGTAGAGCAGGGCCCGTCCCCCGACGGCGGCCAGCGACCGGTTGGCGGCTGGCGACGCCGTCCGCGCGCCGGCCGCGGCCGCGGCGTCCGCGGTCACCGGCGTCTGCACGCCGAACGCGAAGGACCCTGCGGTGAGGTGGCCGTCGACCCGGGACACGATGCGCCAGCTCACCGTGTAGACGCCCTTGGGCAGGGGTTGGAGGGGTTGGGTGATCGTCTCCGGATCGCCCGCGACCTCTTGCACACCGCCCGTGCCGAACGAGCGACCGGTGCCGTCGAGGACCTTCACCGACGAGAAGCGCAGCTCGGGCGCCTCGGTGAAGCTGAGGGTGAGGTGGGCCGGGGACTGGTCGACGGCCGCGCCGGCAGCCGGGTCGGACGCCCGCAGCACGCCATGGGCCCAGGCCGCCCGCGTCGGACCCACGGCCAGTCCGGCCACGACGGCCAGGGCGACCAGCACCGCCCTGGCCACCGTCGGGGTGGAGCGCGGCACCGGCTAGGCCTTGGACCCCTTGCGCAGCCTGATGGCCAGCCCGAGGGCCACCACCGCCAGCGCCAGCCCGGCGGCACCGATGGCGGTCGCCGTCGAGCCCTTGCTACCGGCGTCGTCGGCCGAATCGGCGGCCGCCCCGGCCCGGGCGTCCACCCGTTCGACCCGGCTGGAGAGCTCGGCCGGGCTCGGGTCCTTCACCGGAAACTCGATCTCCGTTGTCTCCTCGGGCGACTCGAACGTGGTGTCCGACGAGGTGAACGTCTCGTCCACCGCCTGGCCCTTCACCGTCCCCACGAAGCGGAACGAGTAGACGCCGGCCCGGGTGGGCACGAGCGGCGCCTGGTACTCGCCGGGCGAGTTGAAGACGGTGTCGAGGTCGAGAGGGCCGACCTTCTGGTCGCCGAAGGCCACTTCCACCTTCAGGGTGTCGGCAGCGTCGGTGACGGGCACCGGGTCCCCGGCCGCCGACGCGTCCCGGATGGTGATCTGCACGCCGTTGAGGTAGCCGGTGAAGGTCGGTTCGGCACCCCAGCCGACGACAAACTGGAGCGTGCCGACGGAGCGCCGCTCGTGGGCGGAAGCGGCCCCGGCCAGGGGTCCGACGAGCATGACGAGCCCGAATCCGGCCGCGGCCAGCCGCGGGAAAAGCGATCTCATTGGAAGTCTCCTCGTTGTCTGCCGCCCCGCGCCGGGGCGGTCGGTTGTGTTGGCTCAGACGGGAACGAGGAGCGAGGGTGGGCCGCGGGCCGGCGTCGGCCCGCCCGCGAGCGTGGTGACGGGTGCGACGTCGGCGAGCGGCCGCCAACCGGGGGTCGGCCGGCGGCGAGCGAAACCCGAGCCGGCCAAGGCTCGGGCCAGCCGGGTGCCGGCCCGCGCCGCCGCGGAGAGCACCCGACCCCCGGCGATGCCGGCCAGCACCTGCAAGGGCAGGCCGAGGACCAGGACGGGCCCGAGATCGGCAAGAGAGGCGCCGACGACGAGCCGCTCCGCCACCTCTACCGCCACGAACGCGGCGGCCTGGACCACAGGGAGGAGTCGGGTCCAGTCCGTCCCGGTGGTGGTGACCGCCCGCCCATTGCCGTCGCCGGCGCGGAACCCGCGCACGAACACGGCGGCAACTGCCACTGCGGCCAGGAAGCCGGCCGCGCTGAGGACGGAGGGAAGGTAGGCGTGCCCGGTGGCGGCCAGGACGTCGGCCCGGTGGTGGCCATTCGGCACCAGGGCGAGGTACTCGAGGACGTGGGCCAGGCCGAGGCCTGCCAGACCGAGAGCGGCCACCACCGCCACACCGGCGCGGCGAGGGGTCGTCCTCATGACGTCCCGAGCGTACGCCCCACGCGGCACACCCCGCCTGGCGCCGGGCACAAACCACGGCGCCGGTCCATAGTCGTCACCCGCCTCGACCGATGCGGTTGGCTCGGGCGAGGAGCCACAGGAGGTAGGGGGCGCCCACGATCGAGGAGGTGATCCCGACGGGAAGCTGCGTCGGCGCGAACAGCCGGCGGCCGACGAGGTCGGACAGGAGCATCAGGGCCGCCCCGGCCAGGGCCGCCGGCACCAGGGACAGGTTCGATGCTCCCGCCAGCCGGCGGGCGATCTGGGGCGAGACGAGGGCGACGAAGGGGACCGGCCCGGCCGACGCCGTCGCCACCGCCGCCAGCCCCACCCCGGTCACGATCAGCCCCAACCGGGCCCGCCCGATGCGGACACCGAGGCCGCGGGCGGCGTCGTCGCCCAGCTGCAGCGTGCGCAGCTGGCGGCTGAGGACCAGCGCCGCCGGCAGCAGCACGGCCAGGGCCACGCCGGCGGGCCGGACGTGCTCCCAGCCCCGGCCGTTGAGGCTCCCCGTGAGCCAGATGGTGGCCTGGGCCGCGTCGAAGATCTCGGCCCGGGTGAGCATGTAGTCGACGACGGCGTAGAGCATGAAGGAGATGCCGATGCCCACCAGCACCAGGCGGTAGCCGCTGATGCCCTTCCGGTAGGCGAGCAGGTAGACGGCGAGGGTGGCGACCAGACCCCCGCCCAGCGTCCGCCGGCGCAAGCTGGCCGAGCTGTGAGGCAGCCTGGCCGGAGAGCAGGATGAAGAACGGCGCACCGACCACCGCGGTGACGATGCCCACCTGCAGCTCGCCCGGTCGCAGCACGAGGCGGCCGACGATGTCGGAGCCGAGGAGCAGGATCGGTGCCAGCACGCCGGAGTAGGGCAACACCCAGCGGTAGTCGGGCCCGGTGATGGCCCGGGCCACGTGGGGGACGGTCAGTCCGACGAAGGCGATGGGCCCGGCCGCGGAAGGCGGTCACCGACATGATCGCCGACCGGTTCTACGCCGAGGTGAGCGACGAGCAGGTCGGGTTGGTGTCCGCCGATCTGGTTGTCTGGATCGTGTTCCTGCGGGACGGGGCCACGAGCCGCCTCGACGGCAACCCCGTCTAACCGACGCTCGACGTGGCCAAGCAGGGCCGCGACGTCTTCCTCGCCCAGGACGACCTGCTGCAGGCGGCGTACGGGGTCAACACCCTCCTCAGCCTGCCGACCGTGCTCGACCAGCTGGTTCCCCGCCTGGCAGCGGCGGTCGACGGCGACCCCGCCACGAACACCGCCCGTTGATCACCCGGCTGGTGCCCCAGCCGTCGTCCCGGCCGTCGCCCAAGCAGATGGACGACGGCCGGGACGGGTGGGGCGGGTGAGCGGGCTCAGCCGGCGGCGGTGACGCCCAGCCGGAGACGGACCCTCGGCTGCGGGCAGTCGATGTCCATCCCGTTGTGGTCCTTGCACATCGTGGACCCGTCCTTCAGCGTGCACACGGCGACGTTGTCGTTGGTGTAGGTGCACTTGGCGTCGTCGGGCGTGGGGGTGATCGTGGCCTGGGCCTCGCCCGTCCAGAGCAGGCCCCCGGCCATGGCTGCGATCACGGTCAGCTTCCGTAGACGATGCATCGTTCGCTCCTCTCTCCTGGGTGTCGTCCGGTGGCGACACGTTCACGAACAAGGAGCGCTCGGGCATCGGGAGCCTTACAGATTCCCTGACCGGGGGCTCAGCGTGTACGCGTCGGAGCGGGCCGCGGCCGGGGAACGGGCGGGCCAGCTGCTGGAGACCATCGCCGGTGCCGACACGGTGCGGGCGTCCGACCTGGCCGGCAGCCACTCGGACAAGGTCGCGGGCCGGTCCCGGACCGCGGTCGAGCTGGTCGTCAGCGCCAGCCGGCTACGGACCCGGTTCTTCGGCCGCCTCAACCTGGCCGAGGTCGTCGGCCTGAGCGCCATCCTCCTCACCGGCTTCTGGGGTCCGCAACGGCGATGCCAGCGTGGGTGCGGTCACCGCCGCCGCCCTCTAGTTCCAGCGCCTGTTCGACCCCATCAACGGGCTGCTCTACCTCCTGGACGAGGCCCAGGCCGCGACCGCGGCCCTCGCCCGCCTGGTGGGAGTGGCCGACAGGCCGGGCGAGGCGCCGGTGACGGCAGTCGACATCCCGGCGGCGGCGGCGATCGTCGCCTTCGAGGGCGTCGACTTCGCCTACGAGCCCGACCACCTCGTCCTCCACGGGCTCGGGCTGCGGGTGGAGGCCGGCCAACGGGTGGCGGTGGTGGGGGCGAGCGGGGCGGGCAAGACCACCGTCGCCAAGCTGGTGGCGGGGGTCCACGAGCCCGTCGCCGGATCGGTGACGATCGGCGGGGTGGCGCCGGGGGCGGTCGCCGTCGCCCTCGTCACCCAGGAGGTCCACGTGTTCGCCGGCACCCTGGCCGACGACCTCCGGCTGGCCGCCCCCGAGGCCAGCGACGCCGACCTGGAACGGGCCCTCACCACGGTGGGCGCCCTGGGATGGGTCCGGGCCCTGCCCGCGGGCATCGAGACGGTCGTCGGCGACGGCGGCCACCCCCTGACCACCACTCAGGCCCAGCACCTGGCCCTGGCCCGCCTGGTCCTGGCCGACCCTGTGGTCGCCGTCCTCGACGAGGCCACTGCCGAGGCGGGCAGCGCCGGGGCCCGGATCCTGGAGGCGGCGGCCGCGGCCGCGGTCGCGGGCCGAACGTCGCTCGTCGTCGCCCACCGCCTGACCCAGGCTGCCACCGCCGACCGCATCGTGGTCCTCGACGCCGGCCGCCTGGTTGGAGGAGGGGACCCACGACGAGCTGGTCTCCGCCGGCGGTCGCTACGCCGAGCTGTGGGCGGCATGGTCCGACCGGCGTCCGCCGAGCTGATCGAAGGTCGCATACGGTGATGGCCGTGGGACCGTCGATGGCCGCCCTCCCCGGCTCGGAGCTCGTCGCGGCCGGCCTGGACGACCTGGCCGAGGGTCGCCGCACCGTCGCTGCGCTCGTCGTGTCCATCGGCGCCCCCCGGCTCGGCCAGCTCGGATTCGAGGTCTCGACCCCGATCGCAGAGGCCGACCATGCCTTGTACGAGCTGCTGGCGGCGGAGGATGCCGACAGCGCCCACGGCCGGTACAACGCACTCGTCCGACTGCTCGTCAGCTTCGAACGGGCTGCGGCGTGCGTCGGCTAGCGACCGCCGAGCGCATCCGCACCTTCCTGTCCCGCCTGGGCGCCGCCGCCCGAGAGCCCACCACCGCCTACCTCACCGGTGGGTCGACGGCCGTGCTCCTCGGCTGGCGGGACAGCACCATCGACATCGACCTCAAGCTGGTTCCCGACTCGGGATCGCTCCTGCGAGCCGTGCCCAGACTGAAGGACGAGCTCGAGATCAACGTCGAGCTGGCCTCGCCCGACCTGTTCATCCCGGTGCCGCCGGGGTGGGAGGACCGCAGTCCCTGGGAGGCCACCGAGGGGATGCTCTCCGTCCGCCATTTCGACCTGACCGCCCAGGCGGTGGCCAAGCTCGAGCGAGGACACGCCCGCGACCTCGGGGACGTGCGGGCGATGTTGGAGCGGGACCTGGTAGGGCGGGAAGGGCTGCTCGCCTATCTCTCCGCCATCGAAGACGAGTTGTACCGGTTCCCGGCGATCGACCCGCCTTCGTTCCGTCGAGCGGTGGAAGCCGCCGTGCGCAACGCCTGACCCAGCACCCTCAGTCGGCGGCGAGGACGAGGGGGCGGCGGTGCCGGGACCCGATGGGGATGATCATCGGCGTGCCCGCGACCGGGTCGGGCACGACCCGGCAGTCGAGGCCGAAGACCATGGCCACCAGCTCCTCGCTCACGATGTCGGCCGGCGCCCCCTCGGCCACGATCGTCCCGCCGGCCATCGCCACCAGGTGGGCGTAGCGGCACGCCTGGTTGAGGTCGTGGAGGACGATCACCACGGTGCGGCCGTCGGTGGCGTTGAGCGTGGCCAGCAGGTCGAGCACCTCCACCTGATGGGCCATGTCGAGGAACGTGGTGGGCTCGTCGAGGAGCATGATCGGCGTGCCCTGGGCCAGGGCCATGGCGATCCACGACCGCTGCCGCTGGCCGCCGGAGAGCTCGTCCACCGGACGGTTGGCCAGGTCGGCGGTGCCCGTGGCCTCCAGGGCGGAGCCGACCGCGGCCTCGTCCTCGGGGGACCACTGCCGGAACCAACGCTGGTGCGGGTACCGGCCCCGGGCCACCAGGTCGCCCACGGTGAGGCCCTCGGGGGCGATCAGCGACTGGGGCAGGATGCCGACCTTGATGGCGACGTCGCGGGTCGGGAGATGGAAGATGCTCTCGCGTCGAGGTGGACGGTGCCCGCCTTGGGCTTGAGCAGCCGGGCGAGAGCCCGCAGAAGGGTCGACTTCCCGCAGGCGTTGGCCCCGACGATAACCGTGATCTTGCCGGGCGGGATGGCCAGCGACAGCCCGTCGACGACGACCTTGGCGTCGTAGGCCAGACGCAGGTCGTCGGCCCGCAGGTCGTCGGCCCGCAGGTCGTGGTCGGTACCGGTGCCAGTCATCGTTCCCCACAGCTTAGGCGTCGTTTACCCGACGCGTTAGGCGCGCCAAAGATCACGGTGGCAGCCGCAGCCACCCGGAGGTGCCGTTGCGAGCGGGTCGGTCGACGTCCCGTCCCACTGCGTCGCCCAGCTGACTCGAGCCGACTCGGCGACGGTCCTCGTCCCGGTGGGCAGTCGGTCAGGTCCGGGCCGAGCTCGTCCCGGTGAGGATCAGGGAAGGCGTTCCAGGAAGGCGGTGGCGGCGGCGCGGCCGTTCTCGAACAGGCGGAGCCGGGAGCGGTTGTCGACGTCGAATTGGGTGGCGGGAACGCCCGACGTGTCGACCTGAATGGTCCGCCGACCGGCGGTGTCGGCGCCCAGCGACGAGCGGTACCAATCGCCGGTCATCGTCGCCAGGCAACGGACGCCCAAGCCCACGGCCGTGCGCACCGGCCGGTCCGGACCATGGGGCGGCGAGGTGCTGACCTTGACCCCCCAGGTCGGCCAGCGCGCCGGCTGGCCGTCGGTGCGGTCGAACACGGTGATGGGGTAGTTGGCGAGGAGGCCGCCGTCGACCCATGTGGCGGCGCCGTGGTCGGTCTCCACGTTGACGGGACGGAAGAAGAAGGGAATCGACATCGACGCCCGAACCGCGTCGGTGATCGGCTGCTCGTCGGCCGGGCGCCCGTAGAGCGGGTAGTCCCACGGGAGGCGGACCAGCACCCGGTGGGTGACGTCGGCCACGTGGATGACGAGCGAGTACCGCTGATGCTCGGCCAGCGAGGACCCGTGGTCGTCGTCGATGCGCAGGTCGGCGAAGGTCCGCACGCCGACATCGTCCAGGGCAGGGCCGAGAAACTCGTAGAGGTAGTCCCCCGAGTGCAGGCCGCCCCGGCGCAGCAGGTCGACCGCGCCCGAGACCGGCCCTGCGACACGGCCGCGCCATCGCCAGTCCAGAAACCGCGAGTTGTCGACGCGCAGCGACACGTCGAGCATCCCGCCCAAATCACGCCCCGCCTTCTGGTAGGCGGCGACCCCGGCCGCGATGATGGCGCCGCCGCTGGTGCCGGCCACCCGCGGGAAGGTGTACCCGGCCTCGGACAGGACCGTCACCGCGCCGAGCAGGGCGATGTTCTTGACACCGCCGCCCTCGAGCACCAAATCGACCTTCTTCACACGCTCAGGCAAGGCGTTTCCGTCCTGGTTCGAGGCGCACGACCAAGTCCACCAAGGATACGACGACGGCCACGCCCGGCCCCGGCCCGCCGGAGGCGGGCGGCGGCTGCGCAAACGCCCTGCTGAGGCTCGCGGTCTCTCGGCCTCGACCAAGACGGCCCCAGGGGTGAACCTCCTGAACGGCACGGGGGCACCCCGGTAGGGCGACCCCGTGGTCGGCGAAGGGTGTCAATTCCTCGGCCGCAACAATTCCTCGGCCGCAACAATTCCTCGGTCGCAACGTCGAGATGGCGCTGCCGCTGAGCGAGCAAGCTGCTCCCCAACGGCGCGGAGTCGCTTCCTCCCTCATCCTGGTGTCCGCCACGCTGTCGATCTTCGGGTCTTCGACCAGGTCTCGACGTGGGGCGCGCTGCTCGCCTTCCCCATCGCCCTCTGGGAGTTCTCCATCGGCGTCTGGCTGGTGGTCAAGGGTTTCAGTGCGACTCCCGCACCGGCGGTACGACCACGACGAGCAACCGGCTCGCCGGCCGCTACGTCGCCGCCTGACGCGGCACCCATCGAGCAGCAAGGGGCCCGGCGCGTCCGGTCGTGGTCTCGTCGTACGGGTCACCGGCCGAATCGCTCGCCGCGGCCTGCCACCATGGGCCCATGCCGGGACTCCAGTTCGGCGTCAACGTGCGCTTCCCCTCGTCGGGCCGGGCCCTCGAACGACTGGTCCGCCGGGCCGACGAGCTCGACTTCGACGTGCTCGCCGCGCCCGACCACCTCGGCTCCCTCGCTCCCTTCTCGATCCTGGCCGCGGCGGGGACGATCAGCGGTCGCCTGCGCCTACGCACGTACGTGCTCAACGTCGGCTTCTGGAACACCGCCCTCCTGGCCCGGGAGACCGCCACCCTCGACCTGCTCTCCGACGGACGAGTCGAGCTCGGCCTCGGCGCCGGCCACGTGAAGGCGGAGCACGTCAGCGCCGGTCTGCCCTGGCCTAGCTTCGAGCGACGGGTGCAGGCGATGGAGGCGGCCGTCGTCGACGTCCGCCGGCGACTGGCGGACGAGTCGTGCCGGCCCCACCCGGTGCAACAGCCCGTGCCCATGATGGTGGGCGCCATGTCCCGGGCCGGGCTGGCAGTAGCGGCCAGCCACGCCGACATCGTCGGGTTCGCCGGTACCCGGCAGATCAAGGGGGCACCCGCCGGGACGTTGACGGTGTCGACGGCGGCGGAGACGGCAGCGCGAGTGGCCGAGGTCCGACGCCTGGCCGGCGCCCGGCCCTACCGGTCCGACGCCCTCCTCCAGATGGTCGCCGTCGACCGCGACCCCGAGGACGCGGCGGCCGAGATCGCGTCGCACGTGCCGGGCCTCACCGCGGCGGGCGTGCTCGACAGCCCCTTCGTGCTCCTCGCGCCCGACGCCCACCAGGCGGCGGAGGAACTGCGCCGCCGACAGTCGGTGTACGGGTTCGACAGCGTGACGACCCATGAGCCCAGCCTGGAGGCCCTCGGTCAGGTCATCGCCGCCTATCGCGCCAGCGCCCCGACCTCCTGAGCACGATCTGGGGATGTCAGGGCGCCGGCCCAGAAGGCGTCGTGGTCAGGCCCCTTGCGGCTGTTGAGCCAGCTGACAATGGCGGGGTCGTGGTGGTCGAAGTTGAGGGGGGTCCGGTTTCCATGGTGGCGATCCGGGTCATGTCGTCGTCGGTGAGCGCGAAGTCGAACAACGAGACTGCTCTGTGCCCACGAGTGCGGATCGCAGTCTCAGTGGACTGGGTGAGAAACGATCGATTGGAGTAGACATGACCAAGCTGATCTATGCGGTACTCAGCTCGCTTGACGGGTACTTCGAGGACGCGGAGGGCAGGTTCGACTGGGCGGCGCCGGATGACGAGGTGCATGCGTTCGTCAACGATCTCGAGCGGCCGATCGGCACCTACCTCTACGGGCGCCGGATGTACGAGACGATGGTGTTCTGGGAGACCGTGAGCACCGAGGCCGATGAGCCGACGGTGTTCTTGGAATATGCCGGGATCTGGCGGGCAGCTGAGAAGATCGTGTACTCACGGACGCTTCAGGCGCCATCCAGCGCCAGGACTCGGATCGAGCGCGAGTTCGAGCCGGACGCGGTCCGGCAGCTGAAGCTGTCCTCGACGGCCGACATCGCAGTCGGCGGCGGCGAGCTCGCCGGCCAGGCGATCGGCGCCGGGCTGGTTGACGAGTGCCATCTCTTCCTCTGCCCGATCGTGGTTGGTGGCGGCAAACGCGCCCTGCCGGACAACGTCCGCGCCCAACTCGAACTGCTCGATGAGCGCCGCTTCGGAAACGGCGTCGTTCATCTCCACTACCGCGTACGCGCCTCATCATGACAGCGGGACGGCGTTCTGGGGCGGTCGCCTGCGGTTTGAGCGTGCGAGCGGCCGGGGAATCTCGCCATCGGATGTCGAGAACCCGGCCCCCGCGTCGTCCCTGGGTCGGCGCAGCCACCCGGGGTTCCACAGGACGGAGAGAGCGGACATGGCTTCCACCGAACTTCAGGCCATTGTCAGGTTCCGGTTCCACGACGGCGACGTCGAGGAGTTCAAGCGCCTGTCCGAGCAGTGCATGGAGATCGTCCGTACCCAGGACACCGGGACGCTGCAGTACGACACCTACTTTAATGACGACGAAACGGAATGCATCGTCATCGAGCGGTTCTGCGACTCCGACGCGCTCATACGGCACAGCGAGAACCTCGCCCACCTGATGGACGCGATCATCGCCACGGGATCGGTGTCGGGCGAGCTCCTCGGTGAACCCAGCCCGGAGCTCCGGGCAAAGCTCCCCGGCGGCGGCCCCGTGCAGCTCTTCACGCCCTGGGCGACGATGTAGCGGCTGGCGCCGTCGAATGGACGTCCGGCCTGGACCTCGAATCAGGCGTTGGGATCCACCGGTGGGTGCTCGAGCACGCGGGGCCGGTACTCGACCAGTTGGATAGAGCCGTCGAAGGTGCGGTTGTCGATCATCTCGAGGGCGACGTCCGGGTAGCCGTCGTAGATGCGCTCTGCTCCCGTGGCGCCGGTGATCACCGGGAACATGACAACCCGGAAGCGATCGACGAGTCCGGCCCGCAGCAGCGACCGGCACAGGCTGATGCTGCCGATCGTGCTCAGGAGGCCCGAGTCGCTCTCCTTCATGGCGCGGACGGCTTCGACCGCGTCATCCCGAACGAGCGTGGCGTTGGCCCACAT
This sequence comes from uncultured Acidimicrobiia bacterium, assembly GCA_963836205.1. GTDB lineage: Bacteria > Actinomycetota > Acidimicrobiia > Acidimicrobiales > AC-14 > JAXDMK01. The sequence continues at coordinate 57,259 of CAWIIV010000007.1, read as the reverse complement.
GAGCGGCGCCTCGAGCGAGGTGGAGAAGACGACCTTCGACGCTCGCGCCAGTTCGTCTATGGAGGCCGCCTCGTCGGGCCTGAACTCGTCCGTTCCCGCCGGGAGCTCTCCCGCGGCGAAGCCCGACATCACTCGGTACGTGTTCGCTCCCATCAGCAGCGTGGATTCGGGTTGCTCGCCGAGCCAGGCGAGGTACTCAGGCCCTTCCAGCCCCCACCATCCCGGCCAGCCGTCCGCTGACGCGTAGCCGTCGAGGGAGGTGATGAAGTCAACGAGGAGTTCTGCCATGGTCTTCTCTCCTTGAATGTCGGGTAGCGGCTCCTGCCGTCGCTACCCCGGCGGTATGAGTTTGGACGGGTGGCGACTCGAAAACTCATCGCCAGCGCGCGCCGGGAGGCGGACGGTGAAGGTGCCGCCCCGACCCTTGGCCGTGACGAGGTCGACGCGGCCACCGTGGGCGTCGATGATCGACTTGGCGATGGCGAGGCCCAGGCCCGACCCACCGGTCGTCCGGGCGCGGGAGTGGTCGCCACGGTAGAAGCGGTCGAAGACCCGATCGGCTTCGTCAGGCGCGAGGCCCGGGCGCCGGCGCGTTCGAGCGGCCCGCCCTCTTCTGGCTCGACGGCGTGTTGAGTCCGGGGGCATCCGGCTTTGCCGCGCTCGAGGAGGCCGTACGGATGCGCGGTCGCCTCGCGGCCCCCAACCCCACTGCTCAGTCTGAGCTGGCCGCTGCGCTCCATCGAGTCGCACTACGCCTCGGGGAGCTGGGAACGCGGGAAGGGGACGCCCTGGCTTCAGTGAAAGAGGCCGTCGAAATCCGCCGCCAGCTCGCCGAAGCTGACGATCGCCGTCTGCCCGAGCTCGCCAGCTCTTTGCATCTTCTGGGGCTGTTGCTGGGTTTCGACGAGATCTCCGCCGCCCGCAGGGCGGTATCTCAGGCGGTGGCCATCCGACGCGAGCTCGTCGAGGTCGACCGTGCTCATCAGGGGGCCTTGGAGGACGCGGAGCATCTCCTCGGGGCGCTCAGGCGGCGAAACGCCGCAGCCGTCACGATGGCGTGGGTGCGGGCTCCATACAGCGCCGCGGCATGAGCACGGCAGGTCCTCACAACATCGCTGAAGTTGTTCCGCAGGGTAAGTCGCGACCTCGTCGTCGGCGCCCGACGCAGAGGGTGGCACATCCTTCCGCCTCCGCCGAGGGCGTTGCTGAAATAGATCCGACGGATTGCTGAGCCTGTGCGGAACTATCTCCGCGATTGTTGAACTAGATCAGGGTCCTGCTGCTGCCGCCCCGCCTCTCTCGCCCGCTAGACGCCTCGGGCCATGTTGGCGAACCTCGTGTAGTGGTCGAGGAAGGCCAGGTTGGTGACGCCGGTGGGGCCGTTACGGTGCTTGGCCACGATGATCTCGGCCGTACCCCGGTCGGGGCTGTCGCGGTTGTAGACCTCGTCGCGGTAGATGAAAATCACCACGTCGGCGTCCTGCTCCAAGCTGTTATGGGCCAGGACGCCGTCGGCGACGAAGTTGTGGGTGCCCTCGACGGTGGCGTCGAACGTGGGCTGTGAGCCGCCCGAGGTGACCTCGACCACCTCGTCCCAGTAGAGGTCGGACGAGGCGATGTCGGCCAGCTCCTGCGAGCCGACGATGCCGGCGATGGCGGCCAGGCGGTCGCGGGAGAACCGGCGGGGACGCTGCTCAGTGCCGAGCAGATAACTGCCGCAGTAGCCCTCCCCCAAGCCGGCCGCGATCTGGCGCTGGGTGACGCCCGCCCGGCGGGCGGCCTCCTGAACCCGGGCCGCGACCGGCCAAGGCACCAGGTCGACGTTGGGGTTCTCCTTGATCCCGTCGAGGATCGCCAGGGCCTCGGGGATGCACTCGCCCCGTTGCCCGTGGCAGCCGACCGTGCGCAGGAACCTCGCCTGGCTGGCAGCACCCTGGATGCGGACGCTGAATCCGTCCCGGTAGTGCTGGCGGCCGGCGTCGTCGGGACGGCCGGCTCGCTGCTTCTTGGAAGTGCCGATGGTGGACCGGATCCCGAGGCGAAGCAGGAGGCGCTGGACGTCGAGGGCCAGGCGCCGGCTGGTGGTGGCGTAGTAGGTGGAGACGATGGGGCCCCGGGCGTTGCGGCCGATGGTGATCGAGCCATCGGTGGCCCACAGGTGGCGGAGGAACAGCGCCACCTGGGCGTCGGGGAGGCCGACGAGCGACTCGGGGCAGAACTTGGTCCACGCCCTCGACCTCCACAGGCCGTGCGGCTCCAGCCAGTTCCGCATCGGGTGGTGCACCCCGTGCGTGAGCCGGTAGGGGCTCGGGAACCAGAGCTGCCAGGTGTTGCCGACCTTGTCGCCTTCGGTCTCGATCCCGAACAGGCGGCGGGCCATGTCCTCGACCACTTCCTTGTTGGCCGGGTCGGCGGTGGCGTACTTGAAGCTCGACCCCATGGTGCCGTCGCCCAGCAGGTGGGCGAGGAGCATCAGCTCGTCGTCGGTCCAGTCCGCGTTGGGTTGCAGTGGGGTCGGGAGCCGGCGGGGGGTGGCGATGAGGCACCCCGGCTCCAGGGCGTCGAGCCGGGTCCATCCGTCGATGGTGAGGAACGGGTGGTTGGCGGTGGCGGTGACGCTGCGGCCCGAGGCCAGCTGCAGGGTGAAGACGGACCTGATACCCGAGGGGAACGCCTTGACCAGCCGGGCCGGCACCAGCCGCTGGTGCTCGTCGACCGACCACACCAGGGGCTGCTCCTGGCCCAGCACCAGCTCGCCCAGCGAGATCTCCTGGCCGTTGTCGGCCCGCATGAGCTTGGTGGCGGCCGGCATGCAGCCCGATTCGCGTAAATCCGCCAATACCGGCCTTTTGTCGGCCCGGGATTCAAGATTTCGGGAGAGTTGCGACAGCGCCACCACCGGCACCTCGAGCTCGCGGGCCAGAATCTTGAGGCCACGGGAGATCTCGGACACCTCGACCTGGCGGTTCTCGGCGTCGGAGCGGCCGCTCATGAGCTGGAGGTAGTCGACCACGATCAGCCCCAGGCCGTGGCGGCTCTTGAGCCGGCGGGCCTTGGCCCGGATCTCCATGACGGTGAGGCGGGGGTTGTCGTCGATGTAGATGTCGGCTTCGGCCAGGCGGCCGATGGCGTTGGTGATCTTGGGCCAGTCGGACTCCATGAGGCGGCCGGTGCGCATGCGGGTGGCGTCGACCCGAGCCTCCGAGGACAGCAGACGGTGGGTGAGCTCCTGGTGGCTCATCTCCAGGCTGAAGACGAGCACCGGGACGTGGGAGGCCATGGCCGCGTGGGCGGCCACGCCCAGTGCGAAACTGGTCTTCCCGGTACCCGGCCTGCCACCCACGATGACCAGGTTCGACGGCTGGAGGCCGGCCAGCTGCTGGTCGAGGTCGATGAAGCCGGTGGGGACGCCGGTGACGGCCTCGTCGTGCTCGAAGAGGGCCTCCAGGTGGTCGAGGTGGGGGCCGAGGAGGTCGCGCAGGGGCGAGATGGAGTCGGTGACCCGCCGCTCGGCTACGTCGAACACGAGGGCCTCGGCCTGGTCGACCGCCCCCGCGATGTCGTCGGGCAGGCTGTAGCCGATCTCGGCGATGTCGCCCGCCACCGAGATGAGGCGGCGGAGGAGGGCGTGCTCCTCGACGATGCGGGCGTAGCGGCCGGCGTTGCCGATGGCGGGGGTGCCGGCCTGGAGGGAGATGAGGACCGCCGCCCCCCCCACCGCCTCCAGCAGGTCGGCCCGGGACAGCTCGTCGGCCACGGTGACCGGGTCGGCCGGCTCCCCCTGGGCGTAGAGCGAGGTGACGGCGTCGTAGATGTGGCCGTGGGCCGGCTTGTAGAAGTCGTCGGCGTCGAGCTGGACCTCGACCGCGGAGACGATGGCGTCGCGGCTGAGGAGCATGGCGCCGAGGAGGGACTCCTCGGCCTGGAGGTTGTGGGGCGGGACGCGGGCCCCGGATGCGGGCGTGCGGCGGGCGACGGTGCGGATCACTTGGGCCATGAAGGGGTTCACCATCCCCCGAAACGGCTGTTGGTCGTAAGCGCGCAAACCTCGGGATTTCGCGGGGAGGAAGGGGCGGACAACGACGGGTTGTCCACAAGTCGGATGTCGCCCGGTGCGAACATACGTTCGTAGTCTACCCACATCCCGGCCGGAGTCGAACACCCTCTCTCCGGGTGATCGGGCGCGCCGAAGGAGGCCGAGCCCGCCCGGCCGGGAGCCTGGGCGGGGAGGCGGGCGGCTACTGCGGGACGACCTCCACCGTGACCCGGAACTCCACCTCGGGGTGCAGGCGGACGGGGATCTCGTGCACGCCGAGAGCCTTGATCGGGTCGTCGAGGTGGAGGCGGCGGCGGTCGAGGGCGGCGCCGGTCTGGGTCTGGATGGCAGCCACGATGTCGTTGGCGGTGACCGATCCGAACAGCCGGCCCTCGCTGCCGGACTTGGCCGGGATGCGGATGACGACGGGCACCAGGGCCCGGGCCAGCTTCTCGGCCGACTCCCGGTCGCGGGCGTCCTTGAGGTCGCGGGAGCGGCGCATGGCCGCGGCCTGGGCCACGGCGCCGTCGGTGGCCTTGAGGCCCAGCCCCTTGGCGACCAGGTAGTTGCGGGCGTACCCCTCGGAGACGTCGACCACGTCGCCCTTCTTGCCGACGTTGGACACGTCGGCCCGCAGGATGATCTTCACTAGAAGGGTTCCTCCCCGTAGTCGTACGACTGCCCGCCGGACGGGGCCGGCGCCGCCGGGGTGTAGCTGCCCGCCCCCTGGCCGCCGGCAGGAGCCTGCCCACCTTGGCCGCCCTGGCCGCCGCCTTGGCCGCCACCGCCTTGGCCGCCACCGCCTTGGCCGCCACCGCCGTAGCCGCCTCCCTGGCCGCCGCCGTAGCCGCCACCGCCTTGGCCGCCGCCACCGCCGCCGTCGGCCGGGCCCCGCCGGTCGTTCTTGCGGACCTCGGCCGTGGCCCACCGCAGGCTGGGGCCGATCTCGTCGGCGATGATCTCGATCTTCGAACGCCGCTCGCCGTCGGCGCCGTCCCAACTGCGCTGCTCGAGGCGGCCGGTGACGAGCACGCGGGCGCCCTTGGTGATCGACTCGCTCACGTTCTCGGCCATCTCCCGCCAGCAGACGACGTCGAAGAACGACACCGCCTCCTTGCGCTCGTTGGTCTGGCGGTCGTTCCAGATGCGGTTGACGGCCAGGCCGAAGGAGGCGTTGGCCTGGCCGCTGGGGGTGAAGCGCAACTCGGGGTCGCGCGTGACGTTGCCGACAAGGGTGACGCTGTTTCCGTTGGACATCTCTCTTTACGCTCCGTTCGCGTCGGTGCGGGGTGCTACTGCAGCCGTCTCGGCGGCGAGAGAGGAGGCCTCCGGTGCGGAGGCCGTCGAAGCGGGCCGGGCCTTCCCGGCGGGGCGGTCGGGCTGTCGAATGACCTTGTGCCGGATCACGGCGTCGGCCAGGTGGAGGGTGCGGTCGAGCTCGGCCATCACTGCCGGCTCGGCGGTGGCCTCCAGCAGGACGTAGTAGCCCTCCCGCTTGTGTGCGATCTCGTAGGCCAGGCGCCGCCGGCCCCAGCGATCGACCCGCCCGGGGGTGCCGCCCCGGGAGCGGATGAGCTCCACCGCTCGGTCGACCTCGGCCCGGATGACGTCGTCGTCAAGGCCGGGGTCGATGATGATCATGACCTCGTAGGGTCGCATGTCTGCGCACTGCCTCCCTCTGGACCTGGCGTGGTGACGCGCAGGGCCCCGCGGACGGTTCCGGGGGCAGGGTGTGGGGTGAAAACGTCCATGGTACCCGTCCACACCCACAGCTTGGCAAAGGGGTGAGACAACGAGCCGGGGCGGCGGTCCGTCGGCTGGGGGGCCGCTGTCAGGCGGTCAGCAGGTCTCCTCGCCGATGACCAGGCGGGTGCCGGGGCCGATGCCGAGCGACGGGAGGTCGCCCTCCGTCACCTCGAGGGCGTAGCGGTAGGCGGCCTCGGCCCCGTAGGTCGGGCACGGATCCTCGTCGCCGCACGGCGGCATGTCGGTCGCCGAGATGAACCGGCCCTCGCCGTCGAACCAGGCGATGGACAGCGGGATGAGCGTGTCCTTCATGTAGAACTCGGACTGGGTGTCGCGCTCGAAGCGGAACAGCATGGCGTCGTAGCCGGACAGGTCGGTGCGTCCCATCAGCCCCTGGCTCTGCTGCTCGGCCGTGGCCGCCAGCAGGGCGCAGCGGGCGGCCGACACCGACCCCCCGCCGAAGAGCACCCCGGTGGTGTCGACCCGGAACGTGATCTCCCCGAACCCGCTCACCCGGCTCCGCACCTGGGAGGTGGTGTCGGGCGCCGCCCCCGGCGGTCCGAGGCGGAAGGAGGGGTTGGGCGGCCCGTCGGCACCGGCGAGCACGAAGCCGACGATGGCCAGCACGGCCAGGATGGGGAGCCCCCAGTTCAGCGCTCGCCGGGTGTAGGGGGTCACGCGCTGCGCGACGCCGACGACGGCGGCGCCGTCCCCAGGGCGGCGGCGACCTCGGCCGACAGGTGGTAGCTCTCGTCGTCGGACGGGAAGCGCCCGGCGCGCACGTCGGCGCCGAAGGCGGCCACCGCCGCCACCGCGTCGGCCCGCAGCGACCCGTAGCGGCGCACGAACTTGGGCAGCACCCGGTCCTCCAACCCGACCAGGTCGTGGAACACCAGCACTTGGCCGTCGCAGTCGGGACCGGCCCCGATGCCGATGGTGGGCACCGGCACGGCCGCCGTCACCGCCGCCGCCACCTCCCGGGGGACGCACTCCAGCACGATGGCGAAGCAGCCGGCCTCGGCCAGCGCCACCGCGTCGTCGATCAGGCCGGCCGCCGCCTCGACCTGCTGGCCCTGGACCCGGTAGCCGCCCATCATGTGCACCGACTGCGGCGTCAGCCCGAGGTGGCCCATCACCGGGATCTCGGCGCCGAGGAGGGCGTCGATCACGGGCAGGCGCCGCCGTCCGCCCTCCAGCTTCACCGCCCCCGCCCCCGCCCGCACGAGCACCGCCGCGTTGCGGACCGTGTCTTCCGGCGACACGTGGTAGCTCATCCACGGCAGGTCGGCCACCACCAGGGGACGGGGGTGGGTGCGGGCGACCGCGGCCACGTGGCGGGCCATGTCGTCGACGGTGACCTGGAGGGTGTCGTCGTAGCCGAGGACCACCATGGCCACCGAGTCGCCCACGAGCACGATCTCGACGCCGGCCTCGTCGGCCACCCGGGCGGTGGGCGCGTCGTAGGCGGTGACCATCACCAGGGGCGTCCCTCCCTTGCGGGACCGGAGGGCGGGGACGGTGACGTGCAGGGACGCAGGAGCCATGGCGGTGCTACCTCCTTCCGTCCGGCGGCCCAAGCCTGCCGGCGGCGCCCCGATTCTATCCCCCGGGAAGGGTCACGCCGGGCGGCAGGGTGAACGTCGGCGAGGTGTTGGTGCGCGGTGGTCTGGTGGTGGCCGGGGTGGTGTCGACCGTGGCCTCGGAGTCGATGTTGGCGGTGGACGAGGCGTCGCCGTCGGCGGTTGCCTCACCCGGATCGTCGCCCCCGGTGGCCTCCGCCACCGTGGTGGTCGGTGCGCTCAGGGTGACGGAGCCGTCGGGAACGCTGGTGACGGTGGGCTCCGGTTCGGGGACGGTGGCCGATGGGGTCGTGTAGCGGATGATGGGCGTGAGCGCCCGACCCTCGAACTCGGGGGCGGCGGTGGCGGTGTCGTCGTTCTCCGGGGGCAGGCCGCTCAGGAAGCGCTGGAAGATGCGGGCCGGCAGCGAGCCGCCGTTCACCTTCCGCACCCCGTGGACGTCGAGCAGCTGCTGGCTCTGGCCCTCGGGATAGCCCATCCACACCGCCACCGTGAGGGAGCGGGTGGAGCCGACGAACCAGGCGTCGCCGAAGTCCTCGGTGGTGCCGGTCTTGCCCTTGACCTTGGTGTTCTTGATCTGGGCGCCGGTGCCCGAGCCCCGGGCCACCACCTGTTCGAGGGCGAAGTTGACCTGGTCGGCCTGGGACTTCTCGAGCACCCGCACCCCCTTGGGCCGGGTGTCGGGCAGGACAGTGTCGTTCATGGTGACCTTGGTGATCACCTGGGGCTCGTAGCGGACCCCGCCCCGCGCCAGGGTGGAGTAGGCGTTGGCCATCTCCAGGACCGACACGTTCTGGGTGCCGAGGGCGATGGAGGCCACCGGTTCGAGGTCGGAGATGATGCCGAGCTGCTTGGCCGTGTCGACGACCGCGGCCGGCCCGAGGCTGTCGACCAGCTGGGCGTACACGGTGTTCACCGAGTCGACGGTGGCGTCGATGAGGTTCACCTGTCCGAAGGAGGCCCCCTCGTAGTTGGTGACCTCCCAGTCGTTGCCCCGGTCGGCCTTGGGGAGGATGATCTTGGCCGGTCCCCGGAACGACGACTCCAGGCTGTAGCCCTCCTTGACCGCGGCGGCCAGGGCGAAGGGCTTGAAGGTGGAGCCGCCCTGGCGGCCGGAGCCTCCGCCCTCGTCGCCGACGGCCAGGTTGACCTCGGACTGGTCCCAGTCCCGTCCCCCGACCATGGCCACCACCTGGCCGTCCTGGTTGATGGCGACGAGGGCGCCGGCAGGATCGCCGGGCTCGTCGAGCAGCCCGTAGACAGCCTCGTAGGCCTGGCGCTGGAGCTCGGGGTCGAGGCTGGTCTGGACCCGCAGGCCCTGGCGGAGGACGAAGTCCTCGGAGTACGACTTCTCCAGCTGCTGGCGCACGTACTGGACGTAGTACTCGGCGCCGATGCCGGGCAGGGCCACTTCGGAGTCGAGCTCGGTGCGCTCGGCCACGTAGGACTCGAGCTTGGTGGCCTCCACCTCGGCCATCTGGGCGGGGGTGATGGCCTTGGTCTCGACCATGGCCTGGAGCACGAACGTGCGCAGCTCGTAGGCGAGGGCGGGGTCGGCCACGACGTCGCCCGCGGAGGGTGATCGGATGAGCCCGACCAGGTATGCCGCCTCCTGCAGTCCGAGCTGGTTGACGTCCTTGTCGAACCAGGTGCGGGACGCGGCCTGGATGCCGTAGGCGCCCCGCCCGAAGTAGACGGTGTTGAGGTAGCGCTCGAGGATCTGGCGCTTGTCGAGCTTGCGTTCGAGCTTGATGGCGATGACCGCCTCCCGCAGCTTGCGCCACAGGGTGGGGTCGCTGCCCACGTAGACCTGCTTGACGTACTGCTGGGTGATGGTGGATCCGCCCTGGGTGGCGCCCTTGTGGCGGACGTCGGCCCAGGTGGCCCGGGCGATGCCGAGGGGGTCGATGCCGCCGTGCTGGAAGAACTTGCGGTCCTCGGCCGCCACGACCGCGCTCTGGACGATGGCGGGAACCTGGTCGAGCTTGACCGGGAAGCGGTTCTCCTGGCCATGGAGGGTGGCGATCTGGTTGCCGGTGGCGTCGTAGATGATCGTCGTCTGGGACAGGGCGGCCTCGGGCGGGAGGGGGACCTGGGTGAGCACCCACGCCGCTCCGGCCAGGGCGGTGACCACCATGACGCCGAACAGGAACCACACCCGCCGGTACCGCCACAGGAAGCTGGCCTTCTTGCCGCGACTCCGGCCCCGGCGACCGCCGTTGCCGCCGTGGCCGTTGCCTTGGCCGTTGCCGCCGTGGCCGTTGGTCTGGCGGGGGTCGATGACGCCGGTGCCGCCAGCAAGGAGCCCGGTCGGTGATCGGCGGGTGGTGGTCGACCCGGACCGGCCGCCACGGGCGACGGGACGGCCACGGGGTCCGGTGGCCACGCCCGCCGTCCGGCGGGGTAGGGGGGTCCGGTGGCCCGGCGCCGCACCCCCCCGGGCGCCACGGGCGACGGGCCCCGGCAGCCGGCGGTCGGCCGCGGCCGGGCCGCGCAGGGGCCGGGTGGGGCCGGGAGCGATCGGCGGCCGGGACGGGGCGATCGGATGGCTCGCCATCGCCTGCGGGCCGGGAGCGGTGCGGGGGTCGGCATCGCTGTCGACGGCCGCGGGACGGGCCGTTACCGGCTGCGGGCCGGGGGCGATACGGGGGTCGGCGACGCCCTGGCTTGCCGGGGGACGGGTCGAGATCGGCTGCGGGGCGGGGGCGCTGCGGGGGTCGGCAACGCTGTCGATGGCCGCGGGGCGGGCGGTTATCGGCTGCGGGCCGGGGGCGGTCGGTGGTGGACCGGTGCGGAGCCGGCGGGGGTCCGGGGCTTGGCCGGCGGCGGGACGGCGGCCGCGAGAATCGGCGACCTCGCCGGCGGCGGTGCGAGTCCTGCGGGGGTCCGGGACTTGGCCGGCGGCGGGACGGGGCCCGAGGGAATCGGCGATTTCGCCGGCGGCGGTGCGGGCACGGTGGGGATCGGGGGCGGGTTGGCCGGCGCGGGGACGGAGCGTGTTGGCCGTGCCCCGGCGGGCGGCGGCTGCGGCCCGCTGGCGCTTGCGGGCGGCGGCCGGGTTCTGGTCGGGTCCGACCGGACGGGAACGGCCCGGCGGCGGGTGCGGCCCGGTGGCCTGCTGGCTCATATCGGGGCTCCGACGGTGCCCGGGGGGCCAAGCCTTACCGTCTCGTCGAGGTCGAGACCGGTGGCGGCGCGGGGGTCGTGGGAGCCCCGGCCGGCGGCAGCCGGACCCGGCCGCGATTGGCCGAACGACCGCCGATGGCGGCTCGGAGACAGCGCTACGGGTGGGCGCACGAGACTCGAAGACTACCAAGGCAGGCGCCCCGGAGCCCAGAATCGGCCCCAGCCGACCTTCTCGCTGGTGGGATGAGGCCCGTCGACAGCCCGGTGCCAGGCCTCGCGACGGGCCCGAACATTCCCTGCCGAGAGGGTTGGTACCCGGGCCCTCAGAGGCAACTTCACGACGATTCCGACGATCCGAATGCATCACGCGCCGAAATGGTCGTGATCGGGCCCTGAACGCGCCGTTTCACGACGATTCTGACGATCGGAACGCCTCGAGCGTCAAAAGCGTCGTGAACCCGACGGGCATCGGCCCTCGCCGGGGCGGGCGATGGGCCTCGGGGGTCGGCTCAGCCGGTGCCGGTGCGGCGGCCGCCCAGGGGGAAGGCCCGGACGAGGTGGTTCCAGGCGCACTCGGGGCACACCTCGACGACGTAGCAGGTGCACTCGTCCCGCCGGCGGGAGAGCCTGGTCATCTCCTTGTGGGTGTCGACGACCCGGCCCGACGGGGGGAGGTTGGCCCCGAAGGCGAAGGAGACGAGCACCAGGGCCGACTCCTCGCAGATGGGGCACTCGAGCGGTTGGCTCGGACGGCCGATGCCCCGGGCGGCCCGCATGAGCTCGGGGTGGGCGTCGCAGATGTCGCGCCGGCCGAGGCGGCCCCGGCGGAACTCGTCGACGGTGTGCCGTCGCACCAGCCGGTAGTCGATCTGTCCCGCGGGAGACGCGCCCGCGCCGCGGATCGATTCGGGTCGGAAGCTCACGAACGCCTCACCGCAGCCAGGGTAGCGAACGACCCCGCTTGCGTCGTCCGCCCCGTCGAACCGGTGACGGGCCGGGGCCACGGCCGGTTGGGCCATGCACCGCCCGGCCCGCCTCCGCCCGGCCCGCCTCCGCCCGGCCCGCCTCCGCCCGGCCCGCCTCCGCCCGGCCCGCCTCCGCCCGGGCACGACAAGGACGGCGACCGTCCCGAGCGTGGCGCCCGTAGGCGGGCCGCGGGTTGCACAACGTCGGCACCGTGGCATACTTGCTTCCGATATATCGGATCGATATATCGGAAGGGGACTCAGGTTGCTGGAGTTGGCCGTCCTGGGGCTGCTGAAGGAACAGCAGCTCCACGGGTACGAACTGAAGAAGCGCCTCACCGAGGCCCTCGGGCCGTTCTCGAGCGTTTCCTTCGGCTCGCTCTATCCGGCCCTCAACCGTCTGGAGACGGCGGGGGCGGTCCGGGCGGTCGATTTCCCGGCGCCTACGGCGACCACCCCCGACGCCCCGTTGCGGGCCGCCGTCCCCATGACCGGCTCCATCGCCGGCGAGGCGGCCGCCTTCCGCGCCCGACGGGCAGCGGCCACGGCCGCGCGGCGGAGCGAGCCCCGCTCCGCCCGCACCCGCAAGGTCTACGCCATCACCGACCGTGGCCAGCAGCTCTTCGAGGAGCTGCTCGACGCCGAGTCGGTGGGCGACGACGACAAGTCGTTCAACCTCAAGTTGGCGTTCTGCCGCTTCTTGCCGCCCGACCGGCGGCTTCGGCTGCTCGAACGCCGGCGGGCCCAGCTGGAGGACCGGCTGGACCGCACCCGTACCAGCCTCCGCGGCCGGCGGGACCGCATGGACACCTACACGCAATCGCTGATCGATCACGGCACCGAGGCCGCGGAGCGCGACATCTCCTGGCTCGACCGCCTGATCGCTATCGAACGCCAGGCGAAGTCTGATCTGGCCATTCCTGATTCGGGAGGACAGCAGTGACCAAGAAGATTCGGTTGGCCATCGCGGGAGTCGGCAACTGCGCCAGCTCGCTGGTGCAGGGCCTGGAGTACTACCGCGACGCCGACCCGGCCGAGACCGTCCCCGGCCTCATGCACGTGGTGCTCGGCGGCTACCACGTCCACGACGTCGAGGTGGTCGCCGCCTTCGACGTCGACGCGGCCAAGGTCGGCCTCGACGTGGGCAAGGCCATCTTCTCCGGCCAGAACAACACCATCCGCTTCGCCGGGGTCGGCGAGCTGGGCATCGAGGTGCAGCGGGGCCCCACCCTCGACGGGCTGGGCAAGTACTACCGCCAGACCATCGAGGAGTCGCTCGACGAGCCGGTCGACGTGGCCCAGACCCTCCGCGACGCCCAGGCCGACGTCATGGTGTCGTACCTCCCGGTCGGCTCGGAGGACGCCCAGCGCTACTACGCCAACGCCTGCCTGGAGGCGGGGGTGGCCTTCGTCAACGCCATCCCCGTCTTCATCTCGTCCGACCCCGAGTGGGCCGAGCGCTTCCGGGCCGCCGGCATCCCCATCGTGGGCGACGACATCAAGAGCCAGGTGGGAGCCACCATCGTCCACCGCCTACTGGCCCGCCTGTTCGAGGACCGGGGCCTGGTGCTCGACCGCACCTACCAGCTCAACGTCGGCGGCAACATGGACTTCAAGAACATGCTCGAACGGGAACGGCTGGAGTCGAAGAAGATCTCCAAGACCCAGGCCGTCACCAGCCAGCTCGACAACGGGATCGCGGCCGACGACGTCCACATCGGCCCGTCCGACCACGTGGCCTGGCTGGAGGACCGCAAGTGGGCCTACATCCGGCTGGAGGGACGCAACTTCGGCGACGTGCCGTTGAACATCGAGCTCAAGCTCGAGGTGTGGGACTCCCCCAACTCGGCCGGCGTGATCATCGACGCCGTCCGCTGCGCCAAGCTCGCCCTCGACCGGGGCATCGGCGGACCCCTGCCGGCCGCCTCCGCCTACTTCATGAAGTCGCCGCCGGTGCAGTACCACGACGACGTCGCCCGTCAGATGCTCGAGGACTTCATCGCCGGCTGATCCGGTATGAGGTTGGCGGCCTCGACGATGGTGGGTAGGTCCAGGAGATGCGCCTGTCCCGCGGGACGCTCGGGCTCCCGGTCGTCGTGGCTGCGGTCGTCGGTTTGATGGCGGCCGGGTGCGGGTCGGGCGATGACCCCGATGCGACCGCCGCCGCCGAGTACGCGTCCGCCCAGCGCGAGGTGGAAGCGGTCGGCCGCGAGGTCGTCGCCCGACTCGAGGCCGGCGACGCCGACACGGTGGCGGCCCGGTTCAGCCCCGACCTGGCGGCCCAGTTCCCCCCCGACCAGGTTCGCGAGCTCGTCGCCGAGCTACGGCGGGCGGGCGGCGTCGGCGCCCGCACCGACGAGGGATCGTTGATTCAGGGTCCCGAGTTCCGGGTCTACACGGCCGAGCACGAGGTCGGCGACGCCCGCTGGTCGTTCGGAATGGTGTTCGACGAGGAGGACTCGATCATCGCGGGCCAGATCCGGCCTGCGCTCGACCCTCTACCGGAGGACCCCAGGGCCGGCTACCAGGTCCGGGCTCAGCTGCGGCTGCCGGTCGAAGGCGAGTGGTTCACCTTCTGGGGAGGGGACAGCGACCGCACCAACCACCACGTTCGGGCGCCGGACCAGCGCCACGCCTACGACCTGGCGGTGTGGCGCGATGGTGCGACCCACGCCGGCACGGGAGCCGCCAACACCGACTACTGGGCGTGGGGCCAGCCCGTGGTCGCCCCGGCCGCGGGCCAGGTGGTGGCCGCGGTCGACGGCATCGCCGACAACCAGCCCCTCACGGGCGGCGTCAACACCACTGACCCCGCCGGCAACCATGTGCTGCTCGACGTCGGCCACGGCGAGTACGTGCTCCTCGCCCACTTCCAGGAGGGCAGCGTGGCCGTCAAGGCCGGCGATCGGGTGGAGGCGGGGCAGCCACTCGGGCTGTGCGGGAGCTCGGGGAACTCCTCCGAGCCACACCTGCACGTCCACCTGCAGGATTCGCCGACGGCGCTGGAAGGGTTCGGGTTGCCGTTGGCGTTCTCCGACGTGGTGGTCGATGGCGAGCGGGAGTCGACCGCGGCGCTGGTCCAGGGCCAGTTCGTCCAGGCCGACGGGGACGGTTGACCTGCGGCTGCGGCAGTATGGGCGGATCGTGTCCCTCGCAGAGCAGGTGACGGCCGCAGTCGAGGCCCGGCGGGCGGCCGAGCTCGATCCCGACGACCCCGCCCTGGCCGCGGCCTTCGTCGAGCAGGCCACGACCATCGCCGCCCACGAATGGGACGCGTTCGACGCGGTCCTGCCGCTCTTGGGCGACTCCGACTCGGTGCGGCGGGCGGCTGCGGCCCGGATCCTCGGCCGGTTGGGCCACGCCCACCGGGCGCTGGCCCAGACCGTCTGCGACAGCCTCATCGCGGTCGGCGCCGAGGAGGTCGACGACGGGGTGGTCGACACCTTGGCGGTGGCGGCCCACGAGGCGGGGCTGACGGTGGGCGCGGCGTGCAACCTCCTCTTGCGCACGCCGCCGCTGCGGCGCATGGGCGCCTACCACCTGGCGATGGTCGTATCGTCCTCGCCCGACGACGAGCCCATCCGCAAGGTCCTGCGGATCGCGGCCGACGATCCCGATCCCGAAGTGCGCCGCTGGGTCGAGTTGGGGCTGGAGACCGCCGCCCAGGAATAGGCGAGGGCCGAGGGGGGTGTCCCCGACCGCACCCCGCGGGTCGGCCACAATGGCCGCTTATGGCCAACGACGCCCTGGTCGGGTGGAAACGCCTCCCGCCCGGTGACACCACCAAGTCGCTCGGCCCGGTGGCCGACGTCCAGTACGGGCCCGACGTGGTCACCGAGTCGGAGCTGCGGCTGCTCGGGAACCTGGAGGGCAAGCGGGTGCTGGAGCTGGGCTGCGGCGCCGGCCAGTCCCTCGTGTGCCTGGCCAAGAAGGGCGCCCACACCATCGGCCTCGACTTCGCCGCCCCCCAGCTGGCGGCGGCCAAGCGCCTGGCCGACGCCGAGAGTGTGCGGGTCGAGCTCCATCAAGGCGATCTGGCCGACCTCGCCTTCATGCGGGGCGACAGCGTCGACCTGGTGTTCTCCGCCTACGCCTTGGGCTTCGTGGAGGACCTCAACCGGGTCTTCCGCCAGGTCCACCGGGTGCTCAAGGAGGGGGCGCCGTTCGTGTTCTCCCTCCCCCATCCCGTCTACGACCTCATCGACCACCACGGCCAGGCGTTGGTGATCCGGCGGTCGTACTTCGACCACACGCCGCTGGCCGACGGCTTCCACCACACCGTGTCCGACCTGTTCACCGGCCTCAGCCGGGCCAAGTTCCGGGTCGACATCGTCCTCGAGCCCGAGCCGTCGGTCGAAGGCAACCGCAGCCCCTTCTGGGACGAAGCCGCCCGCTGGGTCCCCCGCACGCTCGTGATCCGCGCCCGCAAAGAGGGGATCTGACACGACCGGGTGAAGGTCACGGAGGCCGTCCGGCTGACGGGCGTTCCGGGTGCGGCGATCTTCCTGGCCATCCGTCACCGAGAGACCACCTCCGAGCGTGACCACGGGTTCGATTGGTCGACCCGGCCGAGGTGGCTGCCTTGGTCGTCGCCCGCTGACGCGGGCGGCCAGGCGGAGTCAGTCCCGGCGGAAGTGCTTGCCGAGGGTCTCCATCTGGCCCTGGTAGTTGGAGCCGATGCCGGAGCCGTAGAGCTTGGCCGGGGGGGCGATCATCTTCTCGAACGTGAGCTTGCACACCTTTTGGCGGTGCTCGATCATGAACGGGACGTCGTGGGCCCGCACCTCCAGGGCCGCCCGTGAGCCCTTGAGGCCGGCGGCGGGGTCGTAGCCGAAGCCGGGGTCGAAGAACCCTGCGTAGTGGGTGCGCAGTTCGCCGCTGGTGGGGTCGTAGGCCGTCATCTCCGCGGCCAGGTCGGGCGGCACCATCACGCTCTCGTCGGAAAGCAGCAGGTAGAAGCGCTCCGGCTGGAGGACGAGGCGGGCCCCCTCCTCACTTCGCACCGGCTCCCAGTAGTCCTCCACCTGGTGGGCGCCGATGCCGGACATGTCGAGCAGATCGGCGTTGCTCCTCGCCCGATGCCCGACCTGCTGGCCCTTGTCGCCCTCGAGGTCGAGGCTGAGGAACAGCCCGTTGGCGGTCTCGAAGTCCTCTCTCGGGGTCGGGCGGCCACCGCGGAAGAGGATGGGCTCGGCGTGGTGGCGGGCGGCCAGTTCTTCGTCGGTGAGCGTCGAGCGGCCGACCATGAGGCGGAGTTGGTTGAGGGACAGGTGCTGCTTCACCCGGATGGGGAACGAGAGGGGCACGACCTCCAGGTAGAGCGGGCCCTTGTAGCCGGGGGCGATCTCGTCGAAGCGGTGGCCGTGGTCGGTGATCACCCGGGTGAAGACGTCGACCCGGCCGGTCGAGCTCTTGGGGTTGGCCTTGCCCCGGATGTGCGGTGGGAGGTCGAGCCGTTCCGCCAGGGGGATGAGGTACGGCCGGTTGGTCTCGAGGACTGCTCCGTCCCGCCGGAGATCGAGCTCGTCGAAGACGTAGTCCTTGACCTTGCGCTCGACCGTGTCCGCCCCGGGCAGGAAACTGCACCGGATCCGGAAGGCGCTCTCCCCGAGACGCAGGTCGAGGCTCGCCGGCTGGATGCTCTCCCGGGAGATGCGGAGCTCACCGGCGTCGAGGTAGCCGGCGTCGACCGCCTCCGCCAGCAACTGGCTGGGAAGGACGCCTGGCGTGTCGGAGCTCAGGTCGGCGAGGCGGGGCGCGGCGGACAAGCCCCGATGATGCCACCGGCCCGGGGGTCCGCACAGCAGGACCGCGGAGGAGCCCGAGCCCCGGCACGACTTGTGTGGGGGCGAGGCCTCGCGACACGCAACCTTCGATTTGCGCCTCCTGCCGTGACGCAGCCAGGAGTTTGCGGATCTCCGAGCGCGCCGATGGTTTGCGGGCAACTACACGGGGCCGCGGCGCTGGTGAGGTGCCGAGGACGGCGAAGGGGTGTTGGAGCCGAGGGGACGCCGGTGTTCAGGCCCAACTGGGGACGCAAAAGGTCGCTGGACGGCCGAAACGTCACCGGTTCGCTCGGGCGATGGCCCTCGGTGTCACCGGTTCGTAGCGGGCTGGGACTTCCACCACGCGTCGAGGCGGCGGCGGGCCTCGTCCTCGCCGAGGGGGCCTTCCTCCAGGCGCAGCTCGAGGAGGAAGTCGCGGGCCCGGCCCACGTCGCGGCTGGGGCCGATGCCGAGGTGCTCCATGATCTGGTTGCCGTCGAGGTCGGGGCGGATGGCGTCGAGCTCCTCCTGCTCCCGCAGGTAGGCGATGCGCTCCTCCAGCACGTCCATCCGCCGGGCCAGCTCCTCCGCCCGGCGCTTGTTGCGGGTGGTGCAATCGCAACGGGTGAGCTCGTTCAGCTTCTCCAGCAGCGGTCCCGCGTCGCGGGCGTAGCGGCGCACCGCGCTGTCGCTCCAGCCGGTGCCGAAACCGTGGAAGCGCAGGTGGAGCTCGACCAGCCGGGTGATGTCGGCGATCTCGTCCATCGGGTAGCGCAGGGCCCGCAGCCGGGTGTCGGCCATACGGGCCCCGACCACCTCGTGGTGGTGGAAGGACACGCCCTCCGGACCGATGGAGCGGGTCTTGGGCTTGCCGATGTCGTGCAGGAGGGCGGCCAGGCGCAGGATCTTGTCGGGGCTGGTCTTCTCGACCACGGCGATCGTGTGGGCCAGCACGTCCTTGTGGCGGTGGATGGGGTCCTGCTCCAGGGACAGGGCCCGCAGCTCGGGCATGAACTCGTCGGACAGGCCGGTGTTGACCAGGAACCACAGGCCCTCACCCGGCTCGTCGACCACCATGAGCTTGTCGAGCTCGCCCCGGATGCGCTCGGGGGACACGATCTCCATGCGGCCCCGGAAGCGGCGGACGGCGTCGACCAGCTCGGGCGCGGGCGCCAGGCCGTAGCCGGCGATGAACCGGGCCGCCCGAAGCATGCGCAGGGGATCGTCGGTGAACGACTCCTCCGGCGACAATGGCGTGCGCAGGCGGTGGCCGGCGAGGTCGCCCAGTCCCCCGAAGGGGTCGATGAGCTCGGCCCGGCCGCCCGCCCCCAGCTCCAGCGCCATGGCGTTGACCGTGAAGTCGCGCCGGGCGAGGTCGGCTTCGACCGCGTCGGCGAACGCCACCTCCGGCTTGCGGGAGTCGGGGGAGTAGGCCTCGGCCCGGTGGGTGGTGATCTCGTAGACGACCCCGTCCTTGTTGGCGCCGATGGTGCCGAAGCGCCGGCCCTGGTCCCAGATGGAGTCGGCCCAGCCCCGGAGCATGGCCTCGATGGCGTCGGGCCGGGCGTCGGTGGTGAAGTCGAAGTCCTGGGTGAACGGGCGGCCGAGGATGGCATCGCGGACGCTGCCGCCGACCAGGTACAGGCGGTGACCGGCGGCCGCGAAGCGCTCGGCGAGGGGAGCGGTGTCGTCGAGAAGCGGCTGCAGCCGCTCGGGGACCATGGTGACAACGACGGTACCGGCCCGGCCCCCGGCTGCTCTCGGGTATGCCGCTCTCAGGTATGTAGCCGGCGGGCGGCGGCGACCACGTCGCGCCCGGGACCGCCGGTGGTGGGTGCCTCCGGGTCGTGGACGACACCGTCGAGGGCCGACACCGAGGCCGCGGCCGACGCGGTGAGGGCGTCGAGGTCGTAGCCGCCCTCCAGGAAGGCGATGGTGCGGCCGGCGGCGGGCGCCACCGCGACGGATCGGGCGACGAGCCACCCGTAGTCACCGGAGGAGAGGGCCAGCGAAGCCAGCGGATCGGCCCGGTGGGCGTCGAAGCCGAGGGAGATGAGCACCCACGTGGGGGCGAAGCGCTCGGCCACCGGCCCGACGACCTCGTCGAAGGCGGCCCGGTAGGCGTCGCCCGTCGTCCCCGCCGGGAAGGGGAGGTTGACGGTGAGTCCCTCCCCGTCACCCGTGCCCGTCTCGGTCAAGCGACCGGTGCCGGGATAGAAGGGCGACTGGTGGGTGGACACGTAGAGGATGCGGCCGTCGGCGTAGAAGGCGTCCTGGGTGCCGTTTCCGTGATGGACGTCCCAGTCGAGGATCGCCACCCGCTCGCCGCGCTCGGCCAGGGCGGCCGCGCACACGGCCACGTTGTTGAACAGGCAGAACCCCATTGGCTCGGTGGGGGTGGCGTGGTGGCCGGGTGGCCGGACCACGCAGAAGGCGGCGTCGGCCTCCCCCCGTTCGAGACGCTCGACAGCGTCGAGGCCGGAGCCGGCGGCCCGCAGGGCGGCGTCCCAGGAGCCGGGAAAGGCGGCGGTGTCGGGGTCGATCCATCCCCCACCGCCGGCCACGAACCGCTCGAGGCCCTGGACCAGGGCCGGCCGGTGCACCCGGGCCAGTTCGTCGAACGTGGCCACCCGGGGCTCGGCCCACACCACCGCGTCCGCCACCGGCGACGAACGCACGCCGGCGAGCACCGCGTCGAGCCGCTCGGGACGCTCCGGATGGCCCCCGCCGGGACGGTGCCCCTTGCACGCCGGCGAGCTCTCGACCAGCACAGCCATTGGTAGTCAGGGGCGCGTTGCCGGCAAGGCCAGCACGTTTCCCCATCCCCCTTTCAATCCGTACGTGCGGTTTTCCCGCATACGGCTTTCCGACGATCTTCTGGACATGGTTACGACGCCTTCGGGTAGCGAATGGTGCCCATGAGCTGATGCAGGCCCTGGCCGTGGAACCAGGTGCGGGTCCAGCAGTCTGCCTGGCCTGCCCGTAGGTTGCGGCCCCGCTTCTTGATGAGCAAGCGCTTGAGCCGCCACACGACGTGTCGGTCGAGGGAGACGAACTTATTCGCCGCGTTGCCGGTGCGGAAGTAGTTGCCCCACCCCCGCAGGAACAGGTTGAGGTCGTAGATCACGTCCTCCAACTCCATGCCGACCCGGTTCCGGCCGGTGAGGGCCTTGACCCGCTGTCGTGCCCGCTTCATCGACCGCTGCGACGGCCAGCGGTGGAGGTAGTAGCGGATGACCCGCTGCTGTTCCCACAACCGGCCCGACATGCGGGCGTGAAGATGACAACCCAGGAAGTCGAAGCCCTCCTTGCCCTCCCGGAGGTCGACCACACGGGTCTTGTCCGGGTGCAGGCTCAGGCCGAGATCACCCAGCAGGGCCGCCGCCCTGGCCTGGGCCGTCTCGGCCTGGCTGCGGGTCGTGCACAGCACCACGAAGTCGTCCGCGTAACGGACGAGCTCGCCGGTGCCGGACTCGGCCCAGGACCGGTCGAAGGCGTGCAGGTAGATGTTGGCCAGCAGCGGGGAGATGACCCCGCCCTGGGGCGTGCCCGTGACCGTCTCGGAGCGCACCCCCTCGACCAGCACCCCGGCACGCAGCCACTGGCGGATGAGCTTGAGCACCCGCCGGTCCGACACGCGCTCGCCGACCAGTGACAGCAGCCTGTCGTGGTCGATCTGGCCGAAGAAGTCGCGGATGTCGGCCTCGAAGACGAACTGCCGTCCTCGGGGGAAGGACACCCGGATGGCTTCCAGGGCGTCGGTGGCCGAGCGCTTCGGTCGGAAACCGAAGCTCGGTCGGCAGGAAGTCGGCCTCGAAGATGGGTTCGAGGACGATCTTGGCTGCCGCCTGGCACACCCGGTCGCGCACGGTGGGGATGCCCAGGGGCCGCATCCGGCCGTCGGGCTTGGGGATCTCCACCCGCCGAACAGGCGACGGGCGGTAGGTGCCTGCACGGAGGTCACGGGAAAGCTCGTCGAGCACGCGCCCGACCCCGTAGTCCTCCACCGCCTCCAGGGTCAGTCGATCGACCCCGGCGGCGCCACGATTGGCTCGCACCCGCTCCCACGCCGTCCACAGCACGTCACTGCGGTGGATTCGGTCGAACAGGGCGTGGAAGCGGCGACCCGGAGACTGCTTGGCCGCAGCCCATAGCCGGTTCTGGAGTTTTCGCACGTTGTCGGTGGGCGGCTGCCCGCCGGGGGAGTTGGGCCGGGCGTTCCCGGCCATGCCCTGGCGCTTACTTCCGTCTCCGGCGTGACCGAAGTCGGGGCCCTTCCCTCCCGCCGGGTTCATCCCGGCGATCAGCGGTACTACGACCCCGTCGGACTCCCGCTGCGCTCCGCTCGATTTCACCACTGGCTTATACGAGCGGTCTTTGCTGACGAGGCTGCGCAGACGGGTCTCTCCTGTTCCGAACCTGACCGTGCGTACGTGCCGCTCCCCGTACCCCGAGGGGACCCGACCAGGGGCGTGTCCGGAACGCCAGTCGGTCGGACGTGGCCTTCGCCGTGACATGAGCGGCTCGGCTCCCCCGTTGTGCGTTTGACGAGGCTGCAGGACTCGCGCCTGGTGGCACTACGGCCCGCACGCTTGCTCCCTCCAAAGAGGCTCTTGACGCCCCGCTCAGCCCGCCGCCTCTCGGCGACGAACCGGGGCCTGCTACCGGGCTCTCCGGCGATTACCCGGGCGGGACTCGCACCCGCTGGTCTGGTCCAGTTCTCAGGACGCAACATGGCGACAACGCTACCGACCGCCGTCTCCGGGAACTCCGTTCGCACGGTTGGTTGTGCGGTTGTGGTGGATATACCGACACGACTGCACACCCAAAGGGGGGGTGGGCGGGGGCGGCGATCGGCGGCGACCGATGCTCTCCGGTCGCCCGCCGGTATCCTCGATGGCACCGATGACCGTCACGACCGAGGTCCTGGAATGGGGCCGGGAGCGGGCCCGCGCCGGCCCGTGGCGCGGCGACGGTCACGTGGCCTACCTCGCCCCCCTCCCCTACGATCCGCCGCCCTCGGCCGACTTCCTCCTCCGATGCCTCGACCAGCTCGCCGACCGGGGCTACACCCAGGTCATCACCTCGGCCCTGGCCGGCAGCGAGCAGCGCCCGTTCCTCGCGGTCGGGTTCCTTCCCCACGAGCACCTCCGCTTCCTGGGCCACGACCTGGTCGGCGTTCCCTACCGGCCCGCGGTCGGCCCCCACCACCTGCGCAAGGCGGCCCCGGCCGACTACGACACGATCCTCGACGTCGACGCCGGCTCCTTCAGCCCCTTCTGGCGGCTCGATCGGGCCGGGCTGGAGGAGGCCCTCACCGCCACCCCGTCCACCCGATTCCGGGTCGCCACCGGCGGAGGGGGCCGGTGGATCGCGGGCTACGCCATCACCGGCCGGGCCGGTGACCAGGGCTACCTCCAGCGGCTGGCGGTGGCCGTCGGCGCCCGGCGCACGGGCGTGGGCCGGGCCCTGGCCCTCGACGGCCTGCGCTGGCTGCGGCGACGGGGCGTCCAGCGGGCGGTGGTCAACACCCAGTTCGGCAACGATGCCGCCCTGGCCCTCTACGTCCGCATCGGCTTCCGGGAGGAGCCGTCCAACCTGGCCGTCCTTCACCGCAGCCTGGTGCCGTGACGACGCAACTCCGCCGGACGGCGTCCGCATTCGTGGCCGCCGCGATCGTCCTCGCCGTGGCGACCACCGCCGCCACCACCACCGCCGCCGCCGCCGCCCGCGCCGCCGCCCGCACCCAGCCGACAGGCACGGGCACGGGCACGGGGGCGATCGACTTCGTGGCCCAGACCCCGTACGTGGCCGTGGCCGACGGGCAGTGGGGCGTGCGCTTCAAGGTCACCCGGCCGACGGGGCCTTCGAACCTGGAGGTGGCGGTGAGCGTGTACGCCGCCGTCGCCTTCCGGTCGGAGTTCCAGGAGACGCTCGAGAACCGCATCTTCGGCGAGCCGGAGCTGCCGGTGGCGGTGTTCCCCCTCGGCGGACTCAACCCCGAGCCCAACGGCGACTACTCGGTGGCCGTCACCGCCGGCCTCGGCTTCCGCGACGGCGTCCACCCGGTTCGGGTCGAGCTGCGCGACCGCGACGACTTCGACGTGCTCGACGAGTTCGTCACCCACCTCGTCTACCTGCCGGGCGAGCACATCGGGCCCAAGCTGGGCGTCGCCGTCGTCCTGCCCATCCACGACCAGCCCGCGCTCCAGCCCGACGGCACCCGCCGCCGCCCGGACGAGACCGAGCTGGCCGGCTTGGCGCTCGCCATCGACGCCGCCGGCAGCCTGCCGGTGTCGTTCGTCCCCACGCCGGAGACGGTGGCCTCCCTGGTGGCAAGCAACGACCCCCGGGCGGGGGTCGTGCTCACGTCGCTCCGGGAAGCGGTGTCCGACCGGTCGCTCATCGGCGGCACCTACGTCCCCGTCAGCCTGCCCGCCCTCAGCGCCGCCGGCCTCGACGACGAGGTCGCCCTGCAGATGGAGCGGGGGACGACGACCCTGAGCGAGGTCCTCCGGGTGCCCGAGCCGGTGAGCCGCACGTGGGTGGCCCAGGAACCGCTCGACGCGGCCTCGATCGACCTGCTCGCCGGCCGCTACGGCGTCGACCAGGTGGTGGCCACCGAGGCCGGGCTCAGCCCCATCCCGGACCAGCTCGTCACCCTCACCGGCCCGTTCCAGCTCGACGGCGAACGGTCGACGGTGCACGGGGCGGCGGCCGACGCGGGGCTGACCGCCCACTTCGCCGGCCCAGACCAGGAAGGCAAGGCCAACCCCGCCCTCCAGGCCAGCCACCTGCTGGCCGACCTGGCCGTGCTCTACCTCGACCTGCCCGGCGACGATCGGGGCGTGGTGGCCCTCGCCCCCCGGGAGTGGCAGCCCGACCGGGTGTTCCTCGACACCTTCCGGGCGGGGCTGGCCAACCACCCGGTGGTGGCGGCCATCGGCCTCGACGACCTGTTCGCCACCGTGCCCGACGCCACCGACCTGGGCGAACCCCTCGTCCGGCGGCCGGTGGTCGACCCCGGGGGCAGCCTCACCGGGCTGGTCGACGAGATCCGCTCCGTGCGGCGCCGCCTCGACGCCCTCGGTTCCGTCCTGGGGCCGACCAACGCGGTGTCGGGCAACCTCGGCGAGCGACTGCTCGTCACCGAGTCGGCCGACTTCCGCTCCGTCCGCCAACGGGAGCCCTACCTGGCCGGCGTGGGCGACGCCATCGACGAGCAGCTGGGCGGCATCGTCATGCCCCAGGACCGGTCGATCACCCTCACCTCCCGCGAGGGGGAGATCCCGGTGACGTTCCAGAACCACACCGGCCACCCGGTCAAGGTGGTGGTGCGGATGGAGAGCGACAAGCTCGACTTCCCCGGCGGCGCCCGGCTGGAGATCGACCTCACCCGGCTCAACACCACCCACCGCTTCCCCGTGGTGGCCCGGACGTCGGGCACCTTCCCCATCCGCATCACACTGGAGTCGCCCGACGGCGACCTCATCGTGGGCCGGGCCCGGCTCACCGTCCGCTCCACGGCCACGTCGGGCGTGGGGCTGGCCATCTCCATCGGGGCGGCCCTGTTCCTCGCCCTCTGGTGGGGACGACATTCCATGAAGGGCCGGCGGGCCCGGCGGCTGATGGAACCGTCGGAGCTCGAAGGGCTGGAGCTGGCCCCCGCCCCTCCCCCGCTCCGCATCATCACCGGGGGCACTACCGTCCAAGCCGTCCCTGGTCCCCCCCACGCGCCGCCATCCACCGCCACCGGGGACCCCAACAACGAGTCCCCGCCGTTCCCCACGCCGGGCACCCTCGGAGGAGGCTAGCGATCCATGGCCGTCGTGCGAGTGGTCACCGACAGCAGTTGCGACCTTCCGGCGGCGGTCGTCAAGGAACACGGGATCACGGTGGTGCCGCTGTCGATCCGCTTCGGCGACGAGGAGTTCGTCGACGGGCGCGACCTCACCCCGTCCGCCTTCTGGGCCCGGTCGGCCGCCTCGGCGGTGCTGCCGTCGACCGCGGCGCCGTCCCCCGGTGCCTTCGAGCAGGCCTTTCGCGACGCAGCCGCGGCCGGCGCGTCCGGCGTGGTGTGCATCAACCTGTCGTCGAAGCTGTCGGCCACCATCCAGGCCGCGGAGACGGCGGCCAAGGCCATGGCCGGCGAGCTGCCGGTGCGGGCGGTCGACTCCAAGTCGGTGAGCCTGGGCCTGGGGACGATCTGCATCGAGGCGGCCAAGGCGGGCGCGGCCGGCGCCTCGGTGGACGAGATCGTGGCCATGGCCGAGGACATGGGTGCCCGGACCAGGATCCACGCCACCCTCGACACCCTGGAGAACCTCAAGAAGGGTGGCCGCATCGGGGCGGCCAAGGCCCTGATGGGCACCATGCTGTCGGTGAAGCCGGTCATCGAGGTGGTCGACGGGGCGGTCGAGGCCGGCCCCAAGGTCCGCACCCGGTCGAAGGCCCTCCAGTACCTGGTCGACCGGGTGACGGCGGAGCCGAGGCTCGAGAACCTCGCCGTCCTCCACGGCGACGCCCCCGACGTCGACGCCTTCATCGAACTGCTGGCGCCCCATTTCCCCCGGGAGCGGATCGTGATCGGCCAGCTGGGGGCGGTGGTCGGAAGCCACACCGGGCCCCGTACCATCGGGGTGGCCTTCCAGGTGCCCGGCTAACAAGACAGGACCATTGATCGCACCCGACCTCATCTCTCCCGGCCAGCTCATCGGCGGGCGCTACCGGCTCCGCCACCAGATCGCCCGGGGCGGCATGGCCGAGGTGTGGGAGGCGGGCGACGACGTGCTCGGCCGCTCGGTGGCGGTCAAGGTCCTCCTGCCCGAGCTGGCCGCCGACCCGTCCTTCCTCGAGCGGTTCCGGCGGGAGGCGATCGCCGCCGCCCGCCTGGCCCACCCCAACATCGTCGCCACGTACGACACGGGCGTCGACGTGAGCGTCGAGGGCGGCCTGGCCTTCATCGTCATGGAGCTGGTCGACGGCCGCACCCTGAAGGACGTCCTGGTGGACCGGGGTCCCCTCGACTCCCCCGAGGCCACCACCATCGCGGCCCAGGTGGCGGGGGCGCTCCACTACGCCCACCAGGCGGGCATCGTCCACCGGGACGTGAAGCCGGCCAACATCCTCCTCTGCCCCGACGGGCGGGTGAAGGTGGCCGACTTCGGCATCGCCAAGGCCGCCCTGGTGGGAGCCGTGGGCGCGGGGGCCGACTGGGACCTCACCGGCACCGGGATGGTGGTGGGCACGGCCAAGTACCTGTCGCCCGAGCAGTTCGAGGGCAAGCCCGTCGACCGCCGGGCCGACGTCTACGCCCTCGGCGTCGTGCTCTACGAGATGTTGTGCGGCCGGGCCCCGTTCGTGGGCAACACCGACATGGCCATCGGCATCCAGCACGTCGACAAGAAGCCGCTCAACCCCCGCCAGGTGCGGGCCGGCATCCCCCGGCCCCTGGAGGCGGTGGTGCTCAAGGCGATGGCGAAGTCGGCCGACGACCGCTACCCCACCGCCGCCGCCCTCCAGAGCGCGCTGCTGTCGGTCGACACCCGGTCCGACGACGCGGTGCCGATGATCGTCCGGGAGGACACCCCACCCCACGGCGTCCCCCAGACCTTCGCCCAGAGCGAGCGTTCGTGGATGGTGCCCACCGTGCTCATCGTGGTGGTGGCCGTCACCCTGGGGATCGTGGGCGTGATCTTCGCCCGGTCCGACACCGGCCAACGCCTGCTGGGCGATCAGCCGAGCGAGACGGGAGACGGGGACGGGGGCGGCGGGGGCGGCGGGGCGGCCGCTGTGTCCATCGCGTCGGTGACCTCGTTCGATCCCAACGGCGACGGCGAGGAGCACGAGGACGAGGTCGGCAACCTGGTCGACGACGACCCATCCACGACGTGGCGGTCGTCGCAGTACGGGGGGGCGAACTTCGCCGGGCTCAAGCCGGGCCTGGGTTTCGTGCTCGTGCTCGACGGTCCGGCCGAGCTGGGCGAGCTCGAGCTGGTGGGCACCAGCCGCAACTTCGACGCCGAGGTGGTCGTGGCCGACGCGTCCCGGTCGAGCCGGGCCGCGTGGGGCTCGGCGGTGGCGACCAGGAAGGGCGTTGGGGCGAACGCCACCTTCGATCTCGACGGGACGACGGGGGCGGCGGTGCTGGTGTGGATCACCAACCCCACGAGCACGTCCCTCGCCATCGGCGACGTGCAGCTCACCGCCGCCTGACGGTCGATGCCGGCCTGACCGCCGGCCTGCCTGGGTGTTGGCGGATCGGTACGCTCTCGGCCCATCGGAGACGACCGGAGCGACGCGGCCCTGGTGGCGGCGGCCCAGGACGGCGATCGGGGCGCCCTCGACACCCTCCTGCGCCGCCACCACGACCGTCTCTACGCCCTCTGCCGGCGGGTGACGGGCAACGACGCCGACGGCGCCGACGCCTGCCAGGAGGCGTTGATCGCCATCGTGCGGGCGTTGGGCGGCTTCGACGGGCGGTCGTCGTTCTCGACGTGGGCCTACCGGGTGGCCACCAATGCCTGCCTGGACGAGCTGCGCCGGCGCCGACGGCGTCCGGAACCCGGGCTGCCCTCGGACGAGGGTTTGGGCGGCAGTGGGGTCGACGAGTACTCGGGGGTCGACACCCGGGTGGCGGTCGACGCCGCCCTCACCGGCCTGGTCCCCGAGTACCGGGTGGCGGTGGTGCTGCGCGACCTGTGCGGCCTGTCGTACGGCGAGATCGCGGAGGTGCTCGCCGTGCCCATCGGCACCGTCCGGTCGCGGATCGCCCGGGGCAGGTCGGCCCTGATCCCGTTCCTCGACCCGGACGGGAACCCGCCGGCCCCCGGCGAACGTCCAACGGGACAAGCATGAGCACCGACGACACCCTCCCCGGACATCCCGACCTCGAGGCGCTGAGCGCCCACGCCGACGGCGAGACCGCCGGCGCGGAGGCGTCCACCCTCCAGGAGCACGTCGCCGGTTGCGCCGAGTGCCGCACCAAGCTGCGCTGGCTGCGGACGGCGAGCGCCCTGGTCGCCACCCCCGTGCCGCCCCGGGTCCCGTCGGCCCGTGACCGGGCCATCGCCCGGGCGCTCGATTCGGCGGTCGAAAGCACGTCAGATATCACGGAAGGTCATCGTTTGCCAGGAACGGCGGAGAGCCGCCCCGGGGACGGTGATGGTCGTCCCGCCCGCGCCGGGCCTTTCGGTGCCGGGGACGGCGATGCTCGTCCCGCCCGCGCCGGGCGTTCTGGCGCCGCCGATGCTGCCGGGGCCGGCGACGGCCGCTCCGCTCGCGCCGGCGATGTGGGGGCTGCCGGTGGTGCCGGTGGTGCCGGTGCACGCTCCAGCGGCGGCGGTGGCGGTGGCGGTGGCATTTCCGGCGGTCGGCCGGTGCCGTCGCGGCCGGGGCCGGCGGCGCCCATCCCCATCACCGCCGGCCGCCGTCGGAGTCGGGGGGGCGACCGTTCCGGGGTCTGGATCGGGGTGGGCTCGGCCGCGGCCGTGGTGGTGGCCATCCTGGTGGGGGTGGGCGTGCTCGGCCAGGGCACCGGCCGGGACGAAAACACCACCGTGGCGGCCGGTCCCACCCAGGAGCGCACCGCCACCGACCTGGCCGGCGATTCGGTGGGCGGTGCCGGGGTGTCGGGCGCCCTCGCAGCCCCGCCCGATCTCGTCCTCGGCGTCAACGGCGGCGACCTGGGCGACATCGCCGATGCGACCACCCTGGCCCAGCGGGCCCAATCGGTGCTGGTCCAACGGCAGGTGGCGCCGGAGGCAGCCGCGCCCGCCGGGATCGCGTCGGCGGAGGCCGACGCCGACCTCACACCCAAGGTCGTCGGCACCCGCCCGTGCGAGATGGAGGTCCGGTCCGCCCGTTCCGGCCTGGGGACCGTCGTCTACTTCGCCACCGGCCGGGTGCAAGGCGTCCCGGTGGTGGTGCTCGGCTTCGACCCCGCCCCTGACGTCGCCGGGCCCGTCACTCTTCTGGCCCTGGCTCAGGCGGGGGGCTGTCGGGTCGTTCTCGAAGCGGCCGGGCCCTGAAGGCGGCCGCGGCCGCGCCCAACGCCACCGCCAGCCACCCCTTGAAGCCCACGATCGACAGCCGGTGATCGGTGGATATCCACGCCGCCCCGAGCAGGCCGCCCACGGTGTACAGGGCGCCGACGACGGCCAGCAGCAGCGACCGGCGGCGGGCGACGCTGGTCGTGGCCTCGGAGACGAACAGGCCGAGGACCAGGCCCGCCCCGATCACGGCCAGGCCGTCGAAGGCGTACTCACCGAGGAGGACGGCGGCCACAGCCGCCACCATGGCCCCGGCGACGAGGGAAAGAGTGAACCGCACCCGGGCAAGGGTAGGCTCCCGCCCGTGGCGGACGACCCCAATCTGACGCCGGCCGACTCCGGGCCCCTCACGCCGACGCCGGCGGGGACCTCCGGCGACCCCGCCACCGCCGAGATCCTGGCCGTCGTCGTCCCCCCCACCGACGGCGCCGGCGGCCTCACCACCCCCCCGGCGGAGACCCCTTCCCCCACTCCCCCGCGGGCGGCCGCCACCCGACGGCCCGTCACGGGTGCCGCGGGCGCCGGCCCAGGCCCGGCGGCGACCGCCGCCGAAGCGCCGGCGACGGATCCCGCCTCACCGGCGTCCCCGGCCGTCGATCTGCCCGGCGCCACGGCCGCCCTCACGGCAGCGGCTTCCAACGAGACGCCCACCATCACCAAGCCGGCCGCCCGGCCGAGGCCCCCGGCGACTCCCCGACCGCCCCCCGCCCGCCCGATGACGCCCCCGCCCACCGCGCCCGCGACAACCCCATCCTCCGGCTCGGAAGCGGCTCCGGTCCCGGCCCGCCCGCAGGCCGACTGGGCCGCCGAGATCGCCGACCGCATCGACGAAGTGGTGGCCAAGGTCCGGGCCAACACCTCCGACCGCCTGGTCGGCATCGTCCGCATGGTGGTCTACGGGCTGCTGGCCGCCATCTTGGGCCTCACCGCCCTGGTCCTGCTGCTCATCCTCTTCTTCCGGGTGCTGGCGGTGATCCCGGGGCCGGTGTGGATCCCGTACCTCGTCCTGGGGGCAATATTTGTGGCCGGCGGGCGGTTGTCATTCGCACGGGCGAAGCGGACACCAAAGCCGCAGTCGGCCTGACCGAACCGTCCCCGCCGGTCGGTCCCCTGTTCCGCCCAATCGAGGAGAATGCTGGCAGTGCGAGACGTTCGCGACGTGATCATCATCGGTTCCGGGCCGGCAGGGCTGACGGCGGCCATCTATACCGCCCGGGCCAACCTCCGTCCCCTGGTCATCGAGGGTGAGCTGTCGTCCACCGGCGACCAGCCCGGCGGACAGCTCATGCTCACCACCGAGGTGGAGAACTATCCCGGCTTCGTCGACGGCATCCAGGGGCCGGAGCTGATGGGCAACTTCCGGGCCCAGGCGGCCCGCTTCGGAGCCGAGTTCCTCACCGAGAAGGTCACCCGGGTCGACTTCTCGGTGCGGCCCTTCCTCGTCGAGGTGGGCGACGTGCAGTTCCAGGCCCGCTCGGTGATCGTGTCCACCGGGGCCAAGGCCAGGCTGCTCGGGCTGGAGAACGAGATCAAGCTCATCGGCCACGGGGTGTCGACGTGCGCCACCTGCGACGGCTTCTTCTTCAAGGGCGAGACCATCGCCGTGGTCGGCGGGGGCGACTCCGCCCTGGAGGAGGCCACTTTCCTCACCAAGTTCGCCACCAAGGTCTACGTGATCCACCGCCGTGACCAGCTGCGGGCCTCGAAGATCATGCAGGAGCGGGCGTTCAAGAACGAGCGCATCGAGTTCGTCTGGGACTCGGTGCCGGTCGAGCTGCTCGGCGACGGCATGCTCGAGGGGGTCAAGGTCCGCAACGTGAAGACCGGCGAGGAATCGGTGCTCGACATCGCCGGCCTGTTCGTCGCCATCGGCCACGTCCCCAACACGTCGCTGTTCGTGGGGAAGCTCGACATGGACGACAACGGCTACCTCGTGACCACCACCGGCACCCGCACCAACGTCGACGGGGTGTTCGCCGGCGGCGACGTGGTCGACCACATCTACCGCCAGGCCATCACTGCCGCCGGCACCGGCTGTATGGCGGCCATCGACGCCGAGCGGTGGTTGGAGTCGCAGCCCCACGAGGCCGAGATCGCGGGGACACCCACCGAGTGGTAGGTGCGGGCGGAATCCCGAGCGCGGCGCTGGCGTTTCACCGACAGCAGGGAGATGTTCTCCCCCCGGTACTACAGGAGGCAGGTCATGGCTGAGGGAGTAGACGTCCTCACCGACAGCACGTTCGAAGAGGAAGTCGCCGCCGCCGACGTCACCATGGTGGTCGACTTCTGGGCCGAGTGGTGCGGCCCGTGCCGCATGGTGGCGCCGCTGCTCGACCAGATCGCAGCCGAGAACGAGGGCAAGGTCCGCATCTGGAAGCTCAATGTCGACGACAACCCGGCGTCGGCCCGCAAGTACCAGGTGATGAGCATCCCCACCATGATCGTGTTCAAGGACGGCGTGGCCAAGAAGCGCATCGTGGGGGCCAAGGCGAAGGCCGCCTTGCTCGACGATCTGGCCGAGTTCCTCTAAGGGGGCCCGAGCTCTCTACGGCGAGGCCACGCCAACCCCGGCACCGGGGGTTTCGTCCTCGGCGTCGGCAGGCGGCGGCTCCGGCGGGGGCTCCGCCGGCCCATCGGAGGAAGTCATCCCCCGGTGGTAGATCGGTGAGACGAGGGCCAGCATCGGTGTGGCCATCAGGGTGGTGACGAGCGCCATCAGGACCATGATCGTGAAGATCGTGGGGGTGATGACGCCGAGCTCGAGACCGACGCTCAGGATCACCAGCTCGGTGAGGCCGCGGGTGTTCATGAGGATGCCGATGGCGGCCGCGTCCCGCCAGTTCTCGCCCATCACCCGTGCCGCCAGCATGGAGCCGCCCCACTTGCCGGCGACGGCCGTGGCGATGACGAGAGCCGTGACGCCCCACAGGTAGACCGAGTCGAGCAGGTCGACCCGGGTGGCGAGCCCGACGACCACGAAGAAGACAGGCAGGAGGAAGGCGAGGACGGCGTGCTCCAGGCGCTCGTGGATCTCCTGCTGGATGTCGGCCCGGCGAGGCATGACGGCACCGGCCATGAAGGCGCCGAAGATGGCGTGGATGCCGATCTGCTCCGTGACCCAGGCGCTGGCGAGGGCAAGGCAGACCGCGACCCAGAGGGGCAGGGAGGGAAGCCGTCGCACCGCCGGCCTGACCACACGGAGCATGACGATCAGGTACAGGAGTGACAGGGCGACCACCTGGGCCACGGCGGCTGCACCCGACGACTGGACCAGGGCGACGACCACCGCCAGCAGGCACCAGGCGGTGACGTCGTCGACGGCCGCGCAGGTGATCGCCAGCACCCCGATGCGCGTGTGGGTGAGACCCGTCTCCTGCAACACCCGGGCCAGCACCGGGAAGGCGGTGATCGCCATCGCCGCCCCCATGAACAACGTGAAGCCGAGCTGGTCGACGTCGTCGCCGAGCCTCGGGTAGAGCCAGACCGCGAGCAGAGCACCGAGTGCGACCGGGGCGAGGATCGACATCTGGCTGATGACCACTGCCTTGTGCCCGTTGCCCCGCAGTTTGTCGAGATCGAGCTCGAGGCCGATGAGGAACATGAAAAGGACCAGGCCCACCTGGGCCAGCACCCGGAGGGCTCCGATCACCTCCGTGGGGAACAGGTAGTCGAGGGCGCCCGACCACACGAGGCCCAGGAGGCTCGGCCCGAGGATGATGCCGGCCAGGATCTCGCCGTGCACCCGAGGTTGGCCGATCCGGGAGATGGCCCAGCCCGACAGCTTGGCCGCCGCGATCACGATGCTGAGAGCCAGCAAGACGTGCACATTGATCTCGGCGCCGGTCATCGAGGGGAAGGTAGCACCGCTGTTTTGTTCGTGACTAGTAGTTCGTGATGGGCAGTTCGTGATGGGCAGTTCGTGATGACGAGTTCGTGATGACGAGTTCGTGATCGTTGCCTTCACTCCCCGTACCATCATGGCCATGGACGACAGCTGGACGTTCGTGACCAGCCACACGCTCGTCCTGCTCTGCATCGCCGAAAATCCCGAAGTGCGGATGCGCGACGTCGCCGTGAGGGTCGGCATCACCGAGCGACGGGTCCAAGCGATCGTAGGCCAACTGGTCGCGTCCGGCTACCTGGCGAGGACCAGGCAGGGGCGGCGCAACCACTACGTGGTCAACGACGCCATGCCGCTCCGTCACCTGGAGACGGAACACCGTCGGCTCGGCGATCTACTGGAGATGCTGCAGAAGGCATCGGAACGGACCGAAGACGCACGAGAGGGATCCCCGGAGGGGCCTGGGTGACCCGCTTTCCACAGCGCACGAACAAGCTGTGGAGGATTTGGTGTGGAGGACCGGGAGAGACGCGGTCGTTCCGGGCGGGGGAGCCGTTGCCCGACTTTGCAATTACGGCGTCGTGACTTTGCCGCCGGTCATCGCCCGGTAGATGCGCTCGAGGTCCTCCAGGTTGGCGAACTCGATCACGACCTTGCCCCGGTTGGCGGTCATCTCCACCTTCACCCGGGTGTCGAGGTGATCCGACAGGCGCTCCTCGAGCTCGAGCAATCCCGGCGGGCGTAGGCGGCGGGCCGGGCCGGTGGGGGCCGTCGCGGTGGCCTTCTGGTTGTGGCGGCGGGACTCCTCCTCCACCGCCCGCACCGACAGGCCCTCGGCCACCGCCCGCTTGGCCATGGTCTCCTGGAAGGCCCGGTCGGGGCAGGTGAGCAGGGCCCGGGCGTGGCCGGCGGTGAGCTTGGCCTCCGAGACCAGGCGCTGCACCGACGGCGGCAGCTGGAAAAGCCGGAGGGTGTTCGAGATGGCGGCCCGGCTCTTGCCCATGCGGGTGGCCAGCTCGTCGTGGGTGAGGTGGAAGTCCTCCAGGAGCTGCTGGTAGGCGGCGGCCTCGTCGAGGGGGTTGAGGTCCTCCCGCTGGAGGTTCTCCACCAGGGCCTGCTCCAGCGACGACGTGTCGTCGACGGTGCGGATGATAGCGGGAACGAGGGGCAGCCCGGCCCGCTTGGCCGCCCGCCACCGCCGCTCCCCCGCGATCAGCTCGTAGGTGCCCTCGCCCATCGCCCGCACCAAGACCGGTTGGAGGACGCCTAGCTCCCGCACCGACGCGGTCAGCGCGGCCATGGCCTCCTCGTCGAAGGCGCTGCGGGGCTGGCGGGCGTTGGGGAAGATCGCCGAGGTGGGTAGGTCCTGGAAGGCGGAGTCCGCCCAGTCGTTGCTCCCTGCCGGGATGAGGGCCCCGAGGCCCCTACCGAGTCCGCTGCGGCGCGCCACCACTTACCTCCTTGGCCAGCTCGCGGTAGGCCAGAGCGCCGCGCGAGGTGGAGTCGAACACGATGATGGGTTGCCCGAACGACGGGGCCTCGGAGAGGCGGACCGTGCGAGGCACGATGTTGCGGCACACCTTGGCGCCGAAGTGCTTGCGCACCTCCTTGGCCACCTGCTCGGCCAGCTTGGTGCGGGCGTCGTACATGGTGAGGATGATCGTCGACAGGTCGAGGCGGGGGTTGAGGTTGCGCTGGACGAGCTGGACGTTGCGCATGAGCTGGCCCAGGCCCTCGAGGGCGTAGTACTCGCACTGGATCGGGACGACGACCTCGGTGGCTGCGGCCAGCCCGTTGACCGTCAGCAGGCCGAGCGACGGGGGACAGTCGATGATGATGAAGTCGAAGTCGCCGTCCATGCGTTCGATCGCCCGTCGAAGGCGGAGCTCACGGCTGAACGCGGGGACGAGCTCGATCTCGGCCCCGGCCAGATCGATCATGGCCGGGGCGACGAACAGGTTGCGGACGCCCGTCGGCTCGATGCAGTCCTCCATGGGCAGGTCGGCGAGGAGGACGTCGTAGATCGAGGACTGGAGGTTGCGGGCGTTGACGCCCACGCCGGTGGTGGCGTTGCCCTGGGGATCGAGGTCGACGAGCAGGACCCGGTAGCCCATCTCGGCCAGGGCGGCGCCCAGGTTGACGGCGGTGGTGGTCTTGCCCACCCCGCCCTTCTGGTTGGCCACGGCCATCACCCGGGGAAGGGGCGGCCGGGCGAGGGGATCGGGCGCCGCTGGCGACGGTGCGGGTTCGGGCGTCGGCGGCGGGGCGGCGGAGTCGGGCTCGGCCGCGACGGGGGACTCGTCGGTCGAAGAGGGGGTGGGGAGCGGGCGATCGAGGATCTGGGTGGATGCGGCGATGTCCCAATCCGACTCGGCCACCTCGTCTGACGGGGCGGGCGGCGCGTGGGGGGCCACCTCCAACAGGGGAGGCGCGCGGTGCGACGCAGACGGGTCCGCAATACCGGCCAACTCGAGGATCGAGGGGATATCGTCGTCGGGCGGGCCGTCGCCGGAGAAGTGAGTCGGAGGTGGCTCCACATCGACGGCGGGCCAGGAGTGTCCGTTTTCCTCGCTCACGGCTCCCCATCATGGCACCTCTCGACCCCGGGTCAAGCATCAAGCTCGTGTTCCACGTGAAACAATTTCGCCGAGTGTTGGAACGTTCCCCGGGGCGTAGGTCGGACCACGCCAGCGATCGTTCCCTGGTCTGAGGTAGGGGAGTGCCTGCCGGGTGAACGGCGGGGCAGCAGCACGTGTACATCCCGTGCGTGCAGGCTCCCCGCGAAGACCCCGGACACGATTCGACACTCCCCTGCCGTCGAACCCCCGCGAACCACGTTGCCGCGTCCCAGCGGCTCCAGAACCGACCGAGGAGCCTTAAGTCTCGGTGGGTCGTCAGATGCCCTCCTCGATGGCGACCCCGCCGCGGGCCGGCCGAGCAGCGAGGACCGCCGTAGCGTGTGTCCGGCGTGGTCGTTCGCCAATTATCCCGTGACGAACAGGGGCCGCTTGGCGGGGATGCCCACCCGGCGGGGGAACCGGTCGGGGCAGGGCGCCGCCTGCCGAAGCACCTGATACGCCGCCCCGCCCGCCTCCCGAGTTCCCTCTCCCTCGACCGGCTCCAACCCAAGCATGGCCAATCCCACCGACGGCCACCGGTCCGGCCGGCCCCCGGGCGGCTCGCTCACCACCAACCGACCCCCGACGGCCAGGAAACCGGCCCCACACTCGGCCGTCACCGCCGGGGGACCGAAGCCCCGAGCCACAACCAGGTCGAAACGACCCCGCAGCCCCTCACGTCGGGCCAATTCCTCCGCCCTGCCCTCGACCACCGTCACCCGATCCGCGATCCCGAGCGCCCGCACCGCCTCGACCAGGAACTCCACCCGCCGAACGCCGCCGTCGATCAGCGTCCACCGGCTCTCGGGCCAGGCCAGGGCCAGCGGGAGGCCGGGCAGGCCGGCGCCGCTCCCGAGGTCGAGGCACACACCCCCGGCCGGCCCGAAACCGAGGGCGTGGTCGAGGTGGGGGAGGAGATGACCGGGACCGATCAGGCCCAGGCGGCGGGCGTCCTCCAGCACCGGCAGCAGCCGGGACTCGAGCTCCACCCGCCGACCGGGGCCGGCACTGTCAGCTGTCGCCGTCGTCCTCGACTGCGTCGGGGATGATCACGACCCGCCGGCGGGGCTCCTCGCCCTCCGACGACGTCGACACCCCGTCGATGGTGTTGGCCGTGTCGTGCACCACCTTGCGGTCGGGTGGCGACATCGGCTCCAGCACCCGGGCCACACCGGTGGCCAGCACCTGCTCGGCCACGCCCCGGGTGAAGCGCTCGAGGGCCTCCCGGCGGGCCATGCGGTACCCGGCGATGTCGACCAGGATGCGGGTGCGAGCCCCCGGAGCCTTGCGCTGCACGACCGTACGAGCCAACTCCTGGACCGCGGCCAGCGTCTGGCCACGCGGGCCGATGAGCATGCCCAGGTCGTCGCCCGTCACCGCGATCTCCACGGTGTCGTCGTCGATCTCCCGCCGCTCCAGGTCGAACTTGGCACCGAAGCGGTTCAGCAGTCCCTCGACGAACTCCTCGGCCAGTTCCGCCGCATCGACGTCCGGGTCACCCTCGTGCATGCCAACTCCCTCCTGTGACGCCGGTCGCGACGGTCGATCTTCCCTGGCCGGGCTGCGGCGAGGCCCACCCGAACGGGCCCCGTCGGAGGCCGGAGACCGCGGCCGGCCCCTGGCCCCGTTCCCGGAACCGCCCCGCGAGCCCGAGGAGGCCGGCGGCGGCGGCTACCCGGGGAGGGTGACGACGCACTGCCCGCCGCCGCAGCCGGCCGCTCCCGACGACCGCCGCCACCGCCACTCCCGCTCCCGCTCCCGGGCCGCTTCCGGTCGCGACGCTCCACCTTCGGACGGGCCGCGGTCGGCACGACTCGGGCCCGAACCCGGGCCTGCGACCGCAACAGCCCGAAGAGGCCCGCCTTGGCCTCCTCCAGGACCTCGAACTCGGCATCGCTCTCGTCGACGCCCAACTGATCGAGCGCCATCTCCTTCGCATCTTCCACTGTTTTTGCAGTTACTTCGACCCATTCCACGCGTCACGATTCCTTCCTCGAAGAGCCTCCGGACGACCCCTTCGTGGGAGGCAGGCCCTTGGGGCGGGCCGCGGGGGGTGGTCGTTTGGCCTTGGCAGCACGATTCGACAGGCGGCCCAGCAGTGAGTCCCGAACCGAGGGCCTCTCGCCCGAGGACTGAGGAGTCTCCGCCTTGGAGCTCGCCTTCCCTGCTTTCTGGCCGGCGCCGGCGCCTGACCCGCTCCCGGCGCCGCTTCCCGACTTCGATCCCCCGGGCCTGGTTCCACCGGGCCCGCCCTTGGGCGTGACCCGTCCGGTGCCTCCACCCTTGGGGGTGACCCGCCCACTGGGGGGGCGGTTCGAGCCTCCGGAGCCGCCACCTCCGCCAGGCTTCTTCGGAACCGCGGGCTTAGCCGGCCCCACCTTGGACGACCCCGTCTTCGACGACCCCGCTTCGCCCCCGAATCCTTCGCTCCCCCACCCTTGGTCGACCCCGCGCCCCCACCACCCTTGGCCCCCGCGCCCACGCCACCCGACCCACCCGCCCCGCCGGAGCCACCGGATTTGCCTGCCGGCTTCGACGTGTCCTCCTCGCCCACAAGCATGGGACGATTGCGAAAGGCGACCGCCTGTTGGGCGATCTGCCACAGGTTGGACACGACGAAATAGAGGACGACACCGGCCGGAACCGACAGTGAGATCAGGCCGAAGAAGGCGGGCATGATCTTGGTGACCATTTGCATCTGGGGATTGATGGCGTCCTTCGACATCCGGGCCGTCATCTGCTTCTGCTGGTAGTACCCGGTGGCGACCACCGCCGCCACCAGGAACAGCCCGATCACCGACGCCGGCTTGTTGGACAGGTCGATCCCGAACGACTCCAGCTTGCCCGAGGACTCGACGAGCGCCTGGTGCAGTTCGCTCCCCAGCGGGATGTGCCTGGGCGGCACCTTGCTCAGATCGATGATCAGCCGGTACAGGATGATGAAGAGCGGCATCTGCAGGATCAGCGGCAGGCACCCGGCAAGGGGGTTGGCCTTGTTCTCCTTGTAGAGCTTCATCATCTCTTCGTTGAGCTTCTGGCGATCACCCTTGTGCTTGGCCTGCAACCGCTTCAGCTCGGGCTGCAATTGCTGCATCGCCCTTTGCGATTTCACCTGCTTGGCCGTCAGGGGAATGAGCACCACCCGCACGGTGATGGTGAGCATGATGATGGCGAAGCCGTAGGACGGGATCAGGGCGTAGAAGAACGCCATCACCGACCCAAAGGCGTTGTAGAGCCAGTCGAAGAGGGCGGCGGCCAGCATCGGCGAGCCCATCAAGCGGTCACCCGACGCGAACTGGCCGCGGGCACCGGATCGGCCCCGAAGCCGCCCCAGGGGTGACACCGCCCGATCCGCCGCACGGCCAGCCACAGGCCCCGGCCGGCACCGTGGGCCTCGATCGCTTCCAGGGCGTAGGCCGAACACGTCGGCCAGTAGCGACAGTGGGGGAGACGGCCCGCCGACAGCAGCCGGTACAGCCGGATCGGAGCACTGGCCACCCGGCTCAGCACGCCGGCGGACGTCCGCCGGCCGGTGGTGGTGGTGGTGGTGGCGGTGGTGGCGAGGCTGTTCCGGTCGCAGTCGAAGTCGTCGACGAACCCGGCGGCGTCGACCGACGCCCGGCGGCTGCCGGAGGTTCCTTGGTGGCCAGGGTGGCCAGCGCTTCGCACAGGGTGGCTCTCAGTTCTCGATAGGACAGCGACGACGCCCCTGCGTGGGCCCCGACGAGGTAAGCGCCGGGACGGAGCAGCGGTCCGGCCTCCCTGGAGACTGACCGCAGCCGGCGCCGGATCCGGTTGCGCACCACCGCACCGCCGGCCGACCGGCCGACCGCATAGGCGACCCTGGGAGGTTCGGACGGGTCACCGGGCACCCAGGTTACCGTGATCGGCCCCCGACGGACTCGGGACCGGGACCGGCGCAGGGCCTGGAACGTGGCCCGGTCACGGACCGACCAGATCAGGCCGACAGCTTGGCGCGACCCTTGCGTCGGCGGGCGGACAGGATCGCCCGGCCGGCCGATGTCGACATCCGGTGACGGAACCCGTGGCGCTTGGCCCGCTTCCGGTTGTTCGGTTGGAATGTTCTCTTCACCCATGGCCTCCCCGGCGTGCGCCCGCGCCGGCTTCATCGTTGGAAGAATCGTTGCAGTCAAGAATCCGATCCAGGCTAAAGGCTCCCGGAGCCTGTGGGCAACACCGCCCGCCGGGCAGGCCCCGGCGGCCCCGGAATCGGCCTTCACCCCTTGTGCCCCGCCCGTCCGCCGGTGGTACGGTTTCCACCTTCCCCGGGAGCGGCCCTTGGGGAGCGGGTCCCACTTCCCTGGCCCTCGGACATTGCAGCGCCGCGGATAAATCCGGTGCCCGAGACTTATCCACTCTCTGTGGATAAGCCTGTGGGAAACATCCAGGGAGGTGGCTGCGCGGGTGCCGAACGCTGAGTACTTGTGGGGTGCGTGCGTGGCCGTGCTGCGCAACGAGTTGCCCGACGGAGCAGGCAAAGCCTGGCTCGAATCGGCTCGCCCCCTTGCACTCGCGGATCGGCGCCTGATCCTGGCGGTCCCAAGCGCGGTGGCCAAGGAGCGCATCGAGAGCCGCTACCTGCGCTTCGTGGAGGACATCCTCACCGAGCTGGCCGGCGAAGCCCACCAGATCGTGCTCGAGGTCCACACCGAGCTGGCCCGGGCCTCGGGCGACGAGCTGGCCACGGTCGGCGTCGGCGTTGCCAGCCCGGTCGGTTCGGTCGGCGGCGGCGGCGCCGACTCGGGGAGCCCTCCAACCCCACCCTCCCCCGGGTCGGGGAGCACCGTCACCCGTGGCGGGGGGGTGCGGGCCAGCCAGTCCACCCCTGACGACTTCGGCGCCCTGGGCGAGATCGCGCTCAACCCCAACTACACGTTCGACGACTTCGTCATCGGCGAGTCCAACCGGTTCGCGGCCGCCGCCGCCCTGGCCGTGGCCGAGCAGCCGGCGGTGTCCTACAACCCCCTGTTCATCTACGGCGACGCCGGCCTGGGCAAGACCCACCTCCTCCACGCCATCGGCCACTACGTGCGGGCCAACTACCCGCAGATGTGCGTGCGCTACGTCTCCACCGAGCACTTCCTCAACGACTTCATCGAGGCCATCCGCACCAACAGCCAGGGCGCGTTCAAGCTCCGCTACCGCCGATGCGACGTCCTGCTCGTCGACGACGTGCAGCTCATCGAGAACAAGGCCACCACCCAGGAGGAGTTCTTCCACACCTTCGACTACCTGCACTCCGCCGGTCGTCAGATCGTGATCTCCTCCGACCGCCCGCCGAAGGCCATGGCCACCCTGGAGGACCGCCTCCGCAGCCGCTTCGGGTGGGGCCTCATCACCGACGTCCAGCCGCCGCACCTCGAGACCCGCCTCGCCATCCTGCGCAAGAAGGCAGCCGGTGAGCCGTCCAAGGCCCCCGACGACGTCCTCACCTACATCGCCACCCACATCACCAACAACATCCGGGAGCTGGAGGGCGCCCTCAACCGGGTGCTGGCCTACTCCAACCTCCAGCGGGTCCCACTCGACCTGGAGATGGCCGAGGACGTCCTGGGCGACCTCATCACGGCCAAGGCGCCCCGCCAGATCACAGCCAAGCTCGTCATCGAAGCCACGGCCGACATGTTCGGGCTCACCGTCGACGAGTTGTGCGGCAAGAGCCGCAGCCGTCCCCTCGTCACCGCCCGCCAGGTGGCCATGTACGTCCTGCGGGAGATGACCGACTTCAGCTACCCGGCCATCGGGCGGGCCTTCGGCGACCGCGACCACACCACCGTGATGCACGCGGTGTCCAAGATCTCCGAGCTCATGCGGGAGCGGCGGACGATCTACGAGCAGGTCACCGAGCTCATGCACCGCATCCGCAGCGCCGGCTCGTGACCCCTACCCGTGGAGCCGGTGCACGACCGGTGGACGCGTCCTACCGCCCCCTGTCGACAACTCCCCCGTCATCCCGAGTGACAGGCGTGGGATTTCGTCTCGTTGTCTCACCACTGTGGAAGGCTGGGGACGCAGGGTGGAGTCGCAAACCGGCTCCGGCCTGCGACAACACCGAACTTTCCCCAATCCACAAGCCCTACCGCTCTCTCTCCATGTTCTACATATGAAAGAGCTAACCGCAGGGGAGTCGATCCAGTGAAGTTTCGGGCCGAACGCGACACCCTCCTCGACGCGCTGAGCACCGCCGCCCGGGCCGCGGCCACCCGCGGCGGGGCCCTGCCCGCGCTGTCCGGAGTGCGCATGGAAGTCGCCGGTGACACGCTCAAGCTGGCCGGGAGCGATCTCGACCTCACCGTCCAGGTGGAGGCCACCGTCAACGGGGTGGCCGACGGGGTGTGCGTGGTGCCTGCCCGCCTGGCGGCCGACATCGTGCGGGCCCTCGACCCCTCCGCGGTGTCGATCTCGGCCGAGGGGAGCGAGGCGGTGATCTCGGCCGGGCGGTCGCAGTTCACTGTGCGCCTCCTGCCGGCGGAGGAGTTCCTGCGCCTGCCCGAGCCGGCCGCCGACGCGGTCACGCTCGACGCGGCCACCCTGTCGGCGGCGTTGACGCAGGTGGTGCGGGCCGCGTCGCGCGACGACGCCCGGCCGATCCTCACCGGCGTGCTGCTGGCGGCCGAGGCCGGCGGGCTGCGACTGGTGGCCACCGACTCCTACCGGCTGGCCCTGCGCGACCTGCCCGGCACCAGCCTGCTGGCCGAAGGAAAGCAGGTGCTCGTGCCGGCGCGGGCCCTGGGCGAGCTCACCCGGGTGCTCAGCGCCTCACCCACCGTCACCCTGCGCCTGGGGGCCGACCAGGCCACGTTCGAGGCGGGCAACGTCCGGCTCACCACCCGCCTCATCGAGGGCGAGTTCCCCAACTACCGCCAACTCATCCCCAGCACCTACCCCAACCGGCTGTCGGTGGGCAAGGAGCCCATGATCGACGCCGTCCGCCGGGTGAAGCTGCTGGCCCGGGAGGCCACGCCGGTGCGCCTGGCCCTGCGGGCCGACGGGGTGCAGCTCACGGCCATCACCCAGGACGTGGGCCAGGCCCGCGAAGACGTCGACGCCAAGTACGAGGGCACCGAGATGACCGTGGCCTTCAACCCCGACTTCCTCCTCGAAGGCATTGAGGCCATCCCCGGCGACGAGGTGGTGCTGGAGACGCTCGACGCGCTCAAGCCGGCCACCCTCAAGCCGGTGGCCACCAA
Organism: uncultured Acidimicrobiia bacterium; assembly: GCA_963836205.1. Classification (GTDB taxonomy): domain Bacteria; phylum Actinomycetota; class Acidimicrobiia; order Acidimicrobiales; family AC-14; genus JAXDMK01. Next base: position 14,321 of record CAWIIV010000007.1, on the reverse strand, counting down.
CCCCGACGGCGGCACCGACTTCCTTTACCTGTTGATGCCGGTTCGGGTGTCCTGAGGGCGGGCCAGGTCATGGGCGGCTTGGCGTGCGGCTGACCCAACTCTGGCTCGCCGACTTTCGGAACTACACCGCTGCTGAGCTGGAGTTCCCGCCCGGGCTGACGGTGGTGGTGGGCGACAACGGGGCGGGCAAGACCAACCTGCTGGAGGCGGTCGGGTACCTGGCCACGCTGGAGTCGTTCCGGGGGGCACCGGGAGAGGCCCTGGTGCGGATGGGCGAGGAACGGGCGGTCGTGCGGGGGACAGCCGTGCGGGATGGACGGGAGCTGCTCATCGAGGCCGAGATCCGGGTGCGGGGCCGAGGGCGGGTGTCGGTCAACCGTCAGCCGCTGCGACGGGCGGCCGACCTGGTGGGCGCGCTGGTGGTGAGCGTCTTCTCGCCCGACGACCTGGAGCTGGTCAAGGGGGGTCCGGCCGCCCGGCGCCGGTACCTCGACGACCTGCTGGTGTCGCTGCACATCCGGAACGACGCGCTGCGGCGCGACCTGGAGCGGATCCTGCGGCAGCGCACCGCCCTGCTGCGTGACGCCGGCGGCCGCCTGTCGCCCGCGCTGGCGCCCACGCTCGACGTCTGGGACGCCAAGCTGGCGACGGTGGGCGACGCCCTGGGTGCAGCCCGCTCGGCGCTGGTCGACCGGCTGGAGCCGGCGCTGAACGCGGCGTACGCCGGGATCGCCGGGGCCGACGCCCGGCCGGTGGGGGTGGCCTACCAGGCGCCGTGGCGCAGTGGGGGGCTGGCGGCGGCGCTGGCCGCGTCCCGGGCCGAGGAGCTGCGCCGGGGGGCGTGCCTGGTCGGTCCCCACCGCGACGAGCTGATCCTCACCGTCTCGGGCATGCCCGCCCGCACCCACGCGTCCCAGGGCGAGCATCGGTCGCTGGCGTTGGCCCTGCGCCTGGCCGGGCATCGGGTGGTGGGGGAGAGTGCGGGCGAGCCCCCCGTCCTCCTCCTCGACGACGTCTTCTCCGAGCTCGACGAGCGCCGCAGCCAGGCCCTCCTCGACCATCTCCCGCCGGGCCAGGCCATCCTCACCACCACCGGCGGCATCCCCGTCGCGGCCGCCCCCGACCTGGTGGTCGAGGCCACCGCCGCCCGCCTCACACCCCACTGCTCCTTCCGCGGCCCAAATTCGTCGCCTGGCGATCGTCCCGCGCCGGAGGACGAGTCGAGCGACCCCGCGGACCGGCCCGGCCACGCCGACGAACCCCAGAAGCGCCCGGCATGACGCCGACGCCGCCGGTCGTGGGCATGAAAAGGTGCGCTCAGCACCCCTTTTCCGACCCCAGACCGGCGCCGGCGAGCGGCCAGCCGGCGTGACCTGGCGGCCGCTCAAGAAGGCGGGCTACGACATCGCCCCCCGCAAGCTCGCCGACTCCCTGCCCGGCGTCACCCGCCGCATCGGTGGACCGGACGGGGCCGCCTTCGTCACCCTGGTGGCGGGGTGGGCCGAGATCGTGGGGCCGGCGGTGGCCACCCACAGCCGACCCCTGCGCCTGAGCGACGGGAACCTCGTCATCGCCGTCGACCAGGCCGGGTGGGTCACCGAGCTCACCTACCTCGAGGCCACCCTTCGGAGGCGCCTCGACGACGCCGTGGGGACGGGTGTCGTCACCGCCGTGAAGGTAGTGGTCCGCCCGAGTTGACACACCTGTCTGGTATCCTTGCATCAGTGTGGTTCGGGGGTCTGACCTGCGGTTTCTCCCTCTGAAACCCACTCTCTCGACCCCAGGGTCGACTCGATCCCGAGCACGTGAAAGGGCGCGTCTGTGGCGCTGAGCACCGGGTCCTACGGGGCCAAGGACATCACCGTTCTGGAGGGCCTCGAAGCCGTCCGGAAGCGCCCCGGCATGTACATCGGGTCCACCGGGCTCAACGGCCTGCATCACCTCGTCTACGAGGTGGTCGACAACTCGGTCGACGAGGCCATGGCCGGCTTCGCCACCCGGATCGACGTCACCCTCCTGCCCGACGGCGCCTGCCGGGTGGTCGACAACGGCCGCGGCATCCCGGTCGACAACATGGCCAAGCACCGCAACAAGTCGGCGGCCGAGGTGGTCATGACCGTCCTCCACGCGGGCGGCAAGTTCGGCGGCGAGGGCTACAAGATCTCGGGCGGGCTCCACGGCGTCGGTGTGTCGGTGGTCAACGCCCTGTCCAGCCGGCTCGAGCTCGAGATCGACCGCGACGGCACCCACTACGTGATGTCGTTCGCCAACGGCGGCAAGGTCGTCTCCAAGCTCGCCCCCATGGGCCGGGCCCCCCGGGGCCGCACCGGCACCACCATCACTTTCTGGCCCGATCCCACCATCTTCAACTCCGAGGGCACCGAGTTCCGGGCCCAGACCCTGCTCGAGCGGCTGCAGATCATGGCCTTCCTCAACAAGGGCCTCGAGATCCGCTTCCGCGACGAGCGGCCGAGTCACCAGCAGGAGGGTCAGGTCGAGGAGCAGGTCTTCAAGTACGCGGGCGGCATCGTCGACTTCGTCAAGCACCTCAACGCGTCCAAGGAGGCCCTGTTCAAGCGGGTGGCCCAGTTCGAGGTCAAGGAGGGCGAAGGCGAGGTCGAGGTCGCCCTCCAGTGGAACACCGGCTACTACGAGGGCATCCACAGCTTCGCCAACGGCATCGCCACCAACGAGGGCGGCATGCACGAGGAGGGCTTCAAGAAGTCCCTCACCAACGTGGTCAACCGCTACGCCCGGGCGGCCAAGATGCTCAAGGAGAAGGAGGACAACCTCCAAGGCGAAGACATCCGGGAGGGCCTCACCGCCATCGTCAGCGTCAAACTGCGCGATCCGCAGTTCGAGGGCCAGACCAAGGCCAAGCTGGGCAACGTCTTCATCCGCTCCCTGGTCGAGCGGGCCACCAACGACAAGCTCAACCAGTGGTTGGAGGAGCACCCGGCCGAGGCCCGCCAGGTCGTCACCAAGTCGATCCAGGCGTCCCGGGCCCGCCTCGCCGCCCGCCAGGCCCGCGAGCTCACCCGCCGCAAGTCGGCCCTCGACGGCGCCGGCCTGCCCGGCAAGCTGGCCGACTGCTCGTCCCGCAACGCCGAGGAGTCGGAGCTGTTCATCGTCGAGGGCCAGTCGGCCGGCGGCTCGGCCAAAGATGCCCGCGACCCCCGAGTCCAGGCCATCCTCCCCATCCGGGGCAAGATCCTCAACGTCGAGCGGGCCCGCCTGGATCGCACGCTGAAGAACACCGAGGTCCAGTCCCTGATCGCGGCCATCGGCGCCGGCGTGGGCGACGACGAGTTCGACGTCGAGAAGATCCGCTACCACAAGGTCGTGATCCTCACCGACGCCGACGTCGACGGGGCCCACATCCGCACCCTGCTGCTCACCTTCTTCTTCCGCCAGATGAAGGCCCTAGTCGAGCAGGGCCACATCTACATCGCCCAGCCCCCGCTGTACTCCACCGAGGTGGGCAAGGAGAAGGTCTACATCCACGACGACGCGGGCAAGGCTGCCTTCCTGGCCGAGCACCCCAACCACAAGGCCGACTTCCAGCGGTTCAAGGGCCTGGGCGAGATGAACCACGACGAGCTGCGGGAGACCACCATGCGCCAGGCCACCCGCACCCTGCTGCGGGTGTCGGTGGAGGAGGCGGCCCTCGCCGACCAGGTCCTCGGCGTCCTCATGGGTGAGGACGTCGACGCCCGCAAGCAGTTCATCCAGAAGAACGCCAAGGACGTGAGGTTCCTAGACATATGACCCGGGACATATGAGCGACGGCATCACCCCGCCCCTCGAGTTCGGCCGGGTCGAGCCGGTCGAGATCCAGGAGGAGATGGAGCGCTCCTTCCTGGAGTACGCCATGTCCGTCATCATGGCCCGGGCCCTGCCCGACGCCCGCGACGGCCTCAAGCCCGTCCACCGCCGCATCCTCTACGCCATGCTCGAGGCCGGCGTCCGCCCCGACCGCAACCACGTCAAGTGCTCCCGCGTCGTCGGTGACGTGGTCGGCAAGTACCACCCCCACGCCCCCGAGGCCGTCTACGACGCGCTCGCCCGCATGGCCCAGGACTTCAGCCTCCGCCACCCCCTGGTCGACGGCCACGGCAACTTCGGCTCACCCCACGACCCCCCCGGCGCCATGCGGTACACCGAGTGCCGCCTCGCCCCCCTGGCCATGCAGCTCCTCGCGGGCATCGACGAGGACACCGTCGATATGGTGTCCAACTACGACGGCAAGGAGGAGGAGCCCTGGGTCCTGCCCGCCCGCTTCCCCAACCTGCTGGTCAACGGCAGCCAGGGCATCGCCGTGGGCATGGCCACCAACATCCCGCCCCACAACCTGGGCGAGATCATCGACGCCACCGTCCACCTCATCGACCACCCCGAGGCCACCCCCGAGGAGCTGATGGCCTTCGTCAAGGGCCCCGACTTCCCCACCGGCGGGCTCATCCTGGGCCGGGCCGGCATCCAGGACGCCTACCGCACCGGCCGCGGCTCCATCAAGATGCGGGCCGTCTGCACCATCGAGGACGGCCCCCGCGGCCCCCAGATCATCGCCACCGAGATCCCGTACCAGGCGTCGGTCGAGTCGATCGCGGAGAAGGCGGCCGACCTGGTCAACTCCCGGGCCATCGAGGGCATCCGCGAGATCCGCAACGAGCGGGCCAACCGGGTCAACCGGCTGGTGTTCGAGCTCAAGCGCGACGCGGTGGCCCAGGTCGTGCTCAACAACCTCTACAAGCACACCCCGCTGCAGTCGAGCTTCGGCGTCAACATGGTGGCCCTGGTCGACGGGGTGCCCCGCACGCTCAACCTGGCCCAGATGCTCACCGCCTACGTCAACCACCAGGTCGAGGTCGTCACCCGCCGCACCAAATTCCGGCTGCGCAAGGCCACCGACCGGGCCCACATCGTCGAGGGGCTGCTGCGGGCCCTCGACATGATCGACCAGATCATCGCCCTCATCCGGGCCTCGGCCGACAAGGCGGCCGCCCGCGAAGGGTTGATGGCGGAGCCGTTCTCCTTCAGCGAGGTCCAGGCCGAGCACATCCTCGACATGACCCTGTCCCGGCTCACCCGCCTGGGTCGGTCCGACCTCGAGGCGGAGATGGCCAAGCTGCGGGAGACCATCGCCGAGCTGGAGGCCATCCTGGCCGACCCCGGCCGCCTCCGGCAGGTGATCAAGGACGAGCTGGGCGAGGTGCGGGCCAGGCACGCCGATCCCCGCCGGGCCCAGATCACCTTCGACCCCGGCGACCTCGACACCCTCGACCTCATCGAGGACGAAGACCTGGTCGTCACCATGTCCAAGGCCGGCTACATCAAGACGGTGGCGGCCGACGCCTTCCGCACCCAGGGCCGGGGCGGCCGGGGCGTCGCCGGGGCCAAGCTCCGCGACAACGACTACGTCGAGCGCACCGTCCACACCACGGCCCACGCCTTCCTGCTCTTCTTCAGCAGCCGGGGCAAGGTCTACCGGCTCAAGGCCCACGAGATCCCGATGAAGGAGCGCACGGCCCGGGGCACGGCCATCGTCAACCTCCTGCCCCTGGTGCCGGGCGAGACGATCCAGGCCATCATCGACACCCGCGACTACGAGACGAGCCGCTTCCTCGTGTTCGTCACCCGCAAGGGCCAGGTCAAGAAGACCCGCTTCACCGAGTACGACTCGTCCCGGCGCGACGGCCTCATCGCCATCAACCTCCGGGAGGACGACGAGCTGGTGCGCGTCATCCAGACCGGCGGCGACGACGACATCTTCATGGTCGCCAAGTCGGGCATGACCGTCCGCTTCTCGGAGGACGAGGTGCGGGCGTCGGGCCGGGCGGCCCAGGGCGTCATCGGCATGCGCCTGCGCGACGACGACGAGGTGGTGTCGGCCGACGCCCCTCGGCCCGACGCGCCCGACCTGCTGGTCGTCACCGACGCCGGCTACGGCAAGCGCACCAAGCTCGAGCGCTTCCCCCGCAAGGGCCGGGGCACCATGGGTGTTCGCGGCATCCGCCTCACGGCCCGCCGGGGCTACGTGGTGGCCGCCTTCATGGCCGGCCTCGACGACGAGATCTTCGTCATCTCGTCAGGTGGCACCACCATCCGCATGGCGGTCCGTGACATCTCGTCCCAGGGACGCGACGCCACCGGCGTCAAGGTCGTCAGCCTCGACGAGGGTCAGTCGGTGGCGGCCGTCGCCCCCGTCTTCGGCGGCGACGACTAAAGGATCGTCGCCCCCTCCAACTTCCCCCTCCGACACGAGCGTGAAGGAGGACGTAGTGATGCAGACCACATGGTGCCCACGGCAATCTCGGCACCCATTCGGCCGACGGGGCCCTCTCCGGGAGAACGGTTCGGTGCTACCGCTGATGGCGCTGGCCATCGTGGTGGTGGGCGCGGCGGCTCTGCTCCTCGCTCGACTGGGGGTCGCGGCCGCCGACCGGGCGGGCGCCCGCACCGCGGCCGACGCCGCCGCCCTGGCCGGAGCGGCCGCGGGGGAGGCCCAGGCCCGGGACCTGGCCGCGGCCAACGGGGCTGAGATCGAGCGCTTCGAGGCCGACGGCACCGACGCCCTGGTGGAGGTCGAGCTGGGTACGGCCCGGGCGGTGGGTCGGGCCCGGCGCTCGCACGGGGCGGTCGACGGGCTCGACCGAGGATCACTCGGCGATGAGCGGCTGGCCCCCGCCATGCGAGCCGCCCTCGCTCGGGCGCGGGGATTGTTGCGGGCCGACGTCCCGATCACCGACGTGCACCCGCCGGGGTTGGCCGTCGAAGTCCCGGCCGCGGTTGCCGACCGTTTAGCCGGGGTAGCACCGTCGGCGGGCATGTGTCGGCCCGACCCCGACACCCGTCCGACGCTCTTCGAGGTGTGCCAGGAGGGGGATGGCGGGCGTGACTGACTGGCGGGGTCGAATCCGGGTTACGTTTTTTGCGGGTCCCGCTGTGGACAAAGGAGCTTCATGACCCAGGCGCGGCGTGTCCGGCTGGTCCTGCGCAGGATCGAGCCGTGGACGGTGCTGAAGTTCAGCCTGCTGCTCTACACCAGCCTCTACCTGGTGTTGCTGGTGGCCGCCATCACCCTGTGGGCGGCGGCGTCGATCACCGGACTGCGGGGAAGTGTGGAGAGCTTCGTCGGCGACCTGGTGGCGACGAAGGACTTCCACTTCGAGGGCGGGGAGCTGTTCCGGGCCTCGCTCATCGGCGGCACCCTCCTCGTCCTGCTGGGTTCGGGCGTGACCGTGCTGTTCAGCGTCCTCCACAACCTGATCAGCGACCTCATCGGTGGCTTCGGCGTGGTGTTCGAGGAACGGCCCCTGCGGAGCGCCGCTCGCCAGCCCACGCTCGACGTCCCGCCGCCCCGGTCGTCGTGGCGGGAGGACGACTCCGTCACCGACGTGATCGAACCCCGTCCACCCAAGCGCAAACCCAAGGAGCCGAAGCCCGAAGCCACCGCCCGGCGCCTACCAAGGCCGCCCGAGCCGGCCGAGCCGGCCGCCACTGTCCGCCCCGAGGCGGCAGCCACCTCACCACCCGTGTCACCGCCACCAGCCCCACCCACACCCCCCGCCGCGCCGACCCCTCTCTCCCGGTCGGCCCCCCCGCCGCCCGCCGCCGGCCCCCCGCCCGCCGCCGCCCCCCCGCCCGCCGCCGCCCCCCCGCCGCCGGCCGCCACACCGCCCCCGCCCGCCGCCACACCGCCGCCGCCGGCCGCCACACCGCCGCCGCCGGCCGCCACACCCCCCCCGCCGGCCGCCACACCCCCCCCGCCCGCCGCCACACCCCCCCCGCCCGCCACGCCGCCAGGCCGCCCCACCGCGCCCGCGCCATCGAACGCGCCGTCCCCGCCCACACCAGGATCACCGACCGCTGCGCCGCCCGGCGTGGCGGCGACGATCGGCTTCGGAGCCGCCCCGCCCACCCCGATGTCCCAGCCAGCCGACCCGTCCGGCGCGCCTCGCCCGAACGATGCGCCGTCCCCGCCGCGCCTGACACCGCCACCAGCCACCCCGCCCGCCCCACGACCACAGCCCCCCATCAGCGGTCAGCCGGCCGGCCGGCCACCTCCAGCGCTGCCGCCCTACCCCTCCGCGCCTGCGACGTCGCCGGTTGCCAGCACCCCCTCGCCGCCCCCGAACAGTCGACCCGCAGCGGAAGCACACCCCGTGCGACCGGAACAGGCACCCGTCGCCAGCACCGCACCGGACGTCGCCACCCCGGACGCGTCCCCCCAGCGGCCCGCCACTCAGGACGCCCCCAGTCCTCCGCCCCCGTTCCTGCCCCGCCCGATCGACGCGCCCGCACCCTCGCCGCCCCCCGCCAGCGTCGACGCAGGGCCGTCCCAATCCGCACCTCCCGTGCCCCCACCACGCGAGACGCCCACAATCACGCCGCCGGCCACTCCGGTTTCGCACACCGCACCGATGCCGGAGCAACCACCGACTCCCTCGGCCGATCCCACCCAGTCCCTGCCGACAGCGTCCCCCGCTTCACCCGACGGGGCCCCAACCCGCACCGATGCCCCTCGGAACGGGACGACTCCAATCCCGGCCGACGTCCCTCCGCCGGACGGCGAATCCGCACCCTCGTCGACCGGTGGATCGGCACCCATCCCTTCGGGCACCCCATGATCCCGTGCGCCCGTCCCGGCCAACGGCGGTAAAGTCGGCGGACGAGGAAGTTGCCCACCGGGGCTCGAGCCGACCACCGGCCGGCGATCTCCCTCCGTCCAGCACACCAATGCTGGGGCTATAGCTCAGTCGGTTAGAGCGCACCCCTGATAAGGGTGAGGTCGCTGGTTCGATTCCAGCTAGCCCCACACCATGAAACGACGCGCCCTGCTGGCCATCGCCCTCGCCGGACTGGCCGCCGCCGTCGTCCGGCTGCGGGGCGGCAAGGCCGCCCGACCCCAGCGGGGCGGATGGCGCGAGCTCTCCGGTCCCGACCTCCACTGATGCGAGCGATCGTCGTCGGTGTCGGTGCCGTGGGGGCCCGGGCTGCCCGCCAGCTCCTCGCCCTCGGGCCGGTCGACGACCTCGCCGTCATCGACCCTGATACCGCCCGCCGGGAGGCGGTGGTGGGCTCCCTCGGCCGCCCGGTCTCCGTCGGCTCCGACCTGGCGTCCGTGCTCACGACCGTCCACGGCCCGTCGACGTCGGTTGTCCTGGCCGGACCGGCCGGAAACCACCGAGCGCTGGCCGAAGAGGCCCTGGCCGCGGGGGCGTCGGTGGTGTCGGTGTCCGACTCGGCCGACGACGTGGCCGGGCTCCTCGCCCTCGACAGCCAGGCCCGATCGCAGGGACTGTCGGTGGTGGCCGGGGCCGGCTTCTCCCCCGGACTCTCATGCGTCCTGGCCGCCTATGCCGCCCGCAGCTTCGAACGGATCGACGAGATCCACGTGGCCCGGGTGGGCGTCGGCGGGCCGGCCTGCGTCCGCCAGCACCAGGAAGCCTCCCGGGGTCGGGCCCAGGAATGGGCCGACGGCGAATGGGTCACCCGGCGCCCGGGCACCGGACGCCTGCTGTGTTGGTTCCCCGACCCGATCGGCGGGCTCGACTGCTACCGGGGCGCCTTCGCCGAGCCCCTCCTGCTGGTGCCCGCCTTCGCCGGTGTCCGGCGGGTGACGTCCCGCTACGGCGCCCGCCGGCTCGACCGGTTGGCGGCCCGGGTGCCGCGACTGTCCCGGCCGGGGCCGGAGGGGGAGTTGGGGGCGCTACGGGTGGAGGTCGCCGGCACCCAGGGCCTCACCCACGACGCCCGTGTAGTCGGGGCCATAGACCGGCCGGCAGTGGCCGCCGGCGCGGTTGCCGCCCTTGCCGCCCGGTGGGCCGTCGACGGACGCTTCTCCCGGGTCGGCGCCGCCGGCCTGGCCGAGCTGGTCGAGCCCGGTCCGTTCCTGGCGGTGCTGGCCGAGCGGGGCGTCAAGGTCGCCATCTTCGAAGGCGCCGCCGCCTAGAGAGCCGCAACGCCCAGTCGCGTCCGCCGGCACCTGCTACCGCACCAGTCGGCTCAGCCTCCGGTCGGCCAGGATCTTGCCCCCCGTCTGGCAGGTGGGGCAGTAGGCGACCTCGTGGGACTCGTAGGAGACGCGGCGGAGGTCGTCGCCGCACACCGGGCAGGGCGTACCGGCCCGCCCGTGGACGACCCAGTGGTCGCCGACCTTGGTGGGCAGGCCCCCTTTCCGCCGGCGCTCCACCGCCAGCCCCTCGGTCATCACCTCGTGGACGGCCGCCACCAGCCGCTCCCGATCCCCGGCCGGCATGGTGGCCAGCGACGCGTAGGGCGAGATCCGCGCCCGGTGGAGGATGTCGTCGGCGTAGCCCCGCCCGATCCCCGACACCGTGCGTTGGTGGCGGAGCAGGGTGTGCACCCGCCGGCTGTCGGCGCCCGTCCGCAGCAGCTCCGCGAACTCGTCCGACAGCGCCTCCGGGCCCAGGTCGACCAGGGGCCCGTCGTCGCCCGGGGCCAGCACCCACCACCCCGCCTTACGCTCGGTGCCGAACTCCTTGACCAGCACCGACGGCCGGTCGGCGAAGCGCAGCCGCACCACCCCGACCTTGGGCCGGGTGGACTTGGGAGGGTCCTCCAGGTCGACCCGACCCCCTTGGGACAGGTGCAGCGCCAACCGGGCGCCCCCATCGAACTCGAACAGCACGAACTTGCCCCGCCGCCCGACCCGCTCCAAACGGACCCCGGCCAGGGACTCCGGCGGCACCGCGAACGTCTTCAGAGCTGAAAACTGCAAGGGGGTCGCCGACTCGAACGCCGCCCCCGCCACCGCCGCGTCCAGCCGTTCGGCCAGAGCCTGGACCTCGGGGAACTCGGGCATCGATCCCCACCGTAGAACTGGTGGCGCGCGTCCAACTAACAATCGGCCGTCGGTAGAATCTGCTCTGCATCCGGGTTCCCGCCGCCCGGGTGTGTCAGGTGGTTGTAGGCGCCGGGTCGGTCCCGCCCCGGCCCGGTGCCTCCCACCGTCATCTTCCCGACCTACCCCCCGAGGTCGGGAAGACTGTCGGAATGCAAGATATGACCGAGCAGGAGCGAAGAGACTTCCTCACCCAGGGCACGAGGACGGCAAAGGTGGCCACCGTCCGCCGCGACGGCCGAGCCCACATCGCCCCGGTGTGGTTCGTCCTCGACGGGGACACGGTGGTGTTCACGACCCATGCCGACTCGGTGAAGGGGCGAACCTTGCGCCGCGACCCCCGGGTCAGCATCCTCGTCGACGACGAGACGCCGCCGTTCGCCTTCGTCCTGATCGACGGCACGGTCGAGCTCAGCGAGGATCTCGAGGAGATGTTGACCTGGGCCACCCGCATCGGCGGCCGGTACATGGGCGAGGATCAGGCGGACGAGTTCGGCCATCGCAACGCGGTGCCGGGGGAGCTTTTGGTGCGGGTCACGCCCACCAAGACCGTGGCTCAGTCCCATATCGCCGACTGAGGACGGTCAGAGCCAGCTGACCCGCAGGCCCGCGGCGGCACCGCCCGTGTCCGGAGCAACTCCCAGCTCGCCGTTCCGGACGCGGTCGAGGAGCCGGCGGACGGCGTCGAGGATCTCGGGAACGGTGGCCCGCACGTCGTCGTAGGCAGCCAGGCGCTCGCCCACCCAGCCCACGGGGTCGGCCGTGAGGCCAGGGTCGAACACCCGAGGGCAGGGGTCCCAACCGTCGAAGGCCGGATGGTGGTGGGCCCGGTCGAGGGTGCCGGGATGGTCGACGGCCTCGAGCAGGTCGGCCCTCCACACCGGCCGTCCGACGAGGATCGGCTGGGCCGAGTAGATCCCGCCCTCCAGTGGCGGCCGCTCGAGCACTCGCACCTCGACCCGCACGCCCCGCTCCGGCCCCTCCTGTCCCGGCAGGGGATCGGGGTCGACGATGTACAAGTCGCCCACCACCACCCCGACGGTGGCGAACCCGAAGGCGTAGAGCATCACGAAGGACGGTACCGGGGAGAAGACCTCCATGAGCGATCAACGAGAGGACGCGTCCCACGGCGTGCACGCCGCTCCCCGGGAGGACGGCGACGGTCAGGAGGAGCCCACGCCGGCCGACGCAACGGACGACGACCTCGCCGACGTCACCGATACCGGCGCCGACGCCTCCTGAGGGCGCGCTACGGCAGGAAGCCCGGGCAGCGCAGCTGGACGACAGCTGCACGGCGAAGGCGGCATCGGGTGCCGACAGCGACGCCCCTTGGACGTGGGACACCGCCTGGCTCACTGCCGACTCCACCTGGGCCTGGGTCTGGCCCTGGTCGTACGAGGCGCACACTGCCTCGGCGAACGTCCGGAGCTGGCCTTCGGTCGGCGCGAACAGCGGAACTCGCTGGCGAAGCTGAGCGATGGCGGCCTGGACCTGGCCCGCTGTCGGCTCGATCCGTTGGCCGGGAGGAAGCCCCGGCGGGGAGGGTGTGGTCGTCGGCGGAAGGGTCGTGGATGCCGGGGTCGTCGGGGGAGTGGTGACGGGTGCGTCCGGGGCGACCGTCGGTGGCGGGGCCGGGATCTCGGCCGGCTCGACCGGTTCGGCGACGGTGGCCGCCGGTGTCTCGGTGGTCTCGGGAACAACGACGACCGTCGACGGCGCCGACGCCACCTCACCGGGCGGCGTGGCGGAGGTGTCGACCAGGCGGGGGACGGCCCCGATGGCGACGCCCACGGCCAGGAGGAGAGTGGTGGCGACGGCGGCCCCCAGCACCACGACCCCGCGGCGGGTGGTCGGGCCCACGATCAGGCCGCCTTGGAGACGGGGCAGGCCGCGGCCCGCTCGTCGGTGGACGGGTGGCTGGCGGTGGCCCGCCGCCACCAGACGAGCTTTGTCGGGGTGTCGCTCTCGATCGCGGCCCGGTGGAGCATGGCCGTGAAGTCCTCGGGACGGTCGAGCAGGTCGAGGGCGAAGCGGTCGGCGGCGCGCTCCTGGGCCCGGTCCCGCCAGGCCAGCAGGCAGCGGGCGGGCAAGGCCAGCAGCGCCCCCAGCAGGAGGAGGAACGGGTACGACCGGGGGTCGCCGGCGTGGGCGACTCCGGCCAGATCGAGCACCGTCTGCGACGAGAGGGCAGCGGCGGCCGCGGCCAACGTCGCCAACTGGGCAAGGACGGTGAGGGGGAGGCGGCGGCCGGCGTGTCCGAGTCTCCAGTGGCCCAGCTCGTGGGCCACCGCCTGGTCGACCAGCTCGGGCGGCCACTCCGCCACCGCCTGTTCGACGACGAGGCGGCGGGTCGGACCGAGGCCGACCACGTAGGCGTTGCAGCGACCGTTGCCGGGCTTGCCGGCGACGACGACGCCACCACCCAGGTCGACACCCGCCCGCTCGGCCAGCGACTGCACCCGGACCGCCAGCTCGTCCGGACCGGCCTGGGCTCGCAGGGCGAGCGGTGCGGCCAGCTGCCACCCGACGGTGGCTGTGGCGAACATAAGCCCCGCCCACAGCCACCACAGCGGCGTGGCCCGGATCAGGGCGTAGAGGGGAAGGCTGACGGCCGCTCCCACCGCGACCGCGGTCAGCGCGACCTTGATCTCCTCGCCCGCCCACCGACGGACGGCCGACGGGCGACGAAAGGTGAACGGCGCCCGGGCCAGTGCCCGGACGCCGCCCACGACGGCCACGACGACGATCAGTGCCACCGTCCACCCCCGGACGCCGGTTGCGTCCAGGGCCCGGTGGGGCAGTCGAGCAGCGACGCACACCACCAGGGCACAGGATGTCGTGAGCGACTCCCATGCGCCCACGACCCGCGGTGCGGGCTGTGATCCGTGCGCCTCGTGGTGCGGGTCTTGCTCGACCGGTGGTTCGCGGTCAGTGCGTCGACGTGGTCACGATGTTCCTCAGCGCTCAGGCGAGAACGCCGGCCAGCAGGGCGCCCACGATGGGGATCATGGCGACGACCGCGGCGAGCAGGGGGCCGACGACGGGGATGAGCTTGCGCATGATGATGACCTCCAAGTTGTTGCTCCCTCCGCTCTGGAGGGGCTGCCGGGGGGTTTCGTTGTCCGGCAGTTGTTGTATCGGCGGAGGCGGTCGGGACTTAAGGAGTTTGTTGTGAAAAGTTGTGGTTCCGTAGTGTTGAGTTGACAGGTCGCCCGGACCCATCAGGGGGCGGACAGCTTCCAGGCGTTACCCTCGGACAGTGGGCGCGGGCGTGGACGGCGGCAGCCTGCGCATCCTCGTCGTCGACGACGACACCTCGATCCGGACCCTGCTGCGGCGCCTGCTCACCACCGAGGGGTACGAGGTGGAGGAGGCGCCCGACGGGGCGACGGCGCTGGAACGGCTGGCGATCGAGCCGCCCGACCTCCTCCTGCTCGACATCATGATGCCCGAC
>CAWIIV010000006.1:0-682795 GCA_963836205.1 uncultured Acidimicrobiia bacterium | reverse complement strand
GTGGACGCCTGGCCCGGGGCCGGGCGGGCGGAGTCGTCGACCTCGGCCGGCGCCACCGCCGACGGCGCGGTGATGGACCGCAGTAGCCCTCGCTCCTCGGCTCGCTGGTCCAATGGCCGGCTCCCTAGCCCATCCTTCTGCCCACCAACCGACACGGCCGGCGCCGACGGCTCGCCCGGGCAGCATAACCTCCCGGGGTGCGCGGCCCGAAGATCTGGCTGGCCGTGATCGGGCCGATGCTGGCGGTCTGCGGCTCGATCCTGCTCCCCGGCCTGGCCCGGGCCCAGCCTGCGACGTGCCCTGCGCCGGGCGAGGAGGAGGCCACCGTCGAGCTGGCCACGCCCGAGGCGGGCGCCGAGGTGGGCGGGCGGGTCGAGGTGAGCGGGCGGGCGGAGGCCCCCACGGCCCTGTTCCAGGTGGAGCTGTTCGTCGGCGACAGCCGCAAGGACTTCGTGGTCGTCGACCCGCCGGCGATCGCCGCCGACTTCACCCTTACGTGGGACACCACCGCCACCAGGGCGGGCCCGTCCACCCTGCGGGTGGTCGCCTGCGGGGGCAGTGCCGACGCCGGGCGCCTCATCCGGGGGACGGCCGTGGTCGACGTGCAGGTCGTGGCCCCGCCCGCGGCCGCGCCCCCGAGGGTCCTGGTCGACACCCGCGACCAGGACCAGGAGGGCAAGGAGCGGCCCCGCCCGTCGGTGGTGGCCGGGGCCGTGATCGCGGTCCCCGCCGCCGCCTGCCTCCTCCTCGCCCTCGGTCGGCGCCGCCGGTCATCGCGATCGTCGTGACCGGCGTCACCGACGTCGTCCCCCCGGGCCCCGGGCGACGGCGCGTTCCCGACACCGCCCAGTCCCCCAACCGGTGGATGGAGGACCACCTCGTCCGCCTGGGCCTGGGCCTGGGCGGCACGGTGCTCGACCTCGGCTGCGGCCGGGGTTACTGGCTGCGGCGGATGGTGCGGGCCGGTCTGACCCCGGTGGGACTCGAGTACGACCCAGCCCGGGCGGCGGAGGCCGGGCTCCAGGCGCCGGTGGTCGCCGGCGACGCCACCCACCTGCCGCTGCGCTCGGCCTCGGTGGGCGTGGTGTGGTCGATCCACGTCCTCCACCACCTGCCCGATCCGCCGGCGGTGCTGGCCGAGGCGGCGCGGGTCTTGCGGTCCGGGGGCCACCTGATCGTGGCCGAGACCGTCGAGGACCACCCCGTCGTCCGCCTCGGCCGCGCCGTCCACCCCCATTGGGACGGGGTGGGTGTCCACTCACGGTTTCGGGCGGCGACGCTTCTCGAACTGCTGGCGGGGGCCGGGTTCGAGGTCGTCGACTCCCGGCAGCACAGCCTCGTCTCCTTCGCCGCCTGGGCCCTCCCCGTCGGCGACCGAGCCATATGGACGGCGCTCGAGCGGGTCGAGAGTCGTCTGCCAGTCCGGTTCAACCGGTGGGGCGCCCACGTCGAGGTCGTCGCCCGGCGGGCGTGAGCGACTCTCGCGGTCGGGGGATCGACGGCGCCGCCACCACAGGAACAGGACCGCCACGATCGTCCCGAAGGTGACGGCCCGGCCCAGGTAGGCGGTCGCCGGGCGTTGGTAGACGAGGCCCACGGCGTGGTCGCCCGGGGGGACGGGGATGCCGACGAAGGCCCCGTCGGCCTCCACCACCGTCACCTCCTTGCCGTCGACGGTGGCCTTCCACCCCGGGAAGTAGGTCTCCGCCACCACCAGCAGGGCCGGGAAGCCGCCGCTGGTCTTGATCGCCCACTCACCCGGTCCCGGACGTTCGGCGCTCGCCACCGTCCCCGGCCTCGACGCAGGTGGGAGCCGGTCGTGGACGGGGACGAACGCGATCTGCTGGCCCAGCTCCCGTCGCCCGTCGACGACCAGGTTCCCGGGCGCGTCGCCCCTGGTGGGGCCGGTGACCACGCGGGTGGCCAGGTCGGGGGAGCAGGTGGCGCAGCTCAGCACGAACACGAACTGGCGGCCGGCGGAGTCGAGGATGGGGTCGAAGGTGAAGCTGGTGAGGTCGTATTCGTCGACCCCCACCGCCTGGCTGCGGGCCAGCTCGGGACCCAGGGTGTGGCCGTCGCCGCCCAGCTCGTACAGGGCCAGCTCGGCCCGGCCGGGGTTGCCGTCGAGCCACACCGAGATCCCCCGCAGGCCGTTCGCCAACGCCGGGTAGACGCCGCCCACCTCGTGGCCCGGCAGGGCCTCGAGCGTCGAGCCGGCGAAGAAGGCGCCCACCCACGGGTCGAGGGCGCAGGCCACCGCCACCTCGCCCGCCAGCGGGCCCAGCCCGGCCACCGAATCGGGCCGGCAGCCGGCAGCGGACGGCACCGAGGCCACCGGCATGCCCCCCAGGCGGCGCTCGGCGTCGTCGATCTCGTCGACCACGGCCACGTTGCGGGAGGCGAGGGACGTGGCCAGCAACGGGGCCAGGTCGGCGTCGCCGACGACCACCGCCTGGTCGTAGGTGCGCACCAGGGGCAGGATGCGGGGGTTGCGGATGAGGCGGATGCCGGACACGGCCTCGTCTGGCGTCCCCCGGGCGGTGACCTCCTCCACCGCCAGGTAGCCGGTGCTCGACAGCCCGTAGGCCGCCTCCCGGTACCCGAAGGGGGCGACGTAGGCCTCGCCGCTCAGCCGCCAGTTGTGGACGCCGGCCAGCGGATGGGGCCAGCCCACCGAAAGATGGCGGCCGGTGTCCATGACCGCGGTGACGGAGCGGGGGTCGATGGAGCCGGTGGCGATCCGGGCGTCGCCGCCGACCGCGGCCAGGCTGTCGGTCATCTGCCGGTAGGCGGCGTCGTCGGCCGGCGGGTTGAGCCGGTAGAAGCTCCGGTAGGGGAGCACGTCGACCACGAAGGCGAGGGCGATCACCCCGGCCAGCACCGCCGGTGGCAACACCCGCAGGCTCGGACGGCGGAGGCCCTCCCGGGCCAGGTGGACGATGGGGTACGCCGTCCCCAGGGCCAGGCCGAGGGGCGCCACCACGTAGAAGCGGGGGAACCGGAGGCTGCTCACGAGGGGGACGAACGTCTGCAGGCTGAGGAAGGGCGTGACGAAGGGCAGGGCGGCCAGCAGCCCCAGGCCGGCCACCACCGCCAGCACCCGACCCTGGCGGCGCAGGCCCAGGCGGCGGACGAAGGCGCCCACCGCCAGCCCGGCGACGGCCCCGGCCACGGCCAGCGCGATCCACTGGCCCCGTTGGGCGGGACCGCTCGATGCCAGCGGCACCGCCGCGGTCGACATCCAGATCCCCACCAGGGACACGAGGAGCACCGCCGACAGGGTCCGTTCGCCGTCGCGCCGGCTGATGAGGACGAGGGACAGGATCGACACCGCCACGCACACCCAGCCCAGGTAGAAGAAGTCGGACAGGATGCCCTCGCGGGTGAAGCTGATCGTGCCCGTGCGGTAGCTGGCCCGGGTGAAGAAGATGCCGATCTCCCGGCCCACGCTGGCCCCGATCCCGTTGTAGAGCTCGCCCTCCACCAGCTCCGGGGGCGACAGGATGAACGTCTTGCCCAGGGCCAGGAACGGCAGCAGCCAGTGGGCGACCAGGGCCAGGGTGAGGCCCCCGACGGCTGCGGCCCGGGCCAGCACCTTGCGGATGGGCTCGGTCGAGCCGATGCTGCGCCGGCGGCCGGCCTCGGCCGCCACCAGGACGACGCACATGATGACCAGGCCGTAGGCCAGCTCGGCCTGGTGGATCACGGCGAAGGCGGCCAGGAACCCGGCCGCGACCACGTAGCGGGTGCCCTCGCCCCGCAGCCCGAGGCGGAGGCTCCACACCAGCCACGGGACCGCGGCCAGCACGCCCGACGCCGTCTCCGCCCCGGCCAGGGGACCGTGGGAGATCACGAACGGGTGCAGCGTGTAGACGAGGGCCGCCACCAGGTTGGCCGGGGAGCGGCCCCAGATGGAGCGGGCCAGGACGTAGGCGCCCACGCCGCCGATCACCTGAAAGGCGAGGATGGCCACCTTCACCGCCGCCGCGGGGCCGAAGACCGACGCGGCGGGCACGAGCAGCATCGCCGGCAACGAGGGGGCCAGGGCCCACACGGGGGCGCCCGACCACATCTCCGGCACCCAGTAGGGCACCCGTCCGATGGCGGCGACGTAGTCGGTGGCCAGCCGCACGTAGAGGGCGATCCCGGGCCCGTCGATGAGCAGGGCGCCCCTCGTCCACAGGCCGGAGAAGACGGCCAGCACGGCCGTGAGCAGGCCCGTCACCGAAACGAGGGGGTGGCGGACGAGGGTGGCGGCCAGCCCCCTGGGGCGCCGGCGATCCTCGGCCTCCGGCTCGGGGGCGGGCGACGGCGACGGCGCCGGCGTCCGGTCGGCCGGAGGAGCGGGAGCGGGCGGGGGCGCGGGCCGGGGCGACTGGGTGGCGTAGCCCAGCCGCCGGCGGATGTCCTCGATGCCGGGGATGAGCCTGGTCATGGCAGGGACCGAGCCTCGCGCGTCATCGGCCGGCGGGGACCGCGGTGGCGCTCGGAGAGGTGGGTCAGTCGGCGGCCGGGCCGGCCTTGAGGGCTTCCCACAGGTCGGCCTCGAGCCGGTTGATGCGCTGGCCCTGGAGCCGGAGGGCGTCCCACAGGCGGGCGTTCAGCTCGGCCACGGGCACGCCGCCAACGCCGGTGGTGCGCTGGTCGAGCGCGGCCCGCATCTCGTAGAGGGCGGTGAAGAGGGCCTCGTCGACCTCGCGCTGGTACGTGGCCCGGGACCGGATGGCCCGGTCGACCATGCGCCGGACGGTGGCGTTGACCCCCTGCTCGTCCAGGCCCCCCTGGTAGCCCTCGTGGAGGAGGCGGCCGGCGCGGGACAGGGCGTCCTCGGCGGGCGTGGCGGCGGCGTTGGCCGCGCCGCCCATGCCGGCGGTGCCGACCGCGGCCGCGGCCGCGGAGACGGCCAGCGGCTGGACGGTGATGGGCCCGCCCTTGACCGCCCCGGGAACGTCGTCGGGCGGGCGCTGGAGGAGGACGAAGTCCTGGAAGCCCATCGATCCCCGGGGGATGAACGCGGCCACGTTGAAGAACCGGCCCCAGTGCTCGAAGACGTACCAGGGGGCATGGAAGGTGGAGTGGTAGAAGTCGGGGAAGGGCCCGCCGGTGAAGGCGTCGTCGTGGATGAACGAGATGCCCTTGGTGCTCAGCTCCCGGCGGATGAGGCTGGGGTCGCCCACCCCGCTCTTCTTGACGTTCTCCTCGAAGACCAGGAAGGCGGGCTCGCCGTGGACACTCAGGATCAGGTGGCCGCCAGGCTTGACCACCCGCCGCAGCTCGGCCAGCCACTGGTCCTGGTAGTTCTCGTCGATGTGGGTGAAGACGCTGTGGTTGAAGACGAGGTCGAAGGTGGCGTCGGGGTAGTCGATGGGCGGCAACGGCTGGTTGGCCTTGAACGTCGCCCACGGCATGTTGTCGCGCGACCACTGGATGGCCCGCTCGTCGATGTCGATCCCGTGGAGGGACGAGGTCGACGACAGGTGCTCGAGCCAGAGCATGATGCGGCCGCAGCCGCTACCGAAGTCGAGGATGGTCTCGTAGTCGGAGAGCCGGCGGTGGATGAGGGCCAGCACCGCCTCCAGGTCGCGGACCGACTGGCGGCCGGACGTGAAGAAGTTGAGCCGGTCGGTGCCGCCGGTGACCCGGTTGACCAGCTCCTCCCCCGGCCAGGGAAGCTTCTCGATATCGACTTCGGGGCGACCTGCCGGATTTGCGGGGGGGCGGGTTTCGGGCTTGGGCGGAGTCATGGGAGGCTGCCAGCCTTGCGCGTCGACGCCCGCGGCGGCAAACGTAAGCTTGCCGGCTTGTGTATCGACGAAGGAAGCGTGTGACCCAGAGCACCAGTCAGAGGGCCCGGAGCACCAGGCAGGCCCGGAGTACCAGGCAGGCCCGGATTACCAGGCAGGCCCGGAGTACCAGGCAGGCCGGAGTACCAGGCAGGCATCGACGTGAGCACCGAGGGACCGGTCTTCCGGTCGATCGGGCCTGACGGCGAATACCTCGAGGACGACACCGGCATCGACGGGGCCGACACCGGCGAGGGCATCGTCGGGGCCGAGGCCGAGGGCGGCGGCGACCTGGTGGTCGGCGGGAAGGTCCTGATCGCGGTGATCGGTCCCGGGCCCGACGTGCTCGAGATCCTGACCTACGCCTCCGACGGCGGCGAGTCGGTCACCCACCGGGTCACCTCCCGTCCCATCACCCTGGCCGCGGCCCGCAACCAGGCCATCAACTACGCCACCGACATGTGGTTCGACGCGGTGGTCATGCTCTCGGGCCCCCTGCCGCCGTGGCCGATCGGGGCTCGCCTGTGGGCGGTGGCGAAGTCCGACCCCGACATCGCCATGGTGACCGGCCTCGATACGCAGGTCGCCGGTGGCGCCCGCAGCTGGGCGGCGGCCCAGTTGGCGGCCGAGTTCGGCACCGAGGCCATCGACATCCCCGCGCCCAGCCCCGAGTGCATGCTCGTGGTCCTCTCCGCCGTCCGCCGCATCGACCGCTTCGACCTCAACTACAAGTCGGGCAGCGAGATCGACTGGGCGGCGCGGGCCCGCAAGGCGGGCCTGCGGGTGGTGGCGGCGCCGGCCGTCCCCCTGGGTGGCCCCGCCACCGCACCCCCCCAGGGCATGGTGCTCTTCCGCCACCCGTCGCTGATCAAGGACCAGAAGGAGTTCTGGGCGTCGGGAGCCATCGAGGCGGCCCAGGCCCGGACCGCCACCGCCCTGGTCAGGGCCGCCGCCCGCGGCATCGGCTACACCGTCGAGGTGACCTCCCAGCCCCGACCGATGATCACCCACGACCCGCTGGCCCGGGTGAGCATCCGTCCCGAGCGGGGACCCACCGCCGACGTCCGCTTCGCCGGCCTCCAGGCCACCCTCGACCTGGGGGAGGGCGACGCCCCCGACCTGCTCGAAGTGGCCTTCGGCCGGCCCGCGGAGCGGGTCGTGGTCTACGAGGACGGCGAGGCCGCCGAGCGGCTACGGGTGTGGGAGTTCATGGGCGTACCGATCGAGGACAAGACCTCATGACCACCTCTCCGTACGCCCCCGAGCGGGTGGTCGACAACCCCGACGACTGCCTCTGGTACCACACCACCGACCTACCGGGCCGGGGCATCGTGGAGGGCCAGTGGGACCTCCGGGGCGGCGAGGACGACTACGCCGGGCACGTCGACCTGGCCGGCAAGCGGGTGCTCGAGATGGGCACCGCGTCGGGGCACATGTGCCGCCACATGGAGTCGCGCGGGGCCGAGGTGGTGGCCTACGACCTGTCCGAGAAGCAGCCGTGGGACGTGGTGCCGTTCGCCGTCATCGACGTCGACGCCATCATCGCCCAGCGCCAGGGCCTGATCCGGCGGCTCAACGACAGCTGGTGGTACGCCCACCGGGTGTTCAAGTCCCGGGCCCGGGTGGTCTACGGCACCGTCTACGAGGTCCCGGCCTCCATCGGCCCGGTCGACGTGGCCCTGTACGGCGCCATCCTCCTGCACGTGCGCGACCCGTTCCTCGCCCTGTGGAACGGCCTGCGGCTGGTGAAGGAGACGGCGATCGTCACCGAGATCGTCAACAACCGGCACGAGCCGTTCGCCCCCGGCGACCCCGCCGCGACCCGTCCGTCGGTGGAGTTCCTGCCCGACTGGAAGATCGGCGCCCCCCTCGACACGTGGTGGTTCCTCACCGCCGAGGTGATCCAGGCCATGTTCGGTGTCCTGGGCTTCGCCGACACCACGGTCACCCGCCACACCCAGAAGGGCAGTTACGGCGAGCACGAGTTCTTCACCGTGGTCGGCCGACGCACGTTCGGCACCGCGGTCGGAAGTTGAGAGAGGTCATGGATCAGAAGTCGTCGTCGAAGGACCCGGTCGAGTTGGTGCGCGACGGTCTGCGCAAGGTGGTGCCGGAGCCGGCCCGGCGGTACATCCGCCGGCTGGTGAACGGGTCGCCCCTGCCGCCGGAGTCGGCGTCGTTGACGTTGACCCCGACCGACCCGGCGGTTCCCGGGCCGGGGGGCGCGCCGGTGCCCGGCATCTACGAGACGTTGTACGAGCAGCACGCCGAGCGCCACGACGACTACACGGTGGTGGGCGAGGGCATCGAGCGCTTCGGCCGGCTGGAGCTGGCCATCCTCCAGAAGGAGGGGCTGCAACCGCGGCAGACGCTGGTCGACCTGGGCTGTGGCATCGGCCGACTGGCGGCCCAGGTGGTGCCCTGGCTCGACGGCGGCCACTACATCGGCACCGACATCTCCCAGCAGATATTGACGAGGGCGGCCCACCGCATCGCGGTCGTCGTGCCCAACCCGCCATGCGAGGTGACCTGGATAAAGCAGTCCGACAACACCTTCCCCATCCCCGACGCCACCGTCGACATGGTCTGCGCCTTCTCCGTCTTCACCCACACCGAGCACGAGGACACCTACAACATCCTCAAGGACGCCCGCCGTATCACCCGTCTCGGGGGAACGTTCGTGCTGTCGTGCCTGCCGATGGACCTCGACGCGTCGCGGGTCATCTTCGTCAACTCGTCGAAGATGGACTTCAACGCCCGCTGGTCGGATGTCCGCAACGTCACCACGTCGGTCGATCTCATGGAGATGATCGCGTTGATGGCGGGCTGGAAGACCAAGGCCTGGTACCGGGGCGACCAGAAGCACTTCGAGGTCGACGGCGAGCTCAACAACTTCGGCCAGTCTGTGATGGTGCTCGAGGCTCATTAGTCCGGCGCACTGAGAGGCGGTGTCCCCCCGGGCGCGGCGGCGCCGGAGCGATCGGTGCGTCGGTCATTAGTCGGGCGCCCTGAGGGGAACACTTCGGGCATGGACGCCCACGAAGCCCTTCTCGACCTCGAGCGTGCCGCCTGGCGGGCTCTTGCCACCAGCGGCCAGGCCGCCGTCGCCTTCTACGGGGACCTGCTGGCCGACGACGTGCTGATGCTCCTCCCCGGGGGCCTCGTCATCGACGACCGCCAGCAGGTCGTCGACTCGATGAGCGGGGCCTCGTGGGACTCCTTCGAACTGGCCGACGAGCGGGTGGTCGACCTCACGGCCGACAGCGCCGTCGTCGCCTACCGGGCCACCGCCCGGCGGGGTGAGTCCGACTACGAGGCCCTGTTCAACAGCACCTACGTCCGCGACCACGGGTCGTGGAAGCTCGCCGTCCACCAGCAGACCCCAATCTGACCGGGGACACCGAAAGCTCGGCCAGGATTCCCTTTCTGGTCGACGGCCGGCAACTGGGTGTTCAGGTTCGCTTCTTAGGTTCGCGGACGATGACCGACACCAGGAACCACCTCGACCTGAGCCTGAACCGGCGCACGTTCCTGCGGGGGGCGCTCGCCACCGGGGCCGGGGCGGCCGTGATGGGGCCGTTCGCGGCCCTCGCCGCCCGCTCGGCGGCGGCCGCGGCGGCCGCGCCAGGCACAGGCAATGGCAACGGTGCCGGCAAGCCCACCGGCCTGGGCTACGGGCCGCTCTTCCCCGTCCGGGACGCCACGACCAACCTCGAGCTCCTCCTGCTCCCGCGGGGCTTCGAGTACATGAGCCTCGGGTGGACTGGCGACCTCATGTCCGATGGCATCCCCACGCCCGGTGCCCACGACGGCATGGCCGCCTTCCGCCGGGGCGACCGCGTGCATCTGGTCCGCAACCACGAGCGGGACGCGAGCACCCCCTTCGCCCCCGCCGACCGGGTGTACGACCCGGCCGCGGGCGGCGGCACCACCAACCTCGTGTTCGACCCCGACGCCGCCCGGGTCGTCGAGAGCTACGCCAGCCTGAGCGGGACCATCCGCAACTGCGCCGGCGGTCCCACGCCTCAGGGCACGTGGCTGACGTGCGAGGAGACGACCACGATCGTCGGCGGCCGGCGCCACGGGTACGTCTTCGAGGTGCCGTCGGACGGACCGTCGAACGCGGTGCCACTGAAGGCCATGGGCCGGTTCTCCCACGAGGCCACCGCCACCGACCCCGGTACCGGGTACGTGTACGAGACGGAGGACGCCGGCAGCTCCGCCCTCTACCGGTTCCGGCCCGCCGACCCCGCCAACCTGGCCGCGGGCGGGGTGTTGGAGGCCATGAAGCTGGCGGGCACCACCGACACCCGGGAGTGGACCACGGGCACCACCGCCTCCATCGAGGCGTGGGTGACGGTCGACACCCCCGACTGGGCCCCGCCCACGCCGAGCCCCTGGAACCAGGTGCGGGTCAAGGGGGCGGCCCGCCTCAGCCGGGGGGAAGGGGCCTGGTACGGCAACGGGCTCGTCTACGTGATCTCGACCGACGGGGCGCCCAGCCGCCAGGGCCAGGTGTTCGCCCTCGACCCGGTCGCGGGCACGTTCACCTGCGTGTTCGCGTCGCCCTCGGCGGCCGTCCTCAACGCTCCCGACAACGTCTGCGTGAGCCCCCGGGGCGGGTTGGTGCTGTGCGAGGACGGCGGCGGCCTGGAATTCCTCCACGGGCTCTCGTCCGACGGGGAGATCTTCCCGTTCGCCCGGAACAACGTGGTCCTGCCCGACAGCTACGCCGCGACCAAGGGCTATTCGGGCGACTTCACCGGCTCGGAGTGGGCGGGGGCGACGTTCGAGCCCAAGAACGGCAACTGGCTCTTCGCCAACATCCAGAGCCCCGGCATCACCTTCGCCATCACCGGCCCCTGGCGGAGAGGCGTGCTCTAAACGACGGGAAGGGCGGGCGCCGTCGCCCGGCCGCCGCCTGGGCGACGGCTGGGATGCCGGCCGGAACGGCGGCGGATGGCGGAGGGGCAGGCTCGGCGCCTGGTCGTCTGGCGGCTGGCTCCCGGGTGACGGACGGAGCGATGGCGTCAACGCCCAGGCTGGGGGATCATCGGCGGTGGCGACGACGAGGTACGGCGGGGCGTCGACGCCGTCCGCAACCCAGAGGCGGGCCTCGGGCGCACCGCCTTCCCGCACGAGGGGCAGCACCTCGTCGGCCAGCGAGGTCGCCCCCCGACCGAGGCACGATGTTGTGCAGTTGCGTTGGATATACCGACGTAACTGCACAACCAACGGGACGACCGCCCCCGCCGGGGCCGGGGCCGGGGCCACCGGGTGGTGGCTTCGAGCGGACGGAGCGATGGCGGCGAAGAGGACGGCGCCGGCACCTATCGGGCGGCGGCTGGTTAGGAAGCGGTGGCGGACGCGGGCCGAGCGGCGGATGGGCCGGGGACGGCAGCGGACGGAGCGGCGGCCGAGAGGCGGGCGTGGCGGGTGGCGTCGAGGACGGCGGGCCAGCTGCCGGCGGTTTCGGGGTCGGGCGGGGGGACGTCGTCGATCGTCCGCCGTCGGCGCTCCCAGGCGGCGCGGTCGGTGAGGAGGGGGACCAGCTCGGCGGCGAAGGCGGCGGCGTCGTCGGCGACCACCACCGCGGCCACGAGATCGGCGGGGAGGTGGGCGGCCACGTCGGGCGTGATCACGACGGGGACTCCGTCGGCGACGGCGGCCACGGCGGCCAGGAGGTCGGTGGCGGCGACCACCCGCGGCGGGGGATCGTCGGCGGTGGCGGCGACGACGTACGGCGGGGCGTCGACACCGTCCGCAACCCGGAGGCGGGCCTCGGGCGCACCGCCGTCCCGTATGAGAGGCATCACCTCGTCGGCCAGCCAGGTGCTCCCGACCGCGAGCACGTCGCGCCGGGTCCCGAAGCCGGGGGACGGCCGTCGGCGGGCGGGCGGCGGGGCTCGAGCACATCGGTTGTGCAGTTGTGGTGGATATACCGACGTAACTGCACAACCGACGGGACCACGACCCGGTCGGCGTCCGCCGGTGGACCAACGTCGCCGACGCCCGGTCTCCCAGAACACCACCGGCGCCTGGGGCTGCGCCGCCCGCACCACGCCGGCCCACCGGTCCCACAACGCCCGGCCGGCGATCACCACCACGTCGAACGCCACCGCCCCGGCCAACGTGACGTCGAGGTCGCGCACGATGTCGACACCGGCGTCGCCCAGCCGGTCGCGCACCGGCTCCGGCAGCCGCCCGGCCCCGCCCAGCGTCACCGCATACCCCGACGACGAGCCCGCGATCTCCGTGAGCACGGCCTCCAGCTCCACACCGACCCGCGAGTCGATCACCAGCGCCCGCAGCGGCAGGTGGCGAGCCGCCTCGGTGGCCCGCTCGACGGTCGGCATGGCCCGCGGATCGGGAGGTGTGGCCGCGGGCGGCGACGGGTACCCGCCCAGCTTGTCGCCCCACTTGGCCAGGAACGTGTCCCGGCTGCGGCGGGCCACGAACGCCTTCACCCGCAGGTCGAGGCTGCCGACGTCGCCCCCGCCGTGGTGCATGAGCCGGGCCCGGGGCTGGTAGAGGATGGTCTGGCCCAGGCCGGCGATGTTGAGGCAGAGGTCGAGGTCCTCGTAGTACCCGGGGAAGAACGCCTCGTCGAAGCCGCCCACCGAGTCCCACGTCGAGCGGCGGACCAGGAGCGAGCAGGCCGAGCAGTAGTCCACCCGCCGCACGTGGCGGTACCGCGTGGTCGTGTCCGACACCAGCCGGCCCACGTGCCAGATCGACCCGTCCCGCCAGAGGATCCCGCCCGCCTCCTGCAGCTTCCCGTACGGGTCGCGTACCCGGCTGCCGATCGCACCCGCCTCCGGATGGCGGTCGGCCGTGTCGACCAGGGCGTCGAGCCACCCGTCCTCCACCTCGGTGTCGTCGTTGAGGAGGACGATGTACTCGCCCTGGGCCGCCCGCACGCCCCGGTTGCAGCCCCCGCCGAAGCCCAGGTTCACCGACGAGCGGACCACGACCGCACCCCGCACCCCGTGGTGGATCACGTCGCACACCTGGTCGTCGGCGCCGTTGAGGACGATGACCGTCTCGTAGTCGACCCGCGTGCGGTGGCGGGCGAGGGCGGCCAGGCCCCGGTGGACGAGGCGGGCGTGGCGGTAGGCCAGGATCACCACCGACGCCCGGGGCCGGGCGGGCGACGGCATCGTCACCAGGCCGACGTCGCCGGCGTTGGCGGAGTGACGGGACGGCCAGGGTCAGGCTCCCGGCGCGGCCGGCGGTCGGCCCCGGCCCGCGAGGCGGGCCAGCCGGCGGGCCACTCCCGTCGCCAGGCGGGCCGCGGGCCGGAACCGTTCGAGCGCCTTGGTGGTGCCGTCGACGATCTGGTAGCTGGCCCGGTGGATGACGGCGTCGAGCTCGGTGGCCACCTGGTTCATCTCCACCCGGGCCACGGCCAGCTCGCCGGTGCGGCTGGCGAGGAGGGCGTGGGCCTCCAGCAGGTTGGCCTGGAGGTGGTCGACCGATCGCTGGAGGGCCTGGGCCTCCAGCCGGGTGAGGTGGGCCTGCATCTCGCGGTCGTCGGCGAGGGTGCGCATCTCCAGCGAGTAGGCGTCCTTCAGCTCCAGGTCCATGCGGGCGTGGGCCAGCTCGCCGTGGAGGTCGTCGAGCTCGGCCAGCCGGGCTCGGAGGGCCTCTTCGAGCTCCCGCACCCGCTCGCCCCGGGCGTCGGCGTCGGACCGCGCTCGGGCCGCCTCGAGCTCCGCCCGCCGCAGCCGGTCCTGCAGCTCCTCGGCGAGCGAGAGCCCGTCGGGACCGGACACGACCGCCACGCTGTCGTCGGTGGCCCGCCGGCCGACGAACACGAGCGAGGCCACCTGGGCGTCGAGGTCGTCGTCGATGGCGGCCAGCAGTTCGGGCTTGAAGGCGTCGGGGTCGACGTCGACCCCGGCTTCGTCGAGGGGGCGGCGGACCTCGATGCGGTCGAGCACCACCAGGCCGGCGTCGGAGAAGAGCCGGTCGAGGGCGTCCCGGTCGAACACGGGTCCGTCGCCGGCGGACGGGAAGCGGCCCTGGAGGAGGGCCAGGCGCACCGCCCCGTGGGTGACGTTGGGGGCGGTGACGACCACCCGCCCCCCGGCGGCCAGGCGGGTGGCGACGTCGGCCAGGGCCTCGGCGGTCGTCGCCCCGCCGTGGACGACCACCGCGTCGACGGCGTCGCCCTCGTCGTCGAGGTGGCAGCCGCGGTCGGTGAGGGCGGCGGTGAGGGCGGGCGTGCCGCCGACGAGCACGACCCGGCTGCCAGGGGTGACGGCCAGGACGGCCAGGTCGGCGGCCTCGTCGGAGTGGGTGCGGGTCACCGGTTCAACGTACTGCGGGGCGGGCCAGGAGCGAGCGGTAGACGTCGACCAGGCGGGCCGCGGTGGCGTCCCACGTGAGGTCGCGGCCGGCGGCGAGCGTGGCCCGCACCTGGGCTGCGGCCAGGGTGGGGTCCCACAGGAGGGCCTCGGCCGCGTCGGCGAGGGCCGCAGGCGACCACGTGGCGGCGGACACCGGCAGGCGGGCGGCCAGGTCCACCAGGGGTCCCACCGGCACCATCACCGTCGGCGTCCCCAGGCGGGCGGCCTCGTAGGGGACGAGGCCGAAGCCCTCGGCCGAGGTCGGGTACAGGACGAGGGCGGCGTGGCGCAGGAGCCAGTTGCGCTCGGCGGCGGGGACGTTGGGCAGGCGGACGGTTCCGGCGCCGACGGTCGGCCCGGCGGCGGCCGCCTCCGCCACCGCCGACGACCCGTGGAGGACGGACGGGCCGACGAGGACGAGCCCCACGTCGAGGCCCCGGCGGACAAGGTCGGCGTGGGCGCCCACGGCAAGGTCGCGGTTCTTGTGGGCGTAGTCGGCGCCCAGGACGAGGACGAACCGGCCGGTGTCTGCGAGGGCGGCCGGCTTCGAGTCGGGGGCGTCCCACTGGAGGTGGTCGGTGCCCAGGCCGACCACGAACAGGCGGTCGTTCTCCACCGCCAGCCGCTCCCGGCGGACCTGGAGGGCCACGTCGTCGGAGATGACCACCACCCCGTCGACCGCGCCGACGGTCTGGCGGACGGTGCGCCGGTGGGCCACCCAGTGCCCGCCCGACGGGTGGTACGACCCCACGGTGTAGGCGATGAGGTCGAGGATGGAGACGACGGTGCGGGCCGCCTCCCGGCGCCAGGCACCGATGTCGAGGGGCCAATCGGGTTGGAACGGCCGGTGGACGACGTCGGCCGGGCCCAGGCCGGCCAGGTTGCCGCCGGTGTCGGCCCGGGCGTCGACCTTTGGTCCGTCGAGGAGGGCCCGGGCGGCGGCCGGGAGGACAGCGGGCAGGGCCATGGTGACCTGGGCCACGTCGGGGCGGCGGGCGAGGGCCTGCACCATCGCCACCGCCTGGACCTGGGTGCCCATCTCCCACGAGCCCAGCCACGACCCGTCCACCAGGATGCGCAGGCCACGGGCCCGGGCCCGGGCGGCCGAGCGGACGACGGCAATCGGCGATTCGCCGGCCGCGCCGGGGCCGTCGTCGTCGTGGTCGAGGAGGGCGGCCACGAACGGGTGGCGTTCGAGCAGCCACCGCCGGTCGGGAGGGGTCGGGGGGCCGGTGACCTGGGTCGACGGGTCGACCACGTCGAGGAAGCCCCGGCGCCGGGCGCGGAGGGAGAAGTCGGCCACCGCCTCCGCCGGGCCCGCCTCGAGCAGCGGCCCGACGGCGGAGAAGGCGTGCCGGGAGAGCACGACCACCGGCCCGGTGGCGTAGGGCACCGGTGCCGGCTCCGGGCGGGGCGATCCGGTGGCGCGCAACCGTCGGGTCACGAGCCCGTCGTCGTCGCCCACGTCGGCCAGGAACCCGACCGTCGCCACCCGCCGGTCGCCGTCGACGATGGCGAGGGCGGGAGTGAAGGGATCGTCGGGAAGGGTGACGGGCGCCATCACCGCGACCACATGCGCCGGCCATGCCTGGTTGACTGCCGCCGCCAGCGACGTGGCCGTCGTCGCCGTCGCCCCCGCGGCCACGAGGGGGGCCAGGGCGGCCGGGTCGGGCCCCGCCACCACGATTGGCACGCCGGGCGCGGCCCGACCCAGGGCGGCGACCGTCGGCAGCCACGCCCCCGGGTCGCCGTCGCAGAACAGCACGGCCACGGGCCTCGACCCCGGCGTCGGCACGGGGGGAGTCTACGGACGCCCCGCCCCCCGCCCCCCTTCTCCGAACCGGTGACACGATTGGTTGCTCCAGCCACCACATCCGTCACCGGTTCGAGGGGGCTGCCAACCGGTGACACGATTGGTTGCCCCAGCCACCACATCCGTCACCAGTTCGGGGCACCGGTAGGGTTCTTCCGATGACCGAGGGGGTGGACGCCCGCAGTGGCGTGCGGCTGATCGGCGGTGAGGTCGACTACGCCGACGGCTCGGAGGACCCGGTGCTCGAGATCCTGGAGCAGGCCGACGACCGCAGCACCGCGTCCGACGAGCTGGCCCGCCACATCTCGGACTGGCCCACCCGCTACCACCTGTCCCGCCAGCGGGCGAACCTCCTCCGCCCCCTCAACCTCGGCCCCGGCACCCGTGTCCTCGACGTCGGGGCCGGCACCGGGGCCCTCGCCCGCCATGTGGCCGAGACGGGAGCCGACGTGGTCGCCCTCGAAGGCACCCTTCCCCGAGCCCGGGCCGCCGCCGCCCGGTGCGACGGTCTGGCCAACGTCGAGGTGGTCTGCGGACCGATCGACGCCTACGAGGACAACGCCGGTTTCGACGTTGTCCTCTGCATCGGCGTCCTCGAGTACGCCGGCCCGGGCCTGCTCGACAAGCTCCGCACCCTCACCCGGCCCGACGGGGTGGTCGTGGTGGCCATCGAGAACCAGCTCGGCCTCAAGTACCTCCTCGGCTACGGCGAGGACCACCTGGGCGAGCCGTGGGCGGGCGTGGAGGGCTACCGGACGCCGCCGCAGGGGACGAGTCCCCGCACCTGGTCCAGACGGCGCCTGGGCGGTCTCCTGGCCCAGGCCGGTTTCCCCGCCCAGCGGTGGCTGTTCCCGTTCCCCGACTACAAGCTTCCGGCGGTGGTGGTCGACGAGGCCGCCTACGCCGAGGTCGACGCCCCCGACTTCGTCGACCAGATCGTGCGCTGGCCGTGCAGCCCGCTGGCGTCCGACCCGGCCCGGGTCTGCGACGACCGCCTCGCCCACCGGGTCTTCCTCGAAGCCGGCCTCGGCCCCGACGTGGCCAACTCCTTCCTGGTGGTCGCCGGCCACGACGCCGCCCCCATCGACCGCCGGGTCGACCCCGAGGTGGCCGCCTGGTTCTTCGGCAGCGACCGCCTGCGCACGTGGCTGGGGTCGAAGACGTTCCCGACGGCCGGCGACGTCACCGCCAGTCCCATCGCGCCCACCGACCGACTCCTCCAGCGGGGGTGGCTCAGCCAGCACCGCGACGCCCGCCAGCCCCGCATCCTGGGCCGCACCGTCGAGCAGGACGCCCTGGCCGCCCTCGAAAAGGGACCGGCGGCAGTCGCCCAGGTCCTCCAGGCCTGGCGGAACGGCCTCCGTGCGCTCGAGACCGACGTCACCGACGCCGGCGACCCACCACCCGACCACCCTTTCGCCGGCCCGTCCACCCGCCGCCTCCTCCCCGACGACCACCTCGACGTCGACCTGGGAAACTTCGTCGCCGGTACCTACGTCGACCGCGAGTGGCGGGCCGACGGCGGCGTCGACGCCGACCTCGTCGTCCTCCGGGCCTTGTGGAGCTTCGCCTTCAACGTCGTCGCCCGGGGCGTCCGCCACCCGTGGCCCCTCTCCACCACCGTCGACGAGCTGGCCCAGGCCCTCGCCCGCCTGTGCGGCACCGCCGGCGGCGAGGGGGCGCTCGACCGGTGGCGCCACGCCGAGGCCGAGCTCCAGGCCAAGGTCCGGGGCATCGACCCCGCCGTCACCCAGGAGGAGCTCGAACGGGTGGGCAGCGTCTCCCAGGTGTCGCCCGGCAGCAGCCGGTACCTGCCGTTCACGTCGCTCCGCCACACTCTCGCCC
Organism: uncultured Acidimicrobiia bacterium; assembly: GCA_963836205.1. Classification (GTDB taxonomy): domain Bacteria; phylum Actinomycetota; class Acidimicrobiia; order Acidimicrobiales; family AC-14; genus JAXDMK01. The sequence goes on along the minus strand of CAWIIV010000006.1, from coordinate 665,003 downwards.
GCACCTACGACCACCTGGGCGAGACATGCCGCCAGCTCGAGCAGTCCCTCCAGGTCCAGGTCGCCCTCGGGCACTCGGTCGAGGACCTCCAGGCTCGCTACGACCAGCTCGGCCGCGACGGCGCCGCCCTGCGGGTCGCCCTGGCCCACGAGCAGGCCGTCGCCGCCGACCTCAACGCCCGCCTCCAGGCGGCCGACGAGCGCCGGCAGGCGTTCGAACGCAGACCGATCGTCCGCCTCTACCGCCGCCTGCGCCGCCTCGTCGGCTGATACAGACGGCCCCTCGACTAGACACAGGTCCACATGTCCAAGACAGTCAAGATCTACGGCCGCACGTTCACCATCTCCGGCGGGGAGGGCGACGACTACTACCGGCACATCCCCGACGGCGGTGACATCACCGATTCGGTCATGGCCGCCATCCAGCCCCACATCCGGCCCGACTCCGTCTGCCTCGACGTGGGGGCCAACATCGGCCTCTACAGCCTGGGCCTGTCGAGCCTGGCGCCGAAGGGCAAGATCTACGCCTTCGAGCCGTCGCCCAGCGCCTACGGCCACCTCCAGTCGAACCTGAAGACGAACGGGGCGGCCAACGTCGACGCCTGCCAGCTGGCTGTGAGCGACACCACCGGCACCGTCCATTTCCACGACTTCTCGTTCTTCAGCGCCGGCAGCTTCTCGTCCGACGAGGGGTCGCTGCTGTCGTCCGAGTCCTACGGGTCGCAGTCGTTCGAGGCCGCCACCACCACCATCGACGAGTTCGTGGCCGATCGCCAGCTCGACCGGGTCGACTTCGTCAAGGTCGACGTGGAGGGTGCCGAGCTGTCGGTGCTGGCGGGGGCGGAGAAGACCCTGGCCACCTACCGGCCGGCCACCGTGCTGGAGTTCAACACGTTCGGGTTCACGATCCACCAGAGCGTGCTGCCCCAGGTGGCCCTGGCCCGGATCAAGGAGCTGTTCCCCCACGTCTTCGTGATGGACCGGGTCGACGGGGCCCTCTGCCGGCTGGAGACGCCCCACGAGATCTACGAGTTCCTCTACGACAACGGCATCCACGGCCCGGCCGACAACATGCTGTGCACGTTCGACGACCTGCCCGTCACCCGCCGCTACTCCCACCTCACGGCCGTCATCAACGCCCCCTACCGGGGCGCCGCCACCCTGGCCGAGGCCGAGGCCATGCGGCGCACGCTGTCGTGGCGGGTCACCGCCCCCCTCCGCCAGGCCCGCAACCGCTTCGATCCGGTGATCACCAAGGCCCAGGCCCTGAAGCGTGTGCTGAAGGGCTGAGGCGGGCGTGGCCGGCGACAACATGGACCGGCTGGAGGCGATCGTCGCCCGCCTCCCGGAGGCGGAACGGGTCGACATCGCCGAGTGGGGCGACCACCCCACGTTCCGTGTCCGCGGGAAGAACTTCGTCTTCTCCGACCAGGAGGCCCGGAACCTCAGCCTCAAGCTCCCCAAGGAGGAGGCGGCGGCGGTGGTGGCCACCGATCCCGACGTCACCCCCGCCGGCTACGGCCTGGGCCGCCACGGGTGGGTGTCCCTCGACCTCCCCCCCGACCCCGGCGACGACCGCTGGCTCCAGGTCGAGGAATGGGTCCGCAGCTCGTTCGTCCTGGTCGCCCCCAAACGCCTCGCCCGCCAGGTCGAGGCCGAGGACGCCGCTCGCTAGTTGAGGATGCGGCCTTCGCCCAATATGCGGCTCGAGGTCTCAGTCGCCCGGGGCGGCTTTGCGGATTCGGACAACCAGGATGCGCTCGTGGTCGCCGTCGAGAAACTCGTCCTTGGCGGTGAACCCGGGAAGCAAGCCTTTCGCAACCTGTCGTCGGACGTCCTCGACGATCACGACGACTGCTGCGGACCACCCTCCTCCGCCACCCACTGCCCGAAGCTCGAGTCGTCTGGCACGTCGCCGATCGTACCAACCGCCCTCGGAAGATCTGGCTCAGTTGTGGATGGCGAGGGGGCCGGTGGGGTCGAGGATGGTTCGTAGGGAGGCGAAGGGGATGCTCACGTGAGGTGTCCCGGCCGCGCCCGGGGCCACCTGGTACTGGTCGAAGGTGATCACCAGGTCCTGGTCGCTGAGGGTCCAGTGGGCGAAGTTGTCGGCCGTGGGCTCGGTACCGGGCGTGACGAATTCAGGGAGTCCGCCGATACCCGGCTGGGTCGCCAGCAGCAGCCGGGAATGCGCCGACAGCGTGGCCAGGTAAGGAACGTCGGCCGTGAACAGGTCGGCCAGGGCCAGGCGTTTCCCCGTCCGGAGGTCGAAGTTGAAGGTGACCTGCACCGACCCGGGGTGGGCCGCGCCCGCAAAGTAGGGACTGGCGTGCACCCGCGTGCTGAGCAGAGCGTCGTCGATGCGGGACACCTCGTACGACCCCTTGAGCGCGCTGCGCTGGTCGGCCGACGGGCCCGACGGGTCCGGGTAGCCATCGGTCCCGGCCACGAAATCGTCGACGATGGCGGTGACCTCGGTGAGGATCTGGGCGTTGATCGCGTCCTGCACGGACAGGTCGACCAGGCCTTGCAACCGGGGGAAGGTCTGTTCGTAGGTGTAGCGGTCGGCTTCGCTCCCACCCCGGAGGACGTCGTCGACGACGGTCGGGAGGGCCGGCGAGGTGGTCGGCGGGCTGGTGGCGGCGGTGGACGACGGCGCGGGCGCGACGGTGGTGGCCGCCACCCTCGTGGACGAGGTCACCACGGCCGAGGTGGGGGTGGACGACGTGGGGGAGTCGCCACCGCAGCCGGCGGTCATCAGGCCGAGCGCACCGACCACGGCCACCGCGCCCATCGCCGTCCACGGCCTCCGGCCGGTCATGCCTCCTCCGTGACCTTGCGGGCCCGGCTGGGGGCGACCCGGGGCGGCTCACCCGGCATCTTGGGGTAGACGGGGGGCCACGGGGCGTCGAGCAGTCCGGCATCCTTGTCCCGCTCGTGGAGGGCCAGGATCGGTTCCAACGACTGCGGGTCGGTGGTCATCGGCGCCCACGGGTCCCCCGCCTCCTCCACCCTTCGGGGGACGGTGGCGATGGTGAAGTCGTCGGGGTGCACCGCCTCCAGCTCGTCCCATTGGAACGGCGTCGACACCTGGGCTCCGGGACGGGCCCGCACCGACCACGCCCCGAAGATCGTCTTGTGGGGCGCGTTCTGGTTGAAGTCGACGAACACCCGGCTGCCCCGCTCCTCCTTCCACCAGGCGGCGGTGACCAGGTCGGGCCGCCGCCGCTCCAGCTCCCGGGCCACCGCCACCGCCGCCGAGCGCACCTCGTACGACGTCCACCGCGGTTGCAGCCGGACGTACACGTGGATGCCCCGGTTGCCGGTGGTCTTGGGCAGGGCGACCACGCCCAGCTCGTCGAACAGCGCCCGAACCTCGGTGGCCGCCTCCCGCAACATGGGGAAGTCCACCCCCGGGCTGGGGTCGAGGTCGATACGCAGCTCGTCGGCGTGCTGGGGGTCGTCGGCCTTCGCCGGCCACACGTGGAAGCCGAGGCAGCCCATGTTGACGGCCCACAGCACGTGGGCCAGGTCGGCCGTCACCAGCGCCTGCGACGTGGTGCCGTTGGGGGTGCTCACCACGCTGGTCTCCAGCCAGTCGGGCCGCACCTCGGGCACCCGCTTCTGGAAGAACGACGACCCGCCGGCCCCATTCGGGAAGCGCTGGAGCAGCACCGGTCGTCCGCCCATGGCCGCCATGAGCGGTCCCTGCACCGACTGGTAGTAGCGGACGAGGTCGAGCTTGGTGTCGCCCCGCTCGGCGAAGAAGACCTTGCCCGGGTGGGTGATCACGATCTCCCGCCCCGCCGCCTCGACGACCACCCCGTCCTCGGCCACGGAACCGACGCTAGCGGGAGGCCGCGACCCGATCTCGACCATCGACCGGTTTTGGCCCCCTTGGCCGATCGGAGGCGTCAGCCGATCTCGACCAGGCGGGCCTTGACCTTGCGGGCGACGTCGTGCCAGGTCCAGTTGGCCGCCACCTCGGCTGCCGCGGCCAGGCCCCTGAGCCGGGCCGCCTCGGGGTTGTCGGCCACCTGGCGCATCAGTGAGCGGAGCTGCTCGACGTCGGGATCGGCCCAGTCGAATCCGGCGTAGTACTCGCAGCGGGCCTCGGCCGGCACCAGCCGCAACGGCTCCAGCGGGTAGCCCACGCCCTCGTGGAGGAAGTCGGCCGGCCCGCTCCACCGGGTGGCGATGGTGGGCAGCCCACACGCCATGGCTTCCAGCACGGGCATCCCCCAGCCCTCACCCCTCGTGGGCAGCACGAACGCGTCTGCCGACCGGTAGAGCGATCCCATCTGGTGGGCGGCGAACTTGGGGTTGAGCATGACCACGATCGGCGCCGTCGGCGGCAGGTCGAGGTCGGCGATCTGCTGGTGCACGTCGACCTGGGGGTCGCGGTTGAACACCGAGAGCAGCAGGAGCACGTCCTCCGAGTCCTTGAACTCCTCGGCGAAGGCCCGCAGCAGCACCTCGGGCGCCTTGCGCTCGCCCCATTCGAACACCGACAGGAACGTGAACCGGGTCGACGGCCGGTAACCGGTGATCTCGGGGTGGAAGTAGTCGACATCGACACCCAGGGGCATGACGTGGATCGGCACCGTCACCCCCGAGTTGCGGAAGGTGTCGACGTTGAACGACGCCGGCACCCAGACCTCGTCCATCGAGTTGCACCCCGCCACCCACGTCGGCGGCAGGCCGGTGACTTCGAGCATCGTCCACCCCACGGTGTGCTTGCCCTCGACCGGGAAGAAGGAGTCGGCCTGGCACAGGGCCACCTGGGTGACGTCGGGGCGGATCGCCCGCTTCATGATGTCGTCGAGGAGGAAGTCCTCGGTGGGGTCGTCCTCCTGGTTGTACGCGTTCTTGTAGGCGACCTTGATGCCGGCGAAGTGGAGCGCCTTCATGATGTGGCGGCTCTGGACCCCGTAGCCCATGGGCTGGTGCACCACCGAGTGCCACGCCATCTCCAGGTCGTAGCGGTCGTGCTCCAGGTACTGGGCCCACTTGCGGGTGAACACCTTGCGGGACTTGCCGTAGACCGACCAGAAGTCGACCTTGTTCTCCTTGGTCGACGTGCTCTGGTGGTGGACGCTCGTGACGCTGCCTTCGCACACCACGTCCCAGCCGGCTCTGATGGCCCGCAGGCAGAAGTCGGAGTCGTCGAAGTAGGCGAACAGGTCCTCGTCGAGGGGGCCGATGGCGTTCAGGCAGTCGCGGCGGACATACACCTGGGCGAACACCACCGACTCCACCGACCGGGTGGTGTTGCACTGGTTGACGTCGAGCTCGAAGCCGCCCATCTGCTGGCCCATGAGGGTCAGCGGCATCATCAGGGCGCCCAGGTGCAGGATCGTCCCCTGGGCGTCGACCAGGCGGGCGCCGACCACGCCCCGGACGGGCTCGACGTCGGCGTAGGCGGAGGCCTGGAGCTTGGAGAGCCAGTGGCGGTCGGTGACGATGACGTCGTTGTTCATGAGGACGACGTCCTCGTCCGGCAGGCAGGCGGTGATCCCGATGTTGCAGCCCTTGGTGAAGCCCAGGTTGCGGCTGTTGCGCACGAGGGTGACCCACGGGAGGGTGCTCAGCCACTCGGGGGTGCCGTCGACGCTGCCGTTGTCGACCACGATCAGCCGCCAGCTGGGGTGGTCGGTCATCTCCTTGAGGGCGGCCAGGCACTTCTTGGAGAACTCGATGGCGTTCCACGTGAGGATGACGACCGCGACCGGGCGCGGCGGCGGCTCAGCCGTCATCGGCGGCGGACTTCTTGTGTTCCTCCCGCAGGAGCCGGTTGAGCTCCTCCACCTCGTTGCGCAGGCGCTCGTTCTGCAGGCGGAGCTTCTCCACCAGGTCGAGGAGGGCGTGGTTGAAGCGGCTCTGCTGGTCCCACGGCGGGGTGGTGTACCACCGCAGGCTGCGGCGGACCGCCTTCTTGCCGAATCGGATGGCGTCGCCGACGACCGGCCGGTCGGACCCGGACAGGAACTCGACCCGGATGGTGGCCGGGTCGCGGAGGTTGGCGATGCCCAGCTCGTCGTCGCCCTCGGTGTGCACGAAGATCGGCCCCCCTGCGCTCACGCCGCCCGGCTGGCGGGCGGCCCGCACCAGGGCCGTCTCCACCCGGGTCATCATCGTCGGGACCGACGTTCCACGCATCCGAGGCACACTACCGAGCCCCGGGGACCCCCGACCACGCCGCCGACCGATCGCCGAGCGATCGCCACGAACACCCCCTCCACGGGGGCTCCCGCGCCGTTCGCTCCGGTCAGGCCCGGCCGACGCCCGAGCGATCGCCACGAACACCCCCTCCACGGGGGCTCCCGCGCCATTCGCTCCGATGACGACCCCGCCGCCACCGAGGCGATCGCGACGAACACGCCCGGGCCTCCCGTACCACCCGCTCCGGTGACGACCTCGCCGCCGACGAGCGATCGCCACGAACGCCCCCGTCCGCCGTGGTTCTCGCCCTGCCCGATCCGAGCGAATGCCACAGGAGGTCCCTCCGGAGCACCTCTCGCCCCATTCGCTCGGGACGCGCGGGCGGTCAGCCGGACGGGTGGAGGGCGTCGGCCGGCGTGGCCGCCGCCACCGACGCCGTCGACGCCGACGACGCCTGGGCCTTCCACTCGGTGGTCACGTGGACCATGCCGCCCTCGATGGGGAGCGACGGGTTGTCGAAGACCGAGAACCAGTGGCGGCGCTCGTGGCAGTCGTAGATCTTGGTGGCGGCCTCGTCGTGGAGGACGGCGGTGATCACGTAGTGCCCCCGGAGCAGCGGGAGGTAGGGCACCCGGAACTCGACCGTCCCCGTGCCGGTGGGCAACGTGATCCCGGCCTGGCCCGAGTTCTGCCCGAAGACGTAGGCCAGGTTCTCGCCCCGCATGACGGCGATGCCGCAGATGGTGTCGGCCAGCCCGGTCGGGATGTCGTACGAGACCCGGATCGTCAGCGGGTCGCTCGTGCGAAACGTGCCGGTGTGGCCGCCGTCGCCGTCGAGGACCCCGATCTCGGTGATCTCCGCCGGTCCCGCCCCGTAGCGCCGCCCGTGGGAGCCGGCCCCGGCCCCGCCCTCCTGGTCGGCGGTCTCGTGGTGGACCTCGGCCAAATAGTCGGCGACCACGTCGGCCGCCTTGCCCACCTCCCGCACCGTGCCCTTGTCCAGCCACACCGCCTTGGAGCACAGCGTCCGCACCGTCGGCAGGCTGTGGGACACCAGCACGATGGTGCGGCCCTCGGCCCGTAATTCGGCGATGCGCTCCCAGCACTTCATCTGGAAGCCCTCGTCGCCCACCGACAGGACCTCGTCGACGATGAGGATCTCGGGGTCGACGCTGATCGCCACCGCGAAGGCCAACCGGGCGTACATCCCGCTCGAGTAGTTCTTGACCGGGATGTCCATGAACGTCTCGATGCCGGCGAAGTCGACGATGCCGTCGTAGCGCTTCTCGATCTCCCGTTTGGGCTGGCCGAGCAACGATCCGGCGAGGAAGACGTTCTCTTTCCCGGTGAGCTCGGGGTGGAAGCCGGTGCCCAGCTCCAGCAGGGGGGAGATGGTGCCCTTCACCGTGAGGCTGCCCTTGTTGGGGGTGAGGATCTTGGCCAGCGTCTTGAGCAGGGTCGACTTGCCCGACCCGTTGGGGCCGATGATCCCGATGGTGGTGCCCGCCTCCACCTCCAGGTCGATGCCCTTGAGGGCCCAGAAGTCCTCGTAGCGGTGGGCCCGCGACAGGACCTTCTCCTTCAGGGTGTGGGCCCGCTGGTGGTAGATCCGGTAGCTCTTCCACACCCCGTCACAGGAGATGGCGATGTCACCCATTCAGACGATCTCCGCGAACTGCCGCTGCCAGCGGCCGAAGAGCTTGGTGCCCACCGCCAGGCACACCACGGCCACGGCCGCGTCGTAGGCCAGCAGCTTGAAGTCGGGCGGGCGGTTGAGCAGGACCACGTTCCGGAACGACACCACGATGCCCGTCATGGGGTTGAGCTCGATGAGGCGGACCAGGCCGGGACGGTCGTCGAGGATGTGGAGGGAGTAGATGATCGGCGTCCCCCAGAACCAGAGCTGGAGGAACACGCCGATGAAGTGGGCCATGTCCCGGAGGAACACGGTGACGGCCGACAGGATCAGGGCCAGTCCGAACGACAGGACGGTGACCACCACCAGGATCAGCGGCAACCAGAGGAGATGCAGTCCCGGCAGCCCGGCGAAGAGCAGGGTGGCCACCAGCAGCACCGCCAGCTCGAATCCGAAGGTGACCACCGACGACAGCACCGTGCTCAGGGGCAGGATGGCACGGGGGAAGTAGACCTTGCCCAGCAGGTAGCCGGAGCCGATGACGCTGCCGGTCGAGCCTCCAACGGCGGTGGCGAAGAGGTTCCATATCACCAGCCCGCCGAAGAAGTAGAGGGCGAAGGGAACGACCGTGCCGTTGGATCGGGTCGCGTCCTGGATATCGCCCGCCCGGAAGATGAACGTGAAGATGAACCAGTAGAGGCCCACGAACAGCAGGGGTGTGGTGAGCGACCACAGCATCCCCAGGAACGTGCCCCGGTGGCGGACCTTGAGGTCGCGCTTGACCAGGTTGGCGGTGAGCTCGCGAGCGCGAAAGAGCTCCTCGACGCCTGCGATGGTCACGGACGGACGGTACTACGACGCCGATTCGGCACTTTGGGCGCCTCCGGCGTGGCCGCCGGGCTGGCCCAGCTGGGGCTCGGGGCTCGATCCCGGCTCCCGGACCTCGGCCACCGCCGCCCACAGGTCGGTGGCCGACGGTGGTCCCACGAACGAGGCCCGCACCACGCCCTCGGCATCGGCCACCACGATGGTGGGCACGGCCTCGATGCCGTAGCGCTTGTGCAGGTCGCCCTGGGCCCCCACCTCGACGTTCTGGACGACGACGTCGGCGCTGGCCAGCACGGCCGATTTCCGCACCACTGTCGCGCACGAGTCGCAGGTGGCCGACGAGAAGACCGCCACCAGCCAGGGGGCGTCGGCCCGGTCGAAATCGGCCCGGTCGAGCTGGCGGGGCACCGGCCATTCGCCCTGGGTGGGGGCGTCCGGCCGGCGCCGTTCGACCACGAGGGCGAGGACCACGGCGGCGACCACGACCACCGCCACCACGAGGAGCCGCTCCATCCCGCCAGTATCGACCACCGGCGCCCGCGGCCTCGCAGCTGGTGACGTATCCGGTGGCCAGGACGACCGGATCGGTCACCGGTTCGGGTCGGCCGGCGGGCGGTCACGCCCTCCAACCGGTGACGTATCCGGTGGCCAGGACCACCGAATCCGTCACCAGTTCGGCGTCGGAGCGGGCCGGTAGCTGTCGACGGACTCTATTGACGGTGGCGCCGCGGACAGTGGACCATCGAGTTGACAAGCCCGGGCGGCGTTGTCGGAGGGGGGCCTGGGGGCCCCCTTCCGTCGATTCTGCGGGCCGGTTCGCTCAGTCCCGGAGGGCGATCCCGGGGGTGATCGACATGCCGAGCGAGCCCCCTTGGGCCAGCAGCAGGCGTTCGGCCACCACCGGTTGGGTGGCGGTGACCAGCAGCGGAAGGGCGGCCGCGGGGACGGCGACGTGGTCGGCCATCCGCACCACCGTTCGCCCGCCGGCGGGGATCTCGAGGTCCTTCAGCCCGGCGATGTCGCGGCGGACGTCGTCGGCCAGGAGGTGCACCGAGATCCGCACCGGGCCGGTGCCGGGGTTGAAGACGGCCAGGAACTCGTCGAGGGCGGTGTCGGCCTGGCCGGCGGCGAACACCCAGGCCCGCGCCGTCGACCGCGCTCCGGGCGACGACCCCACGCCGGCCCGTCCCGCGGCCCCGGCGGCGTCGATGCTGCGCTCCACCACCACCGCCACGTCGTTGGTGCTGCGCAGCGTCACCGCGTGGCCCACGCCCTTGGGCACCCGGCTCTCGTCGTTGGCGACCACGGTCACCCGCGACTCCCGGGGGACGGTGATGCGCAGGGGCTCGGCGTCGCCGTCGTCGAGGGCGAAGGCCAGCTCCACCTGGGCCTCGGCGGGGAGGGGGTTGTAGACCTGGAAGCGCTCGGCCAGCCCGTCGGCGGCCAGACCGTCGGCGAAGTACCAGAGGGGCTCGGGGGCGGGGATGCCCAGCGTCACCGAAGCGCCCTTGCGGCCGACGCTGCCGTCGAACATCTGCAGCCGGGACACCACCAGTCGGCCGGTGCGGGCCGAGATGCGGGCCGCCACTGTCTCCCGGCGCTGCACGAAGTCGCCCACGTTGACGGCGGTCATGCCCCGTCCCTGCACCGACAGGCCGGTGAGGGCCTGGGGCGTGACCTGCCCCTCCTCGGTGGTGAAGGCGAAGTCGACGACCGCGTCCTCGGGGAACGGGTTGAAGACGAGCAGCACCTCGGTGGCGTCGCGGGTGGTGACTCCCTCGGCGAAGTACCAGTCGGGTGACGCGGTCGAGGCGCAGGGGGTGACGCTGGTGCCCAGGGGCCCGCTGGTCGACAGCTCCACCACCGCCTCGCCGCCGTCGAGCTCGACCACGGCCGACAGGTAGTCGCCCTGCACGACGTCGGCCAGGTGGACGGCTGCCCGTCCGTTGGCGGGCACGTCGACCGTGGTCTGGCCAGGGGCGCCGCCGATGGGCGCGACGGTGACGTCGGCCCGCAGCCGCCGGGCGCCGGCGTTGGCGACGACGACGGTGCCGTCGGCCACCGCGTCGGGGGCGCCGGTGCTGCCCGTGCAGTACCAGGCCGACGACCGGGCGGAGGCGGGCGCGGCGGTGGGGCCGGCCAGGGCGATGGCGGCGTCGGGGTCGTCGGGAACGGAGTCCGACGACGACCTCGCCCACCGGTCGATGGCCCCGCCGGCCACCAGCACCAGGACGATGACGACGATGGCCGGGATACGGCGGCCGCTCACCGGTCCTCAGGGGGGTCGGCGGCCGGGTGTTGGGGCCGGGTGACGACGAGGTAGCGGACCAGGCCCACCCACAGGGCGAACTGCAGGAGCACCAGCCCGTAGCGCAGGATCGGGGTGTTGAAGCGCAGGCGGCCGCTGCCCGGGCGCTCGACGTCGAAGGCGTTGGCCACACCGAAGGCGGCCGCCCGGTCGGCACCCCGCCCGCCGACCTCGAGCGACCACCGGCCCGACGGCGTCTCGGCCAGAAGGGCGGTGCCGGCGGCGGGGACGGCCCCGCTGAATCGCACCGGGCCGCCCTGGTCGAGAACCGGCTGGCCGCCGGTGAGGTCGGCGCCCCCACCCTGGGCCTCGGGGACCCCCCCGGCGAAGGCCTCGGGGAGCAGGGCCCGGCCCGGGCCCCAGGCGGTGTTCTCGTACACGGCCAGGGTGGCGTCGGCCGGGAGCAGGCGCAGGTCGAGCTGGGAGCCGAGGGCGCGGGTGAGCGCCGGGGGGATGCCGGGCGTGGGCGCGACCTCGTCGCGTGGCGCGGTCTGGATCGGCACCACGATGTAGCGCACGGCCATGGGGGCGAGGAGGCGTCCGAGACGGGCGGTGCCGCCGTTCTGGGCCACCCGCAGGACCTCGGCGATGGTCTCGGTGGCGGCCGAGGGTCGCCCGGGGAGGAGGTCGGCGGCGTCCGGGGCACCGTCGCGGGACGTGGCGTAGCCCACCCCCTCCTGGAACCGCCAGCTGTCGAGGGGGAGCACCGCCGGGTCGCCCAGCCACAACACCCGGAACGCACCCTCCTCGCCCTCCGGCTCCATCCACGCCACCGAGCGGGCCAGGTCGGTCGCCGGCATGTCCCACGTCCCGTCGGTGGCACCACCGATGACGGGCAGGGCGATGGCGGCGATGGTGGCGCCCGCGGCCAGGGAGAGGGCCTGGCGCCAGCCGAAGCGCTCGGAGCGGAGGTCGGTCTCGAACGCCACCGCGCCCAGGGCGACCGAGCCGGCGAGGGCGGCGGCGGCGAAGGCGAGGAGGACGTCGGGGGCCTGGAACTGCAACGGGATCCATCCCTGGCCACCGGCCCAGGCCACGAGGACGCAGGTCAGGGCGGTTATCCACAGGCGCACGGCCCAGGCGAAGCGCCAGTCGCGGCCCAGCACGAGGGGGACGGCGGCCACCACCAGCAGGGCCCAGCCCAGGGGGGCGGCGCCCATGGGACCGACCTGGAAGCGCAGCAGCTGGCCCAGCCCCGGCTGCACCGCCGGGAGGCGGGACACGCCGGTGACCGTCGACCACCCGCCCGGGAGCAACAGCTCGACCGACCACGGCACCAGGAGGACGATGGTGACCAGCACCGCCCCCAACGCGCCGACGAAGGACGACGATGTGGCCGTGGGTTCGCCCACCAGCAGCGAACCCAGCAGCAGTCCCAGGGCGGCGACGAGAAGCGCCACGGCGATGGCGGGGACGAAGGCGGTCACCAGGGCCAGGCCCATCCCCAGGATGAGGATGTCGCGCCCGCCGGCCGCGGCCGCGTGGGTGTCGTCGTCGGGCCGGAAGGGTCCCAGCCCGGTCATGCGGAGCAGCGATCCCAGCAGCCAGGGGGCGGCGGCGTAGGCCAGCAGTCCGCCCCACTGGCCCCGGGCCAGGGAGTTGTAGGGGAGGGCGACGGTGACGTAGGCGAGCACGCCCACCAGCCGGGCGAGGGGTGAGCCCAGGTGGCGACCGGCCCGCCACGCGCCCACCGCCGCGACCGGCCACGCCCCCAGGATCAGCAGCTTCTGGAGCAGCCCGACACCGCCCAGGAGCAGGGTGCCGAGGAAGCCGAGGATGCCGAACATCGGTGGCGCCGACGACGACGAGCCCAGTCCCGTCGTGCGCCAGCCGTCGACGAAGTGGGTGAGGAGGGTGGCGGGGTCGGGAAAGGGGGCGAACTGGCCCACGGCCGGGATCCGTCCCGTGAGCAGGCCCCGGCTGCCGATCAGGAACGCCACCGTGACCAGGCCCAGGAGGGCGGCCGCGGCCCGGGCCGGCCCCTGCCAGACCGACTCCACCAGCTCCTGGCCGGCGGAGACCAGGGCCCGGGCCCGCTCCTCGGCGTGCAGCCGGCGCTGGAGGTAGTTGGTGAGCCGCACGCTGCCCCGCACCTGGAGGCGGCGGACCTCGCTGTCGGGCACGTTGCGGCTGCGGCTGACGGCCCGGCGCAGCGGCCGCAGCCGGTTGAGCTGGCGCAGGTTCCAGAACCACGCCGACACCAGCTGGCGGGCCTCGCCCCACCGGCGGGAGAAGAGGGCGACGATCGTCTCCACCAGGGTGACGACCATGGCCTGTGGCACCACCCGCAGCAGGGTGATGAACGAGTAGCTCTTGAACATGGAGCGCAGGTGGTGGCGGGTCTGGGCCGCCTCCTTGTCGATGGGGTCCTCGGGGTGACGGGTGCCGCCCGAGTGATGGCGGACCACGGCCGAGGGCGCGACCACCACCCGGGCCCCCGCCACCTGGGCCCGCCAGCACAGGTCGACGTCGGCGCCGTTGTCGCCCATCTCGGGGTCGAAGCCGCCCAGCTCGCTGAACAGGTCGCTGCGCACGAGCAGGCAGGTGCTGGAGACGGCGAACACGTCCTTGACCGCGTCGTGCTGCTCCTGGTCGAGCTCGCCCCGGTCGACCACCGACGCGCAGGCGCCCGTCTTGTCGACCACCAGGCCCACCTCGAGCAGGCGGTCGGGATGGTCCCACTCGACCACCTTGGGGGCCACGATGCCGGCGTTGGAGCGCAGGGCCTCCTCCACCAGGAGGCGGATGGCGTCGGGCTCCATGGCCACGTCGTCGTGGCAGAAGACCAGGAACGACGCCCCCTGCACCGTCTGGAGGACGTCGTTGGCCGCGGCCGCGAACCCCGGTCGGGTGGGGACCCGCCGCAGGTACGCGTCGGGCAGGATCGACGCCACCCGGCGGGCCGAATCGGCGTCACCTCCGGCGTCCATCACGAGCACCGACTGATTGGGGTAGTCCTGGCTGCCCAGCGCCACCAAGGCTTCCTCGAACCAGTCACCCGGTTCGTTGGCCACGACCACCGCCACCACCGGTGGGGCGGAAGGCTGCGGTTCCATGCTCGGGGTGAGGCTAGCCGCCCTCGATTCGTGCTCCCCTGGGAACGGGTGTGGTTTGCTGGAGCCGGTGTCCGACCAGAGCCTCCACCGGCGTCGGGGTCTCGTCGCCTGAGCGCCCGGCCCGGTTCGCCCGCTCACCCGCCGGCCGACGACCGGGTTTCAGGCCCGGCCCGGGCCGCTGGTCCGACCACGGCGGTGACGGGGTGAACGACGACGAAGGGCTCAGGGGACGCCTGCTGGTGGCCACGCCCACCGTTGGCGATCCCAACTTCGCGGGCACGGTCGTCCTCCTCCTCGAGCACAACGACGAGGGCGCCATGGGGGTGGTCCTCAACCGGCCCAGCGAGGTCCACGTCGCCGAGCACCTCCCGGGCTGGACCGGGGTGGTGGTGTCGCCGCCCGTCGTGTTCCTCGGCGGTCCGGTCGCCCCCAACGCCGCCCTGTGCCTGGCCCGGGTCGACGCCGACATCGCCGAGGGGGGCTGGAATCCCCTGGTCGGCCAGGTGGGCACGGTCGACCTCAGCGCCGACCCCGGCCAGGCCGCGCCGGGGGTGGCCGAGGTCCGCATCTTCGCCGGCTACGCCGGGTGGGCGCCCCGGCAGCTGGAGGCCGAGATCGCCGAGGGCGGGTGGTTCGTGGTCGACGCCGACCCGTCCGACGCCCTCTCGCCCCTGCCCGAGGATCTGTGGCGGGAGGTCCTCCGCCGCCAGCCGGGCACCATCTCCCTCTTCGCCGACTACCCGCCCGACCCGTCGATGAACTGAGGCCCGGCGGTCACGGGTCGAACCGGTAGGCCTGGGCCGCGGGGACGGAGATGTTCTTGGCCACCGCCTCCAGCCCGCCCGGCTTGGCCGCGTTGGGCCGGAAGACGGTGGTGACCCGCGAGGGCTCCCGCTCCTCGGGCGGCCCGTAGGTCCAGTCCCCGGCGAGCCCGCCGTAGTCGACGTGGCCCAGCTGCGCCAGGGCTTCGAGGATGCCGGGCCGGCTGAGGTCGTCGAGCGCGGCCGCCTTCTCCAAAAGGGCCTCCATCGCCACCGCTTCGAGGTACCCGACCTGGAAGTAGACGTCGGGCTTCTGGTCGGGCCGGTACTGGCCGATGTCGGCGATCATCTGCTTCATCCCCGGTTCGGTCTCGTCCCCCCACTCGGGCCCGTCGCCGAGGAGGACGAAATACCGCTCGAGGACGGGCAGCAGCTCGGGGGACTGGGAGAACGAGGTGCTCCAGGTGGGCGACTGCCCCAGCCACAGGGGGGTGAACTCGAGCTTCACGCCCGCGCCCAGGATGGGGCCGGTGGTGGCGGGGAGCCCGGTGAGGAAGACGGCGTCGCACTTGGCGTCGGCCAGCCGGCCCACGGGGGCGGCGAACTCGGTGTCGGTCGAGCGGTAGCGCTCGGTGGCCTCGACGGTGAAGCCCTCGGCCTCGGCCGCCGCCGCCAGGCCCGCCACCCCGGCGTCGCCGTAGGGGCCTTCGATGGCCATCCCGCAGATGCGCTTGCCCCGGCCGCCGGCCTGGTTGAGGTACCAGTCGGCACCGTTCAGGAACTGGATCTGGTACGGCCCGCCGTAGGGGAGGAGGTTGACCTCCCGGATCCAGTTGGCGTCGAGGGACCCGGGGATGGCGACCATGCCGTCGGCCTTCAGTTGGGGCAGGACCGCGTTGACGTGGGGCGTGCCCACCAGGGCGAGCACGGCCACCCGGTCCTTGACCTTCTGGTAGAGCTGCACCGAGGTCGGCACGTCGTACTGGTTGTCCTCCGCGACCACCTCCACCTGGTACTTCCCGCCGATTCCGCCCTTGGCGTTGACGCCTGCGAACCGGGTGCGGAAGCCGTTGAGGAGGGGCTCGCCGATCACCTGGACCGGGCCCGAGAGCGGGGTCAGGATGCCGACGCTGATCGTGGCCGCCGACTCGTCGATGCCGGGTGCCTCCGGGGCCGAGTCGCCCCGCCCGCAGGCACCGGCCACCAGGGCCAGGGCGACGGCCACGGCCAGGGGGGCGGCGCCGACCGGGCGGCGCCGGGGCGTACGTCGGTTCACAGCAGCTCCTTGTCCTCGACCATCGCGGGCGTCGGCGTCGGCTGGCGGATGGAGCGCCGCCGCCGCCGCTGCACGTCGTCCCATGCGCCGGCCAGGCCCCGGGGTGCGTAGGCCACGAAGCCGACCACGAGCAGGCCGAACAGTAATCGGTTGAGATTGGCCACCGTCAGCCCGAGGCCGCCGATCGGGAGGTGGGGGCTGAGCTCTTCCACCAGGCGGGGCGCCCCGCCCAGGACGAGGGCGCCGACCACCGGACCGGCCAGCCGTCCCGACCCGCCCACGATCACGATGGCGAGGAACTGCACCGAGAGGAAGAGGCTCCACTCGTCGGGGCCGACGTACTGGACGTAGCCGAAGTAGAGGGCTCCCGCCACCGCGCCCAGCGCTCCCGCCACCGCGAAGGCCGACACCTTGGCCCGACCCACGTCGACGCCGAGGGCCGACGCGGCCAGCTCGTTGTCGTGCACCGCCTGCCAGGCCCGGCCGGTACGGGTGCGCACCAGGTTGGCGGCAATCCAGGCCGACGCCGCCACCAGCGCCCACACCAGCCAGAACCACGACTGCTGCCGGGAGTACGCCTGGCCCGCAAGGCGCAGGTGGTTGAAGTCGATGGGGCCGAGGGCGGCCGGCGCCTCCCCCCCGGTGCCCGCCGCCCCGCCCGAGATCGACGCCACGTTGTTCCAGATGTAAAGGCCGACGAACACCACGCCGACGGTGACGATGGCCAGGTAGGCACCCTGGAGGCGCAGGGCGCACAGTCCGACCAGTGCGCCCAGGGTGCCGCCCACGACCGCCGCCCCGACCAGCCACAGGGGCAGGGCCAGCCCCCACTCGGCCGCCAGGTTGACGCCGACGTAGGCGCCCACGCCCATGAAGAAGCCCTGGCCGAGCGATATCTGGCCGGCGTGGCCCACGGCCAGGTCGAGGCCGATGGCGCCCACCGCGAAGATCCCGGCGAAGGTCAGCACCGACAGCCCGAAGTCGCCCACTGCGAGGGGAAGGACGAGGAAGGTGACGGCCAGGGCGGCGGCGGCCATCCGCCGGGGGGTCACAGCCGAGCCCGCTCGCGGTCGCCGAATATCCCCGACGGGCGTACCAGGAGCACGGCCAGCAGGAGGACGTAGGGGACGACGGTGTGGACGTTGGCGCCGAGGTACCCGGCGGCCAGGACCTCCACCACCCCGAGCGCGAGCCCGCCGAGGATGGCCCCCGCCGGGGAGGTGACCCCACCCAGGACCAGAGCGGGGAAGGCGGCCAGGGCAACTGCCGAGAGGGACGGGTCGATGCCGCGGGCCCCCGCGGCCAGCAGCACGCCGGCCACGGTGGCGATGGCGGCCGCGATCGCCCAGCACACGGCGAACACCCGGCGGACGTCGATCCCGCTGGCCACCGCCGCCTCCTGGTCGGCCGCGGTGGCCCGCACGGCGACGCCGAGGGACGAGTATCGGCAGAACAGCCAGTAGGCGGCGAGCACCAGCCCCGCGGCGAGGAGCCGGGCGATGTCGATGGCCGCCACCCGGACGCCGCCGGCCCCGCCGACGCGGTAGGTCGTGAGCCCCCACGGGTCACCCACGCTGAGGCGCTCCGCCCCCCACGCCCACACCAAGAGGGCGTCCATCACCACCGCCAGGCCGATGGTGATCATGATCACCGCGAACGTGGGCTGGCCCACCATCCGGCGCAGGGCGAGCCGCTCGACGGCCACCCCCACCACGGCCGCCGCCACCGCGGCCAGGGCCAGGGCCGGGAAGAACGGCAGCCCGAGCTGCTGGTGGAAGCCAAAGGTGAGGTAGGCCCCGAGGAGCAGGAAGCTCCCCTGGGCGAAGTTGAACACGTGACTGGCCCGGTAGATCACCACGAACCCGAGCGCGATGAGTCCGTAGAGCGACCCCACCGCCACCCCCGCCACCAGTAGCTGGGCCAGCCTGGTCACCGGGCACCCACGCCCGCGCCCGCGCCGGAGTCCGGCCGGGGCAGCCGGGCCACCCCAGTCATCGGGGCCTTGCGCCCGCCGCTGTGCCCGAGCCCGAGCCGGCGCGGGAGCCGAGGTAGACCCGGGCCACCTCGGGGTCGGCCAGCACCTCCGTCGGGACGCCGTCGGCCACCGTCCGGCCCGAGTCGAGCACGATCGACCCGGTCGGCGAGGCGGGCGACCAGGCCCACGTGGTGCTCCACCATGAGCACGGCCAGGCCCCGGTCCCGGCGCATGGAAAGGATGCACCGGGCCAGGTGGTCGGTCTCGTCCTCGTTCAGTCCCGCCGACGGCTCGTCGAGCAGGACCAGTCGGGCCTCCATCGCCAGCGCCCGGCCCAGTTCGACCACCTTGGCGATGCCGTAGGGCAGCTCGCCTGCGGGCCGGACCCGGTAGGCGCCGAGCTCGAGGAGGTCGACGATCTCCTCGCACCGGCGGCGGTGGCTCGCCTCGTCCCGCCGTGACCGGCGCAGCCCGAAGGCGGGGCCGATGAGGCCGCCCGCCATCAGCCGGTGGCGGCCGACGAGGAGGTTCCCGACCACGTCGAGGTGGCCGAAGAGGGCCGGCCGCTGGAAGCTGCGGGCGACGCCCAGGCGGGCGACGTCCCACGGCCGGCGCCCGACCAACTCGGCACCGTCGAGCCGGATGCTCCCCCGGTCCGGCCGGTAGAGCTGGTTGACGCAGTTGAGCACCGACGTCTTGCCCGCCCCGTTGGGACCGATGACGGCGACGATCTCACCCGCCCCCACCTGCAGGGACAGGTCGTCGAGGGCGGTCACCGGGCCGAAGCGCAGCGTGACGCCGGCCAGCTTCAACAGCGGCGAACTGGTGACGGTTTCGGGCGCCAGGGGACCGAACCCGTCACCGGTTGCCGGGTCGTCCGGCTCGTCCGCCCGGGAGGCTCCGACGGGTGGCGAACTGGTGACGGTTTCGGGCGCCAGGGGACCGAACCCGTCACCGGTTGGCGGGTCGTCCGGCTGCCCGACGCCGAGCGCCCCGACTGTCCCGGCGTCCCCGACGGCGGCCGGGTGACCGGCGTCCCCCACCGGGGCCGGTAGGGGAGCGTCGCCCCCCAGGTACAGGCGGCCGATGTCCCGTCCGCCGAGCTCGGCCGGGGGTCCGTCGGCCACGATGGTGCCGTTGGCCAGGACATAGGCCCGGCTGGCCACGGCGAAGGCGGCCGCCGCGCTCTGCTCGGCGACCACGATGGTGGTGCCGCCGGCGTTGATCTCGGCCAGGAACGCCTGCACCTGCTCCACCAGCCGGGGCGCCAGCCCCAGGAAAGGTTCGTCGAGCAGCAGCAGGCGGGGCGAGCTCATGAGGGAGCGCCCGATCGCCAGCATCTGCCGCTCGCCGCCGGAGAGACGTCCGGCCGGCGTCCGCCTCCGGGTGGCGAGGACGGGAAACAGCTCCAGCACCCGGGCGCGGGTGGCGGCGGCCGCCTCCCTGTCGCGACCCCTCCCGGCACCGGCCTGGAGGTTCTCGTCCACCGTGAGCCCGGGGAAGACCCGGCCCCCTTCCATCACCTGGGCCACCCCCCGGCGGACCATGCCGGCGGCGTCGTCGCCGGTGGACGGGCGCCCGTCGAGCTCGACCGTCCCGGCCACGATCCGCCCCCGGTGGAACCCGAGCAGGCCCGAGACCGCCCGCAGGAGGGTGGTCTTGCCCGCCCCGCTGGCGCCGACCACGGCGACCACCGACCCGGTGGCGACCTCGATCGTCACCCCCCGCAGCACCCGTCCCCCCCGTAGGCCACGGCCAGGTCGCGCACCGCCAGGACGGGCGTGCTCGACGGGCCCTCCGGCCGGTTCGGACTCATCCGGGCGACACTAGGGAGTCGGCGGAACACGGTGCGCCGGCCGAGGGTCGACGTCCGCCCACCCGGTCTGGGACCATCACCGGGTGGACCTCAGCGAAGCCCGACGATCCCCGCCCGCGCTGATCACCTCGGTCGTGTTCGGCGTGATCGGGACGGTCCTGCTCCTGATCGGCCTGGTGGTCGACAACGAGCCGCTCGTCCTCAGCGCGGTGGCTGCGGGCACGATCTCGCTGATCGCCGTCCTGGTGTGGCGGGAGCAGCTGATCACCGCCTGGCGCAGCCGCCGCCCTCACTGACGAGGGCCTTCGGCGGTATCCTTCCTGCCATGCGCACGAGCAATCCGGCCCTGAACGAAAAGGTCTTCAACCGCCAGATCGAGGAGGCGCGGGCCGCCGGCGCCGGGGGCCGCAGCACCCGCCCGCCGGTCGACGACCAGGTCTCGCCCTGGACCCCACCGGCGTCGTTCGAGACAATGACCATCGGCGGTACCGTCAGCGCAGCCGGCGTCCTGCTGGTGCTCCTCCTGGCTGCGGGATGGGTCGGATGGGCCCAGGTGAGCCCCTCCCCCGAGGGCGTCCAGGTGCCCGGCTGGCTCCTGCCGGCGGTGCTGGTGGGCCTCGGGATCGCCATCCTCACCGTCTTCAAGCCCAAGCTGGCCCGCTTCACCGCCCCCGTCTACGCCCTGGTCGAGGGTTTCCTGCTGGGCGCCATCTCCCACGTCTACAACCTCGCCTACGACGGCATCGTCGTCCAGGCGGTGGGGCTGACGCTGGCCGTGTTCGGCCTGCTGCTGTTCCTCTACGCCACCCGGGTCATCAAGGTCACCGACAAGCTGCGGATGGGCATCGTGGCCGCCACCGGCGCGGTGTTCGTCGTCTACATGGTCAGCCTGGTGTTGGGGCTGTTCGGGGTCGACGTGCCGATGATCCACGACAGCGGCCCTGTCGGGATCCTCTTCAGCCTGGCGGTGGTGGTGATCGCGTCCCTCAACCTGGTCCTCGACTTCGACTTCATCGAGCAGGGCGCGGCCAAGGGCGCACCCAAGTACATGGAGTGGTACGGCGCCTTCGGCCTGGTCGTCACCATCGTGTGGCTCTACCTGGAGCTGCTCCGCCTCCTGTCCAAGCTCCGCAGCCGGTAGTCCCGAAGCCACCTGGCTCCACGGGAGTTGAGGTCCCGGCCGGGCGGCTTTCCCGAAACGGGAGCCGGGATCGCCTCAACCTCTCCTCGGCACCCCGCTCCTCGTCCCGTCTGAGCCGTCGGGCCAGGCCGCGGTGGCCTATCCAACCCACCGGTAGACCTCGACATGGCGCCGGGCGCACGCGGACCACGTGTGGCGGGCGGCGATCTCGAGTCCCTCCGACCGGCGGCGGGCGACGTCGGGGTCGCCGGCCAGGCTGGCCTCCAGGGCCTCGGCCAGGGCCACGGTGTCGCCGGGGGTGACCAGGAGGGCGGCCGTGCCTACCACCTCCTCCATGGCCGAGCCCGACGTCGTCACCAGGGGCGCGCCGCACGCCATCGTCTCGAGGGCAGGGAGCCCGAAGCCCTCCTCCAGTGACGGGTAGGCCACCACCGCCGCCCCCCGCAGGAGGGCGACGTTCTCGTCCTCGGTCACGTAGCCGGCCACCGTGATGCGGGCGCGGGAGCGGGCGGTGACGATCGCCGCCTCCACCGCGTCGACGCCCCATCCGCGTTGGCCGGCGAGCACGAGAACGGTGTCGGGGTGGCCGGCCGCGATCAGGTCGAAGGCCCGGACGAGCGAGGGCACGTCCTTGCGGGGCTCGAGGGTCCCGACGAAGGCGATATAGGGCTGGTGCGGCTCGATACCCAGCCGCTGGCGGGCGTCGATGTCGGCCTCCACCTCCTCGGGACCAGCCGGCGGGCGGAAACGGTCGTGGTCGACACCGTGGGGGATGACGTACACCGGCCCGCGGGTGCGGGCCCGATCCTGAAGGCGGTCGGCGGTGGCCTGGCTCACGGCGACGATGGCCGCCGCCCGAGCCGCCGCCACCCGGATGGCCCCCCGGAAGAAGGCGACCTTGGTGGACTGGTGCCATTCGGGGTGCGAGAAGAACGAGAGGTCGTGGACCGTGACCACGCTCGGACCTCGCGCCGCCACGGGCATCGTGTAGTGGGGACCGTGGTGGACGTCGACGGGCATGCGGTTGAGCAGCCGGGGGAGCGCGGTCTGCTCCCACGCCAGGCGGACGGGACGGCGGGTGGGTGCGGTGTCGACCACCCGGCCCGCCCCCGCCCGCGCCTCCCACCGGGCCCGATCACCGTGGCGGCAGACGACGGTGACCTCGACGTCGTCGTGCATCTCAGGCCGGATGAGTTCGGCCACGAGGTTGAGGACGTACCGTCCCGCGCCCCCCGGCTTGGCCGGGACCGCAGTGGCATCCATGCTCACCCGCACCGGCCCCGTCATCGCCCCGTCCCGGTCAGGGTCCATCCCCGCTCCGGCCGACAGTGGCGCGAACGGGTCGCCACGTGCGCTCACCGGCCGCACGAGGTGTTCACCGGGCCAGGCCCCGCCACAACTCGAGGTGGCGGGCGGCGGCGGCGGCCCACGTGAGCCCGGCTGCCCGCCGCCGCCCCGACTCCACCAGCCGCGCCCGCAGCCCCTCGTCGCTCGCCACCGCCACCAGCCCCGCGGCGATCTCGTCCATGTCGCCGGGGGCGACCTCGAACGCGGCCCCCCCGGTGCTCGGCATCGGCGTGGCCACCACCGGCGTCCCGCAGGCCATCGCCTCCACCGCCGGCAGCCCCCATCCCTCCCGGCGGGGGACGTACGCCACCAGTCGCGCCCCCGCATACAGGGCGGAGAGCACTCCCCCGTCGACCGCTCCCGCCAGCAACACGGATGGCTGGGGGAGCAGGGCCGGGCCCCAGCCGGCGGGTCCGACCACGACCAGGGGCCAGGGCTCGGGCAGGCGGGGCCGGGCCAGGGCGTAGGCCGCGAGCAGGCGATCGAGGTTCTTGCGCGGTTCGAGGGTCGACACCGTGAGCAGGTACCGACCACCGGCGCCGACGCCCAGGTCGGCCAGCAGTTTGGCCGCCCCGTCGTGGTCGGGCGGGGCCAGGTGGTCACATCCCTCCTCGATCACCGCCACTTTGTCCTGGGGGACGCCGGCCGCGGCCAGGTCGTCGGCCGTGGCCGCAGACGGGGCCACCAGCAGGGCCGCCCGCTGCCGGGCCCGGGCCAGGGCGGCCTCGTGCCACTCCCGGCCCCGCCGGGGGAAGGCGTCGGGCTCGTGGCGCCAGGCCAGGTCGTGCACCATCACCGTCATCGGCGCCGGTCCCGACGGGGGTACGGCCAGCGACGTGGCGTGCACGACGTCGGCGCCCGCCGGCGGGCGGCACAGCCCCCGGTCCCAGAAACGGGTCAAGGCGGGACCGGGCAGGTTCGAGGCCATGACCCGCCCGAGGTCGGCCAGGGGGTCGACACCCGCGGGGGCGCGTCCCGTCCACAGGGTGACGTCGACCGCCTCCGGACCGGCCGCCCGGAGCCCCGCCACCAGTCCCCGGACGTAGGTCCCGATCCCCCCTGGGACCGGACGCCGCAGTTGGTCGGCCACCAGGACGACGTCGAGCGGCCCCGTCGGCGTCAGGCGACCACCTGTCGGTAGAGGCGGAGGCAGGCGGCGGCGGCCCGTTCCCACGTGAACTCGGCCTCCCGGGCCAGGCCCTTCTTGATGAGCGTGGTGCGCAGCTCGTCGTCGAAGACGAGCTGGGCCATGGCGTCGGCAAAGCCCTCGGCGTCGCCCGGCTCCACCAGCAGCCCGGCGTCGCCCACCGTCTCCGGCGAGGCCCCGGCCCGGGCGGCCACCACCGGCACCCCCACCTGCATCGCCTCCAGCAGCGGCATCCCGAACCCCTCGTACAGGGACGGAAACACGAGCATCCGTGCGTTGGCGAGCAGCGAGGCGACCCGGGCGTCGTCGATGTAGCCGGTGCAGATGACTTCGGGACTGCCGAGCCCCCGCTCGGCCAGCATGGCCGGGAGGTCGATGAGGGTGCTGCGCCCGCCGGCCAACACCAGCCGCAGGTCGACGCCCCGCCGGCGGAGGATGCTGAGGGCGTCGAGGGCGAGGGGGAGGTTCTTGCGGGGCTCGAGCGTGCCCAGCATGAGGGCGTAGGGCGCGCCGACGGCGGTGGACGACACCCCGTCGACGGCCTTGGCCCGGTGATGGCTCCCGTTGGGGATGACCGTGATCCGGTCGGCGAGGTGGGGCTGCCACTCGAGCAGCTCGTCGCGGGTGAACTCGGAGACGGTGATCACCGCCGCCGCCCGGGACAGGATCTGGGGCAGGAGCCGGGCCATCCGCCGCACGCCGGGCGAAACGTCGGCCGGGTGATGGACGAAGCCGATGTCGTGGACGGTGACCACCACCGGCACCTTCCGCGACGGGGGGGCGATGAAGTTGGTGGCGTGGAAGACGTCGCAGTCGACCAGCCACTCGACGGGCGGGAACGGGACCCGGTCCCACATCGCCCACAGCGGGCGGGCCGGGGCCAGCTTGCGCTCCACGCCGACGTTGGGTCGGTGGGGCGGGTCGAGGTTGAGGTAGCGGGCGGTGCGCCAGGAGATGGGGAAGACGACCATGTCGTCGTCCGGCGCCAGGAGGGCGATGGCGTCGATGAGCTCGTGGGTGTACCACCCCACGCCGGTCTTGCGCCCGAGCAGGGGGGTGCCGTCGAAGCCGATCCGCAACCCGGTCAGCCTTCCTTGCGCCGCCGGCGCTTGCGACGGCCACCGCCGGTGTCGTCGGACGACGGGTCGTCGTCACCGTCGGACCCGGCGTCACCGCCGGCCTCTGCGCCGATCGTCGACGGGGACGCGTTCGGCCCGCCGGCGGCGGAGAAGGGGGAGGCCGCGGTCGCCCCGGCCGCCCCGGCCGACCCGGGTGACCCGGGTGCTGCCGACTCGCCCCCTGCCGACCCGCCGCCCCGGAGCTCGCCCACGATCAGCTGGCGGTGGCGGTCGAGGAACTGGGGGAGATCGAGCGCCAGGCGGCGCCCGAGCTCGCTCACCGTGTGGCGGATCTCGTTCGACGCCCGCCGGGTTTCTTCCCGCACCGCCTGTTGCAGCGACGCCTCCAGCTGTTCCAAGCGGGCGCCCAGGGCGATGAGTCCGGCCTCCACGGCCGCCAGCCGGCGGTCCGGATCGTCACCGTCTTCACGTCGTTCCGGGTCCTGCACCGGGGGCGGCAGGTCCATCCCCCGAGCCTAGCGGCGCCGCCCACCGGGCACCCGGGAGGCGGCCGTCACACGAGGATGTCGCACAAGGGCGCGGGCGCGGAAACGTCGCCGACCTGACCGCCGGCCAGGCAGCGGTCGGTACCGGCGTCGCCGGTGAGGCGGTCGACCCCGGACCCGCCGAGGAGGACGTCGTCGTTGGCCCCGCCGGTCAGGTCGTCGTTCTGCCCGTCGCCCTGGAGGTGGTCGTTGCCGTTGCCACCGGTGATCCGGTCGTTTCCGGCGCCGCCGCACAGGGTGTCGTTGCCCTCCCCGCCCTGGAGCTCGTCGTCGCCGCCTCCGCCGATGACGGTGTCGTTCCCGCCCATACCCGCCATCCGGTCGGCGCCGCCGGTCCCCATGATGACGTCGTCGCCCGGGGTGCCGATGGTGATCACCCCGGCCACCGCGGTGATGGTGGCCGGCGGGGGCGTCGAGCAGCTGAAGCTCTGGGTGGCACGGAAGAGGTTGGGGAGGGGCCCGATGTTGCCGGTGAGGGCGGACATGCCGAGCTCCTGGGGCGTCCCTGTGTCCCGCAGGAGGGTGCGGACCTGCTGGGGTGTGAGGGTGACGCCTCGCTGCTGGGCGATGCTCGACACGACGCCGGCCGCTCCGGCCACGATCGGGGATGCGCTGGACGTGCCGCCGAAGGTGTCGGTGTACCAGACGTTGGGGTCGGCGCCGCCCTGGAGGTCGCCGTATCCGGTGGTGACGACGCATTCCCCCCAGCCCTGGAGGTTGACCCGGGCGCCGAAGTTGGAGAAGTCGAGTCGACCCCGGGCGGGGGCGGTGCATCCGGGGGCACCACCGGCGCCCACCATGATGGCGCCGGAGTCGGTCCTGGCGTTCAGGGGGTTGTACGGCGCGGAGTCGAGGTCCTGGGTGCCGTTACCGGCTGCCTCCACCACGATGATGCCTGCGCCGGTGGCCAGCACGATGGCGTCGTAGAAAGCCTGCACCCACTCCACTGGTGCGCACCCGACCTGGCTCACCGCGTCGCACCCACCGTTGGGACCGGTGGTCTGCTGCTCGATGAGGATGACGTCGCCTGCGGCGAGGGCGCCGGTGGCGAGGCTGATGGCGTTGGCCAGGTCGTAGCCGCCGGTGGTGTTGGCGTTGACCAGCCGGAGGGTGGCTGCGCTGACGATGCCGGTTACCCCGAACGCGTTCTCGTCGCCGACGATCTCGCCCAGGACGGCGGTGCCGTGATCGTTGTCGTCGAACGGGTCGTCGGGCGTGCCGTTGGCGATGAGGGCGCCGGCCAACCGGGCCTTGGCCAGGTCCTCGTGGTCGACGTTCCAGCTGTATTCGATGTCGGCGATGGTGATGTTCTGGCCCTTGCCCCCGGGCAGGGCGGACACCAGGTCGGCACCGATCCCGCCCGGCGCCGTCTGCCGGTAGCCCTGCTGGCCGGTGAAGTCGGGCGTCACGGGGGGTGCCACCGCCTTGGGCTCGCTGTAGGCGGCCTCGACCACAGGTAGAGCGTTGAGGTCGGCGATGAGGGCAGCGACGTCGGCCCCTTCCGGCGCCACGAGGCGGAAGTAGAGGTTGAGATCGGCCTGCTGGCGGCGGGTACGGCTCTCCACCCGCGCCTTCTCCTGGGCCAGATCGGCCGCCGGCCGCCGGAACAGGCGGGCCACCGTGGTTCCGGGGTACTTGGCCAGGACCGCCGTCACGCCGGAGACATCGGTGGAGGACGTCAGCGACCCCCCATTCAGGCGAACGCCCGTCCCCTCCCGGAACTTGACGATGACCGACCGGTTCGACGGGTCGACCGGCTGGGACGCGAGGGCGGCCTTGGCCGTGTCGATCCGAGGCTCGAGCGCCTGTGACGGGCCGGGCGGAGTCTGCGTGCCCGCGCCCGCGCTCGACGCCATCCCGGGCGTGATCGTGGCCAGCGCCAAAGCCAACGCCAGTGCCAGTGCGGCGAGGTGGCGCCCTCGGTGAAGTCGCATGCCTTGCATCCTTCCGCTCCTCTGGTCGTCCCGCCGCTCTGAAGCCAACGTTTACCCCGGGGGTGGTGCCGCGCCCGGGTCGAGGTAGGCCCGGTCGACAACCGCCACGCCCTCGAGCTCGCCGATGAAGCCGCTGGCGTCGACCCCCTCGGCCACCGTCAGGCGGTAGTAGAGGTTCAGGTCGGGCTGGGGGAGACCGGTACGGGCCTCGGCCGCCGCCCGCTCCGCGGCCAGGTCTTCCTCGGGACGCTGGAACAGGCGCTCGATGGTCACACCCGGGTAGTCGGCGAGCACGCCGTCGAGAGCGCTCAGGTCCTGCCCGGTCTCACTCACCAGGCGCCCGTCCCGGAGCCGGACGCCCGACCCGTCCACGAACTTCACCTGCACCCGAGCGCCACCGGGCGTCGCCGCGGGCGTAGTGGTCGTCACCGACTGCTCCGGTGCGGTGCCCACCGTCGTGGGTGCTGCCACCGATCCGGCCGTCGTCGTGACGGTTGTCGCCGGCTGCCCGCCGGGGACATCGGTGGACGAGGTCGCGGCGGTGGTGACGGTCGACTGACTGGTGCGGACTGTGGCGTCATCGTCCCCACCGGTGAGCGCGGCGACGAGCCCCACGATCCCCGCCAAGACCACCACGACCGGCAACCCCACAAACAGAACGCGCCGCCACGATCCTCGCCCACCCGAGTCATCCACCGGGACCCCGTCTCCATCGACGACGATCAACCACGATTCCCAAGCTACCGGCCCACCGCGGCCCAGATGCGGCGCGATCCCTCGGTCCCATCGCACCCCCGCGGGCCCCGCCGCCGGCACCACCGCGACCGGCCACTACCGCGACCGGCGCCACCACAACCGGCCACCACCGTGATCGGGCATCACCACAACCGGCCACCACCGCGACCGGCGCCACCACAACCGGCCACCACCGACCGGCATCCCGACCGGGCATCACCACGACCGGGCGCCACCGTGATCGGGCATCACCACAACCGGCCACCACCGCGACCGGCGCCACCACGACCGGGCACCACCCCCGCCCCGGCACCACCCGTCCGGCCCGACCACCCCCGACCACGCCCCCGGCCCGGCCCAACCACGGTCCGACCCGACCCCCTGCACCCCACGACCCGGCCGAACGCCGCCCCGGCCCGACCCCGCCCCGTCCGATCTCGACCTGGGCTCGTCCACCGTCAACCGGCTTTGAGGCGCGTTGGAGCCATGGACATGGAACCGGCGTTCCGGCCAGCCCTCACCCGGCACCTCACGGTGGCATCTCCGGTGGTGGGTCCCATGTCCAGGCTCCCGGGCGGCCGGCCAGGACCCAGCCCTGGTGGGTCTTGAGGGCGTGGTGGCGGTGGCAGAGCCGGGCCAGGTTCTCCAGCGTGGTGGGACCACCCTCGGCGAAGGAGACGAGGTGGTCGATCTCCAGGCGCTCCCCCACGTCGCAGCCGGGGACGACGCACTTGGGGTCTCTCGCCTCCAGCGCCGAGCGCACGTGGGCGGGGACGGTCCGTCCCCCGTGGGCCACCGCCACCACGTCGACGCCCCTGGTCACCAGCACCTTCAACACGCCGTCGGTGGCCAGGGCCCGGGCGGTGGCCACCGGGATGGGGCCCAGCCCCGGGATGTCGCACACCTCACCCTCCTCCACGTGGCCCCGGACCAGCGCCGCGTGGTCGACCCGGACGTGCACCACCGGCACCGGGCCCCTTCGCTCCGCCTCCCCGCAGGCCAGCGCCACCAGGGCGTCGGCCGCGTAGGCCTCGTAGGGCTCTCGGCGGCCCTCGCCCCGGGCGGTGGCGAAGATCCGCCGCTGGTGGACCTCCAGCGCGGCCAGCAGCTTGGCCCCGGTGTCGGGACAGAGCCGGGCCTCCAGGCGAAACGCCCCCTCCTCGTCGCTCCAGTGCCGCAGGAAGCGCTGCTGGTGGACTCGTCGGTAGCCCTCGGAAGCCGCCGTTCCCTCGGCCCGCACCGCCCGGCACCGCTCCTGCAACGCCGGCAAGGTCGCCGAAGACGCCGCCGCCACCAGCTCGGCCTCGCGCTCGGGCCGTTCCCCGGCGACCGAGGCGACCTCCTTCGCCTGGGCCAGGGACATCCTTCCCGGAACGCAGGGCCTCCTCCGTCGCCGGCAGCGACTCCAGCCGGCGGGCCGTTTCCAGCGCCACCACCGCCGAGCGCACCGACGAACCACAGCGCAACGCCACGAAATGCGCCGCCGAACGAGTCCCCGAGCCCTGCCAGGCCCGGGTCGCCTCCACCCGTCCCCCGGCCAGCGCCACCCCCGCCGCCCCCAGCCGCTCGACCTCGCCGAACAGCCCCAGCGCCTCCACCGCCGCCGGCCCGTCGAGCGCACCCGGCTCGAAGCCCGACACCATCTCGCGCAGCATCGTCACAACCTCTGCCAGCCTGCCCCCCGTCGACCCTTCCGACATACCCTCATGCTATCGAACACATGTTCGGTTGTCAAGAATGTGGAGGTGCATTTCTGAGCAGCATTGGTCGGTCGCGGGCCCATTCACGCCGGCGGCGAGGTTGCAGGCCGGGCGGCGGGGTCAGCGGGGCGGCCGGGCGGCGGGGAGAGCGGAGCGGGCGAGCGGGGAGAGCGGAGCGGGCGAGCGGGCGAGCGGGGAGAGCGGAGCGGCGGGGGAGAGCGGAGGGGCGAGCGGGGCGACCGTGGGCGCGGCGACCATGGGCGGGGCGACCGTGGGCGGGGCGGCCGAGAACCCTTGGTGCCGAGGGGGTCCCGGCGAGGTGGCCGTGATCCCGAGTGGTACGGCTCGTGGATGTAGAGGGAAGGAGGACGACGGCCCGCGCCGCCCTCGCGGCCCCCGCCTTGCGCCCCCGCCTCACGACGCCGCACAAGGCGCCCCCGCCTCACGCCCCCGCACGGCGCCGACGGCGCCCCCGCCTTGCGCCCCCGCCTCACGCCCCCGCACACGGCGCCCCCGCCTCACGCCCCCGCGCCCCCGCTCGCCCGGCCCCCCGCGCACGGCGCCGACGGCCCCCCGTTCGCCCCCCGCCCACCCGCGCCGCGCCTCTTGGGCCGCCCGGCGGGCGGGCTAACGTCTCGGCTCCGTGAAAGGCGTGATCCTCGCGGGCGGGACCGGTACCCGGATGCATCCCCTGACCCGCATCACCAACAAGCACCTTTTGCCGATTTACGACCGGCCGATGGTCACCTACGCCATCGAGGCCCTCGTCACCGCCGGCGTCGACGAGATCATGATGGTCACCGGCGGCACCCACGCGGGGGAGTTCCTCCGGCTCCTCGGCAACGGCAACGAGTGGGGCATTCAGCGCCTTTCCTACGCCTACCAGGAGCGCGCCGGCGGCATCGCCGAGGCCCTTTCCCTCGCCGAGCGGTTCGTCGACGGCGACAAAGTGGTGGTGATGTTGGCCGACAACATCGTGGGCCGGTCCATCCGCATGGCGGTCGACAACTTCCGCGCCCAACCCAAGGGCGCCCGCATCCTCCTCTCCAAGGTCGAGGACCCGGCCCACCTCAGCCACCTCGGCGTCCCCGAGCTCGCCCTCGACGGCCGCGTCCTCCGCATCGTCGAGAAGCCCGACACCCCCGCCAGCGACTACGCCGTCACCGGCATCTACTTCTACGACCAGTCGGTGTTCGAGATCATCACCACCCTCGTCCCCTCCGGCCGGGGCGAGTTGGAGATCACCGACGTCAACAACTGGTACGTCGACCAGCAGGCCATCGAGTACGACGTCCTCGACGGTTTCTGGGGCGACGCGGGCGAGTCGATCGACGCGTACTACGAGGTCAACGACTACGTCCGGGCCCACGGGGCCAACAAGGGCTGACCGTCACCGTGAGTGAGGTCCGGCGGGGTCGGCTGCGGCCGCCCTCGGACGCTCCCACCGACGGCGAGCGGTTCGATCTCCTCGTCGACACGACCGACGGCCGGCCCGTCGTCGAGCAGATCCTCAGCGGCCGGGTGGACACGCCGGTGGATTACCTCGGAGACCGCGACGAATGGGTGGCCATCCTCGCCGGCAACGCCACCCTCGACGTCGACGGCCAGACAGTCGAGCTCGCAGCCGGCGACTGGGTTGTCCTCCCGGCCCACGTGCCCCATCGCCTGATGAGCGTCGACGAAGGCACCAGTTGGCTGGCTTTCCACTTCGATTCCTAGTTACCCCCAGGACGTCCACAGCCTCTTCGGAACCATCCCCAGCGACCGGGCGTCTAGGGACAGTGGGTGTCGCGATGGCGGGAACCAGACTCGATCGTTAGGGTGGCCCATCGGTTCGCCGGACCGCGGTCTGGCCGACAGGGCCGCAGGGGGTGCGCATGCGGGCAATAGCAACTCGGATCAAGGTCGCCGCGGGGGTCGTCGTGGCCGTCGCGCTGGGCGTCGTGGTGCCCCAGAGCCAGGCCACCTTCCCCGGCGCCAACGGCCTCATCGCCTGGATCCAGGACGGCGACCTGTGGACCGCGCTGCCCAACGGCACCAGCCCGGCCAAGTTTCTCGACGACGCCGACCACCCTGCGTGGTCGGTGGACGGGGCGTGGCTGACGTTCGACCGCCAGGTCAACAGCAACGGTGACGTCTTCAAGGTGGCCGCCAACGGCTCCTTCGTCGCCAACCTCACCAGCAACGCGGCCGACGACGTCCAGCCCGCGTGGTCGCCCGACAACAACCGCATCGTCTTCTCCAGCGACCGGGTCGGCGGCGAGTACCGGCTCTTCGTCATCAACGCCGACGGGTCCGGCGGACTGGCCCAGCTCACCAACGGCGACGCCCTCGGCACCGACACCGACGACCGCGCCCCCGAGTGGTCCCCCAACGGCGAGCGGATCGTCTTCCAGCGGGGCGACGGCGAGGGCGGCTCGGGGATCTACAGCATGAAGGCCGACGGCACCGACGTCATCCCCCTCACGGGCACCACCTCCCCCGACGCCAAGCCCTACGACAACCTGGTCACACCCAAGTGGTCGCCCAACGGGTCGAGCATCGTCTTCACCGCCGAGGCGGCCGGGTGCGACAGCCGGATCTTCCGGATCTCCTCCAGCGGCGCCAGCCCCGACGACGTGCCCGACGGCGGCTGCCTGGTGGCCGAGCCCACGTGGTCGCCCGACGGCAACATCATCTTCTTCCGGCTCACCGGCGGTCCCGAGGGCGACGGCCTCTACGGCTACAACATCCCGGGCAACGCCTTGGCCAAGGTGATCAGCGGGGCCGGCGCCACCTCGCCCGACTGGCAGCCACTGGGCGGGTCGCCGGTGACCTCCAGCACCACCACCAGCACCAGCAGCACCAGCAGCACCAGCAGCACCTCCAGTACCTCCAGCACCAGCACGTCGACCACCACCACGGTGCCGGGGACGGTCGACAAGAAGGCCCGGCCCCTCGTCGTGCGGTCGGGCAAGTGGTACCTGCGCAACACCGCCACCGCCGGCACCGCCGACGTCGTGTTCGACTACGGCAACCCCACCGGTGACACGGCGGTCACCGGCGACTGGGACGGCAACGGCTCGGCCACACCGGGCGTGGTGCGGGGCAACACCTGGTACCTGCGCAACGCCAACTCCACCGGCGTCGCCGACGTGACCCTCACCTACGGCGACCCGGGCGACACGCCGATCGCAGGCGATTGGGACGGGAACGGAACCGTCACCCCCGGGGTCGTCCGGGGCAGCACCTGGTACCTGCGCAACGCCAACACGACGGGCGTGGCCGACGTCTCCTTCACGTATGGCAACCCGGGCGACCTCCCGGTCGTCGGCGACTGGGACAGCACCGGCTCGGCCACCCCGGGCGTCGTCCGCAACGGCACCTGGTTCCTGCGCAACTCCAACAGCACCGGGACGGCCGACGCCACCTTCGGCTACGGCAACCCCACCGACATCCCGCTGCCGGGCGACTGGGACGGCAACGGCGCCACCACCCCAGGCGTCGTGCGCGCCGGCACCTGGTTCGTCCGCAACTCCAACACCACGGGCACGGCCGACGTCAGCTTCGGCTACGGCAACTCCGGCGACAAGCCACTGACGTGGCGCAGTGCATGACGTTGAATTCGATCGAATCGGACAAGCGGAAGGCAGGGTGAAGATGGATCGGTCCACTCGATTTCGGACTATGAGGGCAGTGTGTCTGGCGACAATGGTCGCCGTCGGGTTCCTGCTTCTCCCGACGATGGCGAACGCGGCGATCGCCCAGCTGACCGTGACGCCTCGCTGTGGCACCGGTGCCGAGACGACCAACTTCGTCGTCCTCAACAACCAGCGGACCACGTCGGTGACGGGCACCATCCAAGGAGCGGGGCCGCCGATCGCGTTCACCGTCCCCGCAAGCAGCTCCATCGAGAAGGCGGTTCCCAAGAGCGTCAACGCCGTCGTCGTGGTCGTGGGCCAAGAGGTCGACTCGGCCGTGTTCAGCTCCTGCGTCAACGCCACCACCACCACGTCGAGCACCTCCACCACCACGACCACCACGACGCCGGGCGCCACCACGACCACCAGCACCACCGTCGTCGGCGCCACGACCACCAGCAGCAGCAGCACGAGCAGCACCAGCTCGACCACGACCTCGACGATCCCGCCCGCGGGACCCAAGCGCGACCGGCCCCTCGTGGTGCGGGCCGACACCTGGTACCTGCGCAACAGCCAGACCACGGGCAACGCCGACACCGTCTTCGTCTACGGCAACCCCACCGGCGACATCCCCATCACCGGAGACTGGGACGGCAACGGCTCGGTGACCCCGGGCGTGGTGCGGGCCGGCACCTGGTACCTGCGCAACGCCAACTCCACCGGCGCGGCCGACGTGACGTTCATCTACGGCAACCCGGGCGATACGCCCATCGCAGGTGACTGGGACGGCAACGGCACCGTCACCCCCGGCGTCGTCCGCAACGGCACGTTCTACCTGCGCAACACCAACAGCCAGGGCGCAGCCGACATCTCCTTCATTTACGGCAATCCGGGTGACGTCCCGGTCGTGGGCGACTGGGACAGCAGCGGTTCGGACACTCCCGGCGTCGTGCGTGCGAGCGTCTGGTACATCCGCAATTCCAACAGCCAGGGCGCAGCCGACAGCAACTTCACCTACGGCAACTCCACCGACAAGGCCGTGCCCGGCGATTGGGACGGGAACGACTCGGTGACACCGGGTGTCGTCCGCGGCAACACCTGGTATCTCCGCAACTCCAACACCACGGGCGTGGCCGACGCCTCGTTCAGCTACGGCAACGCCAGCGACAAGCAGCTGACCTGGCGGCCGTAGACAGCAGGGCCGGAGGCGGGCGTCGTCAGCGACTGACGGCGCCCGCCACTGGTATCGGGAACTTCTGATACGTTCGCGTCTCGTAGCGAGACGTTGGCGTGTCGAAAGGACCCTCCATGACCGAGTTGCGTGAGCCCACCCCGCCAACCGGACTTCTCCACGAGGACCCGGTGGTCCACCGTCGGCGGTGGTTCCTGCTGGGCATCATGTGCCTGTCGCTGGTGATGGTGGTCATGTCGGTGTCGGGGCTCAACGTGGCCCTGCCCAGCATGCAGCGGGAGCTCGGCTCCGGCGCCAGCGCCCTCCAGTGGATCGTCGACTCCTACGCCCTGGTCTTCGCCGCCCTGCTCCTGCCCGCCGGCGCCCTGGGTGACCGGTTCGGGCGCAAGCGGGCGCTCATCTTCGGCCTGGTGGTGTTCGCCGCCGGCTCCCTCGTGGGCGGTCTCGGCACCGGTGCGGGCCAGGTCATCGTGGGCCGGATCATCACCGGTCTCGGTGCCGCCTTCGTCATGCCGGCCACGTTGTCGCTGCTCACCACCATCTTCCCGCCCCACGAGCGGCGCAAGGCCATCGCCATGTGGGCCGGGTTCGCCGGTGCCGGCGGCGCCCTGGGGCCCATCGTCTCGGGCGCCCTGCTGGAGAAGTTCTGGTGGGGATCGGCCTTCCTGGTGAACATCCCCATCGTGGCCCTGGTGGTACTTGCGGTGGCGGTGTTCTCACCCACGTCGAAGGACCCGGAGGCCACCCCCCTCGACCCGGTCGGCGCCGGGCTCTCTCTGGTCGGCCTGGGCGCGCTCGTCTACGGCATCATCGAGGGCCCGGAGAAGGGCTGGACGAGCACGGTCGTGCTGGCCGCGTTCGCCTTCGCCGCGGTGGGCCTTGTCGGCTTCCTGGCCTGGGAGCGGCGCACCCGCTACCCGATGCTGCCCCTGCGCCTGTTCAAGGACCGGCGTATGAGCGTGGGCAGCGCCGTCGTCACCGTGGCCTTCTTCATCATGTTCGGCCTGTTCTTCCTGTTCACCCTCTATCTGCAGTTCGTGCGGGGCTACTCGCCGCTGAGCGCGGGCCTGTCCACCCTGCCCCTGGCGGTGGCCCTGATCGCCATCGCCCCCCGCAGCGCGGCCCTGGCCGAGAAGGTGGGTACGGGCAAGGTCATGGCGGGCGGGTTCGTCCTCATCGCCGCCGGCTTCGGCGTGCTGGGCCTGATCGGGCCCGACACCCCGTACGCGGTGCTGGCCCTCGCCCTGGTCCTGCTGGGGGCGGGCATGAGCCTCACCGCGGCGCCGGCCACCGGCAGCATCATGAGCGCCGTCCCCCCGGCCAAGGCGGGCGTGGGCTCGGCCGTCAACGACACCACCCGGGAGGTGGGCGGGGCCCTCGGCATCGCCGTCCTGGGCAGCATCGCCAGCGCCTTCTACCGGACCTCGGTCGACCTCGACGGCCTCTCCCTGCCGCCCCAGGTGCGTGACGCCGCCACCGAGTCGGTGGGCGCGGCCACCGTGATCGCCGAGCAGGCGGGACGGGGTGGCGCCGAGCTGGCGGCCCGGGCCGGTACCGCCTTCACCGACGCCTTCAACCTCACCAGCACGGTGGCGGCCGGTTTGGCGCTGGCCGCGGCGGTCGTGGTGTTCGTGGTGTTCAGCCGGCAGACGGAGGACGCGGCCACCGCCGACGGCGATCGGGTCGAGTCCGAGCGGACGGCGGTGGGGGCCTGAACGTCCCCGCCGCTCCTGCTGCCGCTGCCGCCGCCGGCGCCGGTGCCGTCGACCCCCGGGTCGAGCGGTCCCGCCGCGTCATCCTCGCCGCCGCCCTCGACCTCATGGCCGAGGTCGGGTGCGGGGGCCTCACCATGGAGGCGGTGGCGGCCAAGGCCGGGGTCGGCAAGAGCACCGTCTACCGCCACTGGCCGGGCAAGCTCGAGCTGATCGAGGACGCCATCCGCACCCTCAAGCCCATCGTCGGTGCCCCCCCGGGCGGGTCGGTGCGGGCGCGGGTCACCGTCCTGCTCCAGGCGATCGCCACCGGCCTGGCCGACTCCACCTGGTCGTCCTGCCTGCCCGCCATCATCGACGCCGCCGAGCGCGACCCGGAGATACTCGCCGTCCACTGCCGGCTCGCCCGCGAGAGGCGCCAGATCCTGGTGAACCTGTTGGCCGAGGGGGTGACGGCGGGTGAGATCTCGGCCAACGTCGACCTCGTGGTCCTGGCCGAGTGCCTCATCGGACCCTTGATCGTGCGCCGGCTCTTGCTGCACGAGCCCTTCGACCCCGCCGCCGTTCCCGCCCTCGTCGACCAGGTGTTGCCCCGCCCGTAGCTCGCCCATCACGGGGATTGGCCCAAACGCGTGAGGGCACCCTGGCGGGGCGTGTGGCGGAGCTCGACTCTCTGCTTCCTGCCGTCGACGCTTCTCCGACGCGACGAGGACGTTCCCACTCCTGTCCTGACCGACACAGACCGGGCCAATGCCGTCGACACCCCGACCAAGGCCCGCGACGTGGACTTACCCGGGCCGACTCCAGCCTGATCCTTGCCGGCGACGGAGTGCCGCTCGACGCCGTCGACGAGAACATCCTGAATTTCACCGTCCTCCTAGTCCTGCTCCCACTCTTCTGGATGCCGTTCGGAGTGCTCGGGGCGGCACTGGGCCGCGCCGGCCGAACCTGCCTGTCACGAGCCGAGTAGCCGTGCTCGGGCCCGTGCGGACCCTGCGTGCCGAGGTCGGCTTCGAGCAGCTCCTACAGGCCGAGGAACGTCAGGACGCCAATGAAGGAAACGCTCTTGAGCGGAGTCAGGCAGCTGCCATCCAGGCGGGTCGGTAAGGGTAGGACGACGATGCTCGTCCCGTTGAGCTGACCGGAAGTGACTTTCGCCGAAACCGTCGGCAGTGGTCCGCCCACCGTCACGCTCCACGTGATCGTGGACGTGTCACCGTTGTTCCACGTCACCGGCAATGTGCCTTTGACGCTGGCCGAGGCGCCCGTGGTCACACAACCGAGCGTCCCAGTACCGCTCACGGGGGCGCTCGCACCGGTGTAGCGAACACCCGTCACCGAGAAGCAGGGGAGTTTCGGCGACATCGATGAGCCGGCGGCAACCGAGCCGGATATCTGCACGGATTGGGAAGAGAGCGTCAATCCGGGGTTGAAATTGATCGTCGCGCTGAAAAGACACGTCAGGTCGACAAGGCGGGGAGCGGCAGCCGAAGCGGGTCTCGGCGCCAACAAGGTCAGGAGCAGGCAGGATGCGAAAACGACGGTCCGGAATTTCCGCGCCATGAGAATCTCCTCGCCTCGTCTTCGCCGAGCGTGGCCCGCTGTGTGTCCGGGCACCCTATCTCTCGCGTCCCCGGGAGCGCGGGCCGCAACGGCCTCGCCGCGCCGGGTCGGTCAGAACGCCAGGGAGTGGAGGGTGCCGGCGGCCATGCCGGAGACGACCGTGCCGGCCGGGATGACCGTCACGACCGTGGGCTCGGTGCGGTCGGCCGTCGTGCCGGTGCCGAGTTGGCCGTAGCCGTTCGAGCCCCATCCCTGGACGACGCCGTTCCGTCCCAGGACCAGGCTGTGGTACCCGCCGCCGGCCACCGCCAGGGCATTGGTGACGCCTTTCACCGTCACCGGAACCTGGCTGTCGGTCCTCGATCCGTCGCCCAGCTCGCCCAGCTGGTTGTACCCCCAGGCCGCGACCGTCCCGTCGGCCTTGACGCCCAGGCTGTGGAGCCCGCCTCCTGCGATCGCCACGTATCGGCCCCGGGAACTGCCCGAGTCGAGGACCCCGGAGGGGGCGAGCCCGTTCTCCGGCCCGTGGCCGAGCTGGCCGAAGGCGTTCCAGCCGGCCGAGTAAATGGTCCCGTCGCCGTACAGGAACAGGCTGTGGTAGCTGCCGGCCGCCACCGCCGTGATCGCACCGGGGGCGCGCACGGGCACCGGCGTGGCGCTGTCGGCGGTCGATTTGACGAGGTGGGTGCTGGTGCCCAGCTGGCCGAGGCTGTTCCACCCCCACGCCCAGGCGGTTCCGTCGGCCCGCAGGGCGAGGCTGTGGTGGGATCCGGCGGCGATTGCGGTGACCTGGGTCAGCCCGGCCACGCGCACCGGGACGCGGCTGTCGACGGTCGTCCCGTTGCCCAGTTGGCCGAAGTGGTTCCATCCCCACGCCCACACGGTTCCATCGGCCTTCAGGGCCAGGCTGTGATAGGTGCCGGCCGCCACCGCGACCACCCCGGTGAGGCCCGTCACCCTCACCGGGACGTTGCTGTCGACGGTCGTCCCGTTCCCCAGCTGTCCGGTGAGGTTCCAGCCCGAGGCCCGGACGGACCCGTCCCCGGCCACGGTCAGGGTGTGATGGGTGCCCCCGGCCACCGCGACGACCGGGGCGGTCCCGACGCCCGACTGGCCCAGCCCGCCGAAGCCCCACGCCCGCGGAGGCCCGCTCGCCACCGACGCCGGTGCCATAGCCATCAGGGCCACGTCGAGATTCGGACCGTCGGTCCGCCCCGCGACGAGCACCCGGCCGTCGGTTCCGACGGCGACGGCCGTCCCCCACGACACCAGGGTGCCGATCCATGTCCCCTGCGACGCGAAGCTGCGGTCGAGGCGGCCGTCGGGCAGGAAGCGGGCCAGGCCCACACGGCGCATCGAGTCGGCGCCGTGGGAGAACGAGACGAGCACCTTCCCGTCGGGCGTGACGGTGAGATCAGGAACGTGGTCGTACTGCCCGATGTCCAGTTTGACGATGCCGCCCGACCCGGGTCCACCGAAGGTCTCGTCGTTCCACCCGTCGTGGGTCATGGCGGTCAGGACGAGGTCGGTACCCGTCGGCAGGCCCCCGGGCGAGCGTCCGGTGACGATCTCGCCGGCGAACACGAACCTGCCGTCGGCGAGACGCACCACGCCGCCGGCCGCGCCCCGGACGGTCGTGCCGAAGGACGTGTCAAGGGTACCGTCGAGGAGGAGGCGCACGGCCCGTCCGCCCGACCCGAGGATCTCGTTGCGTTTCCGGAGCACGGCCACCACGACGCCGTCTTGTTCCATCGCCAGCCCCGAGACGACATCGGCTTCGGTGATGCCCAGGCTGGTGGACGTCTCGATCTGGCCCGAAGGGCTGAGGACGAGGAGCCGTGTGGCGCCGACCACGATGCGGCCGTCTGGTCGTACCGCGATACCACCCACCGTGGAGATGCCGCTGAGGTCGTAGCCGGCGAACCCGAGGTTGCCGAAGGCCTGGTCGATCCGACCGTCGGCCAGGAGGCGGTAGACGCCCCACACCCGGGTGCCGCGCCGCCCGCCGACCAGGATCTTCCCGTCCGCCTGGAGCGCGACCGCGGTGCCCTCCCCGAGCGGCTCGACGACCACGCCGCCGCGGCCGAACGTCGGGTCGAGGCGACCGTCGGGGCGGAAGCGCGTCACCACCAGCCCGGCGTCGCCGCCACCGACGACCACGATGGCGCCGTCGGGTTGCACCACCATCTCCTCGCCCCACTCGGACGAGACGGAGAAGTCGATCCGGCCGGACACGATGTCCGACGGCGGGACCAGATGACCGGCGGTGTCGACCACCCCCAGCCGCATGTCGGTGCCGTCGCCGCCGATCAGGAAGGCGCTGTCGGCAGATGCGCCCTGGCGCAGGACGGCGTTGCCCCTGTCGGTCGGGCCGCCGAAGTCGACGACGGTCCGGCCGCCGGTGCCCCAGCCGGTGTCGATCTGGCCGGCGGTCGTGAGGCGGACCAGCACACCGTCGGTCCCGGACGGTGTGACCATCGTCCCTCCGGCCACGATCACCGCTTGGCGAGCCGGGTTCTCACCGAACACCACCGAGCTGAAGCCGCCGGCCGGGCCGAGGTCGACCGTCACCAGGCCGCCCGTGCCGAAGGTCGCGTCCAGGGCTCCGGCCGGTGTCAGGTGAGCGACGAAGCCTCCCGAGGCGGTGATGCCGGCCACGACGATGCGACCGTCGGCCCAGATGTCGAGGCCGTAGGCGATGTCGTCGCCGGGCGTGAGGTCTAGGAGGACCCGACCGCCGATCACCGAACCTGGGGTCCCACGTGCCGTCGGGCAGGTAGCGACCGACGAAGGCGGCACCGCCGGCCCGTCCCCCGACGACGAGGTTTCCGGGGCCGCCGCGGGACACGTTTCTCACCGCGTAGGCGGCGTCGGCGCCTCCGGAGAGGTCGGCGACCATGGTCCCACCGGCTCCGAACTCCGGGACCAGTTGCCCCTGGCTGTCGTAGCGGGCCAGGGCCACGTCGGCGTCGGTGCCGACGCCGACCGTCCCCACGACGAACGTGTCGTCGATCCGCAGCGCCACCCCCCGGCCCACCGCCGGGCGTCCGAACGAGGTCGTAACCCGGCCCTGGTCGCCGAAGCCGGGGACCGGGTTCCCGAACCGGGTCAGGCGGGCCACCGCGAAGTCGTCGCCCGCCCGCCCGGCTGCGACCACGTCGTTGGTAGCTGCCGCCGCGTAGGCGGCCGACGGGCGGCCGAAGTCGAGGACGACCTGGTGCCTGGCATTGCCGAACGGCGACACCCCGGACGACCCGGCCAGGGCGAAGTGGCCGTTGGCCGATCCGACGAGGACGGTCTCCGCGCCGCCCGGATTGCTCACGCCGGCATTGGCGACGTCGATGCTGGGCCCGGCCAGGTCGACGCGGGTGATCCCACCGGTGCCGAACGTCGGGTCGAGGACGCCGGACACCAGGGCGGCGGCGGGTACCGCGGCGAGGAGGCTGGCTACCACCGCCACGGCCACCAGGCCCGCCAGCCGTCGGACGACCGCGCCGAGCCGGATCGACGTGATGGTGATGTACATACCGGTTGCCTTTCCAGGCTCCGGCACGCGCCGAGCACCCCACTCGGGCCCGTTGTCGGCAGGGGATGGAACCCACTTGAGCGCCGGTCGGGGCGGTGCGGGCTGTCAGCGCCGCCGGGTCAGGGGCAGCTCGCCGCTCTGGAGCAGTTCTCGGGCGAGGTCGTTGCACGGCGACCTCCCGTCGAACGGGCACCTCGCGGTCAGCTCCGCGTCCGTCGGCGGCGTGTAGAGCGGGTGCTCGTCGCTCCCGCGCCCGGCGTCGGGTGGCCGTGACCCGACGCTGACCCGATTCATCCCGTGCCAGGCTGAAGCCCGTGCAGATCGGAGTCGTCTACCCCCAGAACGAGCTTGGAGGAGAGCCGACCGCGGTCGGGCGGATCGGGAGCGCGGTCGAGGACCTGGGTTTTTCCCATCTCCTCGCCTACGACCACGTGCTCGGCGCCGTTCACGCCGATCGAACGCCTCCGCTGACGGGCCCGTACACCGAGCACGACCCGTTCCACGACCCGTTCGTGATATTCGCCTATCTGGCCGGCATCACCGAGCGGATCGGCTTCGCCACCGGGATCCTGATCCTCCCGCAGCGCCAGACCGCGCTCGTGGCTCGGCAGGCGGCCGATGTCGAGCTCCTCTCCGGCGGGCGGCTGCGGCTGGGTGTGGGGGTGGGCTGGAACCACGTCGAGTACGAGGCCCTCGGGCAGGACTTCCGTACCCGCGGCGCCCGGCAGGAGGAGCAGATCCAGTTGCTGCGCCGGTTGTTCACCGAACCGGTCGTCGACTTCGCGGGCCGCTTCGACCGGGTGAACAGAGCCGCACTCGTCCCGAAGCCGACGCGGCCCGTCCCGATCTGGCTCGGTGGATCGGGCGAGAAGGCGTTCGACCGGGCCGCCCGGCTGGCGGACGGCTTCATCTTCTTCGGTGGCGGTGGTGTCGACCACGCCGTCGACACGTGGAACCGGCTGCGTGAGCGGGTGGGCGACCTCGGCCGGCCGGTCGACGAGTTCGGCGGCGAGTACGTGTCCCTGAGTCGGACCGTGGGCGACCTCACCGCGGAGATCGACGCCTGGCGCGAGGCAGGCGGTACCCATTTCTCGGTGGTCACGATGGGCCTCGGGTTGGACTCCGTCGACGGCCACGTCGACTACCTCGCCTCGGTCGCCGACGCGCTCGGCCTGTCGTGACGAGGCGTCGTCCCCACCGGGCAAACCGGTCGTCGTTCGCCATTCCCGTGCCCGGCACAGTTCTTGGGTCGGAAAAGGGTGCTGCACGCACCTTTTCATGCCCACGAACAGCGGCGTCGGCCGCCCGCCGTGATCGACGAGGCCAACCAGGGAGGACGGGCCCCGTGCGACGGGTGATTGCGGGCTTCCACCAAGACGAGCACGGCGACTGGGTGGCGGAGCTGTCGTGCCTGCACGGCCAGCACATGCGGCACCGGCCGCCGTTCCAGGAGCGTCCCTGGGTGACGACCGAGGCCGGGCGGACGGCTCGCCTCGGCACCGACGTGGACTGCCCGCTGTGCGACCGGGCCGAGCTCCCCGGCTCGCTCCGCGTGACGCGCACGGCCGGCCCCTTCGACGCCACGACCCTGCCCGCCGCCCTCCGGAAGGCGCACCGGGTGGCCGAAGGCGTGTGGGGCCGCCTCCGCGTCATCGAAGGCTCCGCCGGCATATCCCTGGAGACCGACCCTCCGATCCACGTGCAGCTCGGTGCGGGCGACACCCAGCCCATCCCGCCCTCGGTGCCCCACGCGGTGACCGTCGACGGCCCCGTGCTTCTCGCGGTCGACTTCCTCGTCCGCGAGTGACGCCGGGCGTCGACCCGCCCGGGCCCGCCGCGGCTACGGGCTGACGGTTTCCAATCCCTTGGGGTACGAGCCGGTGGCCTTCTTCCAGGCCTCGGCCACTCCCCGTTGGGCCACCAGCCGGGCGATCGCGATGGCGACCCCGCAGGCCGCGGCCCACGCCAGAGCCTCCGACCACTTGGTGGACGGCGAGGCCGGGTTGGTGGGCGGGTCGGAGCCCCTCCACTTCGTCCAGCCCTTCTTCATCGCCGTCCGGGTCAGCCCGCCCGACGCCGCCCCGCTCAGGGCGCCGGCTCCCTTCCAGAGCATCGCTTCGTTGTCCACGGCTCATGTGTGCCCCGATCGAACGCCCGGCATACGTTGGAGGCACCGGACGGCAACCAAGGAGACTCTCGTGGCGCAGCGCAGGGCGAGTGCGAAGTGGGAAGGCGACCTGTTCGAGGGCAACGGGACGGTCTCGGCCGCCAGCACGGGGCTGTTCACCGACGCGCCGGTGAGCTGGCCGGCTCGCACCGAGGACCAGCCGGGCGGCAAGACGAGCCCCGAGGAGCTGCTGGCGGCCGCCCACGCGGCCTGCTTCTGCATGGCCCTGTCCAACGAGCTCAGCTCCCGGGGCAACCCGCCCGCCCTGCTCGAGGTGGAGGCCACCTGCACGTTCGAGCCGCCGACGATCACCGCCATCGACCTGGTCGTGGTGGCCACCGTCCCCGGCGCCGACGAGAGGGCCTTCCGGGAGGCCCTCACCGCGGCCGAGGGGTCTTGCCCGGTGTCGAATGCCCTGCGGGGCGGCGTCAGGATCAACGTGGAGGGCAGCCTTTCCTGACCCCCCGGCTATCATGCGGGAAGGAGATGTCGTCGCCCACCTGCGATGACGCCCAGTAGCTCGAAAACCTTCCCGAGGCTGACGGCCCATGACTGACGACGAAGAAGAAGCGCGGGCCGAAGCCGAGTGGCTGAAGATCGTGGTGCGGATCCGGGCCATGCTCGCCCAGGCGCAGTCGAGCACGTACCCGCAGGAGATCGAGGTCTACAACAAGAAGGCGGCCCAGCTGGCCAAGCGCCACGAGGTCGACGAGTGGTTGCTGGAGGCGCCCGGCGCCGACCTCGACATCGTCATCATCGGGGCCCAGCTGCGCCGGCTCAACACGATCATGGCCGGCTACTCGAAGTTCACCCGGATCGAGTACGAGGACCAGACTCGAGAGTGGACCGACTACATCCGCCAGTACGACGCCACCCTCGAGGTTGCGTGCGGGATGCTCAACATCCCCCTGCCGATGCTGCCGGGCGGTGTCGTCCGCCGCTTCCGACCCGAGGCCCAGCTCCACATCGAGAAGCTGATCCTGGAGGCGGGCTACGACGTGAGCGCCCGCCCCGGCTGGGACCCGATGGTCG
This sequence comes from uncultured Acidimicrobiia bacterium, assembly GCA_963836205.1. Taxonomy (GTDB): domain Bacteria; phylum Actinomycetota; class Acidimicrobiia; order Acidimicrobiales; family AC-14; genus JAXDMK01. The sequence continues at coordinate 620,746 of CAWIIV010000006.1, read as the reverse complement.
ACTCGCAGACGCCCAACCTCGACCAGGTGGTCGAGGGCGAGATCGCCAAGATCGCCAACACCGCCGGCGGCGAGGACATCCCCATGAAGAAGCCGCAGGTCGTGTGAAGAAGTCGCCATGAAAAAGTCGCAATGAAGAAGTCGGCATGAAGAAATCAATCGATTACGGGATGGACGACCACCCCCGGGGTGGCGAGCGGCCCCCGGCGTCGTGGGCGGTCGCCATCGCCGACGACTGCGACGCGTGCCAGGACATTCGCGTGGAGATCACGGTCGAGGAGGAGGACCGGCGGGGCACGGGGATCATCACCCACCTGACGCCCCAGTCCGCCCGCCGGCTACGAGCAGCACTGGCCGAAGCGCTGCGCCAGCTGGGTGAAGGTGTCGAGGGAGGAACGTGAGCGAGTTGTTGCCAGGTTGGACCGAAGTCACCCCGGAGCTGCTTGCCGACAACGGCGGGCCGCTGGGGGCCGACGACCTCATTCGCTTCTACGACGGTGGCCCGGCCGACTGGCGCGTCGCCCAGGCGCCGGAGGACCAGGTCCTGCGCCGCCAGGCGGTGGCGCCCGCGGTGGCGGCGTTCGAGCGCACCATCGAGTCGGCCATGGTGCTGTTGGTGGGGCCGCGGGGCCAGGGCAAGAGCACCACCGTCCGCCAGATCGCGGTCGACCTGGTGCGGGCCGGCACCAAGGTGCTGTTCCGCGACCCGGGCACCCGCCTCGACGACGATGCCGTGGCCGCCCTGCCCGAGGGGCCGTGGGTGCTGGTCAGCGACGACGCCGAGGAGATCGCGGCCGACCTGGAGAGCACGGTCACGCCCCTGGCCAAGCGCCGCAAGGACATCCACTGGGTGCTCGTCGGGCGCAGTCCCGACTGGGAGTCCAAGTTCAAGCACCAGGGGCGGAGCGCGGAGCCGCCGTGGGAGAAGTTCGTCAGCCTGTGGCCGACGCTCGGGATGCGGACCAAGCTGATCGAGCTGGCCCCCGCCGACGCCGACCGCCTGGTGGAGGTGTGGGCCGGGGCCGGGTCGCTGGGGGCGCTCGAAACCGACCCCGCCGACGAGCGGGGCCAGTACCTGCTCGACGCGGTCGGGTCCCGCCAGGGGATGTGCGACGCCACCATGCTCGGCGGCATCCTCGACCAGCGCTTCGGCCCCGACGGCCTGCTCGAGCACGTGGCGGCACTGGTGGCCGATGTCGGATCGGCCGATCTGGAGGCGTTCCTCTCCGTGGCCGTGGCCGAGGCGTGCGACTTCGACGGCGTCGACCTGGCCGTGATCGCCGACCTGGCTCGCATCGAACGGGCGGGCGCACCGGCGATCCGGGCTCGGCTGATCGCCGCCGGCCTCGGCGCTGGAAGCGGGAGCTCGTTGCGCACCCGCCATCCGGCCATCGCCAAGGCCGCGGTGCGGCTGGTCGACGCCGGCCGGGCCGGCGACCGCGACCTCGACGACATCTGGCGCCGGTTGGTGCAGTCCACCGGACGGGTGGGCCGCAAGCTCGGTCCGCTGGTGTCCGACGGGCCGATCATGACGGCCGGACCGGTGCTGGCCGGGCGCTACGAGCGCTTCGGCATCCCCCGCGACCGGGCCGACCGCATCGCCCGGGTGGTGGCCGACGAGGCGGCGGCGGCCATGGGCGAGAAGTTCTCCCTGTTCTCGGTGCTGCAGGCCCGCACCTACCGGATGAGCGGGCTGCCGGCGGAGGCGTCGGCGATCCTGCGCAAGTCGTTCGCCGACGACGTCATGAAGCAGGACTGGGACCGGATGGGCCGGTCGTACCTGTACGAGATGGCCCTGGCCGAGGCCGCCCTGGGCCACCTGCTGGAGACCATCGTCATGGCCGGGTTGTCGATGGCCGACATCCGCGGCATGGGACCGGTCACCTACACCGACGCCAAGCTCGCCCTGGTGGAGATCGGCGACGCCTGCCTGAAGATGGACGAGGCCCAGCTCCTTCCCCGCTACGCCAACCTCCTCCGGTCGGCGGCGGTGATGAGTCCCACCGTCACCCCCAAGTGGGACCAGGTGACCCGGGCCCGTTTCAAGACCTTCACCGAGCGGGCCGACGAGCTGGGCCTGCCCGAGTGCAAGCTGGCCCAGGGCTTCGACTGGCTGGCCGAGGCCCTCGCCACCGCCGCCGGCGAGCTCCACGACCCCGAGCTCGAGCTCATCTGGAAGCGGCTCAACCCCGACGGCGGCCTGCCCAGCCTCACCCTTCTCAAGCGCACCGTCGACGTCCGAGGCCCGTTCCCCGGCAGCCAGTCCCAGACGTAGCCGAGCGCCGGGCGCCGCGAGCTCGACTGTTGGTAGAGCGGTGCTCCGGCGGAACTAGGGCTTGGTGACCCACTCCGCGAGGAGCTCGCGGTCGTTGACGGTGCGGAGGCGCCGGAGTTGGCGGCGGTCGGCGAGGGCGACGGGCAGCAGGCGGAGATAGCCGCCGAGGGACCGGAGCCGGCGCCGGACGGTCTCGACTGTCGGCCGGCGGGCCTGGGCCACCGCGCTGAGGATGTCGCGGCGGGCGTAGGAGCCGGTGATGAGCAGGTGGCGGCCCGCCTCCTTGGCGGCCAGCGACAACGGGGCGTTGCGGGCGAGCATGAGCAACCGGTTGCGCTCCACGAAGTGGGCGAACAGCCGCGACCCTTCCACCGACGACGCCGAGTGCTCGTGGCGCACGACCGCCTCGGGCACGTAGACGTAGCGCCACCCCTGGGCCCGGCCCCGCCACGAGAGGTCGGTGTCCTCGTAGTACAGGAAGAAGCGTTCCTCGAGGAGCCCGACCGACTCCAGGTAACGGCGGGAGAGCAACACCGCCGCGCCGCACCAGGCGAAGACCTCGTCGGATCGGTCGAACTGGCCGCGGTCGCGTTGCTGGTAGCCGCGGTCGGCGCCGTAGCCGTCGGCCAGCAGCACGTTGCCGGCGTTGTTGAGCACGGCGTAGGGAAGGCCGGCGACGGGGACGTCGTACCACGCCGGGCTGGGCGTCACCGCCAGCTCGATCTCCTCGGGATCGGACCGCACCACCACCGTGCGGTGGCTGCCGGCCGCCAGGCGCAGCTCCACCTGCGGGAGGGTGCCGTCGGGACGGGCCGGCACCCGCAGATGGGCGGCGCCGTTGCTCCACTGGAAGGCCCCCTCGCCGTTGTGGCCGTGCTCGAGTCCCCAGAAGCCGTCGACCAGCTGGATGCGGTCGGACGCGTCCTGCCCGTCGAGGCGGGCCCCGCTGAGGCGCACGCCGAGGGGCCGGCGGTCGCCGAGGCCGCGGACGGCGGTCGACGACTCGAGCAGGATGTCGACGAAGGAGCCGGTGAAGAGGATCTTGGGGCAGGCCGCGCCGATGCCGGGGTCGCGGTCGATGGCCGCCACCAGGGGATGGAGCCAGTTGGGTTCGACGATGGCGTCGTTGTTGACCAGGGCGACGTAGTCGACCTCCGACAGGTCGTGCATGGCCAGGTTGCAGCCGCCGGCGAAGCCCCGGTTGGACCCGGCCTCGATCACCGTCACCCGCGGCATCCCCGCCTTGACCGCAGCCACCACGCCGTCGGTGGAGGCGTTGTCGACCATCACCACGTCGAGGTCGTCGACCGGCCAGTCGCTGGCGAGCAGGCTTTCGAGGCAGGCCAGCGTGGTTCCGCCGCCGTTGTAGTTGACGACGACGACCCGGACGCCCCGGCGGGTCACCTGGGTCCGGCGTCGGGGAGCGGGTCGCGCACCGTCGGCCGCGAGGTGGGCGAGGTCCCGATCATGCTCACCAGGACCCGCACGTAGTGATAGGCGAGCTTGACCCGGCCGTTCGAGGGGGTGCCGCCGGCCCGGGGCCTCATCCGCACCGGCACCTCGACCACGTCGAAGCCGGCCCGGCAGGCGAGGAGCAGGGCCTCGGCGGTGTCGCCCAGGAACTCGTTGGGGTAGCGCTGGGCGAAGAAGTCGAGCAGGGGGGCGGAGAAGGCCCGGAACCCGGACGAGGCGTCGGTGAAGGGGCGCCCGCCCAGGATGCGGACCGCCAATTGCAGGCCCCGCATGGCCCCGCCCCGGATCCGGCCCACCGCGTAGGTCTCACCGACAGCGGCGGCGCTCGCGCTTGCGGTGGCGGCGAAGCGGCTGCCGATGACCAGGTCGGCCCCGTCGTCGAGCGCGGCCAGGAGGGCGGGGATCTCGAAGGCGTCGTGCTGGCCGTCGCCGTCGAACTGGATGGCCCGGGTGTAGCCGTGACGGACCGCGTACCGGAAGCCGGTCTGTAGGGCCCCGCCCACCCCGAGGTTGAAGACGAGGGGGGCGACGGCGACGCCCTCGGCCCGGGCCACCTCGACGGTGGTGTCGGTGGAGCCGTCGTCGACCACCAGGATGTGGACGTGGGGCCACCACGCCCGCAGCTCCTTGATGACCCCGCCGAGGGCCGCCTCCTCGTTGAGGGCAGGGATGATCACGAGGAGCGACTCCGGTGGGCCCGGCCCGTTGACCTCCGCCCGGCTCACGACCCCCGAGTCTACGCCGGACCGCCCCCCGATCAGCTCCAGGGGACGAGACGGTCGGCGGGGTCACCGAAGTGGAAGTTGTCGTCGGCGGCGCTGGAGCCGAGGGTGTCGGTGGTGTACCACTGCCCGTCGCGGAAGATCCCGGCGGTGGTGTCACCGTCGTCGTCCCAGTCGCCGACGACGGGGGTGTCCTCGGGGTTGCCGTAGCCGAAGACCTGCTCGGCCCGGCCGGCGTCGAAGTAGTCGGCGATGTACCAGATGCCCCGGCGCACGACCCCGAACGTGTCGGTGCCGTTGCCGTTCCAGTCGCCCACCACCGGGATGTCGCCGAAGTCGCCGAAGGGCCACACCGCGTCGGCCACGCCGGTGGAGTTGGCGTTGCGGAAGTACCAGTTGCCGGCCCGGAAGATCCCGATGGTGTCGACGCCGTCGCCGTTCCAGTCGCCGACCACCGGGTAGTCGCCGGGGCTGCCGTAGCCGAACGTGATGTCGGCCACTCCTGTGCTGTTGGAGTTGCGCAGGAACCACGTGCCGGCCCGGAACACGCCCGGGGTCTTGGTGCCATTGCCGTCCCAGTCGCCCATGAGCGGGAAGTCGGCCGGGTCGCCGTAGGTGTAGCTGAAGTCGGCCGGTCCGCTGGTGCGGGTCTGGCGCAGGTAACGGACGTTCAGGCGGTTCAGGCCGGGCTTGGTGCCGGGCGTCACCGGCTCCCAGAGGAAGGTGACGTTGACGAAGGCGTTCTCGCCGGGGCGCAGGCCGAGCTTCTTGGCCGCCTCCAGCGACAGGTCGATCCCGGCCGGGTTGAGCACGCAGCGCCCGAACTGGTCGGCGCCGGCGGTGCGGGTGGTGGGCTGCTGTTCGAGGTCCTTGCAGTTGGCCTGCACGTTGAAGCCCTCGCTGAAGGCGGCGGTGGCCGCGGGCTTGCCGGTGGGGAGGCTGCCGAACAGGCGCCGGGGACGGGGCGAGCCGGCGGCGCTCGGGTTCCAGTAGTTGTCGTCGACGTTCCACGGCCCGACGTCCTTCACCGGGATGATCTCGCTGCGGCCGTTGGCCAGGGTGACGATGACCCGGTAGTCGAGGCTGGTGCTGTAGCCGGCGGGGCAGCCCTGGCTGCTGAGGGCGCCGGTGTTCTTGAGGGCGGCGAACTTGGCGCACTTGTCGGGCACCGCCACCTCGACGCTGGCGGGGTCGTGGGACGCGTACTGGGTGGTGAAGACCCGGTAGGTGACGAACGAGCCGGTGGGCACCGGGATCTCGGCCGGGGCCTGGCTCTCGGCCTGGGCCCCGGCCTCGGAGGCGTCGGACTCGGTGTGGGGCGTGGGCTCGGACTGGGCCGTCCGGCCGGTGGCGGTGGCCGTGGGCGCGGCCAGGACGGAGAACGCCAGCGCCAGGGCCAGGCTCAGGGCCACGCTGGTTGTCGTCCGCCGCCGGGGACAGGGCAGTGCGCCCCAGGGGCGGTTCACCATCGGGCTGTCTCGTCCTCCCGGTCGGGGGGTGTCGGTGGTTCGGTCCGCAGCAGGGCCAGCTCCTCGGCCAGCAGCCGGGTGCGTTCTTCCAGGCGGGACAGCTCCCAGGAGAAGTGCACCACCACCAGCAGGAGCAGGGTGATGGCGCCCAGGAAGAAGGTGGTGGGGCCGTAGGAGATGCCCAGGAAGTCGGACGTGGCATCGAGCACGCCGGGGAACGCGGCCAGGAAGATCAGCACCGCGCCCACCGAGAGCCACAGCAGGGCGTAGCGCGCCGGCAGGTGGTGGCGTCGGAGGAGCCGGACGATGAACAGGACGCTCGAAAGCGTCACCAGCAGGACGAGCAGGTGGCCGCGGGAACTCAAGGCACCGAGAGCCTAGGCGAGGGAGCGGTCGCGGCGGAGCATCCTCCGGGCCAGCCACCAGTAGGCCGAGAGCCCGGCGTCGAGGGGGCCGATCCATCCGGGGATGCCCATGTTGGCCGCGTCGAAGCGGGTGGCGAGGTGGGGCGCGAGGGCCCGGTCACCCACCACCCGGTCCGATTGGAGCTGGCGGCGGCGCTCGGCGATCCACCGGCGGTGGCCCACCAGCCAGCCCCAGCCCCGCAGCTTGGGTCGCAGCCAGCCGGCCCGGGCCGCCACCAGGAGCATGCCGATCTCCACCCCCAGGGCGGCGGGGGCCAGGAGCAGGAGGGTGCGGCGCTCGTAGGTGGTGAGGACGAACACCAGCCGGTTGCGCTCGAGCAGGTACCACTTCTGGGCGTTGCGGGAGAAGTGGTAGCGGTGGGTGACGACCGCGGTCGGGACGTAGACGATGCGGAGCCCCCGCTGCCGGACCCGCGCGCTGAGCTCGGTGTCCTCGTGGTAGGCGAAGTACTCGTCGGCGAAACCCGCCCAGGGCGTCCCAGACGTCGCGGCGCATGGCCATGGCTGTGCCCGCGGCGCCGACGACGTCGACCTCGACCTGGTGGTCGGCGACCGGCTCCCCGTAGGCGCCGGCCCAGCAGAAGCCGAGGAAGTGCACCGGGTTGCCGGCGGAGTTCATCAGCTCGGGGTCGTCGGCCAGGCGGACGCTGGCCGAGGCGATGCCCACGCCGGGCCTCGAGGCCACCTCGACCAGGGCGGCCAGGGCGTCGGGTTCGAGGACGGCGTCCTGGTTGAGGAAGGCGACGAAGTCGGCGGTGGCGGCGGCGGCGCCCGCGCCCGCGTTGCAGCCGCCGGCGAAGCCGAGGTTGGACCCGGGGCGGACGACGGTGACACGGGGGCGGGCGGCCAGGCGGTCGATGGTGGCCGGGTCGTTGCCGTTGTCGACGACGACCGCGGTCGCCTCGACGCCGGTGGACCCCAGGATCGAGTCCACCGAGCGTTCGAGCCACGGGTCGTCGCCCCAGGCGGGGATGACGACGTCGATGCCGGTCACGGCGTCATCCCCGGGGGCGGCGAGGTGAGGAGCCCCGCCGCCGACGGGGTCGGTCCCACCCGGTGGTGGAGGAGGGGGAGGAGGAGCCCGGCCATGGCCACCGCCGATACCACCCCGCCGGCCACCATCCCCAGCTCGACCCGGGTGAGGAGGTCGGACCCGAGGGCGGTGACGATTCCGAACGACACCACGCCCGCCAGCCAGGCCATCGCCACCCGGCCGTGGCCGGAGACGGCGATGAGGGCCTGGGCCAACGTCATGGCGAACAGGTAGGCGGCGCAGGCCACGGCCAGGGTGGCGAGGTCGTGGGCGGGCAGCTCGAAGTCGGCCCCGAAGAGTGTGCGCACGACGGTGGGGCCGGCGACCAGGGCGCCGAGGATGCCGGCCGTGCTCAGGGCCGCCACCAGCGCCAGCAGGCGGCGGAGGCCGGCGTCGAAGCCCCGGCGGTCGCCGGCGGCCGCCATCCGGGCCAGGCGGGGGAGGGCGGGGGCGAGGACGGCGGTGAAGAGGAACAGGGGCACCCGGGCCACGATGAGGGCGGCCAGGAAGCGTCCGGCCACGGCCCGCTCGTTGTCGTCGGCCAGGAGTTTCACCGCCACCGGCCCGGCGTTGGCCAGAGCCTGGGCCAGCACCGATCCGGCCAGCAGCCAGCCCAGGGCCACCGTGAGCTCCCGCCGGTCGGCCTCGGGGCCCGGGGGTGCGAGGTCGTGCTGGCCCCGCAGGGCGACGGCGGTGGCGACCAGGGGTGCGGCGCCGAGGACGATGCCGTAGGCGCCGGCGGTGGCCACGCCGAGGACGGCCAGGACGGCGCAGCCCACCAGGCGCAGGGTGCCCTCGGTGGCGAGGGCGATGCCGTAGGGCCGGAACCGTCCGTAGCCGGCGAGGACGCCCCGGGCCAGGTGCTCGGCGTAGTACCCGGCCAGGGACAGGAGCAGGCCCACCACGAGCAGGGCCTCGCCGTCGAACAGCTGGTCGAGGAGGACCACGCCGGCCACGGTGCAGGCCACGGTGAGGAACAGGAGGGCACCGCCGCCGAGGGCCGCCGCCCGCCGGATCACCGGCCCCCCGCCCAGGCCCGCGGCCCGCCGGGCAGCCAGGCTGCGAGCCAGCTCCTGCTCGATGGGGATGAAGCAACCCGGTCCGACGAGGAAGACGATCGCCCACAGGGCTGACAAGGGGGCGTAGGCCTCGGGGCCCAGCGCCCGGGCGGCGATGACCAGGAAGCCGTAGGCGGTGAGGCCGAGCACCATCAGCCCGGCGGCGATGGCCACCGTGCCCTCCGAGGCCCGGGCCCACTGCCGGAGCCGGCTGGGGGTGTCGGCGCGGTTGGCGGGGGAGGGCGCGGGACGGCTCCGGGACGTTCGGCCGACGGGCGGCGGGGGCGATCCGGATACTAACGGCGGTCCGTGGGCCGAAGGTCGCCCGCCCGTCCGAGTGGCGAGGTCGTCGAGGCGGACCCTGCCGTCCGCCGGGGGCCACAGGCCGCTAGAGAACGTGGAGGAGCGCCGGGCACGAGTCCTGTTGCGGGGGCCCTTCGACATCGAGGCGTCGGATGAGGCGATCGAGGGGCTCAGCCTGTTGGGATCCCAGGCCCAGGCTCCGAGCGAACTCGCCGTAGTGCCGGGCGCGGGACTCGTCGCGGAGGCGTTTGGCCGGTGCGGTGGTGTCGAGCGCCCGGTTTGCGTGCACCTGGGCGAGGTGGAGGTAGGCCTCGGCGGTGGGCTCCAGTCGAATCGACTCTTGCAACTTCTCGACGGCGCGCTCGTGGTCGTTGAGCTGGAAACGGGCCCACCCCTCCTTGTCCGCGCACGCCGCTCGAAGGGGCGTCCGCCGTCCCGAGCGACGATGTCGTCGAGGCGGCCCCTTCCGTCGTCGGCGGCGCCGTTTCGTCCCCCCTTGGCCCTCGCCGCTGATGCACCTTCGATAGGGTCCCCCACTCGACCTGAGCAGGGCCCCCCCAGCGTGGAGTCGGCAACCGACTCTCACAGGAGGACATCCGATGGCCCATGTTGGAGGACAGCTCCAAGCGCAGTTCATGGCACGCATCCGCGGGCGGGACCTCGAGTGCTGCCTGGTGGTGCCGGTCGGCAGGTCGGCGGCGATGGGTTGGTCGCCGACCACTACGGCGAGATGGTTGTGGCTCCGTTCGAGTTCGCCCTCACCGAGACCCGCTTCGCGGTACTGGCGGCCTCGATCGCCCGGGCCGAGGCGGCACGCTCGGCCGAGATCGTGCGGGTCGGGGTGGAGTCGGTCGGGCACTACCACCGCACGCTCGTGGCGCGGCACACCAAGCTCTTGGTGTTCATTTCCAGCGGCAGTGGGTTTCCAGGATGGCAGGTTTGGTGGGGACAGCGGCCCCGGCAACTGGGAGTGGAGCCGCACGAAGCCGGTGGTCGGTGACTTCAACGGCGGCAAGGCGGACGTCGGCGCCTTCTACGACTTCGGAAAAGCCGTGACCAAGCTGTTGATCTTCCCCTCCAGCGGCTCCAGCTTCCCCGGGTGGCATGTTTGGTGGGACAGCGGCCCCGGCAACTGGGAGTGGAGCCGCACGAAGAGCACGTAGGCACCCTTTGACCACTCGGGTCTAGCAACCGTCTGGTTTGTCAACAGTCTTGTGGAGCCGCGGTGAAGTAGGCGTCCGTCGAGGGGCGCGTCGATCCGGTTCGGGGTGATTTCCGGTTCGGCGGCCTCCCTCGCGGCACACGCTGACATACGCGACCTCGCCCGAGGGCGGGTCAGGCAACCACGTTCGCGCTCGCTTCAGTGGGAGGGACCCGGCGTCATGCTAGAAGCGACGTTCCCGAAGGACGTCGTAGCGCACTCGACATCGGTCCGGGCCCCCCGCCGCCGATCTCGGGGCGTTTCAGCCCCGAGAGCGTCTGGCGGTGGTGTTGTCGGCCTCACCCCCTTCGGGCACGCTGGTGGCCGGCGGCGGGCACGTCACGTCGTTCTGGTGGGCCCGTCGGGTCTTCGCCATGGCGGTCATGCCCGCCGCCACCGACTCGGTCCATCGGGCCGGGTCGTAGGGCAACTGGTCGCGCAGCATGGCGAAGGCCAGGCGGTGGGCCCGATGGCCGACGGCGACGGCCGCCACCGAGGCCGGCTTGCCCGAGTCGAGGATCCGGCGGCGGTAGTGGCGGAAGTCGGCCTCGTGCTGGGCCAGGCCCCGGCCGAGCTCGATGATCGCCTGGCGCAGCTCGACGGAGCCTTCCCGGCTGATGTGCTGGCGGGACCGGGATCTCCCGGCCGACTCGTACAGCGTCGGGACCAGGCCCGCCGCCCGGTAGGCGGCGGCCGCGTTCGGGAACCGGGCCGGGTCGCCGATGCCGGCGCCGTAGTTCGAGGCCCGCACCACCGCCACCCCGGGCAGGGAGGTCAGTATCCGCGCCGGGGTGTCCGCCAGGACCTCGGCCAGGGACACCTCGGCGGCGACGATCCCGGCCTCGAGGCTGGCGAGAAGAGCCAGGTCAGCGGCTAAGACCCTGCCCAGGACGGCCCGCTCTGCGGCTGGCAGGCGCAGCGCCACCCGGGCCGCCTCGACAACCTGGGTGGCCTTGGGCCCCGACAGCGTCACGCCTCGTCGGGCCACGAAGCGACGCAGGCCCTCGATCCCCTGGCGCCGGACGCGGTCGGGGTCGCAGATGTGGGTGACGATCACCCGCCCGGCGCGGGCGCCGAGCAGGTCGGAGAAGCAGCCGTCGAGGCCGGGGAAGACCAGGTCGAGCTGGCCGATGACCTGGTTGGCCAGCGCCACCCGGGCCGACACCTTGCGCCGGCGGTGGGCGACCCATGCGCCCTGGGTGGCCAGGGCGTCGGTGCGCACCGCCGGGGGGCGGCCGGCGCCACGGATCATCAGCTCGGCCATCGCCCCCAGGTCCCGGGCGTCGCTCTTGAGGCGGCGCAGCAGCTGCTGGGACCGGGCCTCCTTCACCGCCGCCGGGTTGAGCTCGACGACCTCGTGGCCGCCGGCCCGCAGGCGGGCCACGAGCGTGCGGTGGTAGTGCCCGGCCGATTCCACCCCGACCCGCACGACCTCGGCCGAGCGCGTCGCCTCGGCCCGGGCGATCGCTCCCGACAGCACCGCGAACCCGGTCTCGGTGAGGACGAACTCGAAGGGCGCCACGACCATCTCGCCGTAGTGGTCGGCGACGAGCGCCATCGCCGACGACTTGCCGACGTCGACGGGCACCACCAGGCAACGCTCGGGGTCACGCCCGCGGATACGGGCCATGAACTGCGCTTGAAGCTGTCCTCCAACGTGGGCCATCGGAATCCTCCTGTGAGGTCGGGGTTGCCGACTCCACGCTGGGACCCCTGCTCAAGCGAGTGGGGGACCCTGTCGGAGGTGTATCAGCGTTCTCTGGCGACCGTGATGGGCACTGAATTGGGAGGGAAACGTGGGGCTGTTTTCGAAGCTGACCGGCTCGGACGGGCTCGGACGGGGCTTCGCTGAGATCGACCGGCAGGCACGCGAGGCTGCCAATGGCGGGCAGGGAGAATTTGTCGTGGCGGTGCGATCGACTGACTTCCCTATCCGCTACCGGTTGGATGTTCTTACCGACCTCGCCGTCGAACGCCTTCAGCGGGAAGGCCTGACCGTCGTCGGGGTAGACGGCGACGGTCGCTCCAGCGCCAGCTACATCAGGGTCCGAAGTTCATCGGGCGGGCCTCCAGCTAGACCCCGTCCAACGGGGGAAGTCGGCCGTGCTACTCCGAAATCCGAGCAAAGGCCCGCCCAACGGGTCGGCGGGTCGGCCGTCCAGCGGCTCGCCGCGGCGCTCGATGCAGCGAATGATCGGCTCGCTGCCGCTGGGATCGAAGCTCGGGCAGCTGCCTGTCGACTCGAGTATGACGAACTGGAGGTCGCCATCGTCGCTCCCGGTGAGGACGGACTGAGCGAATCCCTCGCCCGCCTCCCCGGGCCTGCTCCGATCAGGCTGATCCTTGAGGAGGTCCTTGGCTTCACTGGCAAGGAGATCGTGCCCCGATACCAGAATGACCGCACCTGGCGAAATGCGGCTGCTGGGGAGGACTGGCCGGTGAAACCTACCGCGCCTGCGCCACGGCCTCCTGCGACAGCCCAACAGGCCCCCCCCGGGCTGCCGGCTTCGGGCGTCGGCAGCAGTTCCCCGAGCGGGGAGCAGCTCGTTCAGCGCGCTCTGAGGCGTTGGGCCGGGCGAGACCAGATCGGAGTTCCGTTCGGGCCCGGATGGGCCTGGAAGAGGCGATAGCCATCACCTTGCAACACCTTTCCCCGGCTGCGTACCTGCGAATGAACGGCCATGGCATGTGCGGCGTGATGGACCTGGTTCGGCAAGATGGCGTCGAACTCGAGGATTGGGTCGCGGTGCTCGGCCAAAGTAACGCCGTCTTCAAGCGGCACCGCATCCCGAGGCATCAGGCCCTGGCGAGCGTCGACGCGACCGGTCAGGCCATGCTTGCCGTGGGGGAGGTTCTCAATAAGCAGGGCGCGATCTACACCCGATGGGCTAACGACGACGAGTTCGCTGCCTCTGTGTTCGCGGTCCACACGGTCTGTTACCTCCGGCTTGGGGCGGCGGGCAAGATCGAGGTCGACCACATCTGACCCGCCCTCGTGCGAGGTCGCGTAAGTCAGCGTGCTGCCGCAGGGAGGCCGCCGAAAAGGGGGGAGCACCCCGCACCCGGATCGACGCGCCCGACAACGGACGCCTATTTCACCGCGGTCCGCAGGACTCTTGACAAATCAGACGGTTGCTAGAGAACGTGGAGGAGCGCCGGGCACGAGTCCTGTTGCGGGGGCCCTTCGACATCGAGGCGTCGGATGAGGCGATCGAGGGGCTCAGCCTGTTGGGATCCCAGGCCCAGGCTCCGAGCGAACTCGCCGTAGTGCCGGGCGCGGGTCTCGTCGCGGAGGCGTTTGGCCGGTGCCGTGGTGTCGAGCGCCCGGTTTGCGTGCACCTGGGCGAGGTGGAGGTAGGCCTCGGCGGTGGGCTCCAGTCGAATCGACTCCTGCAACTTCTCGACGGCGCGCTCGTGCTCGTTGAGCAGGAATCGGGCCCACCCCTCCTTGTCCGCGCACGCCGCCAGCAGGCCCGGCGAAGTGCCGCCGTCGGACTTTGACCGGGCCTTCGCGGCGACTTCCCGGATGTCCTTGATCGCGTCCTCCAGGTCGACATCCCGCTCGATGCGCGAACCGGCCAGGTAGACCCTCGCCCACGCCAGCACCTCTCTGACCGTCAGCCTGTCGCCGAGGGGCCCGACGATGGTCGATCCGTTCTGCGGTGACGACGCCATGGCTTCGGCGTAGCTCTTGATCTCCGCCAGGACGCGCTCTCCGTCGCACACGTGACCCATGCGCAGGTAGGCGACTCCGAGCCGGAGACGGGCCAGAAGGGGCTCGTGGTCGAGCGTTACGCAGACCTGCAGATGGGTGACGGCCTGCTCGTAGACGTCCAGCTCGAAGGCGGCCCGACCGAGCCAGAAGCGCGCTCTGCCCTCGATCTCCGACATCTTCGACGCGCCGTCCCGGGGTCCGGTCGAGATGCCTGAGACGGCGGCGAGCTTGAGCGCACTGCGCAGGTAGGTCGTGGCCTCGGTGAACATCGCCCGGCGGGCGTCCGACTCCGGAGATCCGAGGGCGTGGCGCATGAGGGTCTCACCCAGGGCGAGGTTGGTGTCGGGGCCATCGGGGTCGCAGACAAGGGCGGCCCGCCACGCGTCGGTGGCCTGCTCGAAGTGCCCCAGAGTTGCGTACACCGCGGCCAGGGCCTTGCGCGCCCGGGCGCTCAGAGGGTCGTAGAAGACAGCCGCTTCGCCATAGCGCAGCGCGTCGGTGTCGCGGTCGGCCGCGTGGAGGGCTTCCGCAACCAAGGCGTAGATGTGGTTCTCCTTCACCTCACGCGGGTGGTGGCGGCGCAGGTCTTCGAGGTTGTCGGCCAGGAGATCGGCAACGCGCGAGGCCCGCTTCTTGTCGATCACGTCGAGGTAGCGCTCCGCCAGCTGGACGCAGACCTGGGTCCTCTCCCACACCGGCCCCGACTTCAGCCCCGACAGGCGCCTCTCCAGTTCGGGGCTCGATGGGACCGTCCCGTTCCACGTGCGGCGGTCGTTCTCGAACTCCTGCAGCTCTCGTACCTGGCTGAGGTGTTCGTCACATTCCAACCGGGTGTAGACCTTCTTCAGGCGTTCGAAACCCTGGTCGACGATCAACGACGGCTGGGTCCGGGCCCGTTCCGAGGCGAACAACGCCCGCCGCTGGCACAGTCGACGCTGACGATCGGAGCGGGGTCCGGCGTAGGCCCGTGCCAACTGAATCCAGAAGCGGGGCCGATCGGGATCGATCTCCACCGCCTTCTCCAACTGGCGGGCGGCCCGCAACCACTGCCTCCGGGCGGCGTAGATCTTTCCCAGCTCGAAATGGAGCTCGGCGTCGGACGGGTTGACGAAGCGACCCTGCTTCAGCTCCTTGGCCGCGGCCAGGTAGCCCAGCCGGAGTCGTAGCGACCTCCGTTCCTTGTCCTCGTTCCCCGGAGCCTCGAGCGCCGGCCACTTCCGCTTGGCGTCGTAGGCCCGGAGGCAGCCCAGGTTCCGCAGGCTGGTGGCGGCCAGCTTCCGGGCGTCGCTCTCCCGGCCCTGGACGACGGCCCCGCAGAGTCTGAGCCACGAACAGCGGGCGGCGGCATTCCTGTCCTTCATGGCCGCGTCCAGGTCTCGGTTGCGGCGGTTGCTGAGCGCTCGCAGGTGGTACGCCTCCGCCCGGTGCTGGCGGAGGTGGAGGATGCGACCGCACAGGGGCAGCACCTCGTCGTGGCGATCGTTGGCGAAATACAGCTGGGCCAGGCCGTAGTACGGGGCCCACCGCTGGTTGTTCAACCGGATGGCGGCCAGGAACGCGGACTCCGCCGCCTCTTTCTGGCTGAGCTCGGTCGCCACCACGCCCAGGTTGTAGTGGGCCAGGTCGAACCGCTCGTCCTCGGCAATGGTCTCGATGAAATGGTCCTTGGCCCGCTCCAGGCCGAGCCGGCGGTCCTTCCTCGTGCGGAGGGAGCCCCGGTAGGCGCGCAGGCCCTTGACGTAGGCCCACGTCGCCTGCCACTTCACCGATCCCTCGAGGGCGAGATCGGTGAAGATGCGCACCGCCAGCTCGTCGAGAAGTGCCTCGGGCCACTCCTCGGGATCGCCCTCTCCGGCGGTCGCCGGTGCGCCGTCGACCCGCCAGGTCCGGGCCTGGGCGGTGCCGACCGTTCGGGCGGTGAGGACGAGGCCCTGGTCGGTGCGGTGCAGGGAACCGCTGAGCCGAGGCCCCTGGGCCAGACGGCCGACGAGGCCGGCGAGGGCGCCGATGGGGATCTTCACCCGCCCGACCAGCATCGTCGCCTCGACGCTGAGGGCGGCGTCGAGGACTTCGGTGAGGTCCTCCGCCATCATGGGGGCGGGGACGTCGAGGGGTTCGTCCACGATGAGATTGGGATCGTCCTCGGCCTCGTCCAGGGTGCGCTGCTCGTCGAAGGACACGCTCTGCGGGCCGCGCAGGATGTCGGGGACGGCGCGATTCTGGTCGACGAGGTTGACCAGGTCGTAGAGGCGGCCGAGCTCCACTTGCAGCAGGGCGCTGAGGCCCGGCAGAGGCGTGGGCTTGTCGAGCCGGTAGTCGATGAAGGTGCCGATGACGAGACGGGTCCTGGCCTTCCAGATCCAGCGGATCGATACGAGAACGGCATAGACGCCGAGCACCGGCTCGATCTTCCACCACCCGCCGCCCACTGGGCCCGGGTTCACGAGGACCCACATCCCGGCCGCGACGACGGCCAGCCAGGCCAATGGCCGTCGCCAGCCGGAATAGAAGACGCGCCGCAACCAGCCCAAAAGCATCGCTCCGCCGAGCAGCGTGTACCGCAGCCAGACGAGGAGGACTGCCGCCATCCCGTTACCCCCCATGTGCGGTCGAACTGCCCGACTCCCGGACATCCCGCACTTCGTTCTTGGGTGAAAGAGTCGGTGAGGTGCCCTGCTGATACACCGAGCCGAAATCGGCGCCCCGGCCGGTCGCTCGGTCGCTCGCGACCGCATGCCAGTCTCGTGGGGATGTTTTCGACCCTGGACGACGCCGGCCACCCCGCAACCGGGCCGCGGCGGTGAGCGAGATGTACGTCCACGGGTACGACCGGCGGGAGCACGAGCGGTTGGAGGACCAGGCGGGGACGCTCGTCGACCTGCTCCACGCCGACACCGCCTATCCGGCCGGGAGCCTCGTCCTCGAAGCGGGCTGCGGGGTCGGCGCCCAGACTGTGACCCTTGCCCGGCGCAGCCCCGACGCCCGGTTCGTGTCGGTCGACGTCTCCCCCGAGTCCCTCGCCGAGGCCAGGGCGAAGGTCGAACGGCTGGGGCTCACCAACGTCGAGCTGCGGCAGGCCGACCTCTACGACCTGCCCTTTTCTCCTGGGTCCTTCGACCACGTGTTCGTCTGCTTCGTCCTCGAGCACCTGTCCCGGCCGGCGGAGGCGTTGGCGGTGCTCAGCCGGCTGCTCCGGCCGGGAGGCACGATCACCGTGGTCGAGGGCGACCACGGCTCGACGTACTTCCATCCCGACGACCCCTCGGCCTACGAGGCGATCGACTGCCTGGTCACCCTCCAACGGGCGGCGGGCGGCGACGGCCTGATCGGGCGCCGGCTCTATCCGCTCCTGGCGGACGCCGGTTTCGGCGACGTGCGGGTCCGGCCGCTGATGGTCTACATCGACGCCAACCGGCCCGACCTGGTCGACGGCTTCACCCGCAAGACCTTCACCGCCATGGTCGAGGGCATCCGCCGGCCCGCCATCGAGGCCGGTCTGATCGAGGCCGACCGGTTCGACGCCGGCATCCGCGCCCTCCACCGCACGACCGAGGCGGACGGGGTGTTCGTCTACAACTTCTTCAAGGGCGTGGGCGTGGCCCGCCGGCGGACCCCGACGACGGGATCCACCGGCGGGTCAGTGGTGCGGAGCGACTAGGCGGACGAGGCGTCGGCTCCGGCGCCGGCGTCGGCGTCGGCCGGCGGGGCCGCGTTGGGGCCGACGAGCTTGAACTGGGCGCCCATTGGGTCGGTGGCGGACGCGAGGCGGCCGTAGGGCGTGTCCTCCGCCGGCTGCACGATCGAGCCGCCCAGTTCGACGATCTTGGCCAGGGAGGCGTCGACGTCGTCGACCCCGAAGTACACCGACCAATGGGCGGGAACCCCCTCGGGGAGGAAGCCGGAGGCGTCCATGATCCCGGCCAGCCCCGTCTCGCCGTCGGCGAGCATCGTGTAGCGGAACTCGGGGGTGTCGCTGCCGACTTGGATCTCGTCGCGGAACACGGTGCGGTAGAAGGCGACGGAAGCGTCGAAGTCGCGGGTGTGCAGCTCGAACCAGCTCGGCGTCCCCGGCTCGCCGTGGATGCCGAATCCCTTGTGGACGTCGGGCTGCCAGATCCCGATCATGGCCCCGCCCGGGTCGATGACGTAGGCCATCGTGCCCTGGTCGGCGATGACCATGACGTCGACCTGGACCTGCCCGCCGTTGGCGGTGGCCGTCTCGACGGTCTTGGCCGCGTCGTCGGTGGCCAGGTAGATCGACCACACGTCGGGCTGCTCCGAGCCCGGCTGCTGGGGCATGCCGCCGGCGACCAAAGCCCCCTCCTTGCTGAACGAGAAGTAGCCGCCGAACTCCTCGGACGACTCGGAGGCGGTCCAGCCGAAGACCTGGCCGTAGAAGTCGCGGGCCCGCTCCTGGTCGGACGTCATCAGGTCGACCCAGCAGGGCGCTCCGATGGGGGCGGTGTCTCGTGTCGGCATGGTGGCTCCTTGGTCGCGCTCCACGAACGATGTCACGGGCTTCGACGAATAGCCGGTCGCGAACTCATCTGTCTCCGCCAAAGCCACGCCCCGCCGATGGCCGCGCCGGCGAGAACCTCGATCCACCAGGGGACGAGGAGCACCGCCGGGGCGTGGTCGGGTCCCGTGAAGTGGCGGAGGCTGGCGTCGAGCCCGACCAGGTGGATCACAACGGCCAGCGCGACCGCCCCGCCTATGAGGACCTCCGAGGACAGCCGGCGGGGCAG
Source organism: uncultured Acidimicrobiia bacterium (assembly GCA_963836205.1). Lineage (GTDB taxonomy): Bacteria > Actinomycetota > Acidimicrobiia > Acidimicrobiales > AC-14 > JAXDMK01. The sequence goes on along the minus strand of CAWIIV010000006.1, from coordinate 602,328 downwards.
GCGGCGACGTCGGGTGTGGACGACCTCGCCCGCCAGCAGGGGGAGGAGCACGGCGAAGGCGAGCACGTGGCGGCCCTGGACCTGGAAGCCGTTCTGGCGGAGGAAGGCCGACGACACGAGCACGGTGACGACGACCACCCCCACTGCGGCCGCGGCCAGCACGGTGCGCTGCCGCCGGCTGCCGAGCGTGAACGCGGTCACGACCAGGCCCAGCAGCATCGCCGTCCACGCCCACCGGGCGGGGCCGGGCAGGGGGACGTCGACCGATCCGAACACGCCCACCAGCTCCTGCTGCACCCGGGGCAGGTCGGCGATCGACGGACCGAGCTGGTTGAGGAAGAACCCCCCGTCGAAGGGGACGCCCGGCTGGTGGGTCAGCTCCCACCCCGCGGTCGCGGCTCCGGCGGCCACCACCGCCACCACCGCCCCCACTGCCCAAGCCCCGCCGGCGCGGGCCGTGCGCCAAAACCGGCCGGGCCCGACCAGGGCGGTCACCGCGGCCACGTCGAAGACGACCCACACCGGGCCCAGCGACCGGCTGGCCGCCAGCGCCATCCCGCCCACGGCCAGGGTCGCCCACACCGATGCCGTCGCCGCCTGGTCGGGCGCCCGGGCCAGCCGGATCAGGCCGGCGGCGAAGCAGATGCCGCCGCTCACCTCCAGCGCGCTGGGAGCGGGCGACGCCCCCACGAACAGCACCATGGGGCTCACCGCGGCCAGCAGCCCCAGCCAGGCCAGCGGCCCCCCCGGTGACCGCAGGACCCAGGCGGCCAGCGCCAGCAGCACGAGCGTCACCAGGGCGTTGGCCGCCCGCGCCCACCGGACGGCAGCCACGGGAGTGTCGGCGAACCGGGTCGCCACGCCCGGAACCAGGTAGGGCACCGGCTCCAAGGTCCCCATGGTCGTCAGCCGCTCGGCCGGCACCGGCCCCCGCCCGTCGGCCACGCACCGGGCGACGTACCCGGCGCTCTCGTCGAAGCACGCCCCGAAGTCGAGGGCGGCGGGGACCTTCACCATGCGGGCCCCCCGCCGGACCCACCGCAGGCGGGCCGGGTTGTCGGTCTCGCAGCACGACTTGACCACCCGTTCGTCGGCGCCGTGCGCCTCCAGCTCGGGGTTGGGCCGACCCGCCAGGTCGCCCCGCCCCACGGCCTCCGCCCGCAGCACGTGGTTGAGCTCGTCGGGCGAGCCGCCCACGGGGTTGGTGAAGACCCAGCCCGCCAACACTACGGCGGCGGCGAGCAGGACCAGCGCCGGCCCCACGGCCGCGCCCACCGGCCGCCGGGCGATGGTCAGGACAGAAGCCGGCGGACTCGGCCCAGGACCTTCTTCGCCACCAGGCGGGGACCGCCCCACTGGAGGTAGTCGATGCCGGTCCGCAGGTCGTGCCGCCACCCGGCGAGGGTCTTGCGGCCGGGGGCGAGGTCGTGGCGCATGTGGTGGGCCGCGTCGTGGTCGAGGAGGTCGGGCGCCCGCCGGGGGGCCCGGCAGAACTCCACCAGCGGCCGCAGCCCCTGCGACCACACCAGCCCGGGCACCACCTGGGCCACGTTCTCGACGCATCCCTTGCGGAAGCCCTCGTCGTCGAGGATGCGGAACAGGGCCGCCTCCAGCGCCTCCACGTCTCCCGACGGGACTGTCAGCCCCAGCCCGCTCGACTCCACCAGGTCGGCCAGCGAGTCGCCGGCGGTGCACACCACCGGGATCGACGCCCACAGGTAGTCGAGGATGCGGGTGCGGAACGACATCGCCGTCTCGAGGTGGTCGATGTGGGTGCTGACCCCCATGTCGGACTCCAGCAGGTAGTTCTGCCGGTCCTCGTACTCCACCCATCCCTCGTTGAAGAACACGTGGGTGCCGGTGAGGCCGAGCTGGTCGGACAGGGCCCGGGCCGCCACCGCCATCCGCATCTCGGGGATGTCGGGGTTGGGGTGCTTGAGGCCCATGAAGAACAGGCGCACGTTGGGTACCCGCCGGCGCAGGCGGTCGACCGCGTGCAGCAGGGTGAGGGGGTCGAACCAGTTGTAGATGCCGCCGCCCCAGAGGATGACCTTGTCGTCGAGGCCGATGCCAGGCACGACACCCTTGAGCGCGGGGCGGCTGTGCACCGGCGGGGCGTCGGAGATGCCGAAGGGAACCACCGCGATCAGCGACCGCATGGTGCCGTCCTCGTCGTAGGTGAGGGGGTTGACCCGGCCCAGGGCCGACATCTGGCCCAGCCAGAAGTCCCGCTGCTTCTCGCTGGCGCACAGGAAGAAGTCGCCCCGGATGAGCTGCTCGTTGAGGACCCCGACCGCCTCCGACACCAGCTCCACCCGCCGCTTCTCACCCTCGTCGCGGGCCTGCTCCAGCTGCTCCAGGTGGAGGGGGTCGTAGATGTCGGCCACCACGACCTTGGTGGACTTGAGCAGGAAGGGCCGGCCGGTGAGGAACCACCCCTGGAAGAGGAGGACGTCGCACCACTCCTCCAGCTCCCGCAGGTCGTGGTCGTTCACCGAGCGCACCTTGAACCGGGGATGGGTGACGGTGGCGGTCGAGGTGGTGACCAGCTCCACCTCGTGCTCCAGCGACAGGGCGGACGCGATCTGCCAGGCCCGGATGGCGGGGCCGGCCATGGCTGGGGTGAGCGTGTCGCAGGTGGCGACCACGATGCGGCGGCGGCTGCCGAACCGCTCGTGCACGCCCAGGGACGCGGTGGCCTCGGCGAAGGCGACCCGGTAGCGGGGGTCGTCGAGGTCCGCCCCGAGGGGAAGGCGCAGGAGTCGGATCATCTCCTGGTCGGTGCGCTGGCGGTTGGCCTGGAGCGCTTTCCGCACCGGCGCCAGCTCGTGCAGGCTGCCGACGAAGGCGTCGATGGCGTGGGCCGACGCCACCAGTTGGGGCGACGCGGTCGTGGCCGGCCCGGGCTGGTCGCCGCCGAGCACGACGCCCCGCCGGACGCCGAGGGCGAGGGCGGCGGGCATGGCCGCGGCCAGGCTGGCGTCGTCGTAGTTCTTGTAGATGGTGAAGAGGGCGTTGCGCTCCCGGAGGAACTGCTCCCGCACCGAGGGCGGGGCCGGCTCGAGGCGGGGTCCGGTGACGGCCACGTCGGGCGCGGCGACCACCCGGTGGCCGAGCAGCCACAGCCGCCACCCGAGGTCGACGTCCTCCAGGCCCCGCTCGTAACGGGCGTCGAAGCCGCCGATGGCGTCGAAGACGTCGGCCCGGATGACCATGGCCTCGACCGGGGCGTAGAGCACGTCCTGCACGGTCGCCCCGGAGGCAGCCGTCGACCCCATCTCGGCCGGCACCGGGAGGCCGAGGAAGTTCACGGCGGGCGGCCAGGCCCCGCCGGCCCCGGCCCCGGCCCCGGCCCGTTCCACCCGGGTGGCCACGCAGGCGACGGAGTGGTCGCGGTCGAGGATGTCGAGCGACGCCCGGAGCCACTGCCGGTCGGGGACGTGGCCCGCCCCCAGGAAGGCGACGGAGGTTCCGGTGCACGCCTTGACGGCCCGGTTGAGGGCCTCCGCCCGCCCGGGGTCGGACTTCAGGGACACCACGACGGCGCCCGGTGCCGACTCCCGCAACCGGCCTTCGGCGCCGCCGAGGGTGCCCACGTCGACCAGGACGACTTCCACCCGGTCGGCGTCGAAGTCGAGCTCGGCCACCGCGTGGAGCCCGGCCATGGTGTCGGCGATGGCGCCCTCGTGGAGGATGACCACCGAGACCCTGTCCGGGTGGAGTTGGTTGGCGTTCACAGTCCTCCGTCCAAGGCATGAATCTGCCACAGCCCGCCGAGCGACATGACCCCGCCGTAGGACTCCTTGGGCTGGCCCGCCTCCACGTCGAAGCGGAACGTGCGGTGGCGGAAGTCGAACTGGTGGAGCGTGGCGTAGTCGGTGATGGCGGTGGACACGTCGTAGGTGCCGGGCAGGAGCATGAGGACGGGCACCACCAGGTCGACGTGGCCCTCCCCCTCCAGCCGCTCGGGGACGCAGCCCGCCTCCCGGGTGTTGGGGCCGGTGACGTGCTGGCCGTCGAGGGTGTGGATCGACATCCCGAAGACGGGCCGGGGGATGGGCTCGCTCATCACGTAGTGGAAGCGGAACGTGACCTGGTCGCCGGTGCGGACCTTGCCCGTGGGCGAGCCGGCACCGTCGATGAGCTCGATGCGGTCGACCCGGGCCTCGCCCGACCCCCACCTCGTGCCGGAGCCGGCCACCTGCTGGCGGTCGGGGTGGACCTCGTCGATGTACTGGTCGACCACGTCGCCGGCCGGGCCGCAGGCGTGCAGGGTCGCCACCCTTGAGCCAGGCGACCTGGTCGCACAGGCTGCGGATCGACGACAGCCCGTGGGACACGACCACCACCGTCTTCTTGGCCGCCTTGAGCTCGGCGAACTTCTCGTTGCACTTGCGCTGGAAGCTCTCGTCGCCCACGGCCAGGACCTCGTCGACGAGGAGCACGTCGGGGTCGACGTTGATGGCCACCGAGAAGCCCAGCCGCACGTACATGCCCGACGAGTAGTTCTTCACCGGTGTGTCGATGAACCGCTCCAGGCCGGCGAACTCCACGATCTCGTCGAACTTGGCCGCGATCTGCTTCTTGCCCAGGCCGAGGATCGAGCCGTTGAGCTGCACGTTCTCCCGTCCCGACAGCTCGGGGTGGAAGCCGGCGCCCAACTCGAGCAGGGCCGACACCTTGCCCTTGACCTCGATCTGGCCCTCGTCCGGGCGCAGGATGCGGGCCATGCACTTGAGGAGCGTGCTCTTGCCCGACCCGTTCTCGCCGATGAGGCCGAAGGTGGAGCCCTCGGGGACGGTGAGGTCGACGTCGCGGAGGGCGAAGAACTCCTCGTACCGGGCCCGCCGGCCGCGTAGGAGCGTGCTCTTCAGGTGCTGGTTGCGCTCGTGGTAGAGGCGGAAGCGCTTGGTGACGTGGTCGACCACGACCGCCGGCGGCGCCTCGGTCACAGCTCCTCCGCCAGCTTGGGCTCGAGGCGGGCGAACACCATCAGCCCGACGACGAGGGTGATCGACGGAGACGACGAGGAGGTAGAGGAGGTCGCCCGCCGCCGGCGCCCGGACGTCGTAGAGGAGGTCGCGGTAGACCTCCACGAAGCGGACCATCGGGTTGAGGTCGTAGATGGTCCGCACCGGGATGGTGAGGCCCAGAAGATGGGCGTTGCGGGGGACGAACGACACCGGGTAGACGACGGGGGTGGCGTAGAACCAGATCTGGAGCAGGATGCTGGTGAAGTGCTGGACGTCGCGGAAGTAGACGTTGAGCACGCCCAGGGCGAGGCCGATGCCGAGGACGAACACCGCCTGCACCGCCATCAGGGCGACCACCGGCAACAGCCAGGGGACCACGAAGTTGCCGGCGATGAGCAGGACGACGGCCAGCACCGCCATCTCGATGAGGAAGGCGACCACCGACGAGGCCACGTTGGCCGCAACAAGGACCTGGCGGGGGAAGTAGACCTTCTTGATCAGGTTGGAGTTGGCCAGGATCGTGCCCATGGAGCCGGTCATGCCGTTGGCCACCAGGTTCCACGGCAGGATCCCGCACAGGAGGAAGAGGGCGAAGACGTCGAGGCCGCTGGGGTCGCCGGGCGGCACGTCGACCTTGAGGAAGACCCCGAAGACGACCGCGAAGATGGCCATGGTGGCCAACGGGTTCACCAGCGACCACGCCCATCCGAGCAGCGACCGCTTGTACTTGCCCCGGAGCTCGCGCAGGGTCAGGTTGGCCAGCAGGTTGCGGGCGTCCGCCATCTCCCGGACGCTGCCGACGGTGGCCGCCCAGAGGCGTGGCTTCCGGGGCTTGCCTCTCCCCGTGGGCGTCGCCACGACCTCTTCTTCGAGCACCCGCATGTACCTACGCTCTCCCGGCAGGCGTCGTCGTAGGGTGAATGTGACGCATCGTCGGCCGCCCAGGATACCCCCCAGGGCTCGCGGTTCATCGCCACGAGCCCGCCGCCCGCCCCCGCCTGGTCCGCCAACCCCGACCCTGGTGGTTGTTGTGCAGTTAGGTCGGTAGAGCCCACATAACTGCACACCTATCGTCCTCGCTTTCGCGTCGCTGCACCTGGACGGAAGCGGGGACTCGGGCGTTCGCCGTCGGCGGTAGGGTCGCGGCGGATGCGGATCGTCGTCGTGTCGGCCCACTTTCCGCCGAACTTCGTCAGCGGCGGCACGCTCCAACCCCAGCGCCTGGCCCGGGGCCTGCGGGGGCGGGACCACGACGTGTCGGTGTATGCGGGGTGGCTGGGGGAGCGTCCGCCGCTGGAGTCCTGGGAGGAGGTCGACGACACCGGGCTACCCGTGCGGTGGGTGGTCAGCGGCCGGTGGATCGGGTGGGGCGACGAGCGGAATTTCGACAACCCCGACGTCGGCGCCCATTTCGCGGCCCACCTGCGGGAGGTGCGCCCGGAGGTCGTCCACCTGCACGCCCTCCAGTCCCTGGGCGGGAACCTGGTGCCGATCGCGGCCGACAGCGGGGCCAAGGTCGTGGTCACCATGCACGATTTCTGGTGGTGCTGCCCCCGCCAGTTCCTCGTCGACCGGGCCATGCAGCCGTGCTCGCTGGTGGTGGCGGCCGGGAACTGCCCCTGCGAGGTGGACCGGCCGTGGCTGGAGGCCCGCAATCGACGGCTGGCAACCATGCTGGAGCGGGCCGACGTCATCCTGGCCCCGTCGGCAGTCGCGGCCCGGGTGTTGGCCGCCAACGGCGTCGACCCCAACCGCCTGGTCGTCGACGAGAACGGTCTGCCGGACGGCGGCGGTAGTGCCGCCGTCGGCGGGCCGACGGGAGTGCCGGCGGAAAGGGGAGCGACCGGGCCGGCGGGCGGGTCGGAGCCGGCTGACGTGCCGGCGGATGTGACCGGGCTGGCGGGCGCGGGCCGTTCGGAGCAGGCCGAGACGGGACCGGTGCGGTTCCTGTTCACCGGGGGGACCAATCCCATGAAGGGCGCTCAGGTGTTGTTCGAGGCGGCCCGGCGGATGGCCTCGCGGCCCGGCTGGCGGTTGACCGCCTACGGGTGGGACGGCCCCACTCGCAACGACCAGGTGGCCCCCCCGGCCGCCAGCGATCGCCTGCCGGTCGACGTCCGGCCTCCCTTCGACCCGGTCGACCTGGACGCGGTCTTCGCCGGTGCCGACGTGGTGGTCGCCCCGTCCCTCATGCGGGAGACGTACTCCCTGGTCACCCGGGAGGCGCTCATCCGGGGACTGCCGGTGGTGTGCACCGACACCCTCGGCCCGGAGGAGGTCGTCGACCACGGCCGTAACGGGTTGGTGGTCCCGGCGGGGGACGGGCAGGCCTTGGCCGCGGCCATGCGGTCGTTGGTCGTCGATCGAGCGCTGCTGGAACGCCTGCGGGCCGGGTGCCGCCCGCCACTTCCGGTCCGGTCGATCGAGGACCAGGTCGCGGGCCTGGAGCGGCTGTACGCCGGGCTGCTGGCCGGACCCGCTGCGCCGGCCAACCCCAGGAGGCGATCCGTCCGCCGAGTGCTGTTCGTCGTGGGGATCGAGGGGGCGCCGCTGCGGTACCGGGCCCGGCTGCCGGCGGAGGCGCTGGCGCTGGTCGGGGTGGAGAGCGTCGTCCGCCACTACCGCCACCCCGACGTCCCCCGCCTGGCCGCCCAGGCTGACGCGGTCGTCGTCTACCGGGTGCCGGCCACGGTCGAGATCCTGGCCACGATCGGTTCGGTGCGCGACCGGGGGGTCCCCGTCCTGTTCGACGTCGACGACCTCATCTTCGACCCGGACGTGGCCGCCGAGATCCCCGCCCTCGAGATCCTGCCGCCGGACGAGGCCGAGCTGTGGATGGAGGGCGTCCGCCGCTACCGGACGACGATGGAGGCCTGCGACGCCTTCGTCGGCACCACGCCCGCACTCTGCCGGCACGCCACCGAGGTCACGGGGCTGCCCGCCCGCCAGTTCCCCAACGGCGTCGGGGTGCTGCTGGGGGCGGCGTCCGACGATGCCCTGCGGCGGGGCCGCCAGCCGGGCCCGCCCCGGATCGGATACCTGAGCGGCACCAACACCCACGACCTCGACTGGGCCCACGTGGAGCCGGCCATCGCCGAGATCCTCACCCGCCATCCGGGCGTGGAGCTGTGGCTGGCGGGCCTGGTGACGCCGTCGGCCGCCCTCGACCCGTTCGCCGACCGGGTCGTGCGCTTCCCGTTCCTGCCCTGGCTGGAGCTGCCGCGGCTGCTGCGCCAGCTCGACGTCAACCTCGCCCCCCTCGCCCCCGGCAGCCGCTTCAACGAGTCCAAGAGCGCCATCAAGTGGCTGGAGTCGGCCCTGGTGGAGACGCCGACGGTCGCCAGTCCCACCGAACCGTTCCGGGAGGCGATCACTCCCGGGGTAACGGGGATGCTGGCGGCGACGGTCGAGGCGTGGGTCGACGCCATCGACCGCTTGCTGGTCGACGACGCCCTTCGCCACTCGGTCGGTCGCCACGCCCGGCGGGAGGCGCTGCTGCGCTGGTCGCCCCACCTCCAGGCCCACCGGTACCGGGAGATCCTCGAGACGGCCGAGCTGCGGCAACCGTCCGAGTCGGCCTCGGCCTGGGTGCCGGTCGCCCACACCGAGCCGCCTCACCCGTTCGAGCTGGAGCCCTACGGGGCGGCGTCCACCTCAGACGCGCTCCCGCCGTCGGCTGCACCCGCGGCTCGGCGGGCGCAGGCGGCGCGGGCCGAAGCCGGCCGGCTGGTGGCGGTGTTGCGGGAGAGCGTGCGCACCGACGGGGCCAAGTCGACCGTTGTGCGCCTCACCCGCTACTCGGCCAAGGCCGTCCGCCGCCACCTCTCGAACCGCTGACCGGTCACCGGTTGGGCTTGCGGCGGACCTTGTCGACCGCGCTCGCCACCGGGTGGCGGACGAGGTGGAGGAGGTGCTCGATCGACGTCTCGATGGCCTGGGAGCGGGCGTCGAGGCGGGCGACAGCATCCTCGATGGCGGCCAGGCGGGGGGAGACGTCGGCCACCAGGCGCTCGGTGGCGGCCACCCGGTGATTGGTGTCCTGCCGGACGGCCTCGGCCACGTTGGCCGCGGTGAACACGGCCAGCAGCCCGGCGATGCTGTCGGCGGGGGCGCCGTCGAGGGGCGAGGGGTCACCGAAAGACGGCGGCGCGGTGCGGCCGGCGGCGACCAGGTGGCGGTAGAAGGGCGGCACGTGGTCACGTCCCGAGAACATCCAGTTGTAGGCGATGTCGTAGCCGGTATCGAGGGGTCCGAGGGCGGGCCGGGCCACCAGCTGGTGCTTGAGCAGCATCATGGCCAGCCAGTCGTGGAGGTTGCCGGCGCCGGCCACCGCCACCTGCAGGCCGAGACCGGCAAACCGGGCCACGGTGTCGTCGACGCCCGGCAGCCCGTGGTCGCGGTGCTCGTCGAGCTGCTCCTGGGCGCTCCCGGTGACGAGGAGGACGAACCGCCGCACCAGCTCCTCGGCCCCCGCCACCCCCGGCGTGTCGAAGGGAGCGGCCAGGAGCACCAGCTCCCGGCTGACGCGGACCAGCTCGGCCAGGAAGCCGTCCCGCAGCCCGGGCGGGACGTGTTCGAGGGCGTCGCTGCTGACCACCGCGTCGAAGCTGGCGTCGGGGAAGGGGAGGCGGGTGCCGTCGGCGGCCAGGCGGACGGTGCCGGCCAGGGGCTCGGCTGTGGGTGACAGGTCGACCGACACCGCGTCGAGGTCGGCGTCGAAGGCCGACAGGTAGCCGGCGCCGTCGCCGACGTCGAGCACCCGGAGGCGTCCCGCCCCGAGCGTCGCCCGCAGGGCCCGGACGATCGCTCCGTACCGGCTGTAGCGGTCGAACGCGGTCCAGGCCGCGCCCGGGAACTCGATATGGCGGTGCTCCTTGCGGATGGGCTCGCTCACCCGTCCACCGACTTCCGGGGGCGGAGGGCCGCGCCCACCGCAGCCAGCAGGCCGAGGACGCCGAGGGCGGCCCACGCCCGGGGCCATAGGCGGACGGTGTCGTAGCCGAGCTGGCTCGGGTGCAGCGGGGGGAACTGCTGGTCGAAGCGGGCCCGCACGGAGTCGGGCACCTGGCAGTACAGGCGGGCGACGGGGTCGCCCGGTCCGTCGGCCAGGGCCAGGCGGGGTTCGGTGTCGGCGAGGCTGGTGCCGACCACCAGGCCTTCGGGCGCGACCACGTCGAACGGGGCGGCGAGGGGCGAGGGCAGCGAGTACACCTGCACCTCGGGATCGGACGGACGCGGCCTACGGGAGAGCTCGGCCACCGTGCCGGTGAGCGGGGTGGCGGCACCGTCGACGAGGAGCGTGGCCGGCGGCGGACCGTCGACCACCAGGCCCACGGCTCGCACCGGGCAGGGCGGGTCGACCCGGATGGCGGACGTGGACACGAATCCCTCGTTCAACGGCTGGTCGACGACGGGGGTCAGGTCGCCCGGGAGGCGGCCGGCGGAGTAGGTGGCGGTCACGTAGTCCCGCGCCTGGGACTGCTCGGCCACGAAGGCGACCGCGATCACGGCCGCGACCGCGACCACGCCCCAGCGCGGCCCGAGGGCGATGACGGCCGCCGCCGCCACCAGGATGCTCACTGGGACCAGGGCGGTGTAGAGGTGACGGCCCTCGGGATGGCCCACGCCGTCGAAGAGGCCGAACACGATGGCCTCCATACCCAGGAAGGCCAGGGGCAGGGCGGTGCCGACCCAGGCCAGAGCCACCGCCGCCGTTCGGTCCCGTCGGGCCAGGGCCGTCCCCACGCCGGCGACCACCGCCGCCACGGCCGCCCACACCCACACCCGCTCGTAGGGAGGACCGGTGAGGTGGCTGAACAGGGCCGAGTCCCAGAAGCCCATGTTGGCCAGCCGGACGTGGTCCCACAGGGTGCCGAGGCCCAGCTGCGACCGAGCCATCATCTGGCCGGTGATGGCGCTGCTGGCGTCGGCCGCGGTGGGTGAGCCGTAGGTGGCCAGGTTCCACAACACCCATGGCGCCAGCACCGCCCCCGCGCACGCCCCCGTGACTGCGCCCGCCTTGAGCACCTGGGTGAGCGACTGGCGCCGGGTGGCGAGCAACCACAGGTAGGGGAGGGCGAGCACGCCGACCAGGCCCAGGGTGGTGGTCTTGGCCAGGAGGGCTGCCCCCAGCGCGAGCCCGGTGAGGGCCGCTGTCCTGAGGCTGGGGGCGCGGTGGAAGCGGGCCGCAGCAAGCAGGGCGAGGGCGGCGACGGGTACCACCAAGGCGTCGTTGCCGATGGTGGCCAGGTTGGTGTTGAAGCCGTTGATCGCCACCAGGACGGCCGGCGCCGCCAGCCAGACCGCAGGCCGGCGGGGGAACAGCTCCTTGGCCAGCATCCAGGTGAGGGGGACTGCGGCCAGGGCGATCAGCACTGACCCGATGCGCAACCCGTAGATCGACGCGACGAAACCGAACGGGCGCGAGACCCAATAGGCCGGCACCAGCAGGACGTAGTAGAGCGGCGGTTGGACCGCCTCGTACTGCGACGATGCCACCGACCAGTAGCCGTCGTCGAGCGTGGGGAGGTGGGGCGTCGACCGGGAGGCGAGGGTGGGGGAGGCCTTGATGACCTCGACCACCTCCACCGGCATCACGTCCTTTCCCACGGTGGGGATGCCGTGGCCGGTGGCGAGCGACTGGACGAAGCCGTAGTGGTGGGCCTCGTCGATGGGACTCCACACCTCGGTGGTGGCGACCCAGAACAGCCCCCGGAGGAGGCCGACGGCGGCGATGGCGACGAGGACGAGCAGGTGGGCTCGGGGGATCCGTCGGGCCGGACGCGGCGCGCCCGGGTTCCGCCCGCCTTCGGGGGGGAGGGCCGGCTGCGGGTCGACGCGATCGTGGGTCGATGCCGTCACTGGAATTGGGCCGTCACTGGAATTGGGCCGTCACTTGGAATTGGGCCGTCACTGGGATTTGGTCGTCACTGGGATTGCGAGGCTAGTGGCCGGGGCCTTCGGGGCCGTGGTCCGCCGGTAGCCTCTCCGGCGTGCGCATCGCGGCCCTCGCAGGCGGGGTGGGGGCCGCCCGGCTCCTCCGGGGCCTGGTAGAGGTGGTCGACCCGGCCTCCGTCACCGCCATCGTCAACACCGGCGACGACTTCGTCATCCACGGCCTGCACGTCTGCCCCGACCTCGACACCGTCACCTACACCCTGGCCGACGCCGTGAACCCGGAGACCGGCTGGGGCCTGGCCGGCGAGTCGTGGGCGGCCATGGACGCCCTCGACCGGTTCGGTCCCGATCTCACCTGGTTCCGCCTGGGCGACCGCGACCTGGCCAACCACCTCTACCGCACCCGCCGGCTGGCGGGGGGAGCACCCCTGTCGCTGGTGACGGCCGAGGTCGCCGCCGCCTGGGGGGTGGGCGTGCGGCTGCTACCGATGTCGGACGACCGCGTGGAGACCCGGGTGGAGGTGCCGGGCGAGGGGGAGATCGAGTTCCAGGACTACTTCGTGCGCCGTCGCCACGACGTCCCGGTGCGGTCGGTGCGGTTCGCGGGGGCGTCGTTCGCGGCGGCCGGGCCGGGCGTCCTCGATGCATTGGCGGTCGCCGATCGGGTGGTGATCTGCCCGTCCAACCCGATCGTGTCGATCGACCCGATCCTCGCCGTGCCGGGGGTGCGGGCCGCGGTCGAGGCCCGGCGGGAGGACGTGGTGGCGGTGTCGCCCATCGTCGCGGGTGCCGCCCTCAAGGGTCCGGCCGCCCGCCTGCTGGCCGACCTCGGCCACGACGTGTCGGTGGTTGGCGTGGCGCGGCTGTACGCGTCGCTGGCGTCGGTGCTGGTCGTCGACGAGGCCGACGGGTGGCTGGCGGGCGCGGTGGAGGACGAAGGGATGCGCTGCGTCGTCACCCCGTCGGTCATGCGGGGCCGGGCGGAGGCGGTCGCCCTGGCCGCCGCCGTCGTCGGGGCCTGATGGGACGGCTGGAGATCATCCCCGTCGAGGGGGTGCCCGAGGTTCGGCCCGGCGACCGGCTCGCCGACCTGCTGGTGGCGGCCTCGGTGCCGTTCGAGGACGGCGACGTCGTGGTTGTCACCCAAAAGGTGGTGTCGAAGGCCGAGGGGCGGATGGTGGCCCTCGACCACGACGACCGGCAGGCCCGAGCGGCGGTGGTGGAGGCGGAGGCGGTGCGCGTCCTCCGCCGGCGAGGCGACCTGGTCATCACCGAAACCCGGGGCGGGTTCGTGTGCGCCAACTCGGGCGTCGACCTGTCCAACGTCCCCGACGGCTACGCAACTCTGTTGCCGGTCGACGCCGACCGTTCCGCCCGCCGCATCCGGGACGGCCTACGGGCCCGGACCGGCGTGGAGGTGGCGGTGATCGTGTCCGACACCTTCGGCCGCCCGTGGCGGCGGGGCCTTACCGACGTGGCCATCGGCTGCGCCGGCATCGCCGCCGTCGTCGACCTGCGGGGCACCACCGACACCCAGGGCCGGGAGCTGCACGCGACCGAGGTAGCGGTGGCCGACGAGCTCGCGTCCGCCGCCGAGCTGGTCATGGGCAAGGCGTCCGGGATCTGCGCCGCCGTCGTGAGGGGCGCCGACCGCTCCTGGCTCCGGGAAGGTGGCTCGGTCCGCTCGGAGATCGTGCGGGCGCCGGGGGACGACCTGTTCCGGTAGCGAATCGAGGGTCGACGAGGCAGGCCAGTTCGAGGCATTGCGGCACGGCGCGACGATCATCAGCGCTGCGCTCCACGCGGTGATCGGCGTCGAAGGCGCTCGCCTGGTGATGCCCCGCGACGACCTTCTCAGATCATCGGTTCGGGCCCTCCAGCCGGTCTAGCTCCCAAGCGCGCCGATGGGCACGAACCAGGCGGTCCGTGCCCATGGCCGTCGGCGGCGACCTCGGTCAGTGCGTCCCACGCTCCGGCAGGCGGGACGAGAGGGCGGGGATCACGACGGCGGCGGCGACCAGGTGGGTCAGGATCAGCGTGATCTTGGTGGAGGCGCCGGCGGAGAGGGTCACGTCGGGCACCAGGGAGAGGGCGGTGAGGGCGACGGTGGTCCTGGTGAACGTCGACCGGGGATGGCGGGCCCGGCGGCCGATGGTGCGGGCCAGGACGATGCCGATGACGGTGAAGAAGAGGGTCAGCTGGCCGAAGCCGATGACGGGGATGGCCTCGCCGGGCGCGGTCTCGAGGGAGACGCCGCACGCATGGGCGACGGCGGCGACGGCGGTGGTGGCCGCGGCGGCAGCCAGGCCGGCGATCATGCCGGGGCGCCACAGCTTCGGCGAGCAGGTGGTGGCCGAAGGAACGGCCGGCGACGAGGTGACTGTGGCGGTGGGGTTGGTGGTTGCAGTCATCGGGGCTCCTCGGGTCCGGGCGGCTCGTTCCGACCCTCACCACCAACACGAACCCGACTCTTCCAAATCGACACCATCCGGAAGAACTGCAACCGATGATCGATGTTCCGCCCGAGACCCTCGTCCGCCTCCGCCGGGTGTGCGAGCGGCTGCCGGAGGCCTACGAGGAGCAGGCGTGGGTGGGGACGCGGTGGCGCATCCGGGCCAGGACGTTCGCCCACGTCGTCTCGATCGAGGCCGGATGGCCGCCGGGCTACGCCCGCGCCGCCCGGTCCCCCGGCCCGGTGACCGTGCTCACCTTCCAGTCGGCGGCCCCCGAGCTCGACGCCCTCCGCCACGCCGGGCACCCGTTCTTCACTCCTCCCTGGCGGCCGAACATCGTGGGTCTCGTCCTCGATGCCGGCGTCGGGTGGGACGAGGTGGCCGAGCTCGTCACCGAGAGCTACCGGCTCCTCGCGCCGCAGAAGCTCGTCCGGCGGCTCGACGGAGCGGCCGGCTGAGAGCCAGACGTCAGTCAGTCCCGGCGGGCCTCGAACCAGCGCAGCACTTCCGCGGTGCCGGCCTCCAAGCTCGTCCACGACTCCCAGCCGAGGTGGATGGCGGCCCGGCCCGGGTCGAGGGACGACCGGGCCAGCTCACCCGCCCGGGCGGGGGCGTAGAGCGGCGGCGCGGCCACACCGGCGGCGTCGGCCATGGTCTGGTACAGCCGGTTGACCGACGTCTCCCGGCCGGTGCCGACGTTCATGAGCAGCCCGCTCCCCCGGGTGGCGGCCCGGGCGAAGGCGTCGACCACGTCGTCGACGTAGACGAAGTCGCGGGTCTGCTCGCCGGTGCCGAAGATCATGCACTGCTCCCCGGCCAGCAGCAGGCCGGCGAAGATGGCCACCACACCCGCCTCCCCGTGGGGATCCTGGCGGGGGCCGTAGACGTTGGCCAGGGCCAATGCGGTGAATTCGATCCCGTGCAACTCCCGGTAGGCGGCCAGGTAGTCGCCGGCCGCCTTCTTCGACACCCCGTAGGGCGACAGCGGCCGTTGGGGGGCCGACTCCCGCACCGGCAGCTCGTCGGGCTCGCCGTAGAGCGTCCCCCCGCTGGCGGCCAGCACCACCTTGACCGTCCCCGCCGCCCGCGCCCCCTCCAGCACGTTGAGGGTGCCCAGAATGTTGACCTCGGCGTCGAACAGCGGTCGCGCGACCGAGACCCGCACGTCGGCCTGGGCGGCCAGGTGGAAGACGACCTCGGGCCGGCGGCGGGCCATGAGCTCGACCAGCCCCGGCTCCCGGATGTCGAGGCGGTGGAAGCTCAGGTCGTGCCCGGCCGTGTTGCGGGCGTCGGCCAGGTTGGACAGGGCCCCGCTCGACAGGTCGTCGACCACGTCGACGGCATGGCCCTCCGCCAGCAGCCGGTCGACCAATGTCGAGCCGATGAACCCGGCGCCGCCGGTGACCAGCGCCCTCATCGGGGGCCTCTCAGCCCGTTTCCGCGACCACGCCGGCGGGAACCCGGGCGCCCACGATGTTGGACCCGGGGTCGACCTTGATGCCGGCGCCGACGACCGAGCCGCCGGTGACCGACGCGCCCTCCCCGATCACCGCCCCCGGACCCACGATCGAGCCCCGGACGGCGGCATAGGCCGCCACCCACGCCCCCGGGAGGAGGACGGAGTCGACGACCACTGCCCCCTCGTCGACGATGGCGCCCGCACCCACCACCGAGTTGCGCACCATGGCCGCCACCGCGATCCGGGCGTCGACGCCGAGGAGGGCCGGCGCCTGGACGTCGCCCTCCACCGTGACCCGTCCCATCCGCCAGACGCCGTGGCCGTCGGAGACTGCGCCCGGCGCCGGGGGGCCGGGCCGGTGGCCGCCGACGATGTCGAGCTGGGCCTGGAGGTACTGCGTGGGCGTGCCGGTGTCGGTCCAGTAGTCGGGCGACGGGAAGGCGAAGAGTGCCCGGTCGGCCACGATGCCCGGGAACACCTCCCGCTCCACCGATACCCGCCGGCCTTCGGCGATGCGGTCGAGCGCCCGAGGCTCGAACACGTAGGTTCCGGCGTTGACGTCGCCGGGACCGGCCTGGTCGGCGGGCGGCTTCTCCACGAACCGCTCCACCCGGCCGTCGGCGCCGTCGGTGATGACCAGGCCGAAGGCGGACGAGTCGGCGACGTGGGCCAGGGCGATGGTGGCCTCGGCCCCGTCCCGGGAGTCGTGGAACTCGAGCATGGCGGTGATGTCGAGGTCGGTGAGGACGTCGCCGTTGACGACGAGGAAGCGCTCGTCGATCCCGGCCTCGGCCGCCGCGAAGCGGATGGCCCCGGCCGTGTCGAGCGGCTCCGGCTCCACCGCGAACGATACCTCCATCGTGTGGAAGCGCCCGCTCTCGAACAGGGTGGCGAACGCCTGGTGGAGGTAGCCCAGGGAGAGCACCGCCCCCGTGACCCCGTGCTCGAGCAGGTGGGCGAGGACGCGCTCGATCATCGGTATCTCGGCGATCGGCAGCGCCTGTTTCGGCATCGAGTAGGTGAGCGGGCGCAACCGGGTGCCGATCCCCCCCAGCAGCACGACCGCGTGCAAGGTCACGGGGCGGGCGGCGGCGTCTCGGGCGGAACGGTCGTCTCGGGCGGGATGGTCGTGGAGTCGGAGGGAACCGAGGAATCGGTCGTGGTGCCCTCCGGGGGGGCGATGGTGGTCGATGTGAGCTCGTCGGGCACCGGCGTGGTGGCGATGTCACTGAGGTTGTCGAGCTGCGGTTCCGACGGCGGGCGGGGGATCTCGGTGCCGTCGGGGACGAAGGCCACCGTGATCAGCTGGTTGTCGGTAAGGCGGATGTCGCCCGGGTCGCCCGTGAACAGGGTGCCCTTCTCGTCGGGGCCCCTCGACGGCCACGTCTTGACCTGGACGGTGGCGGCCTTGCCGTCGCACTCGTCGCCGTTGCTCTTCTTGTCCTGTCCCGGGAGCTTGAGCTCGTCGTTGGAGACGTCGACCTTCACGGTGTCGAAGTACACGCTCAGCTTGGCGTTCTTGCCCGCGGCCCGGGACGAGAAGGGGTGGATGTGCACGATGCCGTCGTCGTGGGTGTGGATGCCCAGGGGGTCGGCGGCCTCGGAGATGTTGGGCTGGAACGTGCCGCAGATGTAGAAGCCGATGGCGGCGTGCCAGTGGTCGCCCTGCGAGCCGGCCCCGCTGGCGAGCGGTCGGCTGGTATCGGGCTGGCGCTGCTCACGCGAGTAGACGACCCCGGCCGTGCCGAGGACCACGATGATGGCCATCAGCGCCGGCCACAGCCACGACGACGACCCCCGGCGCGTGCGGCCGCCACCGGTACGAGCGGCGCGCGCGACCTTCTTGCTTGACGATGCCTTTCCCATGACCCCCTCGAAGGTACTCGGACGGCCGAGGTATCCCAGGCGCAGGCCACACGCCGGAGCGAGGCCCCGAAACCGCCCGGAACGGCCAGCGTAGCGGAGACCGTCGAGGGGGTCGGGGCCTCCGGCGCCGGGTCAGTGCGTGGCAGGAGGTCGGCGGTCGAGGCGGTGCTGGGCCCAGGCCAGGACCGTTCGCACGCCCAGCCCGGCCGCCACCGCGGGCAGGAGGGCCCGTCCGGAGCCGGTCGTCGTGCGGTTGGCGAAGCGCAGGAGCGAGCGGTGGTGGGCCAGGATCATGCGGTAGGGGGCGAGCTGGCTGGAGGCGCCGACGGCGTGCACCACCCGGCCCGCGGGCTCGTAGCCGACCTTCCATCCCGCCTGGCGCAGCCGCCAGCACAGGTCGACGTCCTCCACGTACATGAAATAGGCGGGGTCGAAGCCGCCGACCTGCTCGAACGCGGTGCGCCGCACGAGCACGCACGCCCCGCTGACCCAGTCGACCTCGCTCGCCTCGGCGTGGTTCCAGTCGAGCATCCGGTAGCGCCGGGTGAACGGGTTCCCCCGCCAGAAGAAGGCGAGGAAGGCGTGGCCGGCGGCGTCGGTCATCCGGGGGAAGCGCCGGACCGACGGGTAGAGGGTGCCGTCGGGGTTGTCGACCCGGGGACCCACCGCGGCCAGGCGGTGGTCGTTGTCGAGGGCGGCGGCCAGGGCCTTGGTGGTGCCCGGCTCCACGATGGTGTCGGGGTTGAGGATCAGGACGAAGGCGGACCCGGTGTTGGCCACGCCCACGTTGGCCGCGGTGCCGAAGCCGAGGTTGGAACCGGTTGGCAGGAACCGGGTGTCGGGGTCGGAGGCGGCCAGCGCGTCCGCCGACCCGTCCGAGGAGGCGTTGTCGACGACGACCACATCGCCCACCCCGTCGGCCCGCAGGCTGCGCACGCACTCGATCACATGGTCGCGTGCGTTGAAGTTGACGATCACGGCGGCCACTTCGGAGCACGGCCGGTGGCCGCGGCCCGGGATCTCAGGTGCCGGCACGGCCCGAGTACTGGAACCCGTTGGCGATGGCGTTGACGAACGACACCTTGGCCGCCAGGAGGGAGTTGCACGCGTACGTGATCATCTCGGCCGAGGTCGGGTCGGCGATGAGGAGCTGGGCCCGCTTGGGTTCACATCGGCGCAGGTCACCTTGATGACGGCGATGTCGATCATGACGTCAGCTCCTTCACCAGCCGCTCGAGGGGGACGTGGTGGTCGTCGAGCAGGGGGACGCCGGACAGGCGGAGGGCGGTGTTGTCGAGCACGGAGTTGGCCGGCCGGGGGGCGGGCCGGGGCGGGTGAAGCTCGGCGGTGGAAATGGGCCGCACCAGGGCCGGGTCGAGGCCGGCGGCGGCGGCGATGTCGACCGCGAACCGGTACCAGGTGGTGGGTCCCTGGTTGGTCACGTGGAACAGTCCCGGGCGGTGGCCGACGACCAGGCGGTAGATCATCCCGGCCAGGTCTTCGGCGAACGACGGGCATCCGTGCTGGTCGTCGACCACTTTCATCTCCGTGCCCGCGCCGACCAGGCGGAGGACGGTCTTGACGAAGTTGTGCCCGTGGCGCCCGCACACCCACGACGTGCGCAGGATGGTGTCGTGAGGCCCCAGGGCGGCCTCGCCCGCCCGCTTCGACCGGCCGTAGACCGACAGCGGGTTGGTTTCGTCCCACTCCTGGTACGGGCGGTGGCCGGTGCCGTCGAAGACGTAGTCGGTCGACACGTAGCAGACCCTCGCGCCGACCAGGCGGGACGCCTCGGCCACGTGCCGGGTGCCGAGGGCGTTCACCCGCCAGGCCCGGTCGGGGTCGGTCTCACACCCGTCGACGTCGGTCCAGGCGGCGGCGTGCACCACCGCGTCGGGGGCGAACGTGGGGATCACCTGCAGGCAGGCGTCGCGGTCGCCGACGTCGAGCATCCCGTGGGAACAGGCCAGCACCTCGTGGTGCGGACCGGCCGCCTGGAAGGCGTCGACCACCTCCCGCCCCAACTGCCCGCCGGCACCGGTGACGAGCACCCGCATCAGGTCACAGGTCCAGGCTCTGGGCGTCGACGGGCTCGTCCCAGGCGGTGCCCTCCTCGACGGGGGCCCGGTCCATGAGCGGCTCCCACCAGGCCCGGTTGGCCGCGTACCACTGCACCGTCTCCGCCAGCCCCTGGTCGAAGGGGATGGTTGGCTTCCAGCCCAGCTCGGACGCGATCTTCGACGAGTCGAGCAGGTAGCGGCGGTCGTGGCCGGGCCGGTCGGGGACGATGGTCTTGAGCGACTCCGGCTTGCCCAGCGTGGCCAGCACGACGTCGGCGATCTCGAGGATGCTGCGCTCGACGCCGCTGCCCACGTGGTAGGTCTCGCCCACCCGGCCCTCGAGCAGCACCGCCTCCACCGCCCGGCAGTGGTCGATCACGTGCAGCCACTCCCGCCGGTTCTGGGTCGACGCGTACAGCGGCAGGGGCTGGTCGTCGATGGCGTTGCAGGTGAACAGGGGGATGACCTTCTCCGGGAACTGGTAGGGCCCGTAGTTGTTGCAGCAGTTGGTGAGGGTGACGGGCAGGCCGAACGTCTCGTAGTAGGCCCGCACCGCGTGGTCGGCCCCCGCCTTGGACGCGTTGTAGGGGGTGCGGGGCCGGTAGGGCGAGTCCTCGTGGAACATCTCGTCGGTGTCGAGGTCGAGGTCGCCGTAGACCTCGCACGTGGAGATGTGGTGAAAGCGGGTGATGCCGCCCGCCCGCCGGGCCGCCTCCAGGAGGGTCTGGGTGCCGATCACGTTGGTGCGGAAGAACCGGCCCGGGTCGAGCACGGCCAGGCTGTTGTGGGACTCGGCCGCGAAGTTCACGATCACGTCGATCTTGTGCTCGCGCAGGGTGCGCTCGGTGCCCTCGAGGTCGCCGATGTCGCCCCGGACGAATGCGATGCGGTCGCGGACGTCGTCGAGGTTGGCCAGGTTGCCGGCGTAGGTGAGCAGGTCGTAGGCCACGACGTGGTCGCGGGAGTGGTTCTGGGTCCAGTAGCGGACGAAGTTGGCGCCGATGAACCCGGCGCCGCCGGTGACGAGGAGTCTCACGGGCTCCAACGCTACGGGACCCGCCGACGGTGGGCGAACCTCCGCCGTCAGCAGTCCACGCCCGGGGGGAGGGTGGTGGGCCCGAGCGTGGTCGGCGGGATGGTGGTGGTGGTCGGGTCCGACGTGGTGGTGGTCGACCCGTCACCGGCGACGGTGGTGGTCATCGCCGGCACCGCCGGCACCGTCGTCGCTGGCCGGGGGACGGGGGTGACCGGGCCCACGGTGAGGCCGTCGTAGTCGGCGCCGATCACGAGGACGACATCGGTGCCGGTGACCGTGTCGTCGACCACCAGTTCGGCGCCGCCGGCGAGGGACCGCTGGAGCACCTGGGCCGGGGCCAGGGCGTCGGCCGGGTGACGGATGGTCGTGCGCGCGGTCGCGGTCGCGTCACCGGTGCCGTCGATGACGAAGCCGGCGCTCGCCAGGGCGCGGGCGGCCTCGGCTGCCGCTCCCGGCGTGCCCTCGCCGTTGAGCACCCGGATCTCGACGTCCTCCGGATACAGCAGGGAGTCGGCGGGCAGCGTGGTCGTCGGCCCGGCCGCCGGCGTCTCTCCGCCGGGACTGGGCAGCGGCGCCCCCTCCAGGCCGTTGATGCGGTCGAGGTAGGGCTGGGCCTCGTCCTCCCGGAGCAGGAGCACCGACGCCCCGTCGATGTCGTCGGGTGTGGTGGGGAGGGTGAGGAGGGCGACGCTGTCGGCGTCGAGGTTGTTGAACCGGCGGGCCAGGGTGGTGATGTCCTTGGTCGACAGGGTCTCGTCGAGGGTGACGTCGCGCACGCCGATGCCGATGAGCTTGTTGAGCTGGAGGGGGTTGGTGATGCCCGAGGAGAGGGCCTTCTTGAGCATCCGGCGGATGAAGTCCTGCTGCCGCTCGATCCGACCCAGGTCGGCCCGGGGATCGGTGGTCCAGGTGAGCCCGTCGGGGAGCAGGTACTCGAAGTTGCGGCTGCGGACCCACGCCAGCCCCTGGGTGCCGTCGACCTCCACGCAGCCGATCTCGTGCAGGTCGAGGCCGCTGGTGAAGTCCCGCACCCACGCCGGCAGGTAGAGCTTGACCCCGCCCACCGCGTCGACGATGTCCTTGAAGCCGACGAAGTCGACCTCCACGTAGTGGTTGATGGTGATGCCGAGCGACTGCTGGATCGTCTCGATCAGGCCCTGCGCCCCACCGAGGGCGAAGGCGGCGTTGACCCGGTCGGAGTAGCCCTCGCCCGCGATCGGCACGTACAGGTCGCGGGGGATGGAGAGGATGGCCGCCTGCTCCTGCTGGGGATCGATGTGCAGCACCATGATCGTGTCGCTGCGCTGGCCGGAGACCGACCCCTTGCCCGCCTGCAGGGCCTCCTTGCCCTCCAGCCGGTCCCTGCTGTCGGACCCGACCAGGAGCACGTTCATCACCCCCCCGTCCCGGTCCCCGACCAGGCTGGGGACGTCGACCCGGGGGATCTGGCCCAGGCGGAACTGCAGGTAGACGAAGCCGCTGCCGACCATGGTGATGGTGGCCGACAGGAAGAACGTCAGCCCGATGAGGAAGCGTCGGCGACGGCGGCGCTGCTTGAGCACCACCGCCCGGGGCGCCCGGGGCGGCCTCCCGGGCGGGCCGGGGCGGGTGGGACCGCCCGCCCTCGGCGCCCAGGCCGGGGCGGGCTCGTCGTCGTAGTCGTCGGCGAAGGCGTCGTCGTCGAATGCGTCGTCGTCGAAGGCGTCGTCGTCGAAGGCGTGGTCGTCGGCGGCGTGGTCGTCGGCGGCGACGTCGTCGAAGGCGACGGGTGCGGCGAAGCGGCGTGGGTCGGGCCCGTCGTCGTCGTCCCAGTCGTCGCCCGCGTCGTCGTCCAGGTCGTACGACGGCTCGTCGGCGGACGTCTCCCCGACGGTGGACACCTCGTCGTACGGGTCGTCGTCGTGGTCGTCGTCTTCGTAGGCGGTGGCGTCCTCCAACGACAAGCCGTCGTAGGTGGCGTAGGCCCGGGTGGCCTCGGCCTCGTCGTCGACCGCGGCGACGGACTCGTCGACCTCGTCGACCTCGTCGTCGCCGGCCCCTTCGTCGAGATCGTCCGACTCGTCGTCGACCCCGCCGCTGTCGCCGGCGGCGCGGGGGGCGAGGATCGCCGGCCGGCGGGCACCGGGCCGGCCCGGGGGCGTCAGCACGAGGGGCCGGCGGCGGCGCCCTTCGGCGGCGATGCGTCGTCGGGCGCGACCGCGGTGGTGGGCGGAACGGTGGAGTCGGTGGCGCTGGGGCTCACCAGCCCGGTGTAGTCGGAACCGAGCACCAACGTCAGGTCGACCGTGCGCAGCGACGAGTCCTGCTCGATGACCGCCCCGCCGTCGACGTAGGTGTTGAGCAGGTCGGCCTTGACCGCCGCTCCCGGCGCGTACCGGATGACGGTGGCCGAGTAGTTGTACGAGTCGGCGTCGCCTCGGTCGGCCACGTTGAATCCGGCTCCGGTGAGGCCCACCGCGGCCTCGGTGGCCACGCCGTCGGCCCCGTAGCCGTTGAGCACCCGCACCCGGATGTCGGCCGGCTGCACCGACCCCGGGTCGAGGTCGTCCGGAAGGGCCAACCCGTTGAGGCGGTCGATGTAGGGCCGGGCCTCCTCGTCCTTGAGGAGCAGCACCGACGCGCCTCCGATGTCGGCCGGCTCGGTGGGGAAGGTGAGCATGTCGACCGTGTTGGCGTCGAGGGACTTGAACCGCCGGGCCAGGCGGACGATGTCGCCGGTGGTCATCTCCGCGTCGAGCGTGACGTCGCGCACGCCGATGCCGATGAGCCGGTTCAGGGTGAGGGGGTTGCTGAGGCCGGACGACACCGCTTTGCGCAGCATGCGCCGGATGAAGTCCTGCTGGCGCTGGATGCGGCCGAGGTCGGCGGTGGGGTCGGTCTGCCACTCGCCCGCCTCGTAGGTCTCGTAGTTGCGGCTGCGGACGAATGCCAGGCCGGCGTCGCCGTCGAGCTCGACGCACCCGGGATCGTCGACGAACAGTCCCGCGACCTCGTCCCGCACGGGCGACGGGAAGTAGATCTTGACGCCGTGCACCGCGTTGACGATGTCGCGGAAGCCGACGAAGTCGATCTCCACGTAGTGGTTGATCGGGAAGCCGAGGGCCTCCTCCACGGTGGCGATGAGACCGGCCGCCCCCCCGACGGCGAAGGACGTGTTGACGCGGTCGGAGTAGTCGGTGCCCGCGATCGGCACGTAGAGGTCGCGGGGGATGGAGAAGATGGCCGCCTTCTTCTGGTGGGGATCGACGTGCAGCACCATGATGGTGTCGCTGCGCTGGCCGCTGACCTCGTCCTTGCCGGTCGTCTCGGCCAGGTCGCCGGTGACCCGCTCCCGGCTGTCGGAGCCGACGAGGAGCACGTTCATGACGTCGCCGTCGTCGTCGAGGCCGGGGATGACGAGCCGGTTGATCCTCCCCAACTGGTGGCGTACGTAGATGTAGCCGCCGGCGGCGGCGATCACGCAGATCGTCAGGAACGCGATGGAGCCCTTGAGCAGGCGCAGGGGCCAGACCCGGGTTCCGTCGCTCCTCAGGGCTCGTCCCACGCCGGGAGGCTAGCGCCGCTCCTCCGACCCCCGGCATCGCCGCCGGCCGACCCCGAGCGGGCGGGCGAGCCCGGACCGGGATCTCGCCATCCGGCCCTACGCTGGCCTGGTGAGGCCGCACCGCGCCGCCACCGACGGCGCTACCCGGGACGTGGCGATCGTCGGCGGGCGGATCCTCACCGGCCTGCTCGACGTGACCTCCGACGTGTCCGCCCTCGACGGCACCGGCCTGTGGGCGGTCGTCCTACCGTTCGACGGGGTGCCGGTGTGCGCCCGCTTCGAGCGTTCCACCCGACCCGAGGCGGGATGGCCGGCGGGGCTGGCGGTGGGGCGGGCGCCGGTGCCCCGGGTCGAGGGCTGGGAGTCGAGCCTCGACCGGGCGGCCTACGTCAAGGGCGTGGCGGCCATCCGGGAAGCCATCGCCGCCGGCGACGTCTACCAGGTGAACCTGTGCCGGCGGCTGTCGGCGCCCCTGCCCCCGGGCTTCGACGTGCTCGACCTGGGGGCGGCCCTGTTCACGTCCCACGCCGCCCCCCACCAGGCCCTCGTCCGGCTGCCGACGGCGGACGTGGCGGTGGCGATGGCGGTGGCCTCCGCCTCGCCCGAGCGATTCCTCCGCCGGCGGGGCGACGTGGTGGAGTCCTCGCCGATCAAGGGCACCGCGATCACGGCCGACGGGCTGACGGCGAAGGATCGGGCCGAGAACGTGATGATCGTCGACCTCGTCCGCAACGACCTCGGGCGGGTGTGCGAGTACGGCTCGGTGGAGGTGCCGGCGCTGTGGCACGTCGAGTCGCAGCCGGGGCTGGTCCACCTGGTGAGCACGGTGCGGGGCCGCCTGCGCCCGGGCGCGGGGTGGGCCGACCTGCTGGAGGCGACGTTCCCCCCCGGGTCGGTCACGGGCGCCCCCAAGCTGGCCGCCCTCGGGGTGATCCGGGCGCTGGAGCCGGTGCCCCGAGACGTGTACTGCGGGGCGGTGGGGTGGGTCGACGCCGACCGGGCCGCGGGCGACCTCAACGTGGCCATCCGCACCTTCTGGGCCGCCGACGGCGAGCTCCACCTGGGCACCGGCGCCGGGATCACCTGGGACTCCGACCCCGCGTCCGAGTGGGACGAGACCGAGCTCAAGGCCCGCCAGCTGCTGGCCGTGGCCGGGGGGACGTTCTCCCGGTCGTGACCCACGTGTGGGTCGACGGCGAGCTCGTCGACGCGGAACAGGCCCGGATCTCGCCGTTCGACCACGGCCTGCTCACCGGCGACGGGGTGTTCGAGACGCTCCGGGTGTACGGGGGACGTCCGTTCGCCGCCCGCCGCCACCTGGAGCGGCTGGCCTCGTCGGCGGCTGCCATGCGGCTCCCGTGCCCCGATCCCGCAGTGCTGCGCCTGGTCATGGACGAGGTCATCGCGGCCAACAGCCTGGAGGCGGCGCGACTGCGGATCACCGTCACCGGCGGTCCGTCGCCCCTGGGCGCGGGCCGGGGCGACGCCGGCCCCACCGTGATCGTGGCCGGCGGGCCGCTGACAGCGTGGCCGGCGGCGACGGCGGTGGTCACCGTGCCGTGGCCCCGGAACGAGCGGGCCGCCCTGGTGGGCGTCAAGACGATCTCCTACGGCGAGAACGTGGTGGCCCTGGCCTACGCCCGGGAGCGGGGCGCGGGGGAGGCGATCTTCGGAAACCTGGTGGGGAACCTGTGCGAGGGCACCGGCACCAACGTGTTCCTGGCCCTTGGGTCCCGGCTCGTCACCCCGCCCCTGTCGTCGGGCTGCCTGGCCGGCGTGACGCGAGACCTGCTGCTGGAGCTGCTCGACGTGGTCGAGGAGGACGTGCCCCTGTCGGCCCTGGCCTCGGCCCGGGAGGCGTTCCTCAGCTCGAGCACAAGGGAGGTGCAGCCCATCTCGTCGGTCGACGGTGTCTCGCTGCCCGAGGTCGCCGGCCCGCTGACGAGGGAGGCGCAGTCGAGATTCGCCGACCTCGTCCGCCGCCACGTCGACCCCTAGCGGCCCGGCCGATCAGAGCGAACCGCGCTCGGCCACCCATTCCGTCGGCTGGCCGGTGACGTGGGCGATGCGGTCGTAGTCGCCGTCGTAGTGCAGCACGGTGGCGCCGTTCAGCTCGGCCGTGGCCGCGATGATCAGGTCGGGCAGTCGGAAGTGCCGGTGCTGGCTGGCGGCGGCGAGTAGCCGATGCACGGCCAGCGCCCGGTCCATCGCGGCCGTGGTCACGTCGACCCATCGCTGGGTGTGGAGGGCCGCCCACAGCACCTCGTAGCCGGCGGGGTCGGCGGCGTTGTTCAGGTACTCGAGGGCAGTCATCTGGCAGCCCATCAAGCGGCCCTCGGCCAGCAGGCGGGCGAAGCGCTCCCTGACCTCGGGATGCCGGCCCTGGAGCACGTAGACGGACGTGTCGGCCAGGTAGACCGGCGCCGCCATCAGTCGACGGGTTCTGCCCGGGCGTCGTCGGCCAGCCGGGAAAGGTCTCGGCCGCCCCCGTAGCCGAACGCGTCGGCGGAGTCGCCGAAATCCATCGCCACCCCATCGAGGGCGGCCACGATCTGGGCCGCCTGCCGGCGGACGGCGAGCAGGCGGAGTGCCTCGTTGATGGTGGCGACCTTGGTGGTCGTGCCGAGGACCTGGCGGGCAGCGTCCATCCACTCTTCGTTGACGTCGACCGTGATGCGGGCCACGGCCAATACGATACACCAACCGTCGGCTTGGGAGAGCACCAAGGTTGCCGGAAGGCGCGCACCAGGACGGCGGGCGTAGCTTGGCCGGGCGGATGGCGATGCGGTGCGGCGGTACGCCCTGTCGTTGCCTGGGGCCACCGAGGAGCGCATTTCGAAAGCGCGTCGTTCCGGAATCCGGGGCCGGATCTTCGCCACCCTGCCTGCCGACGGCGAGCACCTCCACGTGATGGTGGACGCGGACGAGTCTCGGGCGGCGGCGACCGCCGACGGGGGGTCGGCGTTCGAGGAGCTGTGGTGGGGCGCCAAGCTCTGTGGCGTGCGGGTTCATCTCCCCGCGGTGGCGGACGACGACGTCGTCCGGGAGCTGATCGAGGACTCGTGGCGGCGGCGGGCGCCCAAGCGGCTGCTGGCGGCCTACGACGCCGACCGCACGTGAACGACGTCGCCTGCCGCCACCGGCCGCCCGTCGACCACCAGCCGGCCGTGGTCGTCGACGCCATCCGCCTGTCCCTCCCACGACTCCCCGCCGGGGAGCTCCACCCGGACCCGGCGGCCGATCGTCGAGCACGCGCCCCGGTAGGCGGCCATGAGGTCGTCGGGGGACTGGCGGCACCGGGCCTCGAGGGCGACGAGGTAGGCCACCAGCAGGGGGGACCGGTCGAGGGCGGCGTCGGAGCCGGCCGCCACCCCCTCCGCGGCCAGTGACGTGGCCCCCGAGGGCAGCGGCGTGTCCCCCCAGTCGACGTTGAGGCCCAGCCCGACCACCACGCCTCGCCGCCTGGCCGACGGCCTCGGCCAGGATGCCGGCCAGCTTGCCCCTCCCGTCCACCACCAGGTCGTTCGGCCACTTGAGGGTCGCCCGCACCCCGGCGGCCTGGCGGCAGCCGTCCATCGCCGCCAGCCCGCAGGCGACCACGGCCAGGTGGGGCGCGGCCGGCCGTAGCAGCACCGAGACCAGCAGCGACGATCCGGGTGGCGCGTCCCACGTCCGTCCCCGCCGGCCCCGCCCCGCTGACTGCCGGTCGGCGACCACGACCACGCCCTCGGGCGCCCCCACACGGGCCCGGGCCGCGACCTCGTCGTTGGTCGAGCCCACCTCCGCCAGCCACGTCACGTCCGTGAATCGGGTGGCGGCGAGCGTCGCTCTGGCGCCGGGGTCCAACACGCCTGCACCATAGGGTCCGCTCATGTTCCGGAAAGTTCTCATCGCCAATCGGGCCGAGATCGCGGTGCGGGTCATCCGCGCCTGCCAGGAGCTGGGCGTCGACACGGTCGCGGTGTACTCCGACCTCGACCGGCGGGCGCTCCACGTCCGCCTGGCCGACGAGGCCTACGCCCTCGGCGGCGTCACCGCGGCCGAGAGCTACCTGAACACTGACGCCATCCTCGACGCCATCACCCGTAGCGGCGCCGACGCCGTCCATCCCGGCTACGGGTTCTTCTCCGAGAACGCCGACTTCGCCCGGGCCATCACCGCCCGGGGGGTCACGTTCGTCGGACCCCCGCCCGACGCGATCGACCTCATGGGCGACAAGCTGTCGGCCCGCGTCACGGCGGCCGCCGCGGGGGTGCCGGTCGTCCCCGGCAGCGACGGACCGGTGACCGCGGGCGCCGACGTGGTCGCTTTCGGTGAGCGCCACGGGTGGCCGGTGGCGATCAAGGCCGCCTACGGCGGCGGCGGCCGGGGGATGCGAGTGGTCGAGGGCCCGGACACGGCGGCCGCGTCCCTGGAAGCCGCCCGCCGGGAGGGCCACGCCTACTTCGGCCGGGACGAGGTCTACCTGGAGCGCTATCTCGACTGGCCCCGCCACGTCGAGATGCAGATCTTCGCCGACAGCCACGGCCACGTGGTGTGGATGGGCGAGCGGGACTGCTCGGCCCAGCGCCGGCACCAGAAGCTGATCGAGGAGACGCCGGCGCCGGGCCTGCCCGACAGCGTGCGGGAGGCCATGGGCGAGGCCTCGGTGCGGGTGGCGAAGGCCTGCGGCTACGTCAACGCCGGCACCGTGGAGTTCCTCTACCAGGACGGCGAGTTCTACTTCCTGGAGATGAACACCCGCCTCCAGGTGGAGCACACCGTCACCGAGCTGGCCTGCGGGCTCGACATGGTGGCCGAACAGCTGCGGGTGGCGTCGGGCGAGGAGCTGGCGTTCACCCAGGACTCGCTGGAGCGGCGGGGCCACGCCGTCGAGTGCCGCATCAACGCCGAGGACCCCGCCGGCGGGCGCTTCCTCCCCTCACCCGGCACCCTCACCCGCTTCTCCCGGCCCGGCGGCTTCGGGGTGCGCATCGACGCCGGCTACGGCGAGGGCGACACCATCAGCCAGCACTACGACAACCTCATCGCCAAGTTCCTCACGTGGGGCCAGGACCGGGAGGAGGCCCGCCGGCGCATGCTGCGGGTGCTGCGGGAGACGACCATCGAGGGCGTCACCACCAACGTGGCCGCCCACCTGCGGATTCTCGAGCATCCGGACTTCATCGCCGGCGAGCACTCCACCCGGTGGGTCGAGGACCGCCTCGACTTCTCCGACGTCCCCCCCGGTCCCCCTTCCGGTGGCCGTCCGGGGCCGCCGATGCAGTCCCGCCCCGTCGACGTGGAGGTCGACGGCCGTCGCTACGCGGTACGGGTGTGGGTGCCCGAGTCGACCGGGTCCCAGTCGGCCTCGGCGCCCCCGACGGCGCCCCGTCGCCCTCCTCCGGGCGGCGGTGGGGCCGGCCCGTCGACCGGTGGAGGACGGGTGGTGGCGCCGATGCAAGGGACCATTGTGGAGGTCCTGGTCGCGGTGGGCGACACTGTGGCCGCGGGCCAGGGGATCTGCGTCCTCGAGGCCATGAAGATGGAGAACCTGGTCGAGTGCGAGCGGGCGGGCCGGGTGGCCGAGGTCCGCGTCGTCCCCGGCGACAACGTGGGCGCCGGCGACGTCCTGGCCGTCATCGAATAGCCCCCGATTCGGAACCGGTGACGGTTTCGGTGGCCCGGACCCCCGGATCTGTCACCGGTTCGACGGGCCTATTCGGCGGCGTCGGCCAGTGATTCCGCCAGCGTCGGGTGGACGAGGAGCGAATCGACCACGTCGGTCACCCGGAGGCCGCAGTTGACGGCCAGGGCGATCACCGAGATCAGCTCGGCCGCGTGCCGGCCCACGATCGAGCCGCCCAGGACCACGCCGGTGGCGGGATCGGACACGATCTTGACGAAGCCCCGCCAGTCGTCGTTGATGAGGGCCTTGGCGTTGGCCGAGAAGGGCACCTTGGTGACCCGGATCTTGCGTCCCGAGGCGAACGCCTCCGCCTCCGCGATGCCGACCTCGGCGATCTCGGGGTCGGTGAACACGGCCTGGGCCGCCTTGTCGTAGTCGAGGTGGCGGTGGCTGCGGGAGTGGCCGCCCATCACGTGCTCGGCGACCTTGCGCCCCTGCATGGTCGCCACCGACGACAACGGCAGCTTCCCCGACAGGTCGCCGGCGGCGTAGATGTGGCGGACGTTCGCCTGGCAGTGCTGGTTCACCGTCACGTAGCCCCGGTCGCTCTCGACGCCGGCCGCCTCCAACCCGAGGTCCTCCGAGTTGGGGATCGATCCCACCGCCAGCAGGGCGTGGCTGCCCCGGGCCACCCGGCCGTCGTCGCAGCGGACCGCGACACCGCCCTCAAGGCGATCGATGGCGTCGGCCCGGGCCCCCTTGAGCAGGCGCACGCCCCGGCGGAGGAAGTCGTCCTCCAACGCCTGGGCCACCTCGGGATCCTTGTTGGGGAGGACGTGTTGGCGGCTCACGACCAGCGTCACCTGCGACCCGAGGGAGGCGAACATGTGGACGAACTCCACGCCGGTGACGCCCGACCCGATGACCACCAGGTGCTCGGGCAGCGTGGGCGGCGGGTACGCCTGGCGGTGGGTGAGGACGCGGTCGCCGTCGGGACTGGCCCAGTCCGGCACCCGGGGCCGGCTGCCCGTCGCCAACAGGATCGCGTCCGCCTCCAGTTCCTCCTCCGGCCCACCGGCTGTCTCCACCACCACCTGGTTGGGGCCGGCCAGGCGGCCCTTGCCGGTGATGATGCGCACCCCCTGGTCGGCCAGCAGGCGAACGACCGACCGGTGCAACCGTTCCTCGATGCCGGCGATCCGCAGCTTCATGCTCTCCAGGTCGATCTCCGCCGCCGATTGGCTCAGTCCCATCCCCACCGAGCGGCGGACGAAGGCCATCGCCCCGCCACTGGCGATCATGGCCTTGGACGGGATGCAGTCCCACAGGTGGGCGGCGCCGCCGACGACGTCGCGCTCGATGAGGGTGACGTCGGCCCCCAGGCGGGCGGCGGCAGTGGCGGCCGAGTTGCCGGCCGGGCCGCCGCCGATGATGACGAAGCGCACCGCAGGCACGCCCCCACGGTACGGGACGCTCGTGAATGGGCGGTTACGGCCGCCGAATCAGGTTTGGCGGATCAGGGTTGCAGTACGCCCGGGTCCAGCGGAGCGGTGACCAGCTCGAACGCGATTCCGGTGGCCGCCGAGGCCCGTCCCATCTCGGGGGCGATGCGCATGCTGAACACGAAGAGCCCGGTCGGCGCCAGGGGGAGGGCGGGACCGGTGGCCACCACCACGCCCACCGCCTTGCCGTCGAGGCTCAGCACCGGGCTGCCCGAGTCGCCGGGCGACGCCACGCCGAGGCCGCTGAGCACCCGGATGTCGCTTCCCTCCAGGGCCAGTTGGGTGCGGGCGGGGACGAGCGACCCGGTGAGGGAGCCCCGGCCGACGTGGTGGAGGGGCGTGAGGGCGGAGATGGGACCGATCTCCACGCCGGTGGGGCCGCCGAAGCGGCAGATCTCGGGACTGGCCGCCACGTCCGGGGAGAGCCGGATGAGGGCGAAGTCGCCCACCGCGTCGAGGGCGGCGTAGGCGAACTCCCCGATCGGACGGCCCCGGCTGTCGCGGGCCAGGGGTCCGTCGCCCGGCTCGAAGACGACCTGGGTGTGGCTGGTGCCCTCCAGCAGGCAGTGGCCGGCGGTGCCGATGTAGTCGTGGCCGTCGCTGCCCCGCCACAGGAAGTTGAGCGTGCACTGGCCGACGGGCGTGAGCACCGGTGACCCGGGCCGGATTCCGCCGCACGCCTCGACGCCGTTGAGGGCGGCCGGCGTGGCGGTGGGAAGCAGGACGCAGGGCTGGCCGGCGAAGGTCCGGTCCGGCCCCTGGTGGGCGGCAAGTTGGACCGCCGGCGCCGCCGGCCGGCGGGCGGCGGAGGCGGGCGTTCCCGCGCTCGCAGCCACGAGGGCGACGAACGCGGTGGCCAGGGCCTTCCCCGCCGTCCTCGCACGCATGCCGGCCACCGTAACCGCCCACCCCCGGTGAACGGACAGCGGCCAGGGGGTTACTTCGTGGCCGCGCCCACCACGTGAGGCATGCAGTGCTCGTCGTACTCGGCGATGACGATCTCGGCGTCGGGCCCGCACGCCGGGCAGGCCGGGTCGCGCCCCACCTTGAAGGTGCGGAAGCTCTCCTCCTGGGCGTCGTAGGCCAGCAGCCGGCCGATGAGGGGGTCGCCCAGGCCGAGGATGACCTTGATCGCCTCCATGGCCTGGATGGAGCCGATGATGCCCGGGAGCACGCCCAGCACGCCCGCCTCGGCGCACGACGGGGCCAGCTCCGGTGGCGGCGGCTCTGGGATCAGGCAGCGGTAGCAGGGGCCCACGTAGGGGGCGAAGACGGTGGCCTGGCCCTCGAACCGGAAGATCGAGCCGTGCACGACGGGGATCTTCTTGAGGAGGGAGGCGTCGTTGACCAGGTAGCGGGTGGGGAAGTTGTCGGTGCCGTCGACGATCACGTCGTAGCCGTCGATCACGTCGAGGACGTTGTCGGCCCCCAGGCGCACGTCGTAGGTGACGACGTTGACGTCGGGGTTGAGGCTGACGAGGGTCTTCTTGGCCGAGTCGACCTTGCGCTCGCCCACCCGGTCGATGTTGTGGAGGATCTGGCGCTGGAGGTTGGACTCGTCGACCACGTCCATGTCGACGATGCCCAGGGTGCCCACGCCGGCGGCGGCCAGGTAGAGGGCGGCCGGGGAGCCGAGCCCGCCCGCTCCCAGGAGGAGAACCTTGGCGTCGAGGAGCTTCATCTGCCCCTCCTCGCCCACCTCGGGCAGAAGCAGGTGGCGCTGGTAGCGGTTGCGCTGCTCGGCCGACAGGGTGCGGGGGGTGGTCCAGTGCCGACCCTCGTTCTTCCACTTGTTGAACCCGCCCGCCATCGACAGCACGTCGGTGTATCCCAGCTCGGCCAGGGTCTTGGCCGCGAAGGCGGAGCGGGTGCCGCCCGCGCAGTAGACGATCACCGGCGCCGAGTGGTCGGTGACCCGCGACTCGATCTGGCTCTCGAGGAAGCCCCGGGGGATGTGGACCGCCCCCGGCAGGGAGCCCTGCTCGTACTCGTCGGCCTCCCGCACGTCGAGGACGACGGTGTCGGGGGCGGCCGCGAGGGTGGACTCGGCGGTGGCGGTGTCGACCTCTTGGATGGTGGCCTTGGTCTGGGCCAGGAGGTCTCGGAAGCTGGGCATGGGCGTTCGTCCTCCGGAGGGGGTTCCTACTGCCAAACCCTACCGCGGAGGTCGACATTCCTTCCGGGGCCGCCCTCTTGACGGGACCGGGCGACACCCGAAATACTGGGACATCACGAAACATCACGAGCTTCCCCAGGCTGCTCCTTCCCCCTGGTCTCGCGCCGCACCTTGGAGGCTCAATGAGCACGGTCACCCTGCTCCCCGTCGACACCTGCCCTCTTACCGCCCTGCCCGTCCGTCCCTGGCCCGATCCGGTCATCGACGCCCTGGGCCACGATCCCCGATCGGCCTACGTCGAGCTGTTCTGGCTCGGCATCCTGGGCCCGTCCACCACCTGGCTCCTCCGCCGGCTGGCCGCCGCTCTCGACGCGTCCCCCGCCGGTTTCGACCTCGACCTGGCCGACACCGCCGCCGCCCTCGGCCTGGGGTCGAAGGGCGGCCGCCACTCGCCGTTCATGCGGGCCCTCGGCCGCTGCTGCCAGTTCGACCTGGCCCTGGCCCGGGCCGACGGCACCCTGGCCGTCCGGCGCAAGGTTCCACCCCTCAACCGCCGTCAGGTTCTGCGCCTGCCGCCGTCGCTGGTGGCCGCCCACCAGGTGTGGCAGGAGGGCGAGCTGCACACGCCGGCGGCCGAGCAACAGCGGCGGCGGGCCCGGCGGCTGGCCCTGAGCCTGCTCGAGCTGGGGGAGGACGTCGACGCCACCGAGCGGCAGCTGCTCCGGTGGAAGTTCCACCCCGGCCTGTGCCGGGAGGCGGCCGCCTGGGCGTGGGACCGCCACCGGCGGGCGACGTCCGCCGACGACCAGCCGTTGTCCGACGACCTCCCCGACCCGGGCGCCGCCGCCTGAAGTCCTCCCCGAAGCGCTGGCGGCCGGGCCCCACGACCCCGGCCGCCAGCGCGTCCCGTTCGACCGTCGCGCACCGCGGGACGGCTCCGCGGGAACGGGTTGCAGACCGACCGCTCGCCACCGGTCGGGGGTGGTGGCACCCCCTCCCAACAAACCGGCCTGCACCCGTTACAGATTCGTCTGCTTTCTGTCGAAATAGGTACCAACAGAACCGGGGGAAGAGAGAGCCCGATGGCGAGCCAATCGTTCGACAGATCGCACCGTTCGACCACCACGTTGGCCGAGCGCCGCATCCGACACGCGGCCGGCAGCCGCCTCGACCTCGCCGGCCACGTCAACCGCTACGGCCCGCCCGAGGCCGTGCTGCGGGCTCTGCGCACCCTCTCGCCCCGCGACCTCCAGATCCAGCCCGACGCCGCCGCCTCCCGGCTGGCCGATCGCTACGCCGAGGTGCTCGGCGTCGACCCCGCCGAGCTGGTTGCCGGAAGGGGTCCGTCGGAGGCCCTCCGGGCCATCGCCGCCCGCGCTCCCCGGGGCTCGGTCTCCGTCCTCCTGCCGGCCTCGGACGAGGTGCTCTCGATCTTCCCCGGCGCCGGCTTCCCCGGCAACGGACAGGGCGCCGAACACCTTTCCGGCCTGGCCCAGCTCGACGAGGCCATGGACAGCGCCGACCTGGTGGTCATCTCCAACCCCAACGCCCTCACCGGCGTCGTCCTCGACCCCGTAATGCTGGCCCAGATCGCCACCCGGCACCCGTCGTCGACCCTCGTCGTCGACGAGACCGACGTCGAGTTCCTCACCGAGCCCGGCCGTTCGCAGTTCTCGTCCCTCATCGGCACCGACGCCGACAACGTGATCGTGCTGCGCTCGGTGGCCGAGTTCTCGGGGATGGGCTCCACCCGGGCGGGTGTGGCCTGGAGCCGCGACCGCTACATGCTCAGGGTCCTCTTCGACCCCCGCTTCTCCTCGCCCATCTCCGGCCTCGACGTGGTGGCCACCGAGGCCGCCCTCGCCAGCCGGGTGTGGGCCGAGGCCGTCCGCCGCCAGGTGACGGAGGACGGGGCCTGGATGGCCCACGCCCTCGCCCCCCTCGGGGCCGTCGTCGACGGCAACGCCGGCACGCCGTTCCGCTGCCTGATCACCGACCGGGCCGAGGAGCTGGCCACCGGCTTCGCCAGTCACGGCGTCGACGTGCTCGTGCTGGGCCCGGCCCAGGGCATCCACCCCGGCGGGTTGCGCATCGCTTCGCCCCGCGTCTCCGAGCGGGCGGCCTTCATCGCCGCCGTGCGCGGCCTCACCGTCGGGGCCCAGGTTCTCGAACTGGGCGTCGCCGGCTGACGCAAGCTCTTCGAGGCGGCCCAAGCTCTTCGAGGCGGCCCAAGCTCTTCGAGGCGGCCGAAGCTCTTCGAGGCGGCCCAAGCTCTTCGAGGCGGCCCAAGCTCTTCGAGGCGGCTCGGTCATCCCCCCGTGGCCGAGCCGCCTCGGAAGAACGTCTACGGCGTCGTGAACCCGGCGACCGCCTCCAGGATCGTGCGCACGCCGAACCCGGTGCCCCCCTTGCACAGGTAGCCCTCGTCGTCGTCGCTGCGGGCCGGGCCGGCGATGTCGAGGTGGGCCCACGGCACGTCGCCCACGAACTCCTTGAGGAACAGGCCGGCCGTGAGCGCCCCCGCGTAGCGCCCCCCGCCGATGTTCCTGATGTCGGCCACGTCGGAGTCGATCAGCTTGCGGTACTCCTCGGGCAGGGGCAGGGGCCACACCGACTCGCCCGCCCGCTCCGACGCCTCCCGCACCTGCCCCGTCCACCCCTCGTGGTTCCCCATGAGCCCCGCGATCCGCCGGCCGAGGGCCACCACGCACGCCCCGGTGAGGGTGGCCAGGTCGAGGATGGCGTCGACGCCCGCTTCCACGGCCAGCGACAGGCCGTCGGCCAGCACCAGCCGCCCCTCGGCGTCGGTGTTGAGCACCTCGACCGTCTTGCCGTTGCGGATCTTGAGGACGTCGCCCGGCTTGATGGCCGAACCCCCGGGCATGTTCTCGGTGGTGGGAATGATCGCCACGACCCTCACCACCGGACCGCCGAGCAGGGCCAGGCCGGGGATGGCCGACATCGCCCCCAGCACCGCCGCCGCCCCCGACTTGTCGGTCTTCATCGTCTCCATGCCCTCGGCCGTCTTGATCGACAGGCCCCCGGAGTCGAAGGTGATGCCCTTGCCCACCAGGGCGAGGGTGGCCGTCGCCCCTGGCGGGTCGTAGGTGAGGCGGATGAGGCGGGCGGGTTCGTCCGAGCCCTGGGCCACGCCGGCCAGCCCGCCCAGGCCCTCGTTGACGATGGCGATCTCGTCGAGGATGTCGACCTCCAGGCCCTCGGCCTCCGCCACCTGGGTCGCGATCTCGGCCAGCCTCCGGGGGGTCATGGTGCCGGCGGGCTCGTTGACCACGTCACGGGCCAGTGCTACCGCCCGGGCGATCCGGACCCCGCGCTGGATGCCCTGGTCGGCCTCGGTGCCTGTCCCCACCACGGCCAGGGACTCGATGCGGCACCCCTTGGGGTCGGACTTGTAGGTGGTGAACCGGTACGACGCCAGCAGCGCCCCCTCGGCGACGGCCTGGGCGGCGAGGGCGGGATCGAGGCCGGCGGGGGCAGCGGCGAGGAGCGTGGTGGCCACCCGGGCGTCCCGCCAGGTGGCCTTCACCAGGGCCGCGGCCGACCGCCGCAGCGTCTCCGCCGTGATCTTGGCCGGGTCACCCACGCCGACGGCCACCAGGGTGACGCCGCCGTTCGTGCCGGGGACGGTGCTGGTCTCGCCCACCTTGCCCTCGAACCCCCGCTCGGCCAGGTACTCCCGGTCGACCTCGGGGCCGGCGTCCTCGGGAGACGTGCGGCCGGCGAACACCGGGACCCCCACCACTTGGGCGTCGTCGGGTACGGCGTCGGCGAGGGCAACGGCGATGGCCATGGTGGCAGTCAGTCCTTCGTTCTCAAGGTGCGAGCGGGGAGCGGCTCGCCCTCCTGCCAGCGGGCGAGGGCCCACAGCAGGTCGGACAGCCGG
This sequence comes from uncultured Acidimicrobiia bacterium, assembly GCA_963836205.1. GTDB lineage: Bacteria > Actinomycetota > Acidimicrobiia > Acidimicrobiales > AC-14 > JAXDMK01. Next base: position 564,910 of record CAWIIV010000006.1, on the reverse strand, counting down.
TTGAGGTAGGGGACGACCTGCGAACCGTCGGCTGCCGCGGCCAGGGCGGTGCGCTCGGCCCGGCGCACGACGGCCCGGGCCAGGTCGAGGGCGGCCGACAGCGGCGTCTGGCCGGGCAGCACGAACTCCCGGGGAGCGGGGAATCGGCCGGTGACGTCGTCGATGAGCGGTTCGAGAGCGGACACCATCTCGGGGGTGACGAGGGTCCGCCCGGCCGCGAGCTTGGACCGGTTCTCGGCGGCGGTGGCCAGCTCGGCCATGAGCACCCACAGGTCGCGTTCGAGGCGGACGAGGAGGCCTCCGAGCTCGCCGTCGCCGCCCGCCGCCCCGCCGGCCAGCGCCCGGGCCATGCCGATGGCGGCCTGGGCCTCGTCGACGTCGCCGCAGGCGGCGGGGGCGGGGTGGTCCTTGGGCACCCGTCCGCCGTAGAGGAGGCCGGTGGTGCCGTCGTCGCCGGTGCGCGTGTAGATGCTGCTCACGTGGTGGCCAGCCTACCGGCGAGCCCTTCCAGCCCGGCCGCCCGGCTGCCCTTGACCAGCACCCCGTCACCGGCGCCGACCGGCCCCAGCAGGCGGAGGGCGTCGTCGGGGTCGGCTGCCTGCTCGCCGCCGTAGTCGGGGGCCGCCACCGCGATCACCCGCAGGCCCAGCTCGGCGGCCAGCGCGCCCAGGCGCCGGTGCTCGTCGGGGCCGGCGTCGCCCAGCTCGGCCATGATCCCGAGCACGGCCGTCCGCCGATCGACCGGCAGTTGGGCCAGCGAGCGCAGGGCGGCCTCCGTCGACACCGGGTTGGCGTTGTAGGCGTCGTTCAGCACCAGCGCCCCCGACGGGGCCAGGTCGAGCTGCATCCGCCACGCCGAGAGCGTCGCGTTCCGCAGCCCTTGCACCACCTGGGTGAGGGTGACGCCGCAGGCCAGGGCGGCCGCGGCCGCCGCCACTGCGTTGGCGGCCTGGTGCTCGCCCCGCACCGGGAGCCAGAAGGCGGTCGAGCCCCACGGCGTCTGGAGGTCGAGGCAGGGCCGCAACGACCCGTCGACGCCCAGCACGTCGCCCCGCACGTCGCCGCACCCCATCCCGAAGGTGAGGACCGTCGCCCGGGTGCGGGCGGCCATGGCCGCCACCAGGGGGACGCCGGCGTTGAGGACGGCCGTGCCCCCCTCGGGCAGGCTCTCCACCAGCTCGGCCTTGGCCGCGGCCACGTCCTCGACCGTCCCGAACAGCTCGGTGTGGGCCATCCCCACGGTCGTGACGACGCCCACCGTGGGCCGGGCAACGTCGCACAGCGAGGCGATGTGACCCCGCCCCCGGGCGCCCATCTCGACCACGACCACCTCGGTGTCGGCGGGGGCGTTGACCAGGGTCAGGGGCACGCCCAGCTCGTTGTTGAACGACTTCGGGCTGGCCGCGGTGACCAGCCGGCGGGCGAACACCGACGCCAGCAGGTCCTTGGTCGACGTCTTGCCCACCGATCCGGTGATCCCCACCACCCGGTCGGGAAGGCGGTCGCGGGCGGCCCGCCCGAGGGCGGTGAGGGCGGCGCCGGTGTCGTCGACCACGACCGCGGTGGTGCCTTCCAGGGGGGCTCGGGACGTGAGGGAGGCCGCCGCCCCTGCGGCCAGGGCGGTGGCGATGAAGTCGTGCCCGTCCCGGACGCCTACGACGGGGACGAACAGCTCGCCCCCCGCCACCAGCCGGGAGTCGATGGCCACGCCCCGCACGACCACGTCGGGCCCGACGAGGGTCCCGCCCGTGGCCCGGGCCACCTCTGACGCCTGGAGCTCCATCGGTTCCTACACTCGCACCTCTGTGGCCCCCACTCGACTCGTCCTGCTCTTCGGCGGCCGGTCGGCTGAACACGACGTGTCGTGCGTGACCGCGGCCCACGTCCTGGCCGCAGCCGACCCCGACCGCTACGACGTCGTCCCCGTGGGGATCACCCACGATGGCCGGTGGGTGCGGGCGGAGGCCGCCGCCGACCGCCTGGCCGCCGAGGGGCCCGACGGTCGAGCCGGGCGAGGTCCTGCCCGCCGGGGCCGTCGCCTTCCCCGTCCTCCACGGCCCCTTCGGTGAGGACGGCACCGCCCAGGGCCTGCTGGAGATGCTGGGCGTCCCCTACGTCGGCACCGGGGTCCTCGGCTCGGCCCTGTGCATGGACAAGGCCATGGCCAAGGACGCGGCTGCCGCCCACGGCCTGCCCCAGGTCCGCCACCTGGCCTTTCGCGACGTCGACCTGGAGGACGGGTTCTCCGACGCCATGGGCCGGGCCGCCGCCCACCTCGGCCTGCCGGTGTTCGTGAAGCCGGCCAACCTGGGTTCGTCGGTGGGCGTGACCCGGGCCACCGACATGGGCGAGCTGGCCACCGCGGTGAAGCTGGCCCTCGACTACGACGAGTGGGTGGTCGTGGAGGAGGCCGTCGTCGCCCGGGAGATCGAGTGCGGGGTCCTCGGCTACGGGCGGCTGCGGGCGTCGGTGCCGGGCGAGATCCGTCCCAGCCACGACTTCTACGACTACGACGACAAGTACGCCGACGGGGCCGCCGAGCTGCTGGTGCCGGCACCCCTCCCGCCCGAGGTGGCCGACGAGGTCCGCCGCCTGGCGGTGGCCGCCGCCACCGCCCTCCGGGTCGACGGCATGGCCCGGGTCGACTTCTTCTACGAGGAGGACGGCCGGGGGCTGCTGCTCAACGAGGTGAACACCATCCCCGGCTTCACGCCGATCTCCATGTACCCCAAGATGTGGGCGGCCACGGGCGTCCCCTACCGCCAGCTCATCGACGAGCTGGTCGACGCCGGCCTGGCCCGCCACCGCAACCGGGCCGAACGCTACGGCCGCAGCCGCTAGGCCGACGAGCGCCAGGCGACGCCCGCAGCGCTCGACTTGAGCACCTTGCCGGTGGGGCCGAGCGGCAGCGAGTCCCGCACCTCCACCAGCCGGGGGTACTTGTACGACGCCAGGTGGGTGCGGCAGAAGGCCACGATCTCGGTGGGCGTGGCCGTGGTCCCCGGCTTGAGGGTGATCACCGCCTTGACCTCCTCGCCCCGGCGGGCGTCGGGCACGCCCACGACCGCGGCCTGGGCGACCGCCGGGTGCAGGTGGAGCACGCCCTCGACCTCCCGGGGGTAGACGTTGTAGCCGGCCCGGATGATGAGGTCCTTCTTGCGGTCGACGATGCGCAGGGCGCCGTCGGCGTCGGTCATCCCGATGTCGCCGGTGCGGAACCAGCCGTCGACGATCGCCTCGGCCGTCGCCGCCGGGTTGCGCCAGTAGCCCTTCATGACGTTGGGACCGCGCACCTGGATCTCGCCCGGCGTGTCCGGGGTGGTCACGACCAGGCCGCCATCGTCGACCAGGCGGACGTCGACGCCGGGCAGCGGGTAGCCGATGGATCCCGGTGTGCGGGGCCGGTCGGGGACGGTGAAGCTGACCGCGGGCGACGTCTCCGACAGCCCGTAGCCCTCGAGCAGGGTCACGCCGAACCGGGTCTCGAACTCGGCCATCACCGGCGCCGGCATGGGCGCCCCGCCCGACACGCACCAGCGCAGGGCCGACAGGTCGGCGGCGGACGAGTCGACGTCGAGCAGGGCCATGAACATGGTGGGGACGCCGCCGAGGAACGTCACCCGGTGGTGGTGCAGGAGCTGGATCACCGACGGGGCGTGGAAGCGGGGGACGAGCACGAGCGAGCCGCCGACGGACAGCACCGCGTTGTGCATGACCGTCATCCCGAAGGCGTGGAACAGGGGGAGGGCGACGAGGGCGACGGTGCTCTCGTCGAGATCGACCAGGCCGGCGGCGGCCTTGGCGTTGGACAGGAGGTTGGCGTGGGTGAGCTCCGCCCCCTTGGGCTTGCCGGTGGTGCCCGACGTGTAGAGGACGACGGCGGTGTCGTCGGCGGCGGTGGGGTGGGGGGCGGCGACGGGCGTGGCCCGGGCCATGAGCGCGACCAGGTTGTGGCAGCCGTCGGGGGCGGACAGGTCGGTCCGGTCGGCCCGGGCCACGATCACGTGGCGGACGGTGCCCACCCGGGCGACGGCCTCCTGCAGGGGGCCGAGGAACGAGTCCCAGGCCACGACAACCGTCGCCTCGGAGTCGGCCAGGTGGTAGGCGAGCTCGTCGGCGGTGAGGAGGACGTTGAGGGGGACGACCGGCGTTCCCGCGTAGTGGGCGCCGAAGTAGGCGACGGTGAACTGGGGGACGTTGGGAAGGAGGAGGGCGACGTGCTCGCCGGGGCGGACGCCGAGGTCGGCGAGGGCGGAGGCGAACATGCGGGCGAAGGTGTCGAGCGTGGCGTAGTCGACGGTGGTGTCGCCGAGCACGAGGGCGGGGCGGGAAGGGTGGAGGGCGGCGGAGTCCGCCAGCACGGTGGCCAGGTTCAGGTGGGAGGTCATGGTTCGACTGTCGGCCTCGGTGGCCGTCCCGGCCACGCGGCGGCGCCCCCAAAGCCTGGGGCCCGACCCCAGGGACCCTGGGGGCCAACCCGGCTGGGGCCGGGGCGACCGGGGGCCGACCATGAGGGCATGACCACGACCCTCAGCCGCTCGACGGCCACCCGCCCGGCAGCAACCCCGGCGACGTCCCTGTCCGCCAAGGACCTGGCCGCCGCCACCCCGAAGACCCGCGACCGCTACGTCGACTTCCTCCGGGTGGCGTCGCTGGTCGTGGTGATGCTCGGCCACTGGCTCATGGCAGTGGTGGTCTGGACCGGCGGGCAGATCCACACCGCCAACGTCCTGGAGGTCACGCCCGCCGCTCGGTGGCTGACCTGGGTCTTCCAGGTCATGCCCGTCTTCTTCATCGTGGGCGGGTTCTCGAACGCGGCGTCGCTCGCCGCGGCCCGCCGCAACCAGGTGACCTACGGGACGTGGCTCGGCAGCCGGCTCCGGCGCCTGGTCCGCCCGGTGCTGGCCTTCGCCGTGGTGTGGACGGCGGCCGCGGCCGTGATGGTCGCCGCCGGGCTCGACCCCAAGGGCCTGCGGGCGGGGTCGATCGCCCAGCCCCTGTGGTTCCTCGCCGTCTACGTGGTGGTCGTGGCCGCGGCCCCGGCCATGGTGGCCGCCCAGCAGCGGTGGGGCTGGGGGATCACGGTCGCCCTGGGGGCGGCGGTCCTGGTCGTCGACATCGCCCGCTGGGGGTTCGCGGTGCCCATGGTCGGCTGGCTCAACCTGGGCCTGGTGTGGCTCTTCGCCCACCAGCTCGGCGTCGGCTGGCGGGCGGGATCGGTGACCGGGACGACATGGTCACGGGCCCGGCTGGTGGGGGTGGCCGCAGCAGGCCTCGGCACCCTGGTGGCGCTCACGTCGTCGTTCGGCTACCCGGACTCGATGGTCGGCGGCATCGAGGCCGGCCGCACCAACACGTTCCCCCCGTCGTTCGCCATCGTGGCCCTGGCCGTGTGGCAGTTCGGCGCCGTCCTCGCCCTGCGGCCGGTGGTCGACCGCTGGCTGGCCCGGCCCCGGGTGTGGACCACGGTCGTGGCCGCCAACGGCATGGCGATGACGCTCTACCTCTGGCACCTGACCGCCCTGGTGATCGTCACCGCGGCGGTGCTGCCGGCGGGGCTGCTGCCCTCGCCCGAGGCGGGGTCGGGCGCCTGGTGGGCGTGGCGCCCGGTATGGGTGGTCCTGCTGGCGCTGGCGCTGGTGCCCCTGGTCGCCCTCTTCGCCCGGGTGGAGGCGGCCCGGGTGCGCTCCTCGGCCGTGGCCGGGTGGCGGGCGGTCGGCGCGGCCATCGCCATCACCGTCGCCATGGGCCTCCTCGCCCGGCGGGGGTTCGCCGCCCCGGGGATGCCGGCCGGCCTGCCTCTGGTCGCCCTCGGCCTGCTGGGCACCGGCTGGTGGCTGGTGGGTGCCGGGGCCGCCCGCGCCCGCGGGTGACCGACGTCTGGGTGGCATCGATCGCCGCCGGCGCCGTCCTGTCCGTCCACAACGTGGGCGTCGAGCGGCTGCCGGCGGCGTTCTACGTCCCCGCCTGCCTGACCACGACCGCGGCCGTGGTGGGGCTGGCCGGGTGGGCCGGCATCGGCCGGGACGAGCTTGGACTGTCTGCCACCGGGATCGGTACCGGGTTCGCGGTCGGCGGCGTGGTCGTGGTGATCGTCCTGCTCGCCAGCCGGCTCGGCCCGACCCGCTCCCTCTTCGCCGACCGCCGCATGGCCGGCGTCGGGCGGTGGGGGACTGCGTACCGGGCTGCCGTCCGCATCCCGTTGGGGACGGTGATGGTGGAGGAGGTCGCCTTCCGGGGGGTGGTGCTGGCCCTGGCCGACCGGCTGGTGCCCGGGGGGTGGGCCGTGGTGGCGTCGTCGGCCCTGTTCGGCCTGTGGCACGTGGTCCCCGTGCGGGCCACCCTGGCCACCAACGGCCGGCCCGCTCCGTCCGGCGATCGTCGGCACCGTCGTCGTCGGCCTGGCCGTCGTCGGTGCCGGGCTGTGCTGGCTGCGGCTGGTGACCGGCGGGTTGGGCGCACCGGCGATCGTCCACACCGCGGCCAGCGCCACCGCGACCGTCGCGGCCGCCCACCTGCTGCGGTCCGGTCGAGTCGGGCGCCCGTAGTCAGAAGGTTGGCTCAGGTTTCGGCTTCCGGGCGCCGACGACGGGTCAATGAGTCCTATCGGCGGAGCCCGCCCCCTCCTGGCGCGCAGATCTTTCGGCATCCTCCTCGCCACGGGCCTGGTCCTCAGCCTCCTCGCCGGCGTTTCCCCCGCGGCCCACGGCGCCGAAGATTCCACCGCCGATCTGTCGAAGGTGGAGGCCGCCCTCCTGGCCCAGCCGCCGGGCAAGGAGGTCGACTTCTGGGTGACGTTCCGGGCCGACGCCGACCTCGACCGGGCGCCGGTGATCGACGACTGGGAGGACCGGGGCGAGGTGGTGGTCACCGAGCTGCAGGACACCGCCGACGCCAGCCAGGCCCGGGTGCTCCGCCTGCTCGACGATCGGGGGATTCCGAACACCGCCTTCTGGATCTCGAACACCGTCCGGGTCACCGGCGACCTGGCCCTGGTCCTCGAGCTGGCCGCCTACCCGGAGGTCGAGCAGGTCACCGCCGATCGCACGTACGAGCTCGCTCCTCCGGCGGCGACCCCCGCCGCCGCGACCGACGGGGTCGAGTGGAACATCGCCGCCATCGGCGCCCCAACGGTGTGGTCCACGTTCGCCGATCGGGGCGAAGGCGTGGTGGTGGCCAACATCGACACCGGGGTCGACTTCGCCCACCCGGCGCTGGTCGGCCAGTACCGGGGCAACGTGGGCGGCCCGTTCGACCACGCCTACAACTGGTACGACCCTTCGCACACGTGCGGCAACCCGTCCCTGGCCCCGTGCGACAACAACGGGCACGGCACCCACACCATGGGCACCATGGTCGGCGACGACCGGGCGCTCGGCGGCGCCAACCAGGTGGGCGTGGCCCCGGGAGCCCGATGGATGGCGGCCAAGGGCTGCGAGTTCACGTCGTGCACCCAGACGTCGCTGCTGGCGTCCGGGCAGTGGATCATGGCCCCGACCGACCTGGACGGGAACAACCCCCGGCCCGACCTCAGGCCGAACGTCGTCAACAACTCGTGGGGCGGGGCCGGCGGGCGCTCGTTCTTCCAGGACATCGTCAACGCGTGGGAAGCCGCCGGCATCTTCCCCGTCTTCTCCAACGGCAACTCGGGGCCGACCTGCGGAAGCTCGGGGTCCCCGGGGGACTACGTGAACAGCTATTCGGTGGGCGCCTACGACTCCAGCGGCGTGATCGCCAGCTTCTCCAGCCGGGGCTCGGCGTCGGGGTCGACCATGAAGCCCAACATCGCCGCCCCCGGCGTCGCCGTGCGCAGCAGCGTGCCGGGTGGCGGCTACGGGGCGAAGAACGGGACGTCGATGGCCGCGCCGCACGTGGCGGGGGCGGTGGCCCTCATGTGGTCGGCCAACCCGGCCCTCGTCTCCGACATCGCCCTCACCCGGGACCTCCTCGACCGGACCGCGGTCGACACGGCGGACCTGGCCTGCGGCGGGACCGCGGCCGACAACGGCGTGTGGGGCGAGGGGCGCCTGGACGTGCTCGCCGCCGTCACCCTCGCCCGCACCCCGGCGGGGACGATCCACGGGTCGGTGAACGTGCCCGGTGCGGTGGTCGAGGCGGTGGGGCCGGTGACGTACGCCACCCAGGCCGGCTCCGACGGCACCTACGGGATGTGGCTGCCGGCAGGGACGTACGCGGTCTCGGCCCGCGCCTTCGGCCGGGTGACGCAGTCGAGGCCGGTGGTGGTCGTGGCCGACGAGGACGAGCGTCGTGGACTTCGACCTGGCCGCCGCACCCTCCCACCAGGTGTCCGGCACCGTCCGGGACGGCCAGGGGGTGGCCGTGGGCGGGGCGACGGTCTCCATCGCCTCCACGCCCATCGCCGCGGTCCTCACCGACTCCGGCGGCGGGTACGCCTTCGCCAGCGTCCCCGACGGGTCCTACGAGCTCTCGGTGGCGCCTCCCGGCTGTCACCTTCCGGCCGTGCACCCGGTGGTGGTGGACGCCGACGAGGTGGTGGACCTGGCCGTGGCGGCCAAGGTCGACGGGTTCGGGTACACGTGCTCCGCCCGGCCGCCGGGGTACGTCGAGGCCGGGACCGCCGTCTCGATCACCGGGAGCGACGCGGTCACCGCCGTCCCGCTGCCGTTCCCCTTCCGGCTCTACGGGACGAGCTACTCCACCGCCTACGTCTCGACGAACGGCCTGGTCGGCTTCGCTTCGGCCAACGCGGCCTACAACAACCAGCGGATCCCCAGCCCGACCGCCCCCAATGCGGTGGTCCTCCCGTACTGGGACGACCTGTACGTCGACGCCGCGTCGAGCGTGCGCACCCAGGTCGCGGGCGCCGAGCCCAACCGCACCTTCACCATCGAGTGGCGGAACGTGCGCTACCACCTCGACTCGACCAAGCGGGTCGACGTCGAGGTCGTCCTCCACCAGTCGAGTCAGATCGAGTTCCACTACCGGAACATCGCCGACGACAGCCTCGAACGGGGTGGGTCGGCGTCCATCGGTATCGAGAACGGCACCGGCACCGTCGGCCTGGAGTACTCCTACTTCACCCCGTCGCTGCCCGTCGGGGCCTCCTCGATGCTCCTCACGACCGCGGCGGCGGCGGACAACACCGCGCCCGACGCGGTCGACGACTCGATGGTCACCGCCGGCACCACGGTCGTCGGAGTCCTGGCCAACGACACCGATCCCGACGGGGACGCCCTCGTGCTCACCGGGGTCTCCGACCCGCCCCACGGCACGGCAACCATGCAGGCCGGGGGCACGGTGACCTACGCCCCCGACCCCGGGTTCGGCGGCTCCGACGCCTTCACCTACGACATCGCCGATCCGCACGGCGGCACCGACCGGGCCACGGTCGTCGTGACGATCGAACGGGGCGAGAACCGCCTCCCCGTCACCGCCGACGACTCGGTGACCACCGCCGAGGACGTCGCGGTGACCGCGACCGTCCTCGCCAACGACACCGACGCCGACGGCGACCCGCTGGTGGTGACCGCCGTCTCCAACCCGGCCCACGGCACGGCTACCGCCGTCCAGGCCGGGTCCAAGGTCTCCTACACGCCGGCCGCCGACTACCACGGCCCCGACTCGTTCACCTACGACCTGGCCGACGGCTACGGGGGGACGGGCCGGGCGACGGTGCACGTCACCGTCACCCCGGTCAACGACGCGCCCCGTGCCGGTGACGACGCGGTCACGACCCCCGAAGACACCTCGATCGCGGTGACCGTGGCCGCCAACGACCACGACCCCGAGGGCGACGCCTTCCAGGTGACCCGCGTCTTCGACGTCGTGCACGGGACCGCGTCGCTCGGTGCGGATGGCGTCGTGACCTATGTCCCCAGCGCCAATTTCAACGGGCCGGGCTCGTTCCGCTACGAGGTGCGGGACGCGGCCGGGGCCACCAGCACCGGCGGGGTGGCGGTCACCGTGGCCGCGGTCGACGACCCGACGGTGGCCGGCGCCGACATCGTCACGACGGGCGTCAACATGACGACCAACGTCGAGGTGCTGGCGAACGACTCCGACGTCGATGGGCCTCTCCGGCTGCTCTCGGTCAGCGATCCCCCTCACGGAACGGCCACCATCGCCGGCGCCGTCATCCTCTACAGCCCCGACGGCGAGTTCTCGGGAGCCGACGCCTTCTCCTACGTCGTCGGTGACGGGAGCGGTCCCCCGGCCACCGGGCTGGTGACGGTGACGGTGTCGTCCAAGGCCCTCGCGATCCCGATGTCGGTCTGGACGTTCCCCGCCGGGATCCAGAGCCTCGACGGCGTCGGCGACTGGATCGTCCCCGTCAACGCCCCCGCGGCCAAGCCGGGCCAGGCCGTGCCGAACTACCGCTACTCGGTGACGTTCCCCTTCACCGAGCTGGTGTCGACGGCGACGCTGTCGCTCTCGATCGCGGGTGACCAGCGCTACGCCTCCTTCTCCATCACCCGGGCCAGCGGGGCGATCGACACGGTCCGCATCCCCTACTCCTGGGCGCCGGGCCGGGCCTACCTGCTCCTCGCCGGCCACGTGCGCGACGGGCTGTGGCAGGCCACGGTGATCGACTGGGCCAATGGTGCCCAGAAGGTCATCGGTTCCATCCAGGCCGCCCCGCAGGTGCGAACCGCCTACCCACTGACCCTCACCTACGTGTCGTGGGCCGGCTTCTCCACCCGCCAGTGCGCCGAGTACCCGCGGGCACAGGTCGACTTCATGCGGCCGGTGGGAGTGCGGGCCGGTGCGATGGTCTACGGCGGCAACCCCACCGCCTCCAACCGGGCCGGCGACTGCCCGGCGACCAACGTGCCCTCGGCCGGCGTCCAGGTCCGCTATCAGGTCGGCCAGGCCTGAGGCCGCTTCGGGCTACAAAGTGATCTCGCGCAGCCTCTTCTCCGTGACGGCGTACATCCATGGGCCGAGGCGCCGCGCCGCGAGGAAGCTCTCCATTCCGGACCACTTCCTATCGAGAACGGCCAGGCTCTCCGCTGTCGATTGACTCCCCCGGCCGGTGAGCACAAAGCCCCGGACTCGGTGCATGACCCACATGCGCTCTTCGACGGGTCGGTATCGGATCCGCTGATCGCGGGTGATCACGACCAGCCCTCGGCCGCCAACGACCGGCAGCCAAACGTCGTCCAGGCAGCCTCGGGGGACATCGGGGAGGGCGGAGTGCCCGGGGTAGACGACGTCGTCATGCTGGACGGCGAGTGCCTTTCCGAGGGCCAGGTCGTTCTCGTCGACGAAGAACCTGGCCGCCACCGAGGTCTATGCCGCGAGGGAGCGCTGCTGTTCCTCGTACGCGACCGCCGACTTGACCAGGTCCTCCGCCAGCTCGTAGCCATCGGCGATGGTTTCCACCGATTCTCCGGCGTCGAACAGCTCCCAGAGTCGCTCCGTCGCGACGCCCTGGACAGTCGGCCGGCCGAATCGCAGTAGCGGGTCGATCACGACCGGCGATGCTGTCCCTGCGGGATAGAGCCGTCGGACATCGCCATCCTCGGGGGGATCGAACTCGACCTTCTTCAGGAAGCGGTTGGTCTCGTCGGCGAAGGCGATCGTCTGTCCCGATGCGACGACGATCGCGATGGCTCGCGGTATTTCGTTCTCCTCCTGAAGCTTGAGAACAAGCTCCTTGCCGTAGAGGTATGGCGTTGCCGTCGCCAGCGGGTAGGGAGTGTGGAACTCCTTGCGCAGCTCGTCGATCACCGGCCGCAGGCGCTGCAGGGGTACGCCTTTTCGTCGGTACTCCCGGAGGTACCCGAGCTCAACGAACTCGCCCCAGGTCAGAACGTCATCGCCAGTTCGTTCCTCGCGGATGACCGGGGCGTAGAACGAACCCTGACGCTCGTACCCGTCGACCCATGCACGCGCTCGATCGGGACGCAGGCCAAGCAGGCCAGCGGCCTCCGAGATGCCGTAGACCGGCCGCTCGAGGATCGATGCCATGCGCGATGTCATCACTGCATCATGCCCGAGCGGGGTCTGCGAGTGAGGACACTTGGACTCGCGCCGGCCGATGTCGGCGTTCACGGACGGCCCGACGGACACCGCCACCTTGACAGGCGGCAAACGTGCCGACTCGAGCGGTGCCATCGGCCTACTGGTGGCGTCGAGGGCCGCTGCGGCGGAGGCAAGCCCCCGGCGTGGGCTGGGAGCCCCTGAGGCCATCGCCGGCCCCCGTCGGCGGCCGAGCACGGCGACCTGCCCGTTTTCCGACCGAGCACCGTGGCCTGCCCCATTAGCCTGGATCTCCACATGAGCACCTACCTCGACGCCGTTCGCCAGCGGGTCGTCATCTACGACGGCGCCACCGGTACCAACCTCCAGCTCCGGGGACTCACGGCCGACGACTTCGGCGGACCCTCGTTCGAGGGCTGCAACGAGATCCTGGTCGACACCCGGCCGGACGTGATCGCCGACCTGCACCGATCGTTCTTCGAGGTCGGCAGCGAGGTGGTGGAGACCGACTCCTTCGGGTCGCTGTCGATCACCCTCAACGAGTACGGCATCGCCGACCGGGCCTACGAGCTCAACCGCAAGGCGGCCGAGATCGCCAAGGAGGTGGCCCACGGCTTCACCACCCCCGACACCCCCCGGTGGGTGGCCGGCTCGATCGGCCCCGGCACCAAGTTCCCCTCCCTCGGCCAGATCCGGTTCGCCGAGATGCGCGACGCCTACGAGGTCCAGGCCCGAGGCCTCCTCGACGGCGGCGTCGACCTGTTCCTCATCGAGACCGTCTTCGACCTCCTCCAGGCCAAGACCGCCATCGTCGGCTGCCGGCGGGCAATGGCCGCGGTCGGCCGGCAGATCCCGATCCAGGTCCAGGTCACCATCGAGCTCACCGGCCGGATGTTGCCCGGCACCGAGATCGGCGCGGCCCTCACCGCCCTGGAGGCCATGCGGGTCGACGTCATCGGCCTCAACTGCGCCACCGGCCCGGCCGAGATGCACGAGCACCTGCGCCACCTGTCGCAGCACTGCCGGGTGCCGATCTCGTGCCTGCCCAACGCCGGGCTGCCGTCGGTGGTCGACGGCAAGATGCACTACGACCTCACCCCCGCCCAGCTGGCCGAGTTCCACCACGGGTTCGTCACCGAGCTGGGGGTGAGCGTGATCGGTGGGTGCTGCGGCACCACGCCCGAGCACCTCAAGGCCGTCATCGACCGGTGCAAGGACCTCACGCCCGCGCCCCGCACTCCCGTCCTCGAGCCGGGGGCGGCCTCGATCTACACCCACGTCCCGTTCAAGCAGGACACGTCGTTCCTGGTCGTGGGCGAGCGCACCAACGCCAACGGGTCGAAGAAGTTCCGCGACGCCATGCTCGCCTCCGACTGGGACACGTGCGTGGCCATGGCCCGCGACCAGGTCAAGGAGGGCGCCCACCTGCTCGACGTGTGCGTCGACTACACGGGCGAGAACGGCGTCGAGGACATGGACGAGATCGCCGTCCGCTTCGCCACCCAGGCCAGCCTGCCCCTCGTCATCGACTCCACCGAGCCGCCCGTCATCGAGGCCGCCCTCATGTGGATCGGGGGCAAGGCCGTCCTCAACTCGGTCAACCTGGAGGACGGCGACGCCCCCGGCACCCGGCTCGACCGCTTCTTCTCCCTGGCGAGGGAGTACGGGGCGGCCGTGGTGTGCACCTGCATCGACCAGGACGGCCAGGCCCGCACCGCGGAATGGAAGCTCAAAGCGGCCAAGTCGATCCACGACATCGCCGTCGACCGCTACGGGATGGAGCCGTCCGACCTGATCTTCGACCCCCTCGCCCTCCCCTTGTCGACGGGCATGGAGGAGAGCCGGAAGGACGGCATCGAGACCCTCAAGGGCATCGAGCTGATCAAGGCCCAGCTCCCGGGCGTCTCCACCATCCTGGGCCTGTCCAACGTGTCCTTCGGCCTGAACCCGGCCGCCCGCCACGTCCTCAACTCGGTCTACCTCAACGAGTGCGTCGAGGCGGGGCTCGACGCCGCCATCGTCCACGCAGCCCGGATCATGCCCCTCAACAAGATCCCCGAGGAGCAGCGCCGGGTCTGCCTCGACCTCGTCTACGACCGGCGCAAGCCCGGCTACGACCCCCTCCAGGCGCTGCTGGCCCTGTTCGAGGGGGTTTCGTCGTCGTCGCTGGTCAAGGAGGACCGCAGCGGCTGGTCGGTCGAGGAGCGGCTCAAGGCCCGCATCATCGACGGCGACCGCGACGGCCTCACCGTCGACCTCGACCTGGCCCTGCAGACCACGCCGGCCCTGGCCATCGTCAACGACACCCTCCTGGAGGGGATGAAGGTGGTCGGCGACCTGTTCGCGTCGGGCGAGATGCAGCTTCCGTTCGTGCTCCAGTCGGCCGAGTGCATGAAGGCGGCCGTCGCCCACCTCGAGCCCCACATGGAGCGCACCGGCTCCGGCGGCAAGGGCCGGCTGGTGATCGGGACGGTCAAGGGCGACGTCCACGACATCGGCAAGAACCTGGTCGACATCATCCTCACCAACAACGGCTACGAGGTCCACAACATAGGGATCAAGGTGTCGCTGGCGGAGATGATCGCCAAGATGGAGGAGGTCGACGCCGACGTCCTCGGGATGAGCGGCCTGCTGGTGAAGAGCACGCTCATCATGCGGGAGAACCTGGAGGAGCTGAACCGGCGGGGGATGGCCGACATCCCGGTGATCCTGGGCGGGGCCGCCCTCACCCGGCGCTACGTCGAGCGCGACCTGCGGGAGGTCTACGAGGGCCGGGTGTTCTACGGCAAGGACGCCTTCGAGGGCCTGCGCACGATGGACAAGCTGATGGAGATGAAGCGCTCGGGCGACGACGACCCGTCCTTCGGGCGGGTGCCCCTGGGCCGGGTGCTGCCGTCGTTCGAGACCGGTGCCCCGTCGGAGGACGAGCTGCCCCAGCGGTCGCCTGAGGTGGCCGACGACAACCCGTCTTCGTCCCTCCGTTCCTCGGGTCGCGGGTGGTGAAGGGCATCGCGCTCGACGAGATCGCGGGGTACATCAACGAGACCGCGCTCTTCCGCAACCAGTGGCAGTTCCGCCCGTTGAAGGGCGAGACCGACGCCGAGTTCAAGGCCCGCATCCGGCCCCAGCTGCGGGAGGAGCTGTCGAAGGCCATGTCCGGGGGACTACTCGTTCCCCAGCTCGTCTACGGCTACTACCCGGCCAACGGCGACGGCAACGACCTCGTGATCTGGAAGGACGACACCCGCACCGCCGAGTGGCTGCGCTTCCCGTTCCCCCGGGAGAAGACCACGCCGTGGCGGTGCATCGCCGACTTCTTCCGGCCGGTCGACTCCGGCGAGGTCGACTACGCCGCCTTCCACATCGTCACCATCGGCAACCGGGTGTCGGAGGCGACGGCCGAGCTGTTCAAGGAGGACCGCTACACCGAGTACCTCCTGCTCCACGGGCTCGGCGTGGAGATGGCGGAGGCGACGGCCGAGTACTGGCACAAGCGGGTCCGTGACGAGTGGGGATTCGGCGACGAGGACGGCCGCCTCACCGACATGCTCGTGCGCCAGGGCTACCGGGGTGGGCGCTACTCGTGGGGCTACCCCGCCTGCCCCGACCTGGAGGACAACCTCAAGGTGGCCGAGTTGCTGGAGGCCGACCGCATCGGCGTGGCCGTGAGCGAGGACTTCCAGTACGTCCCCGAGCAGACCACGTCGGCCCTCATCTGCCACCACCCCCAGGCCAAGTACTTCGTCGCCCGGTAGCCCGGTGAAGAGTGGTCGCCCGGTAGCCCGGTGAAGAGGGGTCACCGGCCCGGACCTGTTGACAGCGGGCCGCCGCCCCGCGAAGACTGACCGTCTTCACGTTGGGTCTTCGGCGTCTGGGGGCGGAGGAAACCATGAAGAGCGGGTACCGGGCTGTGGCCGTGGCGGTCGCCGTCCTCCTGGCGGCGGCCTGTAGCGACTCCGAGCCGTCGGGCTCGGCCACCTCGACGTCCGCCCCTCCGGACACCTTGATCCCGACGTCCGTCCCCCCGCCGCCGCCGCCCGGGCCGTACACCGGCGGTCCCTGCCCCTACGACGCCGTCAACCCGGCCGCCAACGGCGTCGGGCTCCAGCCGTTGGTGAACCCGCCCGACGAGCGGTTCACGGACGGGTCGAAGACGCTGTCCGTGCGGTATTCGGACGACAACACCATGCTGGGCGGCTGTGTCGTGAAGCTCCGTTCCTACAACGGGAAGCTGGTGGGGCCCACCATCCGGGCCAAGCCGGGCGAGACCATCGACTTCCACCTGAAGAACGACCTGCCCCCGAACGACACCGCGCGCGACGTCCAGCAGCAGGTGGATGCCGCCTACCTGGCCACGACGCCGAACGCCTACAACACGACCAACATCCACACCCACGGCCTGCACGTGTCCCCGACCGGCAACAGCGACAACGTCCTGCTCGCGATCGAGCCGGGGGTCGACTTCCGCTACCAGATCCCGGTGCCGGCCGACCATCCCGCGGGCACCTTCTGGTACCACGCCCACACCCACGGCTCCAGCGGGGTCCAGGTGGCAAGCGGCATGGCCGGCGCCCTCATCGTGGAGGACGACGAGTCCACGTTGCCACCCTCGCTGCTGGAGGCGACCAGGCGGGAGCGGGTCATGGTCTTCCAGTCGATCCTCTACGACACCAACGGCCAGCTCAACAACATCGCCGCCTTCTTCCCCGACTCCCCGGTCACCGCCGGTTTCTGCGCCGAGGGCCGCGACACCTGCACCTGGCAGAACTCCAAGCGGTCCACCACCATCAACGGCCAGATCGTGCCCCGGATCCACATGCAGCCAGGCGAGGTGCAGCGCTGGCGGATGATCTCGGCCACGTTCGGGGAGTCGCTGAACCTCAGGCTGGCCGAGCATCAGCTCCACGAGATCGCCCTCGACGGCCTGTACACGGGCCAGGTCGACACGTGGGACGTCGATCAGACCGTCGAGCTGGAGGCCGGCTACCGCAGCGACGTGTTGGTCAAGGCCAGCTCCAAGCCGGGGACCTACCACCTGATCGACGCCAAGGCCGCGGCCCGGTCTGCCGTCCAGGGAGTGGCGGAGGACGCGGGCACGGTGGCCGAGGTCGTGGTCGAAGGAGACCCGCTCGACATGCAGCTGCCCACTGCGGCCGAGATGAAGCCGTTGGCCTTCCGCGGTGACACCGACCTGCGCAAGACCGCCGTGGGCATCGAGGAGTTGACGTTCAAGCTCGGCAGCGACCTCGAGGGCTCCCTCAAGCACTACTTCCAGGTCAACGGCCAGGCGTTCGACGAGGCCAACATCCGGTACCTGGAGCTGAACACGATCCAGGCGTGGAAGCTCACCACCACCGGCGACCCGCCGGGCGTGCCGAGGAGCGCCCCCGGACTACCGCCGCTACCCCACATCTTCCACATCCACGTCAACCCCTTCCAATGGGCGAGGGACAACCCAGCCGGGGAGGAGGAGCTGGTGTGGAAGGACACGTTGCTGGTGCCACCAGCGGCGCCCGACCTGTACGTGTACACCGAGTACCTGGACTTCACCGGCCCGTTCGTCCTCCACTGCCACATCCTCGACCACGAGGACCTGGGGATGATGGAGATGATCGAGATCGTCGACAAGCTTCCGACGGCGATGGAACACCACGGCGGCTAGCGGCTAGCGGGTGTCGAAGTCCCTGACCAAGGCTTTCGGCGCCTGGGTGCGCCAAGCATCGGTGAGCAGCTCTTCCAACTCGTCGACGTCGATGGCCGGGAGCCGGACGAGCACGGCCGGGAAGCCGTTGTAGTGGTGCTCGGTGAAGAACCGGTCGGGGGTGGCGGCGATCAGGGCCTGCTTCTCGGCCTCGTTCGCCACCCGGACGGCCAGCACGTCGGGGTTCGGCACTCGCGGCTGCTTCGGCTCCAACCGCTCCATCCACACGAAGGCGAAGGCCTTCTCCTTGTCGCGGTGGCGGACGGAGAACGCGAACCGGTCCTCGCCCTCGGTGGTGTCGGGGAGCGACAGGGCGATGCGGCGGACGTCGTCCTGGGTCGCCATGGGCGACAGCTTGTCCGACGGTGGGTCGAACGTCCCATTGTCGTAGCTCCGGTTCCCCGTCACGCTCGAAAGTGGCACCCGACAGAGGAGGTCTTCGAGATGGCGACCGCATGGGCGGCCCGGCACGGGCTGACGTCCGACCAGTACCAGGTGGAGTTCGACAAGCTGGTGGGCCAGGGCTTCCGCCTGGTGCACGTCGACGGTTACACGGTGAACGGCAGCGACCGCTATGCCGCCATCTGGGAGAAGTCTCCCAGCCCCGGATGGGTCGCCCGCCACCGGATGACGGCGGCCCAGTACCAGGCCGCGTTCGACACGTTCGTGGGCCAGGGCTTCCGGCTGGTCGAGGTCAGCGGCTACACCGTCGACGGCCAGGACCGCTACGCCGCCATCTGGGACAAGACCCCCAGCCCGGGGTGGTCCGCCCGCCACGGGATGACCTCGGCCCAGTACCAGGCCGAGTTCGACAAGCTGGTCGGCCAGGGCTTCCGCCTGGCGCTGGTGAGCGGCTACGAGGTCGGCGGCCAGGAGCGCTACGCCGCCATCTGGAGCAAGGCCGCGGGGCCGGCGTGGACCGCCCGCCACGGGATGACCTCGGCCCAGTACCAGGCCGAGTTCGACAAGTTTGTGGGCCAGGGCTTCCGCCTGGTGCAGGTCAGCGGGTACAGCGTCGGCGGCCAGGACCGCTACGCCGCCATCTGGGACAAGTCGTCGGGGCCGGCCTGGCTGGCCCGCCACCGGATGCCGTCGGCCCGGTACCAGGGCGAGTTCGACAACGCCTACTACCAGGGCTACCGACTGGCGTGGGTGAGCGGCTACGGCGTCGCCGCCGGCGCCCGCTACGCCGCCATCTGGACGGCGGAGGGCATCGCCGGGGCCGACCTGGCGTCGATCGACTCCAAGATCGAGGCCTACATCGCGAAGCACACCATTCCCGGCCTGTCGGTGGCGATCACCAGGGGCGAGCGCCTGGTCTTCGCCAAGGGCTACGGCGACGCCGACCCGTCCAACGCCGAGAAGGTCCATCCCAAGCACCGCTTCCGGGTGGCCAGCGTGTCCAAGCCGATCACCGCGGTCGACGTGATGGACCTGGTGGAGGCGGGCAAGCTGCAACTCGACGGCAAGGTCTTCGGCGCCGGCGCCATCCTCGGCACCACCTACGGGAAGAAGCCGTATTCGGCCGGGGTCAAGGCCATCACCGTCCGCCACCTGCTCCAGCACACCAGCGGGTTCACCAACGACGGCGGTGACCCGATGTTCGCCGGGCACGCCTCCCACAAGGCGGTGATCGACTGGATGCTCGACAACCGACCGTTGAAGACGACGCCGGGCGCGGCCAACGAGTACTGCAACTTCGGGTACTGCGTCCTGGGGCGGGTGATCGAGAAGGTCACCGGCCAGACCTACGAGAACCACGTCAAGCTCATGCTCAGCGGCTGTGGGATCTCCCGGATGGAGATCGGCGGCGACACCCTCGCCGATCGCAAGCCGGGGGAGGTCGTCTACCAGGGCGGCGGCGCCTACAACCTCCGGCCCCGCCACATGGATGCCCACGGCGGCTGGATCGCCACGCCCATCGACCTCCTGCGCCTGATGGTGCGGGCCGACGGCTTCGGGGCGAAGACCGACATCCTCTTCGCCAACACCGAGGCCACGATGTTCGCCGGCGCCCCGGCCAATCCCGGCTACGGGCTCGGGTGGATCGTCGACAGCGCCTATCGCGGCCACAACGGGGCCATGAACGGCACCATCGGGTTCCTCGTCCGCCGCGACGATGGGTTCTCGTTCGCCGTGCTCTGCAACACCCGTCCCGCAAACGACGGGTTCTGCTTCGAGCTCAAGGGCGTGATCGACGCCGTCGTGTCCAGTCCCGTGGCCTGGCCGGCGTACGACCTGTTCTGACGGCGGTCGGTGCGGGCGCTCGCCGGCCGGCCCCGGTCAGCCGGCGAGCACCGCCCGGGCCACCAGGTCGGTGCCGAAGGCCATGAGGATGGCCAGGTAGAGAAGGCCGGTGGCGGCCATCACCGCCGAGTACGACTTCTCCTCCAGGGCCTTGCTGGTGACGACGGTGAGGGCGAGGGTGGTGACCGCGCACGCGACCCAGAACCAGCCCAGGGTGCCGTTCCATCCGTCGTCGACCGAGCCCGACAGCACCGAGAGCATGCCCGTGGGCCACAGGAGGGCGCCGACCTCGATCGGCCAGGCGATGGCCAGCCACCGGTTGAGCTCGAGCAGGGGCTCCCGGCCGAGGCCGGGCTGCACCAGGTACCAGTGGCCCAGGAGCATGGCGTCGGACACCGCGCCCAGGAACGCGGCCCCGGCCAGGATGCGGACAAGGGCGAGCGCGGTGGGTCCGCCGGAGTCGAGCGCGGCCGCGACCAGCCCGACGAGGCCGATGGCGGGGGCGATCAGGTCGAGGGCGGGAGGGAACTCCTTGGCCGGCGGGGGCGCGGGGGCTGGGATGGTCGTGGGGCCGGCGCCGTCCGGGCCACCGAGCATGGCCGCCACCCGGGCCGCCCGCCGTTCCTTCAGGGCCCGCCCGCCGGAGACGCCGGCCTTGCGCCGGACGATCGAGACGACGAGGGCGACGCCCGCCGCCACCGCGACCACGGCGGCCGCCCCGTCCCGCACCGGCTCCGGTTCGGTGAGCTGGCCCGGCCACCACTGCGCCGGCCGCGATCACCACGTAGACCGTGCGCAGCAGCCAGCCGTAGCCGATCCCGAGCAGTCGCCGGCGGGACGTGACCCAGAGGAAGAAGAGGCCGCCGGTGGCCCACTGGAGCAGCACCGTGGCGGCGTCGAGGCGGATCACGGCCATCCAGCATCCCATGGGCTCCGTAACCGGTTTGGACGGCGCCCAGCGGAGGAATCGTCAGGTATCGGAACTCAAGCTTTGGCCGCCCGATGCCGAAAAGAGATGTAGGAAAAGGATGACCGGGAGACGAGACCATGACTGACACGATCTTGGAAGTGGCGGCGTACGTGTGTCTGGCGCTCGGCGTGGCTCTGCTCATCGCCCGCCTGGCCGGCGAGCGGTTGAAGCGCACCGCCGGTATCTGGAAGTTCCGCTACTCCCTCCGCAAGCTCGACGGCGTGCCCGCCGAGTGGACCCGGGCCATGGACGCCATCCAGGACCTGCAGGACGAGCCCGCCCGCCGCAACCGTCCCGCCAACCGCCGCCACCAGCACCCGAGCTCCCCCGACGAGCGGTAGCACCCGGCGCTGACCCCGCCTTGCCGTCCGGCCTCAGCTGAGGCCGAGAATCCTCGCCCCGTCGACCGCCACCGCCGAACCACTGACGAAGCGGGCCGGATCGGAGCAGAGGAAGGCGACCACCTTCCCGAAGTCGCCCGGGTCCCCCAGGGGGACTCCGTCGGGCGCACCCACGGTGAGCATCCGACGGGTGGCGTGGTAGCCGGGGAGGGCCAGGTTGAGCGTGATCCCGTCGCCGAAGAGATCCTGGGCCGCCGTCTTGGCCCAGCCCCACAGACCGGCCCGGGCCGCGTTCGACAGGGCCAGGTTGGGCAACGGCTGCTTCACCGACGTGGAGGCGATGAGCACGATCCGTCCCCACCCGGCGGTGCGCATCGGCGGCACGGCGGCCTGCACCAGGCGGATCGACGTGAGCAGGTTGGCGTTGAGCGCGGCGGTGAGGGCGGCATCGTCGACGTCGAGCGCCCGCATGGGGGGAGGGCCACCGGCGTTGGCGACTAACACGTCGAGGCCACCGAAGCGGTCGACGGCCGTGTCGACCAGCTTCCTGGGCACGTCGGGGCGGGTGACGTCGGCCACCACGCCGACCACCTCGGTGATGGCGGCCAGCTCGGCCCGGGCCTTCTCCAACGCCTCCTCGCCCCGGGCGCAGATCACCAGCCTGGCCCCCTCCTCGGCCAGGGCCTGGGCCGACGCCCGACCCAGTCCCCTGGAAGAGGCGGTGACGAGGGCGACCTTGCCGTGGAGGCCGAGGTCCATGGCGCCTCAGGCCTCGACCAGGGCCAACCCGTGGGCCACCCGGTTGAGGGGCTCGGGGCCGTCGTCGGTGGCGACCACGATGTCCTCGATGCGGGCACCGAAGCGTCCCGGGACGTAGATGCCGGGCTCGATGGAGAAGGCGTGGCCGTGGACGAGGGGCAGGGCGTTGCCACCGGCGATGTAGGGGTCCTCGTGCTCCTCCAGGCCGATGCCGTGGCCGGTGCGGTGGACGATGTAGGCCCCGAAGCCGGCGTCGTGGATGTGGGCCCGGGCCACGAGGTCGACGTCCTGGCAGCGGGTGCCGACGGTGGCCGCCTCCACCGCCATGGCCTGGGCCTCCTCCAGCACGTTGTAGAGGGTGCGGAACTCGATGGGCGGGCGACCGGTGAACACGGTGCGGGTGATGTCGGAGCAGTAGCCGTCGAGCGTGCCCCCGAAGTCGCAGACCACCGCTTCGTCCCGCCCGATGACCCGGGGTCCCGGCTCGTGGTGAGGGCTGGCCGAGTTGGGGCCGCTGCCGACGATGGCGAAGTTGACCCGCTGGTGACCCTCGGCCACCAGGCGCTCCCCGATGTCGCGAGACACGTCGGCTTCGGTGCGGCCCACGAGCGGGATGTCGCCCCCGATGAGCTGGGCCGCCACCCGGTCGGCCGCCGCCGCCGCCCGGCGGAGGGCGTCGACCTCGGACGGGTCCTTCACCGCCCGCAGGGGCGAGGTGACGACAGACGACGGGAGCCACCAGCAGTCGGGCATGGCGTCCTGGAGGCGGAGGACGAAGGTGGCCCATGTGCGGTCGGAGATGGCGATCCGCTGCCGGGGCCGGCGGCCGGCGAGCTCGGTCACGAAACCGATGGGGTCCTCCGACTCCTCCCACGCCAGGACCCCGAACCGGTCGGGGTGGCGCTCGACCCGCGGCGCCTCCAGGCGGGGGACCACGAGCACGGCCTCGCCGTCGAACGGGAGGACGAGCATGGTGAGCCGCTCGAGGGGCATCGCCTGATACCCGGTGAGCCACGGGAGGTCGGCGCCGAGCGAGAGCAGGAGGACGTCGACCTCGAGCTCCCCCATCCGGGCCCGGACCCGTTCGGTCCGGGCGGCGAGCGTCGCGTCGTCCATCTCGGAGAGGCTACGTGCCGAACCCCTGGCGGGTGGCCGGCTTTGGGCGGCGGCTTCGCGCTCCCGGAGCAGGCGCTTGCGGTCGACGCCCCACCGGTAGCCGGACAGGGAGCCGTCGGTGCGGACGACCCGGTGGCACGGAATGGCCACCGCGATCTTGTTGGCCGCGCACGCCGCCGCCACTGCCCGGACCGCCGTGGGCGCGCCGATCGTGGCCGCGATCTCGGAGTAGGAGGCGGTGCGACCGGCGGGAATGGCCCGCAGCGCCTGCCACACCCGCTGCTGGAAGGCGGTGCCCCGCACGTCGAGGGGCAGGTCGAGGCCGGTGCGGGGGTCGTCGACGAGGGCGACCACGGCCGACATCCACCGCTCGAAGTCGGCGTCGGCGCCCGTGAGGGTCGCCCCCGGGAAGCGGTCCTCGAGGTCGTGGACGAGGGCGTCGGGGTCGTCGCCCAGGAAGATGGCACACACGCCCGTGTCGGTGGCCGCCACCAGGACCGAGCCCAGCGAGCACTCGCCCACGCCGAAGCGGATGGCGAGCCCCGTGCCGCCGGCCCGGTAGGCGGTCGGCGTCATGCCCAGGGCGGCGGTCGAGGTGGCGTAGAAGCGGCCGTTGGAGTTGAACCCGGCGTCGTAGATGGCCTCGGTGACGGTGCCGCCGGTGCCGCCCGAGGCGAGCGCCTCACGAACCCGCCGGTTGCGGACCTCGACGGCGTACGCCTTCGGGGTCAGCCCGGTGACCGCCTTGAACGCCCGGTGGAAGTACGACCGGCTCATGCCGGCGGTGGCGGCGAGATCGTCGACGGATGGCGGCGGGCCGTCCTGCCCGGTGGCTGTGGCCTCGATGGCCCGGCAGGCGGCGGCGACGGCCCCCGCCCGGCGCTCGGCGGCCGCGCCGGGGGCCTCGTCCGGCCGGCACCGGCGGCAGGGGCGGAACCCGGCCTCCTCCGCCGCCGCGGGCGTGGTATGGAAGGCGACGTTCTCCCGGCGGGGGCGGCGGGCGGCGCACGACGGCCGGCAGTACACGCCGGTCGTCCGCACCGAGTAGTAGAAGTCGGCGTCGTCCCGGGCCACCACCGTGGCCCAGCGGTCGGCATCGGTCGTGAGGGTGTCGGTCATGTCGTCGATCGTCGCGCCGTCGCTCACCGCCGTCGCTCCGTTGTGTGCTCCCGAATCCGGTCGTAGCGGGCGAGCGCCTCCTTGCGCTCCTCGTCGTGGTCGACGATCGGCTGCGGGTAGCCCCGCGGCGGTCCCCCCTTGAGCTTCCACGGCTCGTGGACGGTGCCGCCCACCACGTGGCGCAGCTCGGGCACCCACCGCCGGACGTAGTCGCCCTCGGGGTCGAACTTCTTGCCCTGGGTGGTGGGGTTGAAGATGCGGAAGAAAGGAGCCGGGTCGGTGCCGGTGCCGGCCACCCACTGCCAGCCGTGGTTGTTCGAGGCCAGGTCGCCGTCCTGGAGGCGGTCGAGGAACAGGTCGGCGCCCCGCACCCAGTCGATGTGCAGGTCCTTCACCAGGAAGCTGGCCACGATCATCCGCACCCGGTTGTGCATCCATGCCTCCTCGGCCAGCTGGCGCATCCCGGCATCGACGATCGGGTAGCCGGTGCGGCCCGCGGCCCACGCCTCGAAGCGACGGTCGGCGTCGGGGCCGGTGTCGAGCTTCATGGCCGCCATCTCGGGGCGGAAGGCGTGGCGCGCCGACCACGGGAAGGCGGCCAGGATCGAGGCGTAGAAGTCCCGCCAGGCGAGCTCGGCCCGGAACCGCTCCGCCCCCTCGCCCTTGCGATGCCTCACCGCGTCGAGGGCCTGGCGGGGGTGGACGCAGCCGTACTTGAGGTAGGCGCTCAGCCGGCTGGTGGCGTCCTCGGCGGGGAAGTCACGGCCCTTGGCGTAGCGGGGCACCCGCTCGGCGAAGTCGGCCAGGCGGGCCCGGCCGGCGGCCTCGCCCGGCGGGAGGATGGTGGTGCCGCCCAGGTCGGGACCCTGGGGGACGGGCTCGGAGCGAAGGCCGGTGACCCACCTCGGGTCGGCGGGCTCGTCGGCCGGCAGGCCCCAGCCGTGCTCCTTCCACCGGCGGTGGAAGGGGGTGAACACCTTGAACGGCTCGCCGGTGGCGGTGGTGACGTCGCCCGGGGCGACCGCGTAGGGCGAGTCGACCGCGACCAGGCTGCCGCCGAGGGCCTTGTCGACGGCCTCGTCCCGGCGGGTGCCATAGGGGCCGAAGTCGGCGGTGACGAAGACGTGGTCGGCCTCGACCTCCCGGGCCACCGCCGCCACCTCCTTGGCCGGGTCGCCGGTGCGGAGGACGAGGTGGCCACCGGTGCGCTCGTGGAGCTCGGCCAGGCAGCCGGCGAGGAACGCCAGCCGGGGCGCCCCCGACGACCGTTGCAGGTGCGGGTCCTTGACGAACAGGGCCACCACCTCGTCGGCCGCGTCGAGGGCGGCCAGGAGGGCGGGGTGGTCGGCCAGGCGGAGGTCGCGCCGGAACCAGACGACCGCGGTACGGGTCAGCGGGCGGCCTCGGCGGCCTGGCGGGCGTGATAGCTCGATCGGGTGAGGGGCGACGCCTCCACGTGGGCGAAGCCGAGGGCGGCGCCGGCGGCGCGTACCCGGTCGAAGTCCTCGGGCGCCCACCACCGGGCGACGGGCAGGTGGTCGGCCGACGGGCGCAGGTACTGTCCCACGGTGAGGATGTCGACGCCGACGCTGCGGAGGTCGGTCATGGCCGCCACCACCTCGTCCTCCGTCTCGCCCATCCCCACGATCAGGCCCGACTTGGTGGTGAGCCCGGCCGCCTTGGCCCGGGCCAGGACGGCCAGGCTCCGGGCGTAGCCGGCGGAGGGACGGACCAGCCGTTGCAGGCGGGCGACCGTTTCCAGGTTGTGGTTGAGGACGTCGGGGCGGGTGGCGAAGATGGCGGCCAGGGCGTCGGGGTCGCCCTTGCAGTCGGGGATGAGGACCTCGACGGTGACGCCGGGCGAGCGGCGGCGGATGGCGTCGACCGTCGCGCCGATGGCGGCCGCGCCCCCGTCGGGGAGGTCGTCACGCGCCACCGCGGTGACCACCGCATGGGCCAGTCCCATCTCGGCCACCGCCTCCGCCACCCGTTCGGGCTCGGCCGGGTCGGGCGCCCCCGACGGGCGGGACGTGTCGACCAGGCAGAAGCGGCAGGCCCGGGTGCACTGGTCGCCGTTGACCATGAAGGTGGCCGTGCCGTCGGCCCAGCACTCAAAGATGTTGGGGCAGCCCGCCTCCTCGCACACCGTCACCAGGTCGAGGCTGCGCATGGTGCGCTTGACGTCGCGGTAGCCGGCGCCGAGGTCGGCCCGCACCCGCAGCCACGGCGGCTTGCGCTCGTCGACCGGGAGGCCGCCGGTGGGACGCTCGCCCTCGACCGACGTGACCTCGTACCGTCCCCCGTCCCACTGGTCGGCCGCCCGGGTGACGAGGCGCTCGACCACCTCGGCCATGGGGACGTCGACGCCCTCCGCCGCCAGCGACGTGACCTGGCAGCCGTCGATGCCGCAGGGGACGATGCGGTCGAACCACGACAGGTCGGGGTCGACGTTGAGGGCGAAGCCGTGCATGGTGCGGCCCCGGCTGCGGCGGACGCCGATGGCGCACAGCTTGCGGCAGCCGTCGACCCACACGCCCGGATAGCCGGAGAGACGGCCGGCACCGCCGAGGCCGAAGTCGGCGCACACGTCGATCACCAGTTGCTCGACGCTGTGGACGTAGGCGGGCGTGGCGCCCGGGCCGTTGGGCCAGGTGAGGATCGGGTAGCCGACGAGCTGGCCCGGCCCGTGGTAGGTGACGTCGCCGCCCCGGTCGGTGCGGACCAGCGGCGCCCCGAGGTCGGTCAGGACGTGGTCGAGGGTCCCCCGCAAGCCCAGGGTGAAGACGTGCGGGTGCTCCAAGAGGAGCAGGTAGGGGTCGGTGGCCCGCTCGAACAGCGCCCGCTGGAGGGCGTGGGCGTCGGCGAACTGCGTCCGCCCCAGCCACCGGGCCCGGAGCACGGCCCCGCCTCAGTGCCAACTGGTGACGGATCTGGTGGTCGGGGCCCCCAGATGTGTCACCAGTTCGGAGGCGGTCACAGCTCCTGGGACCAGTCGCGGGTCTCGAGGATGTCGCGGACCCGGGCGATGAACGCCGACGCGTAGGCGCCGTCGAAGGCCCGGTGGTCGAAGCTGAGGGCGAGGTTGCCTACCGGGTGGATGGCGATGGCGTCGGACCCGTCGGGCAGCTCGACCACCACGGGGCGCTTCTTCACGCCATCGGTGGAGATGATGGCCACGTTGGGCTGGTTGATGACCGGGAACGTGAGCAGGGTGCCGTAGCCGCCGGGGTTGGTGATGGTGAACGTGCCCCCCTGGATCTCGTCGGCGTTGAGCTTCTTGGCCCGGGCCCGGGCGGCCAGGTCGGCCAGCTCCCGGCCGAGGGAGCGCATGCGCTTGGCGTCGGCGTCGTGGATCACGGGGACGATGAGGCCCTCGAAGTTGAGGTCGACGGCGAAGCCGAGGTGGACGGCCCGGTGGACGACGAGCGAGTCGCCGTCGACCGAGGCGTTGACGTTGGGGAACTCACGGATGGCGTCGATGACGGCCCGGGAAACGAACGGGAGGTAGGTGAGGGAGAAGCCTTCGTCGGCCTTCCACTTGGCCTTGGCCGCCTGCCGGACGCGGTCGACGTTGTCGAAGTCGACCTCGATGACCGTCAGGACGTGGGCCGACGTGTCGAGGGACCGGACCATGTGCTCGGCCGTCCGCCGGCGGATGTTGGAGAAGGGGACGACCTGATCGCCGCCGGCCCCGGCGGTGGCGGGGACGGTGGCCGCCGGGCGGGCGGGGGCGGGCGCGGACGGGGCCGGCGCGGTGGGCGCGGACGCGGACGTGGCGGCGGCCGGGCGGGGGCCGGTGCCGGCGGCCCCCTTGTCGAGGTGGGCGAGGACGTCGTCGCGGGTGATCCGGTTCTGGTAGCCGGTGCCCGCGATCTGGTCGGGATCGAGGTCGTGCTCGGCGATGAGGCGGCGGACCACGGGCGAGAGCACCCGCTTGGGCCCAGCAGCCGGGCCGGCCCCGTCGCCGCCACCGGGTGCGGACCGAGACGTCGCGGGCGGCGTGGGTGCGGCCGGGGCGGACTTGGGCGCGGCCGACGAGGGCGACGCCGCGGTGGCGGCCGACTTCGGCGCGGGCTCGGGTTCCGCGGTGGCTTCGTCCGCAGCAGCCTCGTCCTGGGCCGCCTCGGCGTCGTCGGCCTCGGCCGAATCGGTGTCGTCGGCTTCGCCAGTGGCCTCGGCCTCGGCATCCGCATCGGGTGCGGGCGCCTCCGCCGCGCCCTGGCCGTTGGAGTCGCCTCCGCCGCCGGCACCGGCACCGGCGGGCTGGTCGGAGATGACAGCCAGCTTGGCGCCGACGTCGACCGTCTCGCCCTCCTTGACCAGGATCTCGGACAGGTAGCCGGACGCCGACGCCGGCACCTCGGAGTCGACCTTGTCGGTGGAGACCTCGAAGAGGGCCTCGTCCTCCGCCACCTGGTCGCCGACCTGCTTGAACCACCGGGTGATGGTGCCCTCGGTGACGGTCTCGCCCAGCTGGGGCATGGTGACGTCCATCAGCCGTGCAACCCCCTTCCGGTGAGGGTCAGGACGGCCTCGCCGAACGTCTCCGACAGGGTCGGGTGGGGATGGATGAACGGCGCCATGTCGTCGGGCGTGGCCTCCCAGTTCACGGCCAGCCAGCCCTCGGCCAGCTGCTCCGTCACCCACGGTCCGGCCATGTGCACGCCCAGCAGCTTGCCGGCCCGCCCGTCCGGCGCCTTCTCGGCGATCACCTTCACCAATCCCTCCGTCTCCCCGATGATCATGGCCCGGCTGCTCGAGGCGAACCGGTGCTTGGACACGACCACGTCGCGCCCGGCGTCGCGGGCGGTCTGCTCCGACACACCGGCGAAGGCGACCTCGGGGTGGCAGTAGATGGCCCAGGGCACGTTGCCGTAGTCGACCGGGACGGGGTCCTCGCCCAGGATGTGCTGCACCGCCACGATGGCCTCGGCGAAGCCGACGTGGGCCAGTTGGGGCGTGTTGACCAGGTCGCCGACTGCGTAGACGCCGTCCTCGGCGGTGCGCATGAGCTCGTCGACGGCCACGAAACCCCGCCTGTCGACCTCGACCGCGGTGCCGTCGAGGAGGAGCCCGTCACTCAGGGGCCGGCGACCGACCGAGACCACGACCACGTCGACCGTGACCGACTTGCCGTCGCCGAAGCTCACCGTGGTCTGGCCGTCGCCCTGCTGGTGGCCGTGGACGGGGACGCCGGCGTGCACGTCGATGCCCCGCCGCTTGAACGAGCGGGCGACCACCTCGGCCACGTCGGCGTCGCAGCCGGCCAACATCCGGGGAAGGGCCTCCAGGACGGTGACCTGGGTGCCGAGGTCGCTCATCATGGAGGCGAACTCGCAGCCGATGGCCCCGCCGCCGATGACCACGGCCGAGCCCGGCAGGCGGTCGAGGGCGAGGACCTCGTCGGACGTGAGCACGAAGCGTCCGTCGACCTCGAAGCCGGGCAGGGTGCGGGGCACCGATCCCGAGGCCAGGATCACCTGACGTCCGACGAGCTCGGTGGTGCCGCCGTCGGCGTCGGTCACCTCGCACCGTCCGGCCGGGGCCGAGGGCGCCGGTGCCGGTGACGGTGGTGATCTTGCGGCTCTTCATCAGCGTCTGGAGACCCTTCCAGAGCTGGTTGACCACCTTCTGCTTGCGGGCCTGGCTGACGGCGAAGTCGACCGTGGGCTGCTCGGCCTGGATGCCGAACTCCTTGGCCCCGGCCACGGTGCGGAACACGCTGGCCGTCTCCAGGAACTGCTTGGCCGGGATGCAGCCTCGGTGCAGGCACGTGCCGCCGACCTTGTCCTTCTCGACAACGGCGACCGAAAGTCCGGCGCCTGCGGCGTAGAGGGCGGCCGCGTACCCGCCCGGTCCGCCTCCGATCACGACGATGTCGTATGCGTCAGCCATCGATCGAGAGCCTACCGGCGCCCTCGTGGGGGATTCACCGCTGCCCCACGACCGTCATCCGGCGGTGAACGGCCCGTTCGGGAGGAGGCCGGTTGATCGCCCCCGACGGAAGACGTCCTCGAACGACCCGGCCGGTGCCGGGGCCCTCTCAGGGAACGATCGCCCTGATGGCCGGCGGCAGGGCCACCGGGACGTCGCCGGACGCCCCCCAGACGGTGGCGCTCCCACCCTGGACGTACCAGGTCCCGGTCGACTTGCGGAAGACGGCGCGGTCGGTCGTGCCGTTGCCGTCGTAGTCGCCCGGTACGGGGATGTCGCCCGACGTCCCCCAGGCCACCGCCGCGCTGCCCTGGACGTACCAGATGCCGGTCGACGGCCGGAACACGGCGATGTCGGTCGTGCCGTTTCCGTCGTAGTCGCCGGGCACAGGGATGTCGCCGGCCGTACCGAAGATCGTGGTCGTGCCGCCCTGCACGTACCAGGCGGCGGTGGAGGGGCGGTACACCGCTCGCTCGTCGGTGCCGTTCCCGTTGTAGTCGCCGGGAACGGCGACGTCGCCCGACGTCCCCCAGACCACCGCCGCCCCGCCGCCGCTGACGTACCAGGTGCCGGTCGACGGCCGGAACACGGCGATGTCGGTGGCACCGTTCCCGTCGTAGTCGGCGGGCACTGGGACGTCGCCCGAGGTTCCCCACGCGGCCGTGGGACCGCCCTGGACGAACCACATGCCCGAGGACGGTCGGAACACGGCCCGGTCGGCCGCGCCGTTGGCGTTGTAATCGCCGGCGACGGCCACGTCGCCGTTCGTTCCCCATGGCGTGATCTGGTCGGGGCCGGTGCTGTTGCGGACGAGCCAGGTGCCCGTGGAGGGCCGGAACAGGGCGAAGTCGGTCCTCCCGTCGTTACCGAAGTCGGCCACGGTCGAGCCGCCGAGGGCAGGGACAACGGTGACCATCACGTTCAACGAGTTGGACACCGTTTGGCCGCCTGAGCTGGTGCTCTGGGTCCGGGCGTTGGTGAACGTCTGCGCCCCAGGAGTCGGCGGGTCGACGTCGATCGTGGGCAGCTTCAGGGTGCTGTAGGTGAAGTTGACGGTGCAGCGGTCGCTGCCCGCGGCGCCCCCCGGTGGGGCGAGGACGACCGCGCCGGGCGAGGAGAAGGAGACGATGCCGGCGGCGTCGGGGGCGGAGGCGGTGAAGGTCACCCCGGCACAGGCGGTGCCGGCCGCCCCGGAGGCGGACGGCGCGACAGAGAACACCCCCGTATCGGGGGTGGGGCAGGGGTTGGCGCCAACTGGAGCGCTCCCGCACGAGGGGGCGAGGCGCAGCTGGTTCACGGTGTTGGTCTCGCTCTGGTTCGGGGGGGTGTTGATGTTGCGCACCGTGATGGAGCCGGCCAGGCCACTGTTGCCGACCGCCGACGCGACGGGAACCGTCATGGAGCTCGAGCTGGAGACGGCGGCGTCAGCCCGGCTCGCGGCCGTGACCAGCGACGCGCTCACGGTCAGAAACAGAACGGCAACTCGCAACATGGGCCTTGTCCGACGCATCTACCAACCTCCACAGCCTCGTTGACCGCCAAGTTTACGTTCCACCCACGGTTGACATCTTCCGCGGGGGCGAACGGTGGCCGTGGGGAGGGCTCGCTCGCCGGGCGCCGCGGTGGCCAGGCACGAGCTACCTGTTGGTCGCCATCGTGATCTGGATGGTGAAGGCGATGAGGATCGCCAACCCCGCCAGCAGGGCCAGGACGATCAGTTTGCGCGTGCTCACAGGGATCCTCCGGGACCACGTGGGTAGCGGGGGAGGGGTTTGCGGCCGGGGAAACCCTCCTCGGGCAGGTGCCACCACGACAGCTCGTCCTCGCCCAGCCGCCAGCACAGGTAGTAGACCACCCCGTCCTCGCCGAGGGCCGGGAAGTCGCTCAGGCCGGTGGTGGCGTCCCGCAGGATGATGTCGCCCGCCTTGATCTCGGCGATCGCCTCCCGGGCCTCGGCCACGGGCGAGACGTTGCCGTTCCGCGACCCGACCTTGCCCGCCTGCACCTGGTTGGTGTGGCGGACGGACTCCACCAGCTGCTTCAGCCGGGGCAGGTAGTCCCGCGCCTCCTCCACGGTCCAGTAGCGCACGGTTGTACGGTAGAACGCGAACGCAGGGGAGCTCGGAGCGCCGGGCTGAGAGGCGGGCCCGACCGGCCCGCGACCCTCCAGACCGGCCCGGTAATGCGGGCGAAAGGCAGCGTCAGGGTGTCGGATTCGCTGGTGATCGCGGGACGGACGTTTCAGTCCCGCCTGTTTCTCGGGACCGGGAAGTTCCCGTCCAACGAGTCGCTGCGGGCGGCGATCGAGGCGTCCGGGACCGAGATGGTGACGGTTGCGTTGCGGCGCGTGGATGTGACCGCGGTCGACGGCGACATTCTGGATGCAATCGACCCTGAGCGGGTGTTGCTGTTGACAAACACGTCGGGCGCCGACGACGCGGAGGAGGCGGTGCGCCTGGCTCGCCTGGCCCGGGCCGCGGGGCTGCCCACGTGGATCAAGCTGGAGATCACGCCCGAGCCCCGGTACCTCCTGCCCGACGGGGTGGAGACGCTCAAGGCGGCCGAGATCCTGTGTCGGGACGGGTTCACGGTACTGCCCTACGTCAACGCCGACCCGGTGCTTTGCAAGCGGCTGGAGGAGGTCGGGTGCGCGACGGTGATGCCGCTGGGCTCGTGGATCGGGTCGAACCAGGGGCTGCGGACCCGGGGGGCGCTGGAGATCATCGTCGAGCAGTCGCTGGTGCCGGTGGTGGTCGACGCCGGCATCGGGGCACCGTCGCAGGCGGCCGAGGCGCTGGAGCTGGGGGCCGACGCGGTGCTGGTGAACACCGCTATCGGCACCGCCGGCTCGCCGGCCGCGATGGCGGCGGCGTTCCGGTTGGCGGTCGAGGCCGGTCGCCGGGGGTTCCTGGCCGGGCTGCCGTCGGTGGGAGGGGTGGCGAACGCGTCATCACCGTTGACGGGTTTCCTTTCTTGACCGCTGTCGCGGTCGAGCTGTCGTCGCGGCCGGCCGGCGTGCCGTCGGGGACGGCGGCGGCCGACCTGCTGGCGACCGACCTGTCCGGGCTGGTGGCGCGGGCTTGGTCGGCCACTCCTGGCGATGTCGACCGGTCACTTCGGGCCGGTCGGCGCTCTCTCTCCGATTTGGCCGTGCTCCTGTCGCCGGCGGCCGGGGATCGTCTGGAGGACCTGGCCGCGGCCGCGGCTCGGGCGACGGTGCAGCGCTTCGGACGGGTGGTACGCCTGTTCGCGCCGCTGTACCTGTCCAACGAGTGCGTGTCGGTGTGCACCTACTGCGGGTTCTCCGCCGGCAACGAGATCGCCCGGCGGACGCTGACGGTCGACGAGGTCGTCGCCGAGGGTCGGGAGCTGGTGGCCCGGGGTTTCCGGCACGTGTTGCTGGTCGCCGGCGAGCACGCCCGGATCGTGTCGAAGGAGTATCTGGTCTCCTGTGTGGCGGCGCTGGCCCCCGTGGTCCCGTCGCTGTCGGTGGAGGTGCAGGTGTGGGACACCGCGACCTACCGCCGGCTGGTGGCGGCGGGGTGCGAGGGACTGGTCGTGTACCAGGAGGCGTACGACCGCACGGTGTACGAGGCGTGCCACCTCAAGGGCAAGAAGCGCAACTACGACTGGCGACTGGCCGCGCCCGACCGGGGGGCCGAGGCCGGGATGCGATCGCTGGGCATCGGGGCATTGTTGGGACTGGTCCCCGACTGGCGGCGAGAGGTGCTGGCCGTGGGTGCCCATGCGTCGGCGTTGCTGCGGCGGTGGTGGCGATGCGAGGTGTCGGTGTCGCTACCCCGCCTGCGCCCCGCCGCTGGCGAGTATCAGCCGGCCCGCCCCCTGACCGACGCCGAGTTCGTGCAGGTCGTGTGCGCGTTGCGGCTGTGCCTACCGACGGTCGGCATCTCGCTGTCGACCCGGGAGGCCCCCCGGCTGCGCGACGGCGTGTTCCGGTTGGGCGTGACGTCGATGTCGGCCGGCTCCCACACCGAACCCGGCGGCTACGCCGAGCCGAGCGAGGCCGAGGGCCAGTTCGAGGTCGCCGACGACCGCTCGCCGTCGGAGGTCGCGTCCATGCTGCGAGCCGCCGGCTACGAACCGGTCTGGAAGGACACCATCGGCGCCCGTCAGCTGCCGTAGCCGTTTGTGGGCATGAAAAGGGGCGCGTGGCGCCCCTTTTCATGCCACAGAACTCCTACTGGAACACGACCGCCTGGATCTGCTGCACGGGGAAGTAGTCGATGCGCCCCACGGTGCGAAGCTCATCGAGTACGCCCGATTGGTCTCCGAAGCTCCACGTCGCCGTCCACCGCTCGGTGACCACGACGTCGTACGAGCCGATGTGGATGTACTCGTGCTTGATGTCACCGTCCGGCCACGGCTCGCCCTCGGACGAGTGCGGCCCCGTCCGGGTCCCGTCGCCCCAATCGACGTAGTACCTCCCGGTGGCCACCACCGTCAGTGGGCCAAAGGGGGTGTCCGGGTCGGTGTAGGTATGGGTCGTGGTCCCGCGGGTTTCGAGATACGCGAACATCCCCGTAATTGCGCGTCCGGGGGCGACATAGGGCTGAGGTGTCGGCAGCGTCTGCCGTGTCCAGAAGCTCCGTACATAGGTCTGTGGGGTTTCCGCCGCCAACACTTCGTCCGGCCGCGTGGGGCAGTCATTGTAAGTGACGCCAATGTTGCCGATGTATCGATTAGAAATATCCGCGACGACTCTGGGGTCCTCGCCTTCGAATACCTCCTGATAGGCGGTCACCAAACACGGTTCGCCATTCGGCCCGCCGCTAGGCAGGACCTTCTTGTACGGCACGTATACCTTACCGTCCGTCGAATCGGCTCCGCCGGCAAGGTGCCCTGCACCATTGATCGGATCTGAGCCTGTTTGGGTGATTTCAAAATCCTCGCAGAGATAGTCCGCGAGGGACGGGACGTAACGACATACCGGTTGGCTAGCCGCGACCGCGGGATCTGAAACGGAGAGCAGGGAAATGATGGTGCCGGCCACGACTAGGAGTCGTCGCATGGATCCTCCGGTGCCGACCGGTCTGGATTCGCTCCCTCGTACACGAAACCCCAGTTCGTCGCGTTGAAGGTTGTTGGTGGGGATGCGTCAAGTGGGACGAGTCCAATCCACTGTTCATAGGTTGCGTTTGGAGTAGTCACTACCGCTGAGGCATCGGTACGAACCCGTGCGAACAGGCACCCAGGCGTGACGGAGAGCAGCTCGATAACGGTCGTACGCCGATCCCCAGGGTTAGGGCGAATCCCCTCCAGGCCGCGGAGGAGGTCTTTTTGGAAGCCGTCAACAACAAGTTGGAGCAGTCCGTCATCCAGATAGAGGACCTTGAGACGATCAATGGCCTCCGGCGGGAGGTTTAGACTGCCGACTATCAGGCGCGTCACGTCGCCCAAAGCTCGTTCCAACCCGGCCAATACGCGATTGACATACGCCTCGTCGATCATCGCGGGCACGGCGTAGGGGTTGGTGGTCGTGGTGGCTTGGGGCACCGAGCCGATGGGGCCCAACGGTTCGTCCTTGCCGCCGCACGCGCCGAAGATTGTCACCGCAAGCACCACCCCGACCACCGCCAGGCGCCTCACGGCTGAGGAATATCATGTCCTTTCAGGCCTTCGCAAGTGGCCTTGGGACCCTTCCGCACGATCGACGCCCGGTGGAGGCGTCGGACGCGGCGGTGAGCAGCGCGTTCCCCTCGTCGGCTGTCAGCTCGAGATCGGCGACGGCGACGTTTGACCCGCGTGCAAGCTGCGCCTGTTCCCGCTGAGGGTGGTTCTCGTTGGCGATCCTCGATGCCCCGGCTTGGGAACGCGGTGTTCATTGGGCGCGACGTCGAGTCAGCCGGGTTCCCACCCCGAACCCGGCGGCTACGCGTCGGAAAGCCCCGCCGAGCGCCCAGTCGAGTCCCCGACGACCGCTCGCCGTCCGAGATCGTCTCGATTGAGAGCCGCCGGCGAGGTTGTCCCGGTCGTCGTAGAAGTTTGAGGTGGCGGTCCCCCGCCTGAGACCTGCCGGATGGTAGGTGTCGGGCGACCGCCAAGTCACTCGACCAGCAAGGGGACCGCCAGTGAAGAAGAACTATCAGACCAAGGCCGCGCACGCGGCGACCGCCGAGCTCGCCCTGCCCGACACCGTGAGCCTGGCCATGGCCGAGCTGGCCGAGACAGTGCGCGAGGGCCTTCTCGCCTTGGCCGTCGGGGCTGGGCTGCAGGTCATGCACGTGATGATGCAGGAGAGCGTCACCGCCGCCTGCGGGCCCAAGGGCGTCCATGATCCCGATCGAACCGCCGTCCGCCACGGAACCGAGGACGGCTCGGTGACCCTCGGCGGGCGGCGGTTGCCGGTGCAGCGGCCGCGCATGCGCAGCGCGGACGGAACCGCCGAGGTGGCGGTGCCGGCCTACGACCTGTTCGCCTCCACCGAGCTGCTCGATTCGATGGCGCTGGAGCGCATGATGGCCAAGCTGTCGACTCGGCGGTACTCGGCCGGACTCGAGCCGGTCGGCACCGGGGTCGAGGCAGCAGCTCGATCGAAGTCGAAGTCGGCGGTCAGCCGGCGGTTCGTGACCGCCACCGAACGGCCCTGGCCACCATGTTGGCCGCCGACCTGTCGGGCCTCGACCTGGTGGCGCTGATGATCGACGGCGTGCACTTCGCGGACCACGTCTGCGTGGTGGCACTGGGGATCGGCATCGACGGGACGAAGCACCCGCTCGGGGTGGTGGAGGGCGACACCGAGAACGCCACCATCGTCAAGGACCTCCTCACCGGCCTTCGGGATCGGGGCCTGGACACCACCAGGCCCATCCTGTGCGTGCTCGACGGGGCAAAGGCGCTGGTGGCGGCGGTCAAGGCGGTGTTCGACCACCCGGTCGTGGCTCGTTGCCAGCTCCACAAGATCCGCAATGTCGAGTCGCGACTGCCCAAGGACATGGCGGCCACGGTGGCCCGCAAGATGCGAGCGGCCTACCACGACGCTGACGCGTTGGCCGCCGAGGCGACACTCGAAGCCCTGGCCCGGGATCTGGACAAGGGCCACCCCGGTGCCGCTGGCAGCCTGCGGGAGGGCCTGGCCGAGACGCTCACCGTCAGCCGCCTCGGGGTGCCGCCGACGCTGGCCCGAACGCTGCGCTCGACCAACGCCATCGAGTCGATGATCGAGATCTGCCGGGATCACTCGACCAACGTGAAGCGCTGGCGGGACGGGACGATGGCGCTGCGCTGGTGTGCGGCGGGCATGGTGGAGGCGGCCAAGCAGTTCCGCCGGGTGAACGGATTTCTCCACCTGCCCGCCCTCCGGACCGCCCTTGACGCTCACGTCACGAAGGTTGTCGCACCCCCGTGCGAGGATGGGGAAGTAGCCGCCTGATCATCGGGGCCGCCACCGAAGTTCCACGGAACTCGGGACATCCTCGCCGCCGGCTACGAACCGGTCTGGAAGGACACCATCGGCGCCCGCAGGCTGCCGTAGCCGTTTGTGGGCATGAAAAGGGGAGCGTGGCACCCCTTTTCATGCCCCAGAACTCCTACTGGAAGACGACCGCCTGAATCTGCTGGACGGGGAAGTCGTCGATCCGCCCCACGGTGCGAAGCTCGGTAAGCGTGCCCGACTGGTCCCCGAAGCTCCACGTCGCCGTCCACCGCTCGGTGACCACGACGTCGTACGAGCCGATATGGATGTACTCATGCTTGATGTCGCCGTCCGGCCACGGCTCGCCCTCGGAGGAGTGTGGCCCGGTCCGGGTCCCGTCGCCCCAATCGACGTAGTACCTGCCGGTCGCCACGATCGTTAGTGGCCCAAAAGGCGTCTCCGGCTCGGAGAAGGTGTGGGTCGTCGTCCCTCGAGTCTCGAGGTAGGCGAACATCCCGGTGATCGCCCTTCCTGGAGCGATGTACGGCTGAGGACTAGGGAGCGGCATGTGTTGCCAGTACTGATGTGCATAGATCTTGGCGTCTCAGCTGACGAGACTCGGAACCCGGCTCGATCGGGCAGCTCCGGGTAGCCGAGGCAAGGAGTCCTCCATGGCTCTGGTCAGTTCGGAAACCCGCGATCCACGGGAGTGGTTCGTCGGGAACCGCCGGAACCCACTTCGGCCAACTGCACATTTCGCCATTGGGCCCGCCGCCTGGAACGACACGTTCATAGGGAATGTACCGAACCGAAGGCGCCGAGTCGGTCGTAGTCCTTCGTGGGTTCGACCGACGCCGTGTCGGCCGTTTCGACTCGGCGCTCTCCACATCGAGCGCCATCACCGCCCCGGCTACTACCGTCCTGACCGCCGGAATTCCCGCCGCTTCTGACTGGCGCCACGACCAGGGTAAGTCGAGGTTTGCTCCGGGTTCTCGGCCTGTCGTGCCAGGGTAACAGTTGGTATCGCCAGAGAATGAATGCAAACCACAAGGGTGACTAGAAGCCGGCGCATGGGTCGGCCGGTTGAGAAAAGTCTTCTCGAATCCTTCGTAGACGAATACCCATCCCGTGGGATTGTTCTTCGATCCAGCGACGGGATCATGAGGGACGATGGCGATCCACCTGGTGCGGAAAACGGGTTTCGGCGAGATCGTGACCGCAGAGGTGTCCATGTCCACTCTCGGCAAAGACACAATCCGTGCACTGACCGTGATCAGTTCGCTGACTGTTGTGGCCCTATTGCCGGGATTGGGCCGGATGGTCTCGAGGCCTCGGTCGAGGATGTCTCTGGAATAGCGTTGATTTGCTAACTGAAACTGATCCTCATCGACGATAGATGAGTCTTGAGACGGTCGATCGCTTCGGGCACGATGTTCTCGGTGCTCACGATCAAGCGAGTGAGGTCGCCGTAGGCCTGGTCCAGCCCGGCCAGGACTCGGTTCACGTAGGCCTCGTCGATGACTTCCGGCACGGCGTAGGGGTTGGTCGTTGTCGTGGCTTGGGGCACCGAGCCGATGGGGCCCAACGGTTCGTCCTTGCCGCCGCACGCGGCCGACAGGAGCAGCAACGCCACCACCATCCCGACGAGCGCCAGGCGCCTCACGGCCTAAGGAATATCATGCCCTTTCAGCCCTCCGCAAGAGGCTTGGTGCGGCTCGGGCCATCGACGCCCGGTGGAAGGCGTCGGACGCCCCGGTCAACGCGTCAGCCTCGTCGTCGGTGAGGTCGAGGTCGGCGGCGGCGACGTTGGACTCGAGTTGCTCGACCGTCCGGGCCCCGGGGATGGCGACCGTGTTCGGGCGGCGGAGCACCCACGCCAGGGCCACTTGGGCGGGGCTCGCACCCTGCGAAGCGGCCACCTCCCGCAGCACGTCCAGCAACGGCTTCACCCGGCGGAGGTTCTCGGGCATGAACAGGGGGCTCACCTTCCTGATCAGCGACGACGGCCGATGACGATCGTCGTACCGTCCCCCGAGCAGGCCCTTGGCCAATGGGCTGTAGGCGATGATCAGCCGATCGGAAGAGGCCGCGTACCCGAGCAGCTCCCGCTCCGGTTTGCGAGCGACCAGGTTGTATTGGACCTGGTTCGACAGCACCGGCGACCCCAACCGCCGCTCCGCCGCCCGCCAGCGACCGAGGGAGAAGTTGCTCACCCCCACGTGGCGCACGACGCCCCCGTCCACCAACCGGCGCATGCCCGCCATCGTCATCCCCAATGGCACCAAGGGGTTCGGCCAGTGGATCTGGTAGAGGTCGATGGTTTCGACCTCCAGCCGCGCCGCGCTCCCTCGGGCGTGCTCCTCCACCACCCGGGCCAGAGGCGCCACCGGCCAGACCTTGGTTGCCACGAACGCGTCGTCCCGCCGCCCGGCGATCCCGCGACCGACGATCAACTCCGACCGTCCGTGGCCGTAGACCTCGGCCGTGTCGATCAGGTTCACGCCCAGATCCAGCGCCCGCCGGACGATCGCGTCGGCCTCCACCGCCGCGTATCCCTCGCCGTAGCCCCACTCGGCCGACCCGAACTGCCATGTCCCCAGGCCGACGACCGACACCCGGGCCCCGCCGACCTCCCGGTATCGCACGGAGAAACAGGTTAGGTCCCGGGAACCGAACCTCCCACCGGAGGCGTCTCACGGACAGCTCACACGACGGGAGGTCGATGATGCGCCCCACTCGACGAAGGACCTGGTTGCTCACCTTTACCGCCGCGACCGCCGCTGCCACGGTCGCCCTGACCGCGACTGCCGGCCCCGCCCTCGCCTGCGGAGGCGTCTTCAGCCAGAACGGCGAGGTCAACCTCACCCGCACCACCACCCTGGCCGGCTATGCCGACGGCATCGAGCATTACGTGACCGCCTTCGAGTTCGCCGGCACCGGCGGGGCGTTCGGCTCGATCGTCCCTCTGCCGGGCGTCCCCACGACGGTTGAAGAGGGCGGCGAGTGGACTCTCCAGCGCCTGGTCAAGGAGGTCACGCCTCCGCCCCCGCAGGCTCGTCTCGAGTTCGCCGCCTCGGCCGCGGCCGGCGACTCGGCCGAAGTCCTGCTCGAGACCCGGGTGGGCGCCCTCGACCTCACCGTCCTCAAGGGCGGCGCCCAGGCCGTCGGCCAGTGGGCGATCGACAACGGTTTCCTCCTCACGCCCGACGCCCCCGAGGTCCTCGACTTCTACGCCCGCCGCAGCCCCATCTTCCTCGCCGCCCGTTTCGACGCCGCCGCGGTGGCCGACAAGGGCGTGAACATCGGCGACGGCACGCCGGTGCACATCACCATCCCCACCGAGAACCCGTGGGTGCCGCTGCGCATCCTCGGCCTGGGCCGGGTGGAGGGCGAGCGGATCGACGCCGACGTGTTCGTCCTCACCGAGATCAAGCCGACCCTTCTCGCCGGCAAGGACTCGGCCGGCGTGGTGCTCGACCGCCAGGAGCTCGCCTCCGACGCCCTGCTCACCGACCTCCGCACCGACAAGGGGATGGAGTGGCTGCCGCAGTCGATGTGGCTGTCGTACCTCAAGGTGGCGGCGGCGCCGTCGGAGCTCACGTACGACCTCGCCATCGACGCCAGCGGGGCGGGCAAGCCATCGGCGGAGGCGGCCGGCCTGCTCGGCACCGACGACGACGATGTCACCGCCCAGCCCGAGGGCGGACTCCTCGGGACCGACGACGACAACGGCGCCGGCAACGTGGCCGCCTTCGTCGGCTTGGCCGGGCTGGTGGTCGTCGCCGGGGCCGGCGGCATCGCCCTCGCCTACCGGCGCAAGTGATGTCCGGCCGCCGCATCCGGCTGACCGCCACCCTCCTGGCCATGGCGGCCGGGACGGTGGGGCTGGCCGGGTGCGGCGGCCCCGGGTCCGACAAGACGATCGAGCTCACCGCTCGGTTCTCCACCTTCTCCCCGGCCCACATCGAGGTGGCCCCCGGCACCACCGTGAAGTTCCTGGTCCACAACCTCGACCCCATCGGCCACGAGTTGATCGTCGGCGACGCCGGCGTCCACGAGCGGCACGAGAACGGGACCGAGGCGTACCACCCGCCCCGTCCCGGCGAGGTGTCGGTGCCCGCGGGCGAGAGCCGGGCCACCACGTTCACCTTCGGCGACGAAGCAGGCGAGCAGGTGGAGTTCGGCTGCCACCTGCCCGGGCACTGGGCCTACGGCATGCGGGGGACGGTCACGGTCGCCTGATCCCGTCGCCGTTCCAGCCTGCGACCAGGTCGAGCAGTTCGGGGAGGGCGGCGATGCGGGCGTCGGGCGGAGGACCGTCCTCGTCGAGCATCGGGTTGGGACGGAGGACGGTGCGCATGCCGACGCTGGTGGCGCCGGAGATGTCGTCCCACGGACGGTCGCCCACGAACACGGCGGTGGACGGGTCGCCGACACCGAGGGCGTCGAGGGCG
Organism: uncultured Acidimicrobiia bacterium; assembly: GCA_963836205.1. GTDB lineage: Bacteria > Actinomycetota > Acidimicrobiia > Acidimicrobiales > AC-14 > JAXDMK01. Next base: position 522,933 of record CAWIIV010000006.1, on the reverse strand, counting down.
GCGCGGAACGCGGTGGGATGGGGCTTCTGGAACGGCATCTCGCTGGTGTAGAGGCGGACGTCGATGAGGCCGGCCAGCCCGTCGCGCTCGAGGAAGCGCTCGAGGAACGGGCGGGGCCAGTGGGTGTTGGACAGCAGCCCGATGCGCAGGCCCCGGTCCCGCAGCGCGGCCAAGGTCGGTGCGGCGTCGGGGTCGTGGCGGACGTGGGGCGTCCAGGAGTCGAGGTGGCGGACGGCGGCCTCCTCCAGCAGCGCCTCGGCCACGTCGAGGCCGAGCTCGGCCGCGGCCGCGGCCAGGAGGTCGGCGAGGGTGGCGCTGCGCTGGTGGGTGGCGGTGGTGGTCCAGAAGGCGGCCTCGACTGCCACCAGGCGGTCGGTGAGCTCGTCCTCCCGGTCGGGCGCAAGGTGGCGGGCGGCCAGCCGCCAGGCGTCGACCAACTCGGCCGACACGAACTCGGAGAGGGTCCCGCCCCAGTCGAAGACCACCGCCTCGACGGTCACGTCGGGTCGGTGTCGAGCCGGCGGACGAGGGCCTTGGGCGCGACCAGCCGGTAGCTCTCGATGAGGAGCGAGCGGACCGCGTCCCAGTCGACCGGCGCCGCCTCGAGGTCGAGGCCGACCCATCCCCGGGGACCGAGGTAGGCGGGCATGAACCACCGGACAGGGTCGTCGGCGATGAGCGCCGTGTTCTCGCCGGGGGCGACCTTGCAGTTGAGTGCCACCCGCCCGTCGCCGTGGTGATCGACGAGGTGATAGGCGAAGATCCGCTTCCGGACCGAGAATGCGGTGTGCCGGTCGCCCGCGGGTACCGACTCGGCCTCGGGGAGGGCGAGACACAACGCCGTCACCCGCTCGATGGGGTCGTCGATGTCACTCACGGCAGGTGGAGCATCTCGACGTGCACGTCGAGCGCCCGGTAGGTATCGAGGGCCTGCCGGTCCCAGGTGGCGAGGGTGAGCCCGTGCTCGGCCGCTGCCGCCCCCACGAGCGCGTCGTAGACCGAGCTGCCGGCGAACTCACCGTCGGCCAGCCGGACGAACAGGGCGGCCGCACCCGAGGCCGACAAGAACCGGCTTTCCGGAAAGTTCGCCATCAGGATCTGGACGACGACCGCGGGCGACCGGCGGGCGGGCGAAGGCAGACGGGTCAGCACCGAGAAGGTCTCGAAAGCGGCGTGGCCGGCCAGTCCCAGCCGCCGTCCGTCGAGCGCGTCGATCGTCGCCGAGTGGAGCTGGTGATCGCCGACGGCCAACGCCACGGCGACGCTGGTGTCGACCAGGAGGTCGGGCTCCCTACCGCTGGTCGCCATGACGGAGGGACTTCACGTCGCCGCCGCCGATCGGCACACCGGACGGAGGGATCACGAGCCGGCCGCGTCGCTCGTCCAGGCCTTCGCCGGGGACCGCCTCCACCCGCAGGGCGGCGCCGTCGGTGGTGACCTCGACCTCGCCGGGCCCGAGCCCGAGCAGGTCGCGAAGCGGTTTGGGAATGACCAGGCGACCTGCCTTGTCAATGGTTGCTCGCATGCCATCAAGCTACCAACAGACGCTCATCGAAACGGACGACGTGGTCGCCTACCGTCGTCGATATGGATGTCGACCGCCGTCGGGCGTGGATCTGTCCGCCCGTCTCGGGCTCGTTCGACGGCGTCGAGCTGGGCCTCCTCGATCCCGCCGACGAGGACGACCGGCGCGTTCTCATCCGGGCCGAGCATCCCGATCTGGCCGATGCGGTGGACGCCGACGTGGACGAGATCGCACCCGACGGTGCGCCGATGAGCCCTCGCCTGCACCTGGCCATGCACGAGCTGGTGGCCAGCCAGCTGTGGCGCGACGACCCTCCGGAGGTGTGGCTGACGGCCGAGCGCATCGTCGCTGCGGGGTATGAGCGCCACGAGGCGCTGCACATGTTGGCGTCGGTGGCGGCGGTCGAGTTCTGGCGGATGAGCAGCGATAGGCAGCCCTTCAACCGAGCCCGGTACGCGGCCGACCTGGCCGCCCTCCCCGAGTCATGGGAGGACGACCGTGACGCTGAAGACGGCGCGGCGGACGCCGACGGGGAGGAGTGGGAGCTGGCGGAGTCGCCCGACGGGACGACCTTCACCCACCGCGTGACCGAGGAGGAGGTGGCGGGTGGGTTCGTGGCGTTCTCCCCCGACCTGGAGCCGTTGGGCGTTCTCGTGGCCGATCACGGCCACCTCCACCTGGCCGGGGGAGAAGTGGCCGAGCTCGACCACCGCGAGCACACGGGCGCGGTCCTCGTGGGGCCGACCGGTTGGCTCGGGGGGGCCCGCGCCGGCGACCTCGTCGGATTCCAGCTCCAGGGCGACGAGGTCGAGGTGGTGCCGGTCACAGCGGAACCGGCGGCACCCGAGGGGTTGGCGCAGGGGCTGGCGGCTGCTTTCGACCGGCTGAACGGCGGGGACGGCTTGCCGGTGTCGGTGGACGAGCTGGTCGGCGCCGCCCTCACCGACCTGGCGTTGCCGAAGGCCGGGGTGTTGCCGCCGCTGGGCGGGCTGCTCGCCGACTGCGGGTACGAGATCCGGGACGGGTACGCCGCCCCCGACGGCGCCGATTGGGACGGGTTCGGGCGGGTCCGTGCCGCGTCGGCGGTGGCCCGCATCCATGGGCTCGACCCCCGGGAGGCGGCCGCCCTGGTGGCCGTCACCGAGCTCTACCGGATCTTCGCCGGCGGCCAGCCGGTGCTCGACGATGCCCATGGCGCCATGGTCGACGAGCTGGCCGCGCTCCTCTCCGACCCCGATCTCGGCCCCGCGTTCGCGGACCTGGCCTCGGCGGCCTCGGAGAACGACGTGCTGGCGAGGTTTGCGGACGCTCTTCTGGCTCGCGCACCCCGGCGCCACCGGACCGGGCCGGCGTGGCTGGCGTCGGTCGCCGCCAGCGGGGCCGGCGACCACGACCGAGCCGAATCCCTTCGCCGGGAGGCGCTGGAGGCCGATCCTGCGCACTGGCCGTCGCTCGAGGACGCGGCCTGGCACGCCAGCGACACGGGCGACGCCCGACGGGCCGTCGATCTCCTTGCTCGCCTGGCCGACGTGGGCGACGCCGAGGCCGAGGCCCGGCTCAAGGTCCTCCGTCGCTACGCCCAGCCTCCCCGGGCGCTTGCCCGCCGCAACGATCCCTGCCCGTGCGGTTCGGGGCGCAAGCACAAGCACTGCTGCCTGGGCACGACGGGAGCGGTGCCGCTACCCGAGCGCGTCCGCTGGATCTGGGAGAAGTTGGTCTGGTTCCTCGAAAGGTCCGACTTCACGGGCGACGTCTACGAGGTGGCCGACGAGCTCGGGGATGACGAGCCCGGCGGCGAGGCCCTGGCGGCGTCCCTGGTGCTGTTCGAGGACGATGTCGTCGAGGAGTTCCTCCGCCTGCGAGGCCCCCTTCTCCCCGACGACGAGCGCAACCTCGTGACCCAATGGTCGTTGGTCGACCGGTCGGTCCACGAGGTGGTCGACGTCGCGCCCGGGGTCGGCATGACCCTGCGCGACGTCCGCACCGGCGACGTCGTCGACGTGCGGGAACGGCTTGGGTCCGGCCGGATGGGTCGCGGCGACCTCCTGCTCGCCCACGTGGTTCCCGACGGGGCCGGGTTCCAGATCATCGGGGGCGCGCTTACTGTTCCGCTGCGACTGCGCGATCCCCTCCTTGCCACCCTCGACGCCGAAGCTGACGCCTTCGAGGTGGCAACGCTGATCGGTGCCGCCTCGGCCCCGCCGACGATCGTCACCACCGACGGTGAGCCGGTAGTGCTGTGCGAGGCCCGTTACCGGATGTCGGACGCGGAGGGCCTGGCCGCGCTCGACGCCGTGCTCGACCGTGTCGACGACGAGACCTGGTCCGATGGCCTGTCTCCGGTGCGAGGGATGGTGGCCGTCGAGGGCGACGAGCTCGCCGTGTCGGCCACCAGCGTCGGGCGTTTCCGGGGCTTGCGGGCCAGGGTGGAGGCGGCGGTCCCGGGGCTGGTCCTCCTACGCGAGAGCGAGACGCCCGTCGACGAGTTGGTCGCCTCCCGCTCGCAGTCGTCGCCCCACGTCGCCGACGCCCTCCCACCCGAAGCCCGCGAGGTGCTGGCGGCGGTCATCCGAGATCACGAGGACCGCTGGGTCGACGAGCCGGTCCCCGCCCTCGGCGGCCTCACCCCCCATCAGGCCGCCGCCGATCCCACATGGCGGGAGCAGCTCGTCGCCCTCCTCCGCGAGTTCGACACCTACACCACCCCGCCCGGTGCGGCCTCGTTCGACACGGCCCGCCTGCGACACAAGCTCGGCCTCGACGGCTGAGGGTCAGCCTCCGGGGCCGCGGCCCCATCCGCCACCGCCGGGCGTGAGCAGGCGGACGACGTCGCCGGCGTGCAGGTGGAGCGTGCACTTGTCGGGGAGGCGCTCGGCGCGGGACTCGTCGCCCGCCGGCACCAGCCAGTTCTCACCCGCCGCCCCCGGGCCGCCGCCGTCGGCGCCCCACGGCTGTGACGACCGGCGCTCGGTGATCAGCGAGACCGTCACGTCCTCCAGCATCTCCAGGTCGCGCTCGATGCCCTCGCCGCCGGGCGCCGACCCCTCGCCGCCCGACCCCCGCCGCAGCCGGTAGCGGCGGACCCGCATGGGATACGCCCGCTCCAACGCCTCCACCGGCGTGTTCTTGGTGTTGGTCATCCCCGTGTGGACCCCGCTCATCCCGGCCCGGCGGGGGCGGCCGCCCTGCCCGCCGCCGACGGTCTCGTAGTAGACCCAGCCCGTCCCGCCGACGAGGGTGTTGTTCATCGTCCCCTGGCTGGCCCCGCCCAGGCGCCCCGGTCGGGCCAGGGCCAGGGCCCCCAGGCACACGTCGGCCACCCGTTGGCTCACCTCGACGTTGCCCGCCCCCACCGCTGCCGGGGGCCGGGCCGCCACCAGGGAGCCCGCCGGCGCGATCACGGTGACCGGCCGCAGGGCGCCCCCGTTGGCGGGGATGGTGGGGTCGGTGGCCGACCGTAAGGCGAAGGCCACCGCGCTCACGGTGACGGCCTCCACCGCGTTGACGTTCCCCGGCCGCTGGGCGTCGGTGCCGGTGAAGTCGAAGGCGGCGGTCTCCCCGTCGACCGTCAGGGTCACCTCGATCCGGGCCGGATGCTGCTGCTCGGGCGACGGACCGCACGAGTCGATCACGTCGGCGAACGTCCACCGCCCGTCGGGCACCTCGGCCAGCGCCGCCCGCATCCGCCGCTCGCCGTAGGCGGTGACCTCGTCGAAGGGGGCGCCGGTGGCGGCCAACGACGCCAGCCGCTCGACACCCACCACGTTGGCCCCCCGCTGGGCGTCGAGGTCGCCCCGGCGCTCGGCGGGGGTGCGGGAGTTGGCGCACAGGATGTCCTCCGCCGCGGCCGTGAGCAGCACCGGTGGGATGCGCAGCCCCTCCTGGTAGATCTCGGTGGCGTCGGCCGGTATCGACCCCGGCGCCATGCCGCCGACGTCGGCGTGGTGGGCCCGGTTGGCCGCCCATCCCACCAGCCGGCCGTCGAGGAAACACGGTGCTACCAGGGTGAGATCGTTGAGGTGGGTGCCGCCGGCGAAGGGGTCGTTGAGGACGACCTGGTCGCCCGGCGTCAGCCCGTCGCCGAACGCGGCGATGGCCGCCGCCACCGACGCCGGCATCGATCCCAGGTGGACGGGGATGTGCTCGGCCTGCACCAGCAGCTCGCCGTCGGCGGTGAACAGGGCGGCCGAGCAGTCGGCCCGCTCCTTGATGTTGGGGCTGAAGGCGGCCCGCCGCAGCACCGCCCCCATCTCCTCGGCCACGCCGGTGAGCCGGGAGATGAGGATCTGCAGCTCGGCTGCGCCCAGCCCGCTCACCAGACGCGGCGCGTGACCGGGATGTCGCTCTCCCGCAGCCGCTTCTCCAACTCGTACGAGCCGACGCCGGTGTACGCCCGCTCGAGGACGTCGAGGATGTGCTCGCCCAGTTGGCCCCCGAGGAGGACGACGAGCCGGGGGAGATGGTCGGCGTCGATCGTCTCGAACCACTCGTACTCGCCGTCGTCACTGACGATGGCCGTGCCCGGCCCGAGGTCCTGGCCGTCGATGTGGAGGTGGCCCGCCTCGTCGACGTAGGCCTCCAGGTGGCGGTAGTCGGAGCCCGTGCGCTCCGCCCGCAGCGTGACCTTCCTGGTCACGTCCCTCCACCTGGCTTGTCATCGCGCCGACGACTCACTGTCCACCTCCGGGCTCGTCAGGGGCTGTCACCTGCGTAGCACCCAACTGCCGTCGTCGGCGACGTCGGCCGACCAGCCTTCGGGGACCCACACCGTGCAGTCGGGCTCGACTACGACCGCGGGGCCGACGGTGGGGTGACGCTCGGTGGACGGGGGCGCGAGGTCGGTCGGGGCCAGGGCCGGTGGCCGCCGGGCCCGGGCCCTCACGGCGACGATCTCGACGGGCGCGTCGGGACGGGCGTAGCCGTTGCGGCGGCGGTGCTCGTCGGGGAAGCCGGCGGGGGAGGCGACCGTGAGCTCGTGGCTCTGGCCCGAGTAGCGGCAGTCGAAGGCGGTGGTCACCTCGACATCGGACTCGTCGCCACCGACCGCTTCGCGGGCCTCGGCGGCCAGGGCTGCGGCGGCTTCGGCCAGTCCGGCATGGTCGGCGGGCGTCGGCCACGACCGCACCAGGTCGCGTTGGCGGGGCGAGCACAGCAGGCCGACGGCCGACAGGACGCCTGCCCGGGGCGGGACGACCACCGCGGCCATGCCCAGGGCGGCGGCGATGGCGCAGGCGTGCAGGGGGCCGGCGCCGCCGAATGCCACCAGGGCCACCGTCGACGGATCGACCCCCCGCTCGACGGTGACGGCCCGGACGGCCCGCTCCATGGCCGCGTCGACCACGGCCACCACGCCCTCGGCGGTCACTCCGGCCGTGTCGAGGGCGGCGCGGGCGGCGTCGGCGTCGAGCCGGCCGAGGTCGCCGAAGGCGGCGTCCACCGGGATCCGGCCGAGGACGAGGTCGGCGTCGGTGACGGTCGGCCGCTCTCCGCCCCGTCCGTAGCAGGCAGGACCGGGGTCGGCGCCGGCGCTCGAGGGCCCCACCACCAAGGCCCCGCCGGGGTCGACGGACGCGATGGACCCGCCGCCGGCGCCGATGGTGTGGATGTCGAGGGCGGGCAGGCGGACGGGGAAACCGGCGGCGACCCGACCCGGCGCGGGCTCGGGCGCGCCGCCCTGGATGAGGCACACGTCGGTGCTGGTCCCGCCCATGTCGAAGGTGACGGCGTCGGCGAACCCGGCCGCCGCGGCCGCGGCCGCACCCGCAACGACGCCGCCCGCCGGTCCCGACAGGAGAAGGGCGACGGGCAGCTCGGCGGCCTCCGCCGCCGGGATCAGCCCGCCGGCCGACGTCATGACCAGCACCTCGTCCGCCAGGCGGTCGAGCTGGCGCAGGTAGTCACGACACCGGGGGCGGAGGTAGGCGTTGATGACGGTGGTGACGGTGCGCTCGTACTCCCGGAACTCGGGGGAGACGTCGGACGAGATGGTGACGTCGAGGCCCCGTGCCCGGAGGCGGTCGGCCACCGCCCGCTCGTGGGCCGGGTTGAGGTCGGCGTGGAGGAGGCAGACGGCGACCGCCTCGGCGCCGTCGGGGACGGACGGAGGGTCCGCCACCGGCTCGATCTCGGTACCGGTGGCGTCGAGGCGCCCGCCGACCTCCAGGCGGAGGCGGCGGGGGACGAGGGGCTCGGGCCGGTCGGCCCACTGGTCGTAGAGCGACGGTCGGTCCTGGCGGGCGATCTCGATGACGTCGGCGAAGCCCTCGTTGGTCACCAGGGCCACCACCGCGCCCCGCCGTTCCAACAGGGCGTTGGTGGCGACGGTGGTCCCGTGGGCGAGAAGGGCCGGGCGCCCGAGGCCGTCGATGCCGGCGGCGACCGCCCGCGCCGGGTCGTCGGGCGTGCTCAGCACCTTCACCATCGTCCCGTCGTCGGTCACGACATCGGTGAAGGTGCCCCCGGTATCGACGCCGCAACGCACGGGACGAGTCTCGCCCACCACACTGTCCGGGTGGAGACGCCCGATCCCATCGTCGTGCGGCGGGTGGAGGAGTGGTTCCTGTCCCGGGGCATCCCCCACTTCATCGACGGCTACAGCGTCACCCGGGACGTGTTCACCCGCACCCTCCCGACCCTCACCCTGATCCTGCTGCTGGAGCTGGCCCTGGCGTTGAACTCCCACTGGGCGTGGTGGGTGAACGTCCTGGTCGCGGGGGGCAGCTTCGCCGCCCTGCTCGGTGTGTGGGCGCTCACCAACGCCGTCCGCCACCGGCCCCTGCTCGCTCGTCCCGACCGGGTGGGACCGACCGAGCTGGCCGTGTTCGTCCTGGTCCCGGCCGTCCTGCCCCTGCTCGCCGGCGGGCAGCGGCTGACGGCGCTCAACACCCTTGTCGGCAACCTTGTCTTCCTGGGGCTGATCTACGCCACCACCAGCTACGGGCTGGTACCGATGACCCGATGGGCGGTGCGCCGGCTCGGGCACCAGCTGGGCGACGTGTTCAACCTCTTCGTGCGGGCCATGCCCCTGCTCCTGCTGTTCGTGACGTTCCTGTTCCTCACCGCCGAGGTGTGGCAGGCGGCGGCCACCCTCGACGGACCGTTCCTGGCCGTCACCATGGGACTGTTCGCCCTCGTCGGAATCGTCTTCGTTGTCGCCCGCATCCCCCGGGAGGTGAAGGGGATCTCGTCCGACCTGGCCGACGTGCCCGAGGTGGCGGCGATGACGCCGGCAGCCGACCTGGTCACCGGGCCGGTGCCGTCGCCGCCGCTGACCCGTCGTCAGTGGGTGAACCTGGGGCTGGTCGTCCTGTTCAGCCAGGGCGTGCAGATCGTGCTCGTCAGCCTCATGATCGGCGTGTTCTTCGTGGTGTTCGGGCTGCTGACGGTGACGCCGGCGACGGCCGCGCTGTGGTCGGGCGTTTCGGTCAACGTGCTCGCCGATTGGCAGTGGTGGGGCCGGCCGGTGGCCCTGACCTCGGAGCTGTTGCAGGTGGCCGGGTTCCTCACCGCCTTCTCCGGCTTCTACTTCACGGTCTACGTGCTGACCGACATCACGTACCGGCGGGAGTTCCTCGACGACGTCCTCGGGGAGGTGCGGGAGGCGCTGGCCGTGCGGGCGGTGTACCTGGCCGTGGTGCGCCCGCCGGCGAGTGGCTGACCCGGCGCCGCCACCCAGGAGGGTGGCGCGGTCGGCGTGGCGGCTGCCGGACGGGGCTACGGCCGACGAGGGCACGGGGCTGATCGCCTTCGGTGCCGACCTGGCGGTGGAGACCCTGGTCGACGCCTACCGGCGGGGCATCTTCCCCTGGCCCCACGAGACGGTGGCCCTGCCGTGGTTCTCGCCCGACCCTCGGGGCGTGCTCGACGTCGCCCTTGGCGCGACCGTCTCGAAGTCGTTGCGGCAACGGTTGCGGCGTTGCGGGTGGGCGTCGACCGTCGACGCCGCCTTCGAGGAGGTGGTGGCCGCCTGCGCCGACCGGCCGTCGGGCGAGGGGACGTGGGTGACGGCCGAGATGCGGGCCGCCTACGCGCGACTCCACCGGCTGGGCTGGGTCCACAGCCTGGAGGTGTGGGATGCCGACGGGCGGCTGGTCGGTGGGCTGTACGGGGTGCGGGTGGGCGGGTGCTTCACGGGAGAGTCGATGTTCAACCGGGAGCCGGACGCGTCGAAGGTGGCGTTCGTCGACCTGGTGCGGCGGTGGGGCGACGCCGGCGGTGCACTGGTCGACGTCCAGATCCCCACCGAGCACCTGGGTTCTCTGGGGGTGATGGCGGTGCCGCGGTCGGAGTTCCTGGCCTGGCTGGCCCGGGTGCGGGACTCGCCGGTGGCCGTGGAGCGGGGGCGGCTGCCGGTCAGCCGGCTGGCGCCGCCGGTGGCGCCGCCGGTGGCGCCGGTGGCACCGGTGGCGTGACCACCCACACCTCCTCCTCGCCCATGGCGTCCTGGAGGGAGCGCAGGGTGCGGCCGACGTTGGCGTCGTGTCCGTCCCACACCACGATTGCCTCCTGGGCGTGGCGGGCGAGCCAGGCGTCGCGACGGCGGATTGCGGCACCGGCCAGCTGCTTGGTGGCGGGCTGCCTGGCTTCGAGGACGAGGGTGGTCGTGGCCCGGTCGAGGAGATGCCGGAAGCGGCGGCGAGCGTCGGCCGGCCACACCGCGTCGGGGTCGGGATAGGGGAGGACGGCCACGAAGGGGACCTCGGTCGCGAGGGCGGCCTCGGCCCCCACCTGCTCGACGCCCAGTCCGAGGCCGGTGAGCACGACCAGGTCGGGAGTGAGCTGGCGCTTGGCCACAAGGATCTCGGTGAGCTTGCCGCGAACCGCGTTGGCGACCGGGTTGTCGGGGTCGTAGCCGCCGAGCTCGGGCGGGCGGTGACCGGTGATCGCCACCAGCCGGCCGGGCGGCAGCCGGCTGCCGGCGGTGGCCGTCGTCGCCTTCGCTGTGGCGGCGTCCGTGCCATGGGCGGCCCTCCTGGCCGAGGCGGCGCCCCTGGCCTTGGCGGTGCCTGTCGGGTCGTCGGGTGCGCCGAGGTCGGTGGGGGCGCCTTCGCCGGTGCGACCCTGTTGGGTTCGGGCCGCCTCCACTGCCAGCCGGTCGACAAGGTCGTTGCTCACGTCGCCGCTGTGGCCCTTCACCCACCGAAACGTGATCCGGTCGGGGTTGCGTCGAACCTCCTGGATCAGGGGTTCCCACAGGTCGCGGTTGGCCACCGGCTTCTTGGCCGACGTCAGCCAACCGCGGGCGATCCACGACTCCCACCACCGATCGCGGAAGCAGTTCACGACGTAGGTGGAGTCGCTCACCACCTCCATCGGACCTTCGAGGGCGCGCACCGCGTCGAGCACGGCGTGGATCTCCATGCGCTGGTTGGTGGTGTGCGCCTCCGCCCCGCTGGCGAAGCGCCCCCCCGGCACCGCCCACGCCCACCCCCCCGGCCCCGGGTTCCCCAGGCACGCCCCGTCGGTGAACACGACCGTCGTCACGCGGCGGCCGAACGGAGACCCCGAACGTTGTCGACGAGCGCTTTGGGCTCGGTGGCCGATGTGACGACGATCAGCCGCCACCCAGCCGCCGTCAGCGCGTTAGACCGGGCCGCGTCGTGGTCGAACGAGCTGCGGCTGCGGTGGAACTCCCAGCCGTTGTACTCGACGGCGATGCGATCGTCGGGGTACGCCCAGTCGAGGAGATAGATCGTTTCCCCCACGACGACCTGGTACTGCGGTACCGGCTCCCCGAGCCGGGCCTGCACCAGAATCCGCCGCACGTCGAGCTCCGCCGGGCTGTCTCCCGGATGGAAGCCAGGGAGCCGAGCCTCAAGGATCGCCCGCAGCACCGTGAGCCGCCGCCGCCCTGGGCAGGCGAGCACGTCGTAGGCCTCTCTCAGGTCCTCAAGGTCGAGCAGGTGCCGGCGCAGGCCGTCGTCGACCATCCGTCCGAGCTGCTTCGGTCCGACAAGGGCGGACAACTCGGCAAGGGTCCGGGCGGGCGTCGTCACCCGGAGATCCTGGTGGACGGTGACGTGGTACGGCGGAATGGCCCGACTCTGATGGGACCGCACCCCCGGTAGTCGTACCCGCGCTGGCCACGGCACGGTCAGCTCCGGGACCGCGGCAACGATCCCCGGCAGCCTCCAGAGCTCGCCCGCCGAGCAGAACGAGGCGGCGGCGTTCGGACCCGCGGCCAGAAGCGCGGCTCGGAGCGGCTGCGACCGGGTGACCGGCGCGCCCGCGTGTCGATAGACACCGCGACGTACGACGACGAGGCGTCCGGCCCGAAGCCGAGCCTCGATCTGCCCCTGGGTGAGATGGTCGCGTGTTTGGTCGTGCGTGACGAGTCCCCCTTGGAATGCGGCGAGGGCGGCCAGTTCCAAGTCGGCCATGCGGCCCATTCAATCGGGTGGCTGCGACACCCGGCGAGCAAACCACGAACACCCCCTGCGTGGCGGACTCGTGCCACTTGCTCGGCGGGGACCGGGTGCCTGGCCCGCCCGCCACCGAGCGATCGCCACGAACACCCCCTCCTTGGCGGACTCGTGCCACTTGCTCGCCGGGGACTGGGTGCCGGCCCACCCTCCCACCGAGCGATCGCCACGAACACCCCCTCCGTCGCGGACTCGTGCCACTTGCTCGGACAGGACCGGGGGCCGGCCCACCCTCCCACCGAGCGATCGCCACGAACACCCCCTCCGTGGCGGACTCGAGCCACTTGCCCGGCGCGTAACGCGATCGTCATCCCCGGGTGGAAGCATGGAGGGGTGATCTTCGACGGATTCTCCGCCCAGCTTCCCGACATCGATCCCCAGGAGACGTCCGAGTGGGTGGACTCGCTCGACGCCGTGGTCGACGTCCGGGGCAAGACCCGGGCCCGGTTCCTCGTGATGAAACTCCTCGAGCGCGCTCGCGAGCTCCAGGTGGGCTTCCCGGCCACCGTGTCGAGCGACTACATCAACTCCATCCCGCCCGAGCGGGAGCCGTGGTTCCCGGGCGACGAGACCATGGAGCGGCGCATCCGGGCCTTCGTGCGGTGGAACGCGGCGGTCATGGTCACCCGGGCCAATGCCAAGGCCCCGGGCATCGGCGGCCACCTCGCCACCTACGCCAGCTCTGCCGCCCTCTACGAGGTGGGCTTCAACCACTTCTTCCGGGGCAAGGAGGACGGCCAGCCCGGCGACCAGGTCTTCTTCCAGGGCCATGCCGCCCCCGGCATCTACGCCCGGGCTTTCCTCGAGGGCCGCCTGACCGAGGCCCAGCTCGACAACTTCCGCCAGGAAATCGGGGGCAACGGGCTGTCGAGCTATCCCCACCCCCGGCTCATGCCCGACTTCTGGGAGTACCCCACCGTCAGCATGGGCATCGGCCCCATCAACGCCATCTACCAGGCCCGCTTCAACCGTTACCTGGCCAACCGCCGCATCGTCGACACCAGTCGCTCACGAGTGTGGGCCTTCCTGGGCGACGGCGAGTGCGACGAACCCGAATCCCTCGGCGCCCTGAGCCTGGCCGCCAGAGAGTCCCTCGACAACCTCACGTTCGTCGTCAACTGCAACCTCCAGCGCCTCGACGGCCCCGTCCGAGGCAACGGCAAGATCATCCAGGAGCTGGAGGCGGTGTTCCGGGGCGCGGGGTGGAACGTGATCAAGGTCATCTGGGGCTCCAAGTGGGACGAGCTCCTCGCCAAGGACCGCGACGGTGTCCTCGTCAACAAGATGAACACCACCCTCGACGGCGAGTTCCAGAAGTACTCAGTGGAGTCAGGGGCCTACATCCGCCAGCACTTCTTCGGTCCCGATCCCCGGCTACGCGCCCTCGTCGACGACCTCACCGACGACGAGCTGCGCACCCTCCCCCGGGGCGGGCACGACTACCGCAAGCTTTACGCCGCCTACCGGGCCGCGGTCGAGCACGAAGGGGCGCCCACCGCCATCCTGGCCAAGACCATCAAAGGCTGGACCCTCGGCCCCGAGGTGGAGGCCCGCAACGCCACCCACCAGATCAAGAAGATGTCGAAGAAGAACCTGCGCGAGTTCCGCGACCGGCTCCACATCGACGACCTGCTCTCCGACGCGGCCCTGGAGGACACCGACCAGCCGCCCTACTGCCGCCCGGCCGAGGAGTCCCCCGAGTTCGAGTACATGATGGAGCGGCGGCGGGCCCTGGCCGGGTCCCTGCCGAAGCGGGTCGTCCGCCGCCAGCGCGAGCTCCCCATGCCCGAGGCCAAGGTGTTCGACGCCACCAAGGCCGGCTCGGGCTCCCGCCAGGTGTCCACCACCATGGCCTTCGCCGGCCTCCTGCGCGACCTCCTCCGCGACAAGGGCCTCGGCCAGCGGGTGGTGCCGATCATCCCCGACGAGGCCCGCACCTTCGGCATGGACTCCCTCTTCCCCGAGGTGGGCATCTACGCGGCCCACGGCCAGCTCTACGAGCCGGTCGACGCCCACCTCCTCCTGTCGTACAAGGAGTCGAAGGACGGCCAGATCCTGGAGGAGGGCATCACCGAGGCCGGGTCCATGGCCAGCTTCACCGCCGCCGGCACCGCCTACGCCACCCACGGCACGCCGATGCTGCCGTTCTTCATCTTCTACTCGATGTTCGGGTTCCAGCGGGTGGGCGACCTCATCTGGGCCTTCGGCGACTCCCGGGGACGGGGGTTCCTGTGCGGCGCCACTGCCGGCCGCACCACCCTCCACGGCGAGGGCCTCCAGCACGCCGACGGCCACAGCCTGGTCCTCGGCTCCACCGTGCCCAACCTGGCCGCCTACGACCCCGCCTTCGCCTACGAGCTGGGCGTGATCGTGGAGGACGGCATCCGTCGCATGTACGGCCCCGAGCCGGAGGACGTCTTCTACTACCTCACCCTGTACAACGAGAACTACGCCATGCCGCCGTTGCCCGAGGGCCAAAATCCAGGGGACGTGGAGGACGGGATTCGGCGGGGCCTGTACCGGTTCGCGGCCGCTCCCGACGGGCCCAGCCGCAAAGCGACCGTGCTCTTCTCCGGCACCGCCCAGGGCGCGGCCCGGGAGGCCCAGACGATGCTGGCCGCCGACCACGACGTGGCCGCCGAGCTGTGGAGCGCCACGTCGTACAAGGCCCTGCGGGAGGACGCTCTCTCCGTCGAGCGGTGGAACCGGCTGCACCCCACCGACCCGCCCCGCACGCCGTACGTGACCGAGGCCCTCGCCGGGGCCGAGGGACCGGTGGTGGCCGTCACCGACTTCATGAAGATGGTGCCCGACCAGGTGGCCCGGTGGATCCCGCGGCCGTTCGTGGCCCTGGGCACCGACGGCTACGGCCGCTCCGACACGTCGGCCAACCTCCGCCGCCACTTCGAGACCGACGCCGCCCACGTGGTGGTGGCCGTCCTCGAGTCCCTCGCCCGGGCCGACGACGGCAAACCCCAGGACGTGGCCGACGCCATCGCCCACTACGGCCTCGACCCCGATATCCCCGACCCCCGCGTGCGGTGACGCGGCGGCGTCGCCCACAAGTGGTGCCGGCGGCCCGGCCGATGGGAGGCTGCGCCGGTGATCAAGAACTTCCGTGCGGTCGCCTACATCGAGGCGGTCAGCTTCCTCATCCTCCTCTGCGCCAGCTTCGTGAAGCGGGTGGTCGAGGGGCCCGACCTCGTCCCCGTCGTGGGGATGGTCCACGGGATCATCTTCCTCGCCTACGTGATCCTCGTCATCAAGGTGCGGCCCAGCCAGGGGTGGGGCCTCGGACGGACCATCTGGGTGATCGTGGCCGCCGCCATCCCCTTCGGCGGGTTCTTCGTCGGTAAGGACCTGAAGGCGGCAGACTGAGGGCATGGCTCCGAACGCGCTCCACCTCACCGGCGACGAGGCCGCCGACGAGCTCCTGTCGAGCGACCCGTTCGCCCTGCTCATCGGCATGCTCCTCGACCAGCAGATCCCGATGGAGAAGGCGTTCCGCAGCCCCTTCGACCTCAAGGAGCGCCTCGGCGGGCGGCTCGACCCGGCCGACATCGCCGACCACGACCCCGAGGCCCTGGCCGCCGTCTTCGCCCGCCCGCCGGCCTTGCACCGCTTCCCGGGGTCGATGGCGGCCCGCACCCAGGCGTTGGCCCGGACCCTCGTCGACGACTACGGCGGCTCGGCCGCCGCGGTGTGGGAGACGGCCGACACCGGCACCGAGCTCTACCAGCGGCTGAAGGCCCTGCCCGGCTTCGGCGACCAGAAGGCCCGCATCTTCCTGGCCCTGCTGGCCAAGCGCCTGGGCGTGCAGCCGCCGGGATGGGAGGAGGCGGCCGGTCCCTACTCGTCCGACGGGTTCTACTCGGTGGCCGACATCGACAGCCCCGAGTCGCTGGCCAAGGTGCGGGAGTACAAGCGGGCGAAGAAGGCGGCGGCCAAGGCCGCCCAATGATCACGGTCCGATGATCGTCGTGGTGGCCAACGGCGACGCCGTCGAGCTGCCCGACGGATCGACGGTCGACGACCTGCTGACCGCGCTCGGCCTCGGCGGACGGTGGGTGCTGGTGGAGCGCAACGGCGAGCCGGTCGAGCGGCGCCTCCTGTCGACCACCACCCTGGCCGAGGGCGACCGGCTGGAGCTGGTGCGGGCCGTCGCCGGCGGGTGACCGGATGACCGCCCTCGACCTGGACGGCCGCCGGCTCTACCTCTGCACCACCCTGGCCGAAGGCGACCGGCTGGAGCTGGTGCGGGCCGGCGCCGGCGGGTGACCGGATGACCGCCCTCGACCTGGACGGCCGCCGGCTCTACCTCTGCACCGCCGACCGCCCCGACCTGGCCGCCTTCCTCGCCGCCTGCATCGCCGGTGGCGTCGACCTGGTCCAGCTCCGGGACAAGCGCCTCGACGCCCGACCCCTCATCGACCGGGCCCGGGTGGCGGCGGCCATGTGCCATGACTACGGCGTGCCCTTCATCCTCAACGACCGTCCCGACCTGGCCCTCGAGGTGGGGGCCGACGGCGTCCACGTGGGCCAGGACGACGCCCCTCCCGCCCTCGTCCGCCGCATCCTCGGCCCCGCAGCCATCGTCGGCTTCTCGACTCATGCCCCCTCGGAGCTCGACGCCGCCGCCCAGGAGCCGGTCGACTACGTGTCCACCGGGCCGGTGTCGCCCACGCCGACCAAGCCCGGCCGCCCCGGAACCGGGCTGGGATACCTCCGGTACGCAGCCGGCACCGTTAACCACGCCCGGCCCTGGTTCGTCACCGGGGGGGTGAGCCCCGCCACTGTCGCCGACATGGTGGCCGCCGGCGCCCGGCGCTTCGTGGTCGTGCGGTGGCTGACGGAGTCCGACGATCCCAAAACGGCCGCCGCCGCCCTCCGTGGGGCGATCGACGCCGCCATCGACGCCGCCGATCAGTCGACCGGCTGACGCTCCAGCCACCCGATGAGGATGGCGACCGCCCGGGGGTCGTGACGGAGGCGGTGGCCGGCGCCGGGGACGATGCGCAGCTCGGCCTTGCCGTCGGTGGCGTCGGCCAGCCAGCGGGCGTCCTGGAGGTGGACGATCTCGTCGTCGCCGCCGTGGACGAGCAGCACCGGCCGGGGCGGGAGCTTGCCGATGACCACGATGGGCCGGATCTCGAGCAGCTCCCGGGTCCACAGGTCCATGTCGGGGGGGAAGTGGGGGTCGCGCACCACGCCGATGCGCCGGGTGTGGTCGAGGAACCCGTCGGGATCGGCGCCCCAGTCGCGGAAGTCGGCGTGGGGGGCGAGGGCGGCGACGCCCTGCACCCGGTCGTCCTCGGCCGCGGCGCAGATGGCGACGGCGCCGCCCGTGCCCGAACCGGCCAGCCACACGCCCGTGACCAGCCCGGTGGCGAGGAGGAAGTCGATGGCCGCCCGCAGGTCGGTGAGCCAGCCGGAGAGCGAGAAGTCACCCTCGGACGAGCCCGTGCCCCGGAAGTTGAAGGTGAGGACGGTCCAGCCGGTGTCGGCGGCCAACCGCTCGGCGAACTCGGGGAACGTCTGCCCCGACGTGGCCGAGCCGCCGGGCCCGGCCGGGAAGCCGTGGCACAGCACCAGCCCCCGTGACGGAGTGTCGCCGGAGTCGTCAGTCGGCCGGTAGAGGTGGCCGGACAGCCGCAGACCGCCCGAATCGATGTCGATACGCATGACCACCCCCGTTCGGAGCCCGCCTCGCGCCGAGGGGGCGCGGTGTGCGCCCCCTCGGCTGTAGTTCTAGCTGGAAAGGAAAACCCGAGATCAACGGACTACTCCGGGCGGGACCAGCTCCGGACGTGATCTCGAGCGGTGACTGGCGGTATTCGCCAGCGTGGCCCAGCTGCCGCTAGCGGACAGCCACCTCCGAGGTCCCAAGACAACTATCGCTCAGTTGGACCACCTCCTTTCTTCGGTGTACGTATGAAAGCACACCGGCGGCCAAAAGTGGTGACGTTTACTCGTCGGGATCGGCGACCTGGCCGACGGCCCCGATCTCCTCCAGGTAACGCATCTGGGCGTCGAGGACGGCGTGGACCTGGGCGGGCGTGTACGGGGTGCCGCTCGCCTCCGACTGCATGAGCACGAAGTCCACCGTCTCCGCCCCGCTGACCACCACCGGCCCGTCGGTGTGAGGCCGGTCGCCGTTCGACGCCACCCCCCGGAGGCGGAAGTACTCGAGGTGCCAGTCGAGGATCTTGCGGACGTCGTCGGGGCTCAAGACGGAGGCCACCTCGAGCCCGACGTGGTCGCACACGTAGGCCACCGCCTCCTCGAAGTCGAACGACCGCTGCGGGGGCCGGGCGGCCAGCCGGCGGACCTCCCGGCCGATGACGACGGCGGCGATGGCGAAGACACCTGCGATCGCCAGCGCCACGAGGATCACGGCCACCCGGGCAGGCTAGCGGCGGGTGCCGACTCTTCCCCCTCAGCTCTCTTGGATTACCACCGACTGGATGGTTACGACCTCGGTAGGCTTGCCCGCATCCGAATCCGATCCAGGTAGGCCGGCGGCGTCGATGTCCCTAACAACGTCAAGGCCGGCGGTGACCTCGCCGAACAGCGTGTAGCTGGGCGCCAAGGAACTCGGATCGCCCGAGACGATGAAAAACTGGCTGCCATTGGTGTCGGCACCCGAATTGGCCATGGCGACCGCCCCCAGCTCGTAGCCGTCGGCCGGGGGCAGCTCGTCGGCGAACCGGTAGCCGGGTCCACCAGCGCCCGTCGCATCGGGTGAGCCCCCCTGTACAACGAAGCCCCTGACAATGCGGTGAAAGGGCAGTGTGTCGAAGAAGTGGTAGCGGGCCAGGACCACGAAGTTGTTCACCGTCAGGGGTGCGCTGTCGGCATCGAGGGTGATCGTGATGAGGCCCTTCGACGTCTGCATTTCGGCGGCGTAGGCCCTACCGGCGTCGATGCACGTCGGGGGCGCCTTGGCGAAGGCCGTCGTGCGGGGCGACGACCCGTCGACGTTCGGGCACGGGGTTTCGCCGGTGATCGATGCACCCGTGACTGGGGTCGGCAGGCTAACAGGCGTACCGGACCCGGCGGCGGCGGTGCTCGCCGTAGTGCTTGGGTGGTCGCTGAGTGTCGATCCATCGCTGCCCCGCTCGGGGGCCAGCTGCAAGAATCCGATCACGACCGCCACAACGAGGAGAATCGAAGCGGCCGCGATCTTCCATGGCCCTCGGGACGACCTCCCGGCCGCCTCGATATTGGCCCTTGCCCCTGCACGGACCTCATGTCCGACGCCCGGCGACCGGCGATGAACCCGCTGGGCGGCCCCGGCGGGGGCTCGGGGCCTCACCACGTTCGGCACTGGTGGGCGGGCGACGCGGAGCGGGACGGAACTGGGCTCCTCGGGTGCTGCGCGGACTGAGGCGATCGGCTTCCGGATCTCGACGCCCAGTCGTGAGAGCGAGCGGAGGACCGCCGCGTAGGTCTCGCTGGGGTCACCGGAGTGGAATTTGATGTGCTGGATGCCAGTCAGTTGGTAGCGAAGCGACCGGGGGATCTCGGTGGCTTCCAGAAACACAGGCAGGATCGGCTTGTTCATGTCCAAGGCCAACGACACCTCCCGGACGACATGCGGCGAGCTCAGCGACGCCGCCGACGCGAAGAGCACGAGCGCCTTGCACGCCTCGATCGCGTCGGCGATCTCCTGGTGCCACAAGAGCGCTCCGTCGATGCTGCCGTAGTCGATCCATACTGAGACCCCGGCTTGGCGAAGCTGCTCGACGAACTCGACTACCTGCGTGCGGTCGCGGCTTGAGTAGCTGACAGCGACTTCTGCGGCTGCTGCTGTTCGGTTCTCGGATGCCTCGCCGTCCATGCCTCCCCCTGTCGAGACTTCCACAGACTCGGGGCTCAACCCAGACGGCGACCGCCGAGGCGCGCGCTCGGCGCCATACTCGACTGCATGGTTGCCGGCGCGCTCCACTACCAGGACTCGCAGGTCGAGATCACCCGCCTGGTGGTGGGACCGCTGGCCAACAACGTCTTCGTCGTCCGCTGCCGGGAGACGGGGGAGGCGGCGTTGCTCGACGCGGCCAACGAGCACGACAAGCTGCTCGAGCTGTGCCGGCGACTCGACGTCCGCCAGGTCCTCGAGACCCACGGCCACTGGGACCACATCCAGGCCGTCCCCGCGGTCCGGGAGGCGGGTTACCTGGTAGGCGTGACGGCCGAGGACGCGGCCATGCTCCCGTCGTACGACTTCCTCCTGGAGGACGACACCGTGATCGCCGTAGGCCGGCTGCGGCTGCACACCATCCTCACGCCCGGCCACACGCCGGGTTCGATGTGCTTCAAGGTCGAGGGGTCACCGGTGCTGTTCTCGGGCGACACCCTGTTCCCCGGGGGGCCGGGCGCCACCCGGTGGGCCTACTCCGACTTCGCCACGATCATCCGCTCGATCGACGACCGCCTGTTCGCCACTCTCCCGCCTGACACCCTCGTGCTGCCCGGCCACGGCTCCGACACCACCATCGGTACCGAGCGGCCCAACCTCCAGGAGTGGGTCGACCGGGGCTGGTAGGAAGTTCGTGGGTCGGAAAAGGTGCGCCAGGCGCCCCCAAACCGGCCCACGAACGGTCAGGCGGTCAGGGGGTCGCGGGGCTCGCTGACGACTTCGATGTCGGGGGGGAGGCCCTCGATCTTGGTCCCCGCCCGGTCGACGTCGATGGTGATGCGCTGGCCGGCCAGGGGGATGTTGCCGATCCGCAGGCGGCCCATCCACTCCGGGAGCTCGGGGTCGACCCACACCTTGTCGTGGGGGACCCACGGGTCGAACCGGAGGAGCGTCCGGAGGAACAGCAGCGGCGACGCCGCCGACCATGCCTGGGGCGTGCACGACGACGGGTAGCTGACGGGGAACGGCACGTCGTCGCGGCTCAGGCCCCCGAACAGCTCGGGCAGGCCGTGGTCGAAGTGGGTGGCCGCGTCGAGCAGGCCCTTGATCACCCGGTTGGCCTCGTCGGCGAACCCGTAGCGCATGAGCCCGGCGGCGATGATGGCGTTGTCGTGGGGCCAGATCGACCCGATGTGGTAGCTGATCGGGTTGTAGCCCGACATGGTGGTGGCGAGCGTGCGGATGCCGAAGCCGCTGAACATCTCGGGCGACAGCAGCCGCTCGGCCACCAACGGAGCCCGGTCCTCGTCGACGATCCCGGTCCACAGGCAGTGGCCCATGTTGGACGCGAGGGCGTCGATGGGGCGCTTGTCGCAGTCGAGGCCCAGGGCGTACCAACCCTGCTTGGGCAGCCAGAAGTCGCGGTTGAACTGGACTTTCAGGTCGTTGGCGCGGGCCCGGTAGTCGACGGCCAGCTCGGTGTCGCCGGCCTCGTCGGCGAAGTGGGCCCGGGCCAGGTAAGCGGCGTAGACGTAGCCCTGCACCTCGCACAGGGCGATGGGGGGACGGGCCAGGCGGCCGTCGGCGAAGCGGATGGCGTTCCAGGAGTCCTTCCAGCCCTGGTTGGCCAGGCCCTTGTCGGACGCCCGCCGGTACTCGACGTAGCCGTCGCCGTCCATGTCGCCGTAGTCCTCGATCCACGACAGGGCCCGGTCGGCGGCGGGCAGGAGGGCGTCGACCACGTCGGGCGCCAGGCCCCACCGCCGCAGCTCGCCCAGCAGCATCACGAACAGGGGCGTGGAGTCGGCCGACCCGTAGTAGACGTCGCCCCCGCCCAGCGACAGCGACGGCGCCTCGCCGAAGCGCATCTCGTGGAGGATCTTGCCCGGCTCCTCGTCCTGGCGGGGGTCGACCCGGGTGCCCTGGAACCGGGCCAGCGTCTGGAGCACTCCTTTGGCCAGGTCGGGGTCGACCAGCAGCGCCATCCACGCGGTGAGCAGCGAGTCGCGCCCGAACAGGGTCATGAACCAGGGGGCGCCGGCGGCGACCACGGTCCGCTCCGGGTGGTCGGGGTCGAAGATGCGCAGGGCGCCCAGGTCCTCGGCCGACCGGGCCACCACCTTGCGCAGGTCCTCGTAGTCGGTCTCCACCCGGGGGACGATGCTGCGCCAGTGGTCGAGGCGCTGGCTGGGCGTGGCCTGCTCCACCGGCTGGCCGCACAGGTAGCGGGGCTCGATCTCGTCGCCCTCGATCACGGGGGTGAACTGCAGGCACAGGTTCCAGCTCTCCCGGGCGGGGATGACCAGCTCGTAGTGGAGCGTGGACGACAGGGCCCGGGCCGGCTCGCTGGCCGCGATGCGCAGGCCCTTGGTGCTCGGCCCCCGCCGGTAGTCGAAGGCCATCCCCGACGCCGACGTGCGCAGCTCGACGCTGCCCTCGTTGCGCAGGTGCCCCTCCTTGACCCGGAAGAGGTTGGCGAAGTCGGCGGCGAAGGAGAGCTCGACCGAGCAGTAGGCCGCCTCCTCGCCGTAGTTGGAGAGCACCAGGTCTTCCCGCATGCCCCGTCCCACGTACCGGTACCGGAAGACCATGAGCGAGCTCTCGGCCGCCCCCGGCCGGGTCTGGGTGCGGAGGACGAACGTGGCCGAGAAGGGGTTGGACGTCTCCGCCGCCAGCGGCTCGGGCGGGTAGTCGTTGATCTTGAGCTCGAGCCCGGACAGGAACCGGGTGTCGCGGAAGAACAGGCCCTGGGCGGAGGCGGCCCGGATGTCGCCGCTGCGGTCGGAGATGCAGAACGAGGCCCCTTCGACCAGGGTGACGTGGCCGTCGGCCTGTCCCAGCGACGGGCTGGCGCCCATGAACGTCCAGGGATCGGCGATAGCTCCGACGTTAGCCAAACCGGCCGTTGCCACGACCCGGGCCCAATTTCCCCTACGGCCGTAGGTGTAATATGGAGGACGTGGGCCAGCCTCTGACCGAGACGCCGTTGTTCGAGATTACGGACCTGCACGTCTCGGTGGAAGGCAAGGAGATCCTCAAGGGGGTCGATCTCACCGTGATGGCGGGCGAGGTGCACGCGCTCATGGGGCCGAACGGGTCGGGGAAGTCCACCCTGGCCAACACCCTCCTGGCCCATCCCGACTACGAGGTCACGTCGGGCACGGTCACGTTCAAGGACGACGACATCACCGACTGGGCCACCGACGTGCGGGGCAAGGCCGGCCTGTTCCTGGCCTTCCAGTACCCGGAGGAGATCCCGGGCGTGTCGGTGGTGCAGTTCCTCCGCCAGGCCCTGTCGGCCCGCAAGGGCATCGACCTGTCGGTGCTCGAGCTGCGGCTGTCGATCATGGAGTGGATGGCCCGCCTCGGCATCGACCCGTCGTTCGGCGACCGCTATCTCAACGAGGGCTTCTCGGGCGGTGAGAAGAAGCGCAACGAGGTCCTGCAGATGGCCATCCTCGAGCCCGAGTTCGCCGTCCTCGACGAAACCGACTCCGGGCTCGACATCGACGCCCTGAAGACGGTGTCCAACGGGGTGTCCGAGGTGCGCAAGGACCGGCCCGAGCTGGGCGTGCTCCTCATCACCCACTACCAGCGCATCCTGCAGTACCTCGAGCCCGACGTGGTGCACATCCTCGTCGACGGGCGCATCGTGGCCCAGGGCGACGCCGACCTGGCCCACCGCCTCGAGCGCGAAGGCTACGACGCGTGGCGCACGGCCTGAGCTCGTCTGTCAAGGCTGATTTCCCGCTCCTCAACCAGGAGCGGCGGCTGGTCTATCTCGACTCGGCGGCCAGCTCGCAGAAGCCACGGGCGGTCCTCGACGCCATGGACCACTACTACGAGAACACCCACGCCAACGTGCACCGGGGCGTGTACCGGCTGGCGGAAGAGGCCACCGCCGCCTTCGAGAGTGGGCGGTCGAAGGTGGCCCGCTTCATCGGCGCCCGGTCATCCAACGAGGTCGTGTTCACCAAGAACGCCACCGAGGCCATCAACCTGGTGGCTCACAGCTACGGGCGCCACTGCCTGCCGGCGGGCAAGGCCGTGCTCCTCACCGAGATGGAGCACCACGCCAACCTCGTCCCCTGGCTCATGCTGCGGGAGGAGAAAGGCGTCGAGCTGCGCTACCTCCCCGTCTCTGACGACGGCACCCTGCTCCTCGACGACCTCGACCGCCTGCTCGACGGGGTCGGGCTGGTGAGCGTCACCGCCATGTCGAACGTGTTGGGCACGCTCAACCCCATCCGGCAGCTGGCCGACGCCGCCCACGCGGTCGGCGCGGTGTTGCTGGTCGACGGGTCGCAGTACGTCCCCCACCTGCCCACCGACGTGGCCGCCCTGGGCTGCGACCTGCTCGCCTTCACCGGCCACAAGATGTGCGGGCCCACGGGCATCGGTGTCCTCTGGGGCAAGGAGGAGCTGCTCGACTCCATGCCCGCCTTCCTGGGCGGGGGCGAGATGATCACCGACGTGCGCCTCGACGGCTGGAAGCCCAACGTCCTGCCCTGGAAGTTCGAGGCGGGCACGCCCCCCATCGCCGAGGCGGTCGGGTTGGGGGCGGCGGTCGACTACCTCACCGGGTTGGGCATGGACGCGGTGCGCCGCCACGAGATCGAGCTCACCACCTACGCCCTCACGACCCTGGCCGAGCGCCACGGCGACGACCTCACCGTGTTCGGGCCGGCCGACCCCGAGGGCCGGGGCGGGGTGCTGTCGTTCGCCTACCACGACATCCACCCCCACGACCTGTCCCAGGTCCTCGACGAGACCGGGGTGTGCATCCGGGCCGGGCACCACTGTGCCAAGCCGCTCATGCGGCGGATGGGCGTCAACGCCACCGCCCGGGCGTCGTTCTACGTCTACAACGACGAATCCGACGTCGACGCCCTGTCCGAGGCGCTGCTGTCCGCGTCCAAATTCTTCAGCTAGAGGCCGCCCGATGTCGCTCGAAGACCTGTACCGGGAGATCATCCTCGACCACTACCGCAACCCGCGGAACCGTGGCGACCTGCCCAGCCCGCCCGCCCTGCGGGTGGAGGGTTTCAACCCCCTGTGCGGCGACGAGGTCGTGCTCTACGTCGACCTGACCGCCGACGAGGACGACGGCACCGACGCGGTGGCCGACATCCGCATCTCGGGCCAGGGCTGCTCGATCAGCCAGTCCTCGGCCTCGATGATGTCGGCCGCGGTGAAGGGTCGCACCTGGGCCGAGGCCCGGGAGCTGATCCGGGCGTTCAAGGCCATGATGTCGATCCACGAGCACCGCCTCGACGGCGAGGGCCGCGAGGTGGTGGAGGCGGTGGCTCCCGACCCCGAGGTGAAGCTGGGCGATCTCGAGGCCCTGCGCGGCGTGGTGAAGTTTCCGGTAAGAATCAAGTGCGCCACGCTGTCGTGGAACACGCTGGCCCAGGCGCTCGACGAGGCCCAGTCCACGCGGGCCCCCGCCGGCCAGGCCCAAGCCGAAGGAGCATGATGCGCCGAGTTCGAGTCCTGTCGTCCGCACTGGCCGTGGTGGCCCTGGTCGGGCTGGCCGGTTGCGGCGGCGGCGACGACAAGGAGGAGGCGACCACCGACGCCACCACCACCGTCCCGGTGGCCACGACCCGAGCCCCCCGCACCTTCACCGGTGCCAACAGCGAGGAGTTCTGCGTGCTGGCCCGGGCCAACATCAACACCCTCCGGGAGGTGCCCACCGTGGTCTCCAGCCCGGAGGACCTCCAGGCGCTGCTCCAGGAGGTGGCGCCCCAGGTGCGCGAGGCCGTGGCCGTCGCACCGGCCGAGATCAAGGACACCGCCACCGTGCTGGCCGAAGGCTTCGAGCGGCTGCTCACCGGCGACTACACGGTGCTCTCAGAGCCGGAGTTCGGCGTCGCGGGCCAGGACCTGCAGGAGTACGGCCGCCAGGTCTGCGGGATCACCGGATAACAGTCGGGGGCTCGCCCCCGACGGCCCCCGAACGTCAGAGGCCACCGCGTTGACCGCCTTCGGCGCGCTGCTTGTCGTTCCGACAGGCCAAGGCCTGCGGCGGCCTGTCGGTCCGCCGGCGAACTGCGCCGGCGGAGGGGACTGGCGGTTCCGGGGCGGCCTACTGTCGGCCGATGGACGGTGATCGCATCCGGTCGCTCCTCGCGGCGGGGGAGACGGTGCTCATGCCGGGCGTGTACGACGCGCTGTCGGCGCGGTTGGCGGCCGATGCCGGGTTTCCGGTGGCCTTCCTCTCCGGGTACGCCACGTCGGCCAGCCTCCTCGGGCTGCCCGACTTCGGGTACCTGACCCAGGGGGAGATGGCGGACGTGGCCCGGCGGGTGTGTCGGGCGGCGCCGGAGACGGCCGTGATCGTCGACGCCGACACCGGGTACGGCAACGCCCTCAACACCCGGCGCACGGTGGAGTTGTTCGAGTCGGCCGGCGGGGCGGGCATCTTCCTGGAGGACCAGGTGTGGCCCAAGAAGTGCGGGCACATGGCGGGCAAGCGTGTCGTCCCCCGGGGTGACTGGCTCTCCAAGCTGGAGGCGGCGCTCGACGCCCGCACCCAGGGCCTGATCGTGGTGGCCCGCACCGACGCCCGGTCCGCGGTCGGCCTCGACGAGGCCATCGCCCGGGCCCAGGCGGCGGCCGCCCTGGGCGTCGACGCCGTCTTCGTGGAGGCTCCCGAGTCGGTCGACGAGATGCGGGCGGTGGTCGACGCCACCCCCGGCGTGGTGCGAGTGGCGAACATGATCGAGGCCGGCCGGACCCCGCTGATGACCCCGTCCGAGCTGCACGAGCTCGGGTTCGACCTGATCGTGTCCCCCCTGACCGGCTTGTTCGCGGCGGCGAGGGCGCTGGCGAGCGCCTACGGGGTGCTGGCGGCCAAGGGCACGCTGCGCGACGACCTCGGCATGCTGACCACGTTCGACGACTTCAACCGCGTCGTCCGCCTCGACGACCACTACGGGCTGGAGGCCCGCTACCAGGCTCCCGATCCCGGCCTGTGATCCCCGAGGAGCCGCCGCCGCCGGCCGCCGTTGCCCGGCGGGGCCTGCTCGGCCTCACGTCCCTCAAGCCGCTGGGCCACCGCGACTTCGCCCTCGTCTGGACCGCCGCGCTCGTCTCCAACATCGGGTCGTGGGTGCAGACGGTGGCCATCGGGGTCCTCGTCACCGAGCTCACCGGCCAGGCCCGGTGGACGGGCCTGGTGGCGGCGGCCGCCTTCCTGCCCATCGGCCTGCTGTCGCCGGTGGGAGGCGTGCTGGCCGACCGGGCCGACCGCCGGCGCCTGCTCCTGCTCACCACGCTGGGCGAGATGGGCTTCGCCGCGCTGCTGGCGGTGCTGGCCGCCACCGGGACGGTGACGCCCGCCAACCTGGCCGTGGTCGCCCTCGGCGGGGGCTGCATGGCCGCCTTCGGGTTCCCCGCCTACCAGGCCATCCTCCCCGACCTGGTGCCCAAGGACGACCTGCTGGGCGCCATCTCCCTCTCGTCGGCGCAGTACAACCTGGGCCGGGTGGTCGGACCCGCCCTGGCCGGGCTGGTGCTGGCGCTGGGGTCGTACACGTTCGCCTTCGTCCTCAACGCCCTCTCGTTCGGGGCCGTCTTCGTGGCCATCGCCCTCGTCCGCCTGCCTCCGCCCCGTCCCGACCCCGACGAGACCGGTGGCATCGGCCGGCGGATCGCCACCGGGGCGCGGGGGGCGTGGTCCGAGCCCGGGTGCCGGGCCGCCATCTTCGCCATCGCGGTGGCCGCCCTGCTCCTGTCACCGTTCATCGCCCTCATCCCGGCGGTGGCCATCAAGCTGTTCGACGCCGGGGAGCGGGGGACGTCGATCCTGGTGACGGCCCAGGGCGTGGGGGCCGTGGCCGGGGCCCTGGCCATGGCGCCCCTGGCCCGCCGCTACGGCCGGCGGCCGGTGCTGATGGTCGACCTGGTGGTCTTGCCCGGCATGCTGGCCCTGTACGCGCTGGCGCCGTCGCTGCCGCTGGCCACCCTCGCCCTGGCCGGAGTGGGGGCGGGCTACATCGGCATCCTCTCCGGCCTGGGCACGGTGGTGCAGCTGCGGGCGCCCGCCAGCCTGCGGGCCCGCATCCTCAGCCTCTACATGGTGGCACTGGGGGTCGTGTATCCCATCGGGGCCGTGCTCCAGGGGGCGCTGGGCGACCGCTTCGGCCTGCGGCGGGTCACGTTCGCCGGGGCGGGCTTGTTCCTGGCCGTGGTGCTGGTGGCGAGAGCCGTCCGCCCTGACCTGGCCGCCGCCCTCGACGACCCTGTCTGACTCCCCCCGGCCGTCGGCACGCGGGTCGGCCCCGGCGACGTCGCCGGGGCCGACGGGCGTAGCTGGGGGTGGCGACTAGGCCGCGGCGGGAGTCTCGACGCGCTCGGCGGGGGCTGCCTCGCTCCCGCGTGTGACCTCGATGCGGCGGCTGGCTCCCTCGATCAGCGGGATGGTGATGGTGAGCACGCCGTCGGCCACGTGGGCCTGGAGGGCGTCGAGGTCGACGCCATCGCCCAGGGGCAGCTGGCAGGTGGACGTGCCGTAGGGACGCTCGGCGGTCAGCCACTGGATGCCCTCGGCGGTGGGCCGGGGGCGGGGCGATACGACCTTGAGCGTCTTGTTGTCGACGGTGACCTCGACCGCGTCGGCGTCGACGCCGGGCAGGTCGAAGCTGATGACCAGGTTGTTCTCGTGACGGTAGGCGTCCATCGGCATGGTCGCCGGACGGAGCCAGTTCTGCTTCTGCATTCGGTGTTCCTCTCAGGATCGGTGATGGTGCCTCGCTGAGAGTTAACAACGACTGACTCAAGTTTCATCCCACAATCACTGTCAACCTGTTGAGACTGCCCGACCGGGTCAGTGGCGGTTGCGGCTGCCTCAGCCGGGGCGGAAGGCGGGCAGACCGTCGCCGTGGGCGGAGACGGGACGGCCGCCGGCGGCGAGCGACACCCGGTTCCACTCGTCGCGGTCCCACCCGAGGACGGAGTCGACGACGGTGCCGTCGCGGTCGACCAAGTAGAGGCTGGGGACGCTCACCAGGTCGTACGCGCCCGACACCCGGTAGGGGGCGGGTTCGCTGAGGGTGGGTACGGTCTGGCGCCATTTGTCGCGGTATCGGGCCAGCGTGGGAGCCGGGTCCTCGCCCACCGCCACCACCCGGGCGCCGGAGTCGGCCATGGCCCGCACCACGGGCGCCGCCATCTGGCAGACGGGGCAGGTGGCCTTGAAGAAGGCGAGGACGGTGCGCTCGGACCCGTCCGTCCAGGGGTTGGAAACGGGCTCGCCGGTGTCGATGTCGGGGAGGGTGAACGACGGTGCCCGGGCGCCTCGAGCGAGCATGGCCGCACTGTAGGCACCTCCGGGGGGTACTGTCGCCCGGCGATGGCCGCCAAGAAGAAGGGTCCGGGGAAGGGTCGGGGAGCGGCGAATCGGCCGGCGAATCCGGCCAAGCGCGTCACCATCCCCAAGCCGACGAACCCCAAGGCCACCGGAACGGCCAAGCCCGGCGCGCCCGCGGCGAACGACGCGGCCAAGCCCGGCACCCCTCAGGCGGGGAGCCCGGCCGGGCCCGGCGCCGCCGCCGCGGCGGCCACGCCGCAGGAGGGCAGTCCGGCCGGGCCTGCCGCTCCGCCGGCCGCCGCCAAGTCGCAGGAGGGTGGCCCGGACAAGCCCGGCGCCTCCCAGGCCGGGAGCGCAAGCAAGGCCCAGGCCGGCCCGGCCAAACCGGGCACGTCTCAGGGCGGGAGCACCGGCAAGCCCCAGGCCGGCCCGGCCAAACCGGGCACGTCTCAGGGCGTGAGCACCGGCAAGCCCCAGGCCGGCCCGGCCAGACCGGGCACGTCTCAGGGCGTGAGCACCGGCAAGCCCCAGGCCGGCCCGGCCAGACCGGGCACGTCTCAGGGCGGGAGCACCGGCAAGGCCCAGGCCGGCCCGGGGAAGCCCGGCACCCCCCCGTCGGCCGGCGCGGCCACCCCAAGGGCGGGCGGCTCGGCCACCGAGGTGGGCGGCCCGGGCAACAGCAAGGCGGGCGGCCCGGGCACCAGCAAGCCCAGCGGCCCGGCAGGGACCGGCGGGGCGGCCAAGCCGGGGGGCCCGGCCGCAGGGACCGGCGGGGCGGCCAAGGCGAAGGCCGCGGCCAAGGCGGCCAAGGCGGGCCCGGCGGCCAAGTCGGGCTCCGCGACAGCGGCGGCCACGGCGTCGGCGACAGGCAAGGCCGCCGGCTCGGCGAAGGCGTCGTCGCCCTCCAAGCCGGCTCCGGCCGCTGCTCCCGAGGGGGGCAAGGGTCGCCCCCGCGGCGGCCTCACCCGGGAAGAACGGCTGGCGGCGGCGGCTGCCGCCCGGCGGAGGCGGAGCATCCGCAACCAGGCCCTGCTGGCCGGTGGGGTGGTGGCGATCCTCCTTTTGGTGGCGTTCGTGATCACCACCGACCGCCGGGAGCGCAGCCAGCAGGCGTCCGAGTTCGAGACGGCGTCGTGCCAGTTCGACCGGGAGAGCGATTCCGACGGCGGCATCGGCCGCAACCACGTCCCCAATCCGACCTACAGGCTCAACCCCCCGTCGGGTGGAAACCACACGCCGCAGGCAGCCGGGGCCGGCGTCTTCACCGAGGCCACCGCGCCGCCCGACGGCCAGATCGTCCACGCCATGGAGCACGGCTACGTGGTGCTCTGGTACCGGCCCGACCTCGACGAGCAGAGCCTCGCCACCCTGCGCGACGTGGGTGCCAGGCACGCCCGCGACATCCTCCTCGTGCCCCGCCCGGCGATCGAGACGCCGGTGGCGGCCACGGCCTGGCACGCCCGCCTCCTGTGCGGGTCGGTCGAGGCCGACACCATCGAGCGCTTCATCAACACGTTCGTGAACCAGGGCCCGGAGAAGGTCCCCCACCCGTGACCCACCGCCTGCCGGGCCCTGCCCTCGCCGCGCTCGCCCTCGCCGCCGCCCTTGTCCTGGCCGCCTGCAGCTCGGGCCCGCCGGCCGTCACCGACGCGGCCGGCGCCCTGACCCCGTCCACCTCCACCTCCACGTCCACCAGCACCACCTCGTCGACCACCACCTCCACGTCGACCACCGTCGCACCGGTCGTGGCCGAGGAGCCGCCCCCGCCCGGCCTGGGCCAGGGCGACAGCGGAGCCGCCGTGCTCGCCCTCGAGCAGCGCCTCGACGCCCTCCACTACGACGTGGGCGACCTCGACGGTACGTTCGACAAGGTCACCATGTACGCGGTGATGGCCTTCCAGAAGGTCCACGGCTTCGGCCGCGACGGCCGGGCCACCGACGACATCGTGGCCGCCATGGCCGCCGACCCCGGCACCCACGCCGCCCTCGCCCCCCAGGGTGGCCCCAATCGGGTCGAGGTCGACCTCGGTCGCCAGGTCCTCTTCCTCTACCAGGGCGGCTCGCTCACCCGCATCGTCCCCGTCTCCAGCGGCTCCGAGGAACGCTTCTGCTCCGAGGGCTGGTGCCGGTACGCTGTCACCCCCCGGGGCGCCTACAGCGTCTACCGGGTGGCGTCGGGCTGGGAGACCGGTCCCCTGGGCGACCTCTACAACCCGCTCTACTTCAACGGCGGGATCGCCTTCCACGGGGCCTACTCGGTGCCCGGCTACCCCGCGTCCCACGGCTGCGTGCGCATCCCGATGAACGCGGCCGACTGGTTCCCCACCATCGTGGGCAACGGCTGGCCGGTGTACGTGTCGGGTGGGGTGGGCGACGTGATCGGCCCCCCGCAGCCCGAAGCCCCACCCGAGCCCCTCGCCCCCGCCCCGACGATCACCCTCCCGTCGGCCGTGGCGCCAGGCGTGACAACCCAGCCGTAGAACGACTCAGGCCGTGAGGCCGTTCGACTCAGGCTCGTAGCCGGCGTAGCCGGTGCGCTCGAGCTCCTCGGCCAGCTCGGGACCCCCGGAGTCGACGATGCGGCCGGCCCGCAGCACCGACACCACGTCGGGCTTGAGCTCCCGCAGCAGCCGGCTGTAGTGGGTGATGACCAGCACCCCCACGCCCATCTCGTTGGTGATCGTCTCCACCCGGCGGCTGACGGCCCGCAGGGCGTCGACGTCGAGGCCGGAGTCGATCTCGTCGAGCACCGCGATCTTGGGGCCGAGGATGCCGAGCTGGAGGGTCTCGTTGCGCTTCTTCTCGCCGCCCGACAGGTCGACGTTGAGGGCCCGGTCGAGCAGGGCCGGCGGCAGCCCGATGCGCTCGGCCTCGGCCGCCACCCGCTCCCGCAGGTCGCCGATGTCCTCGCCCCGGGCTTCGAGGGCGGCGGCCAGGGCGTCCTCCAGGGACACGCCCGGCACCTCGCTCGGGTACTGCATGGCCAGGAACAGGCCCGCCTGGGCCCGCTCCCACACCGGCATCCCCAGCAGCTCGACGCCGTCGAGCGTGATCGACCCCGCGGTCACGTGGTAGCCGGCCCGGCCCATGATCACGTTGGCCAGGGTGGACTTGCCCGACCCGTTGGGGCCCATGACCGCGTGCACCTGGCCGCTGGCCACCGACACGTCGATGCCGCGCAGGATGTCCTGCCCGTCGATACCGGCCTTGAGGCCCGTGACCTTGAGCTCACTCATGCTTGGGCAGCTCCACCATCACGTCGCCGTCGTCGACCCGGACCTTGTAGACCGGGATGGCCTGGATTGCCGGCAGCGACTGGGGCTGGCCGGTGAGGAGGGAGAACGTGCTGCCGTGCTTCCAGCACTCGATCTCGCACTCGTCGGGCCAGACCTCGCCCTCGGACAGGGAGAAGTCGGCGTGGCTGCAACGGTCGCCCACCGCGTGGAAGTCGTCGCCGATGCGGACGAGGGCGATGCGGAGCTTGCCCACGTCGAAGCGGCGGGCGGTGCCGGCCGCCATCTCGTCGGCCGCGCAGAGCCGCACGGCGGTCGTGGACGACATCATCGCGACCCCTTGATCATTGCGACACCGCGGCCGCGGCCGGCGCTTCGTCGCGGGAGGCGAGCCGGCGGCCGATGGCGGCCTTGAGGCCGGCCACGAGGCTCGGGCTGGGCAGCCGGTCGAGCACCTCGCCGAGGAAGCCCATGACGATGAGGCGCTCGGCCGCCACCGGGGGGACGCCCCTGCTCTCGAGGTAGTACAGCTGGTCCTCGTCGACCGGCCCGACGGCGGAGGCGTGGCTGCAACTGACGTCGTCGGTGAGGATCTCCAGGTTGGGCACCGACTCGGCCCCCGCCCCCTCCGACAGGACCAGGTTGCGGTTGGTCTGGAAGGCGTTGGTGCCCCGGGCCTCGGGCCGCACCCGGATCATCCCCGAGTACACCGACCGGCCGTGGTCCTGCACCGCCCCCTTGAACAGCAGGTTGCTGGTGGTGGACGGGGCCGCGTGGTCCTGCAGGGTGCGGAAGTCGTGCATCCGCTCGCGGTCGGTGAAGTAGACCGCGTTGAGGTCGGCCGATCCCCCCTTGCCGTCGATGCGGGAGTCGGTGCGGACCCGGGCGTAGTCGCCCCCGAGGGCCACGACCGACGACGAGAGGCTGCCGTCGCGCCCGATGCGGCTGGCCTGGTAGCCGACCTGCGAGACGCGCGGGCCCAGCTCCTGGACGTTGAGGTAACGCAGGCGGGCGGCGTTGGCCACGTCGATCTGCAGCACCGGGTCGACCAGGGCCATGACGTCGGCCGACGCCTGGTGCTCGACCACCGTCACCTGGCTGTCCTCGCCCGCGGAGAGCACGGTGCGGGGGAACGAGGCCGTGGCGTCACCGTCGAACCAGTGCAGGATCAGGACGGGGTCGGCCACCTCCACGCCCGGCGGCACCCGCAGGTAGGCGACGCCCCGCAGGAAGGCGCCGTTGAGCTCGGTGAAGGCGTCGGCGTCGGTGTCGGAGCCGGCCAGCACGCCGTCGCCGCTGCCGTCGGGGAGGTCGAGGGCGTCGGCGAGGACGACGCCCCGGGCGGCCAGGGCGGGGTCGAGCTCACGCACCACCACCCGGCCGTTGTGGAGGACGAGCAGCCCCGAGCGGGCGCCGGCCCGGTCGACCACGTCGGCCAGGCCGGGGGGCATGCCCCCGTGGTCACCGTGGCTGCCGTTGGTGGCGGGCGTGTAGGCGTCGAGGTCGATCTGCGACACCCGGCTGTAGCGCCAGATCTCCTCCGCCTCGGTGGGGAGGGTTGCCGCCGCGAAGCGCTCGGCGGCGGCGGTGCGGCGGGCGCGCAGCCAGCCCGGCCCATCGAGGGCGGCGGCGGCGTCCGGGGTGAAGCGACTCAAGGCAGGCTGTCTTTCCGAGAACGGATCGTGATTCGGGGTGCGGATTTGGGGCGACAGGAGGACGCGACGGCGTCGTCCGGGTCGTGGTTCGATGTTAGCGGGCCTGGGTTGGCGGCCTTCCCGACCGGCTGGACACTCCCGCGAGCGGGCTAACGGGCGGGGTCGGCCACCTCGTCGCCCACCTGGTCGCGGGTGCCGTTGCCGTCGCCGTGGCCCGTGTCGGCCGGATCGCGGGGCCCACCTGGGAGCTCCTTCAGCTCGGCGATGCGGGGCGCGGGCGTCTCCGGGGGACGAACCAGGCGGCCGGCGGCCTCGTCGACCAGCCTGCGGACCTCGGCCCCGTCGATGGTCTCCTTCTCCAGCAACGCCGCCGCCACCGCGTCGAGGCCGTGCCGGTGCTCCCGCAGCAGGTCGCGGCAGCGGTTCTCCTGCTCTCGCAGGATGCGTTCGATCTCCTCGTCGATCACCCGGGCGGTGTCCTCCGAGTAGTCGCGCTGGCGCATGAGGTCGTCGCCCAGGAACACCGCGCCCTGCGACCCCCACGCCATGGGCCCGATCTTGTCGGACATGCCCCACTCCCGGACCATCTTGCCGGCCAGGTCGGTGCAACCCACCAGGTCGTTGTTGGCGCCGGTGGAGATGATGCCGTAGACCAGCTCCTCGGAGATGCGCCCGCCCAGGCGCACCACCAGCGAGTCCTGCAGGTAGGGGAGCTGGTAGATGTGGCGCTCCTCGACCGGCAGCTGCTGGGTGACGCCCAGGGCCATGCCCGACGGCAGGATCGTGACCTTGTGCACGGGGTCGGCGTGCTCGAGCACGTAGGCGGCCACCGCGTGCCCGCCCTCGTGGTAGGCGATGACCTCCTTCTCCTTGCCGGAGAGCGCCATCGACTCCCGCCGCTGGCCCATGAGGACCCGGTCGCGGGCCGACTCGAAGTCGAGCATGTGGATGTCCTTGTCGCCCCGGCGCACGGCGTGGAGGGCGGCCTCGTTGACCAGGTTGGCCAGGTCGGCACCGCTCATGCCGGGGGTGCCCCGGGCGATCACCTCGAGGTCGACGTCGGGGGCGAGGCGCTTGTCCTTGCAGTGGACCTGGAGGATGGGCAGGCGCTCCTCGAGGTCGGGCAGGGGGACGACGATCTGGCGGTCGAAGCGTCCGGGACGGAGCAGGGCCGGGTCGAGGATGTCGGGCCGGTTGGTGGCCGCCATCATCACCACGCCCTCGGTGGTCTCGAACCCGTCCATCTCCGAGAGCATCTGGTTGAGGGTCTGCTCCCGCTCGTCGTGGCCGCCACCGAGCCCCGCGCCCCGCTTGCGGCCGATGGAGTCGATCTCGTCGACGAAGATGATGCAGGGCGCCTGCTTGCGGGCCGACTGGAACAGGTCGCGCACCCGGGCCGCGCCCACGCCGACGAACATCTCCATGAAGTCGGAGCCCGTGATCGACATGAAGGGCACGCCGGCCTCGCCCGCCACCGCCCGGGCGATGAGGGTCTTGCCGGTGCCCGGGGGGCCGACCAGCAGGACGCCCTTGGGGATGCGGGCGCCGATGTCGTGGAACTTCTTGGGCTGCTTGAGGAAGTCGACGACCTCGTTGATCTCCTGCTTCACGCCCTTGTAGCCGGCCACGTCGGCGAACGTCGTCTTGGGCTTCTCGGTGGTGTACACCTTCGCCCGCGACCGGCCGATGGACATGATGCCCGCCATCTGGCCCTGGGCCCGCTTGCCCATCCACCACCAGAAGAGGAGCAGCAGGCCGATCGGGAGCATCCAGACGAGCAGGGTGCCCACCAGGTTGGAGCTGGGCGGCAGGAACTCGACCTTGACGCCCTTCTCCCGCAGGAGCGCGATGTCCTCGTCGGGGATGTCGGCGGGGGCGGTGGTGGTGAACTCGTCCTTGTCGTCGATCGGTGCCTTGTACTCGCCCTTGATGCGGGACGTCTCGTTGGTGATCTTGACGCTCTCGACCTGGCCCGCGTCGACCCGCTGG
This sequence comes from uncultured Acidimicrobiia bacterium, assembly GCA_963836205.1. Taxonomy (GTDB): domain Bacteria; phylum Actinomycetota; class Acidimicrobiia; order Acidimicrobiales; family AC-14; genus JAXDMK01. The sequence goes on along the minus strand of CAWIIV010000006.1, from coordinate 486,939 downwards.
CGGAAGGTGGAGTAGTCGATCTTGTCGGCGTCGGTGCGGCTGAAGGCGGGCGCGACCACCAGGGCCAGCAGGGCGACGCCGATCAGCACCCACACGACGGGGCGGGGCCATGACGATCCGGGGACCGTCGGGCCGGACCCGGGGGGTCGTTCCTTTTGCGCGCCTCTCGGATCAGGCGGCGTTGACGGGCTCACGCCGGCAATGGTAATGGCACCGGGCGTCGAAGCTGGGCCGCCACCATCCACGGCCGATCCTCGACCGGCCGGTACCGTGGTGGAATGCAGCGGCCTCGCCTGTGTGCCCGTCCAGGATGCGGCGACGCCGCCAGCGCCACCCTCAGCTTCCAGTACGCGACCAGCACCGTCTGGCTCGACGACTTGGGCGCCAAGGAACCGCACACCATCGACCTCTGCGTCCGCCACGCCGACCGGCTGGCCGCCCCCAAGGGCTGGACCGGCCACGATCGACGGGCCGGGAGCCGCCCCACCACGGCCGCCACCGACCCCGGCGACCTGCAAGCACAAGCCTCGTAGCCCCCGCCGCGGCCCGGGTTGCGGGTTCCTGGGCACGAAAAGGGGCGCCACGCGCACCTTTTCCAGCCCAGGATCGCCGGGTCGGCTGTGGTCGCGGCCCGTAGGCTCCACGGTCGATGGCTTCCGAGACCCCCGAGGTTCCCGCGGCCGACGCCGACGCCGGCCCTCCGCCCCGGTGGGGCCTGGGCGACGTGCTCATGGGGATGTTCGTGGGACTGCTGCTGTCGAGCGTCCTGGCCGGGATCTGGATGGGGGTCAGCGGCGACGAGGAGCTGAGCCTGGGGGGCAAGGGCATCGGCCAGGTGGGCCTGTGGATCGGGCTGGTGGGCAGCGTGGTGCTGGCCACCCGGCGCAAGGGCTCGGGCAGCCTCACCCGCGACTTCGGCTGGGCCGCCAGCAGCATCGACCTCGCCCTCGGGATCGGCGTGGGCATCGCCGCCCAGCTGGTGATCGTGCCCGGCGTCGCCCTCCTGCTGCGACCGTTCATCGGCCGGCCCGAGGTGTCGGGGCCGGTGGAGGACCTGATCAACGAGGCCCACGGGCGCCGCCCTCATCGGCGTCATCCTGGTGGCGGTGGTGGGCGCCCCCCTGGTGGAGGAGCTGTTCTTCCGGGGCCTGCTCCTGCGCTCGATCCAGAAGCGGCTGGGGTCGACGTGGGCCATCGTGGGCTCGTCGGTGTTCTTCGGCCTGGCCCACCCCCAGGACCTGCCGTTCGACGCCCAGATCGTGATCATGGCCTCCCTGGCTGCCTTCGGCGCGGCCTTGGCCGCCCTGGCCGTCAAGACCGGTCGGCTCGGGCCGGGGATCGTGGCCCACGCCTCGTTCAACCTCATCAGCCTGGTGGTCGCCCTCAACACCTGACCGTCACCAGTGGTGGGGGGCTACCTCGGCGTGGTGACCTCGGTGGTGGTCGTGTCGTCCGGGGTGGTCGAGGTGGTGGTTTCGTCGACCGGGGCGGTGGTGGTGGTCTCGGGCGGCTCGGGGTCGGGCTCGGGCTCGGGCTCGGGCGGCAGGGTCGACGACGGCACCGGGTTGGGCGGCGGCTCGGGCGGGGGGCCGACGCCTTCCGGCCCCGGGCCCCGGCCGATCAGGATGACGGCCGTCCCCCGTCCCACCTGCTCGTACAGCGTGGGGGCGGCGTACATGGGGATGCGGATGCACCCGTGGGACGCGGGGTAGGGCGGCACCGAGGGCGAGCCGTGGATGGCGATGCCGCCGTTGAAGTACATGGGCCACCACAGCTCGCCGAGGGGGGCGATCTCCAGGCCCTCCGCCTTGCGCCCGATGTGGAACGAGCCGGGCGGGGTGACGGCGATGTCGCACTCACCGTCGACGCAGTACTCCTCGCCGTTGCCGCTGGAGATGGGCAGGATGCGGGTGCGCTCCCCGCCGGTCCAGAGCATGAGCACCTGGCGGTTGAGGTCGATCTCCACCCTGGTCGACGGCCCTCCCGGCACCAACGGCCCCGGCGACGAGGCGGTGGCCAGAGCCGCCTTGAGCTCGTCGTCGATGTCGCCGGTGCGGCTCAGGCCCTCGATCTTCTGGAAGGCCATCACCGCGTAGCTGGTGCGGCCGCCGAAGCGCCCGTCGGGCTCGCCCACGTCGTAGCCCAGCTCGGCCAGCCGTTCCTGGACGGCCAGCACGTCGGCCGAGCTCACCACCTCGACCGGCGCGGCGGCGGCGGTGGTGGTCGGGGCCGGGACGGTGGTGGTGACCGCCGTCGACGAGGTCGGCACCTCGGCCCGCCGGGTGGTGGACGTGGCCGCGGCCGCCGTGCGCACGTCGGACCCGTCGGAGGAGCAGGCGGCCAGCACCAGGGCGGCGAGCGCGCCGAAGAGGCATCGCCCCCTCGCCGGGTGTCTCACGTCTCGCATCGTTCCGCCCATTTGTGTACGGGTGACCGCCGACCGTGGTCCATGGTTCCACAATCCTCCCGATTCCTGCTCAAGCGGTCAACCAAATGTGCCGATACCCGGAGTGCCTGGGAGGGCATTTTCGCTAGGGAGGGGTTCTGAGATGACGTGTCAGCACTGCCATTCGCGCGACCTGGTCGAGATCCGCATGCAGCTCCACGCCGAGACGGTCACGATGCACTCGTGCCAGGCCTGCGAGCGCCGCTGGTGGGACCGGGGCGGCCAGTCCGTCGGTCTCCGCTCGGTGCTCGACCTGGTTGCCGCCCGCTGACGGTTTCCGCGTTCGCGTCCCGACGCGACGTCCACGGCGGGGAATGACAAGATACTGAGATGGCAGTACAGCGGCGGCCGCCGCTCCGGGCGGCTTTCGACCGCGTGAGGTTGGCGACCTTGTCGACGCTGGCGAACTTCAAGACGCCGACGCTGAGGGGTCGTCCGGCCGGTGACCCGCCGGCCGAGGACGGGTCCGACGGCGAGCCGTCCCCCCGGCGCCTGGGCCAGGGCTGGCGGATGCCCACCTTCCGGGTTCCGTCGGTCGACGAGCTGAAGCTGCGGGCCAGCCAGGTGACCCCGGAGACCCTGCTCACGGCCGTGATCGTGGCCGCCTGCATGCTCTTCGTCTTCATCCAGCTCCAGCCCAACCTGTTGTTCGCCAACACCACGCCGTCGGGCGGCGACATGGGGGCCCACGTGTGGGGCCCCGACTACATGCGCCACCACCTCCTGCCCAACCTCCGCCTCACCGGCTGGGCCCCCGACTGGTACTCGGGCTTCCCCGCCTACCACTTCTACTTCCCGCTGCCCTCGCTGATGATCGCCCTCCTCAGCTTCGTGCTGCCCTACGGGGTCGCGTTCAAGCTGATCACGGTCCTCGGCCTGGTCACCCTCCCGGTGTGCGCCTACGCCTTCGGCCGCCTGGCCGGCATGCGCTTCCCCGGTCCGGTGATGCTGGCCCTGGCCACGCTCCCGTTCCTCTTCGACCGGGGCTTCACCATCTACGGCGGCAACATCCCGTCCACGCTGGCCGGCGAGTTCTCGTTCTCCATCAGCCTCTCCTTCGCCCTGCTCTTCCTCGGGGTGGTGGCGCGAGGTCTCGACACCGGCCGCAACCGGGCCCTGGGGGCGGTCCTGCTCGCCCTCACCGGGCTCAGTCACCTGCTGCCCACGATCTTCGCGGTGGTCGGTGCCTGCCTCTTCTACCTCCTTCGACCGGGCCGGGCCCGCCTGAAGTTCCTGTTCGGGATGATCGGCGTGGGGGCGCTGCTCGCCGCCTTCTGGTCGTTCCCGTTCGGGATGCGGCTCGACTACGCCAACAACATGGGCTGGGGGAAGATCACCCAGTACAGCGCGAACCTGTTTCCCGAGAACAAGGCCTGGCTGTGGCTGGTCCTGGCCCCCGCGGGGGCGGTGTTCGCGGTGGCCATGCGCCGCCGGGTCGGCCTGTTCCTGGTGGGCATGGCCGCCATCACCGGCTCGTTGTTCGTGCTCGCCCCCGCCGGCCGGCTGTGGAACGCCCGGGTGCTGCCGTTCTGGTTCCTGAGCCTCTACCTGCTGGCCGGTGTGGCGATCACCGAGATCGGCCCCGCCCTGGGCCGCATCTTCGCCGCCGATCCCGGTGAGCCGGGCACGCGGGTCAGCTCCGCCGACCCAGTGCGCACGCAGATCCTCGCCCGCCGGCTCACGCCGATCGCGGGGGCGCTGGCGGTGTGGATGTTCGTCGGGCTGCCCCTCGGAGTCCTGCCCAGCTGGCTGCCCAAGCCCGCCACCACCGACAGCAGCTACGTCGACGACTGGGCCAAGTGGAACTACTCCGGCTACGAGCGCAAGGAGGCGTACCCCGAGTACGAGCGGGTGGTGGAGATGATGGCGTCGCTGGGGCGCACCAACGGCTGCGGGCGCACCCACTGGGAGTACGAGTCCAAACTCGACCGCTTCGGCACGCCGATGGCGCTCATGCTCCTGCCCTACTGGACCGACGGCTGCATCGGTTCCATGGAGGGCCTCTACTTCGAGTCGTCGGCCAGCGTCCCCTACCACTTCATGACCGCGGCCGAGCTGTCGAAGGCCCCCTCCAACCCCCAGCGCGACCTGCCCTACACCGGCCTCGACGTGGCCAAGGGGGTCGACCACCTCCAGATGCTGGGCGCCCGCTACTACCTGTCGTTCTCGCCCGAGGCCACCGCCCAGGCCGACGCCAACCCCGAGCTCACCCTCGTCGGCCAGACCGGCGCCTGGCGGGCCTACGAGGTGAAGGGCTCGGAGCTGGTGTCGCCGCTCACCAACCAGCCGGCGGTGATCACCGGCGGGGGCAACGGCGAGCGGGAGTGGATGGCGGTCATGGCCGACTGGTACCAGGACTTCGGTGCCCACGACGTGTTCCTGGCCGCGTCGGGGCCCAGGGAGTGGCAGCGGGTGAAGGTCGACAAGGTCGTCACCGACTCGAAGACGGTGGGGTCCGACGTCACCGTCGACACCGCCGAGCGGCGGCCGCTCGACCCGGTGGCGGTGAGCGGGATCAAGGCCAGCGACAACCGCATCACGTTCGACGTCGACCGCGTCGGCGTGCCGGTGCTGGTGAAGGCGTCCTACTTCCCCAACTGGAAGGTGTCGGGGGGCAAGGGCCCCTACCGGGTGTCGCCCAACCTGATGGTGGTCATCCCCACCTCCCAGCACGTGAGCGTCTACTACGGCTGGACCCCGGTCGACTACCTGGGCTGGATCCTCACCTTCGTGGGGATCGGGCTGGCCGTGAAGTGGGCCCGGCGGGGGCCGATGGTCGTCGACGACCCCGAGCAGCCGGTGCCGCTCCTCCCGGGCCACGCCGAGAACGCCGGCGGCCCCTCCGCCCGCCCCGCCCCCGGAGGCCGCCCCCCGGGTCCGCCCGGCGACTCCCCGGCGGGACCACCGCCGGTCCCGGTGTCCGACCGCGGCGGCTGAGACCTCCGGTCCACCACCACCGGCCTTGACCCTCGAGGACATCCGAGTCCACCCGCCGGCCCCCGACTCCGACCGGGGCGGCCGCCCGGTGTCGTCCGCCGCTGCCCGCCGGCGCCGGCTGGCGGCGGGCAGCGCCATCGGGCTGGTGCTGGCCCTGGGCCTGGTGGCCCGCTTCGTCACCGTCTCCCCCCTGTGGCTCGACGAGGCCCTCACCGTCAACATCGCCCGCCTTCCGCTGGGCGACCTGTTCGACGCCCTCCGCCACGACGGGGCGCCGCCGCTGTACTACGTGCTCCTCCACGGGTGGATGGACATGGCCGGCACCGGCGACGTGGCCGCCCGGGCCCTGTCGGGGATCTTCGCGGTGGCGGCCCTCCCGCTGATGTGGCTGGCCGGCCGGCGGCTGGCCGAGGAGCGGGCAAGCGAGCAGGTCGGCAACCGGGCTGGCGACCGGGCCGCCGGTCCGCCCAACTGGCTGCCGTGGGCGGCCCTGCTGCTGTTGGCCTCGTCGCCGTTCGCCATCCGCTACGCCACCGAGGCCCGGATGTACTCGCTGGTCGTGTTCCTGGTCCTGGCCGGGTTCCTGGCCCTCGACACCGTCCTCAAGCGCCGGTCGGTGCCGGCGAGCGTGGGCCTGGGCGTGGTCACCGGGCTCCTCTTCCTCACCCACTACTGGGCGTTCTTCCTGGTGGGAGCGGTCGCGCTGCTGCTCGCGGTCCGGTGGCGGACCGCCGGCGCGCGCCGGGCCCTGCCGGCGATGGCCGTCGGGTCGGTGCTGTTCCTCCCGTGGCTGCCGTCGTTCCTCGAGCAGATGCGGGCCACGGGCACGCCGTGGGGAACCCCGCCCAAGCCCCGGACCGTGTTCGACATCGTCATGCAGTTCAACTCGGGGCTTTCCGACACCGCCCTGCCCCTCGGCCTGCTCGTCTACGCCCTCCTCGCCCTGGGGCTGCTCGGCGCCGCCGTCGGGCCGGGGCTGATCACCCTCGACCTGCGGGGCCGTCCGCCCGGGCGCAGGCTGGCCCTCGCCGCCGCCGTCACCATGGCCTTCGCCGTCGTCGTCGGCCAGGCCACCAACTCCGCCTTCGCCATCCGCTACGCGGCGGTGGTGCTCCCGCTGGTGCTCCTCCTCGCCGCCCTCGGCACCACCACCCTGTCCGGCATCGCCGCCGGACCGGTGGTGTTGGGCCTGGCCGTGGCCCTCGGGCTGGTCACCGCCATCCCCCACCTGGCCGGCGACCGCACGTCGGCGGGACGGGTGGCGGCCGCCCTCCGGGCCGAGGCCCGGCCGGGCGACGTGGTCGCCTACTGCCCCGACCAGCTCGGTCCGTCGGTCAGCCGCCTCCTCGAACCTGGGGCGGGCCTGGAACAGGTCACGTTCCCCCGGGGCACCGGCCCCGAGCGGGTCGACTGGGTGGGCTACGAGGAGGCCAACCGGGCCGCCGCCACCGCCCCGTTCGCCCGCATGCTCCTCGACCGGGCCGGCCCCGACCACGCGGTCTGGGTGGTGTGGGCGCCTAACTACCGCACGTTCGGCACCAAGTGCCAGGGCCTGTTGGCCGACCTGCGCCAGCTCCGACCCGACGAACGGCGGGTGGTCCGGGTGCCGACCAACACCTTCGAGCGCCCGGGCCTGGTCCAGTATCCGCCCAAATAAGAGGGCCGGGTAGGGTGCGGCCCGTGGTTGATCAGGATCAGAAGCTCGACGTCGTCATCATCGGAGCCGGCCCCGCGGGGCTGACCGCGGCCTGGCAGCTGGCCAAGAAGGGCCTGACGTCCACCGTCCTCGAGGCCGACTCGGTGGTCGGCGGCATCGCCCGCACTGCCGAACGGGACGGGTGGCGCTTCGACATCGGCGGCCACCGCTTCTTCACCAAGGTGCAGGAGGTGGAGGACGTGTGGCACGAGATCCTGGACGACGACGAGTTCCTCCTCCGGCCCCGGATGAGTCGCATCTACTACGACGGCAAGTTCTTCGACTACCCGCTCAAGCCCATGAACGCGCTCAAGAACCTGGGGGTGGCGGAGGCCACCATGTGCGTGGCGTCCTACGGCTGGGCCCGGGTCCGCCCGCCCAAGGACCAGAGCAACTTCGAGGGCTGGACCACGTCCCGCTTCGGCAAGCGGCTGTACCGGATCTTCTTCAAGACCTACACCGAGAAGCTGTGGGGCGTGCCGGCCACGTCGATCCAGGCCGACTGGGCCGCCCAGCGCATCAAGAACCTGTCCCTGATGAAGGCGATCACCAACGCGGTCCTGCCCAAGCGGAACCAGAAGGACATCACCAGCCTCATCGAGGAGTTCCAGTACCCCAAGTACGGGCCGGGGATGATGTGGGAGCGGGCCCGGGATCTGGTGGAGGCCAGGGGCACCAAGGTGGCGATGGAGGAGCCGGTGACCGCGGTCCACCACGAGGGGGGCAAGGCGGTGGCGGTGTCGACGCCCAAGGGCCGCTACCCGGCCAGCCACGTGGTCTCGTCGATGCCGATCACGACCCTGCTCAAGATCATGGACCCGCCTCCGCCGGCCGAGGTCCTGGCCGCGGCCAACGCCCTGACCTACAGAGACTTCCTCACCATCGCCCTGGTCGTGCCCGAGGCGTGCGGGTTCCCCGACAACTGGATCTACGTCCACTCGCCCGCCGTCCGCCTGGGCCGCATCCAGAACTTCGGCTCGTGGTCGCCCTACCTGGTGAAGCAGGGCCGTACCTGCCTGGGCCTGGAGTACTTCGTATTCGAGGGCGACGACCTGTGGACGATGGCCGACGCCGACCTGGTGGAGCTGGGCAAGCGCGAGCTGCACACCCTGGGCCTGCTCGACGACACGGCGAAGGTGGAGGCGGGCTACGTGGTGCGGATGCCGAAGGCGTATCCGATGTACGACGCCGACTACAAGGCCAACGTCGGCGTCCTGCGGAAGTGGCTGGCCGAGAACACGCCCAACGTGTTCCCGGTGGGCCGCAACGGGATGCACAAGTACAACAACCAGGACCACTCCATGTTCACCGCCATGCTCTCGGTGGAGAACATCCTCGGCGCCGACCCGCCCCACGACATCTGGACGGTCAACGTCGAGGCCAAGTACCACGAGGAGAAGGAAAAGCCGGCGTCGGCTCCGGCCGGGGCAGCCTCGGCCTAAGGCCGCCCGGTCGTGATCCGGCTGTGATCCGGCTGCCGCACGCGTGCCTGGTGGTGCTGGTGGGGCCCTCGGGGAGCGGGAAGTCGACGTGGGCGGCGGAGTGGTTCGCCCCGGAGCAGGTGGTGGCGGCCGACCGGCTGCGGGCGTTGGTGGGGGAGGGGGAGCACGACCAGCGGGCGGGCACCGACGCCTTCGACGTCCTCGACCTCGTCATCGACCGGCGCCTGCAGCGGGGCCTGCCCACCGTGGTCGACACCCTCGGCCTCGACCGCCAGCGGCGGCGGGACTACGTGGCGGCCGCCCGCAGGCACGGCCGGCCGGTGGTGGCGGTGGCCTTCGACCACGTCTCGCCGGCCGAGTGCCGGGTCCGCAACGCGGCCCGCCCGGGGCGGCCGGTGCCGGCCAAGGCCGTGTCGGCCCAGCTCGGCCGGTGGCCGGCCGTGGTCGCCGAGCTTCCCGACGACGGCTTCGACGCCGTCCACCGCCCCGGCCCGGTCCGGGTCGTCGACCCTCAACTGGTGGGCGCACCCGATGCCGCCCGCCGCCAACAGGAGGACCCCATGGCGCTCGACTTCGGCCTCCAGATCGCCACCTTCGGTGGACCCGGCGGCACGCCCGCCATCGGGCCTCGCCTGGCCGCCGTCGCCCGGGCGGCGGAGGACGCCGGCTTCACCAGCCTGTGGGTGATGGACCACTTCGTCCAGATCCCCCAGGTCGGCCGCCACTGGGACGAGATGCTCGACAGCTGGACGACCCTCGGCTTCCTCGCCGGCCACACCACCCGGGCCACCCTCGGCACCCTCGTCACCGGGGTCACCTACCGCAACGTCGCCCACCTGGCCAAGATGGCGGCCACCCTCGACGTCCTCTCCGGGGGCCGGGCCGTCTGCGGTCTGGGGGCGGCCTGGTTCGAGCGGGAGCACACCGCCTACGGGTTCGACTTCCCGCCCGTCCGCCAGCGCTTCCGCCTGCTCGAGGACGCCCTCCGCCTCCTCCCGGTGATGTGGGGACCGGGGGCACCCGCCTTCACCGGCCGGGTGGTCGAGGTGCCGGAGGCCATCTGCTACCCCCGCCCGATCCAGGAGCGGATCCCCATCCTGGTCGGCGGCGGGGGCGAGAAGCGCACCCTGCGCCTGGTCGCCCGCTACGCCGACGCCTGCAACCTGTTCGGCGACCCGGCCACCGTCCGCCACAAGGTCGAGGTCCTCCACCGCCACTGCGCCGACATCGGTCGCGACCCGGCCCAGGTCCGGGTGACCCACCTCTCGTCGGCCCACGTCACCGACGAGGTGCCGGCATCGGTGCCGGTCAGGGCCATCGTGGGAACGGTGGAGGAGCAGGTGGGCCGCTTCCGGGAGCTGGCCGAGGCCGGGGTCCGGACGGCCATGGTCCGCCTCGGCCGGCTCGACGTGGCCGCGGTGGAGGCATTCGCCCCCGTGATCGCCGCCTTCCGACCCCCGCCCCCCGCTCAGACCTAGGAGGGCTTCGGCGCCCGGCCGCGATCCTCCTGCCAGAGCACCATCCGCAGCCGGGCCAGGCCGACGATCGACCGGGGGATGCGGCGGGCGATCGACGACCGGGACGGACGGGTCTCGGCCACCACCACCGGCAGCTCGTCGACCCGCATCCCCGCCCGTTCGGCCCGGATGACGAGCTCGGTGTCGAACAGGTCGGTGCCGAACCGCGACCCCTGCACCAGGGAGACCACGTCGTCGCGCCGGAGGACCTTCATCCCGTGGGTGTCGTGCACCTTGAGCCCGAACCCGAGGTGGAGGACGGTGCTGAACACCCACGTCACCAGCTGCCGTGACCGGGCCCGGGTGTCGACCGCCCCCGGCCCCCGCTTGCTCCCGACGACCACCGACGGCCCCCCCGGGCTGTCCAACACCTCCAGCGCCCGGGACAGGAACCCGAGGTCGTAGTAGTCGACGTCGAAGATGGCCACCGCCCGGCCCTCGGCGGCGAGAAAGCCCTGGCGGAGGGCGTTGCCGTAGTCGGCCTGGTCGAGCGAGAGCGAGCGGACCTCGGGGTACTCCCCGGCGAGCTTGGCCGCCACCGCCGCGGTGGCGTCGGTGGAACCGTTCTCGACGACGACGATCTCGAAGGCGCCGCCCCACCCTCGCAGGCCCTGCACGACTTCGCTCACGGCCGCGGCGAGGAACGGCTCCTCGTCGTGGGCGGGCATCACCACCGAGATCACGGGCTCATCCTGCCCCAACTACTGTGGCAGGCACGGGCGGACGGCGATCAGGATCGGTGCGGTTGGATCTCTCCCACATATTCAAGGCCTACGACATCCGGGGAACGGTCCCGGAACAGCTCGACGCGTCCATCGCCCGGGCCGTCGGCTCGGCCTTCGCCCGCTTCACCGGCGCCCCCCGAATCCTCATGGGACGCGACATGCGGGCGTCGGGCGTGGAGCTGTCGGCCGCCTTCGCCGAGGGCGCGACGGACGAGGGCGCCGACGTCGTCGACCTCGGCCTCATCTCCACCGACACCATCTACTACGCGGCCGGCAGCCTCGACTCGCCCGGCGCCATGCTCACCGCCTCCCACAACCCGGCTCGGTACAACGGGATCAAGCTGTGCCTGCCCGGCGCCAGGCCTGTCGGCCAGGACACCGGCCTGCGCGACATCCAGGCCATGGTCGAGAAGGCGTTGGAGGCCGATGCCGGCGATCCCGATGCCGCGCGGCAGCCGGCGGCCGACCGAGGTTCCGTGTCCGCCCTCGACCTGCTGGGCGAGTTCGGCGACCACGTGCGCTCGTTCGTCGACCGCAGCGTCCTCCGTCCCCTCAAGGTGGTGGCCGACGCCGGCAACGGCATGGGCGGACTGGTTGCGCCTGAGGTCTTCAAGGGCCTGCCCTTCGACGTGGAGCTGCTCTACGCCGAGCTCGACGGCACCTTCCCCAACCACCCGCCCGACCCCATCCAGCCCGAGAACCTCAAGGACCTCCAGGCCCGGGTGCTCGAAGTGGGGGCCGACGTCGGCCTCGCCTTCGACGGCGACGCCGACCGGGTGTTCCTGGTCGACGACCAGGCCCAGCCCCTCTCCGGGTCCACCACCACGGCCATGGTGGCGGCGTCGATGCTCGAGAAGCACCCCGGGGCCACGATCCTCTACAACCTGATCTGCTCCAAGGCGGTGCCCGAAGTGGTGTCGGAGCGGGGCGGCGAGCCCGTCCGCACCCGGGTGGGCCACTCGTTCATCAAGTCGGTGATGGCCGAGACGGGGGCCGTCTTCGGCGGCGAGCACAGCGGCCACTACTACTTCGCCGACAACTTCCGGGCCGACTCCGGCATCATCGCCGCCCTGGTCGTCCTCGAGCTGCTGTCGAAGGCCGACCAGCCCCTGTCCGAGCTGCGCAAGCCGTTCGAGCGCTACGCGGCGTCGGGCGAGATCAACGTCACCGTCGACGACCCCCAGGCGGTGGTCGAGCGGGTGGCCGAGGCCTACGCCGATGCCAACCAGGAGCGGGTCGACGGGCTCACCGTCGACTTCGGCGACTGGTGGTTCAACCTGCGGGCGTCGAACACCGAGCCCGTCCTGCGCCTCAACCTGGAGGCGGCCGACACCGATTCGTGCCAGACGCCACCTGGCCGAGGTCCGCCACCTGATGGCCGGGAAGGACTGACCGTGGCCCTCGATTCCCGCCTCCTCGACATCCTCGCCTGCCCCGCCGACCGGGGCCCGCTCCTCTACTTCGCCGACGAGGACTCGCTCTACAACCCCCGCACCCAGCGCCGGTACCGGATCGACGACGGCATCCCCATCATGCTCGTCGACGAGGCCGAGGCGGTCGACGACGCCGAGCACGCCCGGCTGCTGGCCAAGGCCGAGGCCGACGGCATCCGGCCTACCTTCCAGCAGTGACCGCCACCGCCCGCACCCGCCTCGACACCCAGGGCATCCTCGACGCCACCCTCGGCCTGCCCGAGCAGGTGGCGACGGCCATGTCGGCCGGCCACGGCCTCGAAGGCCTCCCCGACCACGACGACGTGGAGAACGTGGTCGTGCTGGGCATGGGCGGCAGCGCCGTCGCCGGCGACATCCTGGTCAACGCGGCCGGCCCGTTCATGCCCGTGCCCGCCCTCACCTTCCGCAGCTACAACGTCCCCGCCTTCGTGGGCGAGGGGTCGCTGGTCTTCGCCGTCTCCTTCTCCGGCGACACCGAGGAGACGGTGGAGGCGGTCACCGAGGCGGCCCTGGCCGGCGCCAAGATCGTGGCCATCACGTCCGGTGGCGAGCTGGCCCGCCTGGCCGAGGCCTGGGAGGTGCCCATCGTGCGCATCCCGGCCGGCATCCCCCAGCCCCGCTGCGGCCTGGGCGCCCTCGCCATCCCCGCCCTGGCCGTGCTGGAGGACATCGGGCTGTTCCCGGGGGCCACCTCCTGGGTCCACGCCGCCGTCGAGCAGCTCACCATCCGCCGTGACCAGCTGGTCAAGCCGGGCAACGTGGCCGAGAGCCTGGCCCGGGCCATCGGCCGGACGATCCCTGTGCTGCACGCCGGCGGCGGGCTGGGTTCGGTGGCGGCCAACCGCTGGAAGGCGAGCCTGAACGAGAACGCCAAGGTGCCCGCGTTCTGGAACGCCCACCCCGAGCTGTGCCACAACGAGGTCTCGGGATGGGGCCAGCACGGCGACGTCACCCGCCAGGTCTTCACCCTGGTCGGGCTGCGCCACGACTTCGAGCACCCCCAGGTCATGCACCGCTTCGAGCTCACCTACCGGCTCCTCGACGAGGTCGTCGCCGGCATCGAGGAGGTGGCGGCGGAGGGCGAGGGCGAGCTGGCCCAGCTCCTCGACCTCATCCTGATCGGCGACGTCACCTCGATCTACATGGCCCTCCAGGAGGGCGTCGACCCCGGGCCCATCCCGGCCCAGGACCACATCAAGCACGCCCTGGCCACCTCGGCCGGCGAGCGCACCGAAGACGGGCCCAACCCCGACCCCGACCCCGACCCCGACCCCGACCCCGACGAAAGCAGCCCCTCATGACCGACAGCACCGCCCCCGCACCCGCCGGCGACCCGGTGGGTGACTTCGCCGATGCCTCCCTGGCCGAGCTCGGCCGCCAGCGCATCGCGTGGGCCGACAGCCACATGCCGGTGCTGGCCAGCATCCGGGCCCGGTTCGAGAAGGAACGCCCTCTGGAGGGCGTCACCATCGCCGCCTGCCTCCATATCACCACCGAGACGGCCAACCTGCTGCGCACGCTGAAGGCCGGCGGCGCCACCGTGGTCGCCTCCGCGTCCAACCCCCTCTCGACCCAGGACGACGTGGCTGCGTCCCTCGCCATCGACGACGGCATCCCCACCTACGCCATCAAGGGTGAGGACACCGACACCTACTTCCGCCACCTCGACGCCATCCTCGACGCCCACCCCCAGGTCACCATGGACGACGGCTGCGACCTCGTGTCCCGCCTGCACCGTGAGCGTCCCGACCAGGTGAGCGAGGTCATCGCCGGTACCGAGGAGACCACCACCGGCGTGATCCGGCTGCGGGCCATGGAGGTCGACGGGGCCCTGAAGTTCCCGATCGTGGCCGTCAACGACGCCAACACCAAGCACATGTTCGACAACCGCTACGGCACCGGCCAGTCCACCCTCGACGGGATCATCCGGGCCACCAACGTGCTGCTGGCGGGCAAGACCATCGTGGTCGCCGGCTACGGCTACTGCGGCAAGGGCGTGTCCAGCCGGGCGTCGGGCATGGGCGGCCACGTCATCGTGTGCGAGGTCGACCCCCTGCGGGCGCTGGAGGCCACCATGGACGGCTTCCGGGTCATGCCGATGGCGGAGGCGGCCCGCGAGGGCGACATCTTCATCACCGTCACCGGCGACCGCGACGTCCTGCGCCGGGAGCACTTCGAGGTCATGAAGGACGGGGCCATCCTGGCCAACTCCGGCCACTTCGACATCGAGATCGACCTGGGCGCGCTGGCCGAGATGGCCGCCGCCGCCGGGGGACGCAAGGCCGCCCGCCCGTCGGTCGAGGCCTTCGACCTGGGCGGACGCCGCCTGCTGGTCGTGGCCGAGGGCCGCCTGGTCAACCTTGGTGCCGCCGAGGGCCACCCGGCCGCGGTCATGGACATGAGCTTCGCCAACCAGGCCCTGTGCGCGGAGTGGGTCCTGAGCAAGCGGGGCGAGCTGGAGGCCCGGGTCTACGACGTGCCGCCCCTGATCGACGAGGAGGTCGCCCGCCTCAAGCTCGACACCATGGGCATCACCATCGACACCCTCACCCCCGAGCAGCAGGAGTACCTCACCTCCTGGACGGTGGGCACCTAGTGGGCCTAACCCGGCACGAACTCCTGCCGAGGGTTGAGAGGGTTTGCGGCATGATTTGCGGCGACGCGGGACCAGTAACCTAAGGAGTGGAAGGGAAGGAAGAATCAAGTAGGGCGTCAGCGAGCGGACTAGAAATCACTAGGTGGTTGACGAGAGGTAAGGCGGTCCTCACGATTTCCCATTTGTGCGGATGGGCCGCTACTACGACGACGCCAGGGATATTCCCCCTCATGGCACGCCGGGCGATGAGGTTGAGGTGGCTGACACTGATTCCGAGCCATCTCGAGTTGATGTCGTCCAGTTTTTTCCGGCTCGTGGTAGTACTCGTGACCTTCGGCAGCCAGAGTCCCCCAATGCATCCGACCGATATTTCACCCAGCTCAATTCCACCTTCACAGTCTCGCGTTTCCTCGTACCACGGATCCCCTACGCTAGACTCGTCATTGCTGACGCCAGTCAATACCATGTCGACATTCGCAATGCGTGGGGAATCGGAGGTCTCGGCCGTCCCAAACACATAATCGTAGGCGCGGCTTTTACGGGCAAATCTCTCGATAACGGCCATACCGTCAGCGAGGTCGGACGGGATCCTGGCGGGTACACCCTGAAGTGAAACGACTCTTGATGCTTCCACACGGTAGGCGTTCGCAAGCTTTATGGCGGCAACGCTTGGGGACAGGCTGAAATTCGGAAAATTGAGAGGTTCGCCACAAATAGGGAAGAACTCTCGGTGTCCTCCTGCAGGCTGAGCCGGGATGGCATCGACAATGCTCTGAATTGTTCGCCCCCAAGCGACGGCGCAGGTTTCTGCATCATCGATCAGCCGGACGATCACCTCAGCGGCTCGACGCCCAAAGAGTGCTAGCGAATCATCTGAATCGTCCTCTTGGATGACATGAAGGCCCTTCATGGGGGAAAATCCAGAAAGCGAGTTTCCGATCGTCCAGTCGTCGATTCGGCTCCGTAGCTCGGCGATTCGTGGATACCCCTTACGCTTTGTCAGACGGTTTCTCTCTTCGTCACTGAGTTCCGGTGGCCAGTTCACGTTCCAAACGAGCCACCCTGCCGCGCGGGCGTGCTTCAACAGCTTGCTCACCTCTGCTTGACTCAGATCAAGTTCCCTTGCAATTTCCTGCTGTTTGAGCCCCTCTTGTGTTAGCTGGGCGCATGCAAGAGCCTTCAGGTCCCTTGCAGAGAGAGTTCCTTCCACGGGAAATGCCGACAATGCGTCCACAGGGGAGTACTCCTCGCCCAAAGGTGACGTACGCGCCATGTCTGGAGCATAGCATGAATCCCAACCCTGTTGGCGAAATATTCATGGCCTTCATACCATGATACTTCGACACCAAGGCGCAACAATATTCCAACGACGGCGATCTTGTCAGATCATTCGAACCGCGGTAGAGTCGCCGCATGCCCGACGAGACTTGTGGTCCGAAGCGCAAGGTATGGGCCCCCAAGTGACCGCCCGCCCCGAGCGGACTCCGTTTGATGCTGAATGTGAAGGGGATGCAACGCAGGCCGAGTTCCCCGAGGGCAGCAACGGCTTGGAAGAGACCGCAGGCAAGACCGCAGGGGGAATAGCGACGAGTCCAGACAGGCCGACGCACCAGCCGGTCTGGAGGGCGGCGGTCGTCCAGCATCGCCCTCATTGCCGCAGTGGTCGTCGGGATAGTCGCGGGGTGGCGTGCCTTGGCGGTCCTCCCGGCCGTCCTTTTGGCAGTCGGTGGGCTCGTTGACGCCGTTGTTGGCCGAAGGACCAACCGCTCCCTATAAACGATCCATCACTTATCGACGGAGGTGCGACACAAATTGGGCGAACGCTCGGCAAGCCCCCGGTATCAAGAACCCAGACTACGGGTGCTTCGCCGCGAGCTCCCTAAGGATATCGCGTGACGAAAAGGCGGGACAATCGACAGCGCACGGACCGTGCTTGTGTGCGCGACAGGTTTCGGCGTGCCGAACAAAATCCTTGACGCTCTTCTTTGTGCCGGTCGTCAGAAGCGGTATGCAATGGTTCTCGAACAGCGCCTTTGCAAACGTTGGGCCCATGACGGGTGTGGACTCCTTCGCGATTGCCTCAAAAGCCGTACCGATCGGGTCTGGCAAACGAACCAATGACAGGCTGGCATGTCGAGAAAGGACGCGGTAGACCGACGCCTCTTCTACCGAGTGAGCAGCGTACAAGACGATATCGAAGGTTCGTGTACTCAGTCGCATTCGGTGAACCTCGTCGTTCCAATCCACGGAGCGAACGTGAATTGCACCCCTATTTCCTTTATCCAGCAATCCGCCAAATGGAAAGATCGCACCGTTCTCTTCGGTGCGTCCCGCACCGCCAACCAAGGTCAACGAGTCACCCGACCGGAGCAGGGAAGCGGAAATCACTTCCTCCGAGAGCTGAACGGCTAGAGGAGTGTACACCCCTACTATCGCTGCTGATATCGGAGTGGCACACCGAGACCGCAAATAATCGGCAAGCGTTGCAAGTTCGCGTGCTTCGACTCTTTGATCGGGAAAATAGTCGAGGAGAGTCAGTGCATCGGAACGAGCTGTGTAGGTCGATTCAACCGGCATCTCTGTCGCCCTCCGTTGGCAGTCGTGTCGGACGCGTGGGCCAAGCTCGCTCCCAATTCTGCTGGCCCGGCTCATGTTCAGTCAATTGGAGAATGGATTCCCGAATCTCCTCTAGGAGAAGCAGTATCGTTCGGGACTCGTCGATTGTCAAGAGGAAGTCATAAGTGCTAAAGTCGCCCGTAACAATTGGCTCTACGAACAAGCCGTGCCGCTTCCACGGTCTCTCCGAAGTGGCGTTAGGAAATGCTGTTACAGTTCGAAAGAACGTGTCAGGATCAAACGGATCGCCGAATGAGCCCTCAAGCTCGGTCGGACTTCTCTCCGCGAACAAAACGCCGCCATAAGGATAAGAATCATGACCGGGGGAGGGCGGTGAAAAATCGAGCCGAACGACGCGGTCACCGTCGTCACTAAACTCTACGAACTTGGCGTCTATCGCGCATGCCTTTCCCACTCGCGAATATGCCGCGATATTTCGGTTCTCATTCCATAGCCGGACCGTTAGACTTAGTTCTACGGTTGTTTCAGCGAAATACCGGCGGCTGTGCAGTTCCAGGAAAGGTGTGAACTCATGCCGGCCCGAGTAATGTATCGCGACGTCCGTATTAGTCTTGAGGTTGGTGAAAAGTGACAGGATGCCGAAGAAGTGTGATGCCATCTCGAACGCCATGCCTGACCTTACGGAACGAAGTCGGTCATGCTCGATTGGACGCTGCTCCAGCATCGAGAACATTACTGAGGTCAGTCCGGGCAAGAACTGATCGATAGCGGCGAGTTGTTGGGCATGCTCCGCGAAGTACAGACTGTAATGGTCAATTCCGAGGACTGGTGGATCCGACCGTCCATCGCGCTCGGTTGCCGCAATTTCCTTCACAAGGGCATCCAGCTCGTATAACTCGTCCGAGAAAGGTTTCTCCACCAGAATGGCCTTTGGCCGGCCGTCATGGCGAAGCCAGCGGCGAACGTCGTCAATATGAGCGTCAGCGGGCGTCGCGATGATGACCAGGTCAAATCTGCGCGGCAGCAACTTCTTCGATAGCCTCACTGTCGTCTCGGCAGTAGTACGTCTCAAAGGAATCGTCGATCTCGATGACCGGGTCCCGCTCAAGGCCGATATAGGAGACGTACAGTCCCCCCGAGTTTGGCACGCGCCGTTTGAGGTCGTCATGGAGCTGCCGCAGGTCGGGCTGGATCGCCCGCTTGACCCAAAGCCCGGTCCCCTGGATGACGATCTCGACCGGGCGATTTTGGATCGTCGTTGTATCGAGGGCGACCCCGAGGGAGTTGATGCGAAAGTCGACCGCCGTCCGCAAGCCCATGAACTGGAAGAACTCCCCCGTGCCGCTCGACTTAGACGCACCCCATACCTGCCTCGCCGCGGATGTGGCAGACCAACACCTACCCACTCCGCGCCGGACGCTACCTGTCCACCCTCGTTCGACGCTGACGGCAACGCTATCTGATCGTGGGAGCACGTACTCCCGGACTCTACGGCCCGGTTCTGGCGCCTGCACGACGGAGCGGCCGAGCACGAGCACGCCTTCACGCGCCTGTTGTCGGCTGCGCGGCCACGCCGCTTGAGTCTCATGCTCCGGATCGAGCACGATTGGGGTCCGCCGTCCGCGCACCGGACGCCCCGGATCGTTGTGGCCCCCATACCAGGGGGATGCCGATCCGATCTGACGGTGGTGCGCGGCAGATCATGCGACAACAGGCGAGCCTCCCCGCACGTTGGACCTCTCCGGTGTCGATCGTTTGCTGGCCGCCCGATGGGCCATGGGGTTCGGAAGGCGACTGAGGTGACGGTCGTCCTTTCGCCTGGCCGACCCCGTCCGCGACGGCTGCAGCCGGATCGGCTCGGCGGTGTTTCGTTCCGGACCCATCCCGCGGCCGGAGGGCGGATGGTCGACATCAGAGACAACGCTATGTCGGGCGTCGTCCCGATCCCGCACTGTGGTCCAGGTGGGTGAACGCCATTTCCAGGAGGACCTTCTGCGAGTACCGCTCAGCCGTCCGTCACTGAGCGACGGGCCGAATCCAGCGCAACTGGACACCCGACCGGGGAAGTGTCCGACCCGCTCCCTATCCTCTGCACCCTCGCGAGGCGGGCGCCGGTTCAGTGTGCAGTTATGTCGGTATATCCCACATAACTGCACAACCAACCGGCGAATCTCCGCTGTCCCACCCCCTTCGTATCCTTCGGCGACGTGTTCCTGCCCCGGAGCTGTCCCGTGTGTGGCGCCCTCGGGGCGGCGCCGTGCCCGGGGTGCGCGGCCGAGCTCCGGCGGGCGCCGGCGCTCCCGCCTCCGGCGGGTGTCGACTCGTGCCACGCCCTGCTCGCCTACGAGGGTGCGGGCCGCGAGCTGGTCGCCCGGCTCAAGTACCGCAACGCCCGCTCGTCGCTCCCGTTCCTGGCCGACCGGCTGGCCGCTCTCGTGAGCCAAGAGGTCGACGCCGTCACGTGGGCGCCCACCACCACCGCCCGCCGACGGCAGCGGGGGTTCGACCAGGCCGAGTTGCTCGCCCGGGCCCTCGCCCGTCGCCTCCGCGTCCCCTGCCGGCCGCTCCTCCTCCGCCCGCCGGGCGCGGCCCAGACCGGTCAACCCCTCGACGCCCGGCGGGTCGGTCCCGTGTTCCACCCCGCCCGCCCGGCGCCCACCCGGGTCCTCCTCGTCGACGATGTCGTCACCAGCGGGGCCACCGTGGCCGCCGCCGCCCGCACCCTCCGGGCCGCCGGCGCGGCCGAAGTCCACGTGGTGGCGGCCGCCCGCACCCCACCCCGTCGGCGCCCCCCGGGGTCGGGCCTACACTCCGGGTGTGTGGCCGTGTGCGGGTCTGTGGTTGAAAGTCGAGGCCAGTCGCAGGCGAAACGACCCACGTAAGGCAACCCGTGGTTGCTGAGCATGGTGCGGCTTAGGAGTAAGCCCTGCCTCGCAGGCGCCCGATTGGCGGGCGCCGGCGGGAGAGGGAGGAAAACGGGTCCCACAGGCGGTGCCGGGTCGTCGCAGATTGGACGGCCGCCACCTCCGGAACCCGTGAGCTCTCCAGCAGGCGAGTGTGGGGGCAAAGACCAGGTCAGCCGCACACGGCCACACCCCTTCGGCAAGGGCCCTGAACCCAAGGAGCACGACAATGGACGTGACGATTCGAGGACGCAACGTCGAGGTTTCCGACGGCTTGCGTTCCACCGCCCAGGAGAAGATCTCCCGGCTCAGCCGCCATCTCGACGGCTGGGAGCACGCCGAGGTCCACTTCTCGGAGGAGAAGAACCCCCGCATCTCGGCCAAGGAGGTCTGCGAGGTCACCGTCTGGGGCCACGGCCACGTCATCCGGGCCAAGGCCGCCTCCTCCGACGCCTTCGCCTCGGTCGACCGGGTCATCGACAAGCTCGAGCACCAGATGGAGAAGCTCAAGTCGCGCCTCCAGAGCCGGTCGCATCCCCGGCGGCCGGTAGACTCGGGGCACCAGGAGCTTCCGCCCGTCGTCGACGAAGCGGTCGAATCCCCCTCCAACGAGTCCAGGATCGTCAAGACCAAGCGGTTCGACATCAAGCCCATGACCCCCGAGGAAGCGGCGCTGCACATGGACATGCTGGGTCACGACTTCTACTTCTTCACCAACGCCGACACCGGTGTGGCTGCCGTGGTCTACCGCCGCAACGACGGCGACGTCGGACTGATCGATGCGAACTAAGCGGGTTCGCTGACCGATGACAGGCGGTGAGCCCATCCGGGTGCTGGTCTGCGACGACCACGACCTGTTCCGCAAGGGCCTGCGCATGGTCCTGGAGGCGGAAGAGGACATCGTGGTCGTGGCCGAGGCGGCCGACGGTGAGCAGGCCGTGGCCCGGGTCGAGGAGCTGGCCCCCGACGTGGTGCTCATGGACGTGCGCATGCCCCGGATGGGCGGCATCGACGCCACCCGCATCATCCGCCAGCTGTTCCCGACGACGCGGATCATCGTCCTCACCGTCAGCGACGAGGAGGACGACCTCTACGGGGCGGTCAAGGCGGGGGCCAACGGCTACCTGTTGAAAGAGGTCTCCATCGAAGAGGTGGCCGACGCGGTGCGGGCCGTCTACGAGGGCCAGAGCCTGATCTCGCCGTCGCTGGCGTCGAAGCTGCTCAACGAGTTCGAGGGCCAGATCGGCACCCTCAAGGAGGCGGTGATCGGCGCCGGACCGCGCCTGTCCGAGCGGGAGGTCGAGATCCTCAAGATGGTCGCCCTCGGCCTCGGCAACCACGACGTGGCCGAGCGCATGGGGATGTCGGAGAACACGGTGCGCAACCACGTCGCCAACATCCTGGTGAAGCTGCAGCTCCGGGCCCAGATCGAGACCGCCACGTGATCGGGTCGGGCTGAGCCACCTCCGTCCCCGGGGCACCTACACCGAGTGGTTCTGGCCCCCGCCGCCCCGGAGCGCCCGCGGCGGCTACCGCAGCTTCGAGCACGTCCTCATCCCCGAGGTCGATCCCGGCCCTCGCACCCCCTGGTACTGGGCCCACCAGTTCCGGCTGGAGGGCGGCGACGGCGGCTACCTGGGCCTCCAGACGTGGGGCAACCTCGACCCCCGCCACCTCGATCGCATCGCCATCTTCTCCATCTGGGACGCGATCGGCGCCGAGGGCGAGCACGCCCAGACGTTCGGCGGCGAGGGCACCGGGTGGAGCTGCCGCATCTCCTACCCGTGGGTGCCCGGCCGGGCCTACCGGCTCCGGGTGTCGACCGACGAGCCCGGATGGTGGGCCGCAACGGTCACCGACGTCGAGGCCGGCGTCACCCGCCTCATCGGCCGCATCCGGGTGAAAGAGCAGGTCACCGGGCTCGGCCGGTGGTCGGTGATGTGGACCGAGTACTACGGCGCCCTCGTGCGCTGCTCCGACCTCACCCACTCCCGGGTGGTGTTCGGGATCCCCACCGCCGACGGCGGCGTCGTCCCCGAGCGCCGGCACAGCCACGTCAACGACGGCGACTGCCAGGAGTCGAGCGTGGAGGACGTCCCCGGCGGCGTCCGCCACGAGATGGGCGCCCCGCCCGCGGTCCGGCTACGGTGACCCCGACCCGAGTGGCTGGACGGCGACGGTTCGTCCAGCCGATGGTCATCTCCCTGTGACCCGCGAGGCGACCGACTCCATCCCCCTCGGCGACCGACCCCACGTGTTGGTGGTCATGCCCGCGTACAACGCCGGCCGCACCCTGGTGGAGACGTGGGGCGCCATTCCCGCCAACGTGGTCGACGAGGTCCTGCTGGTCGACGACGGCAGTCGCGACGACACCCTCAAGGTTGCCGCCAGCCTGCCGATCCGCACCATCAGCCTGCCCCACAACGTCGGCTACGGCGGCAACCAGAAGACCTGCTACCTGGAGGCCCTCCGGCTGGGGGCCGAGGTGATCGTCATGCTCCACCCCGACGGCCAGTACGACCCCGCCCTCCTGCCCGACCTGGTGGCCCCGGTGGCGGCGGGGGAGGCCGACCTGGTCCTCGGCAGCCGCATGCTGGTGCCGGGCGGGGCCCGGGCCGGCGGGATGCCCCTGTACCGCTACGTCTCCAACAAGGCCCTCACCACCATCGAGAACAAGATGCTGGGGACGGGCTACAGCGAGCTCCACACCGGCTACCGGGCCTACTCCCGGCGGTTCCTGGAGACGGTGCCGTTCATGCGCAACTCCGACAGCTTCGTCTTCGACACCGAGGTCATCGCCCAGGCGGTCGCCTTCGGCCAGCGCATCGTCGAGGTCCCCATCACCACCCGGTACTTCCCCGAGGCATCGTCGACCTCGATGCGGGCCAACATCCGCTACGGCCTGGGGACGCTGGCCACCATGGTCCGCTACCGCCTGCACCGGGCCGGGGTCATGCGCTCCCGCCTGTTCAAGAGCTGACGGGGCCGGTCTGCCGTCTGCGTCTGCCGGCGCGGGGGCGGGTCAGGTGAGCGCGGGGCGGGCCGGCCAGCGGCTGGCCTGCGACCCGTTTCGCAACCGGCGCCGCTCCTCCTCGCCCCTCCCGCCCCAGATGCCCGATTCCTGGTTGGTCTCGAGCGCGAACCGCAGGCACGCCGGCTGCACCGGGCACGTCCGGCAGACGGCCTTGGCCGAGACGACCTCCCCGGCCGCCCGCCCGGTGCTCCCGGCCGGGAAGAAGAGGGCCACGTCGGTGTGCCGGCAGGCGGCCAGGTCCCGCCACCCCTCCTCGTCCCAGTCGAAGGAGCGATTCCGAACACGGCCATAGGCCTCCCAGGTCGGGTGCTGACGATCTTCGGGGGCCTTCCTGCCCGCTCCGAGCCCGGCGGCGCCGAGTCGGAGCCCGTGGCGGGTGACTCCGACAGTACGCCGGGTTCCGGGAAAAGCAATGAGCTTTCTCGTCCCGGTCAGCCGTCCGGTGGGTTGACGCGCTCCGCCGCCATGATGTCGTTGTTGTCGTAACGGACCACGAACTCCCGCTCGAGCAGCCCGCCGATCAGGGTCTTGTCGGCTCTCGCTCAGGATCTGGCGGTCGACGACGAGCCACTCCACCCCGGCCGGGTCGTGCGGGTTCTCGCCGTCGACGCCCCAGTTGATCGTCTGCCACGGCACGGGGAACTCGTAGATCTTCTCCCGGTGGGCGAGATGGGGGACGAAGATGTAGACGGCGCTGGTGGCGGCTCCGTCGGGGACGAGGGCGGCCGCCGCCTCCTTGGCCGCCAGTCGGGCGTCGGGGCCGAAGGGCCAGTACCCGTTGTGGTATTTCACGCCCAGCGGCGACGGTCCCCAGGCCACGGTGGACGCCAACGACGTGGCCACCACCAGCCCCACCAGGAAGGCCCGGGCCGCGGGTGTCCGACCGAGGTAGGCGATGGCCTCCACCGTCGCCAGCACGATGGCGGCCAGGATCATGGCCGTCCAGTGGAACTTGCTGTCCCGCTGGTAGGGGAAGGTCGACAGCACGTTGACCCCGAGCATGGGCAGGCCGACGAGCAGGGTCGAGAGGGCGAAGACGGGGAGGAACGCCACCGGCGCGAACAGCATCCGGTAGTAGTTCAGGCGATCGGGCTCGGTGGCGACGTCGAAGGTGCGGCCGGGGTGGGTCACGACGTGGCCGACGACCTCGGTCGGGCTGCGCCCGAACTCCCCGAAGAAGGATTCGTAGAACGGGCCGATCCCGTTGAAGTGGGGGATGAAGATCCGGGTGGCGGCCACGAACCAGGCGGTGGCCGCCGCCGCCACGAACGCCCCGATGCGGCGGTCGCCCCGGATGGCGATCACGATGCCGAGCATGATCACGGCCAGGGCCACGTCCTCCTTGCAGGCCACGGCCAGCACCGCGGCCACCGCGAACCACTTCCACCGTTTGGCCCGGGCGGCCCAGTAGGCGAAGAGAAGGGGGGCGATGGCCAGGACGTCGGGATGGAAGTACTCCCAGACGAAGAACTGGTAGCTCGGGTGGAGGAGGATGACGCTGGCCAGCGCCACCGCCGGCCACCGGGCCTTGAGCCGGTCGCGGGCGAGGAGGAAGATGGCGACGGCCCCCGACGCCTGGGCCGCCACCTGGGCCACGAGCAGGAAGAGGGGTCCCGCGCCGAGCCAGTAGAAGGGGGCGAAGAGCAACAGGATGACGTTCATGTGGTGCCCGAACAGGTCGAGGCCGCGAACGGTGACGAACGGGTCCTTGAAGCGGGACAGCAGCCAGATGCCCTGGTCGTAGATCCCGAGGTCGAAGCCGAAGGTGCCGAAGTGGGCGTGGCGGCGCCAGCCGAGGGTGATGAAGACCAACGACCACACCACCACCATGGCCCCGAGGGTCCACCGGACAGGATCGCGACCCTTGGCCCACTCGATCAGGGGCGAGAGGTTGACCTGGTCGTAGTCGTCGGCCTCCGGGGCCGCGGGTGGCGGCGGAGGGGCTTCGTCGACGTCGGTGTCGCTCGGGGCGCCGGCGTGGACGAGGACCTGCTCCCGCCGGGGCACGAGGATCGCCGGCTTCGGCCGGGCCGGCGGGAGCGCACCCCACCGCCGCAGGAGCGCCGTGACCCCCGAGAAGTCCGCCCGGTCCCGACTGTCGTCGTCTTCGTCGTCGAACCGGCCGCCACCGCCGCCGCCGGAGGCGCCCACCTCGGGGGGGTCGATTTCGTCCGCCGCCGCGTCATCGTCGCCGTCCACCGAGCCGCCGTCGGACGCCCCGTCGTCGGACGCCCCGCCGTCGGACGCCCCGCCGTCGGACGCCCCGCCGTCGGACGCCCCGCCGTCGGACGCCCCGCCGTCGGACGCCCCGCCGTCGGACGCCCCGCCGTCGGACGCCCCGCCGTCGGACGCCCCGCCGTCGGACGCCCCGCCGTCGGACGCCCCGCCGTCGGACGCCCCGCCGTCGGACGCCCCGCCGTCGGACGCCCCGCCGTCGGACGCCCCGCCGTCAGTCTCTGCGCCGTCGTCGGTCGCCCCGACCTCGTCGTCGTCCACGGCGTTGACCTCGACTGCGGTCCCGTCGCCTGGCGACTCGTCGGCCTCGTCATCGTTCACCGACCCGACCCCGTCGGGCGTGCCCTGGGCGTCGCCCGTCCCGACCTCGCCGTCGTCCACGGCGTCGACCTCGACTGCGGCCCCGTCGCCTGGCGACTCGTCGACCGCCGCCCCGTCCTCGCCCACCGACTCGACCTCGTCGGCCGCCGCCCCGTCGTCGCCCGTCCCGACCATGCCCCGGTCCAGGAGGGGGGCGGCCTCGTCCCTCGTCGTATCGTCCGCGGCGTCGAGTCCGCCCTCGCCCGCCGACTCGGCCTCGGCCGCGGCGCCCGTCGGATCGTCCACCGACTCGACCACGTTCGCCGCCCCCACGTCCTCCTCCGGCGCGACTCCGCCCGGGACGGCCGCGGCCTCGCCGTTCGCCGCCCGCTTCTCGTCCCCGGGGGCGGCCGCGGGATCGGGCGCGACCGCGTCGGGGGCGCCGACCTCGCCGGTCGTGTCCGCGGCGCGGTCGTCGTCAGGGTCGGTCACGGCGTCATTCTGGCCCGGACGGCCCCGCCGACGCCTACCCCCGACCAACCGGGCGCAGGTGGCCCCCCGGTAGACTCGGGTCCATGTCGATCCTGACGAAGGTCCTCCGTGCCGGGGAGGGCAAGAAGCTCAAGGCGCTCACCACCCTGGTGCCCGACATCAACGCCTTCGAGCGCGAGATCGAGGCCCTTTCCGACGCCGATCTCCGGCACAAGACGGTCGAGTTCCGGGAGCGGATCGGCCGGGCGGGCCCGGACGACGTCGACGACGCCCTCAACGACATCCTCCTCGAGGCCTTCGCCGTCACCCGCGAGGCCAGCCGCCGCACCATCGGCCAGCGCCATTACGACGTCCAGCTCATGGGCGGGGCCGCCCTCCACTTCGGCTGGATCGCGGAGATGAAGACCGGCGAGGGCAAGACCCTCGTGTCCACCCTGCCCGTGTACCTCAACGGCCTCAGCGGCCGCGGCGTCCACGTGATCACCGTCAACGACTACCTGTCCCAGCGCGACGCAGAGTGGATGGGCCAGATCCACCGGTGGCTTGGCCTCAGCATCGGCATCGTCCTGCCCCGCTACGACCGTCCCGAGATGAAGCGGGCCGCCTACGGGGCCGACATCACCTACGGCACCAACAACGAGTTCGGCTTCGACTACCTGCGCGACAACATGGCCATGTCGAGCGACCAGATGGTGCAGCGGGGCCACAACTTCGCCATCGTCGACGAGGTCGACTCGATCCTGGTCGACGAGGCCCGCACGCCGCTCATCATCAGCGGCCAGGTGCAGGACGCGGCCGCCCTCTATTACAAGTTCGCCAGCATCGTCCGCACCCTGGTGCGCGACGAGGACTACGAGTGCGACGAGGAGAAGCGCACCGTCTTCCCCCTGGAGACCGGCATCACCAAGGTGGAGCGGGCGCTGGGCGTCGAGAACCTCTACGACGAGCTGTCGGCCAACTACGTCCACCAACTCCAGGCCGCCCTGCGGGCCAAGGAGCTCTACAAGCGCGACGACGACTACGTGATCCAGAACGGCGAGGTCAAGATCGTCGACGAGTTCACCGGCCGTATCCTCGAGGGTCGGCGCTGGTCGGAGGGCCTGCACCAGGCGGTGGAGGCCAAGGAGCGGGTTCGGATCAAGCACGAGAACCAGACCCTCGCCACCATCACCCTCCAGAACTACTTCCGCATGTACGACAAGTTGGCGGGCATGACCGGCACGGCCGAGACCGAGGCCGCCGAGTTCGCCCACACCTACGACCTGGCGGTGGTGCCCATCCCCACCCACCGCACCATGATCAGGGTCGACCACCCCGACCTCATCTACAAGACCGAAGAGGCCAAGTTCAACGCCGTCGTCGACGACATCGGCGAGCGCTTCGAGTCGGGCCAGCCGGTGCTGGTGGGCACGGTGTCGGTGGAGAAGTCGGAGCGCCTGTCCCGGCTACTGGGCAAGCGGGGCATCCAGCACGCCATCCTCAACGCCAAGCAGCACGAGCGGGAAGCGGTGATCGTGGCCCAGGCGGGCCGCCTGCACTCGGTGACGGTGGCCACCAACATGGCCGGCCGGGGCGTCGACATCATCCTCGGCGGCAACGCCGAGGGGCTGGCCTCCCTCGACACCCTGGCCGAGGGCCTGTTGCTCGACACGCCCGAGGGCAAGGCCCGCTTCGACGAGCTGTTCAAGCAGTACAAGGACGAGTGCGCGGCCGAGGGCGACAAGGTCCGGGCCCTGGGCGGCCTCTACGTGCTGGGCACCGAGCGCCACGAGAGCCGGCGCATCGACAACCAGCTCCGGGGCCGGTCCGGGCGGCAGGGCGACCCCGGCGAGAGCCGCTTCTACCTGTCCCTCGAGGACGAGCTCATGCGCCTCTTCGCCACCGGCGCCATGTCGTGGGTGATGGGCAAGGCCCTGCCCGACGACGTCCCCATCGAGGCCAAGATGGTCACCCGGGCCATCGAGAAGGCCCAGGGCACGGTCGAGGCCCGCAACGCCGAGATCCGCAAGGACGTCCTCAAGTACGACGAGGTCATGAACGAGCAGCGCAAGGTCGTCTACCGGCGCCGCCAGCAGATCCTCGAGGGCGCCGACCTCCGGGACGAGGCCCTCACCCACCTCACCACCGTCGTCGAGCGCCAGGTGGGCGTGTTCTGCTCCACCGACTACGCCGAGGACTGGAACCTCGAAGGCCTCCTCCACGACATCGCCACCTACTTCCCCACCGGCTTCACCGCCGACGAGTTGGCCGGCGCCACCAATTCGGCCCAGATCCGGGAGAGCCTGCTGGCCGAGGCCCTGCGCTACTACGAGCAGCGGGAGGAGTCGCTGGGGGTCGACACCATGCGCGAGATCGAGCGCCGGGTGATGCTCTCGATCCTCGACCAGCGCTGGCGGGAGCACCTCTACGAGATGGACTACCTCCAGGAGGGCATCAACCTCCGGGCCATGGGCCAGAAGGACCCCCTCTCGGAGTGGCAGCGCGAGGGCTACGACATGTTCGGCCAGATGATCGACGCCATCTCCGACGACTTCGTGCGGTACGTCATGCACCTCGAGGTGGTGGTCGAGCAGGCGCCCCAGCCCGACGTCGTCAACGTGCAGCTGTCGGGCCCCGACGACCCGTCGTCCGGGTCGGCCGGCGTCAAGCAGGCGGCGGCCCGGGAGGCGGCGGTCGGCGGCGAGGTCGGCGAGGGCCCGGTGGCGGTCGACGACTCGCCCACGGTGGCCCAGGTGGTGCGGAGCGAGCACGAGAAGATCGGCCGCAACCAGCCCTGCTACTGCGGCAGCGGCAAGAAGTTCAAGCTCTGTCACGGCAAATGACCGACGAACCGTCGAGCGAAGCGAGCTTGGTTCGTCGGAACATGCAGGCAGCCCCGCCGAAGGCGGGTCCAAGCCTTCCTGTGAGCGAAGCGAGCTTGGTTCGTCGGAACATGCAGGCAGCCCCGCCGAAGGCGGGTCCAAGCCTTCCTGTGAGCGAAGCGAGCTTGGTTCGTCGGAACATGCAGGCAGCCCCGCCGAAGGCGGGTCCAAGCCTTCCTGTGAGCGAAGCGAGCTTGGTTCGTCGGAACATGCAGGCAGCCCCGCCGAAGGCGGGTCCAAGCCTTCCTGTGAGCGAAGCGAGCTTGGTTCGTCGGAACATGCAGGCAGCCCCGCCGAAGGCGGGTCGAAGCCTTTGACGTTGGTCTCCCAGTGAGGGATTTCTCCGACGCCTTGGCGGGCCTGCGCAGCAGGCTGCGCGACATGGAGAAGACGCTCGACCTGCCCGGACGTCGGCTGCGGCTGACCGAGCTCGAGCAGCAGGCCTCGGATCCTTCGTTGTGGGACGACCCCGACGCGGCCCGGAAGGTCACCGGCGAGTTGGCCCGGGTGAAGGACGACGTCGACGAGCTCGACAGCCTGGAGCGGCGCCTGTCCGACGTCGAGGTCCTCTACGAGCTGGCCCGGGAGGAGGGCGACGAGTCGTTCGAGGCCGAAGTCGACGCGGGCATGGGCGCGGTCGAGAAGGACCTGTCCGTGGTCGAGCTGCGAGCCATGTATTCGGGCGAACACGACGAGCTCGACGCGGTGTGCGAGGTCCACTCGGGGGCGGGAGGCACCGACGCCCAGGACTGGGCCGAGATGCTGCTGCGCATGTACCTGCGGTGGGCCGAGCGGCGGGGGTTCGCGGTGGAGCTGGAGGAGGTGTCACCGGGCACCGAGGCAGGCATCTCGTCGGCCACCTTCATCGTCCGGGGCCGCCACGCCTACGGGCTGCTGAGCGCGGAGAAGGGTGTCCACCGGCTGGTCCGCATCTCCCCGTTCGACTCCCAGTCCCGCCGCCACACCGCTTTTGCCTCCTTCGAGGCCGTCCCCTTCATCGAGGATCTCTCGGGCGAGGTCGAGATCGACGAGAAGGATCTGCGTATCGACACTTACCGCTCGTCGGGCGCGGGCGGCCAGCACGTGAACGTCACCGACTCGGCGGTGCGGATAACCCACGAGCCCACGGGCATCGTCGTGTCCTGCCAGAACCAGCGCAGCCAGCACCAGAACAAGGAGGTGGCCATGAAGATCCTGGCCGCCAAGCTGGCCGAGCGGGCCCGGGAGGACCGGCGGCGGGAGATGGAAGCCCTCGCCGGCGAGCAGCGCGACGTGGCGTGGGGGAGCCAGATCCGCTCCTACGTCCTGCACCCGTACCAGATGGTGAAGGACCTCCGCACCGACCACGAGGTGGGCAACATCGGCGCCGTCCTCGACGGCGACCTCGACGGCTTCATGGAATCCTGGCTGCGCTGGAGGCAGCGGCAGCGGGTGTGATCCGGAGATGGGCCCGTGCGGTGCTGGTCCTGGTGGCCGGCGTGGTTCTCGCCGGTTGTGGACCGGCGGGGCCGAGCCGACCAAACACACCGGCGTCCGTTCCGGCGGCCACCACGGCCCCCGTCAGCGACGGGAAGCCGCTTCCGCCGCTGGACATCGAGCTGGTGCTGCCCGGTGACGCTCCGGCGATCGGCGTGCCCTTCCGGGTGACCTTGCAGTTCGCGACCCGAGAGCCCGTGAGCGGGGTGCGAGCGCGGGTCGAAGGGTCGGGAGCGGTCACGGTGGTCGAGGCCGGGGCCGGCCGGTGGAGAGACCCGGCGGCCGGTGTGGGACTGACCCTCGACGCAACGGTCCGCATCGATTCGGTCGGCAGCGGCGAGCTCACCGGTACGGTCGATGTGGTCGACGACGCCGACCGGGTGCGGTACGGGCGCACCGACGCGGTGTCGGTGCTGTCCGCCGGCTCGGAGGTCCTGACCGGGCGGGCCGGTCTCCTGCAGCTGCGCCTCGACCACCTCGATCACGAACGGGCCCTCGGAGCCGTCGGCGAGGGCGACTACCTCCGTCGGCGGGACGAGATCCTCGGTGGGGGCGCCACGACGGGGTAGCCGGCCGCCCGCGGCAGGTGATCCCGAACGGACCGTGCGGCGGAGGCGGCTTGAAAGTATGGTGCGCCGTTCCGCCCCTCTCGTGACGGGAACTGCGATGACGATGGATGCCAAGCGGCCGCGTTCGGTGGCGCTGTGGTTGTCGGTGGGGATGCTCGGACTGATGGCGGTCGCCGGCGCCGGTCCGAGCCAGGCAGCGGCGCGGGCGGCAGCAGCCACGGGATCGGTCAGCAGTGTCCGCGTCAAGCCCGCGGGAGGCGTCGCCGTCGGGATGGCGGCCGCGCCGGGGACCCCGGCCATCGGTGAGGCGTCGACCGCCTCCCTGCACCTCACCCCGGAGGGCGACTTCGCCCGGCTGGCGATCTCGGTGCGCACCGTCGGTCCGGTCACCACCGCCGCACCCCTCCTCCAGGTGGTGGCGGTGCCGGCCGCGGGCCAATCGGTCGACGTGCCGATCCCGTTCGTCGTCACCGGTCCGGGGGCGGGTGTGGTGCAGGCGAGCGTCACCGCCTACGACAGCGTCGGCCACTCGATCGTGACCCGCTCGACGAGGCTGTGGGTTGCCGCCGGGGACGGCGGCGTGTCCCAGAGCACCCGCGGTTCGCTCGACGCCGCGGTCACCGCCCTGTCCTCCGCCCGCGCCGCCCTCCCGGCCGATACCTATGCCGCCGCGCTCGACCGGCTCCTCGGCGGGGGGGCGGTGGTGACGACATCGGCGACGGCGGCCACGGGCCCGAGCCAGGCCCAATCGGCCGGCGGGACAGTGACCATCTCCGGCCAGGTGCGGTACACCGACAGTGCCGGAAACACCCATCCCGTACGTCTCGCCCCCGTGGAGATCCGCGACGTCGAGACGGTCGGGTCCGTCCTCGTCACCACCGTGAACACCAACGCCACGGGCAACTTCACGGCCACGGTCAACAACGACGACGGCACCGGCGAGGGAGGCCGCGACCTCTTCCTCCGGGTGCTGGCCAAGAGCTCCGGGTTCGACATCCAGGGCACGGCCGGCACCCACCGGATCGACTCGACGGTCACCGACAACGTGGCCGACGGTGCCGCCCTCACGAGGAACCTGACCGCCAACAACGTCGATGACAACAACACCGCGTTCTCCGTCCACGACGCGCTGGTGACCACCGTCGCCTACGCGGCCTCGCTGACCGGCGCCGCCCTGCCCGCCATCGTGGTCGACTTCCCGACCGCCGACGAGACCTCGAACTTCGGGGACGGGGCCCTCCACATCCTCCACCTCGACCGCTTCGACTGGGACGTCAACCTGCACGAGTTCGGGCACTACTTCATGAACAACCAGGGGATCGAGGACAACCCCGGCGGTAACCACTCCTCCAGCGACAACCTGTCGGAGACGGACGACCGGGGCAAGGACGCTGGGCACCCGGCTGGCCTGGGGCGAGGGCTTCCCCACCTATTTCGGCACCAGCCTGCAACAGATCATGGGCACGGCCGCCTTCGGCATCCCCAACGTGGGCGACACCCGCTACACGGACACCGAGGACTCCACCCTCGATTACGACCTCGAAGGGCCCTCCGGCGGCACCGGCCTCGGCGAGGACAACGAGCTGACGGTGCAGCGGGCGTTGTGGGACCTCTACGACACGCCCGCCGACACCGGTGACCAGCGGGGCATCCGTCTCGGTGACGCCGCTGTCTTCAACCCGCTGAAGGCCGCCGAGGCTTGGACCCTCTCGGAGGCCTATGCCGCCCTGGTCGCCGGCAAGGGCGCGGCCGCGGTGGCCGACATCGGTTGCATCTTCACCGAGCAGGCGGTGGCGCCGCGGATCACCGCGCCGGCCGACAACTCGGCGGCACCCGTCGGTTTGCCCCCGACCCTCACCTGGAGCGCGCAGGGCGGGGGCCCCGCGTTCCGGAACAACCGGTTCATCGTCAAGTTCTACGACGCCACCTTCGCCACCCTGCTCCTCCAGTCTCCCGAGCAGCCCGGCACCAGCTTCACCCCCAGCGCCGCCCAGTGGACCTCGCTCCGTGCCTCGGCGGGGAGTGCGGTGAACGTCGTGGTGGCGGGACGGCAGACAGCCATTCCCGTCACCGGCCCGTACACCAGCTGCAACATCCGCCTGACTGTGTCGTCGACGACGACCACCACGCCCACATCGACCACCAGGCCGATCAGACCGTCGACGACCACCACGCCGACCACGGTCGCGCCGACGACCACCAGGCCGTCGACCACGGTCGCGCCGACCACCACCCGGCCGACGACCACCAGGCCGACGATCACCCGGCCGACGACCACGGTCGCGCCGACGACGACCAGGCCGTCGACCTCGGTGCCGCCGCCGACGACCACCACGGTCCCGCCGCCGACGACCACCAGGCCGCCCGTCACCAGGCCGACGACCACCAGGTAGGCCCACGACCCAGGACGCCGCCTTACCCCTGCTCGGCGGCCAGCTCGGCGTGCTGCCCCTTCCCCCTGCGAGGGGAGCGGGCGTGGGTGCTCGCAACGGTCGGCCGCGAGCCGTTACCATGCCTCTGCCGCACCTTTCCGTAGGGAGGCAAGCCCGGCCCTCATGATCAGACTTCGCGACGTCACCAAGGTCTACAAAGGAAACGTCACCGCGCTGCGGGGTCTGTCCCTCGACATCGCCAAGCAGGAGTTCGTCTTCCTGGTCGGCCCCACCGGCTCCGGCAAGTCCACCCTGATCCGCCTCCTGCTCAAGGAGGAGAAGCCCGACTCGGGCCGCATCTGGGTCGCGGGCAAGGACATCGGCCAGCTCGGCTCGTGGAAGGTGCCCCTCCTGCGGCGCAACATCGGCTGCGTGTTCCAGGACTTCAAGCTCCTGCCCAACAAGACCGCCTACGAGAACGTCGCCTTCGCCCTCGAGGTCATCGGCCGCCCGGCCCACGTGATCCAGGCCCAGGTGCCCCAGGTCCTCGACCTGGTCGGGTTGTCCAAGAAGCGCGACCACTTCCCCAGCGAGCTCTCCGGCGGCGAGCAGCAGCGGGTTTCGGTGGCCCGGGCCTTCGTGAACCGGCCCCTCATCCTCCTGGCCGACGAGCCCACCGGCAACCTCGACCCCAACACCTCGGTCGGCATCATGCGCCTGCTCGACCGCATCAACCGCACCGGCACCACCGTGGTGATGGCCACCCACGACGCCGGCATCGTCGACACCATGCGCCGCCGGGTGGTCGAGCTCGACCGCGGCTCTCTGGTCCGAGACCAGGCCCGCGGGGTCTACGGAGCGTTCACGTAACACATGGCAGTCAACCTCTCTTACGTGGCGCGGGAGACGATCTCCAACCTGCGCCGCAACATCTCCATGGCCTCGGCCGCGCTCGCTCACCGTCGCCGTCTCGCTGACGTTGGTGGGCGGGGCCCTCCTCGTGAAGCGGGGGGTCGACCGGGCCACGGTGCAGTGGAAGGACAACGTCGAGCTCTCGATCTTCATGAAGCCCGACGCCTCGGCGCCGGAGTCGGAGGCCATCGACCGCCAGCTCAAGCAGATGCCCGAGGTCAAGCGCTACCACTACGTGAGCAAGCCGGAGGCGTTCGAGGAGTTCCGCAAGATCTTCGCCAACGAGCCCGACGTGCGCGACAGCCTCACCGTGGAGCAGATCCCCCCGTCGTACCGGGTGGTGCCCAAACAGGCCGAGCAGACCAAGGTGATCGGCGAGCGGTTCGACAACACCGCCGGGGTTTTCCGCGTGAGCTATGCCAAGGAGGAGGTCGACGCCCTGGTGTCGGTCACCAACTTCCTCCAGATCATGCTGTGGGCGGTGGCCGCGGTGCTCCTGGCGGCGGCGTCGCTGCTCATCCTCAACACCATCCGCATGGCCATCTTCGCCCGCCGCCGGGAGGTGGCGGTGATGAAGCTGGTGGGCGCCACCAACTGGTTCATCCGAATACCCTTCATGCTCGAGGGCCTCATCCAAGGCCTGGCCGGGGCCGCCCTGGCCTACGGCGTCGTCTGGATCGGTCGCGACCTGATCCAGAGCCGGATCACCGAGGCTCGCAACGACATCCAACTGTTCAAGCAGTTCCTGGTCACCAGCGGCGACGTCGCCGGCACCGGGATCCTGCTGCTCGTGGTCGGTGTTCTCGTGGGGACGGTGGGTTCGGCATTGGCGGTCAGCCGCTTCCTCGACGTCTGACGTCGGTCCGGCTGTCATCTGGTGAGGGGTTTCTGTTGTTCGTGTTGCTGCTGTTGCTAGCGTGGCCCGAGTGAGGCACGGGGGGGTTGCGCGCGCCATGGTCGCGGCCTGCGCGCTGCTCGTTCTCGTGCCCGGCCTCGCGCCCGGGCCGGGAGTCGTGCCGGCCCTGGCCCAGACCGAGGCCGACAAGTCGCTGATCGACGAACAGATCGATTCCCTCCAGGAACAGGTGGGAGAGGCGTCGGCCGAGGAGAGTCGGCTCCTCGGGCTGATCGACGAGAGCTCGGGCCGGCTGGCCGACCTCGACGCCAAAGTCGCCGGCTTCGATTCCCAGATCGCCGACGTGCAGGGCGGCCGTCGACGGGGCCGAGACCCGGCTGGCGGCGCTGGAGGCGGAGCAGCACCGCACCGAGACCCGTCTGGGCGAGGCCACCACGCAGCTGACCGCGGCCAAGGAGGAGCTGGCCAAGCAGGCCATTGCCGCCTACACCGGCCAGTCGGAGGCGGCCCGCTACGCGGGGATGCTGCTGGGGGCGGGCAGCCTCGACGAGCTGGTCCACCGCCGGTCGTACCTCAAAGCGGTGGTCGGCAGCCAGGCCGACGTCATCGCCGAGAACGAGCGCCTGCGGGACGAGGTCAAGGACCTGCGCGACCAGCTCGAGCAGTCACGAACCGAGGCTGTCGATCAGCGGGACGTGGTGGCCGGCGAGCGCGACCGCCTCCAGGTGGCACGCGACGCCCAGGACGCGGTGCGCGACGACGCCGCCGTCGAGGTGGCCCAGCAGGAGCAGCTCCGGGCCGAGGTCCTGTCCCGGAAGGAGGCCTACCAGGCCGAGGTGGCGACGCTGGAGGCCGAGTCGGCCGCCATCGCCGAGACCCTGCGCCAACGGGCGGCGGCCCGGGCCGCGGCCCCGGCCGACGCCGCCATCGCCGCCCTGCCCGCCCTGCCCGCCGGCAGCGGCCAACTGCTCTTCCCCATCCCTGGGGGCACGATCACCTCGTCGTTCGGGTACCGCATCCATCCCATCTACGGCGACGGCCGCATGCACACGGGCATCGACATCGGTGCCGACACGGGCGACCCCATCTATGCCGCCGCCGACGGCGTCGTGGCCAGCGCGGGATCGCTCGGCGGGTACGGCAACGCCACCATCATCGAGCACGGGGGGAGCATCGCCACCCTCTACGGCCACCAGAGCTCGATCCTCGTCTCGGAGGGCGACCGGGTGACGGTGGGCGAGGTCATCGGCCGGGTCGGCTGCACCGGCGCGTGCACCGGCCCCCACCTCCACTTCGAAGTCCGGGTCGACGGCGACCCCGTCGACCCCATGGGGTACTTCTAGGGACCGGTGGCGGCGTCCCGCCGTTGGTTGTGCAGTTACGTCGGTCTATCCCACACAGCTGCACAACCAACGACCGAGGGTGCGGCGGGGCGGGCTACGGCCTCGGCTTGAGGTGGAGTTGGGGGCGGGACTCGCCGATCCACGTGGCCAGCAGCTCGGTGCGGCGGGAGGCCCAGTCCTCGGCGGTGAGGGCGTAGCGGATGTGGTCCTCCCACACGCCGTTGATGGCCAGGTAGCGGTGGGCGATGCCCTCCTCCCGCAGCTCCAGCTTCTCCGCCACCCGGCGGCTGGCCCGGTTGCGGGGGATGATGGCCACCTGGAGCCGGTGCAGGCCCAGCTCCTCGAAGGCGAATCGGGCCGCCACCACCAGCGCCTCGGGGACGTACCCGTTGCCGGCCTGGGCCTCGTCGACCCAGTAGCCGACGTACGCGTTCTGGAACGGGCCCCGTTGCACCCCCGACAGGTTCAGCTCACCGGCGAACTGGCCGCCGACGAAGATCCCGAACCCGTAGCCCGACCCCATCTGCCACTCCCGCTCGCGGGCGCCGCAGCGCGCGACGAAGGCGGGCCGGCTCTCGGTGTCGTCCGGGGCCCCGGGCGGCGGCTTGGGCTCCCACTTGAGCAGCCACCCCCGGTTGCGCTGGCGGACCTCCCGCCACCCCTCGAAGTCGGCCGCATTGAGCGGACGCAACACCACCCGCCGGCCTCGCAACGTGGTGGGGATGCGCTCACCGAGGGCCATCCCGACCGACCCTAACGGGTCAAGCTCATGACCAGCCCGTCGAGGATGTCGGACTCGCTCACCAGGCATTCGGCGAACCCGAAGTAGCGCATGATCGCGGCCAGGACCACCACACCGCCCACTATGACGTCGGCCCGGGCCTCCTCCAGGCCCGGGTTGTGCACCCGCTGGGCCCGGGTTTCGGTGGCGAGGGTGCGGAACACGTCCTCCACCGCCTCCCGGGTGAGGCGGAAGTGGTGGACGCGGTCACGGTCGTAGTCGATCCCCAACTCCACCGTGGCCACGCTCGACACCGTGCCCGCCAGACCCACCAGGCAGGCGGCGTCGGCGGCCGCGGGAATTTCGCGCACCACGTCGTCGAGGTAGTCGCGGACGACGGTGAGGGCGTTGGTCAGCTCCTCGGGCGCGGGCGGGTCGGAGAGGAGGAACTTCTCGGTGATGCGCACGCAGCCGATGTCGACCGACACCACGCCCTCGGGCCCTGCATTCGTCGAGCCGGGGGTGCCCACCGCGAACTCGGTGGACCCGCCCCCGATGTCGACCACCAGGAAGGGACCATCGGACGGGTCGAGCTCGGCCGTCGCCCCCAGGAACGACAGGCGGGCCTCCTCGTCGCCCCCGAGCAGCTCCGGGCGCGCCCCCACCACCGCCTCGGCCGCGTCGAAGAACAAGTCCCGGTTGGCCGCGTCGCGGGCGGCCGACGTCGCTGTCATCCGCACCCGCTCCACGTCGAGACGGTCGAGGACGCCGCGGTACTCGCGAAGGACCGCCACCGTCCGCTCGATCGCCTCCGGCGCCAGCCGGCCGGTGGCATCGACGCCCTGGCCCAGGCGGGTGATGCGCATGAGCCGCTCCAAGGTCGCGCCGTCGCCGTCGACCACCAGCAGCCTGGTCGAGTTGGTGCCGCAGTCGATGGCCGCCCGGCACACGGCCACGGCCCCGCTCATGCCTGGTTCTGACGCTCGGCCAACCGGGCCGCGACCCACCGCCCGATTGGGTCGTCGCCGCCGGCGAGGTGCCAGGCGTAGTGGGCGTGGAGGCACTTGACCCCCTTGCGGGTCCCGCCGACGCCACCCGACGGCCGGGGGCCGGCGTAGCCGGGGGGCAGGGCCGAGTCGCGCTCGGCCGCGTGGGCGGCGTGGGCCGCGGCCAGCTCGACCGGGTCGACGGCCGCCTCCGCCGCCCGCACCCCGCCGCTCGACTCCAGCCCGCTCACCTGCCGCCGCAGCTCGGCGTGGACCAGCCAGTAGCGGGTGGGCATCGGTGTGCCGTCGGCCATGAGGGGGGCGTTGCGGATGACCACCGGCCGGCCGTCGGGGTCGCGCACGACCACCTCGAAGTCGCCCTGCGGCGGCCGCCCGAGCAACTCGGCGACCGCGG
Source organism: uncultured Acidimicrobiia bacterium (assembly GCA_963836205.1). Lineage (GTDB taxonomy): Bacteria > Actinomycetota > Acidimicrobiia > Acidimicrobiales > AC-14 > JAXDMK01. The sequence goes on along the minus strand of CAWIIV010000006.1, from coordinate 448,074 downwards.
CGACATCGTCGTCGGTGGCGGTGGGGCTCACTGCCCCGCCAGCAGCTCGGCCAGCCGCCGGGCGTAGCGGGGACCGTCGCCCTCGGCGTCGTGCTTCAGGTAGGCGTACGCGTCGCGCCCGTCGGCCCGGACCTTGGCCAGCCTTTCGGCCCACGCCTCCAGCGCGGCCCGGTCGTAGAGCCCCCGGCGGAGGCGGACGTAGGCCACCGGCCCCACCGTGAGCGGCGCCCGCTCCTCCCCCTCGTTGTCGTTGTCGACCACCACCAGGGTTGCCCCGTGGGCCTCGATCCGGCTGATCACCTCACTGGTGTACCAGGCGGGGCCGACTTCGAAGGCCGCCACCGGACCCGCAGGGGGGCGGGGCAAGGCGGCCAGCAGCCGGTCGAGGCGGTCGAGGTCGGGCTGCTTGTGGGGCAGGCTGACCAGCACCGGGCCCAGGTTGTCGGCCAGCGGTACTACCGCGGTAAGAAACGCAGCCACCCGTTCCTCCACCCCGTCGAGGTCGCGGCGGTGACTGATCCCCATGTGGGCCTTGCAGGCGAAGTGGAACCCTGGGCCCACCTGGGTCCGCCACTTCTCGAGGGCGGTGGGGGCCGGCAGGCGGCGGTAGGTGGCGTGGGCCTCGACCGTCGCGAAGCGCCGTCCGTAGAAGTCGAGCATCCGGGCCGGGGACGTGCCGTTGGGGTAGAAGCGGCCGAGCCACTCGGGGTACGACCACCCGCTCGTCCCCACCCTCACCTCAGCCATGGGCAAAGGTTAGAAAGTCCTCAGAAGAGTGAGGTAATCCGGTCCCACACCTTGCCCACCAGGCCCTTCTGCTCGGCCGGCTCGGGAGGGGGCGGGGGCGCCACGGTGGTGGGGGGCACGCCGTCGGGAAGGATGACGTAGGCCTCCTCCCCGGGCTTCACCAACTGGTAGTGGAGGCGAGCCAGGCGCTCGATCTCCTCGGGGGTGTCGAGCTCGGCCGCCCGCTGGGCCAGGGCCTGGTTGGTGGCCTGGAGGGCGGCCACCTGGGCTGCCAGCTCGTCGTGGTGGTTGCGCTGGGCGACCCAGGCCCGGGCGGGGAAGACGGCCAGGAACAGCACGCCCACCAGGGCGAGCGCGGCCACGGCCACGCCCACCCGGTGCCGCACCGCCCGCCGGATCATCCCTCGGCCTCCGCCCACCGGGTGCCGGCCAGCTCGGCCCCACCCCGGAACACGGCCGCCTCACCCAGGTCCTCCTCGATGCGCAGGAGCTGGTTGTACTTGGCCACCCGTTCCGACCGCGCCGGAGCCCCGGTCTTGATCTGACCGCAGTTGGTGGCGACGGCCAGGTCGGCGATGGTGGTGTCCTCCGACTCGCCCGAGCGGTGCGACATCACCGACCGGTAGGCGGCCCGGGAGGCCACGCCGATGGTGTCGAGCGTCTCGGTGAGGCTGCCCACCTGGTTGACCTTGATGAGGATGGCGTTGGCGATCCCGGCGGCGATGCCCTTCTCCAGTCGCTCCGAGTTGGTGACGAACAGGTCGTCGCCCACCAGCTGGATGCGCCCGGCGAGGGCGGTGGTGAGCGCCTTCCAGCCGTCCCAGTCGTCCTCCGCCATGCCGTCCTCGATCGACACGACGGGATACCGGTCGACCAGGCCCACCAGGAAGTCGGCGAAGGCGGCCCCGTCGAGCTGGTGGCCGTCGCCGGCGAGGGTGTAGACGCCGGTTTCGCTGTCGTAGAGCTCGGTGGCGGCCACGTCGAGGGCGATGGCGATGTCGGTCGCGGGCCGGTAGCCGGCCTGCTCCACCGCTTCCAACAGCACCTGCACGCCTGCCTCGTTGCCCAGGTGGGGTGCGAAGCCGCCCTCGTCGCCCAGCCCGGTCGACAGCCCCCGACCCTTGAGGATGCCCTTGAGCACGTGGTAGCACTCGGTGGCCCACCGCAGCCCCTCGGAGAACGACGCCGCCCCCACGGGGACGAGCATGAACTCCTGGATGTCGAGGGGGTTGGTGGCATGGGCGCCGCCGTTGAGGACGTTGAGCATGGGCAGGGGGAGGACGCACACGTTGGCCCCGCCCAGGTAGCGGTAGAGGGGGACGTCGAGCTCGTCGGCCGCGGCCCGGGCCACGGCCAGGGACACGCCGAGGATGGCGTTGGCGCCGAGGCGGGCCTTGTTGGGCGTGCCGTCGAGGGCGAGGAGCTGGAAGTCGAGCCCCCGCTGGTCGAGGGCGTCCCACCCGAGGAGGGCGTCGGCGATCTCGCCGTTGACGCTGGCCACCGCCCCCTGCACGCCCAGGCCCCGGTAGCGGCTGCCCGTGTCCCGCCGTTCGTGGGCCTCGTGGCTGCCGGTGGACGCTCCCGAGGGGACGATGGCCCGGCCCCGGCCGCCGTCGGCCGTCGTCACCTCCACCTCGACCGTCGGGTTGCCCCGGGAGTCGAGAACCTCCCGTCCCACCAGATGTTCGATGCCGCTCATGTCCTGGGCCCGCTCATGTCCTCTTCGTCCCGCGTTCGTGGGTGTTGCTCGTGTGGCTGTTGGGGGAAAAGTTAGCTGACCGGCCTGGGCGGTCGCACCGATGGGTAGGACGGGACTCGTGGTCGAGGTCGCTCCCGGGACGATCGTCGTGTGGTCCGACGTCGGCTGCCCATGGGCGCACGTGGCCGTCCACCGTCTTCACCAGGCCCGGCGGGCGCTCGACCTGGAGGGCATCGTGCGCTTCGACCACCGGGCCTTCGCCCTCGAGGTCGCCAACTCCCGACCCACGCCGAAGCGGGTGATCGAGGCCGAGATCCCGGTGGCGGGCGGCTTGGAGCCGGGCGCGGGGTGGGAGGTGTGGCAGGCCGACCCGTCGCACTGGCCGGTCACGACCCTGCCCGCGCTGGAGGCGGTGCAGGCGGCCAAGGAGCAGGACCTGGTCGCGTCCGAGGAGCTCGACCGGGCCCTGCGGCGGGCGTTCTTCGGCCACAGCCGCTGCATCTCCCTGCGGTCGGTGATCCTCGACGTGGCCGGCGACTGCCGAGCGGTCGACGTCGACCGGCTGCGGGCGGCCCTCGACGACGGTCGGGCCCGGAAGGCGGTGATGGCCCAGCACGCCACCGCCACCGAGCCGGGGGCGGCGGTGCGCGGCAGTCCGCACCTGTTCCTCCCCGACGGCACCGACGGGCACAACCCGGGAGTCGAGATCCGGTGGGAGGGCGAGCACGGGCGGGGCTTCCCGGTGGTCGTCTCCGACGATCCCGGGGTGTACCCCGAGCTGGTGCAGCGGGCGGCGGCTCTCGCCGCCTGAGCCATGTCCCGGATCCATCGCCCCGTGGCGTAGCTTCGACGCCCAGTGAACCTGTTCGACCTCCTGGTGGCGGCCGTGGTGGTGGGCGCGACGCTCGGGGGCTACCGGGTCGGGCTCCTGGCCCGGGTGGCGGGATGGATCGGCTGGCTCCTCGGCCTGGCCCTGGCGGCGTCGTTCTCCCACAAGGTTCTCGACCTGGTGCACTCGCCCGATCCCCAGGTGAAGCTGCTGATGGCGGTCGGCATCTTCCTCCTCACCGCCAGCCTGGGGGCGGCGCTGGGGGAGATGGTGGGCTTCCGCCTGCGCGGTCTCCTCCCCTTCGGCGGGCTGCGCATGGCCGACCATGTGGGCGGCGCGGTTGCCGGCGCCCTCGGCGTGCTGGTCGTGCTGTGGCTGCTCCTGCCGGTGCTGGCCGACGTCCCCGGCGAGATCTCCAAGCAGGTCCGCAACTCCACCGTCGCCCGCGCCATCGACTCCGCCGCCCCCCGCGCCCCCAAACCCCTCCAGGACCTGCGCCAGCAGGTCGTCGACGCCAACTTCCCCGAGGTCTTCTCCCGCCTCCGCCCGGCACCGAGCACCGGAGCCCCGCCGGTGGCCAGCGCCCTGGCGCCCGACGTGGTGAGCCGGGTGGCGGCGTCGACGGTGAAGGTCAGCGGCCAGGCCTGCGGTCGCGTCCTCACCGGGAGCGGCTTCACCGCCGACACGGAGACGGTCGTCACCAACGCCCACGTGGTAGCGGGGGTCGACAACCCGTCGGTCATCCGTCCCGACGGGCGGCGGCTGGCGGCCACGGTGCAGGTGTTCGACTCCGACCGCGACCTGGCCCTGCTGTCGGTGCCCGGCCTGGGCGAGCCCGCCCTCGCCGTCGGGACGGCCGTGGTGGGCAGCGACGGCGCCGTCTTCGGGCACCCGGGGGGCCAGGAGGAGCTCGAGGTGTCGCCGGTCCGCATCGAGGCCGCCATCGAGGCCCTCGGCCGCGACCTGTACGGCGAGCGCACCATCCGCCGTGAGATCTTCATCCTGGCCGCCCAACTGGCGCCGGGCGACTCAGGCGGCGCCCTCGTCGACGTCAACGGCGAGGTGGTGGGCGTGGCCTTCGCCACCGCGCCCGACCAGCCCGCCACTGCCTACGCCCTGGCCACCAGCGAGCTCACCGCCGTGCTCGACCAGCCCCGGGGGGCGCGGTCGACACCGGCTCCTGCCTTCGCTAGGCGAGGATGCTGCGCAACTGGGTGAGCCGTTCGGGGACGGCCCGGTACCAGACCCATCGGCCCCGCTTGTCGCCGACGATCAGCCCTGCGTCCACCAGGATCTTCAGGTGGTGCGACACCGTGGGCTGAGAACGGCCCAAGGGCCCGGTGAGCTCGCACACGCACGCCTCGCCGGCGGCGGCGGACGTGAGGAGGCTGAGGAGCCGGAGCCGGACCGGGTCGGCGAGGGCGGCGAAGTCGTGGGCGAGGGCGGTGGCATGGTGCTCGGAGAGGGCGGACGACAGCACCGCCGGGCAGCACTCGTCGTCGGCCACCACCGCCAGGGACGAAGCCCGGTTGGTCGCGATCCCGTCTCCCATTGACAATCCTCGATTGGTCGGGTTAACTGATCGACGCCAGTCTATCAATGGAGGCTGCGATCTTCCCGGACGTCGACGACCTGTGCTGACCCAACGCCGCGCCGACCGATGACGCCCCCGCTCGCCCGCCGGATGTTGGCCGAGGGCCTCGGCACCGCCCTGTTGGTGGCGGCGGTGATCGGCTCCGGCATCGCCGCCTCCCGGCTGTCGTCCGACGCCGGGCTGCAGCTGTTCGAGAACGCGGCTGCCACCGCGGCGGCCCTGGTTGCCATCATCCTCGCCCTCGGCCCGGTCTCGGGTGCCCATCTCAACCCGGTCGTCACGATCGCCGACCGGATCTTCGGCGGGCTGACGACCAGAGAGGCGGCCGCCTACGTCGGGGCCCAGTTCGTCGGCGGTGCCATCGGGGCGGTGGTGGCCAACCTGATGTTCTCCCTGCCGGCCGTCGAGCTGTCGACCCATACCCGCAGCTCAGGCGCCCTGTGGACGAGCGAGGTGGTGGCCACCTTCGGCCTCCTCCTCGTCGTCTTCGGCGTGGTGCGGTCGGGGCGTTCGGCGGCGGCGCCGTTCGCGGTCGGGGCCTACATCGGCGGCGCCTACTTCTTCGCCTCCTCCACCAGCTTCGCCAACCCCGCGGTGACCCTCGCCCGGACCCTGTCGGACTCGTTCGCCGGCATCGCTCCCGGGTCGGTGGTGCCCTTCGTCGCGGCCCAGGTCGTCGGCACCGCCCTGGCCGTCGGCGCGGTCAAGGTCCTCTATCCGGACGTGACCGCGGTCGCGGCCGACGTGGTCGTGCCGCACCGGGACGACAGCGCCGTCCTCCCCACCGGGTCCGGCCGAGCCCGATGACCTTTCCCGCGAGCCCCCAGGAGGCCCCACCCGTGTCCGACGTCGCGTCGATCCCCGTCGAGCAGCGGCCGATGCTCTCCAGCGCCGCCCGCCGGCTGGCGGAGGAGTTCACCGGCACCTTCAGTGCCGAAACCATCGAGCTGTTCCTCGTCGGCAGCTACGACCAGTTCGCGGGCAAGGCGACGGTGGCCAACTTCCTGCCCCTGATGGCCGAGCGCTTCGCCCGCCAGCGCCTGAAGGCGCTGGCCCGCGTCGAGAGCCGGGCCGGCGACGGGGTCCCCGTGGTGCTCTTCCTCTGTGTCCACAACGCCGGTCGGTCGCAGATGGCGCTGGGCTGGTTCAACCACCTGGCCGGCGACCGGGCGATCGCCTGGTCGGGAGGGTCCGCGCCCGGGCCGGAGATCAACGTGGCCGCGGTGGCGGCGATGGCCGAGGTGGGCATCGACATCGCCCACGAGTTCCCCAAGCCGTGGACCGAGGAGATCGTCCGGGCCGCCGACGTGGTGGTGAGCATGGGCTGCGGCGACGCCTGCCCCCTGTTCCCCGGGAAACGCTACGAGGACTGGACCCTCGAAGACCCGTTCGGGAAGGCCGTCGACCAGGTCCGCCCCGTCCGCGACGAGATCGAACGGCGGGTCCGGGAGTTGCTCGCCAGCCTGGACGTGCCCACCGCCTGATCCGGCGCTCGGCCCGGCTACCTCCCCAGGATGCGCCGGAGGGCGGCTTCGATCTCCTCGTCGACGAAGGTGAAGCCGGACGACTGGAGGACGGCCGGGAGCACCCGTTGGCCGGCGAGGAGCATCTCCGCCACCATCTCCTTGCCGAACATGGTGTTGAGGGCGAGCTTGGGCACCGGCATCACCGTCGGCCGCCCGAGCACCGTGCCCAGGGCCTTGGTGAACTCGGCGTTCGTCACCGGGTTGGGGGCGGTGAGGTTCACCGGTCCCTCGATCGAGGGGGTGTCGAGGACGTGGCGGATGGCGGCCACCTCGTCGTCGAGGCTGATCCAGCTCAGGTACTGCTCGCCGGTGCCGACCCGTCCCCCGAGGCCCATCTTGAACGGGAGCAACTGCTTGTCGAGGGCGCCCCCCTTGTCGGTGAGCACCACGCCGCTGCGGAGCCGGGCCACCCGGACGCCGGCCTCGGCCGCGGGGGCGGCGGCGTCCTCCCACTGCTGCACCACGTCGGCCAGGAAACCGGTGCCGGGGCCGTCGGCCTCGGTGACGGCGCGGGAGCCGGTGTCGCCGTAGTACCCGACGGCGGAGGCGGAGGCCAGCACCTTCGGCGGGCGATCGAGGCCGGCCAGGGTGGTGGCCAGCAGCGAGGTCCCCTGCACCCGGCTGTCGAGGACGGCCCGCTTGTGGTCGTCGGTCCACCGGTGGTCGCCGATGCCGACGCCCGCCAGGTGGACGACCGCGTCGTGGCCTTCGAGCCCGGCGGCGTCGATGGTGCCGGTGGAGGGCGACCAGCGCAGCTCGTGGGGTCCCTTGGGATCGCCCCGGACGAGCGAGGTGACCTGATGTCCGTCGGCTGTGAGGCTCTCGACGAGAGCGGTACCGATGAGTCCGTGGGAGCCGGTGACGGCGATCCGCATAGCCGTCGGACCTTCGGCCTACGCCGCCACCTGCCGGGAGCGCTCGATCACGTGGTCGATGATCCCGTAGTCACGGGCTTCCTCGGCCGTGAACCACCGGTCGCGGTCGGAGTCGGCGAGCACCGTCTCCACCGACTGGCCGGTGTGGAATGCGATCCGCTCGGCCATGATCTTCTTGGTGTAGATGATCTCCTTGGCGTGGATGGCGATGTCGACCGCGGTTCCCTGCATCTGGGCCGACGGCTGGTGCATCAGGACCCGGGAGTGGGGGAGGGCGTAGCGCTTGCCCGGCGCCCCCGCGCACAGGAGGAACTGGCCCATGGAGGCGGCCAGGCCCAGGCAGATGGTGCCGACGTCGCAGCTGATGTACTGCATGGTGTCGTAGATGGCCATGCCGGCCGACACCGATCCGCCGGGGGAGTTGATGTAGAGGTAGACGTCGCGGTCGGGATCCTCGCTCTGCAGCAGGAGGAGTTGGGCGCAGATGAGGTTGGCCGACGAGTCGTCGACCTGCGAGCCGAGGAACACGATCCGCTCCTTGAGCAGCCGCGAGTACACCTCGCTCGACCGGTCGCCGACGTAGGTCTGGGCGTTGTACTGCGGCACTACGAGGTCGGAGGTCATGCACGCTCCTTGGCGATGTGTCCGGGGGGCGGTGCCCGGGGGGGCGGTGCCCGGGGGGGGCGGTGATGCGGGGCTGGCTCCAAGGTAGCGGTTCGACCTCGGCTTGGTTTCCGGCCGGTTTCCGCCTTCGGGGGTGGGCGCGGAGAGACTCGAACTCTCATGCCGAAGCACTGGCACCTAAAGCCAGCGTGTCTGCCAATTCCACCACGCGCCCGCGAGGGCCACCCTACCGTTCCGGGTCGCCGCTCGAGCCGGCGGCCGGTGGCTCAGGTGAGCACGGGTTCCGAGCTCGACGGGGACTCGATGTCGGCGGTGACGACCCCGACGGCGGGTTCGACGGCCAGGCCGGCCACGGATCCGGGGGCGAGGGCGCTGGCGTTGGCGGTGAGCACGACCGTGGGCGCCGGCGTGGCGGTCGTCGCCGCGGTCGTGGTGGTCACGGACGCCACCGGCGCGGTCGAGTCCAGGCCATGGGCGGCCAGACCGTCGGCCGCCGCCATCGCCGGGGACGGGGCCGTCGCCGCGATCCCGTCGGTCGCGGCCCCCCGGACCTCGGTCAGCGGCTCCGGCTTGCGCCGGGCCCGGTCTTCGACGGCCAGGCGGATGGCGGTGCGGCTCTGGCCGTCGATGAGGATGTCGGCGAACGTGGGGATGCACACCAGGTCGAGGTTGGAGGGCGCGACGAAGCCCCGGGCGATGGCGATGGCTTTGATGGCCTGGTTGAGGGCGCCCGCCCCCACCACCTGGACCTCGACCGCTCCCGTCTGGCGCAGGACCCCAGCCAGGGCCCCCGCGACCGAGTTCGGGTTGGACTTGCTGGAGACCTTCAAGACCTCGACCACGTGTCCCCCAATGACGCGACTGTCTCTAACCGTTCGACGGCGGCCGCTGTGGTTCCTCCCTGGCAGGCGCAGCGCACCGGTGGGTGAGAGATCTACCATGCCGCCGCCGTAGGGGGAAGGGGAGATGCGCGATGGCCACCGCGCCGTCGGCGTACGGCGGCTCGCCCGGGTCGGCCTCGGAGGGCTCCGCGCAGGACCGATCCGGCCCGGCTCGACCTGCCGCCGGGCCGGATCCTTGTCCTTATATATAGGGGCCCGCCGTAGACGGAGGGGGCCGCCGTGCCCGGCCTCAGTCGACCCTGACCGTCGACCCGTTGGCGATGGACCCGTTGGCGATGGACCCGTTGGCGATGGACCCGTTGGCGATGGACCCGTTGGCGTCGGGTGCCGGGGCCGGCGCCACCACTTCGGGGTCGACGCCCTTGACCTTCTGGCGGATGCGCTCGGACACCTCGACCATGATCTCCGGGTTCTCGATGAGGAAGGCCTTGGCGTTCTCCCGGCCCTGGCCCAGCTGCTCGCCGTCGTAGGTGTACCAGGCGCCCGACTTCTTGATGAAGCCCATGTCGACCCCGACGTCGAGCAGGGAGCCCTCGCGGCTGATGCCCTTGCCGTACATGATGTCGAACTCGGCCTGGCGGAACGGCGCCGACACCTTGTTCTTCACCACCTTGACCCGGGTGCGGTTGCCGACGACCTCGACACCGTCCTTGATCGACTCGATGCGGCGGATGTCGAGCCGGATGGAGGCGTAGAACTTCAGCGCCCGCCCGCCGGGGGTGACCTCGGGTGACCCGTAGATGACCCCGATCTTCTCCCGCAGCTGGTTGATGAACAGGGCGATGGTGTCGGTCTTGTTGAGGGTGGCGGTGAGCTTGCGCAGGGCCTGCGACATGAGCCGGGCCTGGAGGCCGACGTGGCTGTCGCCCATCTCCCCCTCGATCTCGGCCCGGGGCGTGAGGGCGGCCACCGAGTCGATGACCAGCACGTCGAGGGCGCCGGAACGGATCAGCATGTCGGAGATCTCCAGCGCCTGCTCGCCCGTGTCGGGCTGGGCGATGAGCAGCTCGTCGACGTTGACGCCGATGGCCCGGGCGTACACTGGGTCCATGGCGTGCTCGGCATCGATGTAGGCGCACGTGCCCCCGTTGCGCTGGGCCTCGGCGACCACGTGCATGGCGAGGGTGGACTTGCCCGACGACTCCGGGCCGAAGACCTCCACGATGCGACCTCGGGGCAGACCGCCCACGCCCAGGGCGATGTCGAGGGCGAGGGCACCGGTGGAGATGGACTCCACGTCCATCGAAGCTTTCTCTCCCATGCGCATGACTGCGCCCTTGCCGAAGCTCTTCTCGATCTGGCTCATCGCCATGTCGAGCGCCCCGTTCTTGAGGGACTTGTCTCGATCCACCGGTAGTTCCCTTCTGCTCGTCGTCGGTTCTGGACGGCAATCACCCTACGAAGGGGGTGTGACACTTTCGGCCCTGTAACTTCACGAGCGTAGTTCCGAACTCACGTTCGGGTCAAGGATCCCGGCGCGGAATCACTCCGGATCGACGAGAACGTCCTCGAGGATCTCGGCGGCCCGGTCGAGCGTGGCCAGGTCGTCGGCACCGACCCGGCCCAGGCGGGCGGAAAGGACGGCCACCCGTCGCCGGCGCCCGGCCTGGAGCATCCACCGGCCCCGGGCGGTGGCCCGCACCTCGGTCACCCGCCGGTCGGTGGCCGACGTCTCCCGCGTCACCAGGCCCAGCGCCTCCAGCTCGGCCACCAGCTTGCTGGCCGTGGGCGACCGCACCTGCTCGGCGGCGGCCAGCTGGCCCACCGTGAGGGGGCCGCCGAAGACCACCACCGACAGGGCCGACAGTCGGGCCCCGGTGAGCCCTGTGGCCTCGTCCTCCCGCCGGACCCGCCGCAGGAGGCGGATCGCGGCCGAATGGAGGCGGTCGGCGACCTCATCGGGCCTCGGAGGGGTTGCCAGGGGGCACATAGATAGGTAGCCTACTGAACCTATGGCCCTCTTTGACGCCATCGAGGCCGGAAATGCCGCCGCCGTGGCCCGGATCCTGGCCCAGGACCCCTCCTTGGCCGGTTCCCGGAGCCCGACGGGGGTCTCCGCCGTCCTGTGGGCCCGCTACCGGGGCCATGCCGAGATCGTCGACGCCATCCTCGCCGCCGAACCCGTCCTCGACGTCTTCGACGCCGCCGCCCTCGGCCGCCTCGGCCGCCTGGCCCAACTGGTCGACGACGACCCCGGCCAGGCCAACGCGTGGTCGTCCGACGGCTTCACGCCGGTCGGCCTGGCCGCCTTCTTCGGCCACCCCGAGGCGGTCCGGTTCCTCCTCGCCCACGGCGCCGACGTCCACGCCGTGGCCCGCAATCCCATGCGGGTCCAACCCCTCCACGCCGCCACCGCCGCCCGCAACGTGGAGGCCGTCCGCCTCATCCTCGAGGCCGGGGCCGACCCCGACGCCGAGCAGCAGGAGGGGTTCACCGCGCTGATGGCGGCCCGCCTTCACGACGACACCGAGATCATCGACCTGCTCCTCGCCCACGGCGCTCACGACAAGGCGAACGACTCCAGCACCTCGTAGCGGGCGCCCGTGGGGGCCAGGTGGCTCTCCACCAGGCACACATCGTCCACGGTCCACCGCCCCGTCACCGCTTCGCCCGCCAACCGGGACAGGTCGACCCGGGCCCCCTTGGCCACCCGGGCGAGTGTCAGGTGGCCGGCGAAGGCCCGGTCCTCGGGCGGGCGGCCCAGACCCTCGGTCAGGGCCACCACCCGGTCGGCCACCTCGCCCAGACCTGCCACCGGCACGTGCAGCACCCGGTGCCCGAACCGCCCCACCGCCGGTCCCAGCACCGCCTCCACCGCGTCCAGGGGCCCGCCGCCGCCGATCCCGAGGCCGTCCCGCAGCCCATCGGCGACCGCGGCCACGTCGTCCACCGGGCCCAGGAAGCGGAGGGTGGCGTGCCAGTGCTCCCGGCCCGTCCACCGCACCCCGGCGACCGGCGGGCGGTCGAGCCGTGCCACCGCGTCGAGCACGTCGGCGGGGGGCCAGACGGCCACGAACAGCCGGGCCAAGAACCCCTAGCCCGAGCCCCGGTCGAGCAACCGTCGCCGGAGCTGGTCGACGAGGGAGATGGCGGCCAGCTGCCGCACCAGCTGCCGCCCGCCCGGCAGCTGTAGCTCCTGGACGTCGACCTCGCCGTCGAGGTCGACCGCGGTGAAGACGGTGCCCACCGGCTTCCCCTCCTGCGTCGCGGGCCCGGCCACACCGGTGACCCCCAGGCCCACGTCGGCCTCGAGCACCCGCCGGGCCCCCGACGCCATGGCGGCGGCCGCCTCCCGGCTCACCACCGGCCCCTCGGGCACCCCCAGCAGGTCGAACTTCACCTGGCTGTCGTAGGCCACGATCGACCCTTTGAACCACCCGCTCGACCCCGGCACCTCGGCCAGCCGGGACCCGACCAGGCCGCCGGTGAGCGACTCGGCCACGCCCAGCCTCAGCCCCTGCGCCCCCAGCAGGTCGCCCACCGCCTTCTCCATCGACTCGTCGTCGACGCCGAACACCAGGGCCCCGAGGATCGCCCGCAGCTCCTTCTCCTCGGCGTCGAGCAGGGCCGTCGCCCCGTCGAGGTCCCCGGCCTTGGCCGTGAGCCGGACCTTGATCCCCTCGATCCCCGACGCCAGGAAGGCGATGGTGGGGTTGGTCTGCCGCTCCACCCGGGGCCCGATGAGCTCGGCGAGGGTGGACTCGGCCGTGCCCCACGTGCGCAGCATGCGGCTGACGATCACCGATCGCGACCCCGCCCGCGCCTGGAGGTCGGGGATGACCGCCCGCCCGACCATCTCCCGCATCTCGGCGGGCACGCCCGGCACCGCGTAGACGACCTTGCCGCCGTTGACGGGGCAGATCAGCCCGGGCGCGCTGCCGAGCTCCTGGAGGACGAACCGGGCGCCCTCGGGCCGGTCGGCCTGGCGCAGGTTGCTCGGCGCCATCTCCCGTCCCCTTCGGGCGAACAGGTCGGCAATCCGCGAGGCCATCCCCGGGTCGCGAACCAACGCCGTTCCCAGCACGACCGCGATCGCCTCCCGGGAGATGTCGTCCTGGGTCGGACCGAGCCCGCCGCACACGATCACCGCCTCGCTCCCCGCCAGCAACGTCCGCAGGGCGGCCGCGATGCGCTCGACGTTGTCGCCCACGTGGACGTGGAGGTGGGAGTCGATCCCCGCCCGGGCCAGTTGGTCGCCGATGAAGGCGGAGTTGGTGTCGACGACCTGACCGAGCAGCAGCTCGGTGCCGACGGCCAGGACCGAACAGGAGAAGGAACGGGTGCCGATCCCCCCCTCAGAGCGCACGGACGACGTGCCGCCCTTCGAGCAGGTACTGGACCCCGGTGACCACCGTCATCCCCACCGCCAGCCACACCGCGAAGTCGACGAAGGCCAGGTAGGCGTCCGACTCCACCGGCGCGATGGCAAGCCCCACCGCGATGGCCTGCATCCAGGTCTTGACCTTCCCCGACATCCGGGCCGGCACCGAGATCCCCCGCCGCCCGACATAGGACCGGTAGGCGCTCACCCCCACCTCGCGGGTGGCGATCAACGTCACCGGCACCCACCACATGGCGCCCGTGGCCACCAGCGCGGTCATCGCCCCCAACACCAGGACCTTGTCGGCCAGGGGGTCGAGGAAGGCGCCCGAGCGGGTGGCCCCCTGGCGGCGGGCCAGCCAGCCGTCGGCAAGATCGCTCACCGCCAGCACGAACCACACCGCCAGCGCCTGCCACTGGGTGTCGGTGCCGAGGATCAGCAGGACGACCACGGGCAGGGCCAGGACCCGCACCATGGTGATGGCGTTGGCCGGCGTGGCCAGCGCGGACGGCCCGAAGGAGGAGGTGGACAAGGGTCCGACCCCGCCCTAGAAGGCTTCGAGGTCGACGCCAGCGGCGCCGGTGACCGTCACGGTCACGAACGTACCGGGCGCGGGGCCGGCCGTCAGGTTGACGACACCGTCGATCTCGGGCGCCTCCCGGTGGCTGCGGCCGACACCGGGCTCGTCGACCAGGACCTCGATCTTCGAGCCCACCAGGGCGTCGCGGCGGGCAAGGGTGATGTCGTCCTGCAGTTCCGACAGCTCCCGCATGCGCTCGGCCACGACGCCGTCGCCGACCGCCCCGTCGAGGCCGGCGGCGTAGGTGCCGTCCTCCGCCGAGTAGGCGAAGAAGCCGGCCCAGTCGAGCTGGGCGTCGTCGAGGAACCGGAGGAGGAGGTCGTGGTCGTCCTCCGTCTCGCCCGGGTAGCCGACGATGAACGACGACCGGAAGGCGGCCTCCGGCTCCCGGTCGCGGATGGACGAGATCCGCCGGAGGAAGCGATCGCCGTCGCCCCAGCGCCGCATCCGCCGCAGCAGCGGCTTCGACACGTGCTGGAGGGACAGGTCGAAGTAGGGGACGCCGGTGGCACAGATGGTGTCGACCAGGCGGTCGTCGAGCTCGGACGGGTACAGGTACAGAAGGCGCACCCGGGGCACCCGACGGGCCACCGCCTCCACCAGGGGGACGATCGCCCCCTTGCGCCCCACGTCGCGGCCGTACGACGCCAGGTCCTGGGCCACCAGCACGATCTCGGCGACTTCCAGGCGGTCGACCTCGTCGAGGATCGACTCCTCCGACCGCGACCGCTGCTTGCCCCGGAACGAGGGGATGGCACAGAAGCCGCACGTGCGGTCGCAGCCCTCGGCCACCTTCACGTAGGCCCACGGCGCGGCCGACTTGGGCCGGGGCAGGTTCAGCAGGTCGAGCCGGGCCAGGTCGACCGCGGTCGGCGCCGGCCCCCGGCCGAGCGTCACCGGAACCCCGAAGCCGGCGACGGTGTCGACCTCGGGGAGGGCGGCGGCCAGCTCGTCGCCGTAGCGCTCGGCCATGCAGCCGGTGACGACCAGGCGGGAGCCGGCCCGGCGGACGTCGTCGAGGGCGAGGATGGTGTCGACCGACTCCTTGCGGGCCGGCTCGATGAAGGCGCAGGTGTTGACCACCACCAGGTCGGCGTTCTCGGGCCGGTCGGCCGCCACCATCCCGTCCGCGATCAGCGTGCCGACCAGCTTGTCGGAGTCGACCTGGTTCTTGGGGCAGCCGAGGGTCTCCAGCCAGAAGCGTTGGGCGGGGACGGCCGGGCCGGTCGTGCTAGCCGGCGCGGTCACGAAGTCCAGCGTACCCGTGGTCCCCCGGATGGCGGCCCCGGGTGCCGGGGCGGGCGGAGGCGGTGGCGGTGGCGGGCGCCTACGCCTCCGCCTTCTTCCCCAGCATGCGGTTCATCTTGGTGCCGCACGTCGGGCACAGGCCCTGGGCGGCCCGGCGGCCGTTCTTGAGCTCGACCTCTTCGCCCTCGAACTCCCGCTTCTCGCGGCATTTCACGCAGTACGCCTCGTAGGTGGCCATGCTCACTCTCTCTTTCGTGGGTCGACCCTTTGTTGGTCCGACGACGTGTTACCCCGCCGAGTCGCCAGCGGTCGAACTTGGTGCAAGAGCGCACACGAGCGCTTCGCTAGGAGGAACGCAACATGTACCACTTCGCCGTTGTCGCACTGTTCGGTCTGGCGACCTTGAAGCTCGCCGACCTGCTGGTGGAGCTGGTGCCGTCGATCGGCAAAACACGAACGATACTCACGTTCGCCCTTGCCGTCGCGGCCATGGTCGCCGTCGACTACTCGGTCTTCGTCGGCTTCGGCGTCCAGCTGCGGGAGTCATGGATGGGCACGGTGGCCACCGGCGCCATCGTCGGCGGGCTGGCCGGGGTCTGTTCGACGGTCCTCGGCTGGCTCGGATCCGGCCGCACCGACGCCACCGAGCGCCGCTCCGGGGGTGCCCGCCGCATCGCCGCCTGACCAACCCATCCCATCAACCGCACGAGGGCGCCTCAACGACGAGGCGCCCTCGGCGCGTGTCAGCCCCAGAGAGCTACTGGCGGGCCCGGAGGGCGTCGAGCTCCTCGGGCGTCATGAGGACGGCCCTGGCCTTCGACCCCTCCGACGGGCCGACCACGCCCCGGCGTTCGAGCAGGTCCATGAGCCGCCCGGCCCGGGCGAACCCGACCCGGAGCTTGCGCTGGAGCATCGAGGTCGACCCCAGCTGCGAGCGCACCACCAGCTCCATGGCCGCGTCGAGGTGCTCCTCGTCGTCGTCCTCGACGCCCGCCGCGCCACCGCCGGCGGCGCCCTCCTCGCCCTCCACCCCGTCGACGTACTGGGGCGTCGCCTGCCGCCGCCAGTGGGCCACCAGCTTGCGCACCTCGTCCTCGCCCACCCACGCCCCCTGCACCCGCCGAGGGACGTTGGACGAGGCGATGGCCAGCAGCATGTCGCCCTGGCCGATGAGCCGCTCCGCCCCCGGCTGGTCGAGGATGACCCGGCTGTCGGCCAGCGACGACACCGCGAACGCCAGACGGGACGGGATGTTGGCCTTGATCACGCCCGTGATCACGTCGACCGACGGCCGTTGGGTGGCGATCACCAGGTGGATGCCGACGGCCCGGGCCATCTGGGCGATGCGGCAGATCGACTCCTCCACGTCGCGGGCGGCCACCATCATGAGGTCGTTCAGCTCGTCGACCACCACCACGATGAACGGAAGCCGGGGGTAGGTGACCTCGCTGCCGGGGCCAGTCTCATGAGGATTCGGCTTGAGGTCGCCCCGGTCGTAGGCCGCGTTGTAGCCGGTGACGTCGCGCACGCCCACCTCGGCCAGCAGGTCGTAGCGGCGCTCCATCTCGTGCACCGCCCAGGCCAGGGCGTTGGCCGCCTTCTTGGGGTTGACCACGACCTGGGTGAGCAGGTGGGGGAGGCCGTTGTACTGGCCCAGCTCGACCCGCTTGGGGTCGATGAGGATCATCCGCACCTGGTCGGGGGTGGACCGGGCCAGGATCGACGTGATGAGCGAGTTGATGCACGACGACTTGCCCGCACCGGTGGCTCCCGCGATCAACACGTGGGGCATCTCGGCCAGGTTGGCCAATACCGGCCGCCCGGCGATGTCGCGGCCGAGGGCGACTTCGAGGGGGTGGGAGGCCTTGGCCGCCTCGGGCGACGTGAGGATGTCGCCCAGGAGGACGAGCTGGCGGGCCTTGTTGGGCACCTCGACGCCGATGGCAGAGCGGCCGGGGATGGGGGCGAGGATGCGGACGTCGGCCGACGCCATGGCGTAGGCGATGTCCTTGTGGAGGTTGGTGACCCGGGCCACCTTCACCCCCGCACCGAGGGCGAGCTCGTAGCGGGTGACGGTGGGCCCGACGGTCATGCCGACGAGCGAGGTCTCCACCCCGTGGGCAGCGAGGGCGGCTTCGAGCGTGCGGCCCTCGGCTTCGACCAGGCGCCGGTCGACCTCCTGGGCCTTGCCCAGCTTGAGCAGCGACAGTGGCGGGAGCTTCCACGGGCTGCGCTCCGCCGCCGGGCCGAGGTCGATCTCGAGCTGCTCGGTGGGCCCGCCCGCCTTCCCCGGCCGCTCCGACCCGGTCGGCGGCGTGGCCATCGGCGGCTGCGGCTCCGGCTCGACGGCCGCCTCGGGGACGGGAGCGGCACGGCGTCGGGAAGGGGCGGCACGACCAACGTCGGCACCGTGGCCGGCGGCGACGACACCCGGGGCCCGGCCGGACGGCGCCGGTCGTCGTCGTGCCCGTCGAGGTCGTCCGTCGCTCGTCGAGCGAGCGGTCGGCGGGGGCGAGGGTGGAGAGGGAGCGCCCGGCGCGGGTCGCGCCCCGGCGACCGGCCCGGGCCAGGTTCACCGCGTGGCGGCTGGCGGCCCGGACCGTGGTGCGACCGACCACCAGCCCGCCGATGGCGAAGGCGGCGAGCAGCACCGTCGCCGCGCCCCACCCGGCCAGCACCGACCGCAGCGACTCGCCCACGGCCAGCCCCACCGCGCCGCCGGCGTCGCGGAGCTCCGCCGCCGGTGCACCGAAGCCGGGGCCGCCGGTCCACACGTGGAGCAGCCCGCAGGCGGCCACCGTCATCAGTCCGAGCCCCGCGGCCAGCCGCCCGTACTCCTTGCCCGCCCGCCGCCACAGGATCAGCCCGCCGGCGGCGACGAGGGCCACCGGGAGGCCGAAGCGGCCCAGCCCGAAGGCGGAGCCGGCCCCGTCGGCGAGGGCCCGCCCGGCGGGTCCGGCCAGCCCGCCGTACACAGCCAGTCCACAGACCAGCCCGCCGGTGACCAGGGTGACGCCGGCGAGGTCGGGACCGTGGCCGCCGAGGACGGGACCGGTGCCGCGGGCGGCGGCGGTGCCCTTCTTTCTGGCCCCCGAGGACGACTTCGGCGGCGGCGAGCCGGACGGTCGACGGGTCGCCGAACCGGGCGCGGGACGATTGGAAGGCTCGCCCGCCCGCCGCGAACCACCACCGGACGGAGATTTTCTGGTGGAAACTTTGGAGGAGGGCTTGCCCGTCGCAGCCTTCGGGCGCGGCGTCGTGGTCGCCACAATGGCAACAAGAGTAACACCAGCAACAGGCCCGAACCCGGTCCGTGGCCGCCCCGGCCCGCTCCGGGACATTCTGCTAGGGTGCCCCGCCGGAGGGGACGTGGAACACCTAGTGCCCTTCCATGTAGCGGTCAGAAGACACCTATTTACAAGCCCGTGCCGGAGGGAGTAGATCTGACCGGCAGAACGCTGTTGGCGATAGCGCAGCGGGTTCCCAGCGGCAGTTGGCGCACGCGCGCCCGAAAGAGGGGGTACACATAGTGGCAGCAGCATCCGCAGAGCCGGTCATCCACATCTTGTGGATTCAGGCCGGTCTTAGCTGCGACGGAGACTCCGTAGCCCTCACCAGTGCAACGCAGCCGAGCATCGAGGAGATCGCCCTCCAGGCACTGCCCGGCCTTCCGAAGATCGCAGTTCACTGGCCGTTGATCGACTTCGAGTGCGGTCCGGTCGGTGGCGCTGACGACTTCCTGGAGTGGTTCTTCCGCGCCGAGCGTGGCGAGTTGGAGCCCTTCGTGCTGGTGGTCGAGGGTTCGATCCCGAACGAGGCAATCAAGTCCGAGGGCTACTGGTGCGGGTTCGGCAACAACCCCGCCACCGACCAGCCCATGACCACGAGCGACTGGCTCGACCGTCTGGCCCCCGTGTGCACCGGCATTCTCGCCGTCGGCACGTGTGCCACCTACGGCGGTCTGCACGCCATGTCGGGTAACCCCACCGGCGCCATGGGCGTCGCCGACTACCTCGGCTGGGGCTGGCGTTCGAAGGCCGGTCTTCCGGTCGTCAACGTTCCCGGCTGCCCGATCCACCCGGACAACCTGTCCGAGACGATCCTGTACCTGCTCTACATGGCCACTGGCCAGGCTCCGCTTATCCCGCTCGACGACGCGCTGCGTCCCGCGTGGCTGTTCGGCAACACCGTCCACCAGGGCTGTGACCGGGCCGGCTACTACGAGCAGGGCGACTTCGCCACTGAGTACGGCTCCCCGAAGTGCATCGTGAAGCTCGGATGCTGGGGCCCCGTCGTCAAGTGCAACGTCCCCAAGCGTGGCTGGACCAACGGTGTGGGCGGTTGCCCGAACGTCGGTGGTATCTGCATCGGCTGCACCATGCCTGGCTTCCCCGACAAGTTCATGCCCTTCATGGACGAGCCCCCGGGCGGCAAGGTTTCCACCGCGGCTTCCGGCCTCTACGGCTCGGTCATCCGTGGCCTCCGCGAGGTCACCGGCAAGACCGTCGACAAGGAGCCGAAGTGGCGTGCAAAGGGCACCAAGCTCCTCACCGGCTACACGCCCACCTGGCGCTAGTCAGCAACTTCGTCAAGAACGACAACCAGACTCCTAAGAGAGGACATACATATGGCAGCTAGGGCAAGGACTCGAGGCGGCAGCGACCTCGTCGAGATGGCATGGGACCCGGTCACCCGGATCGTGGGCTCCCTGGGCATCTACACCAAGATCGACTTCGCCCAGGGCAAGGTCGTCGAGTGTCACAGCACCTCCTCGATCTTCCGTGGCTACTCGATCTTCATGAAGGGCAAGGACCCCCGGGACGCCCACTTCATCACCAGCCGCATCTGCGGTATCTGTGGTGACAACCACTGCGTGTGCTCGTGCTACTGCCAGCAGATGGCGTACGACGTGCAGCCCCCGCACCTGGGTGAGTGGATCCTGAACCTCGGCGAGGCAGCCGAGTACATGTTCGACCACAACATCTTCCAGGAGAACCTGGTCGGCGTTGACTTCTGCGAGAAGATGTTCGCGGAGACCAACCCCGGCGTCCTGGACCTCGCGAACGACACCGAGGCCCCCGGTGCCGCCGAGCATGGCTACGCCACCATCGGTGACATCATGCGGTCCCTCAACCCGTTCTCGGGTGACCTCTACCGTGAGGCGCTGCAGGTCAGCCGCTACACGCGTGAGATGTTCTGCCTCATGGAGGGTCGCCACGTGCACCCGTCCACCCTGTACCCGGGTGGTATGGGCACCACGGCTTCCATCCAGCTCATCACGGACTACATGGCGCGCCTGATGCGCTACTGCGAGTTCATGAAGAAGATCGTCCCGATCCACGACGACCTCTTCGACTTCGTGTACGAGGCCATGCCCGGCTACGAGGCCAACGGCCAGCGCCGTATCCTCACCATCTGCTGGGGCGCCTTCCAGGACCCGAACGTGTGCAACTTCCGTTACCGCGACATGACCGAGTGGGGACGTGCGATGTTCGTCACCCCCGGTATCGTCGTCGACGGCAAGCTGGTCACGAACGACCTGGTCGACATCAACCTCGGTCTCCGCATCCTGCTCGGCCACTCGTACTACGAGAGCTGGGAAGGCCAGGAGATGTTCGTCGACCGTGACCCCCTGGGCAACGCGGTTGACCGCAACCACCCGTGGAACCAGCACACGATCCCGCAGCCGCAGAAGCGCAACTTCGACGGCAAGTACAGCTGGGTCATGGCTCCCCGTTGGTACGACGGACGCGACCACCTCGCCACCGACACCGGTGGTGGTGCTTTCGCCCGGATGATGGCCATCGCGCTGTCCGGTCTGGTCGACATCGGCTGGGTCAAGGCAACCGGCAACTCCATCATCATCAACCTCCCGAAGACCGCCCTCAAGCCTGAGGCGAGCTTCGAGTGGCACGTGCCGAAGTGGTCCAACACGATCGAGCGTCACCGGGCCCGCACCTACTTCCAGGCCTACGCGGCTGGCTGTGGCATGTACTTCGTCGAGAAGGCTCTCGAGGAAGTCCGCGCCGGCCACACCAAGACCTGGGAGCCGTTCACGGTCCCCGACGAGGCGATCGGTTGCGGTTTCACCGAGGCCGTCCGTGG
Source organism: uncultured Acidimicrobiia bacterium (assembly GCA_963836205.1). Classification (GTDB taxonomy): domain Bacteria; phylum Actinomycetota; class Acidimicrobiia; order Acidimicrobiales; family AC-14; genus JAXDMK01. Next base: position 427,024 of record CAWIIV010000006.1, on the reverse strand, counting down.
CGTTCTCTCCCACCACATGGTCATCCGTGGTGGCAAGATCGCCAACTACCACCCGTACCCCCCGACGCCGTGGAACGCCAACCCGCGTGACATCTACGGCACTCCCGGCCCCTACGAGGACGCGGTGCAGAACACGCCGATCTTCGAAGAGAACAGCCGTGAGAACTTCAAGGGCATCGACATCATGCGTGCCGTGCGTAGCTTCGACCCCTGCCTGCCCTGTGGTGTGCACATGTACCTGGGCAAGGGCAAGATGGTCAAGAAGCTGCACTCGCCCACCATGGTCAACACCGGGGAGTAAATCATCAGCGCAACGAACCTTCGTGCGGTCGGTGACCGCATTGAGTACTTGGTCAGCGAGCTCAGGTCGTCGGCACAGCCGGCGACCTGGGCTCTGGCCGAGGAAGCACTTGGCTTGGTAGCACAGCTCTACGGCGGTGCTCTCGACCGGATCCTCGAGATCCTCGTCGACGCCGAGGCCACTCCACTCATCGCAGAAATCGTCCATGACGAGCTGGTGAGCAGCCTGCTCGTCCTCCACGGCCTGCACCCCGACGACCTTCCCACCCGTGTGGAGAAGGCCCTCGACTCGGTGCGGCCCTACCTTGAGTCCCACGGTGGCGACGTCGAGTTGCTCGACATACTCGCCAACGAGGGAATCGTGCGAGTTCGCCTCCTGGGGAGCTGCGACGGCTGTCCGTCGTCGTCGGTCACCCTCAAGCTCTCCGTCGAGCAGGCGATCCACGAGGCTGCACCCGAGATCACCGACATCCAGGTGGAGGGCTACGTCGACCCGACCGCACCTGTGGCCGCGCCGTTGCCCGCTTCGGCCCCGATCCAGCTCAGCGTCAAACCTGTCGCTGCGAACCGGTAACCCGCATGTCGAATCCTGACTTTCTACGGCTCGGCTCGTTCCGGGCGCTCAACCCCGAGGGGGGCGAGAAGGAAGAGGCCCGGCCGTTCGCAGCCATCGAGAAGCTGCTGCAACCGAAGCCTCGCCCCCGACCCGGTGAGAAGTGCGAGATGTGCGCGGTCGACGTCCCCGACGAACACCCGCACATCGTCAACATCGAGAGCCGCAGCCTGCTCTGCGCCTGCCGCCCGTGCTACCTGCTCTTCACCTCCGGTGGGGCGGGAGGCGGGCGTTACAAGGCCGTCCCCGACCGCTACGTGTCGATGGACAAGGTGGCCCTGACCCCCAACCAGTGGGACAACCTGCAGATCCCGGTCAGCACCGCGTTCTTCTTCTTCAACTCCGAGGCCGAGCAGCTGGTGGCCTTCTACCCCAGCCCCGCCGGCGCCACCGAGTCCCTCCTGCCCGTCGACACCTGGGCGGAGATGGCCGAGTCCAACCCCGTGCTCACCACCATGCAGGCCGACATCGAGGCCCTGCTGGTGCGGGTGGGCGACCGCTCCGGGCCCGACGAGTCCTTCATCGTGCCCATCGACGCCTGCTACGAGCTGGTGGGGTACCTCCGCCGCCTGTGGCGGGGCTTCGACGGCGGCACCGAGGCCCACCAGGCCATGGCCGACTTCTTCACTCGAGTCCGAGGGCGAGCACAGCCGGCTGTCACGAGCCAAACGTGAGCGATCTCGAGTTCGAGGTCGTCGGCGTCGCGCCCGAGCGCTTCTGCGCCGCACCGACGATCACGTTCAAGGTGCGCATCTCGGAGACGAGCGGCGACAGCATCTACGCCGTCGCCCTCCGCACCCAGATCATGATCGAGCCCCAGCGCCGCCGCTACGAGCCGGAGGAGGAGCAGCGCCTCCTCGCCCAGTTCGGAGAGCGCGAGCGCTGGGGGCAGACGCTCAAGCCCTTCTTCTGGTCGACGGTGGGCACCATGGTCACCCAGTTCACCGACAGCGTCGAGATCGACATCCAGGTGCCGCTCACCTACGACTGGGAGCTGGCCTCCACCAAGTTCCTGCACGCCATCGAGACGGGCGACGTGCCCGTCAACCTGCTGTTCAACGGCACCATCATCTCCAAGGGGGAGTCCGGCTTCTCCATCGAGCCGGTGCCGTGGAACAAGGAGGCCCGCTTCGGCCTGCCCTCGGGCATCTGGCGAGCGGTGATGGACATCTACTTCCCGGGCCAGGCCTGGATCCGCTTCGAGCGGGCCACCATGGACAAGCTGGAGCGCTTCCGCACCATCCGGGGCCTCACCTCCTGGGAGCGCACGTTCGACGTCCTCCTGGGCGAGGCCGACCTGCCCAACGGGCTGATGGACGCGTCCGGTGCGCCCGAGCCCAAGGCGGCCAAGGCCGCCGAGGGCGCCGAGGTCGGGGCGCCCTCCAACGGCGCCACCGGCAACGGGGCCTCCTCGTGAGGTTTGGCTCGTGAGCCTGGCCGACGCCCGCAGGGTGGCCGACGCCGTCCTCTACGAGGGCTACGTCCTGTTCCCGTACCGGGCCAAGAGCCTCAAGAGCCAGGTCCGCTGGCAGTTCGGCGTGGTCGCCCCCAAGTCGGTGGCCGAGCTCGACCCCGGTGAGCGGTGGTCGATGCAGACCGAGGTCCTGGTCGACTCCAGCCGGGAGCCCGTCCTCGACGTCAAGCTGCGCTTCCTGCGGGTGCAGTCCCGCAGCGTCGAGGCGCTGGTCGAGACCGATGCGGGCGACCGCTACTTCCGGCCGGTGGCGTCGCTCACCGTCGACGACCGCATCATCACCGACTGGCAGGAGGCCATCGAGGAGGAGATCGACCTGGCCGAGGTGCCGCTGGCCGATCTCGTCGCCCATGGCCGCGACATGCCCCTCGACTTCCCCGCCTCCCACTCCACCGAGGACATCACCGACAAGGAAGGCACCCTCGTCGGCCGCATGATCCGGGAGACGGTGCCCCTCACGGCCGTGGCCCGGGTCAGCGCCGAGCGCGACGACAGCCCGTTCTCGATCGTCAAGGTCCGGGTCGTCATCGAGAACCTCACCGACTGGGCCAAGCACGGGGCGGCCCGGGAGGAGTTCGTCCGCTACTGCATGGCGGCCGTCCACACCCTCCTCGAGGTGCGCAACGGCTCGTTCATCTCCCTGGCCGACCCGCCCGAGTTCGCCAAGCCGGCCGTCGCCGGCTGCGTCAACGCCGGCACCTGGCCGTGCCTCATCGGCGACGAAGACCACCGCAACACGATCCTGTCGTCGCCGATCACCCTGTCCGACTACCCGGAGATCGCTCCTGAGAGCGAAGGCGACTTCTACGACGCCACCGAGGTCGACGAGATGCTCCACCTCTTCGTCAACACCTTGACCGAGGAGGAGCGGGCCGAGGCCCGCGGCACCGACCCCCGGTCGGCCGCCATCATGGACCGGGTCGAGAACATGCCCCCGGAGATGATGGAGAAGCTCCACGGCGCCATCCGGTCGCTGCGCTCCATCCCCCTCCCCGGCAACGCCGTGGTCGACGACGACGACGACGAGGACGACGACGAGGTCGACTCCGGGCTCGGCACGGGCGACATGGCCCCGTTCGGCTCCGATTTCGCCAACGAGTTTGGTGGCGGCCTGGCTGGGAACGGCGACGACTTCCCCACCTTCAGCACCGACGCCGACGGCCTCATCGGCAACGTCCGCCTCGACGCCGAGACCGACGCCCGCTACAAGCCGTTCGAGGACACCACCCGGCTGAGCGGCGTGCAGGTGGGCAAGGGGGCCAAGGTGCGCCTCCACCCCGGCAACCGCTCCGATGCCCAGGACATGTTCCTGGTGGGCCTCACAGCCACCGTGGAGGGCGTCTTCCACGACATCGACGGCGACATCCACCTGGCGGTCTCCGTCGACGACGACCCGGCTGCGACCGAGCTCCCGAGCTGGATCGGCCGGTTCCGCTACTTCCGGATCCACGAGGTCGAGGTCCTGTCCCAATGAGTGCGCCTGTCCCAATGAGTGCACGGTGACGGCCCGACCCAACATCCTCGTTGCCGGTATCGGCAACATCTTCCTGGCCGACGACGCCTTCGGCGTCGAGCTGGCGCTGCGGTTGAGTCACGAACCGGTGCCCGAAGGGGTGTCAGTCATCGACTACGGGATACGGGGCCTCCACCTGGCCTACGACCTGCGGGACAACGACTACGACCTGGTAATCCTGCTCGACGCACTTCCCCGGGGCGACGAGCCCGGTACGGTGTATCTTTTCGAGCCCGACCTCGATTTCGATCGAGACGAGGTTGATGTCGATGCACACGAGATGCATCCGTTGGCAGTGTTGGCTTTGCTCGCCGACCTCGGTGGAGAGGTCAGGCGGCTGTTGGTGGTCGGTTGTGAACCAGCCGAGCTGGAGGAGCGAATGGGTCTCTCTCCGGCAGTAGCGGTGGCTGTTGACAAGGCGGTACAGGTGGTGGGAGAACTGCTCCAGCAAGAGATGTCGGCACTTGTTGCCGGAAAGGAGAGCTGAAATGCTCGGTAAGTTGGTAAAGAGCCTGGTCGTGGCAGTGGTGGCAGGGATGGTCGTCAACTCCCTCCCCGACATCCAGCGCTACCTCAAGATTCGGGAGATGTGAGCTGACGTGAACATTGTTGGCATCGTTGCACTTATCGTGCTGGCCCTGCTCGTTCTCGGATTCCTGTTCATGTTCCTCCGGTCGATCCCGGATATGAACCGGTACCGCCGTATTCGTCACATGTGAGTGGGGTACGCGGGGGACGTGAGTCGCCTGCGTACCGGTGCTGTTGCCGACATCGTCTGCGGTCGGTGGGGATGATCGATCCTCACCGACCGAAGTCGACACTGACTTGGACGATGTCGGGGTCGTTTCGTCGCTGGGGCTTGGGAACTGCGTTGGCGTCGCACCGCGTCATCGCACCGAGCCCGTGAAGGAGGAACCACGATGTGCCTCGGGATTCCCGGGAAGGTTGTCGAGCTGGTGCCAGAGCACTCTGACCTGGCGACGATCGACGTCATGGGGGAGAAGCGCAACGTCAACACCGGCCTCATCGAGGGCGGCGTCGTGCCGGGCGAGTGGGTCCTCATCCACGTCGGCTTCGCCATGCAGAAGATCGACGCCGCCGAAGCTGAGAACGCCATGCGTGGCCTGGTGATGATGCGGGGGCCGTCTGACGACGCCCAAGACGAGTTCGATGGATTCGACGAACCTTCGGAGGTTTCGAAATGGGCGTTCTGATCGGGGTTGCCGTCGGCTGGTTCGTCGGCGCCAAGTCCGGCTCTGAGAGCCTGGGCAACGTGAAGCGGGCCGTCACCGGCATGGCCTCGTCGGGCGAGGTCACCAAGGCCCTCAGCGGTGCCATGAACGGCGCCATCCCCATGGCCAGCCAGCTGTTGAAGTCCGGCAGGGGCGCCCTCGAGGGCCTCCGGCGCGCGTGAGTTGAACCCGGCGGCTTGAGTTGAGCGAGGTCGGCGCCCCTGGGAGTCACGGCGCACGTGGGCTCGCCGATGGAAGATTGCACGGGAAGGGGTCGGCCGCGGGGCCGGCCCCCTCTGCTTTCCTGGGTTCAGGTGCAGGTTTCCTGGGTTCAGGTGCAGGTTTCCGGGCCTCAGTGGCAGGTTTTCGGGGCCTCCGGTCCAGGTTTTCGGGGTCGGTTGCAGGGTCGTGGGGGTGACTTTGCGTTTGCCACTCGACACGTGTGGCTCGGGCCGTCTACCGTCCTCCCTGCATCCGCCGCGAACAGCGGGGCGAAGGTCGACGTGGTACCGGCTGGCTCCTCCGGGAGACGGCCGGCAGATGAGGTACAGCAGGGCCGCTTCGGCGGCACCGTCTGATCCCAGGATCAGAGCCGGCGCCGACGGAATCCGGCCGTGGACCGAGACAAGGGGGAAAGGTAGATGGTTGTTTTGTGGTGGGTGGGCATCGTCGTCATGTTGCTTGCCGGTCTGGTAGTGGCGAAGAGCGCGGCAAGCGTTCTGGGGCGCATCAAGACGATCCAGGGGCTGGCCGGCGAGATCATCTCCGGTGCGGGCGGCATCAGCCGGCGGCTCGACGCGGTGCCCAAGCTGGTCAAGACCAACGAGTTGTCCACTGCGGCCCGCCGCTTGGTGGGCAGGTACGGCGCGGCCCTGCTCCGGGCGCTGTAGCCCTCTCTGTAGTTACCCGGCAACCCGAGAACAAGAAGGAGTTCCATGGGACCCGAAACTGTGGCCACGCTGATCGTGGTCGCCGTGATCGTTCTGGCCATCGCCTACCACCTCATTGCGATCGCCGCTGGCCTGAAGGTCGTCACCTCCGCCCTCGACACCATCGTCGAGGCGGTGCAGAACATCAAGCGCCAGACCGACCCCGTCAACCGGGTCGTCGGTGGAATCGCCGGTGACGTGCTGGGTATCGACGACGACCTCGAGGGCCTCCTCGAGCTCGTCGGCGCGGCGCTTGCGGCCAAGGCCGCCGGCAAGCCGTCCCCGCACAAGGCCCCGCCCCCGGCCCCGGCCCGCGGTGCTGCTCGACCCCGCGGCGCAGCGGCGGCTCCGGCCTCCGGGTCTGTCGCCCCGGGTGCGTCCAAGATGGCCGCGGCTGTCGCCCGCGCCAAGGGTCGCTAAAGCCTGACCGGGCGAAATGCCCGTCCCGGGTGCCGGATCGCCGGCACGCGGGACGGGCATTCGTCGTTGGCGTTCATCCCCGCTGGCGGCCGCGGCCTTCGGTCCACCTTGCTGCGCCGAGCCGACGCTCGGCGCAGTGGCGCGTCCGGGTCCAAACGGGAGAACGGCGCCGGCGAGCCCGTACCTCTCGGCCCGGCCCCGCCACGGCCCGCCACGGCCCTCTGAGAGCCCTCTGGCGCGGCGCCGGGGACCGTTCTGGTAGTTGGGGGGCGCCGGCCCCGCGTGTCGGCCGCTGCCGCTGTGTCACACTCCGCGGGCCTCTACCTCCCGACGAAGGAGCCCGGCGTGAGCGGCACCTATCAACCCTGGTCGCCCGACCGACCTGCGGGCGGCGCCTCCGGCCGTGACGCCAACCCCACGGTGGCGTTGGTGATCGCCACCGCCTGCCTGCTGGTGCTGGCCGGAGCCCTGATCTCCGGCCTCACCCTCGACGGGATCTCAGGGGACGACGACTCCTGGAAGCTGCGGGCCAAGATCGTCGGCCTCAGCGGCTTCTCCTTCGCCGGTGGAGGTGGGGGAGGGATCGCGGTGGGAGCCGCCCTGGCAGTGGGCGCGGTGCTGGCCGCGGGCTCGGCCGCCCTGGCGGCCACGGCCCGGCTCATGGTGGGCGTGGCCGCGGGCTGGCTGGTGGCGGTGGGCGCGGCCGTCGTGGTGGTCGACGTCATGATCGCCGCCGACGCCGACGACTCCCTCGGCTTCGTGCTCGGAGGCACCCTCTCCGACGTCGGGACGGCGGTGTTGGCGGCCGGGGCCCTCGTCCTGGCCCTCCGCCGGTCCTGAAAAGCAGCCGGTCCTGAAAAGCAGCCGGTCCTGAAAGGCAAGAGCGGCGCCGGAGAACCGGCGCCGCTCTTGTCCGGGGAACGAGTCCCCTTCGATGGGTTGTGGCTTTAGGCGCTGAGGCCCTCGGCCAGCACGCACGCCTGGGTGAGGCCACCAGCGGCCTCGCCGAGGATGCGGTTCACCTGGTCGGCACCTGGGCCGATGATGGCGCAGTGGTCCTCGACCGCCTTCACGCCCTTGGAGATCTTGACCAGGTTGTCGACGACGCCCACCAGCTGGGCGTCGATGGCCCGGAGGAAGTAGACGAGGACGCCGGCGAGGAGAACGATCTCGACGCAGGTAAGTACGACTTGCAGAGCGATCATGTCAGTCTCCCCCTACTTTCCGGCCGGCGTGAGCAGCTTGACGTGGAGGCCGAGCTCCTCGCGGAGGGCCTTGCACATCTCGACCGTGGTCGGGAGCATCCAGGTGCACACCGTCTGGGCCGCGACCCGGCTGGCCATGTCCCAGATGGCCTGGACACCGCGGCCGACGTCCTTCACGTACTGGAGGAGCAGGAACAGGAGCAGGATCACGGCCGAGATGACGACCGCCCCCAGGCCCAACGTGATCCACCAGAACAGCTCGTGTTCCGATGCGAGTCCGAAAACCATTCTTAGCCTCCTAGGGCCTTACGGGCGGTAGCGGCGTGGTTGACGACGGAGAGCAGCGCCTGGTTGAGCGTGGCGACTGCCGGAATCGACGTCGTGTTCTTGCGGACATCGTCGAGCACGTCGACGACCGCTCCGGCCTGCTGCCCGATGCGCCGTACGAGAGACAGGATGATGGCCACGAGAGCAACCACCAAAACGATTACGACGGCTGCTATGACGTAGCCGACGTACCAACCTGCCAGACTGTCAGCTTCCAATATTGGCCTCCCCCGGGCTGCTGTGTGCGGGCAGTGTATCTACAAGCCCCCAACCCGGCAAGGGAGACCTGTCCCCGCCGAAACAACCCGCCCACCAGCACCTTCGCGCCCTGGTGGTTCAAGGTTTTCCCAGCCGGCCGCCCACGCCGCCGCAGGCGGCCGCTTCGGATGGCCCCCCGCCGGCCGCCGGGCCGGCACCCCGGGAGGGGGTTCGGGGGGAAGGCCCGCCCTTCCCCCGATCACTCAGTGGTGGTGGCTCCAGGGGTCGTCGAGGGGCCAGCGGCAGCGGTCGGCGTTGCCGGTCATCGACTCCAGCTCGGCGATGAGGTCGGCGAAGAACTCCCGCCACTTCTCGGCGTCGTGGGCCGGCCAGCGCCCGGTGTAGGAGATCCAGGCGTCGGGGAGGGTGGCCGCGTTCTCCAGGCCGTTGCCCTCGGACCAGGCGTAGTCGTCGCCCCGGCGCTCGATGTAGAGCGTCTCCCCCTCGTCGGGAGCCATCGCCCGCAGCGTGTCGGACAGTTCGTCCTTCGTCATCGGCCCGCCACTCATCGGCGAGTCAGACAGGGGGGAGTCAGACAGGGGGGAGTCGGACATCAGGCCTCCATCACCACGGGGACGATCATAGGTCGCCGCCTGGTCTTTTCGTTGACGAACCGTCCCACCGCCTGGCGCACGTGGCGCTTGAGCGTCTCGATGTCGGAGGCGCCCTCGCTGGCCGCCTGGGCGAGCGTTTCCACCACCCGCTGGCGGGCTTCTTCCAGGAGGGCCTCGGCCTCGGGGGCGAAGACCCAACCCTTGGTGATGATCTCGGGGCGGGCCAGCAGTTCGCCGCTCTTGACGTCGACGGTGACCACCACCACGATCACGCCCTCCTCCGAGAGCACCCGGCGGTCGCGGAGCACCCCGTGGCCGACGTCGCCCACGATGCCGTCGACGTAGAGGTAGCCGGCGGGGACGGAGTCGACGAAGTCGATGCCCTCGTCGGACAGTTGGATGACGTCGCCGTCCTCGGCCAGGAGCACGTTGTGCTCGGCCACGCCCATCTCGATGGCCAGGCGGGCGTGGTGGGTGAGGTGGCGGAACTCGCCGTGGACGGGGATGAAGGCGGCCGGCTTGGCCAGGCTGAGGAGGGTCTTGAGCTCCTCGCTCTTGGCGTGGCCGGTGACGTGGACGTCGGCCAGCCCCGAGTGCACCACTTCCGCTCCCAGGCGGTAGAGGCCGTCGATCACCTTGTTCACGCTGTACTCGTTGCCGGGGATGGCGTGGGCGCTGATGATGATCACGTCGCCGTCGCCCACCTTGAGCCACTTGTTCTCGCCCGCGGCCATGAGGGACAGGGCCGACATGGGCTCGCCCTGGGAGCCGGTGGAGATCACGCACACCCGGCGGGGGTCGTGGTCGCCGATGCGCTCGATGTCGACCAGGGAGTCGTCTGGGATGGTGAGCAGGCCCATCTGGCGGGCGAGGGCCACGTTCTTGGCCATCGACCGGCCCAGGGTGGCCACCACCCGGCCGTTGGCCACGGCCGCGTCGGCGATCTGCTGCACCCGGTGGATGTGGCTGGCGAAGCAGGCGGTGATGACCCGCTTGTCGGTGTGCTCCGCGAACAGGGTGCGCAGGACCTTGCCCACCGAGCTCTCGGTGGCGGTGTGGCCCGGCTCCTCGGCGTTGGTGGAGTCGGCCAGCAGCAGGCGGATGCCGGGGCCGGCGGCCAGGGCGCCGATGCGGGCCAGGTCGGTGCAGCGGCCGTCGACGGGCGTGAGGTCGATCTTGAAGTCGCCCGAGTGCAGGATCACGCCCTGGGGGGTGTGGAAGGCGGTGGCGAAGCCGTGGGGCACCGAGTGGGTGACGGGGATGAACTCGCAGTCGAAGGGGCCGATCCGCCGCCGCTCGCCGTCGACCACGGGGATGAGCTCGGTGCGGTGGAGGAGCCCCGCTTCCTCGATGCGGTTCCGGGCCAGGCCCAGGGTGAGGTGCGACCCGTAGATCGGGAACGACAGGTCGCGCAGCAGGTAGGACAGGCCGCCCATGTGGTCCTCGTGGCCGTGGGTGATGATGCAGGCCTCGACCCGGTGGGCGTTCTCCCGCAGCCAGGTGAAGTCGGGCAGGACCAGGTCGACGCCGAGCATCTCCGCGTCGGGGAACATCAACCCGCAGTCGAGGATCATGAGGCGGTCGTCCTGCTCGACGATGGCGCAGTTGCGACCGATCTCCCCCAGCCCCCCGAGGAAGACGATTCTGACCGGGGGAACGGGCCGGACGGGAGCGGTCAACGGCTCAGACCGGCCAGCACCCGGCGGGCATGGTCGTCGACGCCGGCCGGGGCCGGGCCCATCGGCAACCGGCACTCGCCGACCGCGAGGCCGAGCACCCGCATCATGGCCTTGGACGGGATGGGGTTGGGCGCGGCGTCGGACGACTCGAAGGCGAAGGACTCGAACAAGGTGGCGTTGACCTCCCGGGCCCGCTGGGTGTCTCCCTTGGCGAAGGCCGTGATCATTTCCGACATCTGGGGCCCGGCCCAGTGGGTGGCGACGCCGACCACGCCTACCGCGCCCACCGCCAGGAGGGCGAGGGTGAGGTCGTCGTTGCCGCTGTAGAGCTCGAAGCGCTCGGGCGTGGCCACCACCAGGCGGGCGGAGGCGGCCACGTCGGAGGCGGCGTCCTTGACCCCGACGATGTTGGGGACGTCGGTGGCGAGGCGGAGGAGCACGTCGTGGGACACCTTGCGCCCGGTGCGGACGGGGATGTCGTAGATCAGGACGGGCAGGCTGGTGGCGGCGGCGACGGCCCGGAAATGGGCCTCGATGCCGGACTGCGACGGCCGGTTGTAATAGGGCGTGACCGCGAGCACACCGGCCGCGCCGGCGGCGGCCGCCTGGCGGGTGAGGTCGACCGAATGGGCGGTGTCGTTGCTGCCCGCGCCGGCCACGACGGGGATGGTGACGGCCTCGGACACGGCCCGCCAGAGTTCGAGCTTCTCCTCGTCGGTAAGCACCGAGCCCTCGCCGGTGGTGCCGGTGACGACCAGCCCGTCACTGCCGTGGTCGGCCAACCAGCGGGCGAGCGCGGCGGCGCCGTCGAGGTCGAGAGAGCCCTCGACGTCGAACGGAGTAACCATGGCGGTGACCACCGCGCCGAACCGGGCCATCCCCCCACGATACTCGTGACCCTCTCGCCCCCCGACGGGACGGGGGGTTCGGAGTAGCGGACGGCGGGAGCTGTCAGCGGGCGGGCCGGAACCGGAAGTACGCCCAGAACGACACCGAGACCGTGGCGAAGACGAGGTAGAGGGCAACCACCGCGGCCAACGCCGCGCCGCTCGTGTGGCCCACGTAGCCGCTGCCGGGACGGAGCAGGACGTGGACGACCACGAAGCCGGCCAGGGTGGACAGCGCCAGCCACGCCAACCGGTTCCACCCCCAGACCTTGCTCCCGTCGAGGAAGCGGAGGGGCAGGAGGCTGACGAAGACGCTCTCGATGGTGAGGAGGAAGACCGCGCTCAGGAACGCCTCCAGGGCGAAGGTGGCGAAGGGCGCTCCCGGTTCGGCCGCGGCCGCGGCGACGGGGTCACGGAGCGCCCACGCGCCCACGCCCACGACGAGCATGGCCACGGCCGTGGCCGCGTTGGCCCGGCCCTCGTCGCTGCCGGTCAGCTGCCGCCGGAAGGCGAGGCCGGCCAGGAGGCCGTAGAGGTAGCCGGGCTGGAAGTGCAGCAGCCGGGACAGGGCGACGCAGACCACGGCCACCAACAGGCTGCCCGGCACGAGCACCAGCCGTCCCCACTCGCCGTAGCGGCGGTGGACGTAGAAGCTCGCCGGCCCCTGGAAGCCGATGCAGGCGACCACCATCGCCCCGGCCAGGCCGACGAAGAGGGCGAGCGACGAGCGGTTCGGGCCGAACCCGGGGCTGAGGAATCCGTAGAGGAGGGCACCCGCGACGAGGAACCCGGCGATCGAGAGCCTCCGGCGGGCGGACGTCGCCGATGCCACCGCCTCCCGGGGGCGCCGGAACCAACCCCGGACCTCCTCCTGGTTGGCCTCGTAGGTGCTGTTGAAGATGTCAGCCGGGAAGGCGAGGAGCACGATCAGGAGGAACGCCAAAAGGACGCTCCCGAGCATGATCGGCAGCCGCCACGGCACCTGGTCGGTACGTGCGAGCGAGGTCGTGAACGCGGTGCGATGGATCGATGCCCGCGTGACGTCGAAGGTCATCACCCCCCGCTCCATGGCGGGCGACCCCGGGCAGTCGATGCCCAGGAGGTGGCTCCCGACGCTGGAGTCGCCGGGAACGGCCAGGTGGCGGGCACGGAAGGCGCCGGCGTCGTCGGGGCGATCCGAGCCGATCCGGACGTCGTCGAAGCGGATGACGACCTCGCGGCAGCCGGCGTAGCCGGTGCCTGCGACCTCCAACCCGACGCCGGGAGGGCCCTGGTCGCGGTTGATCGTCGGCTGCGGGCCGCTGCCGGTGGATCCGGTCGTCGAGCCGGGACCACTCGGGCTACCGGGGGCGCCGGGGCCGCCGGGCGGTGTCCCGCCGGGGGGTGTGCCGCCGGGGGGCGTCGAGGGGGTGTCGGTGCCGACGACCACGATCGGCACCGTCCCGGGTATCGGGTCCTCGCCCGTCGGCTGGGAACCGAGGGCGGCCCCGTCCGGCACCGTCGGAGGGGTCGCGGTGAGGCCGGGGATGGTCGTGACGGGCGGGCTGCTCGGCGGTGTCGTGGTCGGCGGGGGTGTCGTGGTCGGCGGGGGTGTCGTGGTCGGCGGGGGTGTCGTGGTCGGCGGGGGTGTCGTGGTCGGCGGAGTCGTCGTCGGCGGGGGGCCACCGATCGGGGGCCCCGATCCGTTCGGTGGTGCGGTGGCGGTGACGCAGTTCGAGAACTCGGAGCTGTTGCCGGCCGGGTCGACGGCGACCGCGGTGATCACGGCCTGGCCCGGCACGGTCGGGAAGCTGGCGCTGAAGTTGCCCTGGCCCCCGTTGGTGATCACCGTGGTCGAGCCGACCGGGGTCTCCCCTTCCCCGTTGCCCGACAGGTCGCAGGCGGAGTTGGCGTAGACGTCGATCGTGAAGGTGGTGGCCGGCGCGCTCTGGAGCGTGCCCGCCACGGCCGTCGTGCCCCCCGACGCCAACGCCCCCGCGAGGACGGGAAAGTTCTGCAGCTGGTTCGGGCCGACGTCGGCGTCGGACGGGTCGTTCGCCGAGATCCCGTCCCCTCCGAGGTCGATGCCCAGCAGCCCGTTGTCGTGGATGCTGTTGCCGCGGATGGTGTGCGTCCCGTCCGCCGCGGTCGCCGCCACCCCGTTTCCATCGTTGAACGCGATGTCGTTCCCCGCCCCGGCCTCAGTCCCACCGACCACCGTCAGCTCGGAACACGAGACCCGGACGCCGTCGCCGCCGTTGGCGAGGGCGGAGGCCCCGTCGGCCCCCGTCCCGATGCGGTTGCCCTCGATCGTCGCCGAATCGGTCACCCGGTCGCAGCCCATCTCGACCCCGTGGCCGCCGTTCCCCGAGATGACGTTGCCGGCACCCGCGGCCGTCCCCCCGATCTGATGGTTGGAACCGCCGGCGATCACCACACCCTCGGTGCCGTTGCCGAGCGGGGCCCCGCCCGTCACATCGGTGCCGACCCGGTTGCCCTGGACCACGACCCCCGTGCCGCCTGGGTCGAACAGGAGGTCGATGCCGCGGGTGGCGTTGCCGGAGACGAGGTTCCCCGCCCCGCCGGCGGTCCCGCCGATGGTGCCGACGCTGTTGAAGACCCGGACGCCCACGTCGTTGGGGATGGCGACCGAGCCGGTCACGTCGGTGCCGACGAAGTTCCCCTCGATCACGTTGCCGGCAACCGCGAAGAAGTCGAACTGGTCCCTGACCCCGGCCTCGACGTTGCCCGAGATCACGTTGCGATCGGCGGGGTCGGTGCCGCCCACCTGGTTGCGCAGGCTCGACGCCAGCCGGATGCCGTTCTCCCCGTTCGGGATGGCGGCGGTGCCGTCGCGGTCGGTGCCGACGAAGTTGGCCACGAGGACGTTGGCGGGGCCGGCCACCTCGAAGCCGTCCCGGAAGTTGCCGGAGACGACGTTGCCGGAGAAGAGACTGCCTCGCCCGACATCGGCCAGGATGCCCGTGAAGTTCGGAGCGGCCACGGTGCCGGACCCGTCGACCCCGACGTGGTTGCCCTCGATGGTGACGTTGCTGGCCGAGACGACGATGCCGTGGAAAAAGCCGCCGCCGACGGCCAGGCTCCGCACGATGGAATCGTCGGCCTGGATGGTCAGCCCGTCGAACGGGAACACGCCGGCGGCCTCACTGAGGGCGACGACCGGGGTGCCGGCGAAGCCCGGTTGCGTGGTGCCGTCGACGACGACGGTGTCGGTGATGGCGTCCAACGGCGACAGCAGGACGATCTCCGGCGCCACGCCGACGATGTCGAACGAGATGGTGTCGGCGCCGGGGGTGGCATTGGCGTCGGCGATGGCCTGGCGCAGCGACCCTGGCCCGGCGTCGGCGGTGGTGGTGACCACGAAGGTCGCCGCGCTCGCGGGCGGCGGGTTCACCCCGCCGACGACGGCGGCCAGGATGGCGAGCGAGGCGGCCAGGGCGCGCCCCCGCGACGGTCCCCGACCGGCTCGGGCCGGGTGGTGAGCCGCGCCGCGAGGGCTGAGACCGCCCGCCATGGCCGGTCATCATGCCCGACGGACCCGTCCCGACGAAAGGCCCACGTCGGCGAGGTGGCCACGCCGGACCACGGCGCGGGCCGACGTCATGACCGGCGACGGCCGGACACCCCTCGGCTGGCGTCGTCCCGGCGAGGAGTTCGACCGTCGGGCATGAGGTCGGTGGGGTCGGGGGTACCGTGACGGGTATGGCTGCTGAGTGCGCTGCCGACCAGCTGCTCGGCGGCCGGTACGCCCTTCTCGAGGTCCTGGGCCATGGCGCCTCGGGTGTGGTGTGGCGGGCCCGGGACCAGCTGCTCCAGCGCGATGTCGCGGTGAAGGAGATCCGGTCGCCGCTGGTGGTCGGGGCGGCCGAGACCGGTGCGTTCCGCGACGCAATCCTGCGGGAAGCCCGGGTTGCGGCCCGGCTCAACCACCCCGGAGCGGTCACCGTCTACGACGTGGTGGAGGACGACGGCCGGCCACTGATCGTCATGGAGCTGGTGGACGCGCCCACCCTGGCCGAGATGGTGGAGGCCGGCGGGCCCCTGCCGCCGGCGGAGGTGGCAGCCATCGGCACCGAGCTTCTCGATGCCCTCGACGCCGGTCACGGGGCGGGGATCGTCCACCGCGACGTCAAGCCCGGCAACGTGATGGTCGACGGGTCGGGCCGGGTGCGGCTGGCCGACTTCGGCGTGGCCTCGGTCCTCGACGACACCCGGATCACCACGGGCGGCGAGGTCATCGGGTCACCCGCCTACATGGCCCCGGAGCAGGTCACCGGTGACGACATCGGGCGCCCGGCCGACATGTGGGCCCTGGGGGCGACGCTGTACTTCGCGGTCGAGGGTCGCCCGCCGTACGACAAGGGCACCGCCGTGCCCACCATGATGGCGATCGTCCGGGAGCGGCCTCGGCCGCACGCGCAGGCGGGCGCGCTCGGGCCCGTGCTCGATGCCCTTCTGGCCAAGGATCCGGCCGACCGGCCGTCGGCGGCGTTCCTCCGGCTCTGGCTGGCCGAGGTCGCAGGTGGGGCCCACGGCCCCGGGCCGGACGGGCGCACCGGGTCCGACGACCGGTCGGCGGTTGACGAATCGACCGGGCTCGGCCGCCGGGAGTTCGATGGGCGGGACCCGATCGCCGGCCCGGACGGGCGCCCCGGAGTGGACGGGCGCTCCGCGCGGGACGGGCGCCCCGGGTCGGACGACGGTGCCGGGTCGGACATGTACGGCGCGGGGCGCATCGACAGCACGTCGCGCTACCCGGTGGCGCCGTCGGCCATCGAAGTTCCCGAAGGTCCCGGCGGGCCGCTGGGTCCGGGACCCACGGGCCCGGGCGGCCCGGTCGTGATCCCCAAGCCGACACCGCCCGAGGTGCCGACGCCGACCCCGACCCCGCCGACTCCCACCCCGCCGACCCCCACCCCGCCGACCCCTACCCCGCCGACCCCTACCCCGCCGACCCCTACCCCGCCGACCCCCGACCCCGCCGACTCCCACGACGCCGACTCCCACGACGCCGACGGAGCCTTCACCGGTACCCGAGCCCGAGCGGTTGCCGCCGGTCGAGCCCGTCCCGGAATGGACACCGCCCGGTCCGACACCGGCGCCCGAACCCGATCCCGACCCCGAGCGGGTGCCGTCGGAACCCGACCCGCTCCAGGTGCCGTCCGAGCCCGACCCGCTGGTCGTGCCTCCCGCGCCGCCGATATCGCCCCGAGCCCGATCCCATACCCGGCGGGGGTTGGCGCCGGCGGTGTGGGTGGTGGCGGCGGTGGTGGGGCTGGCCGTGGTGGCGCTCGTCGCCGCCCTCGCGGCCGGGCGAGACGACGGCGGGGGAGAGGCGACCCGTAACGGGCCGGCGACGGCCACGTCGACCGAGGTGCCCGCCGACTGGGTGCCGTACGCCGACCCCGTCACCGGCTTCACCATCTCCCGCCCGCCGGGGTGGACGGTGGTGGTCGACGGCTCCCTCACCGACTTCCGCGACCCGACCACCGGCGCCTACCTGCGGGTCGATCACGTCGAGCCGCCGGGCCCGTCCCCCGAAGGGGCGTGGCTCGACTTCGAGCCCCGGTTCGCGGCCGAGAACGCCGGCTACCGGCGCATCCGCATCGAACCGACCACCTTCTCCGGCTTCCCGGCGGCGATCTGGGAGTTCACCTACGGCGCCCCCGACGCCCGGCTGCGGGCGGTCGACCTCGGCTTCGTCACCGAGCGCTACGGGTTCGCCCTCAACTTCCAGACCCGGGAGGCGGACTGGGACCGCCTGCAGCCGGTGTTCGACGCGTTCCAGGCCGGCTTCCGGGCCCCCGCCTGACGCCCCGCAGCGGTCGTCATCGGCGGCCGGCTGCCGACGGGCGGCGCGCTGGAGGGTGAAAGGCTGGTCGCGATGAGCCCGGTAGCGTTCGTCGGGGTTCAGAACCTGCGGGTGTCCGACGGCGCTGAGGTCAGCCGGAAATCGCCCGCGTGAGCAACGGGCCGGACGCGGTCGTGGTCGGGGCCGGCCCCAACGGGCTGGCGGCCGCGGTGACCCTCGCCCGGGCCGGGTGCTCGGTGCTGGTGCTGGAGGCGGAGGACGGGCCTGGTGGCGGCTGCCGGTCGGCGGCCCTGACCCTGCCCGGCTTCGTCCACGACGTCTGCTCCGCCATCCACCCCCTCGGGGTGTCGTCGCCCGTCTTCGCCGACCTCCCCCTCGCCGACCACGGCCTGGAGTGGGTCCATCCCGAGGCGCCGGCCGCCCATCCCCTGCCCGGCGGGCGCGCGGCCGTGCTGGAGCGCTCGCTGGCGGCGACGGCCGACGGGCTCGGTGTCGACGCCCGGGCCTGGCGCCGCCTGGTGGAGCCGTTCGTCGACCGGTGGGACGACGTCGCCTCCTCCGTGCTCGGTCCGATGATCCGCCTTCCCCGTCACCCGGTGACACTCGCCCGCTTCGGGTCGAAGGCCCTGTGGCCGGCCCGGACGCTCGCCCGGAGGGCGTTCGAGGGCGATGCCGCCCGGGGCCTGTTCGCGGGCATGGCGGCCCACGCCATCCTCGACCTCGGGGCCCCGCTCACCTCGTCGTTCGGGCTGACGTTCACCGCCTCCGGCCACGCCGTGGGCTGGCCTGCGGCCAGAGGGGGGTCCCAGCGACTCGCCGACGCCCTCGTCTCCTACCTGCGCTCCCTGGGGGGCGAGGTGGTCACCGGGCAGCGGGTGACGTCGCTGGCCGACCTGCCCCCGGCTCGGACCGTGCTGTTCGACCTCAACCCCCGGCAGGTGGCGGCCATCGCCGGCCTCCGGCTGCACCGCCTCCAGCGCCGCCGGCTGACCCGGTACCGCCACGGACCGGGCTCGTTCAAGGTCGACTACGCGCTGTCCGGGCCGGTGCCGTGGGCCGCGGAAGGGTGCGCCCGGGCCGGGTCGGTGCACGTCGGAGGCACCCTCGACGAAGTCACGGCAGCCGAGCGGGACGTGGCCCAGGGCCGCCACCCGGAGCGCCCCTTCGTCCTCACCGCCCAGCCCAGCTGCTTCGACGAGACCCGGGCCCCCGCCGGCCAGCACACGTTCTGGGCCTACTGCCACGTCCCCCACGGGTCCACCGTCGACATGACCGCCGCCATCGAGGCCCAGATCGAGCGCTTCGCCCCCGGCTTCCGCGACCTCGTCCTCGCCCGCCACACCATGTTCCCGGCCGACCTCGAGCGCCACAACGCCAACAACGTCGGCGGCGACGTGGCCGGCGGCTCCCACGGCGGACTCCAGCTGGTCGCCCGGCCCCGCCTGGCCCTCGACCCCTACCGCCTGCCGATCGAGGGGATGAACGCCTTCCTCTGCTCGGCGTCCACGCCGCCGGGGGCTGGCGTCCACGGCATGTGCGGCTGGTGGGCGGCCCAGTCCGCCCTTCAGCACCTCCGCTGAGCGGCGGGTTCTGGAGGAAATGCCACATCAGGTGTCGTTTTTCCTCCAGAAGCCTGTCAGAGGTCGAGGACCATCCCCTCGGCGGCGGCGACGACTTCGACCGATCCGCCCTGGTGGGCGGCGACGACGGCGTCGAGCTGGTCGTCGGTGCGGCACGGGTCGTGGTGGAAGAGCACCAGGGTGCGGACGCCGGCCGCCTCGGCCAGGCCCACCGCGTACTCGACGGCGGCGTGGCCGAGGAAGCTCACCGAGGGGAACTCGGCCGCCGTGTGCTGGGCGTCGTGGATGAGGACGTCGGCGCCCCGGGCCAGGTACATGGCCGCCGGGTGGTAGGCGCCCAGGCCGTAGGGACCCTCGCCCATCGTGACCGGGCTGTGGTCGGACAGGTAGGCGATGGTGGCGGCGCCGTCGGTGATCCGGAACCCGAACGTGCGGCCGCCCTTGTGGGGGATCTCGGCCGCCACCACCCGGAACCCCTCGAGGACGTGGTCGCCCACGTCGCAGGACGTGATCCGCCAGCTCCCGGTGAGCTCGGCGGCCGTGACCGGGAAGTGGGGCGGCGAGAAGGCCCGGGCCAGCACCTCTTCGGGGTCGCCCTGGGCGGGCATGACGACCGTGACCTCGCTGCCCGGCTGGACGCCGGCGGCGAAGAACGGCAGCCCGTGGGTGTGGTCCCAGTGGAGGTGGCCGAGGAGGATCGTTCCCTGGAACGGGTGCCCGTCGAGGTGGCGGGTCAGGTTCTGGAGGCCGGTGCCGCCGTCGAGGACGAGGCTCGGACGGGCGCCGTCGTGGGCCAGGGCCACGCACGAGGTGTGGCCCCCGTAGCGGACGAACTCGGCCCCCGGCGCCGACGTCGAACCCCGCACCCCGCAGAACCGCACGCGCATGTGCGTGAGTCTTCCAGGGCGCCGAGCGCGTACCGTCCGGCGCAGCCCGGGGGGCGGACGCAAACGCCGCGGGAGGATCACTTCCGGACCCGCGAACAGGCAGGTCCGGAGCGTGCCCCCGGTAGGATTCGAACCTACGCACCCGCCTCCGGAGGGCGGTGCTCTATCCCCTGAGCTACGAGGGCCCCTTCGCTACGAGGGCGGCAGCTTTCGATCGTACCCCGCCAGCCGGGACGGGAGTGGTGCCCCGATACCATCGTCGGGGTGGGCAAGCTGACCGTACTGGTGATCGACGACGACCCGGTGATCCTCGAGCTCCTGCGGGTGAACTTCGAGATCGAGGGCTTCGACGTGGTGTGCGCCCACGACGGCGACGAGGGGTTCGCCCTGGCCCAGGAGCTCCAGCCCGACGTGGTGATCTCCGACATCATGATGCCCCGGCGCGACGGCCTCCAGCTCCTGTCCGACCTCAAGAGCGACCCCCGCACCGAGGACCTACCCGTCATCCTGCTGTCGGCCAAGGCCCAGAAGTCCGAGGTCGAGCACGGCCTCGACATGGGCGCCGACGACTACATCACCAAGCCGTTCGACCCGATCCAGCTCATCGACCGCCTCAACGCGGTCATGGGCAAGCCCCGCCGGTAGGCCCCACGTGATCCGTCGCATTGATTAGGGAGCTCCTGGCCGAGTCCGTGCGCGCCGCCCTGGTGGCCGACGGTATCGAGCCACCGCCCACCATCTCCATCGAGCGCCCCGCCCGTCCCGAGCACGGCGACTGGTCGTCGAACGTCGCCCTGGCCCTGGCCGGAGCCACCCACCGCCGGCCGCGGGAGCTGGCCGACGGCATCGTCGCCCGCCTCACGGCCGACCCGCCCCCCTACGTGGCCGCGGTCAGCGTGGCCGGCCCCGGCTTCGTGAACTTCCGCCTCGACGACGCCTGGCTCCACGAGGTCCTGCGCCAGGTGGTGGAGGCCGGCGTCGACGACTACGCCCGGTCCGACGTCGGCGGCGGGGAGCGGGTCAACGTCGAGTTCGTCAGCGCCAACCCCACCGGGCCTCTCCACGCCGGGGGCGGGCGGTGGGCGGCCTACGGCGACTCCCTTTGCCGGATCCTCGACCGGTGCGGCTACCAGGTCCACCGTGAGTACTACATCAACGACCGGGGCCGGCAGATCGAGTTGTTCACCGAGTCGCTGGCCGCCCTCCGCGACGGCCGGCCGGTGCCGGACGACGGGTACCGGGGCCAGTACGTGGCCGAGTGGGCGGCGGAGATGCCGGCCGACGCCGACCCCCGCCAATGGGGCGAGGAGCGGGTGCTGGCCGACCTGCGGGGCGCGCTGGCCCGGATCAACGTCAGCTTCGACACCTGGTTCAGCGAGCGCTCGATGGTGGCCTCGGGGGCGATCGAGGCCGCCCTGGCCGACCTCACCGCCCGGGGGAACACCTACGAGGCCGACGGCGCGGTGTGGCTGCGGGCCACCGCCTTCGGCCTGGCCAAGGACGAGGTCCTGGTCAAGACCGGTGGCGACCCCACCTACCTGCTGGGCGACATCGCCTACCACCGCGACAAGTTCGAGCGCGGCTTCGACCGTCTCATCGACATCTGGGGCGCCGACCACCACGGCCACGTGGCCCGGCTCAAGGTCGGCATGCAGGCCCTGGGCTACGACCCCGACCGGCTGGAGATCATCCTCGGCCAGCTGGTGACGCTGTTGCGGGCGGGTGAGATCGTGCGCATGGGCAAGCGCAGCGGGGAGTTCATCGAGCTGGCCGAGGTGCTCGACGAGGTCGGCGCCGACGTGGCCCGGCTCACGTTCCTGCTCCAGTCCATCGACAACCGCCAGAGCTTCGACCTGGCCGCGGTCGTCATGCGCTCGCTGGAGAACCCCGTCTATTACGTCCAGTACGCCCACGCCCGCATCCACTCGATCGCGACCACGGCCGCGTCCCGGGGGATCGAGCGGCGGCCGTTCGACACCGTCGACATCGGCCTGCTCACCCACCCCCGCGAGCTCGACGTCCTCCGCAGCCTGGGCCAGCTGCCGGCGGCGGTGGTCGACGGCTGCCGCACCCGGGCCCCGCACAAGGTCACCACCTGGGCCCGAGAGCTGGCCGGCCGCTTCCACGGCTTCTACTACGACTGCTACGTGATGGGGGAGGGGGTCAGCCCCGAGCTGACCCAGGCCCGGCTGTGGCTGGTGGAGGCCACCCGCATCGGCCTCGCCATCGGCCTCGACCTGCTGGGGGTCAGCGCCCCCAAGTCGATGTGACGGGCCTCTCGTGATCGGGGTTGGCCCCCTTCCCCGCCACCTCCTGCCCGACACCGCCACCGTCGGCCCCGGCGGCGGGCTCCGCGTGGGTGGCGTCGACCTGGTCTCCCTGGCCGACGAGGTCGGCACGCCCCTGTTCGTCTACGACGAGGAGCACCTGCGGGCCCGCTGCCGGGAGGCGGTGGCCTCGTTCGGCGACGGCGTGGCCTACGGGTCGAAGGCCTTCCTCTGCCTGGCCATGGCCCGGCTCGTCCACGAGGAGGGCATGCACGTCGACGTGGCCACCGGCGGCGAGCTGCACGTGGCCCTCACCGCAGGCGTGCCGTCCGATCGGATCGTCCTCCACGGCAACAACAAGTCGTACGACGAGCTGTCCCGTGCCCACCACCTCGGCGTCAAGGTGGTGGTCGACTCGTTCGACGAGATCCGCCGGCTGGAGGCGATCCACGCCGACGACGGCCGTCCCACCCGGGTGATGGTGCGGGTGACGCCGGGCGTCGAGGCCCACACCCACGAGTACGTCATGACCGGCCAGGTCGACTCCAAGTTCGGATTCGGCCTGGCCAGCGGCGACGCCGCCCTCGCCGTCGACCGCATCGCCGACTCGCCCGCGTTCGAGCTGGTGGGCGTGCACGCCCACATCGGCAGCCAGATCTTCCTGCTCCACTCGTTCGAGAAGGCGGTGGAGGTGCTGGCCGACTTCGTGGCCCCCCTCGGGCTGCCCGAGCTGTGCCTGGGCGGGGGCCTGGGCGTGGCCTACGTCGACGGCGAGGACGCGCCCACGATCAGCCAGTGGGCCAAGGTGCTCCAGGAGGCGTGCCTGGCCGCGGGGATCGCGTCCCGGGTCACGGCCGAGCCGGGACGGGCCATCGCCGCTGCCGGCGGCCTCACCCTCTACAGGGTCGGCACGGTGAAGGACGTCCCCGGCGTGCGCACCTACGTGGCCGTCGACGGGGGCATGAGCGACAACCCCCGGCCCGTGCTCTACGGCAGCGGTTACGAGGCCTTCCTGCCCCGGGCCACCGACGCCGCCCGTCCCCGCACCGTCACGGTGGTGGGCAAGCACTGCGAGTCGGGCGACGTGGTGGTGCGCGACGCCCAGGTCCCGGCCGACCTGGCTGTCGGCGACATCATCTGCACCCCTGTGACCGGCGCCTACGGGCATGCAATGGCGTCCAACTACAACAAGGTGCCCCGGCCGGCGGTGGTCTTCGTCCGCGACGGGGTGGTCCGGGAGGTGGTTCGGCGGGAGACGACGGCCGACCTCCTTCGCCTCGACCAGTAGCGTTGGGGGCCATGAACGGCAACGCCACGGTCCGCATCGGGCTCCTGGGCTGCGGCAACGTCGGGGCCGCGCTGGTGCAGCTGGTGGCCGACAACGGCGACGCGGTGGAGGCTCGCACCGGGCTGCGGCTGGAGATCGCCCGGGTGGCGGTGAACGACGTCACCCGCCCCCGGGGAGTCGACCTCGCGCCCGGGATCCTCACCGCCGATGCCGCCGGAGTGGTCGCCGACCCCGACGTCGACCTGGTGGTGGAGGTCATGGGCGGCGTCGAGCCGGCCCGCACCCTCATCCTCACCGCCCTCGAGGCCGGCAAGCCGGTGGTCACCGCCAACAAGGAGCTGCTCGCCACCCACGGCGCCGAGCTGTTCGACGCGGCGGTGAAGTCGGGCGTCGACCTGCTGTTCGAGGCCGCCGTCTGCGGCGCCATCCCCCTCATGCGGCCGCTGCGGGAGTCCCTCGCCGGCGACCGCATCAACCGGGTCATCGGCATCGTCAACGGCACCACCAACTTCATCCTCACCCGCATGACCGAGGGGGGCGACTCCTTCGCCGACGCCCTGGCCGAGGCCCAGGCCCTGGGCTACGCCGAGCGCGATCCCACGGCCGACGTCGAGGGCTTCGACGCCGCGGCCAAGGCCGCCATCATCGCCAGCGTCGCCTTCGGCATCGACGTCCGGGCCGACGACGTCTACCGGGAGGGCATCACCGGCGTCACCACCGTCGACATCGCCATGGCCGCCCGCCTGGGCTACGTGGTCAAGCTGCTGGCGGTGGCCGACTCGGTACCCGGCTCGGGCGGCGACCAGGTGTCGGTACGGGTCCACCCGGCCATGGTCCCGGTCGACCATCCCCTGGCCGCGGTGCGGGAGGCCTACAACGCGGTGTTCGTGCAGGGCGAGGCCGCGGGCGAGCTGATGTTCTACGGACGGGGCGCCGGCGGGCGGCCCACCGCGTCGGCCGTCCTGGGCGACGTGGTCGACGCCGCCGCCAACCGCCGCCAGGGCACGTCGGCATCCGCCGGAGTCGCGGGCCTGGCCACCGCCCGGTTGCGCCCCATGGACGAGCTGGCATCGCAGTACTACCTGTCCCTCGACGTGGCCGACAAGCCGGGCGTGCTCGAACGGGTGGCCCACGCCTTCTCCCGCCACGAGGTGTCGATCGTCCAGGTCCTCCAGCTGGGGATGGGCGACGAGGCCCGGCTGATGCTGGTCACCCACACCGCCCGGGAGAAGGCGATGCAGGCCACGGTGGCCGACCTGCGGGAGCTCGACGTCGTCGACCGGGTGGGCTCGCTCCTCCGGGTCATCGGGCCCGAATAACGGGATGGCGCGACCCGGCTGGCGAGGGTTGATCGAGGAGTACCGGGAGTACCTGCCGGTCACGACGGCCACGCCCGTCATCACCCTCCTGGAGGGGGCGACCCCGCTGGTGCCCGCCCCCCGGTTGTCGGAGCGGGTGGGTGCGGAGGTGTGGCTCAAGGTGGAGGGGGCCAACCCCACCGGCTCGTTCAAGGACCGGGGCATGACGCTGGCCATCTCCAAGGCGGTGGAGGACGGGGCCAAGGCGGTGGTGTGCGCGTCCACCGGCAACACGTCGGCCTCGGCCGCGGCCTACTCCACCCGGGCCGGCCTGACCTGCGCGGTTCTCATCCCGGAGGGCTACATCGCCCTGGGCAAGCTGGCCCAGGCCCTCATCCACGGGGCCCGGGTCCTCCAGGTGCGGGGCAACTTCGACCAGGCCCTCGACGTGGTCCGGGCCCTGGGCGAGACGGCGCCCGTCACCATCGTCAACTCCATCAACCCCTACCGGATCGACGGCCAGAAGACGGCCGCCTTCGAGATCGTCGACGTGTTGGGGGACGCGCCCGACATGCACTGCGTGCCGGTGGGCAACGCCGGCAACATCTCCGCCTACTGGAAGGGCTTCCGGGAGTACCAGGACGCCGGGAAGTCCACCAAGCTGCCGGCCATGTTCGGGTTCCAGGCCGCGGGGGCGGCGCCCATCGTCCTCGGCCACGTCGTCGACAACCCCGACACCATCGCCACCGCCATCCGCATCGGCAACCCGGCCTCGTGGTATGGGGCCACGGCGGCCGCGTCGGAGTCGGGCGGCGGTATCCACGCCGTGACCGACGAGGAGATCCTCGACGCCTACCGCTTCCTGGCCTCGACCGAGTCGGTGTTCTGCGAGCCGGCGTCGGCCGCGTCGGTGGCCGGGCTGTTGAAGGTGGGCGTGGGCGACGGGGTGCGGACGGTGGTGTGCACGCTCACCGGCCACGGCCTGAAGGACCCCGACCGCGCCATCGCCGAGATCGCGGTGCCCTCTCCGGTCGACGCCGACATCGGCGCGGTGCGGGCCGAACTGGGGCTGTAGCCGCGTCGCACGACGGTCCGTGGGCATGCAAAGGGGTGCCAGACGCCCCTTTTCGTGCCCATGAACAGCGGGTGCTCTCTAGGCGGGGTCGATTCGGTACAGCGGGCCGTCGAGGGACAGGGCGTAGAGCTCCCCGGCCCCGTCCTGGCCGAAGGACGACAGGCTGGCGACGTCGAGGCCGAGGTCGGCCTGCTCGGTGACGGTGCCGCCCGACTGGCGGAGGGCGAGGACGTCGCCCGCGCAGTAGTCGCCGTAGAGGTAGGCGCCGGCCAGGGCCGGAATCGCCGTCCCGCGGTAGACGTAGCCGCCGACGACGGAGCAGCCCCCGTCGGACTGGCGGTAGTCGAGGATCGGGTCGACCGCGCCCGCGGGGCGACCGCCCTTGTTCGACCGGGTGCCCTCCATCCCGGGCCAGCCGTAGTTCTCACCCCCCGTCGACGAGGCGGGGGCGAAGTCGACCTCCTCCACCGCGTTCTGGCCGACGTCGCCCATCCACAGGTCGCCGGTCTCCCGGTCGAAGGAGAACCGCCACGGGTTGCGCAGCCCGTAGGCCCAGATCTCGCGCCGGGGCCCGTCCCGGCCCACGAAGGGGTTGCCGGACGGGATCGTGTAGGGCTGCCCGCCGGAGGGGACGGGGTCGATGCGCAGCAGCTTGCCGAGGAGGGTGCCGAGGTTCTGGGCCCGGTTCTCGGGATCGTTGCCGCTGCCACCGTCGCCCATCGCGATCCACAGGTTTCCGTCGGGGCCGAAGACGATGTCGCCACCGTTGTGGTTGGCGTAGGGCTGGTCGATCCTGAGCAGCTCCCGGGCGGTGGACGGGTCGGCCCGGTCGCCGGAGAAGGCGTACTCCACGATGCGGGTGTCGCCCGAGGTGTCGGTGTAGTTGACGTAGAGGTGGCCGCCGTCGGGGGAGAAGGCCAGCCCGAGCAGGCCCTGCTCGCTGCCGGTGGAAACCTGCCCGGTGAGGTCGAGGACGGTGCCGGCCACCCCGCCATCGCCCACGGCCCGGACCCTCCCGACCTTCTCCACCACGTAGAGCCGGGCGTCACCCGCCCGCACGGCCATGTCGACGGGCTGGGAAAGGTCGGCCACCTCGGTCAGCTGCAACGAGATCGAGTCGAGCGGCTGGGGGCCCGGCTGCGGCTGCGGGGAGGTGGTGGTCGGCGTCGGGCGGGGCGCCGGTGGAGTCGGGGCCCGACGGGCGCGGTCGTGGTGGCCGTGGTGGCGGAGGGCGGGGCGTCGTCGTCTTCGCCGCCGCAGGCGGTGCCCACGAGGGCCAACGCGGAGGCGACGAGGAAGACGGTCAGCCGGCGGAGAGCCATCGCCGCCCGAGCGTACCGACGCTGGCCGCCCGCCAGGGGTCGCCGGCCGCCCCGCCGCCGTGGCCCACGACGATCTCGCGTCGCCGAACATTCGGATCACGCAGAACGTCGTGAAATGGCCGATCCGGCCCCGGATCACCACGATTCGAGCGCACGAAACCGTAGGGGGAGACGCAGGTTGCGGCGACCCTCCCGGTTACGATCCGGGCCATGAAGTACGTGGTGTGTGTTCCCGACGGGGCGGCCGACGACCCGATTCCCGAGCTCGGGGGGCGCACGCCGTTGGAAGTGGCCCACATGCCGCACCTGGCCAAGCTGGCGGCCCGGGCCGAGGTGGGGCGGGCGGCGACGATCCCCGCGGGCATGCCGCCGGGCAGCGACGTGGGCAACCTGTCGATCCTCGGCTACGACCCCGCCGTCCACCACACCGGGCGGGCGCCCATCGAGGCCGCGGCCATGGGCCTGCGCCTGCGCCCCGACCAGATCGCCTACCGGTGCAACCTGGCCACCGTCAGCGACGACGGCACCATGGTCGACTTCTCCGGCGGCCACCCGTCCACCGAGGAGGCGGCGGCCGTCGTCGCCACCCTCCAGGCCGAGCTCGGCACCGACGAGATCACGTTCCACCCCGGCGTGCAGTACCGCCACATCCTCGTCACGCCCGATACGTGGGCCGACGCCGACTGCTTCCCGCCCCACGACCTCACCGGCAAGCCCGCGGTGTGGCCCACCGGCCCCGCCGCGCCGAAGCTCCAGGCCCTGATGGACGCATCCCGGGCCATCGTGGGCCCCTCCGACCTCGAGGCCACCCAGATCTGGCTGTGGGGGCAGGGGCCGCAGCCGGTCCTGCCCTCGTTCGAGGACGCCTACGGCCTGCGGGCCGGGCTGGTGTCGGCCGTCGACCTCATCCGGGGCCTGGGCGCCCTCACCGGCATCCCCGCGGCCGAGGTGGAGGGCATCACCGGCTGGTACGACACCAACTACGAGGGCAAGCGCGACGCCTGCCTGGAAGCCCTGGCCGCCGGCGACGACCTGTTCCTCATCCACGTGGAGGCCAGCGACGAAGCCGGCCACGCCGGCAACCTCGAGGCCAAGATCGAGGCCCTGGAGAACTGGGACCGGCGCATCATCGGCCCCCTGGTCGAGGGCCTCGACGCCCTCGGCCCGTGGCGGCTGCTGCTCCTGCCCGACCATCCGACACCGGTCGCCCTCCGCACCCACACGTCGGACTCCGTCCCCTACCTGCTCGTCGACTCCGCCGTCGACGGCCCCGGCGGCACCTACAGCGAAGCGGGCACCGCCACCGCAACCCCCGTTCCCGGCCACCGGCTCATGAGCCGGCTGGTGGGACGGGCGCCGAACGCCTGACCCCCTGAGCCCGGGCTCGGCCCGAGATGAGTAGCGAATTGCGGACTCTTGTCCTGATCGACGGCGAGCACTACCCGCCCGTCGTGCGGGCCGCCATCGCCCAGCTTCCCGAACGCATCCCCGGCGCCGAGGTGGTGGGCGCCGTCCTGCTGGGCGGGGGGGAGAAGCTGGCCGCCGACCCGGCCGCCGACCTGGGCCTGGGCATTCCCGTGGTGCGGGGCGACGGCCTGGTGGGCGCCCTCCGGGCCGGCCTCGACCGCTTCGCCCCCGACCTCGTCGTCGACCTGTCGGACGAGCCTGTGGTCGACGCCCGCCAGCGCATGGGACTCGCCGCCCGCACGCTCGTGGCCGGCATCCCCTACCTGGGGGCCGACTTCCGGTTCGACCCGCCGCCCCGCCCCCGCATCGCGACCAAGCCGTCGATCGCCGTCATCGGCACCGGCAAGCGCACCGGCAAGACGGCGGTGTCGGCCTCCCTGGCCCGGCTCCTGGCGGCCCGGGGCACCCCGCCGGTGGTGGTGGCCATGGGCCGGGGCGGCCCGCCGGAGCCGGAGGTGGTCGACCCTGCGTCGTTCGACCTGTCCGCCGCCGGCCTCGTCGCCCTCGCCGCGTCCGGCCGCCACGCCGCGTCCGACCACCTGGAGGACGCCCTGGTGGCCGGTGTGGCCACTGTCGGCACCCGTCGCTGCGGCGGGGGCCTGGCGGGGGCGCCGTTCTCCAGCACCTTCGCCGCAGGCGTGGCCGCGGCCGAGGGAAGATCCGAGCGGTTGCTGGTGTTCGAGGGAAGCGGAGCCTCGGTTCCACCGGTCCACGCCGACGCCACCATCTGCGTGATGCCGGCGTCCGTCGATCCGGAGTTGGTCACGGGGTATCTCGGTGCCTACCGGTTGTTGCTGAGCGATCTGATTGTGGTTACCATGGTGGAGCCATCGTTCCCCGTCTGGGGCGCCGGCGTTCCGACGGGAACCAGCACCGCGAGCTCGGGTTCTGGGTTCCTTGAGGAAAGCGTCCGGAAGTTGGTGCCTGGGGTCCGGGTTGTCCACACCGTGTTTCGGCCCTTTCCCCTCGAACCGATTTCTGGTCGCCGGGTCTTCTTTGTCACCACCGCGCCGGCGTCCGCCAGCAAGGTGTTGGTGGACCACCTCGAACAAGCACACGGATGCACCGTGGTCGGGGTTTCCCACCACCTGGCTCGCCGGCCCGAGTTGGCGGCCGACCTGGCGACGGCACCCGCAGCCGATGTCCTGCTGGTGGAGTTGAAAGCGGCGGCGGTGGACCTCGCAGCGAAAACAGCGCTGGGGCGAGGAATGGAGATCACGTTTTGCGACAACCGAGTTGTATCCACCGGGGGTGACGGCACGTTCGACGACCTGGCTGTCGGGATAGCCGACCTGGCCGTCGAGCGCTTCTCGTCATCGCCCTGACGGCAATCGCCCTGACCGCAATCGCCCTGACCGCAATCGCACTGACGGCAATCGCACTGACGCATCGTCCTGACGGGAATCGCACTGACGGCAATCGTCCTGACGGGAATCGTGCAGTACACGACACATCAACCAGCATCTCAACTGGCACCCAACTGACACCCCTGTCGGTCCGGCTGCCGAAGGCACAGGGACAATCGTGAAAGCAGTGGCGTCCCGCCACATGGTCGTGGGAGACCGGGAGTACGAGTTTCCGTACTCCAAGGGACTCATGGCCTCCGCCATCATGGCCACCGGGCTCGCGCCGGGCCGCGCCTTCCACGTGGCCGAGGTCATCGAGGAGCGCCTCGACGAGCAGGGCGTCGCCACTATCTCCAAGCTCGAGCTCAACCAACTGGCCCACGAGGTCCTCCGCTCGGAGGTGGGCGAACGCTACGCGGAGTCGTTCTCCAAGTGGCAGCTGGTGCAGCGCCTCGACCTGCCGCTGGTGATCCTGCTGGGCGGGGCCACCGGCGTGGGCAAGTCCACCATCGCCACCATGCTGGCCAGCCGGCTGGGCATCACCCGGGTCATCCCCACCGACGCGGTGCGGGAGGTCATGCGGGCGATGTTCACCGAGGACCTCTTTCCCAGCCTGCACACCTCGTCGTTCGACGCCGCCCGCCTGGTGCGCCACCCCCTGCCCCGAAGCGCCGACGCGGTGATCATCGGCTTCCGCGAGCAGGTGTCGGCCGTCGCCGTCGGCATCGAGGCCCTGGTCAGCCGGGCGGTGTCGGAGGGTACCGACCTCATCATCGAGGGCGCCCACGTCGTCCCCGGGTTTCTCGACCTCGCCCGCTTCGAGGACAAGGCGGTGGTGGTACCGATGGTGGTGACGGTCGACGAGGCCGAGCTGCACCGCAGCCACTTCCTCCAGCGTTCGCACGACTTCCGCAACCGCCCCGCCGAGCGCTACCTCGACTCGTTCAAGAACATCCGTAAGATCAACCGCTACGTCCGGTCGCTGGCCTTGCAGCACAACGTGGCCATCGTCCCGTCCTACAACCTCGACGCCACGTTGTCGCAGGTCATCGACCTGGTGGTGGGCCAGGCGTTCAGAGCCGTCCCCGAACAAACCAGTTCCGAGCCACATGGCACCCGGTTCTGGGCAACCCGGTTCTGGGCAACCCGGTTCTGGGCAACCCGGTTCTGGGCAACCCGGTTTCAACGAAGCGGGTGCCGAGCAAACAGCCGCTACGCACCCGTCCTCCGGCACCGACGGCATCGCCCGCCTGCCGGGGGCCCAGGGGGAAGAAATCCCCCCCATCGCTTCATCCAGTCATTTCAACCAGACGAACACGCACGGTGCCTGATGGCACCGAGCGGGGAGGCACCATGAGTATTGCGCCCCAGGCGCTCGAGCGATCCGTTCTCGAGGGCAAGGAACGCGAGGAACTGGCCGTCATCGCCGAGGCCATGGGCGTCAAGCCCGCGTCGCGGGCGTCGAAGGCGACCCTGATCGACTCGATCCTCCGGCAAGCGGGGATCGAGACCGGCAGCGAGGCACCCGAACGCCCCCGGCGCACCCGCGCCACCAAGGCGTCCGCGGCCGCGGCGGCAGCCGCGCCCCCGGCTCCGCCGGCGGACGCACCCGCCGGCAACGGCGCCACGGCGGCGGCCGAGGGCCAGGCCGACGCGGCCCCGGTCCCATCCTCCGGCGACAACGCGGCCAACGGCGACGCCGGGGGCACGCTCTTCGGCGGCACGGCCGAGGCGGAGGCGGCCCCCGCCACTGGCGACGCGGCCCGCCCGGCCGCGAGTGCGTCCGCGGCCGAAGCGCCGGCGGCCGAGGCCTCC
Source organism: uncultured Acidimicrobiia bacterium (assembly GCA_963836205.1). Taxonomy (GTDB): domain Bacteria; phylum Actinomycetota; class Acidimicrobiia; order Acidimicrobiales; family AC-14; genus JAXDMK01. Next base: position 395,476 of record CAWIIV010000006.1, on the reverse strand, counting down.
GAGGGCGAGACGGCGGACACGTCCACCCCCGCCCCGGCCACCGACCGGAGCTCCGGCGGCGGCGCTTCGGGTGGCGGCGGCGGTTCGAGTGGCGGCGGCGGCGGCGGTGGTGGCGGTGACCGCCAGCAGCGCGACCGCGGCCCGCGTGAGGACCGTGCCCCGCGGGAAGACCGCGGCCCTCGTACCGACAACAACAGCCCCCGTGGGGGAGGGGGCAACAACCAGTCGCAGCAGTTCGACGGTCCTCCCGGCGACCCCGGCAACCGTCGCAGCCGGCGCCGGCGGGGGCGCGACCGGGGCGAGCGCGAGCTCCAGCCCGACCGCGTCCAGGGTCAGGGCGGCCAGGAAGTCGCCTACTCGGGCGAGCCCGTCCCCGCCGACGGCCTCCTCGACCTCCGCGACGAGGGCTACGGCTTCCTGCGCACCAACGGCTACCTGGCCGGAGCGCGTGACGTCTACGTGTCGCTCAGCCAGGTCCGCCGCTTCGGCCTGCGCAAGGGCGACGTCATCAAGGGCGCGGCCCGGCCCGCGGGCAGCACCGAGAAGTACCCGGCCCTGCTCCGCATCGACACGGTGAACGACATGACCGTCGAGGACGCCCGCAACCGGCCCCGCTTCGAGGACCTCACCCCCCTGTTCCCCGACGAGAAGCTCCGGCTGGAGATCCCGGGCGACTCCAACAACATGGTCGCCCGCATCGTCGACCTCATCTCGCCCATCGGCAAGGGCCAGCGAGGCCTGATCGTCTCGCCGCCCAAGGCGGGCAAGACAACCGTCCTCAAGCAGATCGCCCACTCCATCGAGGCCAACAACCCCGACGTCCACCTCATGGTGCTGCTGGTCGACGAGCGTCCGGAGGAGGTCACCGACATGCGCCGGTCGGTGAAGGGCGAGGTGGTGGCATCCACCTTCGACCGCCCGTCCGACGAGCACACCCAGGTGGCCGAGCTCGCCTCCGAGCGGGCCAAGCGGCTGGTGGAGATGGGTCGCGACGTGGTGATCGTCCTCGACGGGATCACCCGCCTGGCCCGGGCCTACAACCTGGCCGCCCCCGCCAGCGGGCGCATCATGTCGGGCGGCCTGGCCACCGACGCGCTCTACCCGCCCAAGAAGTTCTTCGGGTCGGCCCGCAACCTGGAGGAGGGCGGCTCCCTCACCATCCTGGCCACCGCCCTCATCGAGACCGGGTCCAAGATGGACGAGGTCATCTTCGAGGAGTTCAAGGGCACCGGCAACATGGAGCTGCGCCTCGACCGCAAGCTGGCCGAGCGCCGCATCTACCCGGCGCTGGAGGTCAACGCCTCCTCCACCCGCCACGAGGAGCTGCTCTTCGACCGGGGCCAGCTCCAGCAGATCTGGAAGCTGCGGCGGGTGCTCAACGGCCTGGAATCAGGAGCGGGCCTCGAGTTGTTGATGGACAAGATCCGCACCACCAAGAGCAACGACGAGTTCCTGGCCGAGATCGCCAAGGCCCCGTCCCCCGCTGCCTGATTTTGGGGAACCAGGTCCGTCTAAGGGAGAATGCAGCCGTGAGAACCGATATCCACCCCAAGTACGAGGCCGCCTCCGTCCGCTGCTCGTGCGGCAACACCTTCGTCACCCGCTCCACCCGCGACGAACTGCGGGTCGAGCTCTGCAACGAGTGCCACCCGTTCTTCACCGGCAAGCAGAAGCTGGTCGACACCGGCGGCCGGGTGGAGCGCTTCGAGCGCCGCTACGGCAACCGGGCCGGCGCCAAGGCCGGCGCCGCGGGCGCGGCCGCGGCCAAGAAGAAGTAGCCCCCCGTCCGCTTGGCGCACGGGGCCCCGGATCGGACTGGCACCGGCCGCCGGTAGCCTGGATCGGGATGCTCGAGCGCCTGAAGCTGCTGGAAGCGGAGTACGAGGCGATCATGGGCCGGCTGGGCGACCCTGAGGTCCTGCGCGACCACAAGGCCTACGCCGAGGTCTCCCGGAGGTTCAAGGAGCTGGAGCCGGTGGTGCTCGCCTTCCGGGAGCTGCGGACCCACGCCGACGACCTGGAGGCGGCCAAGGGCATGCTCGTCGACTCGTCCGGGGCCGACCGCGACTTCGTCCGCAGCCAGATCGAGGAGTCCGAGGCCAAGGTGGCCGAGCTCGACGAGGAACTGCGGGTGCTCCTCCAGCCCCGCGACCCCAACGACGGCAAGAACGTGATCGTCGAGATCCGGGGGGCCGAGGGCGGGGAGGAGGCAAACCTCTTCGCCAAGGACCTTTTCGACATGTACACCCACTACGCCGAGCGCCACGGGTGGAAGCTGGAGGTGCTGGGGGCCGACCCGTCCGACCGGGGTGGGTTCAACGAGGTCACCTTCCTGGTCAAGGGCGACGACGTGTGGAGCCGCATGAAGCACGAGGGCGGCCCCCACCGGGTGCAAAGGGTGCCCGTCACCGAGTCCCAAGGCCGGATCCACACGTCGTCGGCCACCGTCACGGTGCTGCCGGAGGCGGAGGAGGTCGACGTCCACCTCGACCCCAACGACCTCAAGATCGACGTCTACCGCTCCACCGGCCCGGGCGGGCAATCGGTGAACACCACCGACTCGGCGGTGCGGATCACCCACCTTCCCACCGGGATCGTGGTGGCCATGCAGGACGAGAAGAGCCAGATCCAGAACCGGGCCAAGGCGCTGATCGTGCTGCGGGCCCGGCTGCTGAAGGCGGAGCAGGACAAGGTGGCGGCGGAGATGTCCGACATCCGCCGGGGCCAGGTGGGCGGCGGGGGGCGGTCGGAGAAGATCCGGACCTACAACTACCGCGACAACCGGGTCACCGACCACCGGTTGGCCGGCGAGCTCAAGGACCACAACCTGGGCCGGGTGCTCGAGGGCGACCTCGACACGCTGGTCGACGGGCTGCTGGCCGACGAGCGGGCCCGCCAGCTCGAGGGCGGGGCGTGACGGCCGCCGCCGCTCGGGCTGCCACTGCCCGGGGGTGACGGAGGAGGAGACCTGGCGCGACGTCCTGGGCCGGGTGCGGACGGCGCTGCCGGCGGCGGGCGAGGCGTGGCGGGTGCTGGAGGAGGCGTCCGGACTCGATCGAGCCCAGCTCGTGGGCGAGCTCGACTCGGTCGCCCCGGCCCGGGCCGCGGCCTACGCCGACGCGATAGTCGATCGGCGGCGCCGGGGGGAGCCGTTGCAGTACGTCCTCGGCCGGTGGGGGTTCCGGCGACTCGACCTGCTGGTCGACCGGCGGGTGCTGATCCCCCGGCCGGAGACGGAGGTGGTCGCCGAGGTGGCCATCGACGAGCTTCGGCGGCTGGTGCCCCGGGATCGACGCACGCCGCCGCTGGTCGCCGACATCGGTACCGGGTCGGGCGCCATCGCCCTGGCCGTGGCCGACGAGGTGGCGCGGGCCCGGGTGTGGGCCACCGACGTGTCGGCCGAGGCGGTGGCGGTGGCCCGGGCCAACCTGGCCGGGGCGGGGAGCCTGGTGGGGCCGCGGGTCCGGCTGCTGACGGGGTCGTGGTTCGAGCCGTTGCCGGAGAAGCTGCGGGGCCAGCTCGACCTGGTGGTGTCGAACCCGCCCTACGTGGCCGTGGACGAGGTACTGCCGGCCGAGGTGGCCGACTGGGAGCCGACAGGGGCGCTGGTGGCGGGGCCCACCGGTCTGGAGGGGATCGACGCCGTCGTCACCGGGGCCGCCGGTTGGCTGGCGCGCCCGGGGACGGTGGTGGTGGAGCTCGCCCCCCACCAGGCGGAGGCGGCGGCGGCGCTGGCGACGGGCGCCGGGTTCGACGACGTCGAGGTGCGGCCCGACCTGGCCGACAGGCCCCGGGTCCTGGTGGGTAGGTACCGCGGGTGATCGTGCCCACCGATGGTGTCGGCGAGTCGGAGCCCTCGCCTGACGGCGGGTCGTCCGGCGACCTGCCCGGCGAAGGCCTGTCGTCCGTCGCCCTGGCCCGGGCGGTGGAGGTGCTGGCCCACGGCCTTCCCATCGGCCTGCCCACCGACACCGTCTACGGGCTGGCCGTCGACCCCTTCCTCCCCGGTGCCTCCGACAGGGTCTTCGAGCTGAAGCGCCGGCCCCGGGACGAGAACCTGCCCGTGCTGGTGGCGTCGACCGATCAGGCGCTGGGGCTGGCCACCGCCGTCCCGAGCACGGCGCTGACGCTGATGGCCCGTTTCTGGCCGGGTGCCCTCACGATCGTGCTCCCGGCCCGGGTCGACCTGGGCGCCGACCTGGGCGACGACGACGCCACCATCGGCGTGCGCTGCCCCGACCACCCCGTCGCCCTGGCCCTGTGCCGGGCGGTGGGGCCCCTGGCCACGACGAGTGCCAACGTCCACCGTGAGCCGACCCTCACGACCGCGGCCGAGGTGGCCAAGGTGTTCGGGGACGCCCTACCGCTCGTGCTCGACGGAGGGACGTGCACCGGCAGCCCGTCGACGGTGGTCGACTGCACCGGCTTCGAGCCCCGTCTCCTACGCGAGGGCCGAGTGCCGTGGTCCGAGGTCGTGCAGGCCCTGCGCCGCTGACGGCGACCGCCGGCGTTCGGACCGGAACGGGTCCCCAACGACGATTTGGGCGCACGAGGCATTCGGATCACCTCAATAGTCGTGAATCGCCCCGAATCGCGCCAGATCACGACGATTTCGGTGCACGAAGCATTCGTATCACTCCAATTGTCGTGAGTCGGCAGCCCGATACCACGACGACCCTCGTACACGAAGCCTTCGGATCACCGAATCGTCCTGAATCGGAGCGCCGGGACCGGCGACGATGTCGGTGCCCGCCCCGCCGAAAACCCGGCGGATCACGACCATCACGTCGATCGTATGATCCGGGCGGCGCGTTGGATGCTCGGAGCTCTACGCCGTCACGTCGGTCAGCGCGTTGGGCGGGACCTTCCGCCGCCGGGCGGGGTTCGCTTGGCGGCCACCTCCGACACCCAGGCGGGGGGAGCCCAGCCGGCGTCGTCGTCGTCGATGTCGAACAGGCCTCCGGTGTCGTCCTCAAGCTCGTAGGTGACCACCGGCTCGTCATCGCCGTCGTCGGCAAGAGACCGGAAGGGGGCCACTTGAGCCCGGCGGCGGGCGCCGGGCCGGGCGGTCGGCGCAGGGGTGGGCTCCGGCGGGGTCGGCTGGAACGCCCGAGGGGCCGTCACCCGCGCCGTCGACGGCCGGCCGAGGGCGGGCGATGGGGCGCTCACCGGCCCGTTCGACCCGTTGGCCGGCGGGCGGACACCGCTGCCAGCGGCGGTGCGGGCGCCGATGGTGGCTCGAGGGGTGCTGATGCGCCGGGGCCGGGGCGGAGCGACCACGGCCTCGACCTCCTCGACCTCCGGTTCGACCTCCGGCTCCGGTACCGGTACCGGTAGGCGTCGGCGGGACACGGGGCCGGTGGCGGTCGCCCGCTTGGCGGGGCCGGACCCCGCCCGGGCGGCAGCTGGTGGACGCGGGGCGGCGGCCGGTGGACGCTGGGCCGGTGGACGCGGGGCGGCGGCCGGTGGCCTGGCGGTGCGTGCCGCCTGGGCCGGTTGCCTGGCCGTGCGTGCGGCGGGGGCCGGCTCGTCGTCGGTGTCGGCGTCGTCGATGTCGTCGGCGTCGATGTCGTCGATGTCGTCGGGCTCAGCGACGGCTGCCGCCCGGTTGGACGTGACCCGGCGGGCGACGACCGGTCCGGCCGCGACCTGGGGCGCCCACGCCGACGGGGCCGCCCGACCGGCGGGCCCGGCAGCGGGAGGCCGGGCGGCCGGGGCGGTGCGCGCCCCCGGGGCCCGCGACGGGGCCAGGGCCGGGCGGGCGGCAGCCACCGGGCCCGCCGCGGCCGCCGGTGCGGGCCGGCTGGCCGCGTCGAGCCGGGAGCCGATCTCGTCCAGCTTGTTCGACAGCTTTCCCAACGCGTCGGTGATCGGGGTGATCTGCCTCGTCACGCTGCCCTTGAGGGTGCCGAGCCGCACCGACTCCCGCGCCTCCGCCTCCTCGTCGTGCACCGCGATGACCGACGCCAGCTTCCCGAACGACTCCCGCAGCGAGTCGACGGTGCCCTCGGTGGCGGTGCGGACGCTCTCGACATCGTCGCGGAAGCGGTCGTGGGACTGGTCGTAGGCCTGGGTCAGGCTGGTGGTGTGGTCGTCCATGGCCGCCCGCACCGCGTCGGCGACGATGTCGGGGAGCGACTCCGCCACCAGGGCCAGTCGCAGCTCGGCCTGCCGGCTGTCGAGGAGCTCAGCCAGCATCGCCTGCTGATGGGTCATGCTCGCGATCAGTGTCTGGAGCTCGAGACGGACGCCCTCGAACGCCTCCTCGAACCACTTGAACACTTCCAGCCGCGGATCGCCTGGGGCCGAGCCCGTCTCGCCCCCCCGGGAGCCGGCGCCCTCGCCCGCCCGCCCGCCGGCCCGGTCGCCTCCAGCGGCCCCGTTGGCCGTGCCGGCTCGGACCGTGGCCGGCCCGATGGCCGCCACTGCGGCGCCGCTACGGACGGCTTTGGCCTCCTCGGTGCGGGTCGATTGGATAGGCGTGACGGTTGCGCCGCCGGTCGGGGCCGTGACGGGAGGTGTTGCCGGGGCGGTGACCCCCGCCCGGGTGGCGGAGATGGCGACCGGCCGTGGCCCCCGGGCCCAGACGTCGGGGCATCCGTCGAACAGCCCCCGGCAGACCACCCCGCACTCGGCACACGAGCAGGCGGAAGCGCCGGCTCGCATCGGGTGGTCGCAACCCGAGCGGATCTGGGAGCCGAACTCGTGGCAAAGCCCCATGCCGCAATCGTACTGCCCCACCTTCGCCTCAAGTGATCAAGGCACATCAGTTGCCGCGTCCCCGGGTCCTGGTGCTGCTCCTGGGAAACCACCGAAGCGAGGCCAGGCAAAGTCGAGCTGGCGACGCCCCGTCGTCCTCGCCGATCTCCGGGCTCAAACGGGGCGGCACGGCGACGGGGTCGGAGACAATGACGAATGTCCGATCACGTACGACGAGGCGATCCGCGTCTGGACATGGAGCTCGCCGGCCAGCAGGTGTGGACGCCCAGGTTTGCCTGCAACTTCCCGGATGCCTACGGCCGTCGCCGGCCCGAATGATGGAGGCGGTGCACCTGCCGGCCGAAGATTCGAGCGGGAGAAGGTTCAGCCGAAGTAGCTCCTCCGTGATGCGCCCACTGGAGGAGGAGAAGGGTCGACCCGCCTCCGGCAAGTTTGGGCGCCGAGGAGGTGCTCGCTCCCCGTGGAATTGTCGTCGGCGGAGGAACGCTGCTGGCCACCGTGGGTGTGTGTCGGCCACTGGCCGTCGTGCATGATCTCGACGAGTTCGGCCTCGTCCCCGTTGACCCGGCGGTTCGAGCGGAGCAAGCGAGTCGACTGGCCGCGGTCCCGCTCGAATCCCTCGGAAGGAGTGGCGGCGTTGGTGGACAGTAGGGCGGTCACCCCGGCGCAGTGGGGCGGTCACCCCGGCGCCCGATCTCGGTGATAGGCGATCAGCGGTGCCGCCTGGCTCGACGGAAGCGGGCGTCGAGTCTTCGAGTTCGTCTGCCGGTCCCAATATTCGAGAACATCCGTTCCGCCAGCTTCATGCCCCACCCAGGAACCTGTCGTAGACGAGCCCATTTGCCTCGTGCCCTGCGCCTCACTTCTGCGCACGGGTGCAGCCTTGCCCTCGGGGTAGTGGGATGGGATCGGTTGCCTAATGCGCTTTCCACCCCACAACATTGGCTGCGAGGACCTGATCAGCGGTGGAGCACTCCGAACGCGACGTGTCCCAGCACTCGGGCCGGACAAGTGCAGTTCTCGCCGGCGATGGGCAAGGATTTCGGGACCAAGGAGCCCGGACCGCCGCTGCTGGGGGCGAGGGGCAGGGCGGTATCGCGCACATCACGGAGATCGCCATGGGCTGCCGCCCACGACAACGACTCGGTCGTCGGCACGGCTCGATGCACCCTCGACCTGCTCCTCGACGGCTTCGAGCGGCCCCACGCGCCGCGGTCGACATCGAACGGAGCGTGGACAGCGTCTCCCGCAGTTGCGGTGATTTCCCGTCACCGGGGTAGGGGTCTGGCGCTCAGGAGGTTCCCACGATGCTTTCGAGGTCCGCTGTCACCCGCCTGCTGTTGACCGCCTCGGCGGCGATCCTGGCCGCCGGCCTGGACGTGCCGGCCGTTCGGGCCGCTGTCCCCGAGTCCTACGTGGCCATGGGCGACTCGTACACGGCAGGGCCCCTGATTCCCAACCAGCTGCCCGACCCACCGGGATGCTGGCGGTCCGACCACAACTATCCCCACCTGGTCGCGGGTGTCCGGGCCTCGGTGCTGCGTGACCGCAGCTGCAGCGGCGCCGACACCGTCGACCTCAGCTCGGCGCAGCCAGTCCACGGCGGGTCCAACCCCCCGCAGTTGGACGCCCTCGACGCCGCGGTCGGCATTGTCAGCCTGCAGATCGGCGGCAACGACATCGGCTTCTCCGAGATCCTCCGACGGTGCGTGGCACTCCTGCCTCTGGGGACACCGTGCCGCGACCTCTACACCGGGGGTGGAGTCGACGAGATCAGCCGGCGCATCGCGGCGACGGCCCCGAAGGTCGCCGCCGCCCTCAACGAGATCGCCCGCCGGTCGCCTCAGGCACGGGTCTTCGTCGTGGGCTACCCCGCGATCCTCCCGGAGGTGCAGCCCGGCTGCTGGCCGGTGATGCCGTTCACCCCCGGTGACGCTCCGTACCTCCGGGACAAGGAGAAGGAGCTGAACACGATGCTTGCCGCCCAGGCGGCTGCGGCGGGCGTCAGCTCTGTCGACGTCTACGGGCCCAGCCTGGGACACGATGCGTGCCAGCTGCCGGGGATCAGGTGGGTCGAGCCCGTCGTCCCCCTCTCGCCGGCCGCGCCGGTCCACCCCAACGCCCTCGGGATGCAGGGCATGGCCGCAGTCCTGCTCGACGCCATGACCGGGTGACGACCCGCCACGACACAGAACTGGCAGGTCAGGTCACGTCAGGGCGACCGCGGTCACGCTTGAGCACGGTGGTCTGGGCCGCGGAATACTCGATGGCATGCGCGTGGGGATCGCACATCATCTCGGATGGGCCGTGGTTGTGACTGCATCGACCGATTACAAGGTCGTGGACCGCCGGAGGATCGAGCTGATCGAACCCGGCATGGCGACGGCGCCGATCCACCACGAAGGCAAGCCTCTCGACGACGCCGCCACCGCGGCGCTGGTCGTGAAGGTGCGAGCGTCGGCGGTGCGGGCGACGTCAGCTGCGCTCGACGAGCTGGCAACCGCAGTGCCCGAACCGATCGTGTCGATGTCGCTGCGGGCTTGGCCGCTCGACTTCCCCGACGACATCACCGTCCAACGGCGCCCACCCCACGAGGCCCGTGCCGACTCCGTCATGTACCGGCAGGTGCTGGCCGAGCAGGCACGTGCCCGCGGCTGGGACATCCATCTGTTCAACGCCAAGGACGTAGAAAGCCAGGCGACGAGCATCCTCGGTGACCGGGCCGACGAGGTGCTCCACGGCCCCCGGGCAAGGCTGGGACCGCCCTGGGCCAAGGATCATCGGATGGCCCTGGCGGCGACGATCGTGGCCGGCTGACGGTCGGGCCCGTCCGTCGCGAGGGAGATTCTCCACCGTCGGGCAGGCTCCCGAAGTGCGTTCGGCGTGCCGTCGAGGGACGACGTCGGCCGCGGGCCCGGCCCCTGCCTCCGTCAGCGACCGACGCCGTCAGCTCCGTTCGAGGACGGTGAGGTACGGCCGGGACCGGCACCGCCACGCCCGTAGCCAGGGCGGCAACGAGTTTGCCGCCATCGGTCGGTACCATCTCTCTGATGCCCGCCGCCGCCAAGGGAGAGGGTAAGGCCGGACAATACCTCCGGGGCGTGTGGCGGAGGCGGGTGGCGGTGGTGCTCGCCGTCCTGGTCATCGTCGGGTTCTCGATGGTGATCTCGTCCTCCCGGCCGACGGTCTACGAGGCCACGGCCGAGGTCCTGGTGCAGAGCAGCGGCGTCGAGCTCGCCCTCGACCCCAACTCCCGGCCTCGCACCGACCCACAGCGGCTGGTGGAGACCGAGATCCGCATCCTCACCAGCCCGACAGTGAAGGACGCGGTGCGGACGTCGATCGGCGAGGCGCCATCGGTGTCGGCCTCCCCGGCCGGCGACGCCGACGTGATCGCCATCAAGGCCCGCAGCGGCAGCGCCGAACGGGCGGCCACCACCGCCAACGCCTACGCCGACGGCTATGTCACCGTTCGCCACCGCCAGACCGACGAGGCCGTCAACACGGCCGCGGCCGAGATCCAGAAGCGGATCACCGAGCTCCAGGGCCAGGTCGACGCCGCCCAGGGCGACGCCCGCGACTCGCTGGTCGCCCAGCAGACGGCCCTGCGCCAGCAGCTCGACCGGGTCCAGGTGCTGCGGGCGGTCAAGAGCGGGGCGGCCCAGGTGGTCACCCCGGCGGCCCTGCCCACCTCCCCGGTGTCGCCCCGCCCGGGACGGGCGGGGCTGATGGCCGGCCTCGTGGGCCTCGGCCTGGCGGTGGCCATCGCCCTCCTGCTGGAGCGGCTCGACGACTCCCTGCGCAACAAGGACCAGCTCGAACGGGCGTCCGGCCTGCCCGTCCTCGGCGCCATCCCCACCGTGGGGAGCAGCCTCAGCTCGATGGGACGGCCCACCGTGGTGTCGCTCACCACCCCCCGCTCGCCGGCCACCGAGGCCTACCGGACCCTGCGCACGGCGGTGCAGTTCCTCCCCAACGAGGGGGTGACCATGATCCAGGTCACCAGCCCGACGGCCGGCGACGGCAAGACCACCACCCTCGCCAACCTGGGCGTGGCCCTGGCCCGGGCCGGCCAGCAGGTGGCCCTGGTGTGCTGCGACCTGCGTCGACCCCGGCTGCACGAGTTCTTCGGCATGACGAACGACATCGGGTTCACGTCGGTGCTCCTGGGCAAGGTGCCCCTCAGCGCCGCCCTCCAGCAGGTCCCCGACCAGGACCGCCTCTACGTCCTCGCCTCGGGGCCGCTCCCGCCCAACCCGTCCGAGCTGCTCTCCTCCCGCCGAGCCCGGGAGGTGCTGGCCTCGCTGCGGGCCGAGGCCGAGATCGTGCTCATCGACTCCCCGCCCGTGCTGCCGGTGAGCGACGCCATGATCATCGCCGGCCTGGTCGACGTCACCTTCATCGTGTGCGCCGTCGACCGCACGTCGACCCGCGACGTCATCCTCGCCGTCGAGCAGCTGCGCCAGGTCAACGCTCCCCTGGTGGGTGCCATCCTCAACGGGGCCGGACCCGAGTCCGCCTACGGCGGCAAGTACGGCTACGACCCCATCGAGCCTGCCCCACCGGGCGGCACCAAGGGGTCTCAGTCGAATGCCGACCGGCCCACCAAGGCGGCCCGTGCGCCCAAGCAGCCCCGGGCGAAGCAACTCCCCCCCGCCGACGCCAACCGCGACCACGTCGCCAAGCGTTCGAGCCGTTCGTAGGGACCCACGGAGGGCCGGCGCCGGGCTCCTACAGGTACTCCACGTGGGGTCCGGACGGCAGGCAGTGGCGGGTGTCGAGGACGTAGCGGGCGGAGCGCCACACCAGGTCGAGGTCGAAGGAGTCGTGGTCGGCCAGGAGGATGACGGCGTCGGCCGCGGCCAGCTCCTCGGCGTCGGCCGTCACCCGCACCACCCGGCGATCGGTGTGGTCCTCGAGCACGTGGGGGTCGGCAGCCCGAACCCCGGCCCCGAGGGTGAGCAGGCGGTCGGCGATCACCACCGCCGGCGACTGCCTGTCGTCGCTGGTGTTGGCCTTGTAAGCCAGCCCGAGGAGCAGGATGCGGCTGCCGTTCACCGCCTGCTGCTTGCGGTTGAGGCCGAGGACCAACCGCTGGACCACGAAGTCGGGCATGTGATCGTTGACGTCGTTGGCCTGCTCGATCAGCCGGAACTGCTGGCCCAGCAGCCGCTTCACCCGCCAGGAGAGGTAGCTCGGGTCGATGGGGAGGCAGTGGCCGCCCACGCCCGGCCCGGGCGTAAAGCGCATGAACCCGAAGGGCTTGGTGGACGCGGCGTCGATGGCCTCCCACACGTCGACCCCCAGGTCGGAGGCGAACATGGCCAGCTCGTTGACCAAGGCGATGTTGACGTGCCGGAACGTGTTCTCCAGCAGCTTCACCATCTCCGCCACCTTGGGGCTCGACACCGGCACCGTGTGGTCGACGATCGTGTCGTAGCTTAGAAGTCCTGCACCCCCGCGAGGGAGGCGGGGTCGATGCCGGAGACCACCTTGGGCGTGGTGACCAGGTCGTGCGTGCGGTTGCCGGGGTCGATTCGTTCGGGGCTGTATCCGAGGTGGAAGTCGGTACCGGCAGCCAGGCCCGAGCCCGCCTCGAGGATGGGCGCCACCAGCTCCTCGGTCGTACCGGGGTAGGTGGTGGACTCGAGCACGACGGTGGCACCGGGGCGGAGGTAGCGGGCGACGGTGGCCGTGCCCTCCTCGATGAACGAGAGATCGGGGGCACCGTCACGCAGGGGGGTGGGGACGGTGATGACGGCCACGTCGAATCCGGCGCAGTCGGCCGGGTCGGTGGACGCCTGGTAGCGGCCCGACTCGATGGCCGCCAGCAGGACGGCGGAAGTCACGTCCTCCACGTAGGACTCGCCTGCGTTAAGGCGCTTGACCCGGTGGTCGTCGACGTCGAGGCCCACCACCGACCAACCCACCTCGATCGCCCGCATGGCCAGCGGCAGGCCCACATAGCCCTGCCCCACCACCACCACGGTTCCCATCTTCGATTGGCTCGCCGGCAAGTCCGCCTCCTTTCGTCGTCGGGCCAGCGGCCAGACTACCGAGCCACCCGCGGGGGAGGTGACATTCCCTCGACTCGTCGTCCCCCGCTGGCCCGGCTCGCTGGGTGACGGCGGCGGCGAGCGGCTCGGGGTGGTGCGCAAGACCATCGGAGGAGGTCGCGATCGGTCGGGTGGGCGCCGTTAGACTCGGCTGCATCAGGGTCCTCATGCTGTGCACCGGGAACATCTGCCGCTCCCCGGCGGCCGAAGCCATGCTCCGCCACCGCCTCCACGCCCTCGGCGTGGAGGCCCAGGTGCGGTCGGCGGGCATGCTCGATGACGGCCGACCGGCCCATTCGAGCAGCATCGACACGCTGGCCGGGCGGGGTCTCGACATCACCAGCCACCGCAGCCGCCGCCTCACCGCGGAGGCCGTGCGCACGGCCGACCTCGTGTTGGGCATGGCCCGGGAGCACGTCCGGGAGGCGGTGGTGATGGTTCCCGCTGCGTTCCCCAAGACCTTCACCCTCAAGGAGCTGGTCCGCCGGGGCGAGGCCATCGGTCCCCGGATGGGCGACGAGAGCGTGGCCGACTGGCTGGCCCGGGCCCACGCCGGCCGCACCTCGTCCGACCTGCTGGGCAACTCCCACGCCGACGACGTGGCCGACCCGATCGGCCTGCCCCGCAACGCCTACGAGCGCATGGTCGTCGAGCTCGACGAGCAACTCGACCGCCTCGTCGCCCTCCTGTGGGCGCCCCACTACGAGCAGTCGTACCGGTGACCCCGATCGATGTTCTCGGCGACCGCCAAGCCAGCGCCGATCCCGCCGTCTTCGACATCATCCGGCGGGAGCGGGAGCGACAGAACACCACCATCCAGCTCATCGCCTCGGAGAACTTCACGTCGCCGGCGGTGATGGCGGCTCAGGGCTCGGTCCTCACCAACAAATACGCCGAGGGCTACCCCGGCCGCCGGTACTACGGCGGCAACTACGTGGTCGACGAGGTCGAGGACCTGGCCCGCGAGCGGGCCAAGGCCCTCTTCGGCGCCGACCACGCCAACGTCCAGCCCCACTCCGGCGCCAACGCCAACATGGCCACCTACCTGGCCCTCCTCCAGCCGGGCGACACCGTCCTCGGCATGCGCCTCGACCAGGGCGGCCACCTCACCCACGGCTCGCCGGTCAACTTCTCCGGGCGTATCTACCACTTCGTCTCCTACGGCGTCAGCGAGAGCGACGAGCGCCTCGACTACGACCAGATCCGCGACCTGGCCCGGGAGCACCGGCCCAAGGCAATCGTGGCCGGCGCCACCGCCTACCCCCGGGTCATCGAACCCGAGCCTCTGCGCACCATCGCCGACGAGGTCGGGGCCCTGCTCATCTTCGACGCCGCCCACATCGCCGGGCTCATCGCCGGGGGAGCCCATCCCAGCCCCGTCCCCTACTCCGACGTGGTCACCTTCACCACCCACAAGACCCTCCGGGGACCGCGGGCGGGCTGCATCCTCACCACCTCCGAGCACGCCACTGCGATCGACAAGGCCGTGTTCCCGGGCCTCCAGGGCGGGCCCCTCATGCACGTGATCGCGGCCAAGGCGGTGGCCTTCCTCGAGGCCGCCCAGCCGTCGTTCCGGGACTACGCGGCCCGCGTCGTGGCCAACGCCCGGGCCCTGGCCGAAGCCCTGGCGGGGGAGGGTTTCCGCCTCGTCTCGGGGGGGACTGACAACCACCTGATGCTGGTCGACCTGCGCCCCTTCGACGCCGAGCTCACCGGCAAGGTGGCCCAGAACGTCCTCGACGCGGCCGGGATCACCCTGAACAAGAACCAGATCCCGGGCGACCCCCGGTCCCCCTTCGTCACCAGTGGCCTGCGGCTCGGCACCGCCGCCACCACCACCGCCGGCATGGGCGAGGCGGAGATGGGCGAGATCGCGGCCCTGATCGGCCGGACCCTTCGCCAGCGCGACGACGAGGGGGCGGTCGCCGAGATCCGCGACGAGGTCGCCACCCTCTGCTCCAAGTTCACTCCCTACCCGGACGACTGAACCGCCGCGGGCGGACCTGATGCTTGGTTACGGGATCGTCTTCGCGGTGGCGGCCCTGGTCACGTACGCCCTGACGCCGGCGGTGTGGCGGGTCTCGGTCAAGATCGGGGCGGTGGTGGTGCCCGACGAGCGCCGCATCCACCTGCGGCCCACGCCCACCCTGGGGGGCGCGGCCATGCTCCTGGCCCTGTTCGCGGCCCTGGGCGTGGCCTGGTTCCTGCCCCAGTTCCGGCCGGTGTTCGAATCGTCGTCGGAACCGTTGGGCGTGGCCGTGGCCGCGGTGATCATCTTCGGCGTCGGCCTGCTCGACGACCTGCGGGAGGTGTCGGCGCCGGCCAAGGTCGCGGGCCAAGTCCTGGCGGGGTCGGTCCTCGGCCTGCTGGGCGTCACCATGTTCTACTTCCGGGTCCCGTTCGCCGACTTCTTCGTGCTCTCGCCCGACCTCGGCTTCCTCATGACCGTGATCTGGGTGGTGGCCATGGCCAACGCCGTCAACCTCATCGACGGCCTCGACGGGCTGGCCGCCGGCGTCGTCGCCATTGCCGCCGGGGCCATCTTCCTGTACGCCTACCGCCTGTCCGACGTGGGCCTGCTGTCGCCCGACAACGTCGCCCCCCTCGTGGTGGCCATCACCTGCGGCATCTGCGTCGGTTTCCTGCCCCACAACTTCCACCCGGCCAAGGTGTTCATGGGCGACAGCGGGGCCCTGCTCCTGGGCCTGCTGCTGGCCGCCACCACCATCTCCGTGGGCGGGCGCACGGCCGACCAGTTCAGCGGCCAGACCTTCTTCTTCTTCGCCCCCCTGATCATCCCCTTCGTGATCCTCGGCATCCCCTTCCTCGACACTGCCCTGGCCATCGTGCGCCGGGCCCGGCGGCGCACGGCCCTGTCCCAGGCCGACAAGGAACACCTCCACCACAAGCTCATGAACCAGGGCCACGGTCCCCGTCGCTCGGTGTTCATCCTCTGGGCGTGGACGGCCATCCTCTCGGGCGTCGTCCTCATGCCGACCTACACCAACCAGGGCAACGCGGTGGTGCCCTTCGCCGTCATCGGCCTCGCCGTCGTCCTCTACACCCTCCTCCACCCGGGCGTTCGCCAGACCGCCCGCCAACTGGAGGAGGAGGTCGACCTCCCACCGGAGCCGCCGCCGGTGCCGATCGGCCCCCGGAGCACGTGACCGGCTCGGCCGGCGCGGCAGACTGAGGGCGTGCACATCTCGGCCAAGGTCGACTACGCGGTGCGGGCGCTGTTGGCCCTGGCCGCGGCCGGCGGCGACCCAGTGCCGGCCGAAGCCCTGGCCACCACGGCCGAGCTGCCCCGCCAGTTCCTCCAGAACATCCTCAACCAGCTGCGCCGGGGGGGACTGGTGGCCAGCCAGCGGGGGTCGGAGGGCGGATACCGGCTGGCCCGGCCGGCGACCGCGATCTCCCTGGCCGACGTCATGCGGGCAGTCGAGGGTCCCCTGGCCGAGGTCCGGGGCGACCGTCCGGAGCACGCGATCTACACGGGCTCGGCCGAGCATCTCCAGGAGGTATGGGTGGCGGTGCGGGCCAGCCTGCGCTCGGTTCTGGAGAACGTGAGCCTGGCCCAGGTCGTCTCGGGCGACCTCCCGCCCGCCATTCGCTCCCTCACTGCCGACCCAGACGCCTGGGTTCCGCACTGAGGCTGTGGTACAAGGGGGGGTGCGCACGCGGCAGAACACCCTCATCGCTGTCCTGGCCGCGGCAGCCCTCTTCGCCGGCTGCAGTAGCGACTCGTCGAAGACGGCACGGACGGGATCGGGTTCGACCACCCCCATTTCCGCTCCCATCGGGACGCAGCCGGCCGACACGGCCGGGAGGACGGGGTCCGCGATCACGACCGTCACCACCCCCGGCCAGGTCCCGTCGATCCTCGCCGGGGCGAACACCAGTCCCGAAACCGGCACTGACATCGGCGAGACGGGCGCCAGCCCGGTGCTCTCCCCCGGCCTGGGGGCGCTGCAGATCCTCGGCGTACCCGTCGTCGCCCTCCCGCCCGAGTTGGTTTCCCCCCCTGCCGGCACCGGCTCGGGCGGGACTGGGACAGGGACGGGCATCGGCACGGGGACGGGCACCGGGACCGGAACCGGCACGGGTGACAACACCGGTGGTGGCACTACCGGTGGCAACAACACCGGAGGAGGCAACAACACCGGAGGAGGCAACAACACCGGAGGCGGCAACAACACCGGCGGCGGCAACAACAACACCGGCGGTGGCGGCAACAACACCGGCGGCGGGACGACCCCGCCGATTCCCACCTCCACCGACTTCTGCGGTCCCGCCTACGACCTGAGTGCCGCACTCGAGGCGGTCGGCGCGGCATCCGGCCCGTCCGAGCTCGAGAACGCGGTGGAGTGGGCCCGCGACTCCTTCGCCACCGCCCAGGCCACTGCCCCCTCCGAGCTCCAGGGCGACGTCGACATCCTGGCCCGGGGCTTCGGCCGGCTCTTCGACGACATGGAGGCGGCCGGCTACGACCGCAGCCGGCTCGGCCCCGGCGCATTCGCGGGCCTGGCCACGGCCGACGCGAGGACGGCCCGGGACCGGTTCAACCAGTACATCGCCGACGTCTGCTAGAGAGAGCGGATGCGCATCGTTCGCTCCGCCCTGGTCGTGCCCGCCGCCTGCCTCGTCGCCCTCCTGACGCTCGGAGGCTGTAGCGACTCCGACGACGGCGACGACAACGCGGCCGCCACCTCGACCACGGCGCCCGCGGCCACGACCTCCACCCGGACGGTCGACACCCGTTTCACCGGTGAGGGCAGCGCCGAGTTCTGCGAGTTCATCACCGCCTTCACCGACAGCCAGCAGGGCGTTTCCGCATCCGCCGCGCCGGAGGCGCTCGAGGCCGCTTTCGCAAAGTCCCTCGACTCCATCGATCAGGCGGTCGAAGTCGCCCCGCCCGAGATCAAGCCCGACGTCATGCGCATCTCCGACACGTTCAAGACGGTGCAGGCGGCGGCGGCCGCCGTCGACTTCAACGTCACCAACATGTCGGCCGCCGACCTGGGAGCCCTGCAGAACGAGCAGTTCCTCGACTCCGTCACCCGCCTCCAGGCCTACCTCACCAACGTCTGCCGCGCCGCCGGGTAGCCGGCCGTCCGGTTAAGCGGTCAGGCGGTCAGCAGCACGCCCACCGCCAGCGCCATGAACACCACATTCCGTACCACGGTGGCGGCACCGATGGGGGCGGCGTTCACCCGGCCGAAGCAATGGCACGGCGGGCGGCGGCCCCGGCGCAGGTTGAGCACCACCAGGCAGGTGAGCAGGGCGAGGATGAAGAGCCCCGCCGCCGCGCCCACGGCTGCCGTCGGCGGCCACACGAGGGCCGCGGCCACAGCCAGCTCCGCCGTTGCCAGCCCGACCGTCACCGGGCCCGCCCCCGCCGCCGGCACCCCCAACCCCTCGGCCGCAGCCACCGCCCCCCTCCGGTCGGCCAGCTTTCCCACCGCGGCCGCGGCGAAGACGACCGCGAGCGCCACCCGGCCGACGGTGGAAAGGGTCAACGCTCAGACCCCGTAGTACTCCCGGCACCAGGCGACGAAGCGCTCGATCCCGGTCGGCCGTCGGTGCCCGTTCGATCGCGCTGTATCGGCCCGCTTGAACGCGTCGATCGAGTTTCCGTCGAGGGTGGCCCTGGTGAACAGGAAGGCGGCCATGTCGGGCCGACCAGGGCCCGTAGACGGTGACCAGGCGCAGGCCGGTGGCGGGATCCGGTAAAGGTGGCTGTAGCCGTGAGCCATCAGCTCGTTGGCCTCTCGTCCCCCCGGTCGAGCAGCGCCCGGGCGACGTCGGAACCGATGAATCCGGCCGCGCCGGTGGCCAGGACCTTCACGTGACGAACCTACTGCCCCGCTCGACTGGGCGCCCCCAGGCCCGATCGGCGCCCCCACCCGACGCCCCGCCCGGGGACGACTAGCCTGGTCGGCGACATGGTCGGCGAAGCCCGCTCTCGCGGTCCTCTGGTGGCCATCGTCGTCGCTGCTGTTGTCGTCCTCGGACTGGCCGTGTTCGGGGCGGTGGCGCTCCTCGGAAACTCCGACCCCGAATCGCCGTCGTCGGGCCCGCGACCCACAACTGGGCTGCCGGCGCTCACCACGACACGGCCGTCGTCGCCCACGGCCACGACGCTGCCGTCCACGGGCTCGCCGTCGGCGTCGTCTCCATCGTCCCCTGGCCAGCCCGGCTTAGGGTCCTCGACGCCCACCACCTCCGCCGGGGGGTCGTCGGCCCCGGGTGGGTCCCCGATGACGACCACCGCCGGGGGTTCGTCGGCACCCGACGACACCGAGGATCCCGGCGACGAGACGCCCCCCGGCCTTCCCGGCTACGACTCGGAGGCCTGCGCCCTGTTCCGCCAGCTCCTCGAGATGATCGACGACGCCGAGCTCCGGGCTGGAGCGGCCAACGTCGGCTGCATCTGAGGCCTCCCTGGGCCCCGGTCCAATCGGTACGCTGGACGACGTGAAGACGGTGGTTCTCGGTCCGCGGCCCCCCGAGTTCGAGGCGTTCCTCGAGCGCCGGCGGGCCCTGGGTCAGGACGGGCACGACGAGGTGTGGGAGGGGGTCTACCACGTGGCGCCGATGGCCCATGCCTGGCACGGCTACGTGGGGGCACTCCTGGCCGAGTTGCTCGGTCCGTATGCCCGGGCGGCCGGGCTTGTCGGAACTGACCCATTCAACCTCGGTGATCCGGACGACTTCCGGGTTCCCGACCGGGGCTTCCACCGCCAGTTGCCGTCCGCGGTCTGGATCCCGACGGCCGCCATCGTGGTGGAGGTCGTCTCACCCGACGACGAGACGTGGGCCAAGTTCGATTTCTACGCCCGGCACCTCGTCGACGAGATCTGCGTCGCCGACCCCCTCAGCCGCGAGCTGCGGTGGTTCGTCCTCGCCGGAGCCGCCTACGAGGAGACCGACAGGAGCGGCCTCCTCGGCGTGGCGGTCACCGAGCTCGTCCGCCAGATCGAGTGGCCCGTCTGACACGCTGACCCGGCGTCGTTCGTGACGAACGATTGGCGCAAGTGCCCCGAGGAGGGGCTGTTCGTGGCGATGGCTCCACCACCACCGCCACTCGCAAGCGAACGATTGGCACGAGCAACCCCCGGGGGCATTCGTGGCGATCGCTCGCCACGAGTCGTCGCCTACGAGTGGCGGTCGAGGATCATGCCCGCGGCGACGGTGGCGTTGGTGGACTCGTCGATGAGGATGAAGCTCCCGGTGCTCCGGCTGCGGTGGTAGTCGTCGTACATCAGGGGGGCCGTGGTGCGAATGGTGATGCGGCCCACCTGGTTCAACCCGAGGTCGACGGCGGTCTCGTCCCGGTGCAATGTCGTCACGTCGAGCCGGTAGCGGAGGTCGCGCACGACCGCCCGCACCGACCGGGTGGTGTGCTTCAGGCCGTACCGACCCCCCTCCACCAGCGGTTTGTCGGCCATCCAGCACACCATGGCGTCGATGTCCTGGGAGATCTCGGGCTGGTTGCCCGGCCGGCAGATCATGTCGCCCCGGGACACGTCGACATCGTCGCTCAGCCGCATCGACACCGACATGGGGGGGAACGCCTCCTCCACCGGCCCGTCGAACGTGTCGATCCCCGCGATCGTCGTCGTCATCCCCGACGGCAGCACGACCACCTCGTCGCCGGGCCGGAACACGCCCCCCGCCACCACGCCGGCGTAGGCCCGGTAGTCGTGGTGCTCCTCGGTCAAGGGCCGCACCACGTACTGCACCGGGAAGCGGCCGTCGACCAGGTTGCGGTCGGAGGCGATGTGCAGCTCCTCCAGGTGCACCAGCAGGGGCAGCCCCCGGTACCACGGCATGTTCTGCGAGCGGTCGACGATGTTGTCGCCGTGCAGGGCGCACACCGGGAAGAACGACAGGTCGGCGATCTCCAGGCGGGTGGCGAAGGCCCGGAACTCGTCCCGGATGGCCTCGTACACCCCCTGGTCCCAGTCGACCAGGTCCATCTTGTTCACGCAGACGGCCACGTGGGGCACCCGGAGCAGGGTGGCCAGGAACGCGTGCCGGCGGGACTGCTCCAACAGCCCCTTGCGGGCATCGACCAGCACCAGGGCCACGTCGGCCGTCGACGCCCCCGTCACCATGTTGCGGGTGTACTGGATGTGCCCGGGGGTGTCGGCCAGGATGAACTTGCGGCGGGCGGTGGTGAAGTAGCGGTAGGCGACATCGATGGTGATGCCCTGCTCCCGCTCCGCCCGGAGTCCGTCGGTGAGCAACGCCAGGTTCATGTAGTCGTAGCCCCGCTGGGTGCTCGACTTCTCCACCGCTTCGAGGGTGTCCTCCAGGATCTGCTTGGAGTCGTAGAGCAGCCGGCCGATGAGCGTGGACTTGCCGTCGTCGACGGACCCGGCGGTGGCGACCCGCACTAAGTCCATCAGAAATACCCTTCTTTCTTGCGGTCCTCCATGGCGGCCTCGGAGAACTTGTCGTCGGCCCGGGTCGCGCCCCGCTCGGTGATGCGGGTGGCCATGACCTCGACGATCACCTCGTCCACCGTCGATGCCGACGACAGCACCGCCCCCGTGCACGACATGTCGCCCACCGTGCGGAACCGCACGAGCATCTCGGCCGGCTCCTCGTGGGGGAGGGGGGTCACCACCGGACCCACGGCCAGCAGCATCCCGTCCCGGGGGACGACGACCCGCCGGTGGGCGAAGTAGATCGACGGCAGCTCCAGCTTCTCCTTGGCGATGTACATCCACACGTCGAGCTCGGTCCAGTTGGAGATGGGAAAGGCCCGGATGTGCTCGCCCTTGTGGACCCGGCCGTTGTAGAGCGACCACAGCTCCGGGCGCTGGTTCTTGGGGTCCCACTGCCCGAAGTCGTCACGGAACGAGAACACCCGTTCCTTGGCCCGGGCCTTGTCCTCGTCACGCCGGGCACCGCCGAAGCAGGAGTCGAAGCCGTGCTCGGCGATGGCGTCGAGCAACGTGATGGTCTGGAGCCGGTTGCGGGACGCCGTCGGCCCCCCCACCTCGGTGGCTCGCCCCTTGTCGATCGAGTCCTGGACGCTGGCCACGATGAGCCGCTCGCCCAGCTCCGCCACCCGCCGGTCGCGGAACTCGAGAGCCTCGGGAAAGTTGTGCCCAGTGTCGATGTGCATCACCGGGAACGGAAACTTCGCCGGCCGGAACGCCTTCTCCGCCAGGCGCAGGAGCACCAACGAGTCCTTGCCCCCGCTGAACAGCAGCACTGGGCGCTCAAGTTCGGCCGCCACCTCCCGCATGATGTAGATGGCTTCCGACTCGAGGGCGTCGAGGTGGGAGAGCTCGAACGGCTGGCGGGGGCGGGTGAGCGGACTCATCGGGGAAGGGCGTCCCAGACTGTCTGCACCGACTCCGCCACCGTCTGGGTGTGGGTGGGGACGACGACGTCGGGGTCGAGGGGCGGCTCGTAAGGGTCGTCAACGCCGGTGAGGCCGTTCATGTCCCCCGCCGACTGGCTGGCGTAGAGGCCCTTCACGTCCCGCTCGGCGCACACCGACGGCGGCGTGGCCACCAGGACCTCGAAGAACCGGCCCTCGTGCTCGGCCCGCACTGCGTCGCGGGTGGACCGGTAGGGCGACACGAGGGCGCAGACCACCACCACGCCATGGCGGCTGAGGAGCTCGGCCACGTAGCCGACCCGCCGCACGTTGCGGTCGCGATCCTCGCGGCTGTACCCCAGCTCGGGCCCGAGCACCTTGCGCACGCAGTCGCCGTCGAGTACCTCCACCGGGTAGCCGGCCTGCGTGAGGCGCTCGGCCAGACCGTTGGCGATGGTGGTCTTGCCCGCCGACGGCAGCCCGGTGAGCCAGACGGTGAGGCCGTCGCCCAGCCGATGTGGTGCCGCGGAGGACGGGACAGAGATCATTTGCCCGGGGGGATCGGTGTCGCCCATCAGGTGGTCCACGCGACGCCTTCTCCCTTGTCGATCGAAACGGCTACTGGCGGCGAAACAGCTCGTGGGCGCGGCTGACTGACATTGTGGCTGAGCCGGACTGAGCCCGGCGACGGCCGGTTAGGCTGGATGGCGGTGGTCACGGCGACAGAGCAGGTTTCGACATCTGAGCTAGAGCTGCGCGACTACCTGCGTGTGCTCAGGCGCCGCAAGAAAGTTGCGCTCCTCACCGTCGCCGTTGTGGTCGGCGCCGCGTTGCTGGCCTCGTACGTCCAGGAGCCAGTCTATGCCGCCAGCGCCCGGCTGGTCATCCGTGACAACCAGTCCGAGTCCCCGTTCAACCCCAACACCGGTCAGCGCACCGACCCGGCCCGCGCCCTGGCCACGGAGATCGAGATCCTGAAGAGCCAACTGGTCAAGGACGCCGTCCGCGACAAGCTCGGCTCCGCCCCTGACATCACCGCCAGCCCGGTGGGCCAGACCGACGTCATCGAGGTCACCGCCGAGAGCGCGGACCCGAAACGGGCGGTGCTGGTGGCCGACACCTACGCCGCCGCCTACGTCGAGGTCCGTCGCCAGCAGGTGGTCGACGGCCTCCTGGCGGCCGGCGAGCAGATCCAGGACCGCATCAGCACCCTCCAGCAGCAGATCACGGCGCTGGACGACCAATTGCGGGCGGAGCCGGCCGCCGATGCCGCCGCCCCGGGGCCGACGAGGGACTCGGTGAGTGCCCAGCGCCTGACCCTGGTGCAGCAACAGGCGGCGTTCAAGGACACGCTCGACAAGCTCACGGTGGAGACCAAGCTGGCCACCGGTGGGGCGCAGCCGGCAGGCGATGCCGAGCTGCCGACCTCGCCGGTGAGGCCGCAGCCGATACGTAACGCGGTGCTCGCGCTCCTCATGGGCCTGATGCTCGGGATCGGGCTGGCCTTCCTGGCCGAGTACCTCGACGACTCGATCAAGACCAGGGAAGATCTGGAGAAGATCGCGGGCCGCGCCCCCGTCATCGGCGTCATCCCCGCCGTCGGAGGCTGGAAGGAACGGGCCGACGTCCAGCTCATCACCCTGGACGCCCCCAACTCCCCGGCGGCCGAGGCCTACCGCACCGTGCGCACCGCCATCCAGTTCGTGGCCCTCGACCGACCGATGGGCGTCGTGCAGGTCACCAGCGCCAACGCGGGCGAAGGCAAGACCACGAGCCTGGCCAACCTGGGCGTCGCCCTGGCCAAAGCCGGCCAGCGGGTCACCCTGGTCTGCTGCGACCTCCGCCGACCCCGGCTCCACGAGTTCTTCGGTCTCTCCAACGAGATCGGGTTCACGTCGATGCTTCTGGGCGAGGCTCCCATCACGCGCGCAGTGCAGAACGTGCCCGGCATCCCCCGGCTGCGGGTGCTGGCTTCGGGTCCTCTGCCGCCGAACCCGTCCGAGTTGCTCTCCTCCGGCCGCACCAAGGAGGTGTTCGCCGCCCTCAAGGCCGACGCCGACATCGTCCTCATCGACTCTCCGCCGGTGCTGCCGGTCACCGACGCCCTGGTGCTGTTCCGCCATGTCGACGCCACCATCATGGTCTTCGCCGTCGGGCAGACCTCGCAGAAGCAGGCGGCGACGGCCTTGGCCATGGCGGCCCAGGTCGACGCCCCCCTCGTGGGAGTTTTGCTCAACGGCGTCCCGACCTCGGGTGGCTACGGCTCGGCCTATGCGTACGAGTACAGGACGGCTCCCCCGAGAGTGGGGAAAGAGGCGGCGGCGAGCACCCCGCTGGCCACGGACGCTCGGTCGGCCCCGACGAACGGCCGGGGCCGTCCCGCCGCTCCCGCCAAGACCCCTCGCCGCGACCCCTGACCCACCCGGGTCGGCCCCCACGACCGGGGAGGGCCGGGCCCCGCTTCCTCCGCCAGGAGACGCCTAGCTGAGACGACTGGCCACCGGCAGGGCGCGGAGGCTGGGTCCGTGCAGCAGTGTGCGGGGGGCTCGTGGTCGTGGACGAGTGAAACCGTAGGATTCAGGCTTTCGGGTGCGGCGACGTGGGAGTGGCCTGCCCTCGCGCCAAGGTTGAGGCGCTCCCCGAGCTCGCCCGGATGGGACCCCTACCCCCCATCCGGCTCGCAGACGCGCTACGACCGGTTGCGTCTGACGCAACCGGTCGTAGGTTCGTTCTGTGCCCTTGGACGGCCCTGCGCTTGACGCCAACCCGGGACGAGCTGGCGAAGGCCCGAGGGCTACTTAACCCGAGGGGACGGTGCAGCCGAAGGCAGCGAGCAACCCGTCAAACACTGCCCCGAGACCGAAGAAGTTGCCGAACGCCGCTCGCAACGCGAGAAGGATCGGGCACACGATCGCCTGGAAGTTGATCTGCGCAGAGCTGGCTGTTGCACCAGTGCTGACGACGACCAGCATTGTCACCGCCGTAGCCACTGCTGCACCCAGCGAGGTTACGCGCCTCACGAGGCCGCGATTCCTCGTGCCGCCGGTGACGTTTGCCATAGGGTCTCCCATCTATCGAATGCCGCCAAGTGTCGGTCGAAGCTTAACCCGTCCACCAGGCCGGAAGCGACTTTCTCCGTGAACAACCGTGAACAACCGGTTGCTGGCCCTGGTGTGCGGTCGACGGGAACTCTACCCGCGTTCGCGGCGAGCGCAACGCTTCCGGCGGAGTTTCTGGACAGCCGTCCGGGAGACGGCCAGGCTAGGCGGCATGCGCCCGACGATCCCGATTCTCGTTCGAGGCGGCCCTCGACCCGTTCGAGCAGGTCAGAAGGCAACATCAGGCGTCCTTTGCCCGTCGTAGACCGCGATTCGGACGAGCCTGGCCCCCTCGTGAGACGGCGTCGGCATCCCTCCCGATCCCGGCGAGGGCCCGGAAACAGGAGCCGGCACCGTCTCTACATGGTGCTCGGCGTTCTGGGGGTGTGCGTCCTCGGCTTCGGGGCGTTCCAGGCGACCAAGGCGGCGAGGGCCGCTTTCGCCGGCAAGGCTGCGCTGCAGCGGGCAGAGAAACAGATCAACGCCGGCAACGTCGACGAGGCCGGCCGCACCCTCGTCCGGGCGAGGGCGGACTTCGCCAAGAGCCGCCGGGAGGTTCGCCTCCTCGAACGGGTGCTGCCCTTCAGCCGGTGGGTTCCCGTTGTCGGAACGCAGGTTCGAGGGGTCGCGGCCCTGGCCGACTCCGGCGTCCTGCTCTCGGACGCAGGGATGCGCCTCACCGACGCCGCCTCGTCGATCCTCGAGCCCCAACAGGAGCAACTCGAGCTGTCCGACTCACTGGCCCAGCTGCGCGAGGTCCAGGGCCTGCTGCGACTGGGCGTGAACAGCATCGACGAGGCGGCGGCGAAGGTCGACTCGCTCGACGGCAAGCTCCTCCTCCGCCCCCTGGGCCGTGCTCGGTCCGACTTGGCCGGCCGCCTGCCCGAAATCCGCCGGCGGGCGTTGGATGCGGCCGACGGCTTGAGTTCCCTGATCACCTTCGCCGGCGGGGACGGCCCCCGGACCTACCTCGTCCTTTCGCAGAACCCCGACGAAGTGCGGCCCACCGGCGGGTACATCGGCACCTACGGCGTCCTCAGCGCAGTAAGTGGCAAGTTGGTGCTCGAGCGCTACGACGCCATCGAGAACTGGTTCCGGCCCCGCCCGGAGGCGGTGGCCACCCCGGAAGAGCGGGGCGGCCCGCTGCGGTTCGACACCCGCAAGCCGCAGACGCTCGCCAATGTGAACACGGGGCCAGACTTCACCCTCGCGGCCCAGCTCGCGGCTCGGTTGTGGGAACGGGGGGGCGAGGCGCCGGTGCAGGGCGTGGTGTCGTTCACGCCCGCCTTCCTGGGTCGGATCTTGAGCGTCGTGGGTCCGGTCCGGGTCGAAGCCTTCGGTGAGACGGTCTCGGCTGAGAACCTGGTGGAGCGGCTCGACTACTACACCCACCTGCTTCCGCCGGAGCCGGGCGAGGACCGCAAGGAATTCATCGCCGAGCTGGCCAAGGAGCTCATGCCGAAGCTTTTCGGTGTCCAGGCCTCGAAGTGGGAAGCACTGGCCAAGGTGCTGGGCCAGGCCTTCGCGGGCCGGGAGGCGATGGTCTGGTCGACCGACACCGAAGTGGCCGAGATCCTGGGCCAGCGGGGATGGGACGGGTCCGTGCCCGCGCGAGCCGGCGACTTCGTGCTCCCGGCGGAGTTCGAATACGCAAACAAGAACGGCCGCGAGCTACGGCGGACCTACGACCACCATGTCGAGCTCAACGCCGACGGGTCGGCGGACGTGACGACGGTCCTCACGCTCGTCAATCCCGAACCGCCGTCGAGCCTGAACCTCGAGAGCACGACGTACGTCACGATGTACGGGCCCGCGGGAGCGGAGCTTGGGAAGGGCTCCGACCCGCTCGGGATCCCCGAGATCGAGGTGAGTGGTCATCCGGGGGTAGGTTGGTTCCGCCCGGTCTCGGCCCAGTCCCAGACCACGGTCACGGTCGTGTGGAACGTCCCCAACATGGTCGAGACGACCGCCGACGGCGATCGGGCCTACTCGTTGCTGTGGATGCGGCACCCCGACCACACGGGCGACGTCCTCAAGCTCACCGTCGACCTGCCGGAGGGATGGCGCTGGGCCGGTGCTGCGCCGCCCGCGGAGGCGTCCCTCGACAAGGACCTCATCGGAACGTGGGCCATCGCCGACAAGTGACGCGACCGCCTACTCGGACGTCGTCCCCGCCCGGGGCTAGAGTCAGCTTTCCGAGACCCGAGTGTCAGACCTCGCGAAGGGGGTAGGCCCGGGGAAGGGCGCCGCAGTGGCGTCGAGTGGCAACGGTTCGGTGGACCGGAGAGCCCTGGCCAGTAGCGCAGGGTGCTGGGGAAAGGCGATTCCGACATGAAGGCAGGGCCCGGCGGAGTACCTTCCTGGACCGGCGTAGCTCCCACGCCGTCGGCCGTCCTGTCAGCCGCCGTCGACCGTTCATCTGTATGGAATGCGATTTCCGGATCGGCCGGTAGGATCTGGCAATCCAGCAGGTGCCTCTCATCGCGAAGGTGGCGGACGTGGTGATGCTCGACAGCGACACCCGAGTACGACAGGAGCACGGCACGGCGGCCGGCCCGGTCTCGGCTGTCCGGTCCCGGTCGGCCTCCACATGGTGGCGCCCGTACGCCTGCGCCCTGGCCGTGCTCGACTCGGCGGCCGTGATCCTGGGGTCTTTCGTCGCCCAGTGGGTTCGGTTCGGCAACCTCGGTACGACGTCGACCGGGCGAGTGGTGCTCTCCTACGTCGGCGTGGCCTTCGCCGCCGCCCCGGTGTGGGTCATCACGATGACGCTCGGCGGCGCCTACGACCGCCGCTACTACGGATGGGGCACCGAGGAGTACAGACGGGTCTTCGACGCCGCGATCCGGTTTTTGCTGGTGGTGTCCCTCATGGGCTTCCTCTTCAAGATCGACGTGGCGCGGGGCTTCGTCGCCATCGCCATTCCCGTGGCCACGCTCCTCACCCTGGCCGGGCGGTACGCGCTCCGTCGGTGGCTGCACCGGATGCGTCGGACGGGGCGGTTCACCAAGAAAGTCCTTGTCGTCGGGTCAATGGAGGCAAGCCGGGATCTCATTATCCAGCTGCGCGCCGGCGGCGACAGTGGCCTCTCGGTGATCGGCGCCTGCATGGCCGATCCGGTGGTCACCTTCGACGTCGAGGGTCGGCCGGTTCCCGTCCTGGGTAATCCGGAGTTCACCCTGGAGGCAGTCGTCGCGGCCCAGGCCGACGTGGTCGCCATCGCCGACACCGATTCCTTCACCAACGGGTCGCTGCGGCGACTCGCCTGGCAGTTGGAGGGCACCGGGGTCGATCTCATGGTGGCGCCCGCCCTCACCGACGTCACCGGTCCCCACATTTCCATCCGGGCGCTGTCCGACATCCCCCTCCTGCTGGTCGAGGAGCCGGAGCTCAAGGGTCGCAGGCGGCTGGCCAAAGGCGCGTTCGATCGCCTCCTCGCGGGTGCCGGGATCGTCGTTCTCCTCCCGTTCCTCCTGCTGATCGGCGTGGTCGTGCGCCTCACGAGCAGGGGACCGGCGTTGTTCCGGCAGGTGCGGGTCGGGCTCGGTGGCCGGCACTTCATGATCTGGAAGTTCCGCACCATGAGGGTCGATGCCGAGGATCAGCTCGGCGAGCTCCAGCATCTCAACGAGCACGACGGTGTTCTCTTCAAAATGCAGGATGATCCGAGGGTCACCCGTGTCGGCCGCTTCCTACGCCGCTGGTCGCTCGACGAGCTCCCCCAACTGTGGAACGTCGGGCGAGGCGATATGTCGATTGTCGGCCCTCGTCCGCCCCTGCCCTGCGAGGTGGAGCGGTACGACCACCACGTCCGTCGTCGACTCCTCGTCAAGCCCGGGATCACCGGCCTGTGGCAGGTGGGAGGCCGGGCCGGGCTGCCCTGGGATGAAGCGGTTCGCCTCGATCTCTATTACGTGGAGAATTGGTCTCTGTCGATGGACGCCACGATCATCGCCAAGACCCTCACGGCCGTCCTCCGCCGCCATGGGGCGTACTAGCCCAGCCGCGAAGTGACGGGCACTGGGCGTTGCCAAACTCTTTGCAATGAGACCAGCCGTGCACCGCATCTTCACTGCATAACGACGCTCTGTTGCGCGGCGCGTCTGCCGGAGCGGAGGGGGAGGATTACGAGCCGCAAGAAGACCTCCAGAGCTATCACATAGTAGATGAGTCGGGAGGCAGTCCGAAGGCTGTACTGGAGCGACGTCACCGCGAAGAGCCCGGCAATACCCGTGCACACCGTATTGGCCACGGGCTGCCACCCGGCCGGAAAACGCCTACCGACCACGTTCCGAATATGAGCAAGGTACCACCCGATTGCCGATAGATAAGCGACCAGATACATCCAGCCAAAGTTCCCGAGCTGCCCTAACGCGTTGAAAGGTGTATAGGCGTTGACACCTTGGGTTGGCAGGACCTTCTCCCATCCTGCATACCGGCCGGGCAGAGGATTCACCATCAACCAGAAGATCCGCGGCCGAATTGGCAGCTCGGTATACGCCACATGGCCGGCGAGTGAATAGGAAAACAAAAGATTGTTGGACAGGGCTCCGAGTTTCGGGGAGATCAGAAGATCCGGATTTGCCACGACATAGGTCGTATAAGGGCGGAGGCCGTGATTCGGGAGTTGGCGGAGAGTAAGCGGAACTGAAAACAGGATCACTGTGGCAACCATCGCCGCGGTTATCCGAGGCCAAGCCGGCACTGCAGTGCGGTCAGATAAGAGCCAACCGATGAGGATCAAGAGGGGCAGGAGGGCCAGCTGGCGCGACGCGAGCGAAAAGAAGACGATCCCGTACGCCACCAACAGCAGGCGGGCTTGGTGTCGAACCCTGCGATTCGTTCCGGAGAACAGGATGCAAGATGCGAGCGCGACAGCCGGGAGGGAGAATGCCGTCCCTAGACTTACAAGTTGTCTACTCCCCGCGATGCCCAAGTACAAGTCTTTTTGTATGATGAAACCAGGCCCGATGCCGGCGACGAGAAACACTACCGGCAGCGCCGCCGAACCCAGCACAATTGACGGAAAACGCAAAGCCGCGCTGATCTTCGTATGAACGACACGACCCGGTTGAAGGGTCGTCGAGAGCTCGTGCGCTGTCGCACCCAAGAGGACGCTAAGAGCGGCCAGCAGAAAGAGCAGGGTGGTCCGCTGCGAGTGGATCGAGGAGAGTCGAAGTATCGCGGAGACTCCCCCTGCGTCACTCACCCGTGGCAAAATCAAGGGAGCAGAGAACGCGACGATGACATAGGTCAATGCGACGACGATCGGTGGGCTTGTGATCGACAAAGAACGGTGGATCACGAGGAAGAAACCGAGCGCGAGGAGCGCAGTCGTTGTGATAACCCAGCCCAACAAGGCGGCATCCGTCACGGTCACCATTACCCCGCAAAGCACTCCCAAGAGCGTCGCAAGGGTGGCACCGGTTTTCGAACTCACGCCACCTCCCGTCAACGCCCGTGGAACGTGCCCGCGCAAAACACGTCGGACCCTTCGGCCCTCGGCCGGCAATCGTACTGGGCAAGGGTACATGGGCGGCCCGGCGGGTCGGCGAACGGCCACCCAGTGCGGACGTCCCAGGGGACCGACGGGCAGATCGCCGAGACCGGTCAAGGTAGATTCATCCTGGTGCGAACGAAGCAGCGAGCCATCCGAATCGTTCGAGCGGTCAGGGTCCTCGCCGTCCTCGAGCGGATTCGTTTTCTGGCTAAGTCGGTTGCCTCGTATCGGGCGAACCGAACCTTTGGGCGAGATCACCCCACCGAGCCGATGCCTCCCAGGTGGCTCGCGTACGACGCGTTCAGTGACGTCAGCTTCGAGCGTTATTGGAGCGATGGCCGGCAGACCGCGGCGTACCTCGTCGACCTCATCGCGGCATCTACCGTGACTCCTTGGGTCGTGTGCGAATGGGGGTGCGGCCCCGCCCGAACGCTTCGCCACCTTGCGGGGGAACCCTCCGTGAAGGACACCATCGGTGCCGACTACAACGCGGCTTCGATTTCATGGTGTCGCGAACAGTTCCCCGGGACGACCTGGATCCTGAACGAGCTCGAACCTCCACTCGACATCCCCGACGGACATGTCGATCTGGTTTTCGGCATCTCGGTGATGACGCACCTCTCGGAGGAGCGATGCTTGGCCTGGATGCGCGAACTGCGTCGAATCGTCCGGCGCGATGGGCTGATCATGCTTACCGTCCACGGAGACTGGTATCGGGATTCGATGCTTCTCCCCGACGAGCAGGCCATATACGACCACAGGGGATACGTAGGTCGAGGCAACGTCAAGGAGGGGTCACGTGGCTTCGTCGCTTTCCACAGCCCGAAGTACATGCTGGGCACGCTTGCTCCCGGCCTCGAAGTAGTGCGGCACACGAGTGACGCTCCCGCTGCGGTTGCAGGCCGGCAGGAGGTATGGGTGTTCCGCAACCAACAGGGAGCCGACCAGTAGAATCGGCTTCCCAGCAGGAGGAGCGGGAGTTGAGCGACGTCATCCCCGCGGACGAGTCTGCGGCGCGGTACCTCGATGGCCAGTACGAGGAGTCAAACCCGGAGTGGCACGACTCCGACGCGGCGTGGAAGGCCGAAAAGATCCTCGCCATGCTCTCTGAGGTCGGGATCAGGACCGACACGATCTGCGACATCGGGTGCGGAACAGGTGGTGTGCTGAGCATCGTCGCTCCTCGACTTCGGCCGAGCGAGGCTGTCGGGTTCGAGCTCTCGCCCCAGGCGGTCGCACTGGCGCGCCAAGCGCACCCTGAAGTCGACGTCCGGGAAGGCGGCGTGGCGACCGCCCTGGCCGAGCGGAAATGCTACGACCTGGCCCTCGTCCTCGATGTGTTCGAGCATGTCGAGGACTATCCAGGCTTCCTTCGGTCGGTTCGCGACGTTGCCTCTCACCAGCTGTTCCACATCCCGCTCGAGATGTCGGTCCTGGCAATTCTGCGGGAGCGGGCGCTGCTCCGGTCACGGGCGCAGCTCGGCCATATACACCACTTCTCCAAGGGCACTGCGTTAGCTGCACTGAAGGAGGCGGGATTCATGATCCGCGACGTTCGCTACACGGCCAGTGCGGTTGAACTGCCACGTGGGCTCTGGAGATCACGCCTTGCTGCCTGGCCGCGACGGCTGTGCTCGGTCGTCGCCCCGGATCTCACCGCTCGGGTGTTGGGCGGCTTCTCGCTTCTCGTACTTGCCGCGCCTGACCCGCGCCCGACGTAGCTCGTCGACATCGGAGATGCCTCAGACGGGAGGAGTGGAGCCGCGAACTGACTTGGAAGCGGATGCCGTCCCTTCCGGGGATCGGCCGCCTGGAGTCGTCATCGTGACCTACAACTCGTCACGAACACTGCGCGCCGCGCTGGATGCGGTACGCGGGCTCGATGTCGTGGTCGTCGACAACGCGTCGGCTGACGATTCCGTGGCGGTCGCGCGCGCCTACGAGTCGGTCGTCACCATCCAGCTTTCGACCAACACCGGGTTCGGGAAGGCGTGCAACCTCGGCATCGCCCGCTTCCCTGATCGCGACGTCTTCATCATGAATCCCGATGTGGAACTCCGGGTCGGAGGCGTGGAGGACCTACAGGCGGCTGCGCATGCCTCTGGCGCCGGAATTCTCCTACCGACGCTCGTCTACCCCGACGGATCGCCCCAGCTCACCACGCGGGCGTTCCCGTCCTTGGTCGAGCTCGTTGGGCGCCTCGTCCGGCGTTCGCCGGCAGGCTCAACCCCCGTCCCGACGGAGATCCCGCTTCCCGTCGACTGGGGGATCGGTGCGGCCATGCTCATACGCCGAAACGCCCTCGATGCTGTTCGAGGCTTCGACGAGCGGTTCTTTCTCTACTTCGAGGATGTCGATCTGTGCCTTCGGTCATGGCAGGCTGGGCTCCCCGTCATGGTCACACCTGCCATCGTGATGAGCCATCACTACCAGCGCGCGAGCAACCTGAAATGGGCCTTGTGGCGCCAACCGGTCCGGTGGCATTGGCAATCGTTCGGTCGATATGTCCGTAAACATCCCCGATCGGCCCTTCGGCTCAATGCACGGCCGTTGTTCGGTTCGCAATGAGGCTCGCCCTCATTGTCCGGGCCAGTCACAAGACGAAGCCTGGCGGAGATGTCGTCCAGGCATCTGCCTATGCTCACTGGCTGAGTCAGCACGGTCACTCTGTCGTGGTCGACACCATTGGGCCTGAGACACGGAGCTGCGATCTGGCGTTCATCTTCAATCTTGACCTCATGAGCGAGTGGATTCGACATGGGCAGGACCTCGCGGCCCACGGATGCCCGTATATCGCGGTCCCGATCCATCACCCGTGGCAATGGTTGGGTCGGTTCGAGGAACAGGGCAGGAGTGGGGCATGGCGAGCTGCCAACGTGGTCCTGCGCACGCCGGGAATGCGTGATCGAGCGCGCGACGTCGGCCGGTCGAGGACGGTCTCGCGGGCGCAGTGGCACCTCGCCAGCCGGAAGCCGCTCGTCGACCAAGCCGCCGAAGTGCTCGCACGTGCCGCCGGAGTCGTCTACATCGCCGAGGGGGAAAGGACCCACATCGAGCGCGACTTCGGGGTTGCACCCGATGGCACGCTCGTGAGGAACGGAGTGCCGGACGGGCCCTGGAGCCCCGGGTCAGCGAGGGACATCGATATCGCAGTGGTCGGTCGCATCGAGGAACGGAAGAACCAACTCCATCTCGCTCGGGCGCTGGCTGGAACATCGATGACCGTGGTTTTCGCGGGCCACATCGCGGGGGCGAACCAGCGGTACGCTCACCGCCTTCTCGATGTGATCGATGCCGCTGACAACCTCAGCTATGTCGGTCAACTGGCCGCCGATGAGATGCAGGCAGTGCTGCGGCGAACAAAGGTGAGCGCCTCGGCCAGCTGGGTGGAGGTCGCCTCCCTGGTGGACATCGAGGCGTATGTCGCCGGATGCGATGTGGTCGCCTCGGCCAACGGCTTCTCACGCGAGTATGGCATCGAAGGCTTGTTGGAACTCGACCCGCAATCGTCGCACGTCGAGGTGGTGGAGATCTGCAGCCTGGCCCTCGCCGGTTGGAGCGAGCCCTCCGCCAGTGATCTATCGAATCGGCTCGAGAAGCACTCGTGGCAGACGACCCTGGCTCCGCTCGCAGCCGTTGCGACGACTGCGAGGTCGTGAACGCGATCAGCCTGGTGCCGTCTCCGTGGAGATAGAGACTGACGAGAGCGTCGTGCGCGTCGCAAGCCTGCGGCGGTCGACGGTCGGCGCCTTCGTGCTGCACCTCTCGGTCAAGGTTTCCGCGGTCCTCGTCGCGCTGATCGCCGTCCGGGCCCTCTCGGTGACCGACTACGGCCTGCTGCTGTCGATGCAGGCGTTCGCCCTGGTGGGCGTGGCGCTGTGGGACGCAGGCGTAGGACTTCGAGTGACACGCGACATCGCCGCCGGTGGATCGCCCACCCTTGCCCTGGCAGACGCATTTTGGGCGCGCATCTCTCTCCTGGGAGTGCCGGTCGCGCTGATGGCCATCATGTTGGTCACCATCCTCAGGGATCGCACCGACTCGACGGTGCTGACCCTGACGACCCTCGTGGTCACGTTGGCCTTCGGCGTCGGCCTGCTGCTCATCAGTGTCCTGCAAGGTCAACACAGGTATCTCGCGGCATCGCTCCCGGAGGTCCTGGGCCGTGTGTTGTCGATCGCCTGGATCGTCTACACCGCGGTCACCTCGATCGACAGCCTGGCCACGATCTGGATTGGGCTTGCCGCGTGTGAGGTCGCCACGACCGTCGCGCTGGGAGTCGCGGTCGGGAGTGCGCCCCTGCGACAGGTTCTCCGGCATCGACGATGGACGCGAAGCAGGGCACTGCTCATTGCTTCGCTGCCCTTTGCCGCGAACACCATCTTCATTCTCATGTACAACAAGTTCGATGTGAACCTCGTTCGGTTCGGAGCGGGGTCTTTCATTGCGGGCCTCTACGGTCCGGCAAGCCGTATCCAGGATGTCTTCGGGCTCTTGCCACTTGTCCTGGTCACCGCGACCGTCCCAGTTGCAGCCGCGTACGCCAGAGACCCGGCGGCTTTGAGACGTCTCGACCGCAAGCTGACGAAGCTCGGTCTCCTTATTGCCCTTCCGAGTGCCGTTGCCATCTTCGCCGGTTCCGACGTGTTGGTCGACGTGGTGCTCGGTCCTCGGTATCAGGACACCGCTCTCGCCGTTCGTATCCTGGCGCTGTCGCTCCCCATGATCGCCGTTACCGGGCCGCGCCTGGCGATCCTCGTCGCGATCGACCGGGGGCCGGCGACGACGAAGATCTACGCGTGCGCCTTTGCGGTGGCTGCGTCGGCCCAGATCGTCCTGAGCCACCGTTACGGTCTCGCCGGCGCGGCGTGGGGCGCTGTGGCGAGAGAGCCCGTCCTGCTTCTGGGTTCGCATTTGGTGCTTCGAAAGGTGCACAAGGAGATGGAACGTGAGCCTCCGTTTGTAGGGTGAGGCCTCACCGCGTGTCGGACATGCCGTTGCCGGTCCCGACGGCGTGTGGTTCGTCGTCGGGCGCTGCTGTCCGGTGCGGGCGGGACGGTGTCCAGTTTCGGACCGTTCGGTGTATTCTCCGAACGACAACATAGCTTCGGCGCTGGGGGTCGGGAGTGGGTATCGGCGGACACCGAAACCGCGCTGCGCGTGGTCTGCCCGTTGCCGAGAGGCCGTTCGGCCGTCGCTGTGGCCCTCCTGTCGATTCCTTTCCTGCGCCCGGTCCCAATGGCGCGGGCACAGACGGCCGCCCAACCGCCCAGCAACAAGCCGAGACCGGACCGCTGACCCCCTTTCTGACCGCACTCGCCGGGCTGAACGCCGACTCGGCTCCGGCGCGGCCGGCGGGGCGCGGTGCTCTTCCCGGCCATCCCCGACAACCGCCCAGGCGGCTTCGGCTGGCCGCGCCCGAGCCGCCTTCGGACACCCTAAATGGCCAGGTGTGAGCTGAAACGCTGGACGACTTCGTCATTGTTGCTGACTGCCGTTCTGCTTGGCGGCCTCGCTCCGGGCGTCGCGGCCCAGGCTCCCGAGGCAGCCGGTCTGCCAAATCTGCCTACTCCAGAGCTCCTCGAGCATGCAGTTGACAGGGGCGCGATCACGCCGACGCTGGGTGACGTCCTCCTCGCCCTCGCCCTCGGCGACCGGGCGCGGTATCTGACGATCCCAGGAGAGTTCCAATCCGACACCCCGTGGGACGGCACCTTGCCGCTCCTCAACCTCCGTCGCCGCGTCGAAGGCATGCCAGACGGCCCGAGCCGCGTGGCGATCGAAGAAGCTCTCTCCCCGCCGCCGGCACCGGCCGACGCCGCCGCGAGCACCGAAAGCATGACCTGTGGAACGAACACGATCACGACAGCCGCCGTCGTCGACTCGTCGTACTTTCACATCCTCGGGTCCACGTCCAGCGGGCCGCTTACTGCTGCCGACTACGGCAGCGCCCTCGACGGCGCACGATCGACCCAGGTGGATTCGTTTGGCTGGCCCGCACCGCCGTTCCGGTCGTCCGCCCCGCCCCCCGGCGGGCGCTATCCGGTCGCGATACTTGAACTCGGCGGCGGGCTGTACGGCTACAGCGCCGTCTCGGGCACGTATTCAGGAAGCGTGGGAAACAACCCCAACACCGCTTGGAACGACAGTGACGCATCCGCAACCTGCCTCGCCCTGAGCGACGACTTCAACCAATTCGGCGACGCACAAAAAGCCCTCGACGCGACTGCTGCTCACGAATACAACCACGCCATCCAGTTCGGCTACGGCGCCCTCGCCGGAACGAACGTCCCGGACGCGTCCTTCATCGAAGGTGGTGCCACCTGGATGGAAGACGAGACTTTCGACACCGCGAACGACAACTACAACTACCTCTGGCCTGACTTCACCCAGGGTCTCGGCGACTACGACGGCAGTCCCTACCGCTTCTGGCTCATGATTCGGGGACTCACCGAACGGTTCGGGACGGGCGCAGCCTCCGGAGGCGAACAGGTCGTCCAGGACTTCTGGGAGGAGACAAGCAAGAACACCGGCAACAACCTCTCTGCCTTGGCGACCGCCCTCTCCCGCCGGGGCGTGCCGCTCGCCACCGCCTTCCACGATTTCGCGATCGCAGCGGCGTTCATGCGCGCCTGCGGTGGCTCCTACGTCTTGCCTCATTGCTTCGAGGAGGCAAGCGGCTATAAGGCGAAGAAGAATGGCGTTTTGCCTCCGGTTCAAGGCTCGATCAGCGCTCTCGGGTCCACCTTTACCGGCGCCGTCGAGGACGATTTCGCCACGAGCTGGATTACTCTTCCGACCGGGGCCGGTTTCAGTGGGTACACCCTGAAGCTCACCAACACGTCGGGCGGCGGACAGCTGCGTGCCAGTGCCGTATGCGACACGGGCACGGCGTTGGTGAGATCGCCCTTTCCCGTTGTGGGAGCAGGCGTCGTAAGCACGCTCACGCCCGTAAGGACCACGGGCTGCCTGCGCGCGGTGGCAGTTGTGACGAACGAGACCCAGAGCACCGGCAACCCTGCTGCCAGCGGCACCCGTTCGTACACGCTCACCGCCCAGGCCGGCGTCCCACCGGCGACCGATTTCAACGGTGACGGTAAAACCGAGATCGCCGTGTTCCGGCCATCGACCGGGGCCTGGTACGTCCAGGGCGGGGCCGCCACCGCCTGGGGTGCCAACGGCGACGTTCCCGTTCCCGGCGACTACAACGGTGACGGCAGGACCGAGATCGCAGTGTTCCGGCCGTCAACCGGGGCCTGGTACGTCCAGGGCGGTGCCACCACCGCCTGGGGCGCCAATGGCGACGTTCCCGTGCCCGGCGACTACAACGGTGACGGCAAGACCGAGATCGCAGTCTTCCGGCCGTCAACCGGGGCCTGGTACGTCCAGGGCGGTGCCACCACCGCCTGGGGCGCCAATGGCGACGTTCCCGTGCCCGGCGACTACAGCGGTGACGGCAAGACCGATATCGCAGTGTTCCGGCCGTCAACCGGGGCCTGGTACGTCCACGGCGGTGCCACCACCGCCTGGGGCGCCAACGGCGACGTTCCGGTTCCCGGCTACTACGACGGCGACGCCGACATCGATATCGCCGTGTTCCGGCCGTCCAGTGGCGTGTGGTACGTCCGGGCCGGGACGACGACGTCCTGGGGCACCAGCGGCGACATCCCCGTCCCGGGCGATTACGACGGAAATGGCTCCACCGTCATCGCCGTGTTCCGGCCTTCCACCGGTCTCTGGTACCTCCGGGCCGGGACGACGACAGTGTGGGGCACCTCAGGTGACACCGCCCTGCCCCTGCCCTTCGCCATCCGTCGGTCGATGCCCTAGCCGGCGCGATGGGCCAACCTTGCTACGCGATCACGTCGTCGCAGATGCTCTGACGCCCGGGCGGGGACTGAGTGCCGGGATCGGGAACGTCGGGCGGACGTCTCGATCTAACCGGACCTACGCCGGTTCGCCTGACCCGAGTTGCGTCAGCCTCCGACGCCGAGTCGTCCCCGCCGGCGGACGGAGCGGTACCCGAGAACCCCCGCCAGAGGTACCGCCACCGCCAGCAGGAGGAACCCGACGGCGCGTCCGATGCCGGTGCCGTCATCGGACGGCCGCGGCCCCTCGGCGACCTGTCTCGGGGACGCGGGTTGGGCCGATCCGGCGGCAGACGAACCGGCCCCGGTCTCTCCCTGACCGGCAGCCGCCCCGGTCGGGGCCGACGTCGTCGGCCCGGATGAGACTGCCTCCGGCGCGCTGGCGGGCGTCCCGCAGGAAGCGTCGGCGCAGGGAGTCTGGTCGGCGGCCACCTCGGGACACGGATTGGCGCCACACGGCCCGTCGGCAACCGCCTGCGACTGACAAGCGACACCGCCGCACGGGTCCTCGGCCGCCGGTGGCTCCTCGCACGGGTTCGCCCCGCAGGGGCCTTCGTCGGACACGCTCGGCGGGCAGGCGACGGCCCCGCACGGTCCTTCGTCCGGCGGCACCGAACCACAGGGATTGGCCCCGCACGGTCCCTCCTCGGCGACTCGCAGAGCCGCGCCGGTCGCCGACGCGGGCGACCCGGCCCACGCCCACCCGCCGCCGGCGATCACAGCAAGCACGAACACCACCAGCGCGGTGACAGCCGTCCCGATGCGCACGGGAACCACCGAACGATCTGCGCCCCGCGAGCTCACGAGCATCCGAGCGCGGCCGGCGTCCTCACGGGAACGGCGGCGAGAAGAAGAACCGCCCGATGGCCGCCGGCAGGGGGAGGGGAACGTCGCCGTTGACGCCCCAGGCGCTGGCAATTGAGCCACCCGAGGTGAGCTGCACGTACCAGATGCCCGACGAGGGCCGGAACACGGCCTGATCGGTCCTGTCGTCGGCGTCGTAGTCACCGGGGACGGGAATGTCGCCGCTGACACCCCACGCGCCGAACGTGCCGCCGCCCGTGCTGGGCTGGACGAACCAGGCCCCGGCCGACGGCCGGAAGACGGCGAGGTCGGTCTTGAGGTCGCCGTCGTAGTCACCGGGGACGGGGATATCGCCCGCCGCACCCCACCCGACGGAGGTCGCTCCGCCTGTGCTCCGCTGCATTTGCCAGACACCCGTCGATGGCCGGAACACGGCGTGGTCGGCCCTGCCGTCGCCGTCGTAGTCGCCGGGAACGGGGATGTCGCCGGTCGCTCCCCACGCAACCGACGTGGTACCGCCCGCGCTGCGCTGGACGAACCAGAACCCGGAGGAGGGTCGGAACACGGCGCGGTCGGTCTTGCCGTCACCGTCGAAGTCAGCCGGCACCGGGATATCGCCGGTCGCGCCCCACGCGACCGACGTGGTACCACCCGAGCTGCCTTGGACGTACCAGACGCCCGACGAGGGTCGGTAGACGGCACGGTCGGTCGTCCCGTCGAAGTCGTAATCGCGGGGGACGGGGATGTCGCCGCCGGTGCCCCACGCGACCGACGAGCCGGTCGAATACCAGAGGCTGGTCGACGGTCGGTAGACGGACAGGCCGGTCGAGCCGTCACCGTTGAAGTCGGCGGGCGGGACGATCGGGGCGGGATTGACCGTGGTGGCGGTCGCAAGTCCTTGACGGGACATCGGCGCTGGCGCGTGGAAGGTGACACCTGTTGCCTGATTGGTCTGTACCCCGGCCGCGGCGCTGGCGTCGACTGATGGCATACGGATCGCCATGAGCGGGAAGCTGACGGTGCAGATCTCGCCGGTGGCGAGCGCGAGCGACCCGTTGCCACCGGGCGGGTTCAATCGGAACGTGCCGGGTGTGGTCTCGATGACCGTCCACGTGCCGGTGCAGCTGGCGGGGCCCGATCCGGCGCCGATGCCCGTCGTGGTCTGGAACACGCCCGCGTCGATCCCGCCGGGGCAGTCCTGGGTGGTGTTGGTGCAGGCCGGCACGAGATCGATGTCGGACGCCGTGATGACGGGGATGGTGATGCTCTGTGGCGGCGTCGAAAAGTTGTGCAGGCCCACCGTGGCGCTGAAGATCTGGCCGACTGTGACGGATCCTGGAAACTCGGGTCCTGCGTTGGCAAAGAGGAACGCCGACGCGGGGGCGGCGAGCACAAGCGTGGCAGCCACCACGAGACCCGCGATGGGCGCCGTCCTTGCGCCAAGACGGCCCCGCGCACGTCTGGGTCCGGCCGCCGTTCCAGTCACCATGGGTTCCCCTTCATCCGCGCGAACAGCCAGCGTACTGTCTGGCGCCCGGAGTCCTCCGAGCGGACCCGGCCGGGGTCCTCCGCCTGGCGTCGCCGACGGACCGGCACGGGCTGGTCGGGGGCGTCCGGCCGCCCGGCTCGAGGATCACGAATGATCTTCGCATCGCTTGCGGATGTAAATGAACCAGATGCTCTTGAACTGCGAGGGGAGACGGTGGGCAAGCGTTAGTGCCCAAGAGCCAATCCGAGAAGAACCGGCGTACTGGTAGGGTTCAGAATCATGGGTGTAGGCGACTACTTCATAACGGTCGCTCGGAAAGAGAGCCCCCAGCGCTCGCCGGGTGTTCATTCTATAGCGCGTAGGGAACGTGTCTCGTGCCAGCTTCGTTGGCTGGAGGTGTCGGAGCACACCCACGTGCAAGCGGTTGGGTACAAGTCGGGCGCCGACAGCAATGTAGCCCCATTTGTTGGGAGTGCAGGCGCAAATCCATCCTCCCGACTTGAGGATTCTTCCGAGTTCGGCCGCCACTACCTCAGCGTGATCGATGTGCTCGAACGTCCATTCGGAGACCACCAGATCGACACTCGCGTCGGGGATCGGCACCCTGCCCGAGGGCGGAATGACCACGGCTGAGTCGATGAAGGGATTTGTCCTCACGATTGGGTCGACGTCGACGCCGATGATCTGTCGACCCGGGCGGCGAAGGTCCTTCAGGCGCCGGTATATTTGTGCGCCATGGTCAACTTGGGCACCACGACCCGCCCCGAAGTTCACAACAACGAGATCCCCGGGGAGCTCGTCCAGCAAGGCGTGAACTCGAACATAGAACGCTACTGTGCCGTCGACCCGCGTGTACCCGCCGGCTTTCCGTTCCGGATACCGCACGCGGCCACATTACCGCACGTTCGATTGGGATGGTGCCGACGCTATAACTCGCTCTCGAGCGGCAGCAGCTCCACCTATTGGGGTAGCATCTCCGAATGAGCGCCAAGGATCGATGCATCTCACTAGAGGCTCGTCCTTTCTATAGTACGGCACCAGAGTACAGTGGCGTATTGTGACGAGGATCCTCAATCTTGGCTGTGGCTCCAGGACCAGTGCGATGACGGTGAACATTGATTTCTCGCCGGCATTGCGACTTCGATCGTCACCTGTCGG
Organism: uncultured Acidimicrobiia bacterium; assembly: GCA_963836205.1. Classification (GTDB taxonomy): domain Bacteria; phylum Actinomycetota; class Acidimicrobiia; order Acidimicrobiales; family AC-14; genus JAXDMK01. Next base: position 353,443 of record CAWIIV010000006.1, on the reverse strand, counting down.
CAGGATCGCCGCACGCGTGCTCGTGCGTGGGTACCGACGTGAAGCGTTCGACAGTCTTTGCGGGGAGCTGGTCGTGCATGACCTCCGCAAGGGCATTCCGGCGGAGACTGGGAGCGTCGATGCCGTTTACCATTCGCACGCCCTTGAGCACATAGATCGCGAGGCCGTACCCGCCTTCTTTGCCGAGATCCTTCGCGTTCTTGTTCCCGGCGGCATCCACCGGATCGTGGTGCCAGACTTCGAACTTGGAGTTCGCGACTATCTCGCGTCCTTGGAGCGTGGGGATTCAGCGCACGACGAGGCGCTCGTGCCATTGCTGGCCCAGTCGGTCCAGCGAGAGGCGTTCGGCACCAGTCTTCAAGGTCCCGTCCGACGGCGGATCGAAAACCTGATCCTCGGGGACGCCCGTAAGCGCGGCCAGACGCATCAATGGATGTACGACCGGCTCAACCTCGCCCAGGCCCTCGGCGCGAGTGGCTTCGTGGACATGACACAACACCAGGCTCACACGAGCGCGATCCCCCGATGGGACGAGACAGGATTGGACCTTCTTCCCGATGGTTCGCCCTACAAGCCGGGCTCGCTCTACATGGAGGCGCGCAAACCGCGGGACGGCCGATAGAGGCATCTACCCGTCGTCAGTCGGACCGCGCATCGAGACTCGCCTGCCGCCGGCGACCCGTTCCCCGGGGCCCGCAGGGGTGTCGTTGCGCTGACGCCTGGAGAGCGCGGGAGTTGTGCTGGAGCCAGTGGCCCGAGACACGAACCCAGACGCTGCCCGGGCCCCCGCCGCCTGCCTGGGAGGTCGGGGCCGAACCGGTGTGAGGTCGTCGTCCGGTTGCAATTCCTCCCCGAGGAGTACCTCCAACGACGCCGACACCGTTGCGAGGCCGGCCGCCAACGATCGCCCCAGCTCCTCGAGCTTGTCCAACCTCCGGTCGAGGGCCTGGAGCTGATACTCGGACTGGGCGACCGACTCGGCGACCACCTCCACGAGCGGCTGGAACTCCTCATGAAGCGTCGTCCGCAACGCCTTGCGGTTGCCGGAGTCCCGCCGGCTCAGATCCGCCGGCAACGCCGCTGACGTAGCCTCTATCGACACCCGTAGGCTGGCCAGGCCGTCTTCGTGGGCCTGCCTCATAGCCTCCATGTCATCGCGCATGGCGTCGACACTTGCGGCCAGAGCGGTCTCAAGGTCGGCCGCCTCCCTCCGCGCTGCTACTTGGACCGCGCTGGTGACGAGCTTGCCGAGAGCCGCCTCGTCGAGGCGACTCTCGGCGCTGTTCTCGACCAGGGATGCAACGAGGCTCGCTTCGTGCGTGGAGGCGCGGCGGAGACCGTCCACCGCCACGCGGAGCGCGTCGGAATCGTCCTGGAACGAACGGAGATGTTCCACCTCCAACCGGAGCGAGTCGAAGGCTTCCTGGAACGACCGGAGTCCCTTGACTTCCAGGCGGAGCTCATCGAACGCGCTCTCGTACGAACGCAAGACCTCGGCACCGGTAGCGCCGGCGGGAGCCGTGGTCTCGGGCGGCGCATTCGCGGGGGCGGCGGGGGTGGCCGTGGAGGGCGGGTTGGTGGCCCCCGATTCGAGCGTCTGATGACCGTTGGTGATCTGGCTCTCGAACCTGGGACCGTCCAACAGGGCGTCTGCTGAGGTCAAGGTGATCACGACGGGCTGCGGGCCCTGGGCCCACACCGCCGGGCAGGCCTCGAACCTGCCCGTGCAGACAACCCCGCACCGCTCGCAGTGGCAGGAATCGGAGTCGGCCTGCATCGGGTGGTCGCATCCCTCCGCAATCTGCGAGCCGAAGTCGCGGCACCATCCCATTCCCGTCGATCCTACCGGCCGGGTGCTCTAAATCCGAGTGAAGCAGACAGGGTGGGCCCGGCCGCGACGTGGGCTCGCCTACCAGCCGTCGCGCGGTCTCGTCGGCAGAGTGAGGGGTCGGCGCCCTGTCGGTGACCCCCGCCCGCTGTCTACAATGACGGATCTGCGGGATCGGCCCCTAATACTCGCCGCCTGAGCAGGTTGCGCGCTGGCCGAATGACTGGAATATCCGAGGAGTAACGCGACGTGGGATGGTGTGCCGAGTTTGGAGTGCGTATCCACGACGCCTGCGGCCAGCCGATGGCGGCCGGCCGTACGTCGTGTCGCTGCGACGTCTGCGGGACCGAGTGTGCCGGTCGGTACGCGGGGTGCAAGGAGGTCTGGGCGGCAGGGCCTCGAACCCATGCCCCGCACCGTGGCATCAGAAGCGGATCGGCGCTGGTGGTGCACCCAACGGTGGCGGAAACAGTAGAGCCGGACACCGCCGCATCACTCGAGGATGTGGTGGTTTCTGTCGCGACGTTGGGCCGACAGCTGAAGGCTGTGTACACAATTTTCCAGGGCGCCGAGCGCGCTCGCGCTGAGAGCGACGACACCCTGTCTTCGCTTCGAGCAGCTGTCGACGCGATCGCCTCGGATCTCCGTTCGATCGCCGATGCCGTTGGCGAGCTTGACCGCACTGTCGCCGACTTGCCTGACATTCGCGCCGGGATCGACAAGGTGAGCCAGGTGCAGGCCGATCTGGTCGGACTTCTCGAGTCGCGCCGGACCGCGCCCTCGCCCCGCTCCGCCCAGATCTGGGAACAGCTGGGTAAGCGCCCGGCTTGGCAGTCGACCAACGCGTCGGCTGGGGAGCGGTCCGACGACGGGCCTGCCCCCTCCCCGGGCGATCGACAGGATACCTCCACGGCCCCCGACGGCCTTTCTCTCGATCAGCGCCGACGTGTGAACGATGACCCCCTCGCCCCCGGGTCGAACGGCATACCAGAGGCCACGGGGATCCATCAAGGTGAGGTCCTATGACGGCGATGCAGGTCGGTGCGTCCGCTTGAGGCGGGCGGCGAACTCGACGACCTCGGGCGCATAGGAATAGCCGCCTTCTCGGCGATTTCACAGATGATCCACGCGTGGGCGGGCGCCGCGGTTAGGCTGCGTCCGCCCCAAAACGTCCAGGGGCAGCGGTGAAGGGATATCCATGGTCGGGATGGCATGACGACCCGGGGTCGTGACGAGGAGCCGGACGGGAACCGCCTTTTCGTCGGCCTGGGTCGCCATCGGGCGCTGATACAAGGCCTCCTCGACGCCGCCGCATGGGCTTTCGCCCTGGTCGCGGCCATCATGCTGCGCTACGAGCTGGTCGACGCCAGCGGCAAGTTCGGCGGCCTCCTCTTCCTCGTGCCGGCGGCGGTGGCGTCCCAGGCGTTCGCTGGCGTCGCCTTCGGCACCTACACCGGCCGGTCCCGCTTCGGAAGCTTCGACGAGGTCGCATCTCTGGCCAAGGCAGTTGGACTGACGACCGTGCTTGTCGCGTCGGCCAACGCCATCACGAGCCCGCGCCTCGTCCCCCTTACCGTCCCTGTCGTAGCCGGCCTCGTGGCGATGCTGCTCATGGGTGGCATCCGTTACACCTGGCGGCTGGCCATGGACCGCCGGCGCCGGCCGTGTGGGGACGACATACACCGGCTGCTGGTGTTCGGGGCGGGCGAAGGCGGGGCGCAGGTCGTACCGCAACTGCTGAAGGACCCGACGAGTGGCTTCCTGCCCGTCGGACTGCTCGACGACGACCTCTCGAAGCGCAAGTTGCGCATCATGGGCGTGCCCGTACTTGGCACCCGCTCTCGGCTGGCCGACGTGGCGGCGGTCACCGGCGCCGACACCTTGCTCATCGCCGTTCCCAGTGCGACTGCCGACCTGGTAACCGAGATGAGCGAGCTCGCCCTCCAGGCGGGATTGGCGGTGAAGGTCCTCCCTCCAGTGAGGGAGCTCTTCGAGGGACGGGTCGAGGTCGACGACATCCGCGACGTCACCACCGCCGACCTTCTCGGTCGGCACGAGATCAAGACCGACATCGAGGCGATCGCCGGCTACATCAGCGGCAAGCGGGTGATGGTGACGGGTGCCGGGGGCTCGATCGGGTCCGAGCTGTGCCGGCAGCTCTACCGATTCGCGCCGGCCCACCTGGTGATGGTCGACCGCGACGAGTCGGCCCTGCACGCGGTGCAGTTGTCGATCGAGGGTCGGGCCCTGCTCGACTCGCCCGACCTCGTCCTCGTCGACATCCGCGACCGACCGGCCCTGCGGGCGGTTCTGGAGGAGCACCGGCCCGAGGTGGTGTTCCACGCAGCCGCACTGAAGCACCTGGTGATGCTCGAGCGCTACCCGGCGGAGGCGGTGAAGACGAACATCCTCGCCACCCTCAGTTTGCTCGAGTTGGCGGCCGAGGTGGGGGTACGGCGATTCGTGAACATCTCCACCGACAAGGCCGCCGACCCCTGCAGCGTCCTGGGGTACTCGAAGCGCATCACCGAGCGCCTCACCAGCCACTACTCGGAGATCACCGGAGCCGCCTACCTGAGCGTGCGCTTCGGGAACGTGCTCGGCAGCCGGGGCTCGGTGCTGACCACGTTTCAGGCGCAGGTGGAGCGGGGCGGGCCGATCACCGTCACCCATCCGGACGTCACCCGCTACTTCATGACCGTCGAGGAGGCGGTGCAGTTGGTGATCCAGGCCGGGGCCGTCGGTCGGCCGGGAGAGGCGATGGTGCTCGATATGGGCAAGCCGGTGTCGATCGCCGAGGTGGCACGGCTGGTGTCGGCCCGGTCTCCGCGCAAGGTGAAGATCGAGTTCACCGGGCTTCGGCCAGGCGAGAAGCTCCACGAGATCCTGCTGGCCAAGGGCGAAGTCGACCTCCGCCCAACCCATCCGCTGATCTCCCAGGTCCCCGTGCCTCCGCTCGACCCCGTGGAGGCGAAAGCCCTCGACCCCATGGACGACGCGGCCGCCCTTGTCGGGAGCATGGCTTACTTGTCGACGATCGAGGCGGTCGACACCACTGATTGGCTGGAGGGGTGACTGGCGTCTCATCGCGGTGATGCCCGGGTCGACCTGAGCCAGTAGCCTCGCGGGGTGCTCGATGAGCCGTCCGACGAAGAACTAGAGCTTCGCGACTACCTGCAGGTCCTGCGGCGCCGTCGCGCCGTCATCGCCGTGACCCTGGCGGTCGTCTTGGGTCTGGCTTTGCTCGTTTCGTTCCTGCAGACACCGGTGTACGCGGCTGCTGCGAGGATGCGCATCCAACCCCGCCCAGGCCTCTCGCCGTTCGACGCCACCAACCAGCAGGGCAACGAGACCGCACAGTTCGTCGCCACCGAGATCGAGGTGGTCAAGGGCGACCCTGTCCGCGACGAGGTACGTCGCCGGCTGGGTTCGGCCCCTTCCGTCACGGTTCGGCCGGTGGGAAACACTGCGGTGGTCGAGATCATCGCTGAAAGTGCCGATCCCGAACGGGCTGCTGCCGTGGCCAACGCCTACGTCGATGCCTACATCGCCAACCGGCGCCAGCAGGGGGTCGACGACTCTCTTGCCGCCCAGAAGGAGGTCCGATCCAAGATCGACCTCCTCCAAGACCAGATCGACAGCCTCGGGAGGCGATCCGAACACAGCTCAGGTCACAGCGGCAGGCCCTGGTCCAGCAGCAGTCGCTGTTTCAAAACACCCTCGACCAGCTGCAGGTGACGAGCGCACTCATCACCGGCGGTGCCGAGTTCGTCCGCTCTGCAACCGTGCCCGCCTCACCCATCAAGCCGACGCCGCTCCGCAACGGTGTGTTGGCTGTGGTCGTCGGTTCCCTGCTGGGCGTCGGCCTTGCCTTCCTGGTCGAGTACCTCGACGACACGATCAAGAGTCGTGAGGAGCTGGAGCGGGTCACGGGCGCGATTCCAATTATCGGCGAGATCCCCGAGGTGAGCGGCTGGAAGGCGAAGGGCAGCACCAGGGTCGTGGCGGCGGCGGCGTCGCAGTCGGCGGCGGCAGAGGCGTACCGCGCCCTGCGTACGGCCATCGACTTCATAGCCATCGACCACCCCATGCGCCTGGTCCAGGTCACCAGCGCCAACGCCAGCGAGGGCAAGACCACTACCCTAGCCAACCTGGCTGTAACCATGGCGATGGCGGGTAAGCGGGTGGTCATCGTGTGCTGCGACCTGCGTCGGCCCCGCATCCACGATTTCTTCGGATTGTCGAACGCGGTCGGGTTCACTTCGACCCTTCTTGGTGAGCGCCCGGTCTCGGCTGCGCTCCAAGCCGTCCCTGGGATCCCCCGCCTTCGGCTGCTGGCGTCGGGCCCGATGCCACCGAATCCCTCAGAGCTGCTCTCGTCCCAACGGGCCGGCGACGTCTTCTCGGCCCTCGCCGGCGAGGCCGACATCGTTCTCATCGACTCACCGCCCGTGCTCCCCGTGACCGACGCGCTGGTCATGTTCCGGCACGTCGACGCCACCCTGATGGTTTTCTCCGCCAGCAAGACCACCCGCAAGGACGCCGCCACCGCCATCGCAAAAGTACGCCAGGTCGACGGCCCCCTGGTCGGAGCTGTCCTGAACGGTGTCGAGGCGGACGCTAGGTATGGCTACGGCTACCGCTACGAGTCAGAGACGCCACCGAGCCGTGGAAGATTCGAGAGGAACGGGGCCGCCAAGAACCAGGCCGCAAGAAACGGGGCCGCGAAGAACAAAGGGGCCAAGAACGGGGCCGGCGGCCTGGCATCGTCGTCGAGCAGAGGTCATCGGCGGGGCCCGGGAGCTCGCCCTGACGACGGTTGACCGTTGTCGGGTGTAAGAGAGGATCGCAGCTGAGCCGCCCAGCACTTCAGGCGACGAGCACTTAGACCAACGCCTCGGGGAGGTTGTGGCCGATGTCGATGTGCATGATCGGGAAAGGGAACTTGGCGGCCGGAGGTATTCTCGGCCAGCCGCAGCAGCACCAGCGAGTCCTTGCCCCCGCTGAAGAGGAGGACGCGGGAGCTCGAGCTCGGCTGCCACCTCCCGCATGTGTAGATCGCCACCGACTCGAGGACAGTCCACGCTCGACAAGCTGGTGGAGGCTCAAACTGCCACTGTCAGGCCTCGCCGGCCGGCGAGCCTGCTGCCCCGCAGCCCAAGCGGACGACGCACAACGGTAAACCCGATCCGCAATCCCCGACCTCGCCGTCCGACAGGCATGAGGCCGACACGCAGTTGCCGTGACCCCGGCCCCGTCAGCCGGCACTCCAGCGAGCCGATGCTTCGCTCCACCGCCATGCCATCCCACGGCGTTCGCAGGCTCATGGTCTGCGCGAGCGAGGTCGGTATAAGCGGCTTCGACTCCGGCCGACTCAATCAGGCGCCGCCGTTGTCGGGCTCCGGCGCGAACATAGAAAGCAGGACACCGTCGACCAGTTCGTCGCCGCATCGGTAGTGGCGTTGACGAATCGCCTCGATCTCAAAACCCGCCCGGACGAAGGCCCGGATAGAGCCGACGTTGTTGGCGTAGGCGCCGGCGGTCAGCTTGGACAGGGCAAGCTCGGCGAATGCCCAGTCCGCCACCATCGAAACAGCCTCACTGGCATAGCCACGCCCCCAGCATTCGCGCTGCCCGATAAGGATCCCGATATCGGCCCTTCCGTGGGGACGCTCGATGGGTCCAAGCTTGACATTCCCAATGTGTCGTTGTGTGTCGCGGACAAGGATCGCTAGGAACCGGATATCGGCATGGGAGCGCATCGCAGTGATGTAGGACACGAGGTCACGTTCGGAGTAGGAAGCGAATCTGCTCTCGAGAAACCTCGTCACTCCGGAATCATTCATCCATCCCAGATAGGCGCCGGAAGCGTCGCTGGCCACCATGTCCCGGAGGACCAACCGTTGGCCCTCAATCGGCGGGCCGATCATGTGTGGAGTCGAATGGGGATGCCGGCGTTCTTGATCTGCGACCTCGTTTGCATCGGGTTCTCATCCCGGAAGCAGAAGTACGTGCCCGATGCAACTGCGTCCGCACCACCGACGAGGAATCCGTCGACGAAATGCGAGGCGGCGCCGCACCCGCCAGAGGCGATGACGGGGATGCCGACGGCCTCGGTCACCCCGCGGGTCACATCGAGATCGAGTCCACGACGGGAGCCGTCGCGGTCGATCGATGTGAGCAGGATCTCGCCTGCCCCGCGACGCTCGCCCTCGACAGCCCAGGCCACGGGGTCGAGGTTCGTGCGAACGGTTCCACCCCGGGTCCAGACCTGGTAACCGAGCTCGGGGTCCCAGCCCACGTCGATGCTGAGCACGACGCACTGGGCGCCGTAGGCATCGGACGCCCGGGCAATCAGGTTAGGGTCCTCGACGGCAGCGGTATTCACGCTCACCTTGTCGGCACCGTTGGACAGCAGCAATCGAAAGTCCTCGAGACTTCGAACACCGCCTCCGACGGTGAAAGGCATGAAGACCTCCTCAGCCGCGGTGCGGACGATGCCGAGTAGCGTCGAACGGCCGTCCCGCCAGGCGTCTAGGTCGAGGAAGATGAGCTCGTCGGCCGCCTGGGCCTGATAGATCTTGGCCTGTGAGACGGGATCACCGATTTCGATCACGTCCCTGAAGCCGATCGTCGTCACCAGCACCATCCGGGTGCCGGCGCCGTGACTGGTACAGCGTAGTTGGAGTTTGGGGATCAGGCGGCGACGGAGCACAGAGTCACGGGTTCCAGCGCAGGAAGTTGTCGAGCACGGCCAAGCCGAGGTCCTGGCTCTTCTCGGGGTGGAACTGGGTGGCCACCACGTTGCCGAGCCGGATGGCGGCGGTGACGTCGCCGCCGTACTCGCAGATGGCGTCGACCTGGGACCTGTCCGCGCAATGCACCTGGTAGGAGTGGACGAAGTAGAACTCGGGCGCGGCCGGGAGCCCCTTGAACAAGGGGCTCTCCGGGTCGACCGTGGTGGGGTTCCACCCGACGTGGGGGACACGGAGGTGGCCGGGCTCGAGCCGGACGACCTCGGCGTCGAACCATCCCAAGCCCGGGTGCTTCCCGCCCTCGTAGCTGCACCGGGCCAGGAGCTGCATCCCGAGGCAGATACCGAGGATCGGGACCCCTGCGGCGCGCAGCTGGTCGAGTACAGGCGGGAAGCCCCGACCCGCCAGAGACCGCATGGCATCCTGGAACGCGCCCACCCCCGGCAGGATCACCCGCTCTGCGCCGTGGAGGGCCTCGGGCCCATCGCACACCTGGGCCGTCGAGCCCAGGTACTCGATCGCGTTGCAGACCGACAGCAGGTTGCCGTGGCCCGTGTCGACGACCGCGATCACGCGGGGAGACCCATCAGGCCGGACCGGCCTCAGACTTCGGTGAGGACGACGCGGTTGGTGCGACGGCGCCAGCGGTCGAGCTGCTGGGCGGCGTCGTCGGGATCCATGGCACCCTGGCGGGTCCACCGGTCGAAATCGTGCGTCTTGCGGCCGAGTTGGACCGGCACGGCGTCGTCGTCCTCGCTCCACGGGGACACCCGGTGGCTGAGGGCGATCTCCATGAACTCCTCCTCGGTGAGGCCGACGAACTCGAGGAACAGGTCGAGGCTGGGCGGCCGCATGCCCTCGCAGCCGGCCACCATCTCCATGGCCTCGTCGCGGCTGAGCCGCCCGTTCCGGACGTCGATCGACGCCAGGTGGGAGGGTCGGGTGTAGCCCCGCTTGATGTACTTGATGTAATCACGCACACCCTGCATTGAGCATTCGATCTTCTCGTAGCTGTAGCCGGGCGGGACGTTCTCCACCTCGTCGCCCTGCCAGCCCAGCTCCTGCTCGATGATCTTCACCTGCCGCTTCACATCCCAGGGGACGAAGGAGCCCAGGCAGATCGAGCGGTACCCGATGCGCCGCAGCTCCTTCACCGGCGGGTATGTGAAGGGGAGGAGGTCACGCTCGTCGACCATGCCCTCGAGGCGGACATACATGTCCTGGGCCGTGATCCCCAGGTTCACGAAGCGATTGAACCGCTTCTCGTCGACCTCCTCCGGCTGGTCGTAGCGGTAGTATGCGGTGTACTCTGCCGACGGTTCGCCCCAGATCACCAGCGGCACTTCGTACCGGATGGCCACCCACATCGGGTAGGCGAAGATCCCGGTGTGGCAGTGCCAGCAGAAGTCGCCCTTCTCGAGGAAGCTCTGCAGCATCAGGCGCTGCACAACCTTCCAGTTCGGCGTGAATGAGTGAAATGGCACACCCAACTGGCGCAGAGTCCGTTTCGTGTTCTCGAGGAGCTGGGGCCGCATGAAGCCGTGGTCGAAGCTCACCACCAATGGCCGGAGGCCGTACTCCTTCATCAGGTAATACAGCGTCCAGGTGCTGTCCTTGCCGCCCGAGAACGGCACGATGCAGTCGTACTCGTACCGGCCACGGAAGCTCTCGACGATGGCGTCTAGTTGTTGCTTGGTTTCGCTCCAGTCGATGACGCCCTGCTTGTGCTCCTGCTGGCGACAGATATTGCAGACGCCGTCCTCGTCGAAGGTAATCGTCTCGTGCGTCTCAGGAAGTATGCATTTCGTACAACGAACGAGTTCCATTTGTCTCCCTGGGCCCAGCGCTACAAGCAAGCCGCAGGGTCGCGGCACCCCTCGATCGTAGCCGCGGGACCTCGGGCGACCTGACCTACGTCAGCTGAGGGGCGGCACGATGGGGTTCGACTCGGTCGCTGGATCGCCGGAGATCGGCTCCGTGGCTCCTGACCCGCCAACCTCCTCGAAGGCCTCGGGATCGATGTCGGCATCGGCCGGTTGGGCCAGCAGGTCCGCGGCCAACCGGTTCGCCAGGTCCTCGGCCGTCGTCGCGTCGTCGGTGGTCGGATCGGCACCGGGCACGTTCTGACCGGTGGTCGTGTTCGGATCGACCTTCCGCTCCGCGCCTCCCCCTCCGCCTGCATCGGATGCCACGGTGTCCGGGCGGCCGTTAGGAGACTGGGTGGGACCCGCCGGGGTGGAGGAGTCCAACCCGCTGCCGCCAGACGCTTCCGACCCGACGGTCGCGCTGCCGTCGCCGGTGGGAGTGAGTGCGACGGCGCCGGGTGCGCTCACGTCGGCCTGCCCGTTGCGTTGGATGAGCTCTTGGCTCTTTTGAGGACGACCGATGTTGAGGGCGGCGACGGCCGCGAGCAGTCCGATGGCGAGGATCGCCGCCGCCTTCGCGACTCGGGCCGATGCCCACTGCCGGTTGCCGCCGGCATTCGGCCACGCCGGTCGCCGGGAGAGATTCAGAGACACGCCGACCACTTCATTCCGAGCCTCGACCCGCGGGATCTCCCCGCGGGTCGAGCGCTCATCGAGTGCGTCATCGAGTCCATCTTCAGTCGTCGTTGACGATCGTGATCAAGCCGTTGTCGGAGATCGTCAAGCCGACGGGTGAGCTCAGGGCGATGGCCGTGGTCTCGTTGGGTTCCGCTTCGCTGTCGCCGATGATGGTGACCGTGATGGTCTTGGCCGTTTCGCCGGCCGCGAAGTTGAGGATGGCGGAAGCGGGCAGGTAGTCGACCCCGAACGTGGCCGTGATGGCACTGGTGGTGTAGGCCACCGACGATGCCCCCGACAGGTCGCCGGCGCGGGTCACCGTCACGGTGACGGTCTTGCGGGTTCCGTTGCCCTCGGTGACATAGACGTCGTTGGCGCTGAGGCTGGGCAGCGGATCGTCGTTCTTGATGGTGCCCACGCCCTGGGTGTCGGCGATGGCGGCACCCACCGGCAGGGAGAGGTTGACGAAGAAGGTCTCGTCGCCCTCGACGGTACCGTCGCCCTTGACGGCCACGCTGACGGTCTTGGTCGTCTCCAGCTCGGCGAAGATCAAGCTGGTGGAGCTGATGGCCACATAGTCGCCGGGGGCTGCGGCGGTCCCGTTGGTGGTGGCGAAGTTCACCGTCACCGGCTCGGCGGAGTTGCCCGAGCGGGTCACGGTGAAGGTGGCGGTGGCGGTCCCCGAGTTGGACTCACCGACGATGACGTCGTTGACGGCCAGGCTGCCCGGCAGGCCGGCGTCGTCATTGGTGATAATGCCGGTGCCGATCGAGTCGGAGATCGTCGCCCCCACCGGGTTGCGGAGGCTGATGACGAAGGTCTCGTTGGTCTCCGCGTTGGGGTCACCGTAGACCTGCACGACCGCCGTCTTGGTGGTCTCGGTGGCGGCGAAGCTCACCGCCGCGTCGTCGACCAGGATCAGGTCGGTGCCCAGCTTGGCCGTGCCCTGGAAGGTCTTGTAGGTCAGCGACGAAGCCCCGGCCACGTTGCCCGAGCGGGTGACGGTGAAGCTGAAGTTGGTGAGCCCGGCGTTGCCCTCGCTGGCGGTGACGTCGTTGACGGCGAGGAAGGTGGCCGGGCCTGCGGGATTGGGGACCCCGTCGTTGTCGACGATGGTGCCCACCCCCTGGCTGTCGATGATGGTGGCCTTGACCGGCAGGGTGAGGTTGACGAAGAACGTCTCGTTGGGCTCGTCGAGGACGTCTCCCACGACTGGCACCACGAAGTTGGCCGAGGTCACCCCGATGCCCAAGCTGAGCACCGTGGGCCCGGTGGTGGTGTAGTCGGTGCCGGCGGTGGCCGTGCCGGCGGCGGTGAGCGCCGACACCGACACCGCCTCGGCGGTGCTGCCGGTCCGGGTCACGGTGAAGGTGGCGTTGAGGGTGCCGGCGTTGCCCTCGGTGACAGGCACGTCGTTGACCGAGATCCTCGCCGGAGTGCCGACATCGTCGTCGGTGACGGTACCGATGCCCTGGCTGTCGGCGATGACGGCATTGACGGGCGTGGCCAGCGCCACCAGGAAGTTCTCGTGGGCCTCGACGGTGGTGTCGCCGTTGACGGTGATGTTCACCGTCTTGGTCGTCTCCGTCGCCAAGAAGTTCACCGTGGTGGTGCCCACGTTGACGAAGTCGGTCCCGGCCGTGGCCTGGATGCCGGCGGTGGCGTAGTTCACCGAGGATGCCCCGCTGACGTCGCCCGAGCGGGTGATGGTGAAGCCGGCCACGGTGATGCCGGCGTTGCCTTCGACCACGGCCACGTCGTTGATCGTGAGCGACGGCGCCGAGTCGTCGTTGACGATCGTGGCGACGCCCACGTCGTCGGACACGATCCCTCCGACCGGGAGCAGGAGGACGACAGAGAACGTCTCGTTGGATTCGTCGAGGGTGTCGCCGTTGACGTTGACGATCACGGTCTTGGACGACTCCCCGGCGGCGAAGTTGGTGTTTAACCACAGGCCACCAAAGTCGACGTTGGGCGTTGCCGTGCCCGATGACGTGGAGTAGTCCACGGAGGAGGTCTCAGTCAGGTCGCCGCTGCGGGAGATGGTGAAGGTGGCCGGCGTTGTGCCGGTGTTGCCTTCGGCCACGCTGACATCGTTGATGGAGATGGACGGCGCCGGCTGCCCGCAGGTGTACACCCGCACGTCGTCGACGAACCATCCCAGGCCGCCGACGGAGGCGTCGGAGGCGAAGCGGAAGCGGTAGAGGACGCTGGCGCCGGCCAGGGAGGTCAGGTCGATCCGACTCGAGCCATAGCCCATGCTCCTGCTGCTGAACACCGACTCGCCGGCGAAGGGACCGTTGGAGTTGGTGAGGTTGTAGCCGTTGTCGACGAACAGCGGCCCGGCATCGATCCAGCTGCCGCCGCCATTGGTGCTGTACTCGACCTTGCCGCCGTCCCAATTGGCCTCCGCGTCGTAGGCGTGGTTGAACAGTAGGTAGGTGGTCTTGTCTGCCGGCGGGATGACAGGTGCTGCCCGGGTGGCTGTCTGGTCACTTGCAGAGGCGGGGTCAGGTCCGAAGAGATGGAGGTTCCCGCTGGTCGCGTAGCCGCCGTTGTAGACCCACCCACCGTCGACCGAACCCTCGGAGGTCCAATTGTTGGTGGGGCCCTCCATGTTGTCGAAGAACAGGTCGGTGGGGTTGTCGCCGCTCTCGCAGATGGGGGCCTCCAGCGCTCCGCCCCCGGGGGCGGACTGGTTCATCTTTGTGGCCGTGACCGCCTTCTTGACCTCGGCGCAGTCGGCGGCGGTGATGCCGGCGACGCCGACCTTGTTGTAGCAGGCCTGCTGGAGCATCTCGTAGAGGTCCCGGTAGTCGCTGCCCGACGTGAGCAGGTTGGTCTGGGCCTCGTAGTAGATGTGCCCTGCCTTGGTCGTGCCCAGGGGGGCCACGGTGACGCCGTTGAAGGTGCCGCCGTCGACCATGAGGGACAGGTTCTTGTTGTTGACCCCGCTGTTGCTGTGCACGCCACCGTTGTCGCCGGCGCCGGTGACGTAGTTGAGGCTGGCCATCGAGTCCGGGTCGCCGTAGGCCGGCGGGTTCTGCATGTTGCGGATAGCGCCGATGGGCAGGTCCTCGCCCATGAGCCACCGCACCCCGGGGGTGTCGGTGCCAAGCCCGTCGGTGAGGTCGACCAGCTCGCCGAACACGTCCGACAGCGACTCGTTGATGGCGCCCGACTGGTAGTAGTAGAAGAGGCCCGACTCGTACTGGGTCACGCCGTGGGTCAGCTCGTGGCCCACCACGTCGTCGGCCGAGGCGAACCCGTCGCCGTACACCATGTTGGCGCCGTTCCAGAAGGCGTTGCCATACGGGCAGCTGCCTGCGTCGGGGCAGAAGCGGGTGACCGACTGCAGGGGCAGGCCGGCGTCGTCGATGCTGTCCCGGCCGAAGTTGGTGAAGTAGTAGTCGTAGGTGGCGCCGGAGTAGTCGTAGGCCCGGTCGACGTCGAGGATGCCGCTGGGACCACTGCCTTCGATGCGAGTGATAGGGGTGCAGCTCTCGTCGGGGTTGACGACGTTATTGCGGTCGCAGATGGTGCGGTCCTTGATCTCCGCGATCTGGTCGAAGTGCAGCAGGACGGCCTTGGTCTTCGCGTTGACCAGCACCTGTTCCCGGATGGGGTCGCCGCCGGGGTTGGTGACCTCGGTCAGCCACGCCAGCGAGTCGACCGGCCGCCCGCCGTCGCCCAGCAGCACCGGGTTGTGAATCTGTTGCGAGCCGGGCCCCGCCCGCAGCCCGGCGGGGTCGAGGTCGCGCTGCTTGGCGATGGCCGCGATCGCCGCGGCCTGCGCCTCGCCCGCGCTGATGGCGGGCGTGGTCCCCAACGTCAGGGAGGGCAGCAGCTCGCCGTTGGCCGACAGGACGTTCTTGTCGGCGTCGAGGTTCACCATCAGCTGGCCCCCGTAGACGGCCACGCCGTTGTGGACCTGCTGGAAGCGCACCGTCGAGCGGCCCTCGTCGGAGGTGGTGGAGCGGGTGGCCTGGAGCTGATGCCCTTGGTCGTGGGCCCCGAACAGCGAGCCGTAGGTGCCGAGGAAGCTGCGGGCGGCGACTTCGGGGGTGGCGTCGGCCGCCACGCCCCGGGCCCGGGCCACGGCGTGGTCCTTGGTGGTGCCGAAGAAGCGGAGCAAGCCGGTGCCGGCCTGGTCGGCGAGGCGGGCCTGGCCCCCGGCGGCGTCATCGAGCTTGGCCCTGAGGTCAGCCGGTGCGCCCTGAGCCGCGACCGGGCCCGTGGCCACCGCCAGCATCGTAGCGCAGGCCAAGAGGCCGACTGCAACCTTGACCAGATTCCTGAAACACCGCCTCGCTTTCATTACCTGGGCCATCATCTCCTGGCACCTCCGCCATCTTCGGTTTTTGCCCGAGCGCACCCAAGGCAGGGCGCGGTCCTTCCCAAAGCCGACCAAAAGGCACCGGTCGCCAGCTACGGCGCGAGTCGCAGGTGTTACCGCCGTTCAAGCAGGCCGCCGTGCCTCCAGTCCTCTCCCCAGCAACGCCAACCAGCGCAGCAAGCCGCCTGTCTAGTGGCGCTATGGGGAGTTCGCAAGTGGTACTAGCAGGTGCTGTCACAACAGGGTATGAAACTAAACGACACATTGGACGGAGAGGCCACTCCGCCCCCGCTGACAGTCGCGAGCGAGTGCGTACCGGTCCCAGCTGTCGATCTCCCCAAAACTGCGAGCCGACGCAGGAAGATCGCAGCGATAGGTTCGCCATCGCGGCACGATCCGGCTGATCTGCCCGAGTGTCGTCTAACCCACCCCCGCGCCCGCTACCGATGGTGGGCGAAGCCGCCACAGAAGGTCGGCCGAACCCTCTTCTTTGACGAAGCCATTCTCAGTGTGGAGCGCCTCCGGCGGCCCGTCGGACCTGAGCTCGGTGACCTGAAGATCCTGTTTCAGCACGCCGAGGAGCGACGACACAAGTTGGGCCTTTCGGTGGTGATCGTGCACGTCACCTCCGACGGTCAACTGGGCTGACCCCGAGCGGACGGCGAGGCGCGCCCACAGGGGCGATCCCGCCCCGTCGTCGAGGAGCCAGACCCGGTTGCCAGGGTCGTCGACGGGTTCGCCTACGAGGCCGATATCGGCGCCGGTAGCCGGCCTGAGGGCCGGCGCCGGTGCCTGTGGCACGGGCCGCACGGCGAGGATCTGTTCCCACCCGAGCGTCGGATCGGGCAGGCGAGCGACAACATCACGAAGCCACGCCAGGTCGTCCGGAGTGTCGAGCGTCCATCGCTCGTGGGCCAGATGACGGGACCCGATGCTGGCCGCCAGCCGGAACCGCTCGGGGCGGCGGTGGACGAAGGGCGTGACATGCTCCCGCTCGTCAGGGTCGACCGCTTCGGCGTGGGCAGCCCGAAGGGCCGCGGCGGACACCACCTCTATGTCGAGGCCGTCCGGATAGCTGCGGATCAGGGTGTTCGACGTGTAGTCGGCCCCGGACCACGCGTGGTTGTCCAGCACTGTGGCGACGATGGAGGGGTCGACGAGGGGGCAGTCGGCGGTGATTCGGACGACGTGGTCGGCGGGGTAGGTCTCGAGGACGAGGGCGAAGCGACCAAGGACGTCGTCCTCGGAGCCCCGCACCACCGCCACTCCCGTCGAGCGGGCTAGTTCCTCCACGACGTCGTCGTGGGGCGCGGTGGTGGTGGCGACCACGATGATGTCCAACGGAGCCGGCCGGAGCCGCTCGAGCAGCAGCCCCAGTACGCGATAGCCGCCGCCGAGGTCGGCGACCACCTTCCCGGGCAGGCGGTTGGATCCCATCCGGGCCTGGACGACGCCGAGGACCGTCATCGGGCGCACTCCCGTAGCCGGTTGGCCAGGCGGACCGATTTGGCTCCCTCCGCGCCGTCGACGGGGGGTGGCGCCCCGGTCGTGATCCAGTCGAGGAATCGCTGCGCCTCGCGCTCGTAGGAGACGTGCACCGGCGTAGACGCCTCCTCGGTCACGACAGAGTCTCCGTCCTCCCGCTCGATCAAGGCGCGAGCCCAGTCGAGCCTGACCGTGGCCCGCTCGCCCACCACCTCGACGCCCCGGCGGTAGCGCCGGCTCAGGTAGTCGAGCGACATGTCGACCGTCGCACCCGAGGTGTGCCGGAGCACCGCCTTGACCGTGTCCTCTACGTCGATCTCGAGGGTGCCGGTGTTGCCGATCGCGGCGCCGACGACCTCCAGCCCATCCCCGAGCAGCCAGAGGAGCATGTCGATCTCGTGGATGGCGTCGGCCAGGACGCCGCCGCCTAGGTCGGCCCGGGCCGAATAGGTCGTCCGGTAGTCGGTGCCGGGCCGCCAGTCGGGGAGGTAGCTCCCGAACCAGATGTGGAGTCCGAGCACGGATCCGGCGGTGCCGTCGTGGACGAGGGCCACAAGGCGCTCCATTGGCGCGTGCAGGCGAAGGTTGTAGCCGACCATAAGGCGCTCGCCCACCGCGTCGGCGAGGGCGTCGGCCTCGGCCGCGGTCGCCGCCAGCGGCTTCTCGACCATCACCCGATCACAATGACGGGTGGCCATCTCGGCGTGCGTCGCGTGAAAGCTGGTAGGGCTGGCGACGACGATGCCGTCGTAACCCTCGAAGGCCCCGTCGGTGAACGGCACGGCGACCGCGGCCGAAACCGCCTCGGCCCGGCCGGGGGCCGGGTCCGTGATCGACACCGCAGCGCCCGCCGCGGCCAGGTTGCGGGCATGACGCGCCCCGATGGAGCCGGCTCCCAGCACCAGCACCCGGGGGACGACGGTCACACGGGTCGGAAGACGGGCTGGACCGGCGGCCCTTCCAGCAGGGACGTCATGTCGCCGTGCTCCGCCAACCCGGCGAGGGCCAGGTCGAAGGCGCTCACCGTGCGTTGGACATCCTCGGGGGAGAGCGCGGCGCTGATGAACATCGACCCGTTGAAGAGCATCCCGCTGTCGGCCAGGCACTGCTGCAACCAGCTCTTGACGCCCAACTCATCGTCGCCGTGGCAGATGACCACCGCCCGCTCGGGCTCGCCCGACACGCTGACTCGCGCGGCCACACCGTGGGCCGCGACGCTGTCCGACATGCCCTGGAGGAGCAACCGGCCCATGCGGTTGATCTCGTGGAGCACCGAGCCGTCGCCAATCGTGTCGAGGACGGCCGCGGCGGCGGCAAGGGAGAGCGTCTCGCCGCCATGGGTGCCGGAGAAGAAGACGTCTTCGAAGACGCGCATCACCGACCACGAGCCGGCTACCGCCGAGATCGGCATGCCGTTGCCGAGGGCCTTGCCGTAGCAGGAGATGTCGGGGATGACGTCGTAGCGCTGCCTTGCCCCTCCGGGCGCCAGCCGGAAGCCGGTGATGACCTCGTCGAGGATCGACACCGCCCCCGCCCGGCGGGCCCGCTCGACCACCCCTTGCAAGTAGCCCGGCTCGGGTAGTTGTGCGCCCGATGGTTCGAGCACGACCGCGGCCACCTCGCCGCGGCGAGCCGCCAGCACCCGGTCGAGGTCGCCGATGTCGTTGAAGCGGAAGGCGGTGGTGAGCTCCTGTACCGCACGGGGCACGCCCCGGTTCCGGGTGGTGCTGCCGATGTACCAGTCGTGCCAGCCGTGGTAGCCGCAGACGAGCACGTGGTCCCGGCCGGTGACGGCCCGGGCGGCGCGCACGGCCGCGGTGAGGGCGTCGGATCCGCTCTTGCCGAACCTGACCGCTTCCACGCCGGGGCACATTCCGACGATCCGCTCGCTGACCTCCACCTCGAGTGGATGCATCAGGGTGAATGTGATGCCCGATTCGAGCTGGGCGCGGATGGCGTCGTCAACACGGGCGTCACGGTGCCCGAGGAGGATTGGGCCCAACGCCATGGGGTAGTCGATGTACTCGTTGCCGTCGACGTCCCAGACGTGGGCGCCCAGGCCCCGCTCCAGGTAGATCGGGCAGACGCCCTGGACGAACTGGCTGGGGCCTTTGGACAGCGTCTGCGTGCCCAAGGGGATGATCCGCTCGGCGCGTGACCAGAGCTCCTTCGACTTTCCGAGCTCCCTCACAGCGCGGCAGACAGCTCCTGGACCACGCGGTCCTGGTCGAGCTCGCTCATACCGGGGAACAGCGGCAAGGAGAGCAGCCGCTCATAGGCGCGATCGGCCTCGGGGAAGCCGGGGCCGCCGGACCCCAGGTGGGCGAACACAGGGTGGTGGTGCACCGGCACGTAGTGCACCTGGACTCCGATCCCGTGGCCCCGTAGACGGCGGTAGATCTCGTCGCGGCCGCCGACCCTGATGGGAAACAGGTGGTAGGCGTGGAAAGCGCCGGGCGCGGCTGCCTCCGGGAGCTGGACCGGCAGGCCGGCGAGCATGTGCCGGTAGCGCTCGGCCAGTTTGTTCCGCCGCTCGACGAACGCGGCCAGCCTGGCTAGCTGGCTGCACCCGAGGGCGGCCTGGATGTCGGTCATCCGGTAGTTGAACCCGGTGTCTTCCACCTCGTAGTACCAGCCACCAACCTTGGGTTTCGGGACGATGCCGTGGTTCCGCGCCCGGCGCAGCTTCTCCGCCAGCTCGGCCGAGTTCGTGGTGATCATGCCGCCCTCGCCGGTGGTGATGTGCTTCACCGGGTGGAAGGAGAACATGCACATGTCGGAGTGGGCGCAGTTGCCGACGGGGCCGTCGTGCGTGATCGCCCCGAGGGCGTGGGCGGCGTCCTCGATGACGACCCGCGGCCGCTGGGTCAGCGTCGACAGGTCGAGCGGAAGGCCGGCGTAGTGGACGGCGACCAGGGCGTCGCACCCCGTCGCCGGGACCAGATCGAGGTTCATCAGCAGCGTGCGCGGGTCGATGTCGACCAAGGCGACGTCGGCCCCCACGTACCGGGCGCAGTTGGCGCTGGCCACGAAGGTGAGAGGTGAGGTGGTGACGACGGCTCCCGGGCCGACGCCGGCGGCGATCATCGCCCCGTGCAAGGCCGCCGTGCCGCTGGAGAAGGCCACGGCGAAGCGGGCGCCGACCGATTCGGCCAGCGCGTCCTCGAAGGCGACGACGGTGGGGCCCTGGGTGAGCCAATCGCCTCGGAGCACCTCGACGACGGCTGCGATGTCGTCGTCGTCGATCGACTGGTGGCCGTAGGGGATCACGACAGCAGCGCGGTGAGGGCTTCCTTCGTCAACCACTCGCGGTTCGTGTTGCTGGCGTAGACGAACCCCTCGTCGAGCGGCTTCCCCTCCATCCACCGGGGATGGGCATCCCACCACGGCTGCTCCGGGAACACGATGTAGACGTCGTCGGCGTCGACTGCGTGCCGGCTCTCGTCGGCGGTGATGAGCACCTCGTGGAGCTTCTCGCCGGGTCGGATCCCGATGACCTCCCGGGGGACGCCCGGAGCCATGGCGTCGGCGAGATCGACCACTCGCATGGACGGGATCTTGGGGATGAAGACCTCCCCGCCCGTCGAGTGGTCGACCGCGAAGAGGACGAGGTCCACCGCTTGGTCGAGAGTGATCCAGAACCGGGTCATGCGCTCGTCGGTGATCGTGAGGAGGCCTGCCGCCCGCTGCTTGACGAACAGGGGCACCACCGAACCTCGCGAGCCGACGACGTTGCCGTAGCGCACGCACGACAGCCTGGTGGACGACGTGGCCGCGTAGGCGTTGCCCTGGACGATAATCTTCTCGGCGCACAATTTGGTGGCGCCGTAGAGGTTGACGGGGTTCACGGCCTTGTCGGTGGAGAGAGCTATCACCCTCGAGACCCCGGCGTCGATGGCGACGTCGACGATGTTCTCGGCGCCGAGCACGTTGGTCTGGACGGCCTCGAAGGGGTTGTACTCGCACGCCGGCACCTGCTTCATGGCGGCGGCGTGGACGATGAGGTCAACACCCTTGGCGGCCCGTAGGAGCCGGCCGCGGTCGCGCACGTCGCCCAGGAAGTAGCGGACCTGGTCGTCACCGAAGCGGGTTCGCATCTCCGACTGCTTCAACTCGTCCCGGGAGTAGACCCGAATGACCGCTTCGGGAAACTCCCTCGTCACGTGGGCGACGAAAGCGTGCCCGAACGAGCCGGTACCTCCCGTGAGCAGGATGGTGGAGTGAGCGATGTCCATGGGATGACCGTAGGCCGGCCGTGGCCCGCCCGCACTCTATCCGGGCGGGGTGGAGTCGGGAGCGATGCCGCCGACGAGGTCCCACGACAGCGGTGTTCCGCACCTGACGTCGACAGGCGCCGTCCGCCCCAGGACCAGGTCGAGGGCCCCGGGCGCCAGCCCGTCACCGGGGCGAATCGCCCGCACCGTCGCCGCCGAGAAGATGTCGCCGGCCCGCATGTCGGCGACGACGAAGAGGGAGCGGCGGAAGGCCAGGCTGGGATGCTCGTGCTCGGAGGGGCCGTAGCGCACCGTCCCCAGGGCCTGCTCTGCCTCGTGGACCGCCGTGACGAGCGATCGGAACTCGTCGGGCTCGCACGAGAAGGCGCTGTCGGGACCCCCTTCGGAGCGGTCGAGGATGAGGTGCTTCTCGAGCAGGGTGGCCCCCAGGGCGACGGCGGTGACCGCCGCTGTCTGGCCGAGGGTGTGGTCGGACAGGCCGACCGGCACGTGCCAGGTGCTTGCCATCGCCGGAATCGTGCGCAGGTCCATCTCGGCGGGCGCCGCCGGGTAGGCGCTGTTGCAGCGCATGATTGCTATTTGAGCCCCTGCGCTTCTGGCCGCCGAGACACCGGCGTCGATCTCCGGCAGGCTGGCCATGCCGGTGGACAGGATCATCGGCTTGCCGGTGGCCGCGACCCGGCGGATCAGCGGCAGGTCGACGAGCTCGAAGGACGCGATCTTGAAGGCCGGCATCCCGAGGTCGACGAGGAAATCCACCGAGGTCGGGTCGAAGGCGGACGAGAAGAGGCAGATGCCCAGGCTGTCGGCCAGCTCCTTGAGCGGCGCATGCCACGCCCAGGGCGTTTGGGCGTCGCGGTAGATCTCGTACAGCGTCTGCCCGGTCCACGGCGTCCCCCGACCGACCCTGAACCGTTCGGACTTGTCGTTGAGGGTCATGGTGTCCGGGGTGTAGGTCTGCAGCTTGACCGCGTCGACGCCGACGTCGGCCGCGATCCGGACCAGCTCCGCGGCCCGGTCGAAGCGGCCGAGGTGGTTGCAGGACAGCTCGGCGATCACGTAGACGGGGTGGCCGGGCCCGATGGGGCGGCCGGCGATGGAGAACGGCGAGGGAGCGGCGGGGGGCGCGGTCATCGTGCGCCGCCTAGGTGAAGAGGGTGTCGAGTCGGGCCCGAACGCCCTCGGGAGCGACGTCGGCCGCCCCCCGGAGCAGGTTGAGGGCCAGATCGGTGTACCCGAAGGTCTGCGCCCCGCATGCGTCCCGAACCGCCTGTTGCCACTCGGTCCGACCGGCGTCCGGGAAGGCGACCGCTTGGCGGACGTAGTAGGCGTGGGCCCAGAAGAGCTGGCCACCCTGGGCGTCCAGGTCGCAGGCCTTGCCGTCGAAGTACTGGCGGTCGGTCACGCGGAAGGCGCTCGAAGGCACGCCGCTGAGGCCGTAGTGCATCATCCCCTTGATCCGCCACAGCACGAAGCCGTGGGACCGGAGAAACCCGTCGACATCGGCGAAGAGGGGTTGACCCCCGTACATCTCGTTGAACTCGACCTCCACCTCGATGAGGCGAACCGTGGCCAGGGCGGCGACGGAGCCTTGCAGCACCCCCAGCTCCGAGCCCTGGGTGTCGAGCTTGAGCACGTCGATGTGGTCGAGCCCCGACCCCTCGAACCATTCGTCGAGCGTCGTCAGGGGCACGGTGACCTCGCCCACCTTCGCCATCGAGGCCAGGCGGGGACGATGGCGGATCAGTTCCTCGACCGGTGGGTAGAGCGACGAACACGCCGGCGAACGGGTGAGGTGGAGCGTGGCCGAACCCGTGGCCGGACCGAGGGCGGCGGGCACGAAGGTGACGACCCCGCTCGAGCCCTCGAGGGCCGTCAGCCGCTCGCACTCGACCTTGTCGGGCTCGAACCCCACCACCCGGACGTGGGGTTGGAACTGCCGCCACACGTCGAGCACGCCCCACCTCGAACCGACATCGGCCACGACGAGGTCGGTCTCCAGCCAGTCGACCAGGAGCGTGTCGATGGCGTGCGACTCGATGTCGGGTCGCACCCGCTGGCCCGGGAGGCTCTGCCCGTCCCAGAGCGAGGCGAACACCGACGGGTCGAGCTGCTTGACGATGCGCCGGAGCACGACCTGGACCCGTGCGATCGACGCCACCGAGTTGACCAGGCGAAAGGGGAGGGCAGCCACGCGCGCCGTCGCGCCCGTCCGCTCGTTCAATTCTGAGGACGCGTGAACCACGGCTCGAAGGTATCCGGTGTGCGCGCGGCTCACGCGCCGGACACGGTTGATGCGACCTTCGGCCTGGCGACCGAAATTCGCGGTGCCGCCCGTCGAGATCGCCCTACGTGTTTCCTCTTGGGGGAGAGCAGCCTATAGGCGATGAGCACATCCAAAGCGAGGAAGGTGCCGGTGCCGGCCCCGATCGCAGAGTGGATCGGGCAGGAGATGATCGTCAGGAAGAGAAATGAGGCCAAGACCTGCGCCCCGAGATGATCCGACTTCGTCGCCGCCGCCCAGACGCGCGAGCTGAACCACCCCCAAAGAAACGCGATGAGGAGCATTCCGATCGGGCCAAAATCGACAAAGAGCGATCCCCAGGTCGAGACGAACACTCCGAGGACCTTCGCGTCGTCCAGTTCGGCATACATCCGGTCGACGACGCTCAGCTCGGGGACGATCCTTCCGAACCAGGTTCCCAGGCTAGCGATCTCATATTGACCGTAGAATGGTCCGACAGGGTTGTCGGCATGGATGATGAGGTCGAAATGCGGCGGGCCTTGAACGGCATAGACGCTGAGGCTCAGCACCTGTATGACTGCGTTGGGTGGTGCACCGGCCTTGATGAGGTCCACCACCCACGGCTTGGTTCGGAAGTTTCGTGCCGATTCCGTGTTCTTCAGTTCGGTAAGGTAGTCGGTGACTCCGAGAATGGTCCGGCGGTCCCGTTGAATGCTGTTGTCATACACGACGGCCATCACGCTCACGATGAGAAACATGACGACCATCGGTTTCAGACGCTTGACGGCACTCCTGCGCCCGCGCAATCTCCGGATCAGGAGTGCTCCGATCGGGAGCACGAGGGCGATGAAGAGCACCGACCGCCCGCCATACACGATCGCCACCGCGAAGGGGCTGATCAGCGACACTGTGGTGAAGTACAGCAGGCGGATCGGGAGCCGCTCCGCGTTGAGGATGTAGCACACAAAGGAGATGAGACTGAACGAGTACGTCACCTGCCCGATATACAGGAGTGGGGAACGTGCGTAGCTGTTGGAGAACGCCGCTCCGAGCTCTGCCGACTGAAATCTGGCGCTGGTGAACCCGGAGGATAGATCCAGCCCGCTCAGGAATAGTTTGTCGATGACGACGAAGGCTCCCCCCACCATACCGACGATCGCGAACCTCTGGATGAGGCGTTGCAGGTCACGAAGTGGCAGCCCAGCGGTCGCCTTTGTCGAGATCCTTGATTTCCGCCGAGAGCTTAGGCAGCCGAGAAAGAACACGGCGACGCAGAGGCCGATGAATCCCCAGGTGGACCAGCGAATGCGGGCCACCGGTGTCACCGGTCCGAAGATGAACAGCACGGCGTATGCTCCCCATGCCGTGAACATGAGGCTGGCCGGGGTACGGCAGCATTTTGTGAAAAGAACGCGACGTACCTTGGAGCGGCGTCGGCGGCGAACGGGGCGCGTCACGCTGGAGGTCATCCTGGAGGTCATCGTCGATCCTCGACCCGTGTCCGGACCCAGGCCGGGCTGCGCGTGCGTACGTCGGCCTTCATCATCAAGCGACCAGACGTGCATGCTATCCCGACCAGCCTCGACGCCGACGGGCCGTGGCCCGGCCGACCGTACTGATGCTCCTCGCCGCTCACGCGAGCTCCAACCCGTAACGCACCATGAGGCCGTCGCCCACGGCATCGCCGTGGGGTACGAACCCGGCGAGGTCGAGGGACGCGACCGACGCGATGTTGCCGGGCTTGACCCGAGCCTCGATGTGGCCGATACCCGCGTCTGACCGGTATCGCCGCAGCCCGGCGCGGATCAAGGCCGCGCCGAGGCCATGGCCCCTGGCGCTCGCATCCAGGCTCAGGCTGATCTGCGAGTCAGCCGAGCCGTCGCCCGCCCGGTCGAATCGGACCTGCCCGATGGGCGGCCCCGACGGCGCGCTGACGACGTAGATCACGCAATCCGCCCCGGTGAGCCGTCGGTGGAGCCAAGCGAGGTGCTCCTCCCAGGTCAGCTCCGCGGGGTTGAAGGACCAACTGCGGGCAGCGGGATCATTTCGCCAACCGAACAGGAGCTCGGCGTCGGCCCCGGTCGCTCGCCGGACTTCCAGCAGCTCCGCTTGGAGCGCCGTCACGATGCGGCTCGCGCCGCGGCCATCTACGAGACCCGCACAACGGCTCGCCATCGCCGATCGGGTCCCCGGTTCGGAGAGCCGGCGGAGGGCATCGGTCAGTCGACCCATCTCAAGATCTCTCACGTTTCCGAGATCCAGTGCGCAGCCGATCTCCGCGAGCCGACGGGCCACGGGTCGTTGGTTGTCGGCGACCGCGACGTAGGCGGTCGGAACCCGCATCAGGCACAGCTCCCACGCCGTGGACCCCGAGGCGGACACCGCGACATCGCTCCTGGTCAGGAGGTCGACGATCCGGTTGTCATCCGACTCGTCGACCAGTTCGACCCGTTCGGCATCGGGGAAGGCAGACGTGACGGCGTCCCTGATTAGGGCAAGAGGCCCCGCCGGCGGTGCGCCCCCCAGGGTGACGAGGATCGTTCGGGGTCGCTCGGGGACGATGCGCTGCCAGCCGGCGGAAGGCATGAACTGTCGTCGCAGTAGGGCGTACCGAGTCCCCAGCAGGAGCAAACCCTCGTTCGGCCGGTCGGCGTAGTCCTCCGGCGAGGCGCCGACGTTCTGGTCGACGATCACGTCCGCCTGGCACGCGCCCATACCGCCATGATCATCGACGACCAGCACCCGCAGGCCCTGTTCCCGCAGCCGGTCCTGGGGGGCACCGAGGTGGTAGCCATCGAGCGACACCCAGTTGGCAGCGCGTTCGAGCGCCACCTCCAGCAGGCGAGCAGCCGGGCATTCGTCGAGATCGAGCACCTCGGCGCCTTCGTCCTGCCACCGAGCCGTCACGGTCGGAGGTGGACGGACGGTGACGAGGGTTACCGTGCCACCCCTGCGGGACCAGGCCTGGGCGAGGGCCAGCTGACGGAGCACGTGCCCATGGCCGCGGCCCCGGCCGGCGTCGGCCCGAACCACCAGAGCACCGAGCGTTGCCCCCGCGTCGACGATCGAGGGTCGGGTCACAGACGACCGATCACGCGGCGGAGATCCTTCGGCAATGCAGAATCCGGCGCATCACTCGTACGCTAGGAGGTGCTGGTACCTCGGGGATGGAGGCTCGGGGGGTACGCGGCGCGGCCGAGTGGTCCGAGTAGGCTGGAAACGTTGACGCCCGGTGGCAAGGAGCGACAGGCTACCGAGCACCTTCTGGCGCAAACGTCCGGGAGCAAGGGGTCGGTGCTCGTCCGAGGGCGGCCAGTTGAGAGGAATCCACCGCTGCCAAGCGACGCTTGCGAAAGATGCTGGTACGGGCGTGGCGGCGCAGCAAAGGCATCTGTGCGCCGGACACCGGCCGGGCCGTCGGCCGGCGAAACCGTGAGAGCCTGGCCGTAGATGGCAGCAGTCCTGTTGGTGTGCGACTCGGTGGGGTCCGAATGGGGGGCTTCCGGGTACGCCAAGACGCTGGCTCGGAAGATGGCATCCCACGGCGTGATCGTCGACGTCAGGAGCTACGGCGGGGTCCCGATCGCAAAGGTCCGGCCAAGACTGTTCGAGCAGGACTTGGGCCGGTACGACGTCATTGTCGTGCATCTTGGCAACCCCGATGTGCATCCAAGGATGCCGCGGCGTCCACTTCAGGTGGCGAGAAAGGCCGGCTTCTCATTCTGCCGAGACGGCCTGTTCTTTGTGCCTCCGAGCTTCGGTCCAGCCTGGGTGATCCGCCTTCCCTTCTTCTTGCTACGCCTGGCCATCGTCCGCAACCACGGGGAATATTATGCGACTGTCGAGGAGATCATCGAAGAGCATGTGAAGCTTGTGGCACAGCTCAGCCATCACGCACCGGTCGTGCTCACCATCCCGATCTTCGAGGTCTCTGCCGGTGTCTTCGGCCCCGCCCACAACGATCGGGCGCGCCGGGTCTGCCATGGCCTCCGGGCCGAATATGGTGTCAACCTGGTTACTGGGCCCATTGTCGATCCCGAGACCTACGGGCCATTTCGGAACTGTGACTGGTTCCATTTGAAGCAGCCCTACCACGAGCTCCTCGCCGACTATTTGATGAACCGAATACTCCCCCTGGTCACCCGAGACACTGGGTCGCCGTGAAGGTCATGATCTACTCTCGATACCGGAAGACCGATTGGTGGCGCCGGCTCGCCTCTCGACTCGCGCTCGCCGAAGACACCGTCGTGGTCAGCGAGTTCCGGAACGATGCTGACGTATACGTGATGCCGTCGTTCTACCGGTGGATGTGCAGACCTGATAACGAGACGGCAGCGTGGGCCGCTTTCGGGGAAGCGGGCTGTGAAGAGATCAGGATGCGTTGTCGCTTCCTTCGGCAGTTTGATCCGCAGGTGGCGCTGAAGATGGTGGGCGCGATGCTCAGAGCCCTGGTCGATATCATCGACCAGGAGCAACCTGACCTTCTCCTCTCGTTCTGCATCGACTATTACGCAGTAGACATCCTTGATCGGATCCTGTCCGCTCGTGGCATCAAGTACGTCGGGATCAGTGGTGCGCCCATCGCCGGACAGACGCTCGTCACCACCCGCGGTGAGCACAACCAAGTCCGCGAACCTGACTTCGATGAGGTCGCGACGACGTTTCAGTCGGTCACATCAGACTCGTTTGCACCATTTCTACCCACAAGGCCACATTATGGCCCCTTCGAGTTCGCGAAGAAGTACGCCCACTACACGGCGCGGGCCCCAGCCTTCCGTGCCATCGGGTTGTGGAACAGGGATTCGCTCAACATGCATTACTGGCTCAGTCGGCCCGACTGCGGATGGAGGATGCGGATCCGCGACTACGGGGTGGTGAGGCATTTCAACGCGGACTGGAAGAGGGTCGCTCACGAGCACCCAGTCGAAAGGCGGATCTTCGTAGCCCTCGGCGTGTACCCGGAGTCGACGATCGACTACTGGGTCCGATCTCGAAGTCTCCTCGACTATCATGCAACCCTGATAGACGTTGTTGCGACCTTTTCGGCCGCCGGCTATTTGGTGCTCGTCAAGGATCATCCGAACATGTTCGGATTCCAGCGCATCGAGCTCGTCGAGCAACTGGCTGCGATCGACCGCGTCGTGTTCGTGCCCTACGAGGTCCCTTCGCAGACGCTCATGGCCGAGACGCGAGGCACCTTCACGCTGGCCGGCACGGTGGGAATGCAGGCGGCGCTGGCTGGTCGGGTGTCCATCGTCACGGATCCCTACTATTTCGTGGATGGCGCGTTCCTTCGCCTGGAGGCGCGGCCCGACATCGCGACATTGCCCCGCCGTGTCGAGGGCTTCGTGCTCCCGGATGAGGAGAGACGCCAGGAGATCGTCAGGCAGGTGCTCCGCACCTGTATTCCTGCCGACCTCTTCGAGTCGTGGCGTGAGTTCGGGCAGAGGAAGGGGTCCGACGGACCCCATATGACACAATTGGCGACTAGTATCGACAAGTACGTCCCCTCGTTGATAGGTAGTTGATCGAGAAGGGAAGTGGCAGGATGGCTGTGCGCCTCTGGGGCCCAGCGCGCGCGAGCGTGGCTCGACTGAGGGCCAATAGGCCGAAAGTGAGATCGAAGGTCAACGTCTATAGGCACCACCCAGATTGGGCGTTGATGCGCGCCGTTGGGCGGTTCGACATTGCTCGCTCGATTGCGTCCATGCGGCGTCGCCGAAGCGACACCGCGCCTGGGCCCACGGTCTTCCCCGATCTGGATGTCGCCAAGGTCGTCGCCGGTCTCGAGCGTGACGGCTGCTACCTCGGGCTGCGACTGCCGACGTCGATCCAGAAGGAGATCTGGGAGTTCGCCCGCAAGAACCCGTGCTACGGAGACCGGAATCCGGCGTTCGCGTTCCTCTACGACGAAAAGGCGACAGTGAAGGCGCGGTTCGACAAGTCGTTCGCGATCGGGACCTACAACAACACACAGGCTGACTGCCCGGCGATCGCGAAGCTCGCACATGACGGCACCCTGCGACAGATTGCGGAGTCGTATCTGCGGGCGCCGCCGGTTCTCCTGGCCACCGTGCTCTGGTGGAGCTTCGCCGTCGACGTTAGCGCCGAGGAGCGATCGATGGCCGCCCAGATGTTCCACTTCGACTTGGACGACTATCGATTCCTCAAGTTCTTCTTCTACCTCACGGACGTCGACGAGAACAGCGGCCCCCACGTCTGCGTGCGGGGCACGCACACGAAGAAGGCACTGCGCCATCAGCTCCGGCTTCGCCGGCGCACCGACGAGGAGATCGAAGCGGAATACGGTGTCGAGCGGATCGTCGAGATCACGGGCCCCGCCGGTCACGGTTTCGCGGAGGACACCCGCGCCTTTCACAAGGGCTCGCCACCGGTGTTTGGTGATCGGCTGGTGGTGCAGGTGGAGTTCGCCCGAAACGACTATCAGCTTCAGCACGACAACTGGGACGAGGCTTCCAAGGAAGGCATGAACCCAGTCTTGGTCGCATCGGAGGAGACCTGATTTCGGGGATTCCGACGCGTCGGTCTATGCAACGCCCGGCGTCACGGCTCGCCGGAAGCGCCGGAGAACGATTGCGGTCACTCCGGCGAGGAGCACAGCGCTGATGGCACCCCGGAGGACCAGCCAAACTATTGTCGTGGGCACGACGATCCCGAGCGCGGCTAACGTCATTCCGACCAGCCACGGGGTCGTCGCCGCTCCCTTGCGCCAAGGAATGGTCACGAGACGCCGGGTGAGCAGCTTGAGGACCATCGCCTGGAAGCAGTAGGTGACCACGGTGAGCACCGCGCTGGCCGTCATGCCGTACCTGGGAACGAACACGATATTCAGTCCGATGTTGAACGCCGCGCACAGGGGTGTGGCCCATGCCAGGTAGGCTGACTTCCCGAGATGGAGCAGGACGAGAACGTTGGCGGCGACGGTGACATACGGCAGGACGCTCAGGGCGACCATTGATGCCATGGGCGCCAACTCGAGAGGCTTGAACGAATCCGCGGCAAGCATCGACAGCATGAGGGGTGCTGCCAAAGAGAGCGTCCCGGTCACGAGGGCCGCCAGCCAATAGAGGTTGACGGTCATGTCGGCGAGTAGCTTCCAGCGCACCTGGTCGGCCGCTCCATAGATGATCGGCAGCCAGGCACTGTTCAGCGCACTCATCAGCGAGATTCCCAAGGTGCCGGCGATGTATGCGATCTGGTAGCGGCCGACGGTTGCGAAGCTATGGGACCGCTCCAAGATCACCCGATCGCCCGCAAGGATGATGTAGATGGAGACGTCGTGGGGAACGGTCGGGAGGCCCACCATCAGGCCCGCGTACGGCAGACGCCAGTTTCGCCAAGCTCGTCGGTCGACACCGGTGAGAAGCAGGCCGGCACCGGCGGCAATCGCACCGCCGAGTGCCATTCCCGCTAGATAGGTGCTGGCATGAGCATCGAGGAACAGAACGAAAAGGAGGCCGATGACTTGGGCGCCAGCAGTGCCTGCCAGCGTGACGACGGCATACTGTTTGGGTTGGCGGCGGACCTGCAGCAGGGACTGCACTGCGGTGAGCACCACCAATGGCATCGTTGCTAGCACCGCTACTCGTATGGCTGGCAGGTGTTCCGCAGTGCCAAATATCCGGATCCAGTACGGTGCGAGAAGCTGAGCGGTGAGGGTGACTATCGACCCGACAAGCGCGGTCCACAGAACGAGCCCTCGGGCGCGATGGGGGCCGTCCTCGCCCCGGAAGAACTCAAGAGTGATGGCGACCGGCAACCCACCGGCCGCTAGAAAGGTGAGGAGTTGAATGACGACGAGCGCAGTGGCGATCTCTCCGTATTCACCCGGCGTCAGCAGCCGGGTAAGTACGGGAAGAACGAGGACCGCAGCGCTGAGTTGGACCGCCTTGCCGGCCGCATAGATCGAACCGCTCCCGATGAGAGATCGGACGCTGTCGGAGGACTCGTGGACATTCCTCGAGTCGTCCTCGCTGCCGTCGATCATCTGCTCCTTCAGTTCACAGCACGCACGATCGACAGAGAGTCGAGATCGCCGCCAACCTATCGGCACCCTGATAGCGTTGCAAACCATTGGTTCTGTGGCCCGAATGGCATTGGTTCCACATGTCGCTACGAGCCTGCTTGGTGAAACGGAAGGATAGGTATGGAGAACGTCACCTTCGAAGATTTTGTCGATTCGAGCGGCCGGAAGTTTGAGTTTGCCGTTCGAGCGTACGAAGGCGCCACGGACCTGGTCGTTCATTTCAGCGCCTTCTTTGAGCGCATCAAACTGCCTGGTGTTCAGCAGCGTGAGTTCTCCGGATACTTCCACCGGTTGCGAATGCTGGGTGATGATGCACGTCATAACTGGCTGTTTTTCTGCGACTCTTATGGTTCCGCGAAGAATGGCACGTTCTACACGGGCGAGAAGGGTGATTTCTTCGTGGAGAGGGCCATCAACGACATCCTCCCCACGATCTGGAGCCGGCTCGCTGTCGACCCGTCGCACACGGTCGCGGTCGGCTCTTCGGCGGGCGGCACGGCCGCCATCAAGTTCGGGCTGTTGCACGGCATGCGCGGCATCGTTGCCATCGGGCCCCACGTCGACCTGGACATCTGCGCGGCGACGACACCCCGTTTCGACAACGTCGCGTTCGTCTGTCCCGACGGGGATCCCCTCGCGGAGCACAATTGGCCTTACACGAGGCAGATCAGGCGGTTGATCGAGACGCGGGTGCCGACCGAGCCGCTCCCGAACCTCTTCGTACAGTCCTGCCGGGACGATACGGGCGTCTACGACGAGCAGATCGTGCCCCTTGTGGAGCAGTGGCGATCGAAGGGCGGGGACGTGACGGTCGACGCGCGCAAGACGGGGGGCCATACGAGCAGGTTTGCCACCGCCCCTCTCCTGAACGACGTGGTGGATCGCCTTCTCGCCGGTGAGCAGATCGATGTCGCCGCCTACCAGGCGGATTCCCGGTATGCACCGGCGGCCGATTCGCGGCGCACGGTCGCCATGCGCCGGGCGCGCCGCCTCGTCGTCCTGCGCCCCGCCGTGCGGGTCGGCCGCTTCCTGCGCAGAGTGGCCGCTGACGGGTGGCCGTCAAGCCGATCCTGAGTGCGCCCCTGGAGCCGCCGGAGCCGCACCGCCGGTCGGGCTTTGGGGCTACGAGGTGTCCTTCGTCACGGTGCGGGTGACGGGCAGGCTGGGCAGGGAGTTGGCCCCGGTGACGACCGCCTCGATCCGGATCGCCCCGTCACGAAGCGTCGAGAGATCCAGGTTGGCGACGAAAGCGCCGTTCAGGAGGGGTGTTTGGGCGGTGACAGGCAGTGTCGACGGGTCGAGATCGTCGGCCGACAGGTGCACAGAGATGTTGCGCACGATGTGAACCCGTCCCACCAGCACCGCTCCTGTCACCGGAGTGGCCGGGTCGACAGGAAGCAGGATGAGGCCGAAGTCGGCGTTCACGTCGTGCAGGGAAGCTACGACGTCGGAACATCCGTACGTGTCCTCCCGAGCCACCCTGGAACCGAGGCAGGACCACCCGGCCCCGGATTCGTCCCACGTGATGCTGATGTCGCTCCAAGCGCCGGGAGTGGCCAGGTTCTCCAGCGCTGCTCCCGTGAACGCGTAGTTGACGAATCTTCCGATGTCGGGATTCCAGCGCTGAAACCACAGGCGTAGGTGTGCGCCCGCGGGGGTGAGGCCGACGGTCTTGATCCTGAGCTCCATCGTCGAGTTGCCGAGGTCGAGCGATGGGAGAGGCAGGCCGCCGTTGACGCCGTTCATCCACAGGACACCGGGCAAGTTGAGGGCACCGAGACCGGGACTGATGTGGTTGGGATCCAGCCAGTAGGGAGCGGACGACCGGATGTACCCACCGTCCTCCGCGTGCCATTCGCTGGAGTGAATGCAACCGCCGGGGGCGGGAGGGCAGTCCGCGTAGTAGGTCCACCCGCCGCTTCCCGACCCGAAGTCCTCGTCATAGACCACAGGCGGGGAGAGGCTCCCGCCGACGCTTGTCGACGAGGCGTTGCTGACACCGACCGTCGGGGGCGCCGACAGGGACGGTGCCGGTAGCTGCGGCGGCCCGGCTCCGTACACCTCCGCCAGCGGTGGGTAGCCCGCACCGTATCCACCGGCCAGGAGCACTCGGCCCGAGGCGAGGGGGGACGCCGTCGTCGCGTAGCGGACCGCGGCCATGGGGGTGGTGGCGGACCAGGTTCCGGTGTCGGTGTTGTAGGACTCGGTCGAACCCAGGTAGCTCACGCCGGAGAAGCCTCCCGCCACGATGACCCTGCCGGTCGGGAGAAGGGCTGCGGCGGCCAGGTACCGCGGCGAACTCATCGACGACGTGGGTGACCACGTGCCGCTCGTGGGATCGTAGAGCTCGGCCGTGGCCAGCGGGGACGACGCACCCCGGCCTCCCGCGGCCAGGACCTTCCCGTTCGGCAGCGGGGTGAGGGTGTACCCGTACCGGGGAGAGGCCATCGAACCGGTGGGCGACCAGGTGCCGGTGGCCGGATCGTAGAGCTCAGCGGTGGCCAGGTACGCGCCGCCGGCACCGCCGCCGTAGCTGCCGGCGACCACGACCTTGCCCGACGCCAGGAGCTGGGCCCCGTGCAGGTAGCGGCGGGCGGCCAACTGCCCCGTGGGCGACCAGGTGCCGGTGGCCGGATCGTAGAGCTCCGCCGAGGCGAGGGCGCCGGTGGCGTTGTAGCCGCCCGCTGCCAGCACCCGCCCGTCGGCCAGTCGGGTGAGACTGTGGCCGTACCGCGGTGTCGACATGGATCCGGTGGTCGACCAGGTCCCGGTCGCGGGGTCGTACAGCTCCGCGCCGGACAGCGTGACCGTGTCGCTACGACCACCGGCGAGGAGTAGTTGGCCCCCGGCCAACATGACTGCCTGGTGGTAGTACCGGCGGCTGGTCATCGACCCTGCGGTCGACCACGCGTTGGTGGCCGGGTCGTACAGCTCGGCGCTGGCGAGCGCCATGTCGTGGATGCCGCCGGCGATCAACACCTTGCCGCTTGGCAACACGGTCGCGGTGTGCAGGTATCGAGACCCGAGGACGGTGCCGCCGGGCGACCACGCCGTCGAGCTCGAACCGGCCGCCATGGGCGTCACCGGGTTCGAGGGACCCGAGGGCAGGCTCGTTCCCCCGCCGAGGTTCGCTGTCACCGTGAAGGTGTAGCTGCGGCCATTGGCCAGTCCGCTAAATGTCGTCGGGATGACGTTCGGGCCGACGGTGGTCGAAGCACCTCCGGGCCACGCCGTCACCGTGTAGGACGTGGCACTCGCCGACGAGGGCGCAGGAATCCATCGGATGAGGGCGGAGAGGTTCCCAGCCGTGGCGACCACGTCACCCGGGGCGGCGGGGAGGCCGGTA
Source organism: uncultured Acidimicrobiia bacterium (assembly GCA_963836205.1). GTDB lineage: Bacteria > Actinomycetota > Acidimicrobiia > Acidimicrobiales > AC-14 > JAXDMK01. Next base: position 318,623 of record CAWIIV010000006.1, on the reverse strand, counting down.
CAGCAATACGTCTCCGCGCTGGGGATGTAGGTGGCCCCCTGGCCGCCGGCAGTCACCACCCGCCCATCGGCCAGGGCGGTGGCGGTGTGGCCGTAGCGGCCGGCGGCCAGCGAGGCGGTGGCTGACCAGGAGCCGGTGGTGGGGTTGTAGGTCTCGGCGGTGGCCAGGTACGCGGCGCCGGAGAAGCCGCCGGCCACCATGACGTTGCCCGACGCCAGCAGAGCGGGCGCGCCCAGATAGCGGGGGGAGGCCATGGGGGCGGTGGCGGCCCAGGTGCCGGCGGCCGGGTCGTAGAGCTCGGCGCCGGCCAGGGTGGTGGACGACGAGCGGCCCCCGGCACTGAGCACCTTGCCGTCGGGCAGCAGGGTGAGGCTGTGGCCGTAGCGGGCCACCGACGTCGAGCCGGTGGCCGACCAGGTGCCGGTGGCGGGATCGAACAGCTCGGCCCCCGCCAACCAGGAGGCGCCTGCGCCTCCGCCGTAGCTGCCCGTCACCAGCACCTTGCCCGACGGCAGCAGCACCGCCCCGTGGAGGTAGCGGGCTGCGCCCAGGGACCCGGTGGCCGACCACGTGCCCGTCGCCGGGTCGTAGATCTCGGCCGAGGCGATGACGCCGGTGGCGTTGCCTCCTCCGGCGGCCAGCACCCGGCCGTCGCCCAGCACGGTGAGGGTGTGGCCGTAGCGGGGCGCCGTCATCGCACCGGTGCCCGTCCACGTGCCGGTGGAGGGGCCGTAGAGCTCGGCACTGGGCACGGCCGCCGCCCCGCTCAGGCCCCCGGCCACCAGCACCCGGCCGTCGGCCAGCGCCACCGCCTGGTGGTTGTACCGGGGCTCGGCCATCGACCCGGTGGCGGACCAGGCGTTGGCGGCCGCGTCGTAGAGCTCGGCACCGGCGAGCGCGGAGCCGTTGTTGCCCCCGACCACCAGGACCTTTCCCCCGGCCAGGAGGGTGGCGGTGTGCAGGGACCGGGCCATGCCGAGGGTGCCGGCCACGGACCAGGCCGTACCGCCGGCCGCGGAGGGCGTGACCGCGTTCGAGGGCGCCGATGTCGGTCCGTTACCCGCCGCGGCGGCGGCGGTGACGGCGAACGTGTAGGACGTGCCGTTGGCCAGACCGCCTACGACAGCCATCGTCCGGTTGCCGCCGACTGTCACCGACGGTCCGGACGGAAGCGCCTGGACGCTGTACGAAGCAATCGTGCCCCCGCCCACGGTGGGCCGCCAGCTCACCAGGACTGAGGCGTTGCCGGCCGCGGCGTTGACACCCCCGGGTGAGGGCGGCAAACCCTCCGGGTACAAGCGCTCCGCGGCGCTCACGAAACCCTCCAATCCGTAGCCGCCGCTGACCAGCACGGCGCCGGACTGGAGCGTGATCCCGGTCGTCGCGTAGCGGCGGTGGACGATGGGAGAAGTGGACGTCCATGTCCCGGTGCCGGGGTCGAAAAGCTCGGCCGCGGTGGGAAACGCCGACCCCGTGTACCCGCCGGCCGCCAGCACCTTTCCCGACGGCAGGAGGGCGGCCACATGGAGGTAGCGGGCGGTGGACATCGCGGCCGTGGCCGACCAGGTGCCGCTTCCGGGGTCGTAGATCTCGGCGGTCGCCAGCGGGGTGTCGGTGCTGCTCGAACCGCCGGTGGCCAGTATTCGGCCGTCGACCAGAGCGGTGAGAACGTGCCGGTAGCGCGCCGTGGTCATCGACCCTGTGAAAGACCAGAGGCCCGTGGCCGGGTCGTAGATCTCGCTGCTGGCCTGGTATGCCGAGGGCACCCCGGACCCGTAGCCCCCGGAGATCAGAACCTTCCCGGAGGGGAGAAGGGCTGCGCTCTGAATAAAGCGCGGGCTCGACAAGGAACCCGTGCTCGACCACGTCCCGGTGGCCGGGTCGTAGAGCTCGGCCCCTGCCAACCGACCCGTGGCGTTGCCGCCACCGCTGGCCAACACCTTGCCGCTGGCGAGCAGGGTTAGCGTGTGGTCGTAACGGGCCGTCATCATGGGCCCAGTGGTTTCCCAGCTGCCTGTATCGGGATCGTAGGTCTCCGCCGACGCCAGGAACGCGGTGGAGTCGGACCCGCCGCTGACCAAGACCTTGCCTGTGGCGAGAGTGACCGACGCGTGGTTGTACCGGCGAGTGGCCATCGATCCGGTGATCGACCATGCGTTGGTGGCAGGGTTGTACAGCTCGGTGCTGGCCAGAGGGGTTCCATTGTGGCCCCCGATGACGAGGACCTTCCCGGACCGAAGCAGGTTCGCAGCCTGTAGGTACCGCGGCGTCGCCAGCGACCCCGCTTCGGACCACGCGAAGTCGGCAGCGCTCGAGGCCACCGGCGTCACCGCGTTCGAGGGTGGGCTGGTGCCACCAGGCCCGGCTGCGGTCACCTCGAACGCGTAGGTGGTGCCGTTCACGAGGCCGCCGACTATCGCCATCGCCCGGTCGCCACCAACCTGGACCGACGCCCCGCCGGGTGACGCCTCGATGGTGTATCCCGTCACCTCGTCGGTCCCGGGTGGGCGAATCCAGGTGACGAGGGCGGCGGCACTGCTGGCCGTCGCGGTGACTGCGCTGGGGGCGGCGGGAGGGAACGCGCAGCAGTAGACCTCCGTGCTGCGGAGGTAGCCGACCCCGTAGCCGCCGGCAGCCACCACCCGCCCATCGGCCAGGGCGGTGGCGGTGTGGCCGTAGCGGCCGGCGGCCAGCGAGGCGGTGGCTGACCAGGAGCCGGTGGTGGGGTTGTAGGTCTCGGCGGTGGCCAGGTACGCGGCGCCGGAGAAGCCGCCGGCCACCATGACGTTGCCCGACGCCAGCAGAGCGGGCGCGCCCAGATAGCGGGGGGAGGCCATGGGGGCGGTGGCGGCCCAGGTGCCGGCGGCCGGGTCGTAGAGCTCGGCGCCGGCCAGGGTGGTGGACGACGAGCGGCCCCCGGCACTGAGCACCTTGCCGTCGGGCAGCAGGGTGAGGCTGTGGCCGTAGCGGGCCACCGACGTCGAGCCGGTGGCCGACCAGGTGCCGGTGGCGGGATCGAACAGCTCGGCCCCCGCCAACCAGGAGGCGCCTGCGCCTCCGCCGTAGCTGCCCGTCACCAGCACCTTGCCCGACGGCAGCAGCACCGCCCCGTGGAGGTAGCGGGCTGCGCCCAGGGACCCGGTGGCCGACCACGTGCCCGTCGCCGGGTCGTAGATCTCGGCCGAGGCGATGACGCCGGTGGCGTTGCCTCCTCCGGCGGCCAGCACCCGGCCGTCGCCCAGCACGGTGAGGGTGTGGCCGTAGCGGGGCGCCGTCATCGCACCGGTGCCCGTCCACGTGCCGGTGGAGGGGCCGTAGAGCTCGGCACTGGGCACGGCCGCCCCGCTCAGGCCCCCGGCCACCAGCACCCGGCCGTCGGCCAGCGCCACCGCCTGGTGGTTGTACCGGGGCTCGGCCATCGACCCGGTGGCGGACCAGGCGTTGGCGGCCGCGTCGTAGAGCTCGGCACCGGCGAGCGCGGAGCCGTTGTTGCCCCCGACCACCAGGACCTTTCCCCCGGCCAGGAGGGTGGCGGTGTGCAGGGACCGGGCCATGCCGAGGGTGCCGGCCACGGACCAGGCGGAGGGGTGACCGGGACGCTGGGATGCAGTCGTGCTCGTGGTCGACGTGCTCGTGGCGAACATGCTCGTCCTGGACCTGCTTGTCGAAGTGGTCGGGACCGTCAAGGTCGTAGGAGGCACGGTCGAGGTGGTCGCTGCCGTCGTGGTGGTGGCCGGGACGGTCGACGTGGTGGTCGTGGTGCTCGGCCCGATCGTCGTCGTGGTGGCTGGCACCGTCGAGGTGGTCGTGGTGCTCGGCGCGACTGTCGTCGTGGTGGTCGTCGGGCCGGTCGTCGTGGTGACCTGCGCCGACGCGGGCGCTCCGGGAGCGAGCGCCGCCACGAGGACCACGGCCCCGAGCAGTTCGTGCCATCCCCGAACGTGTGCGACACGCCCGACCGGGTACCTCCGCATCGGTGCACCACCCATGTACGCCCCCAGCGTTCCGACGCCAAGCTACTTCGTCAACCCTTCTCGTCGACCGACCTCGTCGATCCTGCCGCAGTTCCCCGCGAGATGGTGGGAGACACAGCCGCGTGACCTTCGGCGTCGGTCCGTGGCGCGAGACCGGTCCTGGCCGGCCCGACGCTCGAGGACTTCGATTTCGGCCCGACGCCCGCCCTACCCCACGAGAGGTCGTCGCCCGCCCAGGCCGCGTCGAGCTCGTGGAGGACGCCGCCGACCGCGGCATTCCAACCCGCAGTCCCTCTCGGGCGCCGTGGGGGACATGTGGGCTCGACACTTGAATGGGGTGGGTAGCACCCGTGTGCCGCGAATTTCGTGTATCTACGATGCGCTCGCCGATCAGTAAGACGACAGCCACTGGGGAGGGCGAGCAGACCCGGGCTGATCGCCCCATGGGAGGAGAAATACATGAGACAGCACGTGTGGAGCGCGCGCGCATCCATTTCCATCGGGAAGGCGCTGCTGGCGCTGGGGGTTGCCAACGCGCTGCTGCTGCCCACCAGCATCGCATCAGCCCAGGACGCTGCCCCGGCATCGGGTCAGACGGACCAGAGCGTGAGCGGCGCCCGGGCACGGCTCTCGGATCCGCCCAAGGTCGCGGCCCCTGAGGTTCCGGGACCGGTCGAGGACGGGCTCAAGCCTCTCGACGCCGACAAGCAGATGGCCAGCACCCCGCCCATCGGCGACCCCGGCATCGTCGGCGGCACCGCCGCCTCAACGGGCGCGTACCCCTACTTCGTGTCCTTGCAGTGGGCCGCCGGCGGCGGCACCCCTTACAACAAGCACTTCTGCGGTGGAACACTCATCTCGTCGACATGGGTGCTCACCGCCGGGCACTGCATCCGCAACAGCTTCCACTCCGGCGACCTGCTTCCCAGCGAGGTCGACCTGCTCATCGGCAACACGCTGCTGACCGACACCTCCCAGGGCGAGACCCGCAACGCGGCCCAGATCCTCGTGCACCCCTCGTACACCACCGCCGGGGGAGCGCCCAACTTCGACGTCGCTCTCATCCAGCTGGATGCGCCCTCGACCTTCCGCTGGGCCCGCATGGCCGACGGCGGCGACCCGTTCGGAGTCGGCCAGAGCGTTCGGGCCGTCGGCCACGGTGACACCTTCCAGGGCTCCGGCGCAGCCGCCAACGAGCTGCGCCAGGTCGACCTGCCTGTCCAGTCCGACGCCTCCATGGCCAGTGCCTACGGCGGCTCGTTCGTGGGGGCGAACATGATCGGTGCCGGGCCCCTGGCCGGCGGCCAGGACACCTGCCAGGGCGACAGCGGGGGACCGCTGTTCGTCACCGGCTTCCAGCCCGCCCTCGTGGGCGACACCAGCTGGGGCAGTGGCTGCGCCCAGCCCAACTTTCCCGGTGTCTACGGCGAGTCGTGGGGCGGCGTCATGCGCACCTTCGTCGACTCCAATGTGCCCCGTCCCTCGAACAACAACTTCGCCGGATCGGCCATCGGCGGGGCTTCGGGCTTCCTGACCAGCAGCAACACCGACGCCACGGCCCAGGTCGGCGAGCCCAGCGTGGCCTCGTTGTCGGCGTCGACGTCGGTCTGGTACTCGTGGTCGGCACCGGCATCAGGACCTACCATCTTCAACACCCGAAACTCGACCTTCGACACCACCCTCGGCGTCTACACCGGGGCCTCGGTGAACGCACTGGCAGCGGTGGCCACCAACGACGACTACATCACCCTGCAGTCGCGGGTCAGCTTCAATGCCGTCAGCGGCACCACCTATCGCATCCAGGTCGGCGGGTTCAGCGCCGCCCACGGCACCTTCAACCTGCAGTGGGGTCTCAACGGTCCGGCCAACGACGAGTTCTCGGCGGCGGCCGCTCTCGTCGGTCCCACCGGGAAGGCGTTCGGGAGCAATGTGGCCGCCACCGGCGAGCCCCTGGAGCCGGCCCACATCACGGAGCCCAACTCGAGCGTCTGGTACTCGTGGATCGCTCCTGAGAGCGGCCCCGCGGTCATGAACACGAAGGATTCCACCTTCGACACGGTCCTCGGGGTCTACACCGGCGGCTCGGTGGGTTCGCTGACACAGGTCGCGATCAATGACGACTCCTTCAGCCTTCAGTCGAAGGTCACGTTCAACGCCATCGCGGGTACTACCTACCGCATCGTGGTGGATGGGTACAGCCTCGGCCAGGGGAGCATCACCCTCCAGTGGTCGGTCAACCGGCCGAGCTACGACGACTTCGCCACGCCGAGGGTGACCGCCGGCTTCCAGGGATTCACCAGTGGTTCCACCATCCGGTCCACGGGTGAGCCGGGCTCGCCCGAGTTCCATGGCGGCGCCTACTCGGATAACTCGTCGTGGTTCTCGTGGACGCCGACGCTGTCGGCTCCTTCCACGGTTAGGCTGCGTGGCATCGGTGGCGGGTTGTTCCCGGGCATCGAGGTCTACACCGGCTCATCGCTCACCGGCCTGACCAGCGTGGGATCGGGAGGGACCCAGGCGTTCTTCAACGCCGTTGGTGGTACCAACTACCGCATCGCGGTGGATGGCAACGGCGGCTCCACCGGCACGTTCGTGCTGGAGTGGATGTTCGGCAAGTGCAACGGCGTCGACGCCACCATCTTCGGGAGCGGTGGGCCCATCACGGGCACGGCCGGCGACGACGTCATCGTCGGCACCATGTCGAACGACATCATCGACGGCCTGGGTGGCAACGACACCATCTGCAGCCTCGACGGCGACGACACCGTCAACGGTGGCGATGGCAACGACCGCATCTACGGCGGTTTTGGCAACGACATCATCGACGGTGGTCTGGGCAACGACGTGGTGCGGGGCGACGACGGCAACGACATCTTCAAGGAAGGTGGCGTGAGCAACGGCGCCGATTACATCGACGGCTCGGCCGGAGTGGACCTGGTCCGCTACGACTCCCGCACCGCGGCGGTCGACGTCAGCCTCGACAGCGCCATTGGCGACGGGGCGGCGGGGGAGAACGACAACGTCCTCGCCACCGTCGAGAACGTGTGGGGCAGCACCGCCGGAGACACCATCACCGGCAGCGCATCCAACGACCAGCTCCTGGGCAAGGGCGGCAACGACACCCTGGTGGGTGGCGCCGGTGTCGACGACGTCCAGGGCGGGGACGGCAACGACTCCCTCAACGTGGCCGACGGAGCCCCGGGTGACTCCGCCGACGGTGGCAACGGCACCGACACCGCCAGCTCGGATGTCGGCGACACGGTGACCAACGTGCCGTAGAGCACAGACGCACCGCAGTGGGGTTCGGGGAGCGGGCGACCGCTCCCCCGAACGCGTTCGTGACTCGGCGACAGTCGGGGTGCACCGCCGGGGGATCGACGCTGAGTAGGCTCTGGTCGAGCGGCTCGATGCACACGTGGCTGCTCCGCCCATCCCACTGAAGGCGGTGATCTCACGCTGCACCCAATCTTGGCTCGCACGTCGGACGCTCTCGCCCGGCAGCGGATCCTCGCTCGTGTTGTCTTCGGTATCCGGTTCCAACCGCTGCCCGAGGATGACCTCTACTTTGACGTCACGTCCGTCGTGCTCTACCGGCGGATGGCGAAACTTCTCTCTGCCGACTCGCGCGTTCTCGATCTCGGGACTGGGTCGGTGGGCGTCCTGGGGATAGCCCTTTGGAAGCGCGTCGGGTGCCACGTCACCGCGGCTGACATCAACCCCGACATCGTCGAGTTGGCCCGGGCCAATGTTGCCTTGAACGAGGCACCGATCCAGGTGGTTTGCTCGCGGTTCTTCGACGATGTGACCGAGCGCGTTGACACTGTCGTGTTCAACCCACCCTATGTGCCGAGTGCTAGCGGAGCCCACCGGAACCTTCCCGAGGACCGTCGCTCGCAATGGGACGGCGGGCCGGCCGGCACTGTCGTCGTCGAGCAGTACCTGTCCGAGTTGAAGCGGCTTGACCATCCGGTCACGACCTACATGGGGGTCAACCACATGCACGTGTCGCGGGACGCGATGACATCCCTCATCATGGACTCGCCGTGGTGCACGCTCGGCGAGGTCTACCGGCACCGGGTCCTCCCTGTCGACATCTATCCGATCGCGAGCCTCGGATCATGAGTGACGAGGTGTTTCTCGGGATGTTCGAGGGCCATTTCGACCCCGCGGTGGCGGTGGTGCGAAACGGCGAGGTCCTCGCGTACGCCGAGGAGGAACGCCACATCCGCTTCAAGCACGCTTACAACGTCTATCCCATTCGGGCGCTCCAGTACTGCCTCGACGTCGCTGGCGTCACTATCGAGGAGGTGGCTGGGGTAGGCGTCAACTGGAATCTTCCGGCCTTCACTGACGGGACCATGGCGCGGTTCTTCGATGGCCTCCGCCAAGAATGGCCCGTGGACGCCCAGACGATCGCCTGGCAAGGCGCAGTGTGCCGAAAGTTCAATGAGGCTTCGTGCCGCGCCTATCACGAGAAGAAATGGCGTCGAGCGTTCGGCGACGTGAAGTTTCCTCCCCTCGTACCAATACCGCACCATTACACCCACGCGTTCCATGCGGCCATGGAATCGCCGTTCGAAGACGCGATCTGCCTCACCGTCGACGGTTCCGGCGACCAGCACACCACCGTCCTCTGGTGCAAGCGTGGGCACGAGATCACGCCCGTGCGCGAGATCCTGATGCCCCATTCCCTGGGATGGGTCTACGCCGCCTTCACCGAGCTCCTGGGCTTCGAAGCCTACGACGGCGAGTACAAGGTGATGGGCCTGGCTGCCTATGGGCGTCCAGATGCCGAGCTCCGGGCCAAGGTCGATCAGATCGTGTCAATTGCCCCCGACGGCGTCGAGTTCCGGGTCGACCCAACGTACATCCACTACGGCCCGCACCAGTACTCCGATCGCTTCACCGACCGTCTCGTCGAGCTGTTCGGTCGTCCGCCCCGCCTGCGCGAGGAAGAGATCACTGAGTGGCACGAGAACCTCGCCTACGCGGTGCAGGAGAGCCTCGAGGATGCCGTCGAGCGGCTGGTGGTGTGGGGGGTCCGTGAGACCGGCATCGCCAACGTCTGCATCGGCGGTGGCGTCGGGCTCAACGTCAAGATGAACAGCCGGCTCTTCCTCAACCCGGAGGTGGCCGACGTCTTCGCCCAACCGCTGTGCTCCGACGGAGGGGCCGCGGTTGGTGCCGCCCTGGCGGCCTGCGCCCAGGCCACCGGGGTCTACCCGCGCCCGCTGCGGACCCTCGCCCTCGGGTGGGAGGACTCGGACGCCGACATCGAGCAGATGTTGCAGCTCGCCCACCTCTCCTACAGCCGCCCCGCCGACATCTGCGAGTCTGTGGCCGACGAGCTCGTCGCCGGCCGCATCGTCGGTTGGTTCCAGGGCCGCATGGAAGCCGGCCCCCGCTCCCTCGGCCAGCGCAGCATCCTCGCCAACCCCGCCGACGTGGGCAACCGGGACCGGGTCAACGCCATCGTCAAGTTCCGGGAATACTGGCGACCCTTCTGCCCGTCGATGGCGGCCGAGGCGGCCGACCGCTACTTCGACCGGTGCACCGACGCCCCGTTCATGATCGTCGCCTTCCCCGCCAATGATCGCCTCAAGAAGGACGCGCCCGCCATCGTCCACGTCGACGGCACCTCTCGGGTCCAGATGGTCCATCTCGACGTGCTACCTCGGTACCATCGTCTGCTGATGGCCTTCGAACGGCGCACTGGGGTGCCCGTCCTGCTGAACACGTCCTTCAACGTGAAGGGCGAGCCGATCGTGTGCACCATCCAGGACGCCCTGCGCACCTTCTGGGCCACGGGGCTCGAGGTGCTTGCCGCCGGCGACTTCCTGGTCTACAAGCCGGGGGTCAGCCCGGCATGAGCGAAAGGTCGCCCCGGCTGCTGGTCGTGGCCCCGCATCCCGACGACGAGACTCTCGGGGCGGGCGGCACCCTGGCCAGGTTCGCGCAGGCCGGCGGGCACATCACCGTGCTCACAGTCGCCGCCCACATGCCGCCCCTCTACCCGGCGGGCGTCCACGAGCAGACCCTCGAGGAGGCCCGCCTGGCCCATGCCCAGCTCGGGGTCAAGGAATCGCTCTTCCTCAACTACCCGGCGGTGCTGCTCGGCGACATCCCGCTCCCCGAGTTCAACGGGAGTATCCACCAGATCGTCCACGACGTGCGGCCCGACATCGTGTTGGTGCCCTTCCCCGACCGCCACGTCGACCACCGCAAGGTGTTCGAGGCGGCCATGGTGGCAACCCGGCCGATCGGATCGGAACGGTCGATCCAGCTCCTCGCCGCATATGAGGTCCTTTCGGAGACGCACTGGAACGCCCCTCACCTCGAACCGGCCTTCACGCCGAACTGGACCGTCGACATCAGCGGCCAGATCGACACCAAGCTGGCGGCGATGGCTTGTTACGAGAGCCAGTGCCAGCCGTTCCCGGGCGCGCGTTCGTCGGAGGCGGTTCGGGCCCTGGCTCTCTTCCGGGGTAGCCAGGTGGGTGTGGGTTACGCCGAGGCGTTCCATGTGATCCGGATGACGGCGCCGGCCGAGGCGTTCCTCGATCGCGCCGTCCCGTCCACTGACAAGGTTTAGAGAGCCTCCAACACCGCCTGCTCGACGCGCTGGCCGAGCGGGAGCGGATCCCATCCGAACGTGGCCCGGGTGTTGGAGATGTCGATGGTCTTGTCCTCGTCGAGGCGCAGCACCTGGTCGAGCCGCAACCCGGCGATGCCCATCGGGGCCACCCGGCGCAGCCAGGACGACCTGACCCGCAGAGGCGGAAGGCGGGCACCGACGACCTCGCGGATCATGTCGACCACCTCGCGCATGGTGACCACCTCGGCCCCGCCGGCGCCGTAGAGGCCTTCGACCGGGTGCAACGCGTGGCTGGCGGCCAGGAGAGCCAGGTCGTCGGCATGCACCGGCTGCACCTGCTGGTTGCCGTCGCCGATCTGCAGGGCGACGTGCCAGCGGTGGAGGAAGCGGATGACGCGCGTGATGCTCGGGTCGCCACCCCGCCCGAACACCATGGTGGGGCGGATGACCGTGGCCCCCCGGGACAAGGCGTCCTTCTCCCGCTGTAACGCTGTCTCGGTGCCCGGGGCCGGCACCGCGGACGCGAGTTGGGCCGACGAGAACACCAGCCACCGGGGACCGTCGACCAGATCGAGCAGCGCATCTACTCCGCTGCCAGCAAGGTGGGGCAGGAAGACGACCTGATCGAACGGGTGTTCCGCCAGCAACCGGCGAAGGTCGGCGGCCGTTCCGACCACATGGTCGGCCCGGGACGGAGCGCGGGAGGTGCCGGTGACGGTGTGGCCCATGGCGGCCAGCTGTGAGGCCACCGCCGCGCCGATGTAGCCGGCGGCCCCCACCACGAGCGTGGTCGTGGTCACCCGGCCACCTCTTCATACACGGCGAGGAGGCGGTCGACGTGGTCGTCGAAGGAGAACAGGCGGTGAGCCCGGGCCTGGGCGCCGGCGCCCAGTCGGCGCCGTTCCGCCGGATCCACAAGCCGGGCCAGCGCCCCCGCGAGGGCTTCGGCATCGCCCGGCTCGACGACCAGCCCCGACTCCTCGTGCACGTTGACCCAGTCGGTGCCGGTTCCGAGCCTGGTGCTCACCACCGGCAGGCCGCTGGCCATCGCCTCTGCCATCGACAGCCCGAACGCCTCGGCGCGGGACACCGACGGGAGCACCGCGGCGTCGTGGCTGCCGTAGAGCTCCCGCAGGGCTTGGTCGCTGACCGATCCGGCCAGTCGAACCCTGTCCTGCATCCCGAGCCGGACGGCCTGCGCCTCCAGGTCGCTCCGGAGGGGCCCCTCACCCACGATCGTCAGGCTGGCGTCCGGCACTCGCGACATGGCGTCGAGCAGGATGTCGAGCCCCTTGTAGTAGACGAGGCGACCGACGAAGATCACTCGCAGCCGGTCGTCGGCGTGTGTGTCGGCCGCCGGCTGGGCGATCACCGACGGTGAGACCCCGTAGGGCAGGACCTCGACCTTGGACCGCACGGAGGCCAGCTCCTCCGCTTCCCCCATCTTGTCGCAGGACGCGAACACCACCGCCGCCCGGTCCAGCACGCGTTGGCGCACGGGGCCGTACAAGGGCTCGAGGATCCGCTGGCGGCCCAGCTGGCCGTGGAACGACACGACCGTCGGGACGTGGCGCCGGCTCAAGGCGATCCCGAGCTCGCCCAGCGGGTTGGGCATATGGGCGTGGACGACGTCGCCATGGAGACTTGGCTCCCGGACGAGCCCCGGCGCGATCGGCGTCGAGAGCATGCGGGCCAGCTCGCGGTGGCGGTGCACCACGACGCCACTCGGGAGCACGTCCCGTCTCGAGTGCCGGACCCCGGCCACGTGGACGTCGACCTGATGCCCGCGACGGGCGGCCTCGTCGGCGATATCGCTCAGGTAGCGGGTGATCCCGCCGGCGAGCGGCGGAAAGAAATCCTTGTAGATGTGGACGATCCTCAACTGGGGGCTCCCTGGGTTTCGAGGGCGCCGATCAGACCGGCCAGCACCCGGGCTCGCTGGGTCCACGTGTCGGCGGCTACGAAAGCCTGTCCCCGGAATGCGATCGCCACTGCCTCATCGGCGTGCTGCAACGCCCATTCCGCCTTGGCTCGCAGCTCGTCGGGCGAGTGGAACCAGACGCAGCTCTCGCCGTCGACCAGGGGGGTGCCGTCGGTTCCCGGATCGGTGAGGAGCATCGCGCCCGACGCCGGGATCTGGCGGGTCTGGGCGTTGTGGCTGCCGCCGGCGCGGGGGTGGAGGAGGTTCACACCGACCGCAGCCCGCCGAGACGGTGCCGGGGGAGAAGGTCGGACACGGCTGCGCTCCCAGCCCGAACCCTCGACGGTCAGCGGCAGGCCATCAAGGGCGGCCAGGAATCGCTCCCGACGGGGGGACCACGAACCGACGAACGCCAGGCCGTGGCGGTCGGCGCCCGGCGTCGTCAAGGGAAACCGCTGGTCGTCGTACCCAAGGGGCACGACCGCCGGTTTCGAGCGCACCCGCCCGTCGAGCAGGCCCGCGATTCGCTCCGTGGTCACGGCGACGGCGTCGGCCGCAGCCAGCCGAGGCATCGCCGGGTCCCAGTCGGCACTTCTCCAGAAGGGGTTGTCGGGGTAGTAGATGGTCACCGGGCAGGACATCGACCGCACGCTCTCGATGGCCTCGGGCCCGATGCCGCGACCGTGGACGATCAGCACAGCGTCGGGCGCGAGCTGGGTTGCGGCCTCGACGAGCCGTTCGCCGGCCGTACGCCCCCGACGGCGAAGGCGGACGCGCCCGAGGGTCGTGGCCGGCTCGACGCCGCCGGCCCGGGTGGAGTCGACGAAGGTGACCTCGATCCCGGCGGCCGCGAGTCCCTGCCTCAGCGGCTCGACCGGCGATGACGGGGTGCTTTCGCCTACGAGGAGGAGTCTCACCGGCTCAGTCTCTCGCGGCGCCGCCCGGTCTCCGACAACCACTTGCCCGCGGTGCGCGTCGTACGATCCTTCCTATGGCGAGCACGGGGATCGCCGCGCTCGTCGCGTTGGCGGTGACCGGAGCGACCGTGCCGGCGGTGCTAGCGCTCGCCGGACCTCTCGGGCTGGTCGACAAACCGAACGAACGGTCGTCCCATGTCATACCCACGCCGCGCGGTGGGGGCATCGCCTGCGCCCTCGGGCTGCTGGTCGGACTCGCCGTCGCCGCGCCGGTCGACCCCACCGTCCGGAAGGCCCTTGTCTTCGCGGTCGTGGCCTTCGGTCTGGTCGGCCTCGTCGACGACCTGCGCGGGGTGCCGCAGATCCTGCGGGCGGCGATCCACGCCGCGTTGGCCGGGCTGTCCCTGGTGTGGTTGTTGGACGGGCTGGGCGGCCCGCCAGCGTGGCGGGTCGTTTTCGGGGCGGGCTGCCTGATCTGGTTGGTGGCCTACGTGAACGTGTTCAACCAGATGGACGGGATCAACGGCATCTCGGTGGCCCAGGCCGTGGTGGCCGGCGGGGCATGGGCGATCGTCGGGGATGCCGAGCACGTCTCCGCCCTCCTCGTCGGCGGCCCCGTCGTGGCCGCCGCGGCGCTGGGGTTCCTGCCCTACAACTTCCCGGGCGCCAGGATCTTCCTGGGTGACGTGGGGAGTCACGTCCTCGGGGCCTGGATGGCGGTGCTCGCTGTGCTCGGCATGAGGGCGGGCATCGCACCGGAGGCCGTCCTGGCGCCGCTCTCCCTCTACATGGTCGACACGGTGAGCACCGCGTGCCGGCGGATCCGGGAGGTGGGGCCACGCTTCTACCTCCCGCACCGCACCCACACCTACCAGCGGCTGACGTCCCTGGGCTGGTCACACGCCCGAACGACCGGGTTCGTGGCCGCCTTGATGGCCCTATGCTCAGCCCTCGGCCTCGTGTCGCTCGGGAGTTCGATCGCGGCTCGGGTCGTCGCCGACCTCCTCGCTGTCGCGGTCCTGGCCTTCTATGCCGCAAGCCCGTGGCTCCGCAGCCCCGCCCGCCGGGCCCGACGCCGGGCGACGAGCTGACCGCCCCTCGGCGTGACACCCTTGCCGGCGTCATGCGCGTTCCTGCCGCGATCGCTTCACGAGGGCGGGAGGTGCTACGTCGGGCGGTCGTTGTGCTGGCTGTCGGGCTCTTGGTCGGGAGCTGCAGGGGGGACGATCCCGGAGGGACAGGCGAGACGCCGCCGACGGAACCCAGGACCATCTTCGTGCCCGGGCCGCTGCGGGAGACCCTGACGGTCGACGAAGTGGCCTGCCGGGACTACGTCGTGATGCAGAACGCGAGCAAGCCGGAACGGTTTTGGACGGCCGAGTGGGCAGGCGGTACCTGCACGGTCGTCGGGAACCCGCCGAGCTGACGCTTGGGTCTCGCGGCCGGGGGCAGCGCGGCCCCGCCGGCTCAGTCGTCGTCGGCGTCCAGGAGGTCGGACAGCGCCGCTTGCCGGCGGCCGAGGGCGGGCCAGGCGGCGTCGTCGCGGTCGTCGATCTTCAGCATGCGGCGCTCCACCCGTTGGGCCCGGGGCACCGCCGAGGCGCCGAACCTGGCCCGGCCGCCACCGGGCTCGTCGACGACCGTGGCCACCAATGCGGGCTCCGGCTCGGCCGCCGGCTTCGCCTTCGGCTCGACCGGTTTCCGGGCCATGGCAACTCGGAGGCCATCGACGGCGCGCTCGTAGGCAGCGGCTTGCCGTTCGACCACTCCGTCGCGGTCGACCAGGGCTTCCTTCAGGTCGGCGATCGCCTCCCGGAGCTCGGCGGCGATGGCTTCGCTCTCCTCGCGCACCCGCTCCGTCTGCTCGCGCACCGCTCTCGTCTCCTGCCGGACCGCCTCCAGCTCGGCCCGGTCGAGTTGGTCGGCGGCCTTGACCGCGTCGGCGACCAGGGTCGGCATGGCGGCGGTGACGGTGCGGGCCGCCTGGTCCCAAAGGTTGGACACGATCCCCCGCTCGTGTTCAAGGGCCTTGACGTGGCTGGCGGCCCGGTCGTCGAGGGACTGCTCGCGGGTGGCGAGCGCCTCCATCATCTTCTCGAACGACCGTTGCAGGGCTTCCCGCATGACGTCGGAGTCGGCCCGCAGCCGGCTGGACAGCTCCTGGACGCCCGATCTCCGCTCGGTGGCGTAACGCTCCATGGCCGTGCGGACGGCGACTTCGACCAACGCCGGGAGGTTGTTGACCACCGACCGGGCGATCTCGTCGCGACCTCCCTCGAGCATCGCCGTCATCGCCGCCTGCTCCTCGGCCAGCGCCTGGAGCTGGGCCGCGCTGTCCTGGTCGCGGCGGAAGAGGGCCTCCAGCATCCGCTCCGACGACTCCTGGATGGTCTCGGCCATGGTCTTGGTCTCGGTTCGAACCTTCTCGACCCGCCCGACGGCCGTCGACAACGCCGCCGCCTTCACCTTCATGGCCGCGTCGACCGCCTCCGCCACCGCCTGGGGGATGGCGTCGTTGACCCACTCCACCAGTCGTTGATGACGGCCGTCGAGGTCGGCGTCGGCTATCGCCTGGGCCATCTTGTCCTGGTGACGGACCACGTCGGCCAGGACGGCCCGGTCGTCGTCGATGGCCCGGAGGCGGGTGGTGACCCGCTCGTCTATCTCCTGGGCCCGGCGGGTGAGGCCGTCGAGGCGCTTCTCCAGCGAACGCTGGCGAGCTTCGACAACGGGGTCGGGCTCGGAGCGGGGGGCCGGGGAGTCGGGCCGGGCGGGCGGTTGGCGCTCGGCCCGGCGGGCGGCGTCGAGCCGGACGGCATCCGCCACCAGGGCGGGCAGGGTCGCGCCGAGCGAGCGCCGAAGGTCGTCGGGCAGAGCCGAGCGGTCGCGCTCGAGGGCCTTCATGTGGGCTGCCGCCCGGGCGTCGAGCTCCTCGGAACGAGCGGTCAGCTCGCGGGCGAGGCCGTCCAAGGAGGCCCGCTCGCGGTCGAGCGCGAGGCGATGGGCTTCAGCCCGGTCGTCGAGTTGGCGGGCCTTCGCCGGCAACTCCGCCGCCAGCCGCTCCAGCCAGGCCCGGTCGTTGTCGAACGCCCGGTTGTGGGCCGTCGCCCGCTCGTCGATCTCGGCCGCCCGCTGTTCGAGCCGGGCCAGCACCGCCACCGACGCCGCGGCCGGCGCGTCGGTCACGGGTACCCGGGCCGCCAGGTCGACGGCCATCTGCTCCAGTCGGGCTCGTTCGCCCTCCAGTGCTCGTGCGACCGCCGCCGCCCGCTCGTCGATCTCCGCCGCCCGCTGTTCGAGCCGGTCCAGGGCCACCGCCGCCCGCTCGTCGTATGTGGGTGCCGACTGCTCCGGCGGGCCCGGCTGAACCGGCGGCAGGGTTACGGCCGTTTGCACAGGTGGAGCCGGCACCGGCGGCGGGGCCTGCGGAGTCGACCGGACTGACCGGACTGGCGGGCCGGTCGAGGCTGGCGAGGCTGGTTGGGCTGGTGGGGCTGGTGGGGCTGGTGGGGCTGGTTGGGCTGGTTGGGCTGGTGGGGCTGGTTGGGCTGGTTGGGCTGGTGGGGGGGGCGGAGCGGACTGGGCTGGGGGGACGGAGCTCGCCGGCGACTCCGTCGGCAGCGGGGCGAGCATCCATTCGGGGCCCATGCGGACACCGCGGGCGCGGCCGGACCGGCGCTTCACCGTCTTGGAGCGCGGGGTGGGCCGGGACGGTGGCGCCGGCGGAGTTGCTCCCGCCATCGACTCCGGCGGCAGCGGGCGATCACCCATTCGCTATCGGTCGCGCCACCCTGGGCACGGCCGGCCCGGCGATTGGACACTTTGGCGGGGGGGCCAGATGGCGTGGCCGTGGCCGGCGGGTCGGCCTCGGCATTCCAAGCGGGAGCGGCGCCGCGGGGGTCGCCCGTACGGACGACGGTGGGCGCCTCGGCCCGGGTGCCGGCGGCCCACACGTCGGGGCGGCCGGTGTACTTGCCGCGGCACACCACGCTGCACTCGGGACACGCGCACGAGGACTGCTCGCGCCGCATGGCATGGTTGCAGCCGGACTGGATTGTCACGCCGAAATCGGTGCAACGGCCCACGTCACACGGTACCGCCACCTCCTGCCCGTGGCGAGGAGAGTCCGGTGCCTACCGCCGACCGGCGGATCAGCCCCACCGGAGGCACTCGGCGAAATCGGCCTGGGGTGGAGTCGCCAGCGAACACCGAGTGAGGGTCGGCGTGGTGGACGTCGGTCGGCGCTGCCTGGTCAGTTTGCGGTTTCGGGGGCGTGTCCCGTAGATTGCGCGTTGTTTCACAAGGGGATGTCAGTCGGTTTGCAAGGTCGCGAGCAGGGTGAGCAGGGCGAGTTGTACCGGGGCTTCGGCGACAGTCTGTCGCGGTCGTTCGAGCTTGCGCTGACGCCTCCGATCTTCGCTGCCTTCGGCTACCTGCTCGACCGCCTCCTGGGCATCGTCCCTGTCCTGACCATCGTCTTCTTTCTCACCGCCATGATCGGACTCATCGCCACGATGTGGTACGGCTACGACGCCCGCATGAAGGTTCACGAGCAGGACGGGCCGTGGGCCAAGCAGGCCCCTGCTCGGACCCCTGATTGATGACCCAGACCCCCCTCCTCACCGCCGATCACGGCCCCGCCGTCGAGCCCCAGGTGGCCCTCGACATGGCCCGGCGCGTCCTGCCCGCGGTGCCAGTGCTCGTGCTCGTCGCCGGCCTGGTGTGGGGCGTCGACGGCGCCACCTCGGCCGCCTTCGCCATCCTCCTGGTGCTGGCCAACCTGGCCGCGTCCGCCTGGCTGTTGGCCACCGCCGCCCGCATCTCCCTCCCCCTGCTGATGGTGGCTGCCCTGGGCGGCTTCGTGATCCGCCTGGCCGTGCTCACCGGCGTCGTCATCCTGGTCAAGGACCAGGGCTGGGTCGACCTGGTTGCCCTCTCCCTCACCCTCGTCGTCACCCACCTGGGCCTGCTCATCTGGGAGACCCGCCACATATCCGCCTCCCTCGCCTTTCCGGCCCTCAAGCCGACTTCCGTCTCAAGAGCTGGAAGGCCCAAAGATGCAGGAAGGGGACGATGACCTCGATCCTGGCGCTCCATTTCCCTCCCATCAAGGAGCTGGTGGAGTGGGAGGGCCTGTTCCTCAAGGGCACGGCCTTCGAGGTCAACAAGGTCGTCCTCCTCATGTGGGCCGGCGTGCTCATCGTGGGCGGGCTGTTCTGGGCTGCGGGACGTAAGTCGGCGATCGGCATCAAGTCGGGCAACCTGGTCCCCGCCGGGGTGCAGCACATCGCCGAGTCGGGCATCGAGTTCGTCCGCAAGGACATCATCCTGCAGACGATGGGCAACGACGGGATGCGCTTCGCCCCGTTCCTCACGACGATGTTCTTCTTCATCTTCGTGACCAACCTGTTCGAGGTCATCCCCGGCATCCAGTTCCCCGTGAACGCCCGCATGGCCCTGCCGATCTTCCTCGCCGTCGTCGTGTGGTGCATCTACAACTTCATGGGGATCAAGGCCCAGGGACCGATCGGCTACCTCAAGTCGGTCGTCATGCCGCCGGGCGTGCCCAAGGGCATCCTGCCCCTCGTGGCGCTCATCGAGTTCATCTCCACCTTCATCGTCCGGCCCTTCTCGCTGGCCGTCCGGCTCTTCGCCAACATGCTCGCCGGCCACCTGTTGCTGGTCACCTTCGCGGTGCTGTCGGCCGCCCTCTTCAGCAAGACGCTGCTCGCGGTGATCCTGCCGTTGCCGTTCATCATGCTGGTCCTGCTCACAGGCTTCGAGATCCTCGTCGCCGGGCTGCAGGCGTTCATCTTCACCATTCTCACCGCCGTCTACATCGGCGGGGCCATGCACCCAGAGCACTAGGAGGGCCCCTTGCTCGACATCCTGACCCTGGCACAAACCGCTCCCGACGAGTTCCTCACCGGACTCAGCGCCGTCGGAGCCGGTATCGGTTACGGCGCCGCGGCCATCGGCCCCGGCATCGGCATCGGCATCGTGGTGGGCAACGCCATCACGGCCATGGCCCGCCAGCCCGAGGCCGCCGGCATGGTGCGTACCACCATGTTCCTCGGCATCGCCTTCACCGAAGCGCTGGCCCTCATCGGGTTCGTCGTCTTCATCCTCCTGAAGTTCGCGTAGGAGGCGGCGACATGATGATCGCCACCGTCCTCGCCTTCGCCCAGGAGGCGGGTGAGCACGTCGCCGAGGCCGAGGAGAAGGTCAACCCGATCCTCCCCGCCACCAACGAGATCATCTGGGGGGCGCTGTCGTTCGCCATCCTCCTGTTCTTCATGGTCAAGAAGGGCTTCCCCGCGGTCAAGAAGGGCATGGACGCCCGGGCCGAGAAGATCAAGGCCAGCCTGGCCGAGGCGGAGAAGGCCAAGGACGAGGCCGACACCATCCTCGAGGAGTACCGGCGCAAGCTGGCCGACGCCAGCACCGAGGCGGCCCGCATCATCGAGGCCGCCCGTCAGGACGCCGACCGGGTGCGCCAGGAGCTGAAGAAGCAGGCCGAGACCGAGGTGGCCGAGATCCGGGAGCGGGCCACGGCCGACATCAACGCCCACGTCGAGCGGGTGAAGGCCAACCTCCGCACCGAGGTGGCCCGCCTCACCATCGACCTGGCCGAGAAGGTCGTCGAGCGCAACCTCGACCGTGACACCAACATGGCCCTCATCGAGAGCTTCATCGAGCAAGCCTCCCGGCAGCCGGCGGGCTGATGAGCGAGCGCCCATGACGACCAAGCGGATCGACGGGTACGCCGCCGGCCTGTTCGCATTGGCCTTGGCCGAGGACTCCGTCGACCGGGTGAGCGACGAGCTTCACCGGGTCTCCGCCCTCCTCGAGCGGTCGGAGGCCCTGCGCGACGCGCTGGGCAACTCCACCATGCCGGTCGACCGGCGCCAGGCCGCGATCGAGGACCTCCTCGCCGACCGGGCGTCGCGCATCACCGTCCAGATGGTGTCGTTGCTGGTCGGGCTGGGTCGCATCCGCGAGCTGCCGGAGATCGTCACCGCCCTGTTGGCGATGGTGGCGGCCGAGCGGCAGCGGGCGGTGGCCGAGGTCCGCTCCGCGGTCCCCCTCAACGAGGACCAGCTCAAGCGACTCACCACCGCCCTCGGCACCATGCTCGGCCAGCCCGTCGACCTGCGGGTGATCGTCGACCCGTCGGTGATGGGCGGCATCGTGGCCCGGGTGGGCGACGTCGTCATCGACGGCAGCGTCCGCCACAAGCTCGAACTCCTGAAGGAAGCGATGTAATGACTGACACCGTCCCTTCGTCATCTCTCTCAGGGTCATCTCTCTCAGGGTCCTTCGACTTCGACCTCGATGCGGCGGACATCACCTCCGTCCTGCGCAAGCACCTGGAGGGCTTCGAGCCGACGCTCGACCGCCAGCGGGTGGGGCACATCATCGAGGTCGGCGACGGCATCGCCCGCATCTCGGGCCTGCCCAACACCGCCGTCAACGAGCTGCTCGAGTTCGAGGGCGGCACCCTGGGACTGGCCCTGAACCTCGACGAGGAGTCGATCGGCGCCGTCGTCCTGGGCGAGATGGGCTCGATCGAGGAGGGCCAGGCCGTCACCGCCACCGGTCGCATCCTCTCCGTCCCCGTCGGCGACGGGTTGCTGGGCCGGGTCGTCAACCCCCTGGGCCTGCCTCTCGACGGCAAGGGCGAGGTTTCGACCTCCGAGACCCGCCGCCTCGAAGTCCAGGCTCCCGGCGTCGTCGACCGCCAGCCGGTGAAGGAGCCCCTCCAGACCGGCATCAAGTCGATCGACGCCATGACCCCGGTGGGTCGGGGCCAGCGGGAGCTGGTCATCGGCGACCGCAAGACGGGCAAGACCGCCGTCTGCGTCGACGCCATCATCAACCAGAAGGGCCAGGGGGTGAAGTGCATCTACGTCGCCATCGGCCAGAAGGGCTCGACGGTGGCGGAGGTGGTCGCCACCCTGGAGGAGGCGGGCGCCATGGACTACACCGTGGTCGTCACCTCGCCGGCCTCCGACCCGGCCCCCTTCAAATACCTCGCCCCCTACTCGGGCGCGGCCATGGGCCAGCACTGGATGGACAACGGCGAGCACGCCCTCATCGTCTACGACGACCTGTCCAAGCAGGCCGAGGCCTATCGCCAGCTCTCGCTCCTCCTGCGCCGGCCGCCGGGCCGTGAGGCCTACCCGGGCGACGTCTTCTACCTCCACAGCCGCCTGCTGGAGCGGGCGGCCAAGCTGGGCGACCACCTGGGCGGCGGCTCGTTGACAGCCCTTCCGGTCATCGAGACCAAGGAAGGCGACGTCTCCGCCTACATCCCCACCAACGTGATCTCGATCACCGACGGCCAGATCTACCTCCAGACCGACCTGTTCCGCTCGGGTGTGCGGCCCGCGGTCGACGTGGGCATCTCCGTCTCCCGGGTGGGTGGTTCGGCCCAGACCAAGGCCATGAAGGCGGTGGCCGGCACCCTCAAGCTCGACCTGGCCCAGTTCCGGGAGCTGGAGGCGTTCGCGTCGTTCGGGTCCGAGCTCGACGCGGTGTCGAAGGCCCAGCTCGACCGGGGCTACAAGCTCACCGAGCTGCTCAAGCAGGGCCTGCACTCCCCGATGCCGATGGAGGAGCAGGTGGTGTCCCTCTACGCCGGCACCCGCGGCTTCCTCGACAGCCTCGACGTGAAGGACGTCCGCCGCTTCGAGAAGGAGCTGCTGGAGGAGTTCCGCAGCCGCTACTCCGACCTGCTGGGCGAGATCAAGTCGTCCGGGAAGCTGCCCGACAAGGAGAAGCTGGAAGCGGCCATCAACGCCTTCAAGAAGCGGTTCACCGACGCGGCCAAGGCCAAGGCCGGCGCCGACGCCTCGGCGGGGTAGCCCATGGCGAGCGGCCAGGAACGGATCCTCCGGAGGCGCATCAAGACCGTCCAGTCGACCAAGAAGATCACCCGGGCGATGGAGCTCATCGCCGCCAGCCGGATCGTGAAGGCCCAGGCCCGGGTGGCCGCGGCCCGGCCCTACGCCGAGCAGATCACCGAGGTCATGCGCAACCTGGCCGCGGGTGGCTCGGGCCTCGACCACCCCCTGCTCAAGAAGCGGGACGTCAAGAACGTGGGCGTGGTGGTCATCGCCGCCGACCGGGGGCTGGCCGGGGCGTACAACTCCACCGTCATCCGCCGGGGCGAGCGGGAAGTGGTGGCCGCCCGCGACCGCGGCCACGGGTACTCGCTGACGTCCGCCGGCCGGAAGGCGGAGAGCTACTTCCGCTACCGGGGCTACAAGCTCGACGAAGCCCTGTCGGGGTTCTCCGAGCAGCCGACCTACGAGGACGCCCGGGCCCTGGCCGCGGGTCAGATCAAGCGCTTCGAGGAGGGAGAGGTCGACGAGGTCTTCCTCGTCTACACCCGATTCCTGTCGATGGGGTCGCAGAAGGTCGACGTCGTCCGCCTGCTCCCGCTCGACGTGGGGAAGGTGGCCGGTACGGCCGATTCCGACAAGACCGAGTCCGGTGCCCGGGCCGATTACGAGTTCGAGCCCGAGCCGGCGCAGATCCTCGAACGGCTGGTGCCCCGCTACGTCGAGGGCCGCATCTTCGCTGCTCTGCTCGACGCCGCCGCCAGCGAGCAGGCCGCCCGCCAGCGGGCCATGAAGTCGGCCACCGACAACGCCGAAGAGCTGATCAAGCGGCTGTCGATCGTGGCCAACAAGGTCCGCCAGGCCGGGATCACCACCGAGATCATGGAGATCGTGGGCGGCGCCGAGGCGTTGCGTTCCGCCCGCACCAAGGGCAAGCCCGACTACTTCCTCGACACCGTCGTCAGCCGCGACATCTTCCTCGACATCCTCGACAAATCAGGAGCACGCTGATGAGCGACACCACCCTCGCCCCCGAGCACCCCGGTGCGCCGACGGATGACGGGAGCCCCAAGGACGGCCACGTGGTCGCCATCGCCGGCCCCGTCGTCGACGTCGAGTTCCCCCCCGGGAACCTGCCCGAGATCAACTACGCCGTCACCATGACGGTCGAGGTCGACGGCAAGGAGATCCTGATCACGGCCGAGGTCGCCCAGCACATCGGCGAGAGCCGGGTCCGGGCCATCTGCATGAAGCCCACCGACGGCCTGCGGCGGGGTACCCCGGTGAAGAACACGGGTCACGGGATCACGGTGCCGGTCGGGCCGGGGGTGTTGGGGCACGTGTTCAACGTCATCGGCGAGCCCCTCGACACCAAGGGCGAGCCCGTGACCGAGGGCATCAAGGCGTACTGGGACATCCACCGCCCGTCGCCCCCGTTCGCCGACCTCGAGCCCCGGTCGGAGATGTTCGAGACCGGTATCAAGGTCATCGACCTCTTGGCGCCGTACGTGAAGGGCGGCAAGATCGGCCTCTTCGGCGGGGCCGGCGTGGGCAAGACCGTCATCATCCAGGAGATGATCCGCCGGGTGGCGGAGCAGCACGGTGGCGTGTCGGTCTTCGCCGGCGTGGGCGAGCGCACCCGGGAGGGCAACGACCTCTGGCTGGAGATGCAGGAGACGGGTGTCATCGAGAAGGCGGCCCTGGTGTACGGCCAGATGGACGAGCCGCCCGGGGTGCGGCTGCGGGTCGCGCTGTCGGCGCTTGACCATGGCCGAGTACTTCCGGGACGAGGAGCACCAGGACGTGCTCCTGTTCGTCGACAACATCTTCCGGTTCGTGCAGGCCGGTTCCGAGGTTTCTACCTTGTTGGGCCGGATGCCCTCGGCGGTGGGGTACCAGCCGACACTGGCCGACGAGATGGGCGAGCTGCAGGAGCGGATCACGTCGACCAAGGGCCGGTCGATCACGTCGTTGCAGGCGGTGTACGTGCCCGCCGACGACTACACCGACCCCGCCCCGTTCACCACCTTCACCCACCTGGACGCGACCACCGAGCTCTCCCGCCAGATCGCTTCTCTCGGGATCTACCCGGCCGTCGACCCGCTGGCTTCGACGTCCCGGATCCTCGTGCCGGAGGTGGTGGGGGAGCGTCACTACGCCGTCGCCCGTCGGGTGCAGGAGGTGTTGCAGCGGTACAAGGAGTTGCAGGACATCATCGCCATCCTGGGCCTCGACGAGCTGGCCGAGGAGGACAAGGTCATCGTCCAGCGGGCGCGGAAGGTGCAGAAGTTCCTGTCGCAGCCGTTCTACGTGGCCGAGCAGTTCACCGGCGTCAAGGGCATCAACGTCCCGGTGGCGGAGACGGTGGAGTCGTTCGAGAAGCTGGTCAACGGCGAGCTCGACGATATCCCTGAGCAGGCCTTTTACAACGTGGGCGGCGCCGACTCGGTGCTGGAGAAGGCCAAATCGCTGTCGAAGGACGAGAAGGACGCGGCCTAGTGCACGTCGAGTTGGTGTCGCCGGAGCGGATCCTGTTCTCGGGCGAGGCCGAGATGGTGGTGGCGCGAACGGTCGACGGGGGTGAGATCGCCTTTCTGGCCGGCCACGCACCCTTCCTGGGCGCACTGGGCGACGGCTTGGTGCGGATCAAGACCAGTTCCGGCGAGGAGGTGGCCGCTGTCCACGGAGGGTTCGTGGAGGTGCGCGACAACCGGGTGATCGTGCTCTCCGACGTGGCCGAGCTGGCCAGCCAGGTCGATGTCGAGCGGGCCCGCCGGGCCAAGGAGGCGGCCGAGCGCAAGGAGTCGGGCATGGACGACGCCGAGGCCGAGGCCGCCCTCCGCCGGGCCAACACCCGCCTCGCCGCCGCCGAACGCGGGAGCCGCTGACCGGCCCCCTCGCCGCGACGGCCGTTCCTGCGCCCGCCCCCGGCTCCAGGCACCCCGCCGGCCCTTCTCCCAGCCGCCTGGGTGGCCCGCCGGCCGGCGTGTACCAGCCCCACCCGGGCCGACCCGATCTGGCGCGACTGCCCAGCTCGGCTGGTCGGCCGGCGGTCTGCGTGCTTTCTGAAGCAAAAGCGACCTCCCATGTCGTTTTTGCTTCACAAAGCGCCGGAAACCTCGGCGCAGGTCGGTGTCTCTCGTCCGTGGTTCACTTTTCGTCGTGAATTCGGTTGATGTCGCCGTGGCCCGGGTGGCCGCTCGTCAGCGAAGCCTGGTCCACCGGGACCAGGCCGTTGCCCTGGGAATGACGACGCGCCAGTTCCAGACGCGAGCGAAGTCAGGCCTCTACGTGCGGACGCAGCCCAACGTCGTCCGCCTGGCGGGTGCTCCGGTCACGTGGGAGCAGCGGGTGCTGGCTGCCTGCATGGCGGCAGGGGTCGGAGCGGCCGCGTCGCATCGCAGCGCCGCGGTGCTGTGGGCCCTCAGGGGCTTCGAGCAGGCGCCGGTGGAGGTCACCGTGCCTGCCGACCGGTGTCCGAGGCTTCACGACGTGGTCCTGCATCGGCGGTCGCCCGACGCTCTCACGACCAGACGGGGGATTCCGGTCACGAGCCCGGCGGCCACGCTGCTCGTGCTGGGGGCCGTTGTCTCGCCCGACCGTTTCGAGTCGGCGGTGGAGGACGCGATCCTCCGCCGGCTCACCACCGTCGAGCGACTGGCGGAGATGGTCGAGCGGCACGGGCGGCCGGGGCGCAGCGGCGTTGCCGCGTTGCGGCGGGTGTTGGAGGAGCGGGGGGCGGGGGCGGCGGCTACCGAGAGCGTGCTCGAGGACAGGATGGCGGGGCTCTTGCGGCAGGCGGGCATCGACGACTTCGAGCGTCAGTACCAGGTCGGCGGGGTGCGGCTCGACTTCGCCTGTCCGGCTCGGAAGCTCGGCGTCGAGGTCCAAGGGCTGGCCTTCCACTCCGGGGCGGACGACCTGCAGCGCAACTGTCGCAAGCTCAACCGGCTGCTCGCCCTCGGCTGGCGGATCCTGCAGTTCACTTGGGCCGACATCCGGTACCGGCCCGACGACGTCCTCGCCCAACTGGCGATGGCGATGGCGGCCTAGTCCGGCGATGTCGCGCTTCCGCGTCGGTGTCGTCCTGCTCATCCCGACACCGGTCGACCGCGAGATCGACGGCCTCCGGCGGGCGGTGGGTGACGGCACCTACGGGCGGGTTCCGGCCCACCTCACCCTGGTCCCCCCGGTCAACGTGCGGGCCGACCGCTTCGACGACGCCCTCGCCCTCCTGCGGGAGGCGGCCGGCGCGACCAAGCCGTTCCGGGTCGGGCTCGGCGCCCCCACCACGTTCCTGCCCGACAACCCCGTCCTCTACCTCCCGGTGACGTCGGGGACCGAGGCGGTGCTGGCGGCGCGTGACCGGGTGTTCAAGGACCCCCTCGCCCGGCCCCTCACCTGGCCGTTCGTCCCCCACGTCACCGTGGCCGACGAGGTGTCTCCGGAGCGGATCGAGGCCGCCCGCCAGGCCCTCTCCGGCTACCACGTCGACATCGACTTCGACCGCCTCCACCTGCTCGAGGAAGGGCCGGGCCGGGTGTGGGGCCCGATCGCCGACTTCCCCTTCGCCCCGCCGGCGGTGATCGGACGGGGCGGCCTGCCGGTGGAGCTCACCGTCTCCGAGCAGACCGACCCGTCGGCCGACGGGTTCCTGCGCCAACGGCGGGAGCCGGTCACCATCACCGCCCGCCGCGACGGGCAGGTGGTGGGCGTGGCCCGGGGATGGGCCGACGCCGACGCGGCGCAGCTCAGCGACATCGTGGTGGCCGACGGCGAGCACGACCTCGGCACCGACGACCACCTGGTGGCCGCCTTCGACTCCTGGGCCGCCAAGCGCGGCGTGTGGCGCCACGCCGGGGATGGGTAGGGACGCGGCGGCCCTGGGGGTGGCCAGAGCCATGTCTCATCGCCGTTCGGTCGTGGTCCTGGTCGCGGTGGCGGTGGCCGTCGTCCTGGCCGCGACTGGGGCGGGGCCGGCGCGAGCGGCCGGCGTCCGGGGCCAGGTCGACTCCACCACGACCACGCCGCCTCCGCCCGTCACCGAGCCGACGACGACTACCACCCCGCCGCCGGTCGAGCAGCCCTCGGACTCGACGACGGTGGTCCCTGCTCCGCCGACCGACGGAGCCACGACCCCGGCCCCCGATCCGTCCGCCGTACCCCCGGTGGGCGACGGTGGGGCCGAGACCGGCGACCCGCCTGTCTTCGACCTGCCCCTCGACACCCGGCCGCGCACCGGTGACAGCAGCACCGATGCCCTCCTCGAAGCCCTCCGGCCCCGTACCGCCCTCGGCTTCAGCGAACAGGAGGTGTTCGTGCTGGGGATGGGGCAGTTCCCGGTGGCGGGCCTGGCCACGTGGAGCGACGACTTCCGCGATCCCCGCTACAACCCCACGCCCCACTACCACCAGGGCAACGACATCTGGGCCGACCACGGCACCCCGGTGCGGGCCCCATCCCGGGGCCAGGTCGAGCTCACCGGCGAGGTGGTGGGCGGGATCTCGGTCTACGTCACCGGCGACGACGGCACCTATTACTACATGACTCACCTGGCCGGCTTTGCGCCCGGCCTCCACACCGGCGACACGGTCGAACAGGGCGAGGTGGTCGGCTTCACCGGCGCCACCGGCAACGCCGCCGGAGGACCGGCCCACGTCCACTTCGAGATCCATCCCGGCGGCGGGGCGGCGGTCAATCCCAAGCCCATCCTCGACCAGTGGGTGGCCGACGCCCTGGCCGCGGCC
The DNA here is from genome assembly GCA_963836205.1 of uncultured Acidimicrobiia bacterium. Classification (GTDB taxonomy): domain Bacteria; phylum Actinomycetota; class Acidimicrobiia; order Acidimicrobiales; family AC-14; genus JAXDMK01. The sequence goes on along the minus strand of CAWIIV010000006.1, from coordinate 290,623 downwards.
ACCGCCACCGTCGTCGTCGACGACCTCGCCGCCAACCCCCGGATCCTGATGGCCACCGGCGAGCTGCGGCGCTACGACGTGCCCATGATGGCCACTGCCGAGCGGGCGGCCAAGAGTCCCCTCCTGTGGTCGGCGTCGGTGAGCTCCGGCGGCGCCGCCCTCCGCCTGGCCGAGGTGGAGGCGGCTCGCATGGCGCAGCAGGTGGACTGGGGTGGGCGGGCATCCCTGGCCCAGGCCACGGCCGTCGATCGCCACCGGGCCCAGGCCCGGGCGGTGCAGCTGCTCTCGCGCCTGACCCCGCCCGGCCTGCGATCGGTGCTCGACGGGAGTACCAGCTAACCCTGGCCGACCAGCCCGGCGAAGCGGGCGGCCAGGGCCGCGCCGTCCTCCTTGGACACCGCCACCAGGGCCTCCAGCGAGTCGCCCTCGAGATCGCCCGCCCGCAACCGGGACTGGAGGGCCAGCGCCGCCTGCCACACACCGCCGTCGACGTCGACCTTGCGCACCCGCACCTTCCCGGTGGACGGGTCCTGGAGGTCGGCGAAGTCGATCGGGACGAGCTTGCCCGCCTGCAACGAGATCAAGGCGTTCCCCGACCCGTTGGCCAGGAACTCGACCGCGCCGTATCCGAGCGTGCGGGTGTACTGGACGTCGAAGGCGATGGGGTCGGCGCAGCGCAGCTCGTAGCCGATGATCTTGGTGATGAAGGCCATCTTCACGCCCCGCTCCTTGAAGCGGGCGGCGACCACGTCGCGGACGATCTTGCCCAGGTCGATCTCCGACAGGCGAGGATGGCCGTGCTCGTCGTACTCGGTGACGTACTGCGACATCTCCTCTTCCGACATCTGGTCGAGCAGGCCCTCGGCCAGCACGGCCAGGCCCCAACCCTCACCGGCGACCATGCGCTTGAGGATGGCGGCCTCCACCATGTCGGCCACCTGGGCCACGGTGATCGCCCCCGGCGGGAACTCCTCCTGGATCGACACCAGGTGCGACCCCGACCCGATGGCCATGGCCACCGCCAGGTGCCCGGCCGAGCGCCCCATGGCCGTGACCATGTACCAGCGGCTGGTGGTCTTGGCGTCGGCCAGCAGGTTCTTGAGCAGCTCCGCGCCCCAGTACTTGGCCGTCTCGTAGCCGAAGGTGGGCGCCTCCAGGGGTAGGGGGAGGTCGTTGTCGATCGTCTTGGGGACGTGGACGGCTCGCATCTCTCCGCCGAAGGCACCCGCCACCTTCACCGCGCTGGAGGCGGTGTCGTCGCCCCCGAGAGTGACCAGGTCGGTGACCCCCAGCTTGCCGAGAGCGGCCACCACCGCGTCGAGGTCCTCCTGCTTCTTGGTGGGGTTGGCCCGGGCCGTGTAGAGGACGCTGCCGCCCTTGGTGGCGATGCCGTCGACGTCGGCCTCAGTCAGCTCGCGGACGCCCGACACGTCGCCCACCATGAGCTGGGAGAAGCCCTTGGGGACGCCGAGGACCCGCCACCCCCGGGCCCGGGCGCTCAGGGTGACCGAGTTGATGACGCCGTTGAGGCCGGGCGCGGGACCGCCGCCGACGAGCATGGCGATGGTGCGGGGGGCAGAGGTCGAGGACATGACCTGGACATTAGCGGTGGCTGTACCCTGCCCCTATGTCCGGCCGCGACGACTGGCGGCGGGGGTACGAGGCGGCGCCGCCGGCCCGCGCCCCGGCCCCGTCGACGTCGTCCGGAATCCCCCTGGAGGCGGCCTACGGACCCGACGACGGCGAGTGGCCGGGGGTGTTCCCGTACACCCGGGGACCGTACGCGTCGATGTACCGGTCGAAGTTGTGGACCCACCGCATGTTCGCCGGCTTCGGGTCGGCGACGGAGTCGAACGAGCGCATCCGGGCCCTCCTCGACGCCGGCGGCGACGGCCTGTCGATCGCCTTCGACCTGCCCACCCTGATGGGCCGGGATTCCGACGACCCCCTGTCGAGCGGCGAGGTCGGACGCTGCGGCGTGGCCGTCGACACGTTGGCCGACATGGAGGTGCTGTTCGCAGGCATCGACCTCGGGCGGGTGTCTACGTCGATGACGATCAACTCCCCGGCCGCCATCGTCCTGGCCATGTACGTGGTGGCGGCGGAGAAGGCGGGCGTGCCCCGGACGGCGCTGCGGGGCACCGTCCAGAACGACATCCTGAAGGAGTACCAGGCGGAGAACGAATACCTCTTCCCGCCCCGGCCGTCGGTGCGGCTGGTCACCGACGTGGTCGCCTGGTGCACGGCGGAGATGCCGCAGTGGCACCCCCTTTCGGTGTCGGGCTACCACATCCGGGAAGCGGGCTCGACGGCGGTGCAGGAGCTGGCCTTCACCCTCGGCAACGGCTTCGCCTACGTGGAGGCGGCGGTGGCCAGCGGGCTGGCGGTCGACGATTTCGCCCCCCGGCTGAGCTTCTTCTTCAACGCCCAGATCGACTTCTTCGAGGAGATCGCCAAGTTCCGGGCCGCCCGCCGCCTGTGGGCCCGCTGGCTGCGCGACCGCTACGGTGCCACCGACGAGCGTTCGCTGCGCTGCCGCTTCCACGTCCAGACGGCAGGGGCGTCGCTGACGGCGCAGCAACCGGAGGTCAACGTGGTGCGGACGACGTTGGAGGCGCTGGCGGGGGTGCTGGGCGGGGCCCAGAGCATGCACACCAACGCCCTCGACGAGGCCTTGCGGCTGCCCACCGACCACACGTCCCGCCTCGCGTTGCGCACGCAACAGGTCATCGCCGCCGAGACGGGCGTGGCATCGGTGGCCGACCCCCTGGGCGGGTCGTGGCTGGTGGAGTCGCTCACCGACGAGATCGGATCGCGGGCGGGGGAGATGCTCACCGAGATCGACAAGATGGGCGACGGCTCGATGCTCGATGGGGTGCTGGCCGGTATCGAGTGGGGATGGTTCCAGCGCCGGATCGCCGACGCCGCCTTCGAGCAGGCCGGCCAGGTCGAGCGGGGGGAGCGGGTGGTCGTGGGGGTCAACCGCTTCACCGACGGGTCGAGCAGTGGGGGGGCGACCTTGGTCGACGAAGGCCCGGGGGACGGGGAGGCCCGTCAACGCCAACGGTTGGCGGAGGTGCGGGCGGGGCGCGACGATCGGGCCGTCGCCTCGGCGCTGGCCCGGGTGACCGCCGACGCCGGCCGGCCCGACGTCAACCTCATGCCGGTGATCATCGACGCGGTGCGGGCGTACGCCACCGAGGGGGAGATCGTGAAGACCCTGGGCGATGTCTTCGGGTTCTGGGCGGTCGGGGAGAGGACGCGGGCATGATCGTGGCCTGTTGCCCGTGGTGCGGCGCCGAGTTCTCAGTCAGCGACACCCGCTGCTGGGACTGCAAGCTCTCCCTCGTCGACCGGCCCGAACCGACGCTGGTCGAGGGCCCTGTCGACGGGGGCGGCGACGACGACGACGTCGGCTTCGAGCTGGAGGAGTGGTCGGCCGGCGAGCGGGGTCGGCTGTCGGCCGGGCTGCGGGAACGGGCCATCGCCTTCCGGTGGGAGCCGGGGCTCACCCTGGTGGTAGGCGTGGCCGACGAGGACCTGGTCGACGGCCTGCTCGACCAGATGGAGTCGGCCGACAGGATCGGTCGGCTGCGGGGCGCCGACGACGAGTTCGACGACGACGACGACGACGATGACGATGACGACGACGACGACGACGACTTCGAAGGTGGCGGCGACGGCGGCGAGCGGGCCCACACGGCCATGGGCGACCTGTTCGTCGCCGCCGACCGCCTCATCCAACGTCCCGACGACGGTCGCGTCGCCGAGCAGCTGGTGGCGGCCACCCTCATCGTGCAGGACTCGCGGCCGCCCTACGGGTTCGAGCCGGTGGCATGGCTGCAGATCCGGGAGCTGGCCTCCGCCGCCCTGGAGGCGGTCGAGTCGGACGCCGGCGACGAGTCCGTCTCCCGCGAGGCCCGCACCCTCCGCGACGCCCTCCGCCCGTACATCTGAGCCCCCCGATCTTGAACCGGTGACACTTCCGGTCGCCAGACGACCTCAAGTGTCACCAGTTCGCCGTCGGCCTCTACCCTGCATCCGTGCTGCTGGCTGAGCTCGAGGTCCGGCATTCGCGCGCGGTCGCGCCCACCCGCCGGGTGGCCCTGGGGCAGATGTGGCTGCCCACCGAACCCGCGCCCGGGTACGGGGGCATCCTCCTGGGCGGGATCGTCGCCGGCCACCTGGGGGAGCTCGACGCCGAGACGCGGATCGACTTCCTCGCCCTTCTCGACGACGTGGCCGGAGGCGAGACCGTCCAGCAGCCCCGCCTGCGCCACCGCTTCCAGACCGACATCGTCGGGCTTGACCGCACCCGCCACAAGCTCACCGGGACGGCCGAGCAGGCCACCGACTTCGAGATCAGCGGCCACGGCCGTTCCGTCCCCCAACTCCTCGCCGTGCTCTACGCGGCCGGGCGGGTGCACGAGTCGGCCCGCCCGGCCGTCTTCACCGCCATCCGCAAGGGGGCCCAGTGGGACGGGTCGCTCGACCAGAAGCTGATCGACCATCTGGCCGACCTCACCCAGACGGCACCGCTCCCGTGGCGTCGCTTCGCCACCGACGAGCGGTGGGCCCGCCAGGTGCTCGGCTTCGGCCCGGAGAGCGAGCCCGACCCGGCCGAGGTCGTCCGCCGCTTCCGGTCGCTGCTGCGCGAGTCCCATCCCGACCACGGGGCCGAGTCGGAGGGAGCCGGCCAGCGCATCCTCGAGCTCACCGAGGCCCGCCGGATCCTGCTGCCGTGACCGACCGGGCCGTCCTCGTAACGCCGGGCGCCAGTGCGACGCGCGACCACCCCTCGCTCCTCGCCATCGAGGACGCCCTGGCCCCGGTCGGCGTCCCCGTCGAGCGCATCGACCTCCCGTCCCGCAAGGCCACCGCCGCCGTCCTCGATCTGGTGCGGGATGCGGCCGCCGCCCTCGCCACCAGAACCGGCCTGGCGCCCGGGCGCGTCGTCCTCGGCGGACGGTCCTTCGGCGGCCGCATGTGCTCGATGGCGGTGGCCGACGGTCTCCCCGCCCTCGGATTGGTGCTGGTCAGCTACCCGCTCCATCCCCCGGGTCGTCCGGAGAAGGCCCGCACCGAGCACCTGCCCCAGCTCGCCGTTCCCTGCCTGTTCGTGTCCGGCACCAGGGACTCCTTCGGAACGCCGGCCGAGCTGGAGGCCGCCACCGCCACCATCGCCGGTCCGGTCACCCACCTGTGGCTGGAGGGAGGCGACCACGGGCTGAGGGGGCGCGACCGCGAGGTGGCCGCCCTGGTCAGGGACTGGGTGGTCGGTCTTCCGGGTTGAGGTCCTCCAGCTGGCGGCGGGCCGTCTCCGGGTAGGCGACGAGCACCAGCACCGCCAGCAGCATGGGTCCGACCGAGAGGACGGCCATGGCCGGCCCGATGGTGCCGAAACGGTCGGACATCACACCCGCCCCCGTGAGTCCGATGGCACTGCCCACCAGGGCGGTCAGGGCGACCAGGCCGTTGGCCTTGCCCCGCAGGCCGGTGGGGAACAGCTCGGGGCCGTAGACGCCGAGGGCGGGGATGGATGCGGCCGACAGCACGTTGCCGACGATCGCCCACACCCACAACCCCCATCCGTCGGAGAAGAAGAACGCCACCGTGCAGGCGGTGCCGGCCACGACGGCGACGGCGGCCACGATCCGCCGGCCCCGCACGTCGGCGATGCGCCCGCCGGCCACGATGCCGATGGACGCGGGCGTGCCCACGACCACCGAGAACAGCCCGATGGCGCCTCCGCTGAACCCGAGCTCGGAGCGCAGGAAGCGGTTGCTGAACTGCGAGTTGGGGGCGACGAACAGGTTGGCCAGGAGCGCGGAGACGCCCAGCAGGAGGAGCCGTCCCCCGTGGCCGGCGATGGGGACTCGGGGGTGGGGGGTGAGGTAGCGCCGGCTCTCCTTGAGGTGGTGGCGGGTGCTGGCGACGGCCGGCAGGGCCAGCAGGGGCAGGACGTAGAGGATTCGCCAGCCCCGGGTCCCGAGGTCGGCCAGGTTGAGGGCCATCACGCAGACGCCGGCGCCCAGCCCCCCGGCCATGGCCAACAGGCTGACGGCATAGGCGCGCGAGCCGGCGGGCATCTCCTCGGCGGCCACGATGGTGACCAGGACCAACAGGGCGCTGGCGAAGGCCCGGGCCAGCATCTGGCTGCCGGTCAGCCACTCGAGCGACGGCGCCAGCGCACCGGTGACGGCGAGGAGGCAGCCGGCGGTGGCCGCGAACAGGATCACCGAGCGCCGTCCCCTGCGGTCGGCGGCGGCCACGACCACCAAGGCGATCATCCCCCCCACCCGGACGAGGCTGCCGGCAACCCCCTGGGCGCTGTTGCCGGCCCCGAACTCCTCCCCCGCGAAGGGGATGGTCTGGGTGAACAGGGTGTTGAGGTAGCCGAAGGTGACGGCCAGGATGGCCAGCGTGCCAAGGGCGGTGGCGGCGCCGGTGTCGAGGTGCTCGGGGGGCGCCCACCACGGTGCCCGGGGCCGGCCAGGCCGGCGGAGGGCGGAGCGCACGCCCGGGCTGAACAGGAACCGGAAGTACGGCAGGGCCAGGCGGAAGTCCACCGTCTGGGTCACCTGGTGGCGACCTTCACCGTCGGCGGCCGCCTCCACCTCCACCCGCCGCTCGTAGTGCTCGAAGGGTCCGTCCTGCTGGACGAAGGTGCCCTCGCCCACGATGTCTTCCACCAGCAGGTCGGTGCGTGGCCGGAGCCAGTCCTCCAGGCCCGCCCGGTCGACGACGGAGCGGGCGACGACGCGGGCCACGGGCACCGGAGCCTACGGGAAGGCCGGGGGCCGGATCGGCGTTGGTAGTGTCGTGAGCATGTCGACGGAGGCAAGCATGATGCGAGACCAGGTGATGGAGGCCATCGAGGCCATCCGTCCCGTACTGCAGTCCGACGGCGGCGACATGACCCTGGTGGGTGTCGACGAGGAGACGGGCGTCGTCGATGTCGAGCTGGTCGGTGCCTGCGGCAGCTGCCCGGCGTCGACCATGACGCTCAAGGCCGGTATCGAGCGCATCCTCAAGGATCGGGTCCCCGGGGTTACGGCGGTGCATTCGGTGGGCGAGGAGCCGGAGCTCTTCAACCTCACGCACTGACGCTCGGCGCGGTCACCCGGTCAGGCGGTTGTCCTCGTCGACCAGGGCGTTCACCCGGCGCACGGCCGTGTTGTGCTCTGCCACCAGGGCGTTGAAGCGGGCCACGTTGGCGTTGTAGCCCTCGATGTCGCCCGATGCCTGCTGGGCGTCGAGCTCGGCCTGGATCTCGTCGAGGCCGACCTCCATGTCGGCGATCGACGCCTTCAGGGACCGGATCTCGTCCTCCCGGTCGCCCAGGGTCCGTCGGAAGGCGTCGAGCACCAGGACCCGGTCGAAGTACTCGGCATAGTGGGCCTCGAGGGTGGCGGACAGGTTGACGAACTCGGTGCCCAGAATGGAGTGGACCTCGTTGGTGGAGTCCTCGTCGACGGCCGCGTAGACCTCGAGCCGTTCCTCGAGGAGGGCATTGTCGACGCGGGCCCCCTCCAGGTCGGGGTCGAGGGCGAGGCGCTCCGACCGGCTGAGGCGGCCGTACACGACGTGGAGCAGCTCGTGGGCGGCCACCACGTAGACGAGCTCGCGGACCTCGGGCTCGGCGAAGGCCCGCAGGTGGATCTTCCCGTCGATCAGGCAGCCGAAGGTGTGGGAGGTGCCCCCCTCGGGACGAGCGATGGCATCGACGTCGGCGCAGCTCTGGATCAGGGTCTCGGAGTCCTCCACCGACGGGTCGGCGGAGAGGAAGAGTCGGCGTCCGAGCTCGGTCATGCCCGCCCCGGCGACGATGTCCTCGATCTCCGGGTCGACCGGGATCGTGGTTGTGCTGGTGGTCGTGGCGACGGTGGGCGGCGGGCCCGACCCCATGCGGGCGCTCGGGCCGTCGCCGGGCGAGCACCCGGCCAGGGCGAGGGCCGCGATCGTGGCCAGGGCGGCCGTCGTCCGGCCCGCGCCGCTGCGCCGGCGGGGCCGGTGGGTGCGAACGTGCGGGGTGGAGTTCGTCGGGAGCTGCGATTCCGCCGTCTCGATCGGCTCGGGCGACAGGGTCAGGCGACCGCCATGCAGCCGAGCTCGGTCCATGTCAACAAATCGGGGTGGGAGGGCACGACCCGCACAGTAAACCCGTAGCGCCCGGGCCGGTCGCAGGTGAAGGTGCCCTGGTACCGGTACGGCCCCGGGCCGCCCACCAGGTCCATGGTGGACATGGCCGCGTCGACGATCTCGTCGGTATTGCCGACCGGTCCGTGCACCACCTGGACCTGGACGTCGTCGGGACCGAGCCGCCCCAGGTCGGCGACGGCCGCCACCGTGCGGGCCCCGCCGAGGTCGGCGGCGTCGGTGGCCTCGTCGACCGTCTGCACCGCGACCGTCGTCCACATGGTGAGCACCCGTCGCTTCCATGCCGCCAACGCCTTGGCCCGGGCGAAGCCGTCGGCGGCCAGGGCTTCGCCGTGGGTGGCGGCCGGCTCGTACATCGCCTCCACGTAGTCGCGCACCATGCGGCTGGACGTCACGACCGGGCCGAGGGTGCGCAGCGAGCGCCGGACCCGGCTCAGCCACCGGCTGGGCGGCCGTCCCGGGTTGGCCTCGTAATACAGGGGGACGATCTGGCGCTCGAGGAGGTCGAACAGGCTCCCCGCCTCCAGCTGGTCGCGAAGGTGCTGGTCGGCGACGGTCTCGGCCGACGGGATGGCCCATCCGTTGTGCCCGTCGTAGAGCTCGTCCCACCACCCGTCGAGGATGGAGAGGTTGAGGGCGCCGTTGAGGGCGGCCTTCTCGCCGCTGGTGCCGCAGGCCTCCATCGGCCGGCGGGGCGTGTTGAGCCACACGTCGCAGCCCTGGTACATCATCCGGGCAACGCCGATGTCGTAGTCCTCCACGAAGGCGACCCGGTGGCGGACGTCGTGGAGCCGGGTGAACTGCACCACCTGGCGGATGATCTCCTTGCCCGGGTCGTCGGCCGGGTGGGCCTTGCCCGCGAACAGGAGTTGCATGGGCCGGTCGGCGTCGAGGAGGAGCCTGGTCAGCCGGTCGGGCTGCGAGAGCAGGAGGGTGGCTCGCTTGTAGGGGGCGAAGCGGCGGGCGAAGCCGACGGTGAGGATGTTGGGGTTGAATGCGTCGTCGAGCCAGGTGAGGTCGGCCTCCGACATGCCCCGCGCCAACGACGTGGCCCGCAGCCGCTGGCGGACGAACGCCACCAGCCGTTCCCGGGCCTGCTGGCGGGCCCGCCACAGCTCGTCGTCGCCGACGTCGTCGATGCGGGCCCACCGGTCGGGGCCGGCCAGGTGCCACTCGGGCAGGACGTGACGGTCGAAGAGGTCGCGGACCTCGGCCGACACCCAGGTGCGGGTGTGGATGCCGTTGGTGATCGAGCCGATCGGCAGCTCCTCGGTGGGCACGCCCGGCCACACGGACTGGAAGATCTGCCGGCTCACGTGCCCGTGGAGCTTGGACACGCCGTTGCTGAATCCGGCCAGGCGCAGGCCCATGACGGCCATGTTGAAGGGGGCGTCGGGCGGCTCGTCGGGCACGTGGCCGAGGGCCATGAGGGTGTCGAAGCTCACGTTGCACTCGTCGGCCCACGCCTTGAAGTAGCGCTCCATGAGGGGGCGGGGGAAGCGGTCGATCCCGGCCGGGACGGGAGTGTGGGTGGTGAACACGGTGCCCGCCCGGACCGCCTCCACCGCCTCGTCGAAGGAGAGGCCGCCGGAGATGGCCCGCCGGATGCGCTCCAGGCCGAGGAAGCCGGCGTGGCCCTCGTTGCTGTGGAACACGTGGGGTGTCTCGCCCACGGCCTCCAGGGCGCGGACGCCGCCGACGCCGAGCAGGATCTCCTGGCGCAGGCGGTGCTCGGTGTCGCCCCCGTAGAGGCGGTCGGTGACGCCCCGCTCGAGCTCGTCGTTGACTTCCACCGACGTGTCGAGGAGGTACAGGGGGATGCGTCCCACCTGGGCTCTCCACACCCGGGCATAGAGCTTGGTTCCGGCCAGGTCGACCTCCACCACCGGCTCGCACGAGCCCAGCGACATGGCGTGGGGGTCGAGGTCGACGTAGCGCTCCTCCTGCCAGCCGTCGCCGTTGAGCTCCTGGCGGAAGTAGCCCTGGGCGTAGAAGAGCCCGACGCCGACGAGGGGGACGCCGAGGGCGCTGGCCGCCTTGAGGTGGTCGCCGGCGAGCACGCCCAGTCCGCCCGAGTACTGGGGCAGGGCCCGGGCGATGCCGAACTCGGGGGAGAAGTAGGCCACCGAATGCAGGGGGCTGTCGCGGCCCTGGAACCACCGGTCGGCCTCCATGTCGCGCCGGAGCTCGTCGGAGACCTCCTGGAGGAAGGAGAGGAACGTGCGATCGGCGGCGAGGGCGTCGAGCCGGGCCTTGCCGACCGAGCCGAGGAGGCGGACGGGGTCGTTGCCGCTCGCCTCCCACGCCTCGGAGTCGACCCACCGGAACAGGTCCTGGGTGTGCTCGTCCCACGACCACCGCAGGTTCATGGCCAGGGTGTGCAAGGGGGCGAGGGCGTCAGGCAGACGGGGCCGGACCGTGAAGCTTCGATAGGCCTTCATAGGCCCGTCACGCTACCGCAGGTTGCCTCTTGCTCCCGTGTGAAAAGCTATGATATGTATTCCGTTGGTGGGTGAGCGAACACGACGTTCACTGGCGGTCGTCGCCGTGGCCATGGCCACCGCCCTCGCGGCGTGCGGCGGGAAGTCCGAACCCCTCGGCCCCACCGCCACCGTCCCGATCGGGACCACCACGACCAACCCCTACGCCGTCCCCCAAGTGATCGACGAGGCCTACGTGAACCGCGTGCTCGCGGGGCTGGACCACGCGGCAGGCGAGATGCTCCGCCTGGTTGTGAGCACAAAGACGATTCCGCCGGAGGCTCTCGAACGGCTGAGGGCGCTCTACATCGGTAGCCCCCGTCAGAATCAGCTCAGTCTGTTCTCCGCTGACGCAGCCGACGGATTTGCGAACTACCGACCGTCACCATCAGACCATGAGACCGTCATCTCGAGGCTAATAGTCGCCAGTCCCGACTGCATTTTTGCAGAGGTTCTGCGCGACTACTCAGGCGCTTCACTCACAGCATCGGAACCGACGACTCTATGGGTGGTTCTTGTGCCTTCCGACAAATATGTGGTCCGAAGCGTCTACAACTCGACGAATTGGGTCTATATCTACGACGGGCTCGAGCGTGATGGCACAGCCCCGGAGGACCCATGCGCAGATCTCTGACGGGTCTCTGTTTCCTCACGTTCATATCGATCGCGGGCCAGCCATCGCATGGTCAAGCGCAACGGATGATCGCAAGCGTGATTCAGGCGACCGATACGACACCGACAACCGCACTGCCCACGGATCTCTCCGTCCCACCCATTCTTGGCGGTTGCACCTTCGCCGCCAGTAGGGCTGGACTTGCCTGTGGGGACGATGAGTGAAGCTGTTCCCCCCTCCAGAGCCCGACGAGATCCGGGATCCGGAGAACTCACCCGCTACGCCAGGATCGGGCAAGAGATACGCGGCCTACGAGAAGATCGTCGACGGCGGGGGCCCGAATGGCGAGGCCTGCACGACTACCGGCTATCGGGAGGTTCCCGAGGGTGTCGACCCCGCCGTTCTAACCATCCCTGACAGGGACTTCCGTGATATTAGCCAAACGTATCCAGCGTGCCCGGTGCAGCCCGGAAACGAGTCGGCGCCCGAAACACCGGCCAGTTATGCGATCCGCTACTGGAACGAGATCCCCCTTCCTGAGCCCACCCCGTATATCGGCCCGGGACGGGCGATCACCGGAATGTACGCATACCTCGAGACTCGAGGAACAACCACGTATGCCTACACTGAGCCCGACACTCCCTTTGGGCCGCTGATCATCACGGCCACCGGAAGGTATTACGTCGATTGGGGCGACGGCACGCGGACCGGGCCTCACTCCTCCGAGGGTGAGCCGTGGCCGGACGGCGACATCAAGCATGAGTACATCCACGCCGGCTCGTACGACGTGGTCGTCACCGAGCGGTGGACGGCGACGTGGAGCTTCGGCGACCGGTCGGGCACGCTCGGCGAGTTGCGCACCGTCGGGCGCATCGACGACTTCCCGGTGCAGCAGATCCAGGCGGTCGTGTTTCAGTAGCCCCGCCGCGTCGAAAACGGTCTTGGGCATGAAAAGGGGCGGCAGGCGCACGTTTTCCGACCCATGAACGGCGGCGCCCGACCGACGGCGGGGTTGGGGTCCGGCCGGCGGTGGTACACCAGTGGGGTGACTGGTCGAATCGTGATTGTCGACCCGCGCCCGCGCACACCGACCGGCCGGTTCCCGGCCAAGGCGGTCATCGGGCACCCGACCACCGTCTCCGCCGACATCTTCCGCGACGGCCATGACCTGCTCGCGGCCCGGGCCGCGTACCGGCCGGAGGGCGAGTCCAAGTGGCGGTACGCCCCCATGACCGACCAGGGCAACGATCGGTGGACGGCCTCCGTCGAGCCCAGCTCCCTCGGCCGCCACGAGGTGCGCGTCGAGGCGTGGACCGACCGCTTCGCCACCTGGCGCCGGGAGGTCCTCATCAAGCAGGCCGCGGGGCAGGACATCTCCGTCGAGCTCGACGAGGGCGCCCGCCTGCTCGAGCGGCGTGCCGCCGACGTGGCCAAGTCGGACCGCCGACCCCTGGAGCAGGCGGCCACCGCCCTCCGCACCCGGCCCGATGGCGGCGGGCTGGTCGAGGCCCTCCACCCCAACCTGGCCGCCCTCCTCGCCACCGTCCCCGACCCCGTCGACGCCACCCCGTCCGATCCCATCCCCCTGTGGGTCGACCGGGAGCGGGCCGTCTTCTCCGCCTGGTACGAGCTTTTCCCCCGCTCCGAGGGCGGGCTCCGCGCCACCGCCGACAACGCCGTGCCCCGGGTGGCGGCCATGGGCTTCGACGTCCTTTACCTCCCGCCCATCCATCCCATCGGCATCAGCCACCGCAAGGGCCCAAACAACACCCTCGTGGCCGGCCCCGGCGACCCGGGCAGCCCGTGGGCGATCGGCAGCTCCGACGGCGGCCACACCGCCATCGACCCCGAACTGGGCACGATCGACGACTTCGAGTACCTGGTGCAGGCCGCCCGCGACCACGACATGGAGATCGCACTCGACTACGCCCTCCAGTGCTCGCCCGACCACCCGTGGGTGAAGGAGCACCCGGCCTGGTTCCACCACCGGCCCGACGGCTCGATCAAGTACGCCGAGAACCCGCCCAAGAAGTACCAGGACATCTACCCCATCAACTTCTGGCCGGAGGGTGAGGGCGAGCAAGAGGCGCTGTGGCAGGCGTGCAAGGACATCGTCGACTACTGGATCGGCCACGGCGTGCGCATCTTCCGGGTCGACAACCCCCACACCAAGCCGTTGGCCTTCTGGGAGTGGATGATCCCCGCCATCCAGCGCGACCACCCCGACGTGCTCTTCCTGGCCGAGGCGTTCACCCGGCCCAAGGTGATGTCGGCGCTGGCCGAGGTCGGCTTCACCCAGAGCTACACCTACTTCACCTGGCGGACCACCAAGTGGGAGCTGCGCAACTACGTGGAGGAGGTCGCCCAGGGCCCCAAGGCCGACTTCATGCGCCCCAACTTCTGGCCCAACACGCCCGACATCCTCGTCCACCCGCTACGCAACGGCAGTCCGGCCGCATTCCGCCAGCGGCTGATCCTAGCCGCCACCCTTGTCCCGTCCTACGGGATCTACGGCGGCTACGAGCTGATGGAGAACGCGCCCGCGTCGGAGACCAACGAGGAGTACCTGTTCTCCGAGAAGTACGAGATCAAGGACCGGGACTGGGGCGACCCAGCGTCGCTGGCTCCGCTGATGGCCCAGCTCAACGACATCCGCCGCCGCCACCCAGCCCTCGCCGAGCTGACCAACATCCGCTTCCACGGCACGTTCAACGAGCACATGCTGGCCTATTCGAAGCGCAGCGCCGACGGCTCCGACACTGTCCTCGTCGTCGTCAACATCGATCCCTTCGCCACCCACGAGGACACGGTGGTCCTCGACTTGGAGGCGCTGGGGATGCCGGTCCAGCGGCCCTTCACCGCCTACGACGAGCTCAGCGGCGCCGTCTACACCTGGCAGGGATCGAGCGCCTACGTCCGCCTCGACCCGTACACGGCCGCCCACATCTTCTCCCTCCGCCACGACATCGGCGTCCCGTGAGCGGGTGAGCCCTGTGATCCCGTGAGCCCTGTGATCCCGTGAGCCCTGTGATCCGGTGAGTGACGAGCGGTGGTACCAGAAGGCCGTCTTCTACGAGGTCCTCACCCGGGGCTTCTTCGACGCCAACAACGACGGCACCGGCGACCTCAAGGGCCTCACCGAGAAGCTCGACTACCTCGAGTGGCTCGGCGTCGACGTCCTCTGGCTGCTGCCCTTCTACCAGTCACCTCTGCGGGATGGCGGCTACGACATCTCCGACTTCTTCACCGTCCTGCCCGAGTACGGCGACCTGGCCGACGTGGTCGAGCTGGTGGAACAGGCCCACAGGCGGGGGATGCGGGTGATCGCCGACCTCGTCATCAACCACACCAGCGACCAGCACCCGTGGTTCCAGGAGTCCCGCCAGGACCGCACCAACCCCAAGGCCGACTGGTACGTCTGGAACGACGACGACCAGCGCTTTCCCGATGCCCGCGTCATCTTCGTCGACACCGAGCGGTCGAACTGGTCGTGGGACCCGGTCCGCCAGCAGTACTTCTGGCACCGGTTCTTCAGCCACCAGCCCGACCTCAACTTCGACAACGAGGAGGTCCAGCAGGCGATCCTCGACGTCGTGCGGTTCTGGCTCGACCTCGGCCTCGACGGGTTCCGCCTCGACGCCGTCCCCTACCTTTTCGAGCGCGACGGCACCAACGGCGAGAACCTGCCCGAGACCCACGACTACCTCAAGCGCCTGCGCAAGGAGGTGGAGTCGACCCACCCCAACACCGTCCTGCTGGCCGAGGCCAACCAGTGGCCGACCGACGTGGTCGACTACTTCGGCAGCGGCGACGAGTGCCACATGGCCTTCCACTTCCCGCTCATGCCTCGGATGTTCATGGCCGTGCGCCGGGAGCAGCGCTACCCGATCACCGAGATCCTGGCCCAGACCCCCGACATCCCCGACGGCGCCCAGTGGGGGATCTTCCTGCGCAACCACGACGAGCTGACCCTCGAGATGGTCACCGACGAAGAGCGCGACTACATGTACGCGGAGTACGCCAAGGACCCCCGGATGAAGCGCAACATCGGCATCGGCCGCCGCTTCGCCACCCTGGTCGACAACGACCGGCGGGTGTCCGAGCTGCTCCACGGGCTGCTGTTCAGCCTGCCCGGCAGCCCCGTCCTCTACTACGGCGACGAGATCGGGATGGGCGACAACATCTATCTGGGCGACCGCGACGGGGTACGTACCCCCATGCAGTGGACGCCCGACCGCAACGCCGGCTTCAGCAAGGGCGACTTCGCCCAGCTCTACCTCCCGCCCCTGATGGACCCGGTCTACGGGTACCAATCGGTCAACGTGGAGGCCGGGTTGCGCGACCCCGGCTCCTTCCTGCACTGGCTCCAGCGGACGCTGCGGGTGCGGAAGCAGCACTCCGACGTGTTCGGGGTGGGCAGCTTCGAGGTGCTGTCGGCGGAGAACCCGTCGGTGCTGGCCTTCCTTCGCCATCGGGGGGACGAGACCATCCTGTGCGTCAACAACCTCAGTCGCTTCGCCCAGCCGGTGGAGCTGCAACTGGGCCGGTTCGCGGGCAAGACCCCGATCGAGCTGTTCGGCCGGGTGCCGTTCCCCAAGGTGGGCGAGTTGCCCTACCTGCTCACCCTCGGTGGCCACGGCTTCTACTGGTTCCAGTTGGTCGACGGATGAGCCGATGAGTCGCCCCCTGCCCTCGATCCCCTTGGACCTGCTGCGGGCCCACCTGCCCAGGCAGCGGTGGTACGCGGGCACGGCGGAGCCGGCCTCGCTGACCGTCACCGACTCGGAGGTGCTGCGCGACGGCTGGCCGCTCTTGGTGCGGCTGCTGGTGGCGGCCGACGGGAGCTGCTACCAGGTGCTCGTCGGCCTGCGCCCGGTAGCCGAGCAGCTCGACTTCCTGCGGGGCCACGAGGACGCCTTGGTGGGCGTGGTCGACGTCGACGGCGAGACGGCCACCGTCTACGACGCCGCCCTCGACCCCGACCTCGGTCTCCACCTCTACTGGCACGTCACGGGCGGCGACGAGTCGGCCGAGCGGGTGCGACCGATCGGCGTCGAGCAGTCGAACACCTCCCTGGTCTACGACGAGCGGGTCATCCTCAAGGTGTTCCGGCGGCTGCTCGCCGGTCCCAATCCCGAGGTCGAGGTCACGTCGGCCTTGAGCCGGGTGGGCTTCCCATGGGTAGCCGCGCCCCTGGCCACCGAGACGGCCCACGGCTACGACCTCGCCTTCCTCCAGCCCTTCCTGGCCGGCGCGGTCGACGGTTGGGCGCTTGCCCTCACGTCCCTGCGCGACCTGTTCGGCGTGCACGACACCCAGTCGATGCCCGTCCTCGACCTGTCCATGCCTCCGCCGGCGACCGACCCGGCCGAGGCGGGCGGCGACTTCTCGGCGGAGGCGGGCCGGTTGGGGGAGACCACCGCAGCCATGCACGTGGCCATGGCGGAGGCGTTCGGACGGGCGTCCGGCGACACCGAGGAGTGGGCCGACGACATCGAGGCCCAGGCCCGGCGGGCGCTGGGCGACGTGGTGCCCGCCCTCGCCGTCCTCGAGGAGCTGCGCCTGGCCGACGCCGGACCCGCCATCCGGGCCCACGGCGACTATCACCTGGGCCAGGTCATGCGCACCGACGCCGGCTGGTACATCCTCGACTTCGAGGGCGAGCCCGACCGGCCGCTGGAGGAGCGCCGACGGCGGACGTCGCCCCTGCGCGACGTGGCCGGGATGCTGCGGTCGCTCCACTACGCGTCGTCGGTGGCCCGGGCCGAACGTGACGGCAACGAGTTCGACGAGTCGGCGGAGGCGTGGGAGGCCCGCAACCGCCAGGCGTTCCTCGACGGCTACCTGCCCGCGGCGGCCAAGGCCGGGATCCTGCCCGCCGACCAGTCGTCGGTCGACGCCGTGCTGGCGGCCTTTGAATTGGAGAAAGCAGTGTACGAGTTGGCCTACGAACGGTCCCATCGTCCGGAGTGGGAGCACATCCCCGTCGCCGCCCTGCGCCGACTGGGGGTGGGACGGCGATGAGCGAGCGCCGCACGTCGAACTCGAACCCGAAGCCGGTCGCTCCGGCGGTGCTGGCCGTCCCCCCGGAGGTGCGCGCCGTTCCCGCCGACCCGATGGCCGACCACGTGGCCGGCGAGATACAGGCCGTCGTCAACGGGCGCCACACCAACCCCCACCTGGTCCTCGGCCTTCACGGCAACCTGGTCCGGGCGTGGCGACCGGACGCCAAGGCGGTCGCGGTCGTCCTGCCCGACGGCACCCGGGTGACGGCCGACCGCGTCCACCCCGCGGGCCTGTTCGAGGCCGCCGTGCCCACCCCCGCGCCCGCCGACGGCTACCAGCTCGACGTCACCTACGAGGCAGGCACGTTCACCGTCGAGGATCCGTACCGGTTCTGGCCGACGCTGGGCGACCTCGACCTCTATCTCTACGGCGAGGGTCGCCACGAGACCCTGTGGCGGGTGATGGGCGCCCACCTCCGGGAGCACCAGGGCGTTACGGGCGTGTCGTTCGCGGTGTGGGCCCCGTCGGCCCGGTCGGTGCGGGTGGTGGGCGACTTCAACGGCTGGGACGGCCGCATGCACCCCATGCGGATGCTCGGGTCCTCGGGGGTGTGGGAGCTGTTCCTCCCCGGGACCGAGCCCGGCCACCGCTACAAGTTCGAGCTGGTGGCGGCCGACGGCTCGCTCATCCTCAAGACCGACCCCTTCGCCTTTGCTACCGAGGTGCCACCGAGCACGGCCGCCATCATCGGCACCGAGGGCACCCACTCGTGGGCCGACCAGGAGTGGATGGAGCGCCGGGCCGCGACCGACGCCATGACCAGCCCCATGTCGGTGTACGAGATGCACCTGGCCTCGTGGCGGCGGGTGCCGGAGGAGGGCGACCGGCCCCTCACCTACCGGGAGATGGCCGAGTGGCTGCCTGACTACCTGGTCGACATGGGCTTCACCCACGTGGAGATGATGCCGGTGGCCGAGCACCCCTTCTCCGGATCGTGGGGCTACCAGGTGTCGTGCTACTACGCGCCGACGGCCCGGTTCGGGTCGCCCGACGACTTCCGCTTCTTGGTTGACGCGTTGCATGCCCGCAACATCGGCGTGATCGTCGACTGGGTGCCGGCCCACTTCCCCAAGGACGCCTTCGCCCTGGCCCGTTTCGACGGCACCGCCCTCTACGAGCACGCCGACCCCCGCCAGGGCGAGCACCCCGACTGGGGGACGCTCGTCTTCAACTTCGGCCGCCACGAGGTGTCGAACTTCCTGCTGGCCAACGCCCTGTTCTGGATGGAGGAGTTCCACATCGACGGGCTTCGGGTCGACGCGGTGGCGTCGATGCTCTACCTCGACTACTCCCGGAAGGAAGGGGAGTGGCTGCCCAACAGGTTCGGCGGGCGGGAGAACCTGGAGGCGGTCGACTTCCTGCGCCGGATGAACGAGCTGGTCTACGGCCACCACCCGGGCGCCATCACCATGGCCGAGGAGTCCACCGCCTGGCCGGCGGTGTCGCGGCCGACGTACCTGGGCGGCCTCGGCTTCGGCTTCAAGTGGAACATGGGCTGGATGCACGACACCCTCGAGTACTTCTCCAAGCCGCCTGTCTACCGGAGCTATCACCACCATCACCTCACGTTCGGGCTCCTGTACGCGTTCAGCGAGAACTTCGTGCTCCCCCTGTCGCACGACGAGGTGGTGCACGGCAAAGGGTCGCTGTTGGGCAAGATGCCGGGCGAGGGCCTGGAGCGCTTCGGCAACCTGCGGGCGCTCTACGCCTGGATGTGGGCCCACCCGGGCAAGCAGCTGCTGTTCCAGGGCTGCGAGCTCGCCCAGGGTCGGGAATGGTCGCACGAGGGCAGCATCGAGTGGGACCTCCTCCAGTGGCCCGAGCACGCCGGCGTCCACCACCTCGTCCGCCGCATGAACGCCATCTACCAGAACGAGCCGGCGCTTTTCGAGCGCGACTTCGACCCATCCGGGTTCGGGTGGATCGACGCCAACGACACCGACCACAACGTGATCTCCTTCGCCCGCTTCTCGGCCGACGGGTCGCGGACGTTGGTGTGCGTGGCCAACATGTCCGGCTCCGACCGGCCCGGCTACCGCATCGGTGTCCCCCGGGACGGCTGGTGGCGGACGGTCCTCGACACCCAGTCTCCCGAGTTCACCGGCTGGGGCCCGCGCCACCGGGAGCACGCCCATGCGGATGCCATCCCGTGGCACGGCCTCGACCATTCGGTGGCGGTCGACCTGCCCGCGCTGACCGTCCTCTGGCTGGTGCCGGCCGAGCAGTAGGCGGCTCGGCTCAGCAGCCGGTGGCGGCGGCCAGAGCGCGGCAGGCCTGGGCCATGCGTGCGGGCGACAGCGTGGTCACTCTTCGGCGGAGGGTCTCCCTCGGGATCGTGTGGACGTTGTCGAAGTTGACGACACAGTCGGTGGGGACGCCGTCGGCGGCCTTGGTCAGTTCGATCTCGGAGACGAGGCCCCGGTGCGTGCGGGTGAGGGCGGCCACGACGACCGAGCCGATCCGGTCGGCGACCGGGTCGCGGGTGAGGACCAGGACGGGGCGGTCGCCGCCGGGCGCGGCCGCGAACCACACGTCACCCCGCGGCATCGGCCCAGTCGGACCAGTCCTCGGCCGGCCCCCAGTCCGCGATCTCCGCCAGCGACCGCTCGCCCTCGTCGAGGGGGAGGTCGTGCCAGGTCTGGGCATCGGTCTCGCCGGCCAGGCGAAGGATGTGGCGCCGGAGGGCGTCGCGCAGCAGCTCCGACCGGTCGACGCCCAGGCGATCCGCCCATACCTGGACCTGCGCCGCCGCTTCGGCGTCGACTCGGAAGCTCAGCATTGTCATACACCGATGCTATGTCGTATGACGGGTCCTGTCACATAGCCTGACCGCCGTGGCGGACGACCGGCCGGAGTGGGCACCGATGGAACCGCCCGTCGGCGGCGAGGGCGCGGCGGGCGCCGGTGCCGGCACTGACGGTGGCGGATGGCCCGGTTGGGACCCGGCGGCGGGCGCCTCCGGCTCGATGCCGCCGCCCCCGGGGGCATACGGGGGGTACTCGACCCAACCCAAGGGCGGAAGTGCCCGCACCGGGCCGCTTCCGCTGCACCCGATGACCCTGTCCGACATCCTCGACGGGGCGTTCAAGCTGTTCAAGGCCGAGGCCCGGTCGATCGTCCTGGTCACGGCCGCCTTCGTCGTCCCCGTCCAGATCGTGGCCGCCTACCTGCAACGGGACTACCTGGGCGGCACCGGCCTGCTCAGCCTGTTCAGCGACCCGTCGACGGCCGAGGACGCCCTCAACTCGAGCAGCACCCCCGGGTGGGCCGCGCTGGTGGCGTTGGCAGCCACGATCCTGGTCCTGCCGTTCGTGGCCGGGGCCGTGAGCCGAATCGTGTCCGCCGCCTACCTGGGGGAGCGGATGACGGCCGGCCAGGCCCTCCGGGCGGTGCGGGCCCGCTGGTGGGCGTTCATCGTGGCCTGGATCCTGGTCCACCTGCTGGAGGGGGTGGGCCTCGTCCTGTGCGTCTTCCCCGGGCTGGTGGTGATGGCCCTCTTCGTCCCGGTGGCGCCCGCCATCGCGGTGGAGGGACTGGGCCCCATCCGGGCCATGAAGCGGTCGTTCCGGCTGGTGCGGCCCCGCCTGTTCCCCGTCCTCGGCGTCGCCCTGCTGTCCGGGCTCCTGGCCAGCGCGGTGGGGTCGGCGCTGAGCGTCATTCCCGAGACGCTGGCCCTGGTCGTGGGGCTGCGCTGGGGATGGGTGCTGCTGGCCGCCGGCGGCGTCCTGAGCGGACTGGTGGGCACGCCGCTGGTGGCCATCATCGCCACCCTCGTCTACTACGACGCCCGCATCCGCCAGGAGGGGCTCGACCTGCAGATCATGGCCGGCGACCTGGCCCGCGGTGAGTCCAGCCGCTAGCTGGGCGGCCCGGCTGGTGGCCGACCTGCCCCCTCCGGAACGTTCGCCGGAGGCGGTGCGCGACGCCATCGGCGAGGTGCTCTCCCGGGCCGAGTACCAGCGCCCGGAGCCCGGGCTCGTCCAACGGCTCCGGGACGCAGTCATCGACTTCGTCGAGCGGATCCTCGGCGCCCTGCTCGGCGGCGGCCGGGGGACGGTCGTCGCCTGGGCCATCCTGGCGGTGGCCGTGCTCGCCATCGTGGTGGTCGCCATCCGCTTCGGCCGGGGCGTCACCCGGGACCCGGGGCGAGGGGTGGACTCGGTGGCCACGCCCAGACGGGGGGCGGCCGAGTGGCGGGCCGACGCCGAGGCCGCCGAGCGGGCCGGCCAATGGCGCCAGGCCCTGCGCTGCCGCTACCGGGCGCTGGTGGCGGAGCTGGCCGACCGGGGCCTGGTGGAGGAGGTGGCGGGCCGCACCGCGGGGGAGTACCGGGTCGAGATGGCGGGGGCGGCGCCCGCCGTTGCCGCCCCCTTCGCCGGCGCCACCGAGCTGTTCGAGCGGGCCTGGTACGGCGAACGGCCCACCGGTGAGGACGAGACGGTGCGGTTCCGGGGCCTGGCCGACGAGGTTCTGTCGGGGGTGGGCCGGTGATCACCCGGGACCGACTCCGGGTGTGGTGGCCGTGGGTGGCGGTGGTGGCGGCCATCGTGGCGGTGGCCCTGGTCGGCGGCGCCCCGCCCGCCGAGGGTCCCCCGCTCGACCCGTCGTCGACCGGTCCGACCGGCACCAAGGCCCTGGTCGACACCCTCCGCCTGCTGGGGGCGGACGTGTCGGTGCAGTCGGAGGCACCGGGGCCGTCGGCCACCACCGCCCTGCTGTTGGACGACGGCCTCGACGACGCGACCCGGGAACAGGTCGCGGCGTGGGTGGCGGCCGGCGGAACGCTCGTCGTGACCGACGTGTCCTCGCCCCTGAGCCCGGTGGTGCCCGTCCGAGGAGCCGAATTCGTGTTCCTCGAACCCGAGCTGCGGCGGGACTGCACCGTGCCCGCCCTGCGCCAGGTGCAGCGGGTCGACGTCCCCGGGGCGATCCTCCAGGCGGTGCCGGACGGGGCTACCGGGTGCTTCCGGGCCGGTTCCGACGACGAGGCCTGGTTGGTCGTCGTCCCCATCGGCGACGGCACCGTGGTGGCGGTCGGGGGGGCCGGCTTCCTGGTCAACGCCAACCTCGGCGACGCCGACAACGGCCTGCTGGCGGTGACCCTGCTGGCGCCGACGACGTCGGAGCGGGTTGTCGTGCTGCGCCCGCCGGCACCGGGCGAAGGTGAGAAGGGCCTGCTCGACCTGGTGGCCCGGCGCTGGGAGCTGGCCGTGCTGCAGCTGGCAGTGGCCTTCGGGGTGCTCGTGCTGTGGCGGGCGCGCCGCCTGGGTCGCCCCGTGCTCGAACCCCAGCCGGTGCCGCTGGCGGGATCGGAGCTGGTGGTGGCGGTGGGGGAGCTGCTCCAGCGGGCCAAGGGCCGGGAGCAGGCGGCGTCGGTGCTGCGAGACGACCTGCGCCGGTGGCTGGCCGAGCGCCTCGGGTTGCCGCCGGCCACCCCGGCCGAGGTGGTGGCGGGCGCGCTGGCGGCGTCGGCCTCGCCCGGCGCATTCGGCGACCTGACCGCGGACGAGGTGCTGGGCGTGCTGGCGGGGGGACGCCCGGCGAACGAGGATGGCCTGGTGGCCCTGGCGCACTCGGTGGAGTCCATCCGCCGCCGGGTCCGAGGAGGAGGACCGGTTGGCTGACGCGAACGACCCCCGGGCGGCCGTGCTGCGCATCCGGGAGGAGGTGGCCAAGGTCGTCGTCGGCCAGGACGCGGTGCTCACCGGCCTGGTCGTCGCCCTCCTGGTGCGGGGCCACGTCCTGCTGGAGGGGGTGCCGGGCGTGGCCAAGACGCTGCTGGTCAAGGTGCTGGCGGCGTCGCTCGACCTCGACTTCAAGCGGGTGCAGTTCACCCCCGACCTCATGCCGTCCGACGTCACCGGCCAGGTGATCCTCGAGGGACGGGACTTCCGGTTCCGACCGGGGCCGGTGTTCACCAACCTCCTGCTGGCCGACGAGATCAACCGCACCCCACCCAAGACCCAGGCGTCGCTGCTGGAGGCCATGGAGGAGCGGCAGGTGACGGTGGCGGGCGACACCCGGCCCCTGCCCGACCCGTTCGTGGTGGTGGCCACCCAGAACCCGGTGGAATACGAGGGCACGTACCCCCTGCCCGAGGCCCAGCTCGACCGCTTCATGCTCAAGCTGTCGGTGCCCTATCCCACCGCCGAGCAGGAGCAGGCGGTCGTCGCCCGCCACCACGCAGGGATGAACCCCCACGACGTCGCCACCCTGGGGATCTCGCCGGTGGCCGGCGTGGCCGACCTGGCTGCCGCCCGCCGGGCGGTGGGACTGGTGGCGGTGGAGGACAAGGTCCAGGCCTACATCGTCGCCATCGTGCGGGCGACCCGGGAGTCGCCGTCGCTGGCCCTGGGCGCGTCGCCCCGGGGCGCGGTGATGTTGCTGGCCGCGGCCAAGGCGTGGGCGTTCCTGGCCGGGAAGTCGTTCGTCACCCCCGACGAGGTCAAGGCGGTGGCGAAGCCGGCGTTGCGGCACCGCATCTCGTTGCGGCCTGAGGTGGAGCTGGAGGGCGTCACCGCCGACGGCGTCCTCGACGGCGTCCTGGCCGCGGTGCCCGTTCCGCGGTGAGGGCCACTGCCCGCCGCCTGCGCTCGAACCGGTGACAGTTCCGGGCGTCAGGGCCCCCTTTTCCGTCACCGGTTCGACGTCGTGATGCCGCGGTGAGGCGCACTGCCGGCCGTGGCGAACCGGTGACGGTTTTGGTTGCCAGAGCCACCAAATCCGTCACCAGTTCGATGGCGTGATGCCCGTTCCCACGGCCCGGCTGGTGGCGGCGGCGGCGGTGGCGTCGCTGGTGGTTTTGGCGTCGCCGTGGCCGGCGGCGGCGCTGTGGGTGGTGGACGTGGCCCTGTTGGCGGCGGCCGTCGTCGACTGGGCCCGGGCGCCGAGGCCGGCGACCATCCCGGTCGAACGAAACCTGCCGGGGGTCGTCCCCCTCGGGGGGGAGGCCGAGGTGCGATGGACGGTGCGCAACCCGGCCTCTGATCGCCTCCTGCGCCTCACCCTGGCCGACGAGCTGTCGCCATCGTTGGGCGCGACCTCCCGCCGGGCCCGCATCGTGGTGCCTCCGGGGGGACGGGCCACCGCCCGCACCGCCATCCGGCCCCGGCGGCGGGGGAAGTTCACGCCCACCGAGATCGTGGTGCGGGTCGAGGGACCCTGGCGGCTGGCCGCCCGGCAGGGTCGGCTCCGGGTGCCGGGCATCTTGCGGGTGTACCCGCCGTTCCGGTCGCGGGAGGAGGCGGAGCTGCGCATCGACCGGGCCCGCATCCTCGAGATCGGCCTGCGGTCGGCACCCGGGCGGGGGGGCGGCACCGAGTTCGACCAGCTCCGGGAGTACACGGTCGACGACGAGTTCCGGCGGGTGGACTGGGCCGCCACCGCCCGGGTCGGCCGGCCGATCGTGCGCACGTACCGGGCCGAGCGCAACCAGACCGTCCTCCTCCTGCTCGACAGCGGACGGATGATGGCGGGCCGGGTGGCCGACGTCCCCCGCCTCGACCACGCCATGGACGCGGTGATGATGCTGACGGCAGTTGCCTCCCGGCTGGGCGACAAGGTAGGGCTGGTGGCCTTCGACCAGGTGGTGCGGGCGATCGTCCCCCCCGGGCCGGCCGGGATCAGCTCGGACGGGTCACCGAGGCCATGTACGCCCTCGAGCCGCAGCTGGTGGAGAGCGACTACCGGGGCGCGTTCGCGTCGACCCTGGGCCGCTTCCGCCGGCGATCGTTGCTGGTCCTGTTCACCGAGCTGGCCGAGCAGGCGGTGACGGAGACGGTGCTGCCCGTCCTCCCCCTTCTCAGCCGCCACCACCTGGTGATCGTGGCCAGCGTGGCCGACCCCGACGTGGCCGAGTGGGCCGGGGCCGTTCCCCCCGACGCATCCTCCACCTACCGCAAGGCGGCGGCGGTGGCGGCCCGCACCGACCGGGCGCGCACGGTCGCCCTCCTCCGGGGCATGGGGGCCACCGTCGTCGACGCCGAGCCCGGCCGCCTCGCCCCCCTCCTGGCCGACGCCTACCTCAAGGTCAAGGCCACCGGCCGGCTGTAGACGGCTCGCCCCTGGCCCACGAAGTACAGGAGGAAGGCGACCTCGGCGACGACCCCGATTCCCACCCGGACGGTCGTGGGCAGGCCACTGCCGGTCACGAAGCCCTCGATCGTGCCGGCCACGCCGAAGACCACCACCAGTCCGACGACGATGAGCATGGCCCGGCGGCCCTCCTCGGCCAGGGCGGCGGCGCGAGGGCGGTCGCCGGGGTCGATGAGCGTCCAGCCCAGGCACAGGCCGGCGCCCCCGGCGACGCAGACCGCGGTCAGCTCCAGCAGCCCGTGGGGGAGGATCAGCCCCCAGAACTTGGGCGACTGGCCGACGGCGGCGAACAGCCCCGCGGCGACGCCCAGGCTGGCCCCGTTGTAGATGAGGATGGCCGCGGTGAGCAGGCAGAACGCGATGCCGCCGGCGAAGGCCAGGATCGCCACCCGCACGTTGTTGGTGAAGACCTGGGAGGCGAAGGCGGCGGCGGAGGCCGACGAGTAATAGTCCTCGAAGTCCTCCTGGACATAGGCCTCCCGGACGGCGGCGGGGCCGGTGGCCTCCAGGGCGGCGGGCGAGTTGGCGACCCAGATGCCGAAGGCGAGGGCGGGGACGAAGAGCAGGGCGACGCTGACCAGCACGAAGTGGCGGATGTGCCACAGGGCGGCGGGGAAGCTCACCGCGAAGAACCGGCCGACCGCCCGCAGGGTGCGGGACCGGGTGCCGTAGACGACCGCGTTCGACCGGGCCACCCGACCGGTGAGGGATGCGGTGAGGGAGGGGTCGCGGTAGTAGGTGCGGGCGTAGGACAGGTGGGTGGAGACCCGCAGGTAGAGCTTGACCAGCTCGTCGAGCTCGGCGGCCGACAGCCGGCCGACGCCGCGGCTGGCGCGGGCGGTGAGCTCGTCGAGCCGGGTCCAGACCGGCTGGTTGGTGCGAATGTAGGAGTCGACGTCCACCGCTGTCTGTACCGTACGTCGTGATGGAAACGCCGGCGGTGGTCACACCGGAGGCGGTGCCGCTCGACCTCCAGCCGGCCGGCGTCGGGTCGCGGTTCGTCGCCCTCCTCATCGACTGGGTGGTGCAGTCGCTGCTGGGCTTCGCCCTGCTCCTGATCGGCATCGGCCTGTCGGCCGCCGACTTCAGCGGCGTCGGGATCGCCCTCTTCTTCCTCCTCGCCTTCGCCCTGATCTTCGGGTACCCGATCGCCATGGAGACGCTCTGGCGGGGGCGGACCCTCGGCAAGGCGGCGATGGGGCTGCGGGTGGTGACCGTCGAGGGGGCGCCGGTGCGCTTCCGCCACGCCGCGATCCGGGCCGCGCTGGGGATGGTCGACTTCTTCCTCACGTCGGGCGCGGCGGCGGTGATCTCGGTGCTGGCCACGAAGAACAACCAACGGCTGGGCGACCTGGTGGCGGGCACCATGGTCCTGCGGGAGCGCACCGGCCTGCCACCGCCCCAGGCGGCCGAGTTCTCGGTGCCGGCGGGGCTGGAGTCCTACGCCGCCAGTCTCGACGTGAGCGGGATGACGGCCGACGACTACCGGGCGGTGCGGGCCTTCCTCCTGCGGGCGCCGGGGTTGGACTACAAGGTGCGCTACCAACTGTCCGTCGGCTTGGCCGACCCGTTGTCGTCCCTGGTCCGGCCCATGCCGCCTGCGGGCGTCCACCCCGCCTGGTGGTTGATCTGCGTGGCCGCGGTCTATCAACTACGAACGGCCCCTCGGCCGCCGACGCCCCGGTCGCCATCGGCCCCGGCGGTTCCACCGCAATCGCCGCCCGTGCGGCCAGCTCTGGAGGCCCCGGTCCGGGCCCCGGATGCGGAGCCGACATCGTGGCGGGCTCCGGCACCGACAGAGGACGGCCAGCCGTCCGTGGCGGAGCCCGGGCGTCCGCCGGTAGCGCCGGAACCGGTGCCCCCCGCTGACGGCGGCGGCTTCGCCCCCCTCGGCTGACAGCTGCGCGCGCCCCGGGGTTGAGCAACTGCAAAAGGTGATGTTGTGGCGCGGAATACCACCGCATGCCTACCCTGTGGCGTGGCAGTCGTGGCGGACCACGAGTGGTGGGAGCGGCTGCGCGACCTTTGGCTGTGTGGCTGGGGCGTGAGCCGGGCCGGCTGAAGAGGTTCGTCGTCGCCGACGTCGTCGCCGTGGTTGCGGTGGTGATCGCGTCCGCCTCCGTCGACGGATTCGGACGGGGCGTCCACGTGTGGCTGCCCTGTGTGGCGATCCTGCTCGGGTGGCTGGCGGTGACGCCGACCAAGACCGTGCGGTGGGTGTCTGTCCTCCGGCTGTTCTCGATCAGTGCGCTGTGGGCCGCTCGTGATCGGTGCCGTCTCGATGAAGCTCGCCGGGAGCCCGTCGATCGGGATTGCCGCCATGGTCGAGGAGACTCTCAAGTTGGCGCCGCTGGCCCTTCTCGGTGTCCTCGCCCCGGGTCGGATCAGGCGTTTCGCGGCGGTCGACTGGATCCTCCTCGGGCTCGCCTGCGGGATGGGCTTCCAGGCCAGCGAGGCCTTCCTCCGCCAAGCCACCAGACCGCCGACGGGATCGTGCCGGCCACGGCCGAGGAAGTGTTGGCGTTCCTTCGGGCGGCTGGAGGGACGGGCGTAACCTTCGTCGATCTGGCATGAGGCCATTCCGTCCTTCCGACTGGAACAGCTGGTTGACGAAGCGCAACCAGTGGTGGACTCTTTCTGGACGGACGGGCGGCGGGAGCGTCGGACGTCTCCCTCTTCGACCTGCGTAGCCTGGTTGCTATGCCGGCCTATCTCGACAACGCGTCCACCACGGCCATGCGGGTGGAGGCGGTGGAGGCGATGCTTCCGTTCCTGCGGGACCGGTTCGGCAACCCGTCGGGGTCGCACGCGGTGGCGCGGGAGGCACGTAAGGCGCTCGACGAGGCCCGGGACGTTGTCGCCGCCTGCCTGGGGGCGGAGCCGGGGGAGATCGTGTTCACCGGTGGGGGGACGGAGGCGGACAACCTCGCCGTGGCCGGGATCCATCGGGTGCGAGGTGGGACGGTCGTCTGCTCGGCGGTCGAGCACCACGCCGTCCTCAACGCCTGCGCCGACCTCGGAGGACGGCTGGCGCCGGTCACCGCCGACGGCGTCGTCGACCTCGACGGGCTGGCCGCCTTGCTCGACGCCGACGTCACCGTCGTGGCGGTGATGCTGGCCAACAACGAGGTGGGCACGGTGCAGCCGCTGGCCGAGATCACCGCCACGGTCCGTCGTCACGCGCCCGGCGCCGTCATGCACACCGACGCCGTCGCCGCCTTTCCGTGGAGCGACGTGGCCGACGTCGCCCGCGTCGCCGACCTGGTCGCGGTCAGCGCCCACAAGTTCGGGGGACCGAAGGGCGTCGGGGCCCTGGTCGTCCGTCAGCCGATCAAGGTCGCACCCATCCTCCATGGCGGGGGACAGGAGCGCGACCGGCGCAGCGGCACCCACAACCTGGCCGGCATCGTGGCCATGGCCGCGGCCATGCAGGCCACCGTGGCCGAGCGGGCCGACGTGGTGGTCCGGGTCGGCGCCCTCCGCGACCGCCTGGCCGACGGACTCCTGGTGGCGGTGCCGGACTCGCACGAGACGGGCAGGCGCGACACAAAGGTCGCCGGCAACTGCCACATCTCCTTTCCCGGCGTCGAGTCGGAGGCGCTCCTCATGCTCCTCGACGGCGCCGGCGTGTATGCCTCGGCGGGCTCGGCCTGTGCCAGCGGTGCGGTCGAGCCGTCCCATGTCCTGGCGGCCATGGGCGTCCCCCGGGACCGCGCCCTCGGCTCGCTGCGCCTCACGCTGGGCCGAGAGACCACCGCGGCCGACGTCGACCTCGCGCTGGCTGTCATCCCGCCCGCGGTGGCCCGCCTCCGGGACGGGGGGCGATGAAGGTCCTGGCCGCCATGTCGGGCGGGGTCGACTCGTCGGTGGCGGCCGCCCTCCTGGTGGACGAGGGCCACGACGTCACCGGTGTGACCCTTCGCCTGTGGGCGGGCGCGGCCGTCGACGCCGGCTGCTGCTCGGAGGCGGAGATCGACGATGCCCGCCGGGTCGCCCACCAGCTCGGCATCGATCACGTGGCGTGGACGTTCACCGACGAGTTCGAGGCCCTGGTCGTCGCCCCCTACGTGGCCGCCCACGCCGCCGGGCGGACGCCCAACCCGTGCATCGAGTGCAACCGCCACCTGAAGTTCGGACGGCTCCTGCGGCGGGCGGAGGCCCTCGGCTTCGATGCCGTCGCCACCGGCCACCACGCCCGCAACGACCCCATCGGGGTCCTCCGCCGGGGCGCCGACCCCGACAAGGACCAGTCGTATGTTCTGTATGTGCTCGGCCAGGCGGAGCTGGCCCGCTGCCTGTTCCCCGTCGGAAATCTGACCAAGGCCGAGGTGCGCTCGTACGCGTCGGCCCGGAGGCTGGTGACGGCGGACAAGCCCGACAGCCAGGACGTGTGCTTCATCACCACCGCCGGCGGCCGGGAGGCGTTCCTGTCCCCCCGGATCGAACTGCACCCGGGTCGGGTCGTCGGACTGGACGGCTCGGCCGTCGGACGGGTCGACGCGGTCGAGCTGGTGACGGTGGGCCAGCGCCGGGGACTGGGCACGGGCGGCGGCGACCGCCGGTACGCCCTGTCCGTCGACCCCGTGTCGTCGACGATCGTGGCCGGCACCATCGCCGACCTCGACACCGACCAGGTCGAGCTCACCGACCTCACGTGGGTCGGCGATCCATCACCCGCGGGCGAGGTCGAGGCCCAGACGAGCGCCCACGGCCGTCAGGTGGCCGCCACCTTCGACGGCCGCTCGACCGTGGCCTTCGCCGAGCCCCACCGGCGGGTGGCGCCCGGCCAGAGCGTCGTCCTCTACGACGGCGACCGGGTTCTCGGCGGAGGGATCGCCGCCTGAGGCAGGTTCGCAGTCGTGCGGCTGGTCGGCGATCCTTCAGTCGGCGTCGTCGAGCAGCTCGGCGACGGCGAGGGTGACGCCTGATCCCGGCACGGTAACGACGCCATCGACGGCCACGTGTTCGCGACGTCGATACCCGCCCTCGAACGGTTCGCTGAAAACCTCCACCCCTCCCCGGTGGACGACCCAATAGGTGGCGTAGGCCGCGGCGCCGTAGACGGCAGCCTTCACCTGCGTATCGGCGACCAGGGAGGTGTCGGCCACTTCGACCACGAGTGCGACATCGGCCGGGTTCCAACGGGCCAGCCGCCCGGTGCCGCCCAATCGGGCGAGAGGGACGGCGCCCCGCCGGACGAGCCAGGCGTCCGGGTCGGGCAGAGAATCCCCCGCCGGCAATGTCGCCAGCGAGACCGTCCATCCCGGGTGCCGGAGGAGGTGGGCGACGTTGGCGGCGACGACGCCATGCCAGGCCCCGATCGTCACCGGCCATACCTCCCCGCGGACGAGCTCGACGCGTGCCTCGCCGAACACCCCCGCCTCCCATGCCAGCACGAAGGCGGCCTCGTCCCATGACCAGGTCTCGGCCGTGCTCATCGGGATCCAGGGTACGCCGAGGACCATCAGCCGGCGCGGTCGAACGCACCGAGCTCGCGGGCTCGGAACGTTCTAGGGCATGAAAAGGGGCGCGTGGCGCCCCTTTTCGTGCCCAAGACCGTCGGGCGTTAGCCCACCGGCAGACGTCGGCGGCGGGCCTCTTCGAGGACGGCTCCCGGGCGGGTGGGGGTGAAGAGGAAGCGGGTCGTGGTCTCCGGGCGGCCCTCCCGCTTGCCCGGCACGAGCACGGTGAACGACGTCTCCTCCCTGAGCGCCATCTCCAGGGCCAGGCCGGGGGCCCGTTGGCTGAGGTCGAGGGCGTCGGAGCCGGCTGCGGCCGGACCCACCCGGGCGACGGTCGACCGTTGGAGCAGCACCGGGTCGAGCAGGGTGAGGGGGTCGTGGAGGACCATGCCCGCGGGCACGAACACCGCCCACCTGCGGGACAGGGTGTGCAGCGATCGCGTCAAGAGCCACACCAACGGCGCCCCGACGACCACCGCCAGGCCCCCGAAGAGCCACTGCCGGGCGGCCAGCAGCAGGGGGCCGGCCGCCACCGCGCTCACCAACAACGCCCACACCAGGAGGAGCGGGCCGGCAAGCATCGCCCCCGGCGCCCGCAGGGGGTAGCGGCGCTCGTTGGGGTAGGCGGGCCCGTTCACCCAGGTGGCGCCGATGGCCGGGGTGAACGCCCACGCGGCGGTGACCAGGGCCCAGACCACGGCCAACGCCGAGGGCGCCTCCCCGACCGCGGCCGCCAGCGCCGCGACCACCACCGCGGGGGCGAGCACCCGCAGCGCGGTGAGGCTCAGGGGGTGGGGGACGAGCGTTGCCGACACCCCCACCGCCCACCCGACCCACAGGCCGAGCGAGGCAACCGTCCGCACCGGGGCGCCGGCCGCGTCGAGGGCGTCGGCCAGGGCCGGGCCCACGGTGAAGGGCAGGACCACCCACAGCCCCCGGACGAGCCAGGGGACGAGACGGTGAATGGGCGGTATGGCCACGTGGGCGGAATCTACGCTGGCCCGATGTCGCCGGACCCCCCGACAGATCTGGCAGGCAGGGCCGACGAGCTGCGCGCCCTCGTCGAGCACCACAACCAGCGCTACCACGCCCTCGACGACCCCGAGATTTCGGATGCCGAGTACGACGCCCTGGTCCGGGAGCTGCGGGCGCTGGAGGCAGACCACCCCGAGCTGGCCTCCCCCGACTCGCCCACCCAGAAGGTGGGGGCGGCGCCCTCGTCGCTCTTCAGCCCGGTCCGCCACCAGGTGCCGATGATGTCGCTCGACAACGCCTTCGGTTTCGACGAGCTGGTGGCGTGGGGCAAGCGCATGGAGCGCTACATCTCGGGCGACGTCGACTACGTCTGCGAGCTCAAGATCGACGGCCTGGCCATGTCGATCCTCTACGAGGACGGGCGCTACGTGCGGGCCGCCACACGAGGCGACGGGGTGATGGGGGAGGACCTCACCGAGAACGTCCGCACCATCGCCGACGTGCCCGAGCGGCTGACCGCCTCCGCGGGCAGCGACATCCCCCACCTGTTGGAGGTGCGGGGCGAGGTCTACATGCCCCTGTCCGCCTTCGAGGAGCTCAACCAGCGCCAGGGCGAGGCCGGGCTACGCCTGTTCTCCAACCCCCGCAACTCGGGCGCCGGCTCACTGCGCCAGAAGGACCCGTCCATCACCGCCTCCCGTGACCTGCGCTTCTTCGCCTACCAGCTGGGCGCGGTGGAGGGCGGTCCCACGTTCCGCCGCCACTCGGAGACGCTCGCCTTTCTCGACGCGGTCGGACTCCCGGTCAACCCCAACATCCAGACACTCCACGACCTCGCCGCGGTCGACGAGTACTGCCGGCACTGGCTCGACCACCGCCACAGCCTCGACTACGAGATCGACGGGGCGGTGGTGAAGGTCGACGACCTGGCCCAGCGGACCGAGCTGGGGTCGACGTCGAAGTCACCCCGGTGGGCCATCGCCTACAAGTTCCCCCCCGAGGAGGCGACGACGACCCTCATCGACATCATGGTGTCGATCGGCCGCACCGGGAAGGCCACGCCCTTCGCCCAGCTGGAGCCGGTGCGGGTGAGCGGGTCGACCGTGCGCCTGGCCACCCTCCACAACCAGGACCAGGTGCGGGTGAAGGACGTCCGCCCGGGCGACACCGTGGTCGTGCGCAAGGCGGGCGACGTCATCCCCGAGGTGGTGGCACCGGTGCTCTCGAAGCGGCCGCCGGGGCTGGCCGAGTGGGAGTTCCCCACGACGTGCCCGGTTCCGGGATGCGGCGCCCCGTTGGTGCGGGAGCCGGGGGAGAGCGACACCTTCTGCACCAACGCCGACTGCCCCGGGCAGCGAGTGCAGCGCATCGCCCACTTCGCCTCCCGGGGGGCGATGGACATCGAGCACCTGGGCGAGAAGCGGGTGGTGCAGCTCATCGACGCCGGATTGGTGTCCGACGTGGGCGACGTCTACTCCCTCACCCACGACAAGCTCAGGACGCTGGAGGGCTTCGCCGAGGTGTCGGCCAACAACCTGCTGGCCGCCATCGAGGCGTCGAAGGCGCGACCCCTTCCCAACCTGCTCGTCGCCCTCGGCATCCGCCACCTGGGAGGACGGGGGGCGGAGGTGCTGGCCGACGCCATGGGCGACCTCGACCGCATCATCGCCTCGTCGGAGGACGAGCTGGCTGCGGCCGGCGGCGTGGGGCCGGTGATCGCCCGCAGCGTGGCCCGGTTCTTCGGCTTCGACCGCAACCTGGTGATCGTCGACAAGCTGCGGCGGGCGGGGGTGAACTTCACGGGTGGCCGTCCCGACACCGGGCTGCCCCAGACGCTCGAAGGCATGGCCGTGGTCGTCACCGGCACGTTGTCGACCATGTCCCGGGAGGAGGCGGTGGAGGCGGTCAAGGCCCGGGGCGGGGCGTCGCCGGGGAGCGTGTCGAAGAAGACCGCCTACCTGGTGGCCGGCGCCGAGCCGGGCGCGGCCAAGGTGGCCAAGGCCGAGGCGTGCACCGTCCCGATCATCGCCGAGGACACCTTCCTCCGGCTGCTGGAGAACGGGCCCATGCCCACGGCTTCAGGGGACGATGGCGAAGCCGGCGACGTGGATCGGTCGGATGGCTGAGAAATGGCGCCGATCGAGGGTGGCGAGCTTCTGCTCGCCGAGCCGTTCGAGCAGGGCGACGACGCTGGCGTCGACCACTCCCAGGCGCAGATCGGCGTAGTCGGCTTGCAGCGTGCGGCACCGTACGAAGTCGGCCGGGGTCGGGTGCTCGACACGGTAGGCACCCCCGATCACATCGTCGAGCACGGTCAGCCACGCGTCCGACCCGAGGCGCTCGTGGCACCAGTAGTCGACCTCGGCCAGCACCAACGTGGGGAGGACGAGATCCTCCGTGGTCGTGCCGAGCACCGCCACGCAGGCGTCGTGATCGGGATCGGACCGGTCGAGGGCGGCCAAAAGCGGGCCCGTGTCGACCACGAGCGCCATCAGGCGGGCGGGTCGGCTACCGGCTCGGCCGCGACCTCGCGGGCCGACCGGCCGTCCGTCGAACGAGCCACACCGAAGCGGGGCCGTCGCTGGCGGAGGGCGGCGGCCTTCTCGGCGACCGCCTCCGCCAGCACCGTCGTGAGTGATACCCCCCGCCGGGCGGCATCGGCTTCGAGGGTGGCGAGATCGTCGACGTCGGCGGCCACCGTCGTGCGTCGCACATCGTGCTTCATGCATCGCGATGTTACCCGGTGAGGCGGTCGGTGGGGCTGAAGGCGGTCAACGTGGGGAAGCCGGCGTATCTGGGGATGCACCGGGGCCATCCGGTGACCAGCGGCATCGCCAAGCAGCCGGTGGCGGACGGGACCGCCGAGCTGTGGCTGTCGGCGCTCAACCTGGAGGGCGACGGCCAGGCCGACCTCGAGGTCCACGGGGGGCGGGACAAGGCGGTCTACGCCTACCCGTCGGAGCACCTGCCGGCCTGGGCCGCCGAGCTGGACGACCCCGACCTGGGGCCGGCACCGTTCGGGGAGAACCTGTCCACCGCCGGCTGGCGGGAGGAGGACGTGTGCATCGGCGACCGGTGGCGCTGGGGCGACGCCCTCCTCGAGGTCTGCCAGCCCCGGTGGCCCTGCTACAAGCTTGCCATCCACCGGGGGCGGGGCGACATCGGCCGCCTGTTCCGGGACACCGACCGCACCGGCTGGTACCTGCGGGTGCTGGAGGAGGGGGCGGTACCGGTGGCGGGGCCGATCGCCGTCGTCGAGCAGCACCCGGCCGGCGTCACCGTCTTCGCCGTCCACGACGCCGCCCGCCCTGGCCACGCGTCGCCCGAGCTGATCGACGAGCTGCTGGCGGTCGACGCCCTGGCCGCCGAATGGCGGGGGATGCTCAGTCGCCGTTTGTGAAC
This sequence comes from uncultured Acidimicrobiia bacterium, assembly GCA_963836205.1. Classification (GTDB taxonomy): domain Bacteria; phylum Actinomycetota; class Acidimicrobiia; order Acidimicrobiales; family AC-14; genus JAXDMK01. The sequence goes on along the minus strand of CAWIIV010000006.1, from coordinate 255,371 downwards.
GTCGAGGTGGCGGCCCGGGTACTGGCCGCCACCCCGACGCAACGTCGCCCGCCTACACGCAGAATGACGGCGGGTGTGTCCGGCACCAGGTGAGGTGCTCGGTGAGGATGCCGGCGAAGCGGGCGGGGGCGGCGGTGGCGCCGTCCTGCCCGGGGTTCAGGCTCCACAGCAGGCCGCCGGCGGCGCCCAGGCGGCGGGCGTCGTCCAGATACGCCGGCAGCGATCCGGGTCCGCCTCCGCTCGCGCTTGCCGCGTACTCGGCGTCGCTCGTCGGGTACTCCTCGAGCGACCAGGGCCCGGCCGGGAAGCGGCCGACGAGGGCGGCGAGCCTGCCCATGTAGGGGTAGTGGTGGATGGCGAGGTAGTCGAGCCCGAGACCGCCCGCCAGCCGTGCGAACTGGGCGCCGACGCCCACCGTGACCAGCACACCCGGCGCGTTGGCGCGGACGCTCGCGACGCATCGGGCGACGAAGGCCCGCACGTCGGCGAGCGGGATCGGCGACTCGACCCGGGTGGCGGGGTCGACGTAGTTCCACCCACCGCCCTCGGAGGCGGCGACCAGCCAATCGAGGATCTCGTTGCCGCAGTCGACGGCCTGGATGCCCGGGTCGGCGCGGTAGCGCCGGAGCATCGGGTCGACCAGCTGGGTGAAGAACTGCTCACGGGTCGCCGGATTGGTGAAGATCGCGGCGCGTCCTCCGAGGCGCACGCCATCGACGACTCGGGCCCGGTCGGCCACCGGGAAGTCGACGAGCGTCAGCTCGACCTTGACGTCGTTCTGCGCCGCGATCGACAGCAGTGCGCCCACGTCGGCGCGGAACCTGTCGTCGTACCCGACCACCGCCCCCTGGGCGTCGAGCACGGAGCGCCCGTCAGCCACCAGCGGGACCCTGACCACGTGTGCTCGTGCCTTTCGGAAAAGTGCGACGCGGGACGCGATGTAGTTCGGGTGGCGGGACACGCCGTTGCCGGCCGGGTACCAGCCGGTCATGCCGAAGCTCTGCCCGTATTCGATGGGGACGAAGTTGCCGCCGGTGGCGAACAACCTCCGGCCGTTCAGGGTGAAGCCGGAGGGCCCTGCGACGAGCCGGTGACCGGTCGGGAACACGGCCGCGGGAACGGCCACGTCGCTCAGGGGACGCGCCGCCAGCCGGAGCCCGGGGTTGACGGCGTAGGAGAGCACAGTCGCCTGCCCGGTGAAGGTGGCGACCGACCCGGTACCGATGGCGATCTTCACGCCCAGGACCCGCACCTTCGAGGGATCGAAACCAGGGGCGGTGAAGGCTGCGCCCGACGTGCCGACGGCGAGGCCGGCGGCGATGTCACCGGCACCCGACACGTTCACCCACGGCCCGTACTGCGAGCGGAAGCTGCTGTCCTTCACGAACACCTGGATGCCGTTGGGACGGGACCGGTCGCCGACGAACGCGGCGGGGACCCGCACGACGGCCTTCACCGATCGGGCGCGCAGGTCGAGGTAGCTGTCCTCCACGCCGACGAAGTAGCGAAGGTCGCTGTAGACCTCGCCCTTGGCCCGCTGCCAGTCGCCCCCGACGAGGCGGGCGTCGGCGACCAACGTCGTGCCCACCTGGCGGACGCTGGTGACGCCGCGGGAATCGGCGTAGTCCTGGGCCAACCAGTCGCCGTCCGGCCCGATGGCCTCGAACGCCCGGTCGGGCGCCGTCGCCGCACCGGCACCGGCCGTCGCCGGTGCGATGGCGCACAGGCACAGGAGGACCGTCACGGCGACGGCAGCCGTGATCCTCGACGGCTCAGGCAGCCGGCGACGACCCACTTCGCGTCGTCCGCCGGTAGGCTCCGCCCCGGTGCGTAGCTCCGGCGGTGGGGGGGTGGGAATGGTGCGTTCGAGCTGCTCGCGCATGGTGCATCCTCCTCGGGGGGCCCGGTCCCGGTCGTCGACCAGGACAACGTGATGCCGAGGGTGAGGGCTTGGGACAACCTTGGGCCAGCCGTCCAAACCCCCAAACCTGGCTTCTGCCCGGGCCAGGGCGATCCGGCTCCGATCAGGCCCGCCTGATGGAGGGACCTCGCGTCGACGAGTGGTCGGTCGTGCGTACCGCGATAAGGGATCGACGGCACCGGGAGGGTTACTCGCAGCGCGACCTGCATGCCGCGATCGGGTTCTCCGAGGCCTACATCTCCGGCGTCGAGACCGGCCAGGACAATCCTTCGCTCCGGTTCTGCCAGAGGTTCGACGCGGTCGTGCTGCCCCGCGACGGCGAGCCTCCCTTGGTGCAGTTGCGGGGCGACGTGCTCGCGGCCAGGGAGAGCCGGGACGCCGGCGCAGCCGTCGGGTCGGCGATGCCGGTCGTCTTACCGCCCGAGGGCGACGAGGCGGGCCCGGCCGAGAGCGATCGGCTCGACGCGGCCGCGCCATCGGCACTCGTACCCGACCTCGAATCGCCTCGGTCGTCCGAATCCCAATCCGGGTCGGGCGCCGGCGGCTCCGAGGTGACCACGGAGCTGGCGGCCGGCGCAAGCACCGGCGACCACCATCCGCTCGTGCCCACCCCCGCGGGCCGGGAGCGGGGGACGGGGCATCGGTGGTTGGTCTGGGTGCCCGGGGTGATCGTGGCCCTGATCGTCGTCGTCGTCGCCCGGGACATCAGCCGTGCTCCTGGCCGCGACGACGACAGGCTCGTGTCGGAGGCGCCGACCACGGTGCCGGTCTCGACCGCGCCGACGTCGGTGGTCGCTCCGATAGCCGTATCGACGACAGCCGAGCCGGGTCGCCAAGCGCCTCTGCCGGCGGCCGCAGCCCAACCCGACGCCAACCTCGAGCCCGTGCCGCCGTCACCCCCTGCGGCCGACCAGGCCGCGGACACCTCGGTGCCTGTCCTGCCGGTCGACGACCCGAGCATCGTCCTGCGCGAGGGTTTCGAGGCGGGCAACGGCTGCTGGGGAGAACATCCCGGGGGTTCGGTCCAGGTGTGCGGCCAGGCGGTGTCGGTCAGCGCAGACCAGGCCTGGGACGGGGCCGCGAGCCTGGCCTTCTCGCCGACCAGCACCGCCGGGGGTGACTCCTACGTCGCGGTGCGCCTCAGTCTGGGCCCCTCGCTCGTCACGGCGCGCGTCTGGGTGCCCGACGGCGCCGCCACCTGCGGCCCGTCGGCGTGCACGACGGTCAAGCTGATCCGGTTCGACCCCGGCTACCGCTCCTCCGAGAGCGACTATGTCGAGCTTGCCCCCGGACGGTGGCAGACGATCTCCTGGGACACCCGCGGCACGGCCGGGTCATGGATCGAGCTCGGCCTGCACTTCCACGTGCCCGCCGGGGTTCCGTTCAACGGCCCGTTCTACATCGACGGTGTGGACGTGCAGTCCTAGGTCGGGCCGCCGGTGATGGAGCCAGGCCCGTCACCGGCCCGGTTCGGCGTCGGCGGGAGGGCGGTCCGGATGCGGGCGGCCGTCTGCTCCATGTCGGCGTCGTCGGCGTAGCGGGTGCGGGGCCAGAAGAAGCCCCGCAGGCCGTCCTTGCGCCGGCGGGGCACCACGTGGACGTGCATGTGGGGGACGCTCTGGCTGACCTTGTTGTTGATGGCCACGAACGTGCCGTCGGCGCCCAGGCCGTCCTCGACCGCCCGGGCCAGCCGTTGGGCGGTGAGGAAGAGGGCGCCCACGTCGTGCGGCGGAAGGTCGGCGAGGGTCTCGTGATGGGTCCGGGGTACGAGAAGCACGTGGCCCGGGAACACCGGCCGTACGTCGAGGAAGGCCAGGGCGTGATCGTCGTCGAGGACGACCACCGCCGGCGACTGCCCGGCGATGATGGCGCAGAACAGGCAGTCGGGCGGCTCCGACGGCCCCGGCGGTTCCGGCGGTTCCGGCGCCGGCGGGGTCACCGTCCGCTCAGTGCAGCCGGAAGCACCACTGGAACCGGCCCGCCCCCGGCGTTTCCGGCTGGCCGATCACGTTGTAGACGACGGTGGCGCAGTGGGGACCGGGCTGGAGCGCCTCGAAGTCGCTCCCGGGCTGGGGCATCAGGGTGATGCTGTTGAGGGCAGCCACGAACTGGAGGTCGTCGCGGGGGACCTCGACGCCGTCGAGGAGCAGGTAGCCGGTGTAGCTCGGGGCGAGGTCGGCCGAGATGGTGGTCTGGCGCAGGTCGAGGTCGCCACCGGGCGGCGAGACCCGCTCGACCGCCGGGGGCAGCCTCCCCACGGTCTCCTGCTTGGGCCCGGAGAAGGCGAAGATGAACCCGGCCACCGCCACGCCGGCGATGAGGGTCATGACGATCCGGCGCTTCACGGGGCGATCACGGGGAGTTGGCGGGGAGTGGTTCGGGTGACGGATTTCACGGTGGCGTCATTCTCACAGGGGGAGCATGCCTCGGTGGGCAGGGTCCGGCACGGTAGCCTTGGGCACGTGGGTTCGACGCGGATGGCCGACCACATCGGTCGCGTCCTCGGCGACCGCTACCGGCTGTTGGCCCCGGTCGGAAGCGGTGGTTCCGGGCATGTGTTCGTGGCCGACGACGTGCGCCTGCGCCGCCGGGTGGCGGTCAAGATGCTGCACCCGGCCCTGGCCGACGACGAAGCCTTCCTCAAGCGCTTCCGCGCCGAGGCCCGGGCCGCGGCCGCCCTCAACCACCCCAACGTCATGGCCGTCTACGACTGGGGCGAGGAGGAGGAGGGTCCCTACCTCGTCTGCGAGTACCTGGGCGGGGGCAGCCTGCGGTCGGTGCTCGACCGGGGCCGGCGGCTGAGCCCCTCCCAGGCCCTCCTCGTCGGCCTGGAGGCGGCCCGGGGCCTCGACTACGCCCACCGGCGGGGGCTCGTCCATCGCGACATCAAGCCCGCCAACCTCCTCTTCGACCTCGAGGGCCGGTTGCGCATCGGCGACTTCGGGCTGGCCCGGGCCCTCGCCGAGGCAGCGTGGACAGAGCCCATCGGCGCCGTCCTCGGCACCGCCCGCTACGCGTCGCCCGAGCAGGTGAGCGGGGCGCCCATCGACGGCCGGGCCGACGTCTACTCGCTGGCCCTGGTGCTGGTGGAGGCGGTCACCGGCCGGGTGCCGTTCGCGGCCGACACCACCGTCGCCACCCTCATGGGCCGCCTCGACCGCCCCATCGAGCCTCCCCCCGAGCTCGGACCGCTGGCCGCGGTCGTCGCCCGGGCCGGTCGCCCCGACCCCGCCGAGCGCCTCGACGCGGCCGGGCTGGCCAGCGCCCTCCAGTCTGTCGCCCTCACCCTGCCCGCCCCCGAGCCCCTGCCGCTGGCCGGCGCGGCCACCGTCGACGAGCTGGGCCCCATCGCCGACCCCACCGACGTCGGCCACCGCCCGGGAGAGACGGCCCGCCCACCGGCGCCGACCCAAGCCGTGCCCGACCCGCCCGTGCCCACGGCGGCCCGAACTGTCCCGCCGGCCCCGTCGCCATCGCCGGTGCCATCGCTCGGCGCCCACGACGACCTCGACGCCACCAGCTTCGTCGCCACCCCCGGACCCGAGTCCACCGGTGCCACCCCAACCGTCCCCCCGGCCACGGCCCGATCGGCGGCCGCCGCCACCACCGACGCCACCGTCCGCCAGGCGGCGCCCACCGCCGTTTCCCGCAAGCCCGAGCCCGCGGCCGCGCCCTACGTGCCACCCGAGCTCTCCAAGGCCGGACGCCGGCGCCGGCGGAGGTGGCCGTACCTCGTCCTCCTCTTCCTGATCCTCGCCGGCGGCGTCGGTGCCGGGTCGTACCTGCTGGTGAGCAACCAGGCACCCAGCCATCCCCTGCCCGACGTCGTGGGCCAGCCCGAGCTGGAGGCGGCCACCGCCCTGCGCAACCTCAAGTTCGACGTCCAGATCCGCCAGGAGTTCTTCGACGGCTCGACGCCGGGCGAGGTCAAGGAGCAGGACCCGCCCGGCGGCGGCAGCGCCACCCTCAAGGAGGGCAAGCAGGTCACCCTCGTCGTCTCCAAGGGGCCGCCTCCGACTGCCGTGCCCGACCTCGGCCCACTCGACGAGGCCGGCGCCCGCCAGGCCATCGAAGCGGTGGGCCACGTGGTTGGCGCAGTCACGGCCCGCAACGACGAGACGGTGCCCGTGGGCGGTGTCCTCGACTGGACGCGGAAGGGCGAGACCCCCCCCAAGGGCGCCACCGTCGACATCGTCGTCTCCTCCGGCCCCGCCCTCCGCGAGGTGCCCAACCTGGCCGGCAAGACCTACGACGAGGCCGTCGCCGCCCTCGACGCGGTCGGTCTGGAGGCGGAGCGGGTCGACACCTACACCGACGACGACGGGGCCGCAGGCAAGGTGGTCGCCGCCGCCCCCGGTGCCGGCGAGAGGATCACACGGGGCAGCACCGTCACCGTGACCATCTCCAAGGGCCGGCCGGCGGTGCCCGAGCTCAACGGCCTCTCCGCAGACGAGGCCGCCTCCGCCCTGTCCGCCGTCGGGCTCGAGGTCGGCGGCAAGTTCGGCCCGTCCGGCGGCGACGTCTTCCTCACCCTCCCCGGCGAGGGCACCAAGGTCGCGCCCGGCTCGTCGGTCACCATCTACCTGCTCTGACCCGCCGCCGAGCCGGGGGCGGCGACTCAGGCGGTGATCTCCCGGATGCGCTGCTGGACGGCGGTGGCCGAGGACTCGTCGGCCGGGGTCAGCTGCTGGAGGGCGGCCAGGAGCTTGGCCATCTCGCCCTGGACCCGGACCTTGCCGGCCATGAAGGCGGTCATGGCCGCGCCCACGGTGCCGTCGACGAAGACCGACTTGGCCGTGGCGTAGTCGAGGGTGACGGTGACGTCGGCCCGCTCGAGGTGGCCGATGTCCATCTCGAGGGAGCCGGACGTGGTGTCGAGATGGGCCTTGACCGTCCCCGTCCCGAACGGCACCTCGGTGATCACCTGGTTCATGCGGATGTTGTCGGGGATGCCGTCGTCGAGCTCGCCGTACTCCTCCCGGATCTGGCGGGCCGCCGCGACCCACTCGTCGGAAAGGAAGGGGAAACGGTCCATCCGATGCACCGTAGCCGTGCCCAATACCCTGGCCGGCACATGCCGGGCGCCCTCGTCATCCATGGCTACACCAGCACGCCCCAGAGCCTGGAGGGGGTGGCGGGGGTGTTGTCCGCGGCCGGCTTCGACGTAGAGGCCCCCCTGCTGCCCGGCCACGGAACCACGGTCGACGACCTCGTCCCCCGGCGCTGGGGGGAGTGGGTGGACGCGGTCGAGGAGGCGTGGGACAAGCTCGCCGCCCGCCACGAGCGGTCGGTGGTCGCCGGCCTGTCGATGGGCGGCACGCTGGCCACCTGGCTGGCGACGAACCGTCCGGACGTGGCCGGGCTGGCCTGCGTCAACCCCATCGTCGACCCGCCGGCCGAGTCGTTCCGGGAGCTGCTGCGGGCGTTCCTGGCCGCCGGCCACACGTGCGTGCCGGGCCCGGCCAACGACGTGTCGGAGCCCGACGCCCGGGAGGTCGCCTACCCCCAGTGGCCGATCGAGCCCATGCTCTCCCTGTTCGAGGCCCAGGACGAGTTGGTCGACCGGCTGGCCCGGGTGACGTGTCCCACCCTGATCGTCACCAGCGGCCACGACCACGTGGTGCCGCCGGTGTCGAGCGACCTGCTGGCCGCGGGCGTGGCCGGCCCGGTCGAGCGGCTGCTCCTGGAGCGGAGCTTCCACCTGGCCACCCTCGACGTCGAGCGGGACACGCTGGAGGCGGCGGTCGTCGAGTTCGCGCTGCGGGTGTGCGGGGGCGGCGGCTGACCGACCCTGCTACGCCATGATCGTTCGGCGGTCGAGGACTGCGCCGGAGCCGTCGACGGCGGTGACGGTCGGGTCGGCCCTCGGGTCCCCCTCCAAGAAGGTGGCGAAGTAGCGCTCGTCCGCCGCCGGCCCCTCGTCCGCCAGTTCGGCGTCGACGGTGGGATGGCCGGCCACCTCGACCGTCACCCGCGCCGTCCCGGGCGGCGCCACACCCGCCACGAACAGGCCGACCGGTTCGGCGGATTCCGCCGAGCCCGTACCCGCCCACCGCCAGCCGGCCCGGCACCGGCAGAGGTGGACTGGCGCCGCCGACCAGCCGATGGTCGGGGGAGACGACGACGAAGCAGAAGTCGAACTGATCGAACCGGCCGACGGCGAAGCCCACCGCCCAGCGGTAGGGCCCGGCCTGACGTCCCACCGGCGCCCGGGGATCGTCCGGGTAGTGGCAATCCTCGACGGCTGTCGCGCCGGAGACGTCGAGAACCCGGCTCCGGAGGTCGTCCCACTCGCCCGGCCGGGCCGCCCGCAGCCCGTCGACGAAGCGGTCGATCGCCCGGTCCGGCAGGTCCCGCCCGAGCACCAGGAAGGCCCGGCCGCCCTCCGCCCAGGCCCGACCGGCGGAGGGCTCGTCGACGCCGACGTCGGCGGTGGCGCCGGACGATCCCGCCTGTCCCCGGACCGACGTCGGCCGGCCGTCGACCCAGAATCGGAGCAGAAGGGCGAGCCGATCGTCGTCGACGACCGTGAGTGACGCCTCCCCGCCGTCCCCGGTCTCCCAGGTCACCTCCTGGGCGCCGTCCAGTTGGAATCCCCGCAGGTCGAGCCCGCCCGTGACCAGCAGACTCATTCCCGGCAGCAGGGCCTCGGTGGCGAGCGTGGGCGCAGGCTCTTCGACGGTGACGCCCTGGGCGCCGCGGGCGGCGGCCACCACGTCGGCCTCCGGCAGGTTGCGGCCGGCGACGTAGCCGAAGCACTCCTCGAAGCAGCCCAGGCGCCAGGTGACCCAGGTCCAGTCCCGGTCGTGGCCGACTGCGAACCGGCGGCCGTCGAGATCGACCGTTCGGAACCCGGGTGACTCGGCGGTCGGGACGACGTCGTAGGCGTCGTCGATCACGGTCCCCACGGCCAGCGTCGGGCCGGTGAGCGGGTCGTCGAGGCCGGCGTCGCCGTAGAGGGAGTGCGTCCGCTGCCGGTCACGGTCGTCCGGGAGGACTGCCCGCTGCACTCGGCCCTCGGTCAGCAGGATGTCGGACACGACCGGGCCGGGGCCGGCCGCGATCGCCTCCCAACGGGATCGGCCGTCGTCGGCCAGCCGGACGGTGAGGACGATCGCCTGGCCGATCACGACCGCGACCAGGCCCGCGGCCAGGAGCAGAGGACCCCGCCGGACGCGCACTCCGCCATTGTCGGCCGGGAACGCGCGGAAGTCGCCGCGGGGCCCGGTCCTACGATGGGTCGGTGGACAAGCCCACCCTCTCCCGGGACGACGTCGTGCACGTTGCCGTCTTGGCCCGCCTGACCCTCACCGACGCCGAGATCGACGAGTTCACCGGCCAGCTGGCGGCCGTCCTCGACCACGCAGCCGACGTCGCCGCCCTCGACACCGCGGGCGTGCCCCCGACCGCCCACCCCCTGCCATTGGTGAACGTCCTGCGCGACGACGTGATCCGGCCCTGCCTCGACCGCGACGAGGTGCTGGCGGCGGCGCCGGCGGCGGAAGCGGGCCGGTTCAAGGTGCCCCGCATCTTGGGTGAAGCGCCGTGACCGCGGTGGAGATCGCGGCCGACGTCCGGGCCGGACGGCGCTCGGCCCGCAGCGTGGTCGAGGCTCACCTGGAGGCGATCGCGGCCCGCGAACCGGAGCTGCACGCCTTCAACCGGGTCCTGCACGCCGACGCCCTGGGCGCGGCCAACCGGATCGACCGGCAGGTGGCGGCGGGCGAGGACCCCGGTCCCCTGGCGGGGGTGCCGGTCGCCCTCAAGGACAACCTGGCCACCCGGGGCATCCCCACCACCTGCTCGTCCCGCATCCTCCAGGGGTGGAAGCCGCCGTACGACGCCACCGTCGTCACCAGGCTGCGGGAGGCGGGCGCCATCGTCATCGGCAAGACGAACATGGACGAGTTCGCCATGGGCTCGTCCACCGAGAACTCGGCCTTCGGTCCCACCCGCAACCCCCACGATCCGACCCGGGTGCCGGGGGGGTCGAGCGGGGGGAGCGCGGCGGCGGTGGCGGCCGGCTTCGCCCCTCTCGCCCTGGGCTCCGACACCGGCGGGTCGATCCGCCAGCCGGCGGCCCTGTGCGGGGTGGTGGGGATGAAGCCCACCTATGGCGCGGTGTCCCGGTACGGGCTGGTGGCCTTCGCCTCCTCGCTCGACCAGATCGGCCCGCTGGCGGCGACGGTGGGCGATGCCGCCGCCCTGCTCGAGGTCATCGGCGGCCACGACCCCCTCGACTCCACCTCCATCGCGGGGCCGGCGCCCCGGGTGAGCGGCGTGCTGGGCGACGGCGTGGAGGGGCTGCGGGTGGGCGTCGTGCGGGAGCTCATCGACGGGCTCGACCCCGACGTGGGCGCCCGCCTGACCGAAGCGGCCGCCGCCCTGGCCGCCGAGGGAGCCAAGGTCGACGAGGTGTCGGTGCCCTCCGTCACGCTCGGCCTGTCGGCCTATTACCTCATCGCCACCGCCGAGGCGTCGAGCAACCTGGCCCGCTACGACGGGGTGCGCTACGGGCTGCGGGTTGACGCGGAGGACGTGACCGCCATGTACGGGGCCACCCGGGCCGCCGGCTTCGGTCCCGAGGTCAAGCGCCGCATCATGCTCGGCACCTACGCGCTGTCCGCCGGCTACTACGACGCCTACTACGGGCAGGCGCAACGGGTCCGGACCCTGCTGATCCGCGACCTCGAGGCCGCCTACGCCCAGTTCGACCTCCTCCTGACGGCGACGTCGCCGACCACCGCCTTCCCCGTCGGGGCCAAGAGCGAGAACCCGCTGGCCATGTACCTGTCGGACGTCTGCACCATCCCGTCCAACCTGGCCGGCCACCCCGCCGTCTCGGTCCCCTTCGGCACGGGTGACGACGGGCTGCCCGTCGGCATCCAACTGCTCGGCCCCGCGCTCGGCGAGCCCGTCCTGTTCCGGGCCGCGGCCGCCCTCGAACGGAGCGCCCCCCGATGACCACAACGGTGTCGACTGCGTGGGAGACCGTGATCGGACTCGAGGTCCACTGCGAGCTGGCCACCGCCACCAAACTGTTCTGCGGCTGCCCCAACGCCTTCGGCGACGAGCCCAACACCAACGTCTGCCCTGTCTGCCTGGGCCTGCCCGGGTCGCTGCCGGTGCTCAACCGCCGGTCGGTGGAGCTGGCCATGGCCGTGGGCACGGCATTGCACTGCGAGGTGCGGCCGTCGATCTTCCACCGGAAGAACTACTTCTATCCGGACATGCCGAAGGACTACCAGGTCAGCCAGTACGACCAGCCCATCAACGTGGGCGGCCACCTCGACCTCCCCGACGGCACCCGCATCGGCGTCACCCGGGCCCACATGGAGGAGGACACGGGCAAGACCACCCACGTGGGCGAGAGCGGGCGCATCCACGGGGCCGACTACGCCCTGGTCGACTACAACCGGGCCGGCGTGCCGCTGGTGGAGATCGTCAGCGAGCCCGACATCCGCTCGGCCGACGAGGCGCGCGCCTATGTCAACGAGTTGCGGGCGATCCTCGTCGCCATCGGGGCGTCCGACGCCCGCATGGAGGAGGGGTCGCTGCGCATCGACGCCAACGTGTCGGTGCGGCCCTTGGGGTCTTCGGTGTTGGGTACTCGGGCGGAGATCAAGAACCTCAACTCGGTTCGGTCCCTGGGGCGGGCCGTCGACTACGAGGTGCGGCGCCAGATCGGGCTGCTGGAGGCGGGGGAGAAGGTCGTGCAGGAGACCCGCCACTGGAACGAGGACGCGGGCCGCACGTCGTCGATGCGCTCCAAGGAGGAGGCCTACGACTACCGCTACTTCCCCGAGCCCGACCTGGTGCCGCTGGTGCCGTCCGACGAATGGCGGGACGCGGTGCGGGCGGGCCTGCCCGCACTGCCCGCCGACCGTCGGGGGTCGCTGGCCGCGGCCGCCGGTGTGGCCGGCGACGACAAGGCGGTGGCCACGGTGGTGGCGTTGGGCCTCGACGAGCTGGTGTCGGCCGCGGTGGCGGGTGGGGCCGACCCCCGGCTGGCGTTGAACCGGGCGGCCAACGAGGTGGCCGCGGCCCACGTGGCTCCGGCCGATGTCCCGGTGGCCTCGTTCACCGCCGTCCTGGTGATGGAGGGCGACGGCCGCCTCACCTCGACCCAGGCCAAGCAGGTGCTGGCGGAGGTGCTGGCCGGCGGCGGCGACCCGGCCGCCATCGCCCGGGCCCGTGGTTTCGAGGCCCTCGGGTCCGACGCCCTGGCCGGCGTGGTCGACCAGGTGGTGGCCGACCACCCGGGGGAATGGGCCCGGTTCCGCGAGGGCGAGGCCAGGCTGGCCGGCTTCTTCGTGGGCAAGGTCATGGCCGCCACGTCCGGCAAGGCCGACGGCAAGTCCGTCACCGCCCGCCTCCGCGAGCTGGCCGCCGCCAACCGCTGACAAAATCCCGGGGGTCCCACCCCCCGTATCCGTCACCCGTTCGGCTCCGCCGCCGCCAACCGGTGACAAAATCCGGGGTCCTACCCCCGTATCCGTCACCAGTTCGGATCCCCAGGCGAACCGGTGACAAATCCGGGGGTCCCACCCCCCGAATCCGTCACCAGTTCGGATCCGCCGCCGCAACCGGTGAGGCTCGGGGCTCCTGGGCGACGGAATCTGTCACCAGTTCGAGGGGGGCCTAGGGTTCGGCGCCATGAGCGTCGTGAAGATCAATGCCATCACCGTGCCGGCGGAGCGGGCCGACCAGCTGGCGGCGCGGTTCGCGGCCCGTGCCGGCCAGGTGGGCAAGTCCGAGGGGTTCGAGGAGTTCCAGCTCCTGCGCCCGACCGACGACCGGACCACGTGGCTCGTCTACACCCGGTGGCGGGACGAGGAGTCGTTCCAGGCGTGGATGGCGTCCCAGGCGTTCGGCCAGGCCCACGGGAGCCCGGGCGGCGGCGGGGCACCTGGTGGTGGAACAGCGGGGCCGCCCGCCGGCTCTCCGGGCGGGCCGCCGACCACCCAGGGTGGGCCTGTCGCCACCGGTAGCGAGCTTTGGAATTACCACGTAGAGCAGCGAGAAGCCCGCTGAGCGTTCACAAAACCTTCTCGCGACAGTACTGGCGTCGGGCTCGATCCTCGGGCTAGGTTACGCCGTCTGCTTGAGCGGAGCAGGTGTGGGTGGGATACGGCGGCAGGGCAGGGACGACCAAAGGAGTCCGGGGGGATGATCGATTCTCGAACGTCGAGGATTCGGGCTGCCGTCATCGCGGGCATCCCGATCGCGGCGATCCTCTTGGCCATGCTCGCCCCATCGGCGACGGCCGACGTCGACTCGGTCAACGCCAGCGCCTACGGCGCCACGCTCCAGTCGTCGCTGCTGGGCGCAGTCATCGCGCCGACCCCGCTCACCTCCGGCACCGCCACCGAACCCGTCAACAGCTTCGGCCCCACCTCCCAGTCGTCGGTCCCGGTCAACGTCATCGGCCTGCTCAGCGTCGGCGTCCTCAACGCCCGGGTCGAGGGTGGCGACGTCGCCGCCGACGAACCAGCCGGCCACTTCGGGTTCGCGGCCGCCCGCGCCAGCGTTGCCGACGTGGTCGTGGCCCTCGGCGCCATCAGCATCGACGCCCTCGAGACCCAGTGCCGCTCCGACGGCACCGGCTCCACCGGCTTCACCGAGCTCGTCGGGGGAGTCCTCGGCGGCAACCCGTTGATCACCTCGCCGTTGCCCAACACCAGCCTCACCCTCCCCGGCATCCTCGAGGTCACCCTCAACGAGCAGACGATCCAGAACTCGATCGGGAGCACCAGCATCCAGGTCCGGGGCGCCCACATCACCGTGCTGCCCGGCCTGGGCTCGCTCCTGGGCGTGGTCGAGATCGTCCTGGCCGAGTCCAACTGCGCCGCCACCGGGCCCGACGTCAACGTGGTCCCGACCACCTCGACCACCACCACCACGGCCCCCACCACCACCACCACCGACGACGACGACGGTTCCCGCCACCACCACCACGACCGCCGTCGGGGCCACCACCACCACGACCACGGCGCCGGCCACCACCACCACGACGGTCGCCCCGGCGGCCACCACCACCACGACCACCACCATCGCTCCGGTCGTCACGGTGCCGCCGGCCGGCAGCACCCTGCCGCCCACCACCACCACGTCCACCACCAGCCCCCCGGTCACCACGCCGCCGCCGCTGGCCCGCACCGGCACCAGCTCCATGCCCATGGTTGCGATCGGCTTCCTGGCCATCGCCCTGGGTGTGATCGTCCGCCGGGGCAGTGACGGCTTCCTGCCGGCCACGCAGTCGCCCTCGGTCCCGTCAGGCCCGCCGGCGCCGGTCCAGTTCCACCCGGTCGAGGCCCGGCCCTCCGCCGCCCGCAGACGGGTGCGGCGCAACCCGCTCGACGCCGCCGCCCGAGACGCCCTGTCGGCGTTCGACGACGACGGTGACCAACGTCCGTAAGCGTTTTCGCAACGAGGGGCCCGGCTTCCGTTTGGAAGTCGGGCCTTTCGGGTTTCTTGTCAGCAAACTCGTAACCTCGCAACCCGTCGACTAAGGTTCGCCCGTTCGTCGTCTTGAACTCGCCAAGGCGGTGCGGGGTGGGGAGCGCCAGATCACCGAAGGAGTGCTGAGATGAGCGCAGGGGGAACCTCAAGGTTCCGAGCGGCCGCAATCGCCGGAATTCCGATCGTCGCCATCATCTTGGCCGCGGTCGCACCATCGGCCCAGGCCGATGTCGACTCCGTCTCCGGTAGCGCCTTCGGAGCATCCGTCAACTCGGGCCTCCTCGGCTCGCTGATCGCGCCGACGCCGCTGGTGATCCGGCTCGGCCACCGAGCCGGTCGACAGCTACGGCCCCACCACCCAGGCGGCGGTGCCCCTCAGCATCCCCGGCCTGTTGAGCCTCGGCGTGCTCACCGGCTCCACCGACGGCGGTGGCGTCGCCGCGGGTGACCCCGCGGGCCACCTGGGCTTCGCCCACAGCCGGGCCAGCGTGGCCGACGTCGTGGTCGGCCTGGGCTCGCTCGCCATCGACGCCATCGAGACGCAGTGCACCTCGAACGGCAACGGCTCCAGCGGCTTCACCGAGATCGTCGGCGGCGTCCTGGGCGGCAACCCGCTCCTCGGCTCCCCGGCAGCCAACACCTCCATCGTCCTGCCCGGCATCCTCGAGGTCACCCTCAACGAGCAGACGATCTCCAACGCCATCGGCAGCACCAGCATCCAGGTGCGTGGCGCCCACATCACCGTGCTGCCCGGCCTGGGCTCGCTCCTCGGCGTGGTCGAGATCATCCTGGCCGAGTCCAACTGCGCCGCCACCGGCCCCGACGTGAACGTGGCTCCGACCACCACCACGACCACCACCACCGCGCCGCCGACCACGACCACCACCACCACGGTGCCGCCGACCACGACCACCACCACGGTGCCGCCGACGACCACGACCACCACGACGGTCGCGCCGACGACGACGACCACCACCACCACCACGATCCCCGGCGCGACGACCACGACGACCACGGCGCCGGCCACCACGACCACCACGACGGCGCCGGCCACGACGACCACGACGGTGGCGGTCACCACCACGGCCGCCCCGGCCACGACGACCACCACCATCGCTCCCGCGGCCACCACCACCACCAGCACGACGGTGGCCCCGGTCGTCACGGTGCCTCCGGCCGGCAGCACGCTGGCCACCACGACCACCAGCACCACCCGGCCGCCCACCGTCGTCACACCTCCGCTGGCCCGCACCGGCTCCAACCTGGCGCCGCTCGTCGGCCTGGCCCTGCTGGCCATCGCCCTGGGCGCGGTGGTCCGCCGCACCGAGCACACCTTCACGCCGGTCGCATACGCCGCCCCTGAGCCCACCGCCCCGCCGGTGGCGCCCGAGTTCCGCCCGCTGGCGACGCCGCCCGCGGTCACCTACAACCGCAGCGTGCTCAGCCCGCTCGACCCCGCCACCGCCGAGGCGCTGTCCGCCTTCGACGACGGCGGTGGCAGTGGCGGCGCACCCGAGCCTGAGCCCGACCCGGGCGGTGGCGGCTAGCCCGTCCCCCGCACCCGAGAACGACGAGAAGCCCGGTCCCCAGCGGACCGGGCTTCTTGCTTACTCCTTGAAGGAGAGCGACAGGGCGAAGTCGCCGGCGGGGTCGGTCCACCACCGGGCGAGGGCGAGGCCGGCGTCGGCCAGCTCCGCCTCCACGCCCGGGCGGCGGAACTTGGCGCTGATCTCGGTGCGCATCTCCTCGCCCGCCTCGAAGTCGACCACCAGGTCGAGGTCGGCGACCGCCACCTGCTGGTCGACCTCCGACCGCAGCCTCATCTCGATCCACTCCTGCTCGGTGTCGAAGAGGGCGACGTGGGCGAAGCGGTCGGGTTGGAAATCGGCGCCGAGCTCGCGGTTCACGACGGCGAGGACATTGCGGTTGAAGTCGGCGGTCACCCCGGCGGCGTCGTCGTAGGCGGCCACCAGGCGGTCGACGTCCTTCACCAGGTCGGTGCCGAGGAGCAGGCCGTCGCCCGGGGCCAGGCCGGCGGACAGGTCGGCCAGGAACTGGGACCGCTGCTTGGGGTCGAGGTTGCCGATGGTGCCGCCCAGGAAGGCCACCAGCCGCCGCCCCCCGCCGGGCAGCAGGCCCAGGTGGTGCTCGAAGTCGCCCACCACCCCGTGGACCTGCACCGTCGGGTACTCGACCGCCACCGCCGCGGCCGCGTCCCGCAGGGTGGTCTCGCTCACGTCGAAGGGCACGAAGCGCCGGAACCGCCCGCTGACGTCGGAACGGGCCACGAAGGCGTCGAGGAGCAGCCGGGTCTTCTCCGACGTGCCCGAGCCCAGCTCGACCAGGGTGTCGGCCCCGCTGAGCCGGGCGATGTCGGCCGCGTGGTGCTCGAGGATCCACCGCTCCCGCCGGGTCGGGTAGTACTCGGGGAGACGGGTGATCTCGTCGAAGAGCTGCGAGCCCACGTCGTCGTAGAACCACTTGGGAGGGAGCTGCTTGGGGGTCGACGTCAGCCCCTCGGCCACGTCGGCCCGCAGCGCGGCCCGCATGGCGCCGGGGGCGAGGTGGACGTCGAAGCGGGGCTCGGGCGCGGGACTCGTCACAACGGGACCGTCGATACCCATCCCGGCCGGGCTTGCACCATCGACCCCTCGGGGACCCGGCACCAGGCGGGGTCGTCGTCGTAGGGCTCGGACGCGACCACGACCGCGTCGACCCGTTCGAGGACGAAGAGGGAGTCGCCCCGGGCGGTGGCCGTCACCTGGTGGCCGTCGGTGAGGAGCAGGTTGAGCCGGGCCGGCGCGACCGCGGTGGCGGTGGCGACGACCGCGGCCAGGGCCTCGGCGGGCGTGGCCCCGTCGTCGAGGCGGTCGAGGGCGAGGGCGAAGAGGATCTCGGAGTCGGCGCCCCCCTCGATGGCGGCCGCCCGGAGGTCGGACAGGGGCCGCCGCAGCCCGGTCTTCACCGCCGGATCGATCCCCCAGCCCTCGACCTTGCCGTTGTGGGCGAACAGCCACGGTCCGGACATGAACGGTTGGGCGCCCGTCTCCTCCACCGGGGACGGGGGAGTGGCGTCGCGCACCGCCGCCACCATGGCGGGGGCCGTCACCAGCCCGGCCACGCTCTCGAAGGAACGGTCGGCCCAGATGGGACGGGCGGTGCGGTACCGGGCCGGCTCCGGCCGCCGCCCGAAGTCGTACCACCCCACCCCGAACCCGTCGGCGTTGATCTTCCCCACCCGCTGGTGTCTCGGTGCCCACGCCTGCCGTTTCAGGCAATGGGGCGGATCGAGCACGACCGACGCCAGGGTGACGGGCGGGCCGAGGTAACAGAGGAAGCGGCACATCGGGTTACGCGGGATCGATCAGGCGGGGCGGGCGCAGCGGAACCCGCTGAAGATCTGGCGGCGGATGGGGTAGTCCCAGTTGCGGAACGTGTTTCGCACCGCCGCCGGGGAGGTGGCCCACGACCCGCCCCGCAGCACCTTGTAGGACGGTCCGAAGAAGACCTCGGAGTACTCCCGGTAGGGGAAGGAGGCGAAGCCGGGGTAGGGCTCGAAGTCGCTGGCCGTCCACTCCCAGACGTCGCCCACCATCTGGTGGCAGCCGTAGGCGCTGGCCCCGTCGGGGTAGGCCCCCACCGGGGCCGGCCGGTAGAGGCCGCCGCCCAGGTTGGCCGGGCCGCCGCCCGCCGTCGGCGCCTGGTCGCCCCACGGGTACCGGCGCTTCACTCCTTCCGGCGTCCACGAGGCCGCCTTCTCCCACTCCTCCTCGGTAGGCAGCCGCTTGCCCGCCCACCGGGCGAAGGCGTCGGCCTCGTACCAGCACACGTGCTGCACCGGCTCGTCGAGGGGCAGGTCCTCGTGGAACCCGAACCGCACCCGGGACCAGTCGCGGCCCTCGGGGACCCAGAACTGCGGGTGGCCGACGTCGTTCTCCTCCCGCCACGCCCACCCCTCGGCCTCCCACAGCTCGGGCCGGCCGTACCCCCCTTCGAGGACGAACTCCAGGAAGCGGCCGTTGGTGACCGGCCCGGCGTCGATGCGGAAGGCGGGCAGGTCGACCACGTGGGCCGGGCGTTCGTTGTCGTAGGCGAACGGGTCGGCGTCGGTGCCCATCACGAACGGCCCCCCGGGGACGAAGACCTCGCCCGACGGCGGGGGATCGGCAGCCCCCGGCGGGGACGGGGCCAGCGGCCGGTAGCCGTCTCCGGCCATGAGCTGGAGGGTGGCCAGCATGGTCTCGTCGTGCTGGTGCTCGTGCTGGACGACCATCCCGTACACGAACCCGCCGGCCAGCAGCGGGCGGCCGCCACCGTCGTCGTCGAGGACGGCCCGCTCCAGGGCGTCGAGGGCCCGTCCCCGCACGTCGAGCAGGTAGCGGCGGGACTCGGCCGGCCCCAGCAGGGGCAGCGAGGGACGCCCGGCGCGGGGGTGGCGGAAGGCGTCGTAGACGTCGTCGAGGGCGGCGTCGATGGGTGCGGCCCCGGCCACCTCCCGCAGCAGCCACAGCTCCTCGTAGTTGCCGACGTGGGCCAGGTCCCACACCAGGGGCGACATCAGGGGCGAGTGCTGGCGGAAGAGGGCATCGTCGTCGAGGGGGGACAACAGGTCGAGGGACCGCTGCCGCACCGCCTCGAGCTCGTCGGCCAGCCGCTGTCGGAGGTCCCCATTTTCCCGGTCCACGCCGGTCACGATTCTAGGGCTCGTGGTCGGGCTACCTGTGCCACGATCATCCCCATGGACTTGCGAAGCCACGAGGTGACGGGCGGGTACGAGCGGGCGCCGGCCCGGGCCATGCTGCGGGCGATCGGCATGACCGACGACGACTGGGACAAGCCCCAGGTGGGCGTGGCCACCAGTTGGAACGAGGTCACCCCCTGCAACATGTCCCTCTCCCGGCTGGCCCAGCGGGCCAAGGCCGGCGTGCGGGCGGCGGGGGGCTTCCCCATCGAGTTCGTCACCATCGCCGTGTCCGACGGCATCTCCATGGGCCACGAGGGGATGCACGCCTCCCTGGTCAGCCGGGAGGTGATCGCCGACTCGGTGGAGGTCATGGTCCACGCCGAGCGCTTCGACGCGTTGGTGACGTTCGCCGGCTGCGACAAGTCCCTCCCCGGCATGATCATGGCGGCCGCCCGGCTGAACGTCCCGTCCGTCTTCGTCTACGGAGGCACGATCCTCCCCGGACGGGGCGCCCACGGCGAGGCCCTCGACATCGTGAGCGTGTTCGAGGCGGTCGGGGCCTATTCCGCCGGCGGGCTCACCGCCGACGAGCTGGCCCTCATCGAGCGCAACGCCTGCCCGACCATCGGCTCCTGCGCGGGGATGTTCACCGCCAACACCATGGCCGCGGCGGCCGAGGGCCTGGGGATGTGCCTGCCCGGGTCGGCGTCGGCCCCCGCCGTCGACCGCCGCCGCGACGACTACTCCTACGCCAGCGGCCAGGCGGTGATGGCGCTGATCGAGGCCGGCATCCGTCCCCGCCAGATCCTCACCAAGGGGGCCTTCGAGAACGCCATCGCGGTGGTCAACGCCCTGGGCGGGTCCACCAACGCCGTCCTCCACCTGCTGGCCATCGCCAACGAGGCCCGGGTGGAGCTCGATTTGGAGGACTTCAACCGCATCGGGCGGCGGGTGGCCCACATCGCCGACCTGCGCCCGGGCGGCAAGTACCACATGACCGACCTCGACGCCGTGGGCGGCGTCCCCATGGTGCTCCGCCACCTGCTGGAGGCGGGCCTGCTCGACGGCGACTGCCTTACTGTCACCGGCCGCACCATGGCCGAGAACCTGGCCGCCCTCGACCCGCCCCCGCCCGACGGCCGCATCATCCACCGCCTCGACGACCCCATCCACGCCGAGGGCGGCATCGCCGTCCTCCGGGGCTCCCTGGCCCCCAACGGGGCGGTCGTCAAGGTGGCGGGCATCGACACCATGCGCTTCGAGGGCACGGCCCGGGTCTTCGACGGGGAGACGGCCGCCATGGACGACATCCTGGCCGGTCGCATCCGTCCCGGCGACGTGCTCGTCATCCGCTACGAGGGGCCCAAGGGCGGACCCGGGATGCGGGAGATGCTGGCCGTCACCGGCGCCCTCAAGGGGGCGGGCCGGGGCGCCGACACCGCCCTGGTCACCGACGGCCGCTTTTCGGGCGGCACCCGGGGATTCTGCGTGGGCCACGTCGCCCCCGAGGCGGTCGACGGCGGGCCCATCTGCGTGGTGGCCGACGGCGACCGCATCGTCATCGACGCCGACGCCCGCACCATCGACCTCCTGGTCGACGACGCCACCCTGGCCGCCCGCAAGGCGGACTGGAAGCTGCCGCCGCCCCGGTACACCACGGGGGTCCTGGCCAAGTACGCCCGCCTCGTCACCGGGGCCGAGCGGGGGGCCATCACCGAGCCCTGATCCGGCCTCCGAGGACCGGAAGTGGCCCGAGGTTAACGTCGTGCAGCGGGGGAGAAGCTTGCTTCTGTAGACTCCCGTGGGAGAGACTGCTGCCCACCGTAGAGCGGGGAGATTGCGTTATGAGGCACGTCCAGAGGTTGGGGAACCGGGGGAGGACGCGAACGATCGCGGGCTCGCTCGCGGTTGTCTCTGGTTTGGCGCTCTTCAGCGTGGCGCGCGCTCCCCTGGCCATCGGCCAGCTGGCCAGCGTCAGCATCGGGAACAGCGGCTCGGGCATCGCCAGTTCGGGCAACAACACCGCCACCGGCAACGCGTCCACCAACTCCATCGGGAGCCCGGGCGCCACCACCGGCGGCCTGGTCGACGCCGACGTCGGCCTCGGCTCACCCACCAACACCTCCACCGGCACCGCCACCATCAACACCGGCGCGGCCAACGCCAGCGGCAACGAGTCGCAGACGGGTGTCAACCAGGCCACCACCGGCTCGGGCACCCCCACCTTCACGCCCTTCAGCCCCTTCGGCGGGGGCACGCCGAGCAACCAGTCGGCCACCGTCAACAACGACGGCCTGGCCGCGGCCACCACCGGCAGCAACACCGCCACCGGCAACAACTCCACCAACTCCATCGGCGGACCCGACGGTGAAGGCGCAGTCGACGCCGTCGTCGCCCTGGGCGCTCCGGTCAACACCTCCACCGGCACCGCCGCCATCACCACCGGGCCGGCCAACGCGGTGGGCAACACGGCCACCAACGGCGTCAACCAGGCCAAGGTCGCCAACAACGGCGGGTTCGGCAGCGGTGGGTTCGGCAGCGGGGCCGGCGGCGCTCCCGCCGGGTTCATCAACGCCACCCCGTTCCTCCCCGGCACCTTCCCGGGCACGGTGAGCGGCTTCGGAAGCTCCTTCGACCCCTGTAGCGGCCGGTTCTTCCCGTTCAACCCGTTCCTCAACAGCCCCAGCGGGCAGAGCGCCTCCGTCGACAACTCGGGCAACGCGGTCGCCTCCAGCGGCAACAACACCGCCATCGGCAACAACTCCACCAACACCCAGACGATCAACCAGACGGCTTCCGGCGGCCTCATCGGCCTCAACGTCAACCTGGGCAGCCCCACCAACAACTCCACCGGCACCGCCACCATCAACACCGGGGCCGCCAACGCCTCCGGCAACCAGTCGAGCACCACCGTCAACCAGTTCTGCGGTGAGGTTCCCACCGGCGGTGGCGGCGGAAGCGGCAACCAGCCCTTCATCCGCAACCCGATCACCGGTGGCCCGATCGTGGTCCCGTCGATCCCCACGCCGATCGTCGTCACCCCCGCGGTGCAGACCGGCACCCTGGCCCGCACCGGCTTCGAGTCCGGCCTGGCCCTGGTCGCCACCGCCCTGGTGCTGGCGGGGATGGGCCTGCTGATCACCGCCCGCCGCCGGCTGTCGCCGGTCCGGGTCATCGGCGGCGTGTCCTCCACCGAGTGGGACACCGTCGTCCGCTGGTAGCCACCGTCCGCTGACATCTCTGGAGAGGCCGACCGGTTCGCCGGTCGGCCTCTTATGTTGTGTTGCAGGCCGGCGCCCGGCCCGCCTACACTCCGGGCGGATGATCTCCTCCACCGGACTCGTACGTATCGATTAGCGCACGCCGTCACCTCGCGCGTGCGCCTCACGGCCTCCCAGACGGGGGGTCGTTTTCTTTGTCAGCCACATTTATCGGGAGCGGACCATGAAGCTGAACGGGGGGCAAGCCCTCATCAAGAGCCTGGAGATGGAAGGGGTGGAGGTCATGTTCGGCCTCCCGGGCGGGGCCATCCTGCCCGTGTACGACCCCATCATCGACTCGCCCATCCGTCACATCCTCGTCCGCCACGAGCAGGGCGCGGGGCACATGGCCGAGGGCTATGCCCACGCCACCGGGCGCCCGGGCGTGGCCATGGTCACCAGCGGGCCGGGGGCCACCAACATCGTCACCCCCCTCGCCGACGCCCTGATGGACTCGATCCCGATCGTCGTCATCACCGGCCAGGTGCCCTCGATGGCCATCGGCACCGACGCCTTCCAGGAGTGCGACACCATCGGGATCACCCGGTCGGTCACCAAGCACAACGAGCTGATCACGTCGGCCCAGGACATCCCCCGGGTCATCCACGAGGCCTTCCACATCGCCACCACCGGCCGTCCCGGCCCGGTGCTGGTCGACATCCCCAAGGACATCGTCGACCCCCGTCACCCCAACTCGGCCATGGAGTGGTACTGGCCCGACTCCATCGACCTGCCCGGCTACAAGCCCACCACCAAGGGCCACCCCAAGATGATCCGGGAGGCGGCCCGCCTCATCGGCGAGTCCCGCCGGCCTGTCATCTACGCCGGCGGCGGCATCCTCAAGGCCCGGGCCGCCGAGGCCCTGCGGGAGCTGGCCGAGCTCACCGGGATCCACGTCGTCACCACCCTCATGGCCCGGGGCGCGTTCCCTGACTCCCACCCCCTGTGCCTGGGCATGCCCGGCATGCACGGCAACTACACGGCCGTCACGTCGATGCAGAAGGCCGACCTGCTCATCGCCCTGGGTTCGAGGTTCGACGACCGGGTCACGGGCAAGGTGTCCGCCTTCGCCCCCGACGCCAAGATCATCCACGTCGACATCGACCCCGCCGAGCTGGGCAAGGTCCGCCGGCCCGACGTCCCCATCGTGGGCGACTGTCGGCTGGTCATCGAGGAGCTGATCCGGGCCGTGCGCGACCTGGGCGGGGCCGAGGCCCAGCCCGACCGCACCGAGTGGAACGACACCCTCCGCTCCTGGCGGGAGACGTACCCCCTGCGCTACGAGCAGGGCTGGGAGGAGGGCGACAAGCTCAAGCCCCAGTTCTGCGTCGAGTCGCTGTGCGCCAACTCGCCCGACGACACCATCGTCGTGTCCGGCGTCGGCCAGCACCAGATGTGGTCGAGCCAGCTGTGGAAGTTCGACCACCCCTACACGTGGGTGAACTCGGGCGGCCTCGGCACCATGGGCTTCGCGGTGCCGGCTGCGGTGGGGGCCAAGGTGGGCATGCCCGGGCGCACGGTGTGGGCCATCGACGGCGACGGCTGCTTCCAGATGACGGCCCAGGAGCTGGTCACGGCCTCGGCCGAGCGCATCCCCATCAAGGTCGCCATCCTCAACAACGCCTACCTGGGCATGGTCCGACAGTGGCAGGAGCTGTTCTACGAGGAGCGCTACAGCGAGGTCTACCTGTCGCCCGACCTCCCCGACTACAAGATGTGGGCCGAGGCCATGGGCTGCATCGCCTTCCGGGTGGAACATCCCGACGACGTGGTGGCGACGATCGAGAAGGCCAACTCGATCGACGACCGGCCGGTGGTGATCGACTTCCGCTGCGACTCCGACGAGAAGGTGTACCCGATGGTCGCGGCCGGGACGTCGAACGACGACATCATCCTGGGCCCCGAATTCGGCCCAGGGGGTCACTGACATGGACTCGTTGCCGGTTTGCCGCATCCGGGGCGGGGTGCCATGGGCATTTTCGGGCGAGTTCACCCCGCTACGAGCGCATGAACCGAAAGGGCCCCGCCGATGAGCTCGACGTCGAAACACCACATCCTCACCGTGCTGGTGGAGAACAAGGCCGGTGTGCTCGCCCGCGTCGCCGGCCTGTTCGCCCGGCGGGGGTTCAACATCTATTCGCTGGCCGTGGCCCCCACCGACGACGAGCGCTTCAGCCGCATCACGATCGTGGTCGACGTGGAGTCCACCCCCCTCGAGCAGATCACCAAGCAGCTCTTCAAGCTCATCAACGTGGTCAAGATCAGCGAGCTCGACCCCGCCGACGCGGTGGAGCGGGAGCTGATGATGGTCACGGTCAAGGCCGAGGGCGCGGGGCGGGGCCAGGTCATCGAGCTGGTGCAGGTCTTCGAGGGCCGCATCATCGACGTGGGCACCGATGCCGTCACGGTGGTCCTGGCCGGTCCGCCCTCGAAGCTCGACGACTTCGAGGACCTCATGCGGGGCATCGGCATCACCCAGCTCCAGCGCACCGGGCGGGTCGCACTGCCCCGGCTGGAGCGCCAGCCCCACCCCACCCGGCTTGCGCCGCGCCGGCTGAAGCCGCCCGCCGGGTACCGTTTTTCCAACGACCCCAGGAGGACTTCCGATGGCCAACGTCTATTACGAGAAGGATGCCGACGCCGGCCTCATCGGCAGTCGCAAGGTGGCCGTGATCGGCTACGGGTCCCAGGGCCACGCCCACGCCCTCAACCTCATGGACTCGGGGGTCGACGTGCGCGTCGGCCTGCGCGAGGGGTCGGGCTCGTGGGCCAAGGCGGAGGCGGCCGGGCTGAAGGTCACCACCATCGCCCAGGCCGCGTCCGAGGCCGACCTGGTCATGATCCTGCTCCCCGACACCGAGCAGGCGGCGGTGTACGAGTCGGAGATCGCCCCCAACCTGGGCGACGGCGACGCCCTGTTCTTCGCCCACGGGCTCAACATCCGCTTCGGGCTGATCAACCCCGGTCCGGGCATCGACGTGGCCATGGTGGCGCCCAAGGGCCCCGGCCACCTGGTGCGGCGCACGTTCGAGTCGGGCGGGGGGACGCCGTCGCTCATCGCCGTCTCCCAGGACGCGTCGGGCAAGGCCAAGGCGCTGGCCCTTTCGTACGCCCACGCCCTGGGGGCGACCCGGGCGGGCGTGCTGGAGACCACGTTCGAGGAGGAGACGGAGACCGACCTCTTCGGCGAGCAGGTCGTGCTGTGCGGGGGCCTCACCGAGCTGGTCATGGCCGGGTTCGAGACGCTGGTCGACGCCGGCTACCAGCCCGAATCGGCCTATTTCGAGTGCCTCCACGAGGTCAAGCTCATCGTCGACCTCATGTACGAGCAGGGCATCGCCGGCATGCGCTTCTCCATCTCCGACACGGCCGAGTACGGCGACCTCACCCGCGGGCCCCGGATCATCAACCAGGAAGTGCGGGCCGAGATGCGCCGCATCCTCGACGAGATCCAGGACGGGCGCTTCGCGGCGGAGTGGATCGCGGAGAACAAGGCCGGCCGGCCCAAGTTCAACGAGCTGCGGGCCAAGGGCAAGGAGCACCCCATCGAGAAGGTCGGGGCCGAGCTGCGCAGCATGATGCCGTGGATCTCCGCCGGCAAGGCCCGTCCCCAGGACGTGTCCGGAGGCTGATCCTCCCCGGCAGCGTTCCTGGGGACAGGCCTGCGGCCCCCCCGGGTAGACCTGGCTGCGCAGGACGGGCCGACGGCGTGGCCGTCGAGCGAGCCGGCGGCGCCGGGTCTACGAGGGCAATCGTGCGAGGGGCGGCGGGCGTTACGGCCTCGGCCCCGCCTCGCCGGCTCAGGCCGTCATCGACTCCCGGGCGCCGTGGTCGGCCAGGCGGCGCAGGCCGCGGTGCTGGAGGACACGGACGGTGCCTGGGCGCTTGCCCAGCAGTTCGGCCACCTGGGACACCCGCATGCCCCCGACCACCCGCAGGAGGACGACCTCGGCCTGGTCGGGCGACAGGATGGCGACGACGTAGGCGATGGCGGCCTCGGTGTTGGCCCGGTCGACGACGAGGTCCTCGGGCCGGTCGCAGCCGGAGTAGCCGGCCAGCCGGTCGCAGGCGACGGGGTCGGTGCGGCGGCGCCCGGCCCGGCGCTGGCCGTCGATCACCCGCCGGCGGGCGATGGTGTAGAGCCAACCCCGGAAGGCGGCCTGGTCACCCTGGAAGCGGTGGGCGGCGGCGGCCACCTCCACCCACACGTCGGCGGCCAGGTCCTCGGCCGTCGCCGGCGCCACCGCCCGCAGGTACCGCAACAGACCCGGCTGCAACTCCCGGTAGAGAGCGGCCAGGTCGGTGGCCGGGTGGAGTTCCACCGTTCCGTCATCGGCGGAACGGCGACCAAACTGAAGGACCCGCTACCCGCCCTGGGCCATGCATTCCCGCACCATCGGGCGGAGGGCGGGGCGGTCGGCGTCGGGGTTGGCGGCCCGGGCATCGGCCAGGCACCGGCGCAGGCGCTCGCGGGCGGCGCCCGGTTCGATGCCGGCCTCGCCCAGGCAGGCCCTGACCGCCTCCCGCAGCGCGGGACGCTCGGCGTCGGGATTGCCGTCACGGGCCGCCTTGACGCACTCCCGCAGGGCCTGGCGGCGGGCCTCCTGCTCGGGCGTGAGGTCGCGCACGTCGATCCCGGCCGCCTCCAGGCACGGCGTGGCCGCCTGCCGGATGGTGGCCCGGTCGGCGTCGGGGTTGGCCGCCTTCGCCTCCGCCACGCACGCCTTGGCCGCCTCCCGTAGGACGGGATCGCCCCGCCCCGGCCCGGCCCAGGCCACCGTGCCCGCGCCGGCCACCACGACCACCGCTCCGACTGCCACTCCGAGGATTCGTCTCATTCGCATGCCCCCACTGTCGGCGCCCGGCGTGATCGGCCGACCACCGGACTATGAGGAGTGTGTGAGCAGTTCGCCCACCACGTGGTCGACCGCCCGGGTGAGGATGGCGACGTCGGACGCCTCCACCGCCGGGTACATGGCGATGCGGAGCTGGTTGCGACCCAGGCGGCGGTAGGACTCGGTGTCGACGACGCCGTTGGCCCGCAGGACGGCGGAGACCAGGTTGGCGTCGACCGAGGCGTCGAGGTCGACGGTGCCCACCACCGGGCTGCGCTGGGCGGGGTCGGCCACGAACGGGCTGGCGTAGTAGGACTCGTCCGCCCAGTTGTACAGAACCGCGGCCGAGGACTCCGAACGGGCCGCGGCCCAATCGAGTCCCCCGCCGGCGAGCATCCACTCCACCTGCTCGGCCATGAGAAAGATGGTGGCCAGCCCGGGTGTGTTGTAGGTCTGGTCGAGGCGGGAGTTCTCGAGGGCCAGGCCCAGGTCGAGGAGGGCGGGAGTCCACCGGCCCCCGGCCCTCACTCGCTCCACCCGCTCGACCGCGGCCGGGGAGAGCAGGGCCAGCCACAGGCCCCCGTCGGCGGCGAAGCACTTCTGGGGGGCGAAGTAGTAGGCGTCGAACTCGGCCGGGTCGACCCGCATCCCGCCCGCGGCCGACGTGGCGTCGACCAGGACGAGCCCGTCGCCGGCGGGCCGGACCACGGGCATGGCCACCCCGGTCGACGTCTCGTTGTGGGTGAGGGCGTAGGCGTCGACGGCCGGGTTGGGCTGGGGGAGCGGGTGGGTGCCGGGCGCCGACTCGATCACGTCGGGGTCGTCGAGGAAGGGGGCCGCCCTGGCCGCGGCCGCGAACGAGGCCGAGAACTGCCCGAACGTGAGGTGCTGGCTGCGCCGCTCGATCAGGCCGAAGGTGGCCATGTCCCAGAACAAGGCCGCCCCGCCGTTGCCCAGCGCCACCTCGTAGCCGTCGGGAAGGCGGAAGAGGTCGGAGAGCCCGGATCGGAGCCGCCCCACCATCGTGCGGACGGTCTTGGCCCGGTGGCTGGTGCCGAGATAGCCGGACGCGGCGGCGGCCAGGGCCTCCACGGCTGCCGGGCGGACCTTCGACGGCCCGCTGCCGAAACGCCCGTCGGAGGGGCGCAGATCGGGGGGCAGGCGGATATCCGGAACGGGGGGTGCGATCACCTGTGCAACTCTTACAGACATGGCCCGTGTATCCGCCCGTATTGCATCCATCGAAGAATCCGCCACCCTGGCCGTCGACGCCAAGGCCAAGGCCCTCAAGGCGGCCGGCGAGGACGTCATCGGCTTCGGGGCCGGTGAGCCCGACTTTCCCACGCCCGACCACATCGTGGAGGCGGCCATGGCCGCCTGCCGGGTGCCCCGCAACCACCGCTACACGCCCGCCGCGGGCCTGCCCGAGCTGCGGGAGGCGGTGGCGGCCAAGACCACCCGCGACTCGGGGTACCCCACCACCGCGGCCCAGGTCCTGATCACCAACGGGGCCAAGCAGGCGGTCTACAACACCTTCGCCGCCCTCCTCGACCCGGGCGACGAGGTCCTCATGCCCGCGCCCTACTGGGTGACCTACCCCGAGGCCATCCGCCTGGCCGGGGGCGTGCCGGTGGTGGTGCCCACCGACGAGACCACCGGGTTCCGGGCCACCGTCGAGGCCCTGGAGGCGGTCACCACCGAGCGCACCAAGGTGTTGCTGTTCGTGTCGCCGTCGAACCCCACCGGCGCCGTCTACACGCCTGAGCAGACCGCCGAGCTGGGCCGGTGGGCGGCGGAGAAGGGCCTGTGGGTGGTCACCGACGAGATCTACGAGCACCTCGTCTACGGCGACAACACGTTCTCCTCCATGCCCGCGGTGGTGCCGGAGCTGGCCGACCGCAGCGTGGTGATCAACGGGGTGGCCAAGACGTTCGCCATGACCGGCTGGCGGGTGGGGTGGATGATCGGCCCCAAGGACGTGATCGCGGGCGCGGTCAACCTCCAGTCCCACGCCACGTCCAACGTGGCCAACGTGTCCCAGATGGCGGCGGTGGCCGCCCTCACCGGCGACATGGGTCCCATGGCCGCCATGCGGGAGGCCTTCGACCGCCGGCGGCGGAAGATGTTCGAGATGCTCTCGGCCATGGCCGGCGTGACCGTCCTGGAGCCGCAGGGGGCGTTCTACGCCTTCCCGTCCTTCGCCGGCGTCCTGGGCAAGGAGATCGGCGGCCGGCGGGTCGACTCCACGCTGGAGCTGGCCGGTGTGGTGCTCGACGTGGCCAAGGTGGCAATCGTCCCCGGGGAGGCGTTCGGCGCCCCCGGCTACGCCCGCCTGTCGTACGCCCTGGGCGACGACGCCCTGGAGGAGGGCCTCACCCGCCTGGGCAAGCTCCTCGCCTCCGCCGGTTAGCTCTACCGGGGCCCCACCGGGGTGTCGACGGGCACCAGCCCGGGCCGGTCCCAGTGCAGCTGCCAGCCGCCGGCGAAGGACTCGGCCGGCGACGGGGCGGTCACCGTGTCGAGGTGCCACCAGTCGCCCTGTATCCGCTCCCGCGTCACGTCGACCACCACGTACCCGTGTCGGGTGAGCTCGACCATGCGGACGCGGGGGTTCTGCCACCGGAACAGGCGGGCGCCCGCGGCCGCGCCCAGCCGCCCCCCGGGGACGAGGATGGCGGAGAAGCTGGGCGACGACACCGAGGGGCACACGAACTCGGCGCCGACGGGAAGGTCGTTGGCCCACGACGAGTGGATGTCGCCGCTGAGGACGGCGACGTTGCCGCCCGGGAGCCCATGGCCGTCCCGGTCGCCGCGGGCCGCGGCCAGCACCCCGTAGAGCCACGCCCGTTCCTCGGGGAAGCCGTCCCACTGGCCCGGGTTGAGCAGGCGCCCGGCCAGCAGGGGGATCGGGGCCAGCACCACCTGGTTGCCGAGCAGCCGCCACCGGGCCGTCGACGACGCCATCTCCGCCGCCAGCCAGTCCCGCTGGGCGGCTCCCAGGATGGAGCGACCGGTGTCGGACACGGTGACGACCACGCCCTTGCCCCGGCCGACGGGCTCGTCCCGCCCGATGAGGCGGGCGTCGAGCAGGGCCAGGTCGGCCAGGTCGCCCCACCGCAGCGTGCGGTAGATCCGGTCGGGGACGGCCGGGTCGGGCTGCCGGAGGGGCATCCACTCCCAGTAGGCCCGGATGGCCGCCGCCAGGCGGGTCGCCCACGCACCGTGGCGGCGGGGGTTGTGCTCGCCGGCGCCGCCCGACCACGCCCCCCCGGCCAGCTCGTGGTCGTCCCACACGGCCGCCATCGGGTGGCGGGCGTGGAGTGCCTGGAGGTCGGGGTCGGTCTTGTAGAGGGCGTGGCGGGTGCGGTAGCCGTCGAGGGTGACGGCCCGGCCCGGCGGGTGACGGCGGGGGCCGCCGCCCGAGTGGCGGCCGTTCTCGTAGAGGTAGTCGCCCACGTGAACGACGAGGTCGAGGTCGCGCCGGGCCAGGTTGCGGTAGGCGTGGAACCAGCCCGCGGCGTAGGACGCGCACGAGACCAGGCCCAGGCGGAGGCTGTCGACGGCGGCGCCCGGTGCGGGCGCGGTGCGGGTGCGGCCGGTGGGCGACATCTCACCGCCGGCCGAGAACCGGTACCAGTAGGTGGTCGCCGGCTCCAGCCCGCCGGCGTCGACCTTCACCGTGTGATCGGCGTCGGGGCCGGTGGTGGCGGTGCCCGCGGCGACGACCTGGCGGAACTCGGGGTCGGGGGCGACGACCCACTCGACCTCGGTCGCACCCGGGGAGCGGGTCCACAGCACCACCGAGTCGGGCAGGGGATCGCCACTGGCCACGCCGTGGCCGAACGTCACACCGTGGTCGACAGGGCCTCCAGGGCCCGGGCCAGGCTCTCCACCCCCTCCATCGCCGGCCCGTCCCCGCGGGCGCCGCCGGCCTGCCCCTCCGGCACGACCAGGCGGGCGGCGCCGGCGCGGGCGGCGGCCTCGGCCAGCCCCGTAGCGTCCGGACCGGTCCCGTTCCCCGGGGCGACGTGGCCGTCGGCGTCGACGGAGCCGGTGGCGGCGATGGTTCGGCCCTGGGCCAGGTCGCGGGGGGAGAGGAGGTCGGCGATGGCCAGAGCGTAGGCCAGCCCCGCGTCCGGTCCGCCGCCCACGCCCCCCGAGAACCGCACCTCGAAGGGCAGCTCCACGGCCAGGTCGCGCGTCTCGAGCGTGATCCCAATCCCCTGGATGCCGGTGGTGACCGCGACGTGCTCCACCCTGTCGGCCCGTTCGACGGACAGGGTGACGGCTGTCCCCGGGGGCCCGGCCCGGACGAGCTCGGCCACCAGCGCGGCCTGGCTGACGGGGCGCCCGTCGACGGCCAGGATCACGTCGCCCGGGTGGAGGGCGCCCGCCGCCGGTGAGCCCGCCCGCACGGCCACGACCCGGACGCCGGTGCCGGTGACCGTCGCCGGCAGCCCCTGGGAGAGGGCGGCGGCCACCGCGGCCAGGATCCGGGCCTCCCGGGACAGACCGGGGGCGTCGACGGCCTCGTCGTCGTCCGCCTGGCCGACGGGGACGACCCGGTGCCGGTCGCGGACGGCCGCCACGAGGGTGGCCAGGCCGTTGGTGCGCCGGTACTCGACGCGGGGGACGATGTACCGGCCGTTTACCGGCGTGACGGCGACGCCGGTGATCGACACGTCGCCGGTCACGTCGACCGGGGCGCTGGCGGAGACGACCGCGTAGGGGGGCCGATAGAGGGCGCCCCCGGCCAGGAGGCACACGATCGCCACCACGGCCCAGGCCCAGGGGCCGGCGGCGCGCCCGCGCCCCCGCCCGCCTGCCGCCGCCGGGGCTCGGTCGAGGGCACCGGCCACGTCGTCCTCGTCGAGGATGCCGACGACGCAGCCGTCGTCGACCACGACCACCTGCCCGGTGCGGTTCGTCCCGTTGAGCCGTTCGACGACGTCGACCACGGGCAGGTGGGCGTCGACGATGGGGACGTCGTCGAGGGGCGTCATCACGTCCTCCACCCGGCGTTCGGCGGCTTCGCCCGCCGGCACCTGCCGGGCGTGGGCCAGCAGCACCACCCCCTGGAGGCGTCCCCCGCCCAGGACCGGGTAGCCGGTGCGCTCGGGCGCCGGCGGGTGGGCCACCAGCCGGGCCACCGGGGTGTCGTTGAGCACGACGCCGGGGTCGGACGCCATCACGTCGGCCGCGGTGAGGCCGTCGAGGCGATGGCGGGTGCGGGCGTCGGCCAGCTCCGACGACGCCGCCCGCAGCAGGAAGGCGCCCAGCACCACCAGCCACAGCCCCACCAGGCCGGCGCCGGCCCCCAGGTCGAGGACGCCGACGACCACGAGCGTGAGGCCGAAGGCCTGTCCCGCCCGGGCCCCCGACCGGGTGGCGGCCAGCAGGTCGCGCTGGCGACGCCAGAGCCACGCCCGCAGGATGCGGCCACCGTCGAGGGGGAGGGCGGGGATGAGGTTGAAGGCGGCCACCACCACGTTGAGGCGGGCCACGTACTCGAGCACGCCGTGGACCGACTCGGGCCAACCCCGGCCCTCGGCCGCCGCCGCCATCCAGGCCAGCGCCGCGGCCAGCACCAGCGACACCACCGGACCGGAGGCGGCCACCCGGAGCTCCTGGCCCGGCGAGCGGGGCCGGCCACCCACGTCGGACACGCCGCCCAGCAGCCACAGGGTGATCCCGTGCACCGGCATGCCCTCCCGGCGGGCGGTGACGGCGTGGGCCAGCTCGTGGAGCACGACCGACAGGAAGAGCAGGCCGGTCGCGGCCACGGCCATGGCCAGGTGGCCACCGTCGCCGACCCCGGGGTAGGCGGAGGGGAAGACCGACCGGGCGAGGGTCCAGGCCACGACGGTGAAGGCGACCGGCCACGTCCAGTGGGCACCCACCGGGATGCCACGCAGGCGCAGCAGCCGGAAGGTGGGTTCCACGGCCCTGTTGTACCCATCGATGATCGATCGGCGAACTGCGCGCCCACCAGGTCCCCCGGAGGGTCAGGCGGGTCCGGGTTGCGACACGACCGCCGGTTCGTGCCAGTCTGGCGGGATGGACGTCGGAATCCTCGGGGGCACGGGCCCCGCCGGGCGGGCACTCGCCGTCCGCCTGGCCGCGGTGGGGTACGACGTGGTCGTCGGCTCCCGGTCGCACGACAAGGCGGCGGCCGTCTGCGACGAGCTGCGCACCCGGTGGCCGGGGTACACCCTGAGCCTGGAGCCGTCCACCAACGAGGGGGCGGCCAAGTCGTCCCTGGTGGTCGTGGCCACGCAGTGGGAGGCGGCCGAGCCCACGGTGGCCTCGGTGGTCGACGCCCTCGGGGGCAAGGTCGTCGTCTCCATGGGCAACGCCCTGGCCAAGGTGGGCCGGGAGCTGCTGCCGGTGCACCTGCCGGCGGGATCGGTGGCCGCCGCGGTGCAGGCGGCGGCGCCCGACGCCCTGGTGGCGGCCGCCTTCCAGCACGTCCCGGCCAAGGAGCTGGGCCACCTCGACCACGTGATGGAGGGCGACGTCCTCATCTGCACCGAGCACCCCGAGGCCCTGGAGGCGACGTCGGCCCTGGTGCGGGCCATCCCCGGCCTGCGCCCCCTGTCGGCCGGCTCGCTGGCCATGGCGGGGACGGTGGAGGCCTTCACCGCCGTGCTCGTCCGCTTCCGCAAGGCCAGCCTCCGCCTCACCGGCATCGACCCGATACATCAGGCCTAGGCCGGTGCGGTTCTACGACACCGCTCGCCGGGAGGTGGTGGACTTCTCGCCCGGCCCGGTCGTCACCATGTACACGTGCGGGATCACGCCGTACGACGCCACCCACGTCGGCCACGCCGCCACCTACCTGCTCTACGACGTCCTCCAGCGCCGCCTGCGCGACATCGGCCACCGCACCCTGTGCGTGCGCAACGTCACCGACGTCGACGACGACCTGCTGCGCAAGGCCCGCGAGCTGGGGATCGACTACCTCGCCCTGGCCGCCCGGGAGGTGGCCAGGTTCGACGCCGACATGAAGGCCCTGGGCATGCTGCCCGCCTTCAGCGAGCCTCGGGCCACCTCCGCCATCCACGACATCCTCGGCTTCATCGGCATGGTTCTCGACCGGGGCCACGCCTACCCGGCGGGCGGGGCGGTCTACTTCGACGTGGCCTCGTTCGACCGCTTCGGCCAGGTCAGCCACCTCGACCGGGACGAGATGCTGAAGCTGTCGGCCGAGCGGGGCGGGAACGTCGACGATCCGGTGAAGCGAGACCCCCTCGACTTCGTCCTCTGGCAGCCGTCGGCGCCGGACGAGCCCTCGTGGCCGTCGCAGTGGGGACCGGGACGGCCCGGCTGGCACATCGAGTGCTCGGCCCTGGCCCTGCGGGAGCTGGGCACGAGCATCGACCTCCACGGCGGGGGCAGCGACCTCATCTACCCCCACCACGAGTGCGAGGCGGCCCAGTCGGAGGCCGCCATCGGCGAACGGTTCGTCCGCCGGTGGTTGCACGCCCCGATGGTGGAGCTCGACGGGGTCAAGATGTCGAAGTCGCTGGGCAACCTGGTGTTCGTGAGCGAGCTGGTCAGGGAGTGGGACCCGATGGCGGTGCGACTGGCCATCCT
The DNA here is from genome assembly GCA_963836205.1 of uncultured Acidimicrobiia bacterium. Taxonomy (GTDB): domain Bacteria; phylum Actinomycetota; class Acidimicrobiia; order Acidimicrobiales; family AC-14; genus JAXDMK01. The sequence continues at coordinate 220,613 of CAWIIV010000006.1, read as the reverse complement.
CGACCACTCCTACCGGGCGCCGTGGTCGTGGCACGACGGCCTGCTCCCGGCCGCCACCGAACGCCTGGCCCGGTGGCGGGCGACAGGCACGGGCGACGACGCCCTCGACGCGGTGCGCGAGGCGATCGACGACGACCTCGACTTCCCCCGGGCCATCGCCGCCGTCGACGAGGCCGCCGCTGCCGGCCACGGGATCAGCCAGGCCGCCGCCATGCTGGGCGTGGTGGTCACCGGCGACTGACCCCGGTCAGCCGCCGAAGATCGCCCCCACCCGGAGGACGAACCCGTCCAGCAACGGCGACGTGAGCTCCTGTTCGACGCCGACCTCGAGCGCGACGTCGAACTCGGCGGCGTCGGGCTGCGAGCGGCGGAACACGAGCACGGTCCGGGCCTCGGTGTCGACGAACCACGCCTCAGGGACACCGGCGGCCTCGTAGCGGGGAAGCTTGACCCCAAGATCACGGGCCCACGTCGACGGCGAGCGGATCTCGACCACCAGGTCGGGCAGGCCCTCGAGGTCGAGCTGGTCGAGCGTCGGCCGGCGATGCTCGCCCACCCACCAGACGTCGGGGGCGAACACGTTGGTCTCGTCGATCACGATGTCGGAGGGCATGCTCACGTAGCCCCGCCCCTCGCCACCGTCGATCCAGAGGCGGAGCCGGTAGACGAGCTCGGTTTGGACCCGAGCGTGGGGCAATCTCGGTTCGCTCACCACGACCGTCCCGTCGATCAACTCGGTGTGACGAGGGCGGCTCTCGGGAGTCGCGAGGTAGTCCTGGGCGCTCATGCGCCCCACGGCGACGGCCATGCCCGGAGCCTACCGATCGCCTGCGACACCCGGCGCGGCGTCCCACCATCGAGCGATCGCCACGAGCACCCCCTCCGCTGGGGCTCCCGCGCCAATCGCTCGCCGTGGGCCCGGCGGAATCCGGCGCGTGCGTCACGACCCCCCGGATCCGGCCGTTAGGGTCGGAGGAGATGAGTGACGGGAAGTCCTACTGGTCGACCATGCCCGGCGTCGTCACCGGAATCGCCTCCATCGTGACCGCCATCGTCGGCCTGCTGGGCATCTCGGTGCAGGCGGGATGGATCGGCGGCGACGACGACAAGGCGTCCGTTTCGTCCACCGACGGTGTGGCCACCACCACCTCGCCTACCGTGCGGGGGGCGACGACCACCTCGTCGCCGTCGACGGCCACCACTCGCGTCGGGGAGTTCGAGGTCGAGCCGCAGTCGATCACCTTCGAGCCCCTGAAGACGAAGGAAGCCACGATCACCGTCCGCAACACGGGCGACATCCCCCTCACCATTCGGGCCCCCGACCTTTCCGGCTCGGGGGAGGCCGCCTTCACCGTCGCCGACGATGACTGCAACTCGACGCTGGCGCCCGGTCGCAGCTGCGACATCACGGTGACCTTTGCCGCGCCCCAGCCCGGGGAGTTTGCGGCCAAGCTGGCGGTGGCCGCGTCCAACGCTCCCCGACAGGTGGAAGTGACGCTGAAGGGCGAGCGCGGGCTCCTGGGCTGATCAGCCGTTGCGCGAGAGCGAGCGGATGAGCTGGTGGTCGGCCGTGAACAGGCGGCGGACGGTGAGCTGGCCGGCGACCAGGGCGGCGAAGGCGTTGCCGCCGAGGAGCATGTACATCACCACCAGTTGCAGGCGGATGGCCGCCGTCGGCGACGCTCCGGCCAGGATCATCCCGGTCATGGCCCCGGGCAGGGCGACCAGGCCCACCACCTTGGTCTGGCCGCCGATAGACAAGTCCAGGACGAAGCCCACGGCCAGGAGCTGGACGAACGAGCGGAAGGTGGCGACGACGATGTCGCGCTCCAGGTCGGCCTTGCGGGTGCGGGAGACGACCACCGCCACCAGGACCAGGAGCAGGGACAGGCCCACGTCGGCGATGGAGATGCGCCCGCTGAGGTCGGTCATGACGGTGGCGCGGGCGCGACCACCAGCATGCGGTCGGCCACCTCCTCGGCCTGGCGGCGGTCGTCGGTGACCATGACCACGGTGAGCCCGTCGTCGGCCAGCGAGCGGACCAGAACCTCGATCCCGGCCTTGGAGCCGGCGTCCAACGCCGACGTGGGCTCGTCCAGCAGCAGGCACTCGGGGGCCAATGCCAGGGCCCGGGCCAGGCACCTGCGCTGGGCCTCGCCCACCGACAACCGGTCGGCCACCCGCCCGGCCAGGGCCGGGTCGAGGCCAACCCGCCCCAGAATGGCGGCCACGTCGGCCCCCGGACCGAGGTTCTGGGCGACGGTCCCCGGGAACGTCACCGGCACCTGGCCCACGTACTGCACCCGCTTGCGGAGGGCGATGACGTCGGAGGAGCGCACGTCGTGGCCGTCGAAGACGACCTCGCCCCGGTCGGGGTCGTCGAGCCGGTTGAGCAGGCGGAGGAGGGTGGTCTTCCCCGCCCCCGACGGCCCCACCATCGCCGTCAGCCCATCCGCCGGGATGCGGGCCGAGAATCCGGCCACGATGGCCCGGCCGCCGTCCCCGTCCACCCCCACGTTGCGATACTCGAACCGGTCCCCGATGGATGCCAGTTGCTCAGACGGACCCCGCCACGCCCGCCGGTAACCTCGGACCATCATGCCGGAAGAGATTTCAGTCACGCTGCCCGACGGTTCCGCCCGCACCCTGCCCGGGGGGGCGACGGCCGGTGACCTGGCCGCCAGCATCGGCCGGGGCCTGGCCAAGGCGGCGGTGGCCGCCACTGTCGACGGCCGCCAGGTCGACCTCACCACCCCTCTGCCCGACGGCGCCACCGTCGCCATCGTCACGACCAACACCGACCAGGGCCGTTACGTCCTGCGCCACTCCACCGCCCACGTGATGGCCCAGGCCGTCACCGACCTCTTCCCGGGGGCCAAGTACGCCATCGGTCCCGCCATCGAGGACGGCTTCTACTACGACTTCGCCCTCCCCGGCGGAGCCCACTTCGCCGACGACGACCTCGTCCGCATCGAGGCCCGCATGCGGGAGATCGTGGCCGAGGACCAGCCCTTCGTCCGGGAGGAGCTGTCCCGGGATGAGGGTCTGGCCCGCTTCGCCGACCAGCCGTTCAAGGTGGAGATCATCGAGGGCGTCGACCCGGCCGAGGGGGCCGAGGGCGGCGCGGTCAGCGTGTACAAGAACAACGGGTGGGCCGACCTGTGCCGGGGACCGCACGTCCCGACGACCAAGCGCTTGGGCTCGTTCAAGCTGATGCGGGTGTCGGGCGCCTACTGGCGGGGCGACGAGCACCGCGACCAGCTCCAACGCATCTACGGCACCGCCTGGGAGTCCGACAAGGCCCTGGCCGAGCACCTCCACCGGCTTGAAGAGGCGGAGCGCCGCGACCACCGCAAACTCGGGCTCGAGCTCGACCTGTTCCACTTCCCGCCCGAGATCGGCGGCGGCCTGCCCGTCTTCCACCCCAAGGGCGGGCTCATCCGCAAGCTCATGGAGGACTTCTCCCGGGAGGAACACGAGAAGGCCGGCTACGACTTCGTCTTCACGCCCCACCTGTCGAAGTCCACCCTCTTCGAGATCTCCGGCCACCTCGGGTGGTACGCCGACGGCATGTACCCGCCCATGGAGATGGAGGGCGCCACCTACTACCCCAAGCCCATGAACTGCCCCATGCACATCCTCATCTACAAGTCGCAGGCCCGGTCGTACCGGGAGCTGCCTCTGCGGCTGTTCGAGCTGGGGACGGTGTACCGCTTCGAGCGCTCGGGCGTGCTCCACGGCCTCACCCGCGTCCGGGGCATCACCCAGGACGACTCCCACATCTTCGTGGCCCCCGACCAGCTGGCCGGCGAGCTGACCTCGCTGCTGGCCTTCGTCCTGCGCATCCTGGCCACCTTCGGGTTGACCGACTTCGAGGCCGAGCTGGCCACCCGTCCCGACAAGTTCGTGGGCGAGCCCGAGGAGTGGGACGTGGCCACCGACGCCCTCCGGGAGGCGCTGGAGGGGGTGGGCATCCCCTACAAGCTGGCCGAGGGGGAGGGCGCCTTCTACGCCCCCAAGATCGACGTCCACGTCAAGGACGCCATCGGCCGGCGGTGGCAGATCTCCACCCTCCAGGTCGACCTCCAGATGCCGCAGCGCTTCGACATGGAGTTCGTCGGCGCCGACAACCAGCGGCACCGGCCGTTCATGATCCACCGAGCCCTCTTCGGGTCGGTCGAGCGCTTCTTCGGGATCCTCCTCGAGCACTACGCAGGCGCCCTGCCGGCCTGGCTGTCGCCGGTGCAGGCCCGGGTGCTGGCCGTGCGTGACGACCACCAGCCGTACGCCGACTCGGTCGTGGGGAAGTTGAAGGCGGCCGGCCTGCGGGTCGACACGGTGGCGGCCGACGAGCCCCTGGGCGGGCGCATCCGGCGGGCCAAGCTGGAGAAGCTGCCCTACGTCCTGGTGGTGGGCGACGCCGACGTGGCCGCCGGCACTGTCGGCGTGAACCCCCGGGGCGGCGAGGTGGAGCGGGGCGTGGCCGTCGACGACTTCCTGGCCCGGCTGTCCGACGAGGTCGCCACCAAGTCGTGATCGTCCCGTCGTGATCGTCGCGGAGTGACGCTCGAGCGGCTGTGGGCCGGTTGGCGGCGGGAGTACGTCACCCGGGCCGCCGAGGAGGATCCCGACGACCGGTCGCAGGAGGCGTGCGTCTTCTGCCGCATCCTGGCCAGCGACGGTCCCCCGGAGGAGACCAACGTGGTGTGGCGCGACGACCGGGTGGCGGCCGTCCTCAACGCCTACCCCTACACGTCCGGCCATCTGCTGGTGATGCCGGTGCGGCACGTGGCCGAGGTGGAGGACCTCGACTTCGACGAGGGGGCCGCCCTGTGGTCGACCGTCGTGGCCGCGGTGGCCGCCCTCAAGGCCGCCTACCACCCCCACGGCCTCAACCTGGGCGCCAACCTGGGCCGGCCGGCGGGGGCAGGCATCCCCGCCCACTTCCACCTCCATTGCGTCCCCCGGTGGGACGGCGACACCAACTTCATGACCACCGTGGCCGAGACCCGGGTGCTGCCGGAGTCGCTCCCCGAGACCCTCGCCCGGGTTCGGACGGCGTGGCCGGGGAAAGAGAACGGCTAAGGCCTTCGGCACCTCGTGCCGATGAGGTTGTTGATCGAATTTTGACTGTTGCCGGCCCCGGCTGACAGCGTTGCCCCAAGTGGAGGGAAAGCCCTGAGCTCGTTCAGACGCGTCGCGGTCCTCGGGACCAAGCTCGTGGCCGGCATGGCCGCCTTCCTCGTCCTCGGCAACCTCGCCATCGCCGCCGCCTCGTGGTGGGCCCAGGGCACGATGTCGGCGGTCCCGATCGACAACGTCGCCGGCATCTCCAACCTCACCGCCGTCGACGGCCACCTGTGGCGGGGCGGGGCACCGTCGGAGGAGGGCTATCGCAACCTGGCCGCGGCAGGAGTCACCACCGTGGTCGACCTCCGGGCGGAGGACGGGCTGGGCGCCGACGCCCGCCTGGTGTCGGAGCTGGGTATGCAGCTGGTGAGCATCCCGATCCGCGACGGCCAGGCGCCGTCGTCCGACAAGGTCGCCCAGTTCCTGGCCGCCACCCAGGAGGCGGGCGGCACCGTGTTCGTCCACTGCGGGGCGGGCGTCGGGCGCACCGGCACCATGGTGGGTGCCTACCTTGTCGACCAGGGCGGCCTCGGCACCGCCGCCCTTCGTCGCAACCTGGCGGTGGGGCCACCCAGCCTCGAGCAGTTGGCGTTCGTGTTCGGGCTCGACCAGGGCGATGTCGACCGCCCCAACCCCCTCCTCACCGCCGTCAGCCGGGTGCTCGACGCCCCCCGCCGGATCTGGACCCGCGTCAGCTAGCGGCGGCTTCGGCGGTGAGCAGGACGTCGCGCTTGGCCACCACCTCGGCCGTCACCCGGTCGATGGTGGCGTCCTCCAGGCAGCCCTGCAGGCGGCGCCACGAATGCTCGCCGATCGCCCGATCGGTCAGGAGCCGGAACTGGCCTCCGCCGAGGTCGACCACGCCCGGGTCGACCAGTTGCTGGGTGACGGTGCCGGAGCAGGCGCCCCAGAGGCCCTGGGCCGCGCCCAGAGCCGAGCCCAGGTAGTCCTTGGCGCGGAGCTGGAGGACGATCTCGCTCTGCGTCCCCGGTTGCACCCGATCGGGGCGGTCCTGGGTGAGGTCGCCCAGGACGTCGACGAACACGGCCAGGGCGGCCATCGCCAGGAGGACGAAGGCGGCCCGCTTCACGGGTGCAACTCCCGGCGGACGGGCCGGGCGAGCAGCTCCGACGGCTCGTCGACCGGCAGGGGCACGAGCAGCCCGCCCTTGGGCCAGGCCAGGGTGTTCATGCGGCCGGCCAGGCCCCGCTCCAACGCCGGGGCGGCGGTGGCTCGGGCCACCCGCTCGACCAGCCAGGCCAGGGCCGACATGACCACGCCCATCCCCATGAGGACAGGCACGAACACGTTGGTGTGGCCGCGGGTGGGGGAGAGCCAGGCGAAGTGGTCGTGGGCCGGCGGTGCCGACTGGTGGATCCGGTTGAGGACCTGGCGGTCGAAGCCCTTGTCCAGCTGGGCATCGACGTGGTCGCTCAGGCGGCGGATGCGCTCGAGGACGGCCACCGTCAGCATGGCCACCTCGGCCGCGACGAAGAGGACACCGGCGACGAGGGCCCGGTTCCACTCCCACCGCCAGAGGTAGACGAAGAAGTACAGGCCGGCGGCGGCCATCACCGCCACGCCGAACAGCGTCGCCAACCGTCTCGGACTCATGCCGCACCCCTTTCCACGTCCTGCCGGCTGACCTCGCCGGTCGTGCCGTCGACCACCACCACCGACCCCGCCGGGAAGCGGCCGAGGGCGTCGTCGACCCCCACCACGGTGGGGATACCGAGCTCCCGGGCCAGGATGGCGAGGTGGGACAGGAAGCTCCCGGTCTCGGCCACCAGCCCGCCCAGGCGGGGCAGCACCGAGGCCAGCCCCGGGTCGAGCGTGCGCACGACCAGGACCGATCCGGGCGCGGGGGGTCCGTCGCCGGTGTGCACCGGCCCCATGCCCCGGCCGCCTCCGGCGCCAGTGCCGGCCCCAGCTCTGGCACTGGCACTGGACCGCCGGCGTCCGCCGACCGGAACGACCACCGCGTTGGCGGTCATCCGGAACCGGGTGGGAAGGGGCGCGCCCCGCAGGGCGTGGCCCCGGGCGTCGATGTCGTCGGGCACCCGGCCGTGGCGGACGGCCTCGGCCAGCTCGCCCAGCCGCAGGTGGCGGACCTGCTCGGCGCCGGCGAGCACGCCCTTGGCCTGGAGGCGCCGGCCCAGCTCCTCGGCCGCCTTGGCCGTCAACTCGTGGACCCAGCGGGCCCGCAGCCGGAGGGCCTCCCGCAGGACCGCGGCCCGTTCGGGCCCGAGGCCGTCGCCGGGCGAGGCGCCGTCGCCGGAGGACTCCTTGGCCGCCAGCGAGTCGGGCGTGGGGGGGAGGACGGTGGCGACGCCGATTCGGGGCGGAACCAGGGCCAGCACCCCTGGGTAGGTGGCGACGATCTCCTCGTCCGACAGGCCGTCGGCCCGACCCGAGGCGACGGCCCGGAGGGCGACGGAGGCGGCGGACGTGGTGGAGCCGCCGGTCGGCGTCACCAGCCACCCCATGAGCACCTCGTGCCCGTGGAGGGACGACAGCGCCGTCCCCGCCCGACCGAGGAGCGAGAGAAGGTCGCGGTCGGACAGGGTGGCGAGGTCGGGGACGTCGAGGAGGTCGCGATCGGCGACCGCGATCAGGTCGTCGGCCAAGGCGGGCAGGGCGGCCCGCAGCCGGCCGACGCGCCAGGCGGCGATCAGGCGGCGGGCAGGGGGGCGGGGGTCGAAGCGGCGGAGGAACGAGGGGGGGCCGTCGTCCGCTCCCAGCAGCTCGAGGTCGGCGGCCACCCGGCCGCCGGCGGTGGTGACCACCGGCGAGGAGGCCAACCGGCGCTTGGGGGCGGTGCCGGCCAGGGCCAGGGCCGAGCGCAGCCCGTCCCGCAGCGGCGCGACCCACAGGTCCTCCTCCAGCGCCGAGAGGGCGTCGGGGAAGGTCTCCGCCACCGGCCCGGGGCCGAGGACGGGGCTGTGGGCGGGCACGTCGTCGGACGCAGCCGCGGTGATGGGCCGGCTCTGGAGCAGCCACAGGCGCCCGCCGGCGCTGAAGGCCCACTCCACGTCCTGGGGACCGCCGAAGACCTCCTCCGCCCGGCGGGCGAGGTGGGCCAGTTGCCGCAGCTGGCCGGCGGTGAGCGGCCCGCTTCCTTTGCCCCGTGTGTGCGCCGGTCCCTCCACCCGCCGGCCGTGCCGGGAGAGGACGTAGCGGGTGCCGTCGACCTCGCCGCTCACCACTGCCGACGGTCCCGCCTCGCTGGCGGAGACGACGAGGCGGTCGCGGCGGCCGGAGACAGGGTCGAGGCCGAAGAGCACGCCGCCGACGGACGGCGCCAGCTGGGGCTGGACCAGGACGGCCATCGGCGCCCGGTCCCGGCGGCCGACGTCGGGGCCGGTGAGGGCGACCACGTTGCTGGAGGCGAGGACGGCGTCGAGGGCCATCCGGAAGCCGTCCCACGAGGTCACGTCGAGCACCGACGTGAACATCCCCGCCATCGAGCTGGTGGCATTGTCCTCGATGGTCGACGAAGACCGCACCACGATCGGCCGGCGCCCGCCGTCGGACACGATCGACCAGGCCGTGCGCAGTCCCTGCTCCACCTCGGGCTCGGGGCGGCCGGCGGCGTGGGTGGTCACCACCATCCCCGCCAGCACGGGGAGGCCGGCGGCCGCGGCCCGGGCCAGGGCCGCCGCTTTGGCCCCCGTGAGCTGCGAGTTCGCCGCCTCTGGGTCGTCGAGGGCCACGACGTCCGTGGTCCCCGGATGCCGCCGGTCAACCGTGTCGATCGCCATCGCCACAACCCTCCGTCCCACTGACCCCGGTCGTTCACCTTCTGTTCGGTGAACACCATTCAGTCACGGCCGCGGCGGAATCGGAACCGTGCCTCCATGCGTGTTCCGGGGGGGTGCTAGCACCACCCCTTTCCGGTCCCCGGGAAAGCCTCAGGCGGGGGTCATGGCGTGGACGGCGGCACCGAGCCGGTCCTCCCACGCCCAGTCCTCGGCGAAGTGCCGGTTGGGCTCGTTCATGACGTCGCGGTACCACCACAGGAGGTAGATCCCGAGGCTGAAGATGGTGGCTGCGATCCGCCCGCCGTAGTTGTGGCGGCCCTTGGCCTGGGTGTCGCCGACCGGCCCCAGGTCGTGACCGAGGCGGGTGTAGACCCGCGCCAGGTCGGCCTGCACCGCCCGCTCGGCGGCCGTGTGGCGCACGAGGTCGCCGTCGAGGAGGACGAAGGCCACGACGGTGGCGATCCCGCTGCTGACGAGGGTGAGAAGGGTCCAGATGGCCGGGTCGCGGAAGTCGGACGACATCTGACGGAGGACGCCCAGGTTGAAAGCCATGGACTCGAACGTGGGCCGAAGCTCGTCCGCCACCGCCGGCCGCCGCTGGGCCTGTTCCCAGGCGAAGGCGATGCCCGCTTCAAGCAGGTCGAGCCGGCGACGGTTGTGGTCGCGCATGCGCCGGACGAGCTGGTAGATCACGTAGTACCCGAAGACGCCGCACGTGAGGACGGTCCAGCCGAGGGCGGTCCAGAAGTCGAAGAGGTAGTCGGTCTCGTACCGGCGCTGGTAGGCGATGCGCACCCGCTCGGCGGCCGGCAGGTTGGGCAGGGCCGGCGGGAACTGCGGCTGAGGAGGCGGTGGAGGAGGAGGCGGCGGCGGCGGCGGCGGGAGCGGTGCCTCGACGGGCGGCTCGGGCGGAGTATGGGGCGGCGAAGGAGGCGTCGGGATGGGCGGCGGGGGAGTCGGCGGCGGTGTGAGCGATGGTTCGGCCGGCGGCTCGGGCGGTGGGGGTGCGAGCGATGGCTCGAACGGCGGATCGGCCGGCGGAGGCGAAGGCTCGACCGATGGATCGAGCGGCGGCTCGGGCGGCGGCTCGGGCGGCCGGCGCGGCGCCTCGAGCGGTGGGCGCGGCGGCGGCTCGGGCGGCGGAGGCGGCAGGTCGCTCACGGAGACGAGCGTACGCTGGCACCCGAGATGGAAGACGACAAGCAGGCGCCGGCTCACTCCCGCCGCCGCCGGCGACCACGCCGACCGCGGCGACACCCTCCCGGCCGAGCTCGACGTCACCGCCTACGTGGGCCAGTACACCTTCCCCGACATCCGCCGCCGCCGGTGGCCGGCGTACGTGTACCTGCTGGTCGCCACCGCCTGCTTCGCCCTGTGGGCCACCAGCCGGGGCGACGACGCCGTCCTCGTCAACGACGGCATGCTCGGCGGAGCCATCGCCCTGCTCGCCATCGGCGCCTACCACCTGGCCGCGGCCTGGCCGTTGAAGGTTCGCGACGGCGACGCCCTGGTGGCCGCGGCCGGCCAGGTCGGCTTCCCCGTCGGCCACGCGTCCGCCCAACTCGGCTGGCGCGGCCTCCGCAGCCGCCCCACGTGGCGCATCCTCCTCTACTCCAACGACGAGCCCCCCAAGCAAAGGGGTCTCGTGCTCGTCGACGGTGTCGACGGCGCCGTCCTCGACCACTTCGTGGAGGACAACCCCGAAGATTGGGCCCAGTTCGACAAGTAGGAGTCACGGGACCAGCGGCGACCCGGGCAGGCTCAACCGCCGGCATCGATGTTGAAACGCAGTCACGCGTAGCCGTGCTCGGCGGCCGACGACATGTGGAGACCGTTGCCGGTGCGTGACGGTTCCCCTCACGACCGACTCATTCTCATAACGAGCGACTTGTCAGCGTCGTCGCCCGCGCTCTTCCCGGGGTTCCCCTCAGGGACGGAAAGCCTGATGGCGGTGATGTCAAAGGCAGGGGAGGGAGGGGAGGGTGGCGGGTCGCGACTTCGGACCCTCCATGACAACCAGGGGAGCGCGCCGCCACGTGGTCTTTCGAGCCGCCGGGTGGATGCAGCGGCCCCGCCGCCGTGCCCTGCGTGCTCTGTACTCTCGCGTCCCGACCGCCATCGAGGGTGAGTGGCTGGACGAGGACGGGGCGGCGCGATTTGCTGGGCGTCCGTGAGCGAAATGCACGCGCTCATCAACCGAGGCTTGCTCGCGGCCGCCGGCCCGCCGCCCTACCGCATCCTGCATCGAGCGATGCCGCATCCAGCGGGGCGCCCTGGCGTTCTCGAAAATGTTCGACCCGCCACGGGCCGCCCGGCCCGGGTCAACCTTGACGGGACCCCAGACCGTCGGTACGGCCAGCCGCTCTGGGAGCGGGACATAGGGGAGACGACTCGGACGTTGTAACCGCAGTCCTTGCCGTCGAGCATCGGCCGTCCGGTCCGACTTGGGCCGACCTCTGCCGGAAGCTTGGTGTCGTCCTCGTGTGGCCTGGTGCCCTCGACATTGCTCCCGAAGGGTTTTCGGCCCGAGAATGAATTGGCGCTCGCCGACTACGAGCCGCCTCGCAGCGGTAGTCTTAGGGTCAACCGAGCCGCCGGCGGAGGTTCATGATGAGCGACGGGCGCACTCGCACGCTCCTCCGACTTGGAGCCAGGCAGGCTCAGGGCACGCAAGGTGTGGCGCCAGCCGACGGCCACGGCCTGGAGGCCGTCGGATCGAGAGGACATCGCTGGGTCGTGGCGGTGACGGCGATCATCGCTCTCGGGAGTGGCTGCGGCGGTCCGGACCCGACTATCGAGGCTGGTTCGACCGGCTCTGGTAGTCAGGCTTCGACGACCCCGACATCGAGCGACCGACCTACGTCCGGCTGCGAGGCCAACCCAGCGGACGACCCCGGCTCAGGTTCAGCGATCCTCGGCCAAGCTGCGCCCGAGGGCTATGACGTCATCGACCAGCAGGCGCAGACGGTGCCACGCGGCGAAACCGCCACCTTCCCGGTCAACTTCGACGGCGCGTCTGCCGCCCTCCTGTGGATCCTGCCTGGGGTAGATGGCATCTCAGCGAGCATGGACGGCGCCGAGTTCAGCAGGGAGGACCTGCTTGGTGCCCCGGTGGTCACCGCTGCGATCACCTCTCCGCACGATGGTGAGTTGTTCGTACGGAACGAGACCGGCGATGCCGAGAACATCGGTGTCATCGTCTTTGGCCTGACGACCCGCAGGCTGACGATCGACGCGAGCCCGAGCGAAGTGGCACCGAACGGGGAGGTCGCCGTGACGGTTCGCCTCGGTGAGGCGACCGCTGCCGACGCCCCATGTGCGGTCGTCACGAGGGACGGGGAGTTCGTGACGACGCTGTTGCTCCAACCCAACGGCATCGGGACCTGGAATTCCAGCTTCCGTCCACCGACCATCGGCGACTACGCCCTTCAGGCCGCAGTACGCGGAGATCGCCCTCGACACTCGGAGCTGGCCTTGGTGGCTGTCAGAGCCGAAGCTCGGGGGGAGGCGCCAACCTCTCTACCGGCGTGGAAGCGGGACTGACGCGGCCGCTCGCGGCACGCCTGGTGCTCTTCGGGGTGTGGTTCTGGCGCGCCATAGTGCTCCACGGCGGGAGAGGCAAGGCCGAGTAGTGGCGCGAGATCTCTGACCCAGGAACCAATTGCGCGGACGGCTGGGGGCGTTCGGCGGGTGGGCCGTGCCAATCATTCCGGCCCTGAGGAACCCGATGAACGTCCGCGATCTGCTTGTCGACCAATCCGACGACAGGTTCGCCCGCACCTCCCGACGACTCGCGGGCCTCACGAACGACGAGCTCTCGCGTGGAGCCGGCGCCGCACTTCCCGCTTTGGCTCGGACGGCCCGTCTCCGGCCGACCGTCGCCGCCATCGGACGCGCCTGTCGCTGCCTGAGAAAACGGGACTCGCCGCGCTCGGTCACGGCCAGCTCCAGGACCCTCCCGAGCCGGTGGTGAGGACGACCGCAAGCCGGCAGCGGCAGCGTCTTCGGACTAGAGCTCCTCGCGCTGCCACCGCAGCACGCGGGCATCAATGTCGACGATGAGCCACCAGCTGGCGGCGTCACGCGGGTTGCCGCAGACCGCCCCCGGGTTGGCCATGCAGGCGCCGGTCCCGAGCCAGTCGTACGACTCGCCCGGGACGGGTCGGACCGCGCGCGTCGTGGCGCCGTCGTAGGCGAAGAGCGCCGGTTCATGGGTATGGCCGACGAGGCCGAGCGAGCCCAGGGGGCGGTCGGGCAGGACCCGGGCGGCAGACGCCTCGGTGAGGAAACCGAGCAGGGGGTGGCGCGGCGAGCCGTGCCAGCAGTCGATGCCGTGACGGCTGGCCATCGCGCGCCTCGCCAACCTGAACACGTCGCGCCCGTGGGCGGTGACCCGGTCTGGCCCGAGCACCCAGGCGTCGTGGTTTCCGGCGATGAGCAGGTCGAGTTGGCGAGCCGCGCCCACCAGCTCAGCCGTGACCGGCTCGCTTCCGACCAGATCACCGAGGCACCAGCGCTCGTCGACCCCGGCCGCCGCCATGGCGCCGAGCACAGTCAGGAGCCGGTCATGCCGACCGTGCACGTCGGAACAAACGCCGATCCTCACACCGAGCATCATTGTGGCTTCCTCCGACTGAACGCCGTCGGGGGACCTTCCACGGGCCGCCCCTACCTGCTCAGTCATCGCGCCGGAGGGCGGCACTGGTCTCATGGCTGTCACGCACTGGGCGTGCGATCAGTCTGCACGGCGGCAGCGTGGGCGCGCCGTGGCTCCTTGCGGAGGCATGGACCGACGCAGCCGTGATCGTTGTCGACACCGGGCATACCGGCGGGAAGCAAATGACCACGGCAACCGTCGAGGCGACCGATCGGTTCTTACGAGACCGCGCACAGCGCTCGGCACCCCCCTTACCGTGGCCGAACGACGGTTCCGGGCGCGACAGGAGGTGACAGCGGTGTCCCAGAACCAGAAACGTCGGATGCCGCCGGAGTGACCCGGTGGTTCGGATCGGGGGCGGGCGACAAGCGCGGATCCCGGCCGTGGCGGCGCCGTCCTCGAACGTGCCATCTCGGTCGCTCGACGCGAGGCCCTCGTGTCCCACGGGAGGAGCGGTACCGACGGTCGGAGGCTCTCAGCCCGCCAGGCCGAAGTAGACCAGGATGGCGCGGCCCAGCCGCACCATGTCGTCGTCGCTGAGTCGACCGACGTGTTCGCCAAGCCTCGAGCGGGGAATCGTGATGATCTTGTCGACCATCAGGCTGCACCTCTCCCGCAGTCCGTTGATGTCGTCTGGTGCGACGAGGAGTCTGATGAGCGGCGCCTCGGTGGGATCCGTCGTGAACGCGCAGACGGTCACCGAGTCCGTCGCGTCGAACCGGTCGTCCTGGATGATCACCACCGGCCGCGGCTTGCCGGCGTAGCCGCTTCCGGCCGCAGCGGTCCAGATCTCGCTGCGCCTCACCCGTCCTCGGCGCTGAGAGCGTCGATGAAGGCTTGGTCGTCGCCGGCACAGTCGCTGTTGGCCACGGCGGCCGATTGACGATGCGCCTCCTCGGCGAACAGCGGCGATCGGACATCCGGTACCCAGATCTGTACTGGACGCAGGCCTTGTGCCCGAAGTCGCGTGCGGTAGTCACGGACGCGCGCCGTGGTGTCCGACTTCTCCTGCGGCGTGGCCACGAGGCAATTGTTACATGTAACGCGACGCCGCCGTGTCGCACCGCCTGAACACTGACCCCTTATCGCCGGTCGAACACTGTTGACTCGACCGACGTGTTCGCCGAGCTTCGAGCGGGGATCGTGATGATCTTGTCGACCATCAGGCTGCACCTCTCCCGCAGTCCGTTGATGTCGTCCGGTTTCGACGAGAGTCTGATCAGCGGCGCCTCGGATAGATCCGTGGTGAACGCGCAGACGGTGACCGAGTCCTTCGCGTCGAACCTGTCGTCCTGGATGTCGCCACCGGCCGCAGCATGGCGCGATCGCCGATGAGCGAGCGTCGCCTTGAGGCGAGTTGGAGGACGATCCCGGGGCCCAGCGTCAGGCCGGGCTTGCTTACGGGGCCGTCCGGACCCTTGGGGGTCAGATCTTGAAGCGGGCGTGGGCCTTCTTCCCCGGATCCGAGTTGCGGGTGACGATCTGCTGCAGGCTCTCGGTGGACTCGATCTGCGCCAGTCCGGCGGCCGAGAACGTCGCCTCGGTGTACACACGTCGCGCCAGCAGCGGGTTGGTCAGGGCCTGGGTGAAGGCGTCGTAGGCCACCATCGTGGTGAGCAGGCCACCCATCATCGAGTTCTTGCCGTAGTCCTCGGCGAAGATGCCCACGTACCACTCGAGCCGGTCGATGGTTCCGTAGAGCTCCTCCAGCCGAGCCCGGAGGGCGGCGTTCTTGGTCAGCTGGTCGAAGCTCGTGTACGGCTCCAGGTTGAACCTCGTCCGGTAGTCGTTGTACGACGCCAGGCGGGCGTTGCGCATCAGGTCGACGGTCCGCTCCTCGGTGGAGGGTTCGCTCGGGTCGTGCCGGTCGACGAGGAACCGGGGGGTGTTCATGAGGCCGATCCGTCCCGCCTTCTCGCTCGAGAACTGGGAGATCAGGGACTCGATGCCCCTCGCCAGAACCAGCGGGTTGTTGTTGCGGAAGTCCTGCGGCTCGATCTTCGTGTCACCCTGGCCGATGACATCGGGTACGAGCGAGTGCCAGCGGTAGAGGAGGTTGAACTCGATCGCGATCCAGTTCGACCGGTTCCACCCCGCCTCGTCGGCCAGGAACGGGACCCGCTTCAGGGGGAAGTCGATGGGTGCGATATGGACGATGTACTCCTGCACCACCAGGTTCAGGAGCATCACGGTCAGGACGTTGCGTGCGGTCTGGAACAGCTGCTCGTCGTCCCATCCGGGGTTGGCCTTCTGAAGCACGCCGGCCACCCGGTTGTGCTCTCGCACGAAGACGACGTTCATGATCGTGTTGCCGATGGTGGCGTTGCCGTGCTCCAGCCCGACGGCGAAGACGAAGTCCTTGCGCTCGTCGGCCACCTCGCCAAGGATCACGTCGAGGAGGAACTTGTCGTCGTGGAGTCCGGCGAAGATCGGCTTGACGGCCAGAGGACCGGCCGGCTGCCGTGGCTGGAACAGATAGTCGGGGTACTCCTCGCCCTCGATCAGCTGGGTGCGCAGGCGACCACCGCCCCCCGAGCGCAGCATCGTGGTCCTGTCCTCGGTGAGCCCGTAGATCTGGCACAGGTCGATCTCGTGGTTCGACGTGTTCTTCCCGAGGTTCAGCTTTCCGTGGCTCGTCCGCAGGAAGCTGTCGGTGAACCACTGGGCGAAGAAGGCGAACAGGACGCTGGTGTCGGTCGACTTGACCTCCTGCTCCCGCCGGAACAGGGCGACCACGTCGGCCGCGCTCGGCAGGTCGACCTGTGTCGACGCCGCCACCGCCGGGAGGTGCCGGCCGGTCCACCTCCGGTCGGTGAGACCCCGCCACGTCGTGTAGTCGCCGGCCATGGAGAACGCCCGGGGCCGGGGCACCGTCGCCGAGCAGTACCCCTCGATCACCCGTCGGCTGATCCACTCCGTGAGCGGTGGGACCTTGCCCACCATGGCGGCCAGCCTGGGAGTCTGGCTGCTCAACAGCATGGGCAGGAGCATCCGCTCGTCTCCGATCCCGTCCCCGCCGTCGAGGGAGGTGCTTGCGGGTACAGAAGCATGATGCCAGACCGACCTCGCGACCGCGGCGGGGTAATGTCCCGCAACCATCGAGTAGGGAGGCGCGGATGAAGGTTCGGCGCGTACTTGCGGCGGCTGTGATCACCCTGGTCTGGGCGTGGGGATCGCCGGCGCTGTCGGCGACGGCGACGCCGCCCAACCAGTGTTCCGAGGAGAACTTCAACGGCGACGCCCGGTTGGGTCCGCGAGATCTCCCCACCACCGGTTCGGTCGGCCTTGAGCTCACCCGGTACGACCGGCTCGCCGGTCTCAGTCCCAACGATTTCATCGCCACCTACTGGGATCCCACCGCCTTCGGGGGCCAGGGTGGTTGGCGCTACCCGCCGTTCAACGGCTTCCTCGTCGGTCCCGACGGCCAGCCCATCGAGGCGCCCATCCCCTTGCGCATCGGTCAGCAGGTCGACCGCTACGGGAGCGAGTTCGGTGCGTTCCTCGCCCCGTTCGGCATCCTCTACTCGCAGCGGGCGATCCCGCCCCAGAGCCTCGACAACACGACCACGCCGGCCAAGTGCAACTACCGGGCCTACCGGGTGCTCAAGGAGTTCCGGGTCGACGGCGGGCCCATCGCACCCGCCTTCGGGCAGCCGGGCAAGGGCGTCCAGTACATGCTCCAGGGCTCGCTCGTCCCGGGTGCGCCGGCCCAGCTCAACGTGCTGTGGCTGGTCGACAACGGCTACCTGCAACGCCTGAACTGACCAGCAACCGGTGACGGTGAACCTCGTCTGACGACCTTCACCGTCACCGGTTCGCTCTCGGGCTCAGCCGCCGACCAGTCCCAGCTCCCGGCCGACCGTGGCGAAGGCGGCCACGGCCCGGTCGAGGTGCTCGTCGGTGTGGGCGGCGGTGACGATGGTGCGGATGCGGGCCTTCTCCAGGGCGACGGTGGGGAAGACCACCGGCTGGGCGAACACGCCCTCGTCGGCCAGGCGATCGGAGAAGTGCATGGCCGTCTCCGGGTCGCCCATCATCACCGGGGTGATCGGGGTCTCCGACCGGCCGATGTCGAAGCCCAGCCGCGCCAGCTCGGCCTTGAACCGGCGGGTGTTGGCCCACAGCCGCTCGAGCAGCTCGGGCTCGTCCTGCATGACCCGGAGGGCGGCGCGGCAGGCGGCCACCACCGACGGTGGGTGCGACGTGGAGAAGAGGAACGGACGCGCCCGTTGGGTGAGGATCTCCCGCAACGCCGTGGGCCCGGCCACGTAGCCGCCCAGCCCGCCGACCGCCTTCGACAGCGTCCCCACCTGGATGGAGACCCGCCCCGTGAGCCCGAAGTGGTCGACCGTCCCCCGACCCTGGCGGCCGAGAACGCCCGAGCCGTGGGCGTCGTCGACCAGCACCGCCGCCCCCGCCGCCTCAGCCGCGTCCACGATCCCGGGAAGCGGGGCGATGTCGCCGTCCATGCTGAACACCCCGTCGGTGACCACCAGGATCAGCCGGTAGCGGCTCTCAGCGACGGCCTCGTCGAGGATGACGCGCAGGGCCTCGACGTCGGCGTGGGGGTAGATGCGCCTCGGCGCCTTCGACAGGCGCATCCCGTCGATGATCGAGGCGTGGTTGAGGGCGTCGGACACGATCAGGTCGGACTCGCCGGTGATGGTGGGGATGAGGCCGGTGTTGGCCGTGAACCCGGACTGGAAGGTGAGCACCGCGGGCACGCCCTTGAACTCGGCCAGCTCCGCCTCCAGGGCCTCGTGGGCGGCCATGGTGCCGGCGATGGTGCGCACCGCCCCCGACCCCACCCCGAAGTCGGCGACCGCGGCCAGGGCCGCCTCCTTGAGCCGGGGATGGTGGGTGAGGCCGAGGTAGTCGTTCGACGACAGGCTCACCAGCCGCCGCCCGTCGACCTCCACCACCGGTCCCTGGGCGCTCGTCATCACCCGCAGCGACCGGTACAAGTGCTTCTCCCGGAGGGCGGCCACCTCCGCCTCCAGGAACGCCAGCGGGTCGGCCGGCGACGGGTCGCTCACGTCGCCCAGTTCATGACGACCTTGCCCGAGTCCCCCGAGCGGGCGGCGGCGAAGGCGGCTTCGTGGTCGTGGAAGTCGAAGCGGTGGGTGATGGCGGGGAGGATGTCGAGCCCCGACTGCAACATCACCGTCATCTTGTACCAGGTCTCGTACATCTCCCGGCCGTAGATCCCCCGGATGGTGAGCATCTTGAGGACGACCTCGCTGATGTCGATGGGGACGTCGTCGGCCGGCAGGCCGAGCACCGCGATGCCCCCGCCGTGGGCCATGGCCCCGATGGCGGACTGCAGGGCGGAGGGGTTCCCCGACATCTCCAACGCCACGTCGTAGCCCTCCACCATGGCCAGGTCGCGGAAGACGTCGTCGAGACGGGTCACCGCCGGGTCGATGGCCACGGTGGCCCCCATCCTCAGGGCCAGCTCCCGGCGGAAGGCGTTGGGCTCGCTCACCACCACGTGGCGGGCGCCGGCGTGGCGGACGACCGCGGTCGCCATGAGCCCGATGGGTCCGGCCCCGCTCACCAGCACGTCCTCGCCCAGCACCGGGAACGCCAGCGCGGTGTGGACGGCGTTGCCCAGCGGGTCGAACACGGCGGCCACGTCGGGGTCGACGCCGGGCCAGTGCCGCCAGACGTTGGTCATGGGCAGGACGACATACTCGGCGAAGGCGCCGTCGCGCCCCACGCCCAGTCCGACGGTGTGGGCGCACAGCTCCCGCCGCCCGGCCAGGCAGTGCCGGCAGCGCCCGCACACCACGTGTCCCTCGCCCGAGACCGACTCCCCGGGGGCGAAACCGGTGACGTTCGACCCGACGTCCTCGATGACCCCGACGAACTCGTGGCCCACGACGAGTGGCGGCTTGACGTTGCGCCGGGCCCACCCGTCCCAGGCGTCGATGTGGAGGTCGGTGCCGCAGATCCCGGTGCGCAGGACTCGGATGAGCACGTCGTTGATCCCGAACCGGGGACGGGGGACGTGGCACAGCGCAAGGCCCGGACCAGGGGCCGCCTTCACCAGGGCGAGCATGTCCACGACGTGACGGTACGGCCCGGGCCGACGCTACGCAGGCGATCCCTGCCTCGGCGCCGGTCGGCCTCTCAGCCGAAGTCGTGATGGGTCAGCCACCGGGCCAGGACTGCGAAGTGATCCGACGGCACTCGCCCGAGGGTCCGGCAAGAGCGCGGCGCCGGAAGCGGGGCCTCAGGCCTGCTTGGCCTGCTCCCGCACCGCTCGCAGGCCCCGCCCGATGTCGAGCAGGTGGTGGTTGCCCTCGTGGACGGCCCGGCGGGCGGTGAACAGCACGCTGCGCTCCTCGTCCCGGCGGAGGCCGACGCGGTCCCAGCCGTCGTCGGGGACGGCCTCGACGGTGGCGGCCAGGCGCTCGGCGTTGGTGGCCAGGGCGTCGGCCACCGCCGCCGGGTCGTCGGCGTTGTAGTTCCCGTCGGCGGCCAGCTCGTCGGGGCCGGGCCCCTCCAGCAGCGGCCGGTCCTCGACCAACGTCAGGCGCACCCACCGGTCGTAGTTGCCGAACACGTCGCGCACGTGGGCCGCGTACTCCAGCGCCGACCACGTCTCGGGCGCCGGCCGCCGGCGGACCAGGGCGTCGCCGTCCTCCCCGGGCAGGAAGCGGGTGAGGGGCGCCCGGTAGCGGCGGGCGAAGGCCCGGATGGCGGCGGGGGCGTCGGCTGCGGCCAGGTCTCCGTAGACGAACCCGCACTCCTCGCAATCGGGATCGGCGTCGCTCACCCGGGCTTGACGACCTTGTCGACGAGGTGGGGGGGCAGCGGGTCGTAGTGGTCGTGGGCGACGGTGAAGCGTCCCCGGCCGCCGGTGATCGAGCGGAGGTCGATGGCGTAGCGCAGGACCTCCGACGTCGGGACCTGGGCGGTGATCGTCTGCTCCCCGTTGCCGACGGCCTCGGTGCCCTGCACCCGTCCCCGGCGGGAGTTGAGGTCGCCCATGACGTCGCCCTGGTACTGGGTGGGGACCGTCACCTCCAGCACCGAGATGGGCTCGAGCAGCACCGGCCCGGCCTTGGCCATGGCTTCCTTGAACCCGAGCGAACCCGCCATCCTGAAGCTCATCTCCGACGAGTCGACGGGGTGGAACTTGCCGTCGAACACGGTGACCCGCACGTCGACCACCGGGTAGCCGAACACGCCGGCCGTCACCATGGTCTCGGCCACGCCCTTCTCGACCGCGGGGATGAACTGGCGGGGGATGGCCCCGCCCACGATCTTGTCGACGAACTCGAAGCCGCCGCCTCGCTCGAGGGGCTCGACCCTGAGGAACGCCACCCCGAACTGCCCGTGGCCGCCCGTCTGCTTCTTGTACTTGCCCTCGGCCTCGGCGCTGCCGGTGATCGTCTCCCGGTAGGCGACCTTCACGTCCTCCGTCTGGACCTCCACCCCGAACTTGCGGGCCAGTCGTTCGGTGACGATGGACAGGTGGGTCTCACCCATCCCCGAAAGGATCGTCTGGTGGGTCTCGTCGTCGCGGCGGACGAAGAGCGACCGGTCCTCGTCCTGGAGGCGGTGGAGGCCCGTCATGAGCTTGTCCTCGTCCCCCTTGGACTTGGGCAGGATGGCGACCGACAGCACCGGGACGGGGGCCTCGGGCGCCGGCACGGTGACGGGGGTGCCCTTGGGCGCCAGGGTGTCGCCGGTGGAGGTGTCGGACAGCTTCGATACCGCCCCCAGGTCGCCGGCGGGCAGGTACTGCACCTGCACCTGCTCTTTGCCCCGCATGGTGAACAGCCCGTGCAGGCGTTCGTCGGAGTGGGTGCGGGGATTGGTGAGCACCACGTCGGGCCGGATCGTGCCCGACAGCACCTTGAGGAAGGAGACCTTCCCCACGTAAGGGTCGGCGATGGTGCGGTAGACGAGCGCGAGGGGCTGGCTGCCCGGATCGGGGGTGACCTCGGCGGTGCCGTCGCCCGCCTCCACCGTCACCGGCGGGCGGTCGAGGGGCGACGGGCCGACCTCGCAGATGAGCTGGGCCAAACGGTCGATCCCGATGAGCTTGGTGGCGGAACCGCAGGTGACGGGGAACACGCTGGCCTCGGCCACCCCCTTGGCCAGGGCCTTCTCCAGCTCGGCGGGGCTGATGGTCTCACCCTCCAGGTAGCGCTCGGTGAGGTCGTCGTCGGCCACCACGATGCCCTCGACCAGGTTGTCGCGCACCTCGTGCTCGCGCTCGGTCATGTCGTCGGGGATCTCGCCCTTGACCGCCTTGCCGCCCTCGTAGAACACGGCGCTGTCGGTGAGCAGGTCGGCGATGCCCCGGAACCCGCTCTCCTCGCCGATCGGCAGCTCCAGGGGGGCGACGCCGGCCCCGAACATGTCGCGGAGCTGGTCGAGGGTGCGGTCGAAGCTGGCCCGCTCCCGGTCGAGCTTGTTGACGAAGAACATGCGGGGCAGGCCCCGCTCGGCGGCCAGGCGCCAGGCGGCCTCGGTCTGCACCTCCACGCCCTCCACCCCGCTGACCACGATCACGGCCAGGTCGGCCACGTCGAGCGCGGTCTCGAGGTCGGTGACGAAGTCGGCGTAGCCGGGGGAGTCGAGAAGGTTGATCTTGTGGCCCTCGAACTCGAAGGGGGCGAGGGAGAGGGCCAGGGAGATGCCACGCTTGACCTCCTCCGGGTCGAAGTCGGTGGTGGTGTTGCCGTCCTCCACCCGTCCCTGGCGGCTGATGGCGCCGGCGGAGAACAGCAGGGCCTCGGTCAGAGTGGTCTTGCCCGCTCCGCCGTGGCCGACGAGGGCGACGTTTCGGATCTGGGCAGGGGAGAAGCTCTTCACAGAGTTGACCTCATTTGGGCGCCCTTGCGGAGGAGTGTTAACCAGGGGTTTCCGACCAATTCAACCGTACCTGCTGCTACCGTCGGGAGTCGGATGTTCGACAAGCGGTGCCGCGCGGGTGTAGAGCGGGGCTTGCGCCCCGTGGGGACGGGGTTGAAGCGCGCCGGAGTGAGCGCCGACCAGCTCACCGCCGTGGGCCTCGTGATCTCCGTCGCTGCCGCCTTCGCGGTCGCCCAGGGGCGCCTCGGGCTGGGCGCCTTCCTGCTCGCCGCCTCCGCCGTCCCCGACCTGCTCGACGGGGCGGTGGCCAAGGCGTCGGGCACGGCGTCGCCCCGGGGGGCCTTCTTCGACTCGGTCGTCGACCGGGCGAGCGACATGGTCGTGCTGGGCGGGTTCGCCTGGTATCTCACGTCGGTCGATGGCGGGCACGCGGCCATGCTGCCGCTGGCGGTCATGGCCGCCTCCAGCCTGGTGTCCTACGAGCGGGCCCGGGCCGAGTCGCTCGGGTTCACCGCCCGCGGCGGGCTGATGGAACGGGCCGAGCGCATGCTCGCGTTGGGTGCGAGCCTGCTGTTCAGCGCCCTGATGGTGCCGATCCTGTGGGTGATGCTGGCGCTGACGTTGTTCACCGCCGGCCACCGCTTCGTGATGGTGTGGCGCCAGGCGGGCACGGTTGGCCCGGCGAAGCCCAAGCCCACCCTGGCCGGCGTGGCCGGGCGCTGGCGGGGCTGGACCCCGAGCGTGAGCTCCCGTCCCGTCACCCGGGGCAAGGAGCGTCCTCGTTGGGGGACGGGCACCGCCGGCGGCCCGCGTTCCGACGCCGCCCCCCGCCGCCCCCGCCGACCGTAGACCCGCCCCCCGCCGACCCGCCGGTCCCGGGCGTCCCGCCCGTCCCGGCACCCGATTCGCCGTCCGCCACCGACTCGCCGTCCGCCACCGACTCGCCTGAGGCCGCGGTCGACCCACCCGTCGTTCCGGCCCCCGATCGGCCCGTCCCGGCCGGCGACCCGGCACCGGCTACGTCCGCCGACGCACCAGCGGCCGCCGGCGCGCCGACTGCGGCGAAGGCGTCGCCACCCCTAGCGGCGGATTCGCCGGTTTCGGGGCCCGATTCGGTCGGCAGGCGACTCGGACGCGCCGCGGAGAACGACCTCGGACCAGCGGCTGGCAAGGAGGCGGTCCCGGAGTGGCGTCGCTTGCGGCCGTATTACGTGTTCCGGGCCGCGTCGGCGGTGGCCAACGCCCTCCCCGAGCGGATCGCGGTCCCGCTCGCTCGGGGGCTGGCGTCGATGGCGGTGCCCTTCGTCGGCAACCGGGAGATCGTCGCCCGCCACCAGCGGCGGGCGGCATTTCGGGCCCTCACCCCGCGTCAGGTCGACCGGGCGGTGCGAGGCGCGTTCGGATCGTACGGGCGGTACTGGATGGAGTCGTTGCGGGTGCCGACCATGGATCCCGGGCGGATCTCGGCCGGCCTGTCCATCGAGGGCCTGGGCCAGCTCGAGGACGCCCTCGCCGCCGGCCGCGGGGCGGTCCTGGCCATTCCCCACCTCGGCGGATGGGAGGTGGGCGGGACGTGGTTCGTGCGCAAGGGATTCCCGCTCACGGTGGTCGTCGAGGCCCTCCAGCCGCCCGAGCTGTTCGATTGGTTCGTGAAGCTCCGGGAGTCGTTCGGCTTCACGGTCGTGCCCCTCGGTATGCGGGCCGGCACCGCCTTGGTGCGAGCGCTGCGGGCCAACCAGATCGTCGCCCTCCTCGCCGACCGTGACATCGGCGGTGGCGGAGTGGAGGTCGACTTCTTTGGCGAGCGCACCACCTTGCCCGCCGGCCCCGCCATGCTGGCCCGCCGTATGAAGGCGCCCCTGCACCCCACCGCCATCTTCTTCCGCGGCCGCGGCCACCACGTGGTTATCCGCCCGGCCGTATCGCTGGAGGGCACGGTGTCCGACGTCACCCAACGCATGGCGACCGAGCTCGAGAATCTCATCCGCCGCGCCCCTGAGCAATGGCACCTCTTCCAGCCCAACTGGCCATCCGATCGCTTGAAGAGCGGACTTTGACCTGCGATGTTAGAGGTGAGCGTTCGTCGCAGGCCGCGGAAAGGCCGCGAGACGGCCGAATGCCGCGTCGATAGAGCGGAGGATGTCCCGAGTTCCGTGGAACTTCGGTGGCGGCCCCGATGATCAGGCGGCTACTTCCCCATCCTCGCACGGGGGTGCGACAACCTTCGTGACGTGAGCGTCAAGGGCGGTCCGGAGGGCGGGCAGGTGGAGAAATCCGTTCACCCGGCGGAACTGCTTGGCCGCCTCCACCATGCCCGCCGCACACCAGCGCAGCGCCATCGTCCCGTCCCGCCAGCGCTTCACGTTGGTCGAGTGATCCCGGCAGATCTCGATCATCGACTCGATGGCGTTGGTCGAGCGCAGCGTTCGGGCCAGCGTCGGCGGCACCCCGAGGCGGCTGACGGTGAGCGTCTCGGCCAGGCCCTCCCGCAGGCTGCCAGCGGCACCGGGGTGGCCCTTGTCCAGATCCCGGGCCAGGGCTTCGAGTGTCGCCTCGGCGGCCAACGCGTCAGCGTCGTGGTAGGCCGCTCGCATCTTGCGGGCCACCGTGGCCGCCATGTCCTTGGGCAGTCGCGACTCGACATTGCGGATCTTGTGGAGCTGGCAACGAGCCACGACCGGGTGGTCGAACACCGCCTTGACCGCCGCCACCAGCGCCTTTGCCCCGTCGAGCACGCACAGGATGGGCCTGGTGGTGTCCAGGCCCCGATCCCGAAGGCCGGTGAGGAGGTCCTTGACGATGGTGGCGTTCTCGGTGTCGCCCTCCACCACCCCGAGCGGGTGCTTCGTCCCGTCGATGCCGATCCCCAGTGCCACCACGCAGACGTGGTCCGCGAAGTGCACGCCGTCGATCATCAGCGCCACCAGGTCGAGGCCCGACAGGTCGGCGGCCAACATGGTGGCCAGGGCCGTTCGGTGGCGGTCACGAACCGCCGGCTGACCGCCGACTTCGACTTCGATCGAGCTGCTGCCTCGACCCCGGTGCCGACCGGCTCGAGTCCGGCCGAGTACCGCCGAGTCGACAGCTTGGCCATCATGCGCTCCAGCGCCATCGAATCGAGCAGCTCGGTGGAGGCGAACAGGTCGTAGGCCGGCACCGCCACCTCGGCGGTTCCGTCCGCGCTGCGCATGCGCGGCCGCTGCACCGGCAACCGCCGCCCGCCGAGGGTCACCGAGCCGTCCTCGGTTCCGTGGCGGACGGCGGTTCGATCGGGATCATGGACGCCCTTGGGCCCGCAGGCGGCGGTGACGCTCTCCTGCATCATCACGTGCATGACCTGCAGCCCAGCCCCGACGGCCAAGGCGAGAAGGCCCTCGCGCACTGTCTCGGCCAGCTCGGCCATGGCCAGGCTCACGGTGTCGGGCAGGGCGAGCTCGGCGGTCGCCGCGTGCGCGGCCTTGGTCTGATAGTTCTTCTTCACTGGCGGTCCCCTTGCTGGTCGAGTGACTTGGCGGTCGCCCGACACCTACCATCCGGCAGGTCTCAGGCGGGGGACCGCCACCTCAAACTTCTACGACGACCGGGACAACCTCGATTGAGCGCCTCGTGAGGTCCTCGGAGTCAGGCCAGACCGGTCAGGAATCTCTCGGCATCCGCCTTTTGATCGAAGGTCCTCGGTCGCTCGCGGCCGTCCGGGTCCCGGTATCTCGCCCTCCATCGTCCCGAGCCCCGCAGCTCGACACGTGCCAGGTCAAGGCTTCTCTTCGCCTGGCCGATAGTTGGGGCTGAGGGTATCCACGACCTACGACAGCAGCGAGCCCGCCGTCGAGCTGCTCATACCGACAGGATCTCGGCGGTCGTGGCGCCCGGAATTACACGGCTGTTCTTCCAGAGAGAGAGCGGTGGTACCCTGTCCGCCGGAAGGCCGGGTGACCGAGTGGCTAGGTAGCTTCTTAGCAAGGAGGCGCACGTGGGTTCGAATCCCATCCCGGCCTCGAACCAAGTTGTCGCCAAAGGCGACACACTTGACACCGCTGACGCTAGACTTAGTCCCACCTTGCTAAGAAGCGACGGTCGCTCGGAGACGAAGAATCGGCCCCGAACGCCTGTGTACGATCGGGAGGCTCGCATGGCGGGCCTCCCGATTTTTTCTTAGGCCCGTCGCTGCCGGGCGATCTACGGCAGGTGTAGCGGCAAGGTCGGGGGAGTCCAGAGGTGCTCCGGGACGGTGTAGCTCGTGTCGTCCCTGACCTTCTCGAACATCGATCGCGTGATCTGGTGCGTGTAGGAGAACCGGGGTAGCACCTTGGGCCATTTCTGGCCCTCGGGAACCGGGACGGCCGCTTCAAGGCGAACGGGTTTGGGGACCAGGTTCCCGAGGTTCTGAAGTGCCAGCGGAATCTCGAAGAGATCGCGATCGAGGCTCACGATGATGGCCACGTTGCATACGCCAGTCAGAACGAACTCGACAACATCGAGCCCGAGTACCAGATCGATGCCCTTCTCGTGAGGGCGTTGCCAAGGGGTAAGCGTCACCTGCTTTGAGTTGCGTCCACAGACGTGGTGTACGAGTCGGCGCTGAGGGCCTGACGGCCTGACCATCCCCCCGACGCGACGACCACCGCGTCAACCTCAGAAGGAAGAGACCAAGCAACCAACTGAGGAGGAACACGGTGGTCCCTGACACCTTTAGCGCACTCGCCTGGCTGCGCAAGCACATCGACGGCGAGGGCGGCAACGACGTCATCCGCGACATGGTCAAGGTCTTCGCCGAGCAGCTCATGTCGGCCGAGGCCGACAACGCCTGCGGCGCGGCCTGGGGCGAGCGCAGCCCGGAGCGGGTGAACTCCCGCAACGGCTACCGCGGCCGTGGCTTCGACACCCGGGCCGGCACCATCGAGTTGGCCGTGCCCAAGCTGCGCTCGGGCAGCTACTTCCCCGACTGGCTGCTCGAGCCCCGCCGGCGGGCGGAGAGGCCCTGGTGGCGGTGGTGGCCGAGGCCTACGTGGCCGGCGTGTCGACCCGGCGGGTGGACGCCCTGGTGCAGTCCATGGGCATCGACGGGATCTCCAAGTCCCAGGTCTCGGAGATGGCCCGCAGCCTCGACGCCGCCGTCGACGCCTTCCGCTCCCGGCCCCTCGACGCCGGGCCCTACGCCTACGTGGCCATCGACGCGCTGACCCAGAAGGTGCGGGAGGAGGGCCGCATCGTCAACATCGCCTGCGCCGTGGCCTGCGGCGTCAACGCCGACGGGCACCGGGAGATCCTGGGCATGGACGTGTTCACCACCGAGACGGGAGCAGGCTGGACGACGTTCCTGCGGGGACTGGTGGCCCGGGGCCTGTCGGGGGTGTGCCTCGTCGTCTCCGACGCCCACGAGGGCCTCAAGGCCGCCATCGCGGGGGTGCTGCCGGGCGCCACCTGGCAGCGCTGCCGGACCCACTTCGTGCGCAACCTGCTCTCCAAGGTGCCCCGCTCGGCCCAGACCATGGTGGCCACGGGGGTGCGCACCATCTTCGAGCAGCCCGATGCCACCCAGGTCGTCGCTCAGCACGCCCGGGTGGTGGAACAGCTGGTGGCCAAGTACCCCGAGGCCGCCGGGATGCTCATCGACGCCCGGGCGGACCTGTTGGCCTTCACCACCTTCCCCAAGGAGCACTGGCGCCAGATCTGGTCCAACAACCCCCAGGAGCGGCTCAACAAGGAGCTGCGCCGGCGCACCGACGTGGTCGGCATCTTCCCCAACCGGGCCGCCGTGATCCGCCTCGTGGGGGCAGTGCTGGCCGAGCAGAACGACGAGTGGGCCGTCGCCCGGCGCTACATGTCCCCCGAGCTGCTGGCCAAGGCCCGAATGATCGTCATCGACGGAGGGCTCGATGACACGACCAACGACACCGACCTGGCCAAGGTGGGGTAAACAAGTCCCCGAGGTTGACGTGGTGGTGGTCATACACCACGTCCGTGGACGTGACCCCTGCTTTGGCGATGCGCGTGCCGATGCCCGGGGTACTCCTTGTCCTCTGTAGCTCCAGTCCCAGTGGTATCGGAGCGGCCTAGTGACCACCGTAACGCCGACGGACCTCATCGCACTGAGACGGCGATCAAGGCTGCGGGCTCTGGCGGGATCTTCGTTGGGGTCGGGGCGGCCGGTGTAGAACCGACACTGCACGTTCGACCTTCCCCCGGCCAGTTCTTGCGCCAGCAGGTGCGGATGGCACAGCGGGTGCCCGTATAACTCCTGGCTCGTCTTGTAGAGGTTCTGACCATCGACGAACACCAGGACTCGGGCGTTCGAGTCGGTGGCGAGTGCGGCCACTGCGGGATCAGGCATGAACTTCGAAGTACTCGAGGAACCGATGGAGCCACGACGCTACCCCCTACCTTGATGATGGTCGGTCGCGGATCCAGGCGACGGACACGGGCGGCGGTCGCTCCGGAGTCGGGGCGGAAGAAAACCTTCAAGGTTTCCGTTGGACTAGCCGAACGCTATGATCGCAGGGACGGAGACGGTTAGCGCTGAGAGCGGGTTGACACCCCTCCCTGCGACGGAGTAGAAAACATTCGTATCTGTTTTGGGGCCCCGGCTTCCCTTCTGGGATGACCGGGGCTTTTTTTCGTGTCCACTACCGCAGATCTCCCGCCATCGGCGCCTTGGATCGTAGCCACGCGTCGAATGAGGTCCTCACGATCCCCCAGCCGGTGGGGACGCCAGCTCCCGACGACACGCCAGAGCCGATGAGCGCTGCATATGCCCCTGGCCGCGCCTGCAGGGCGATTGCCACGGCCATCAAGGGGTATAGGAGGGTCACAGATGCCTACCGAGGTGACGGATGGGTCGAATGCGATGCCGCAGCTGCCGAAGGCGCAGACCAAGCTTGCCAGGCGAACTCAGGCAGCGCGGTCGATCGAGTACTCCACCGACGAGTCGGGGGCCTACGGTCACGTGGAGAACCTGGACGCCCTTCGCGGCCAAGCCGAGCGGATCGTCGACAAGCTCGAAGGGTTGCGGGGCAGCTCACCCGAACTGGCCGAGTCGACGGCGGCCATGCGCGACCTCCTGCTCTCGGACTCGTTCCTCCAGACGACCGTGGTGGAGGACGTCGCCGTCATGCACGCCGCCTATGGGCTCGTGCTCGATCCCGACGAGAGGATCACCGCCCCCGACGAGCTGCCCAACCCGTTCGGGGGGCGGCCGTTCCCCGCGACATCTTCGGTGGCCCTCCTCACGCCCCGGGACGGCGACGGCTGTGCCGTGGTCGAGATGACGGTCACGCCGGAGCCCGACGCCACGGCCGAGATCCTCATCGAGTCCCTGGTCGACCTGGTGGGAGAGGACGAGAGCAGGGCGATGGCCGACGAGGTCAGCGGTTTCACCATCCGCAACACCATCCGCTACGCCTACGACCCGACCTCAGGCTGGATGGTGCGGGTCGAGGCCGAGCAGGTGATCGAGATCGACGACGCCCGCTGCCTGGAACGGAAGGTCTTCGAGGCGACCTGAGGGTCGAGGGTCCCGGCTCGCGACGCCTTTCGCGTCATCGACGCGACAGATTTGCGACACGTCTCGGCGAACGGACATCGGTCCCGATCGCTTCGTGGGCACGTGTACCGTGGGCGACAGTAGGAGCGGGCTCGAGGGCTACGAGGACTGGTGCGACGCGTCCGCACCGTGTCGCGGCCGGTCGACGAGACCGTGGAAGGTCAGCAGCGGCTGGGGCTTCTCTTCCGACAAAGCCGATAGGAGCGAGACATGGCCGTGATCGAGACGATCAAGCTTCACCTGCGCGACGGCGTCACCGCCAAGGAGTTCGTGGCGGCGAACGACGTGATGGTGCGCGACTTCCTCATGACGCGCCCCGGGTACGACGAGCTCTCGCGGAGGATCAAAGTCGATGCGGAGGGCCTCTGGACCATCATGCTCCGGTGGGACTCGGCCGCCGAGGCCAACGCGTCGATGGAGGCGTTCATGTCGTCGCCGGCGACGGCTGCGTACCTCGACGCCGTCGACCCGTCCATGATGTCGATGGACCAGCAGGTGGAGGTCCCGCTGATCACGCCTCGCCCCGCGGCCCACGTCCACGCCCTCTACCTCGACGGGATCGGCGGCGGGAACATCCACGAAGCACTCGACGCCCACCTCGGCGACCACTACACCCAGCACAGCACGGGTGTTCGCGACGGACGCGATGGCTTCCTCGAGTTCTTCGAGCCCTTCCTCGAGGCGCACCCCCAACGCGAGATCGAGCTCGTCCGGACCCTCACCGACGGCCGGTACGTCTTCGTGCACGCCAATCAGGTCCTCGACGGCGGAGCCGCTCGCTGGGTGACCGCCGACATCTTCCTGGTCGACGGGAACGACAAGATCGTCGAGCACTGGGACGTCATCACCGCGACGCGTGAACCCAACCCGTCGGGACGGACCCAGGTCGACGGGGCCACCGAGATCGACGACCTGGAGCTGACCGAGAAGAACAAGGACGTCGTCCGCCGGCTGCTGACCGAAGGACTGTCCAAGTCGCCGACCGCCGACGTGGGCGATTTCATCTCGGCCGAGCAGTACCTCCAGCACAACTCGGGCGCACCCGACGGCCTGGACGCCCTCCGGCACCTGCTCGAAAGCGGCGGTGCCGACGGGTCCGCCGATGTACTACGAAGCCGTCCACCGGATCGTCGGCCAGGGCAACTTCGTGGCGACGTTGTCGCACCTGGTGTGGGCCGGGAACGACATGGCCGCCATGGACATCTTCCGCCTGGAGGACGGGCTGATCGTCGAGCACTGGGACGCCATGGAGCCCCTGCCGTCGGGCGACAGCCTGGTCAACGGCGGGAAGTTCTAACCCCGCCCAGAGGCTCTCTGGCGGGACCCGACCGTCGATCGGCGGCGGTGCCGGCGACGACGCGCACGACGACAGCCTGAGCACCCCCCGGCCGCCCCCGCCGACCAGGCATCCCGCCGCCGCCCGACCCGGGCCGAACCGGCTCAAAAAACGGTGAAAGGTTCGCACCCGACCCGGACATTGGTTCCCATGACGTCCGCGCCCATCGTGATGGGCGGGTTCGTCAGGAAGCAGGGGGGGAATGCGGTTGCTGCGCAAGGAATGGGTCGGCTGGGTGGCGCTCGCGATCGCCACCGCCGGGTGGGTCGCGTCCGTCGGACCCGCCTCTGCCCAGACGGCGCGGGGCGGCGCCCGGCCAGCAGAGCACGACCCCGCCGCCGCCCGCGCCGCCCACTCCAACGGCCAGCCGGTGACGGCCGACTTCGAGGGTCGGCGGATCGACCTCTCCTCCACCTGGCAGCAGGCCCGGGCGTGCATCGTCATGCTCCAGGCGAAACTGGTCGAGTGCTTCCGCTCCCTGGCCGACGCCGAGGCCCGGGTGGCGAAGATCCCTCCCCAGGCGGCGGCGTACCCGTACACGTGCTCCTCGCCGTTGCGGCTTTTCGAGCACAACACCTACGGGGGCCGGCAACTGCTCTTCTTCGATCGCCTGTTCTGGCAGAACCTGACCGACTACGGCTTCAACGACCAGATGACGTCGTTCCAGGTCGGCGCCTGCTACTCCTACTTGGCCGAGCACACCGGTGGCGGGGGGGCCCTGTATCCCCCCGGTCCCCTCCCGCCCTGGACGGCCGTCGCGTGGCCGGCCGCCGGGTGGGACAACAGGGTGTCTTCCATCTACATGGCCTAGGTCCCCTGCGGACGCGGCTTCCCCAGCAGCCGCGTCCTTGCGGGAAACGTGAAGCGGCCGGCTACCAAGCCGGCCGCTTCCGCGTCTGCCGTCTAGAAAGCTGATCCATGGACGACGGGACGCTCCGGTTCCGCCAGATCTACGAGTCGTACTACGGGGCCGTCTCCGCCTATGCCCGTCGCCGCCTTCCGGACGGCGACCTGGCCCAGGACGCGGTGTCGGAGACGTTCCTGGTGGCCTGGCGGCGGCTGGCCGACGTACCCGCCGGCGCCGACACCCTGCCCTGGCTCTACGGGGTCGCCCGCCGGGTCATCGCCAACCAGCGTCGGGGCAACCTGCGGCGGGTCGAACTGTCCTCCCGGCTGGCCCGGGAGTGGCTGCCAAGCAGCGATGTCGACGCCGGCGTTCTCTTCGACGACGAGCGGCGAACGGTGCTGTCGGCCCTCCTGAGGTTGCGCCCGGGCGACCAGGAGATCCTCCGCCTCGCAGTCTGGGAGGAGTTGTCGCACCGGGAGATCGGCCTGGTGGTGGGCTGCTCGGAGGCGGCAGTGGCGGTCCGCATGCACAGAGCCCGGAACCGCCTGGGGAAGGAAATCGAGAAAGGTCGTCCCCGAGCCGGACACGAGACCCAATCGGAGCCCCCTGAACATCACGGAAAGGCGCCGCCATGAGTACTGAGCGTGACCGTGACCCATTGGAGCGGCTACGGATGCTGAACCCTGTGCGAGCGGGCCAGTACGACGACCTCGTGCTGGCCCAACCGGCGCAGGCGCTGTTCCAGCGCATCGTGGCCTTCGAGCCGGGGGTCGCCGTGCGCACTCGGCGGGGTCGGGCGCCGTGGCCGGTGGCGGGCCGCCTCCGCCGCCGGCGCGGCCCCCGCGTGGCCGCGCTGGGTGTGCTCGTCAGCCTGTCGGTGGCGGTCGCCGGCTACGCCCTGGTCGCGACCCAGGTCTCCAAGCCCCAGACCGCAGCCTGCTTCGCGGCGGCCGATCTCCGGTCGACCACCGCAGTCGTGGCCGTCGAGGACGAGGGGCCGTCGGCGGCGTGCTCGAGGGTGTGGGACGAGGGGTACTTCGGGGCTCAGCCCCGGCCGGCGCTCAGGGACTGCGTCCTGGCGTCGGGCGTCGTCGGCGTGTTCCCCCAGCCGGCGGGCCGCGACGTTTGCCTCGATCTGGGGCTGGCCGCCGTAACCTCGCCGGCGGCGTCGGGACCCGGCTCGAGCGCCCGGCCGCATCCCGTACCCAACGATTCCGTGGTCGATCCGGCCCGGTTCCTCGCCTTCCGGGACGCCGTCGCCCGTCGGCTGAGCGAGGGGTGCATCGGTGCCGGGCCGGCGGAGGCCATCGTCCGGGAGGAGCTGGCGCGAGCCGGGCTGGCCAGGTGGAGCGTGGTGGTGCGGATCGGTGCCGACGGCACCGGCTTCTCGGCCGAGCGCCCGTGCGCCACCCTCAACCTGCTGCCCGAGGTATCGACGGTCGAGCTGGTCCCGCTGCCGCCGACCGGGTGACGCTTAGGGCAGCAGGTCCCAGTAGTTGTGCAGGCGGAAGAACTCGCGTGCGATCTTGCCGGCCAGCATGAACCCGAGGAAGAGGACCAGGAGGTTGGTGGCGCCGGCGTCGCTGTAGTCGTTGACCAGGCTGCGGCTGAAGGCGGCCAGGGTCTCGTCGATGCCACTGGGTGCGGGGGCGACGTCGACCGAGGGTGCCGACGGCGGCTCGAAGGCGGGTGGCGTGGCCAGGACGGCGGCTTCGGCCAGGGCGGCGTCGGCCGCGCTGAGTCCGCCGGCGGCCGCCTCCGCAGCGGTGACGGCGCCGGTGCCGGGGGCGGGGGCGGGGGATCCGGTGCCCGAAGCGGTGCTGGTGGCCTGGTTGCCGCCCACGGGTGCGGAGGCGGTGGACCCGGCCACGGCGGTGCCGAGGGTGGCGCTGTTGGTGGCGGTGGGGGTGGACGCGGTGGCCCCGCTGTCGCCGGCCGCGCCGGAGGTGCCGGAGGCGGCGAAGGGGTTGGTGATGGCGATCGAGGTGGCGTCGCCGGTGTCGCCCGTGTTGGTGGCGGTGGAGCCGGCCGACGCGCTGCCGGTGCTGCCGGAGACGGCCGTGGGACTGGCGATCACGGTGGCTCCGCCCGCGCCTCCCCCGTTCGAGTCGGACGTGCCGACGCTCGACGCCCCGGTGGCGGTCTGGGCTCCGGCCGGGAGGGCGAGGACCCCCAAGGCGATCATCGACACCGCCAGCCCGGCCACGGATCCCGCCACGCTTCTCTTCGCACCCTGAAGCATCGGGCCAGGTTAGACCACCGCGGCCGGCGCCGGCCGTCCGCTGCTCGGCGGTGAGAACCTGTAACGGATGACGGTGCCGTCCGGACCATGGCTCGCATGAAGGTCGAGACGCGCCCGCCTGGTTCCTCGACGCCGGTGGACTCCCGCCGAGCGGCGGTGGCGGGCGGCCTGGCGGGGGCGGTGGCACTGGCGACGGCCAGCCTCGCCGACGCCGTCTCCGCCCCCGTCCCGTCCCTCGTGGCGGTGGTCGGCCAGGCCGTCATCCGCCACACGCCGGGCTTCCTCAGCCGGGGGGCGACGGAGACCGTCGGCACCGCCGACAAGCCGCTGCTCCTGGCCGTGATCGTCGTCCTCGCCGTCGCCATCGGCACCCGGGTGGGCGTCGCCGCCCATCGCAGGCCACGGGCGGGCGACGTCGCCTTCGCCGCCTTCGGCCTGCTGGCGGTGGTCTGTGCCGCCTCCCTCGACCACGTCCCGGTGGGCGCGACCATCGTGGGCGCGACGGTGGCCGCGGTCGTGGGGGCCGTCACCCTCCGCCGCCTCCTCGTCGCCGCCACCGCTTCGCCGGCCCGCCGCCTCGCCAATCCGCCGGCCGCCACCGACCCGCCGGTCGACCCGCCGCCGCCCGGCCCGCCGCAGCCCGCCGCCGCCACCGCCGACCCGCCGGCCGCCACCGCCGACCCGCCGGCCGCCACCGCCGCCGCCGGCCGCCACCGCCACCGCCGACCTGCCGGCCGCCACCCCGACCGCCGACCCGCCGCCCACACCGGTCGACCCGCCGCCCGCCACACCAGCCGCCGAGCCCGAGGCCGAGGTTGCCGGACCCACGGCCTGGCCCGGCGCCCTCGTCGTCAGCCGGCGGCGGTTTCTGGTGGCGGGCTCGACGGCCGCGGGTGGCGCCGCGGTCCTGCTCGGCGGGGCCACCTTCCTGCGCCGGACGTTCGGCCGGTCCGACCCGGGCGCGTCGGTCACCCTGCCCGCCGCCTCCGGCCCGCCGCCGACCATCGGCAACGCCGGCCCCGGATTCCAGGAAGTGGAGGGCCTCAGCTCCCTCGTCACCCCCAACCGCAGCTTCTACCGGATCGACGAGGCGCTCGTCACCCCGTCGGTCGACGTCGACACCTGGCGCCTCCGGGTGAAGGGCATGGTCGACGGCCCCTTCGAGCTGACGTACGACGAGCTGCTCGCCCTGCCCCTGGTGGAGCGCCACATCACCCTGTCGTGCGTGTCCAACCAGGTCGGCGGCTCACTGGTGGGGACGGCCAAGTGGCTGGGCGTGCGCCTGGCCGACCTGCTCGAGCGGGCCGGGGTCCAGCCGGGGGCCAACCAGCTCGTCGGGCGCTCGGTCGACCGCTTCACCGTCGGCTTCCCCGTCGGCGTCGCCACCGACGGCCGCGACGCCCTGGTGGCGGTGGGCATGAACGGCGAGCCCCTCCCGGCGCCCCACGGGTTCCCGGCCCGCCTGGTGGTGCCCGGGCTCTACGGCTACGTGTCCGCCACCAAGTGGCTGACCGAGATCGAGCTCACCACCTTCGAGGAATACGACGCCTACTGGGTGCAGCGCAACTGGGCCCGGAACGGTCCGGTCAAGGTGCAGTCCCGCATCGACGTTCCACGCGACTACGGCCGCGTGGCGGTTGGTCCGGCGACGGCGGCGGGGGTGGCCTGGGTCCCCCACCGTGGCATCGGTCGGGTGGAGATGCGGGTCGACGAGGGGCCGTGGCGGGAGGCGACCCTGGGTCCGGCCCTGGGCGACGACGCCTGGCGCCAGTGGTCGATGCCCTGGGACGCCACCGCCGGCGAGCACGTCCTCACCGTGCGGGCCACCACCGGCGACGGCGAGGTGCAGACGGCCGAGAAGAGCTCGCCCTTCCCCGACGGCGCCACCGGCCACCACCGGGTCAACGTGCGGGTCCCCTGAACGAACCGGTGACGTCTCTGGGGGCCAGGACCCCCGGATCCGTCACCAGTTGCGGCGGTCAGACCGCCAGCAGGTCGGAGAAGGCGGAGAGCTCGACGGAGGACGTCTCGCCCCGGTGGGTGATGAGGCCGCCCTCCATGACCGCGTAGTGCTCGGCCAGGCGGAGGGCGAACTCCACGTACTGCTCCACCAGCAGGATCGTCATGCCACCCGCCTTGTGCAGCTCGGCGATGGCGTCCTCGATCTCGAGGATGATCGACGGCTGGATGCCCTCGGTGGGTTCGTCGAGCACGAGCAGCCGGGGCCGGGACACCAGCGCCCGGGCGATGGCCAGCTGTTGCGCCTGGCCGCCCGACAGCAGGCCCGCGGGCCGGTCGAGCAGGGCCCGCAGGCGGGGGAACACGTCGAGGGCGTCGTCGATCGCCTTCGGGTCGCCATTGCGGTCGCGCTCGAGCACCACCCGCAGGTTCTCCCTCGCGGTGAGGTGGGGGAACACCTGGTGGCCCTGGGGGACGTAGCCGATGCCGGCCCGGGCCCGGGCGGGGGTGGCCATCCCGGTGATGTCGCGGCCGTCGAGCGTGATGGTGCCCGCCTTGAGCGGGAGCATGCCCATGATCCCGTTGAGCAGGGTGGTCTTGCCCACCCCGTTGCGGCCCATGAGGCACGTGCAGCTCCCGTCGGGGACGTCGAGCGATGCCCCGTAGACAACCTCCGTGCGCCCGTAGGCGATGCGGACGTCGTCGACTTCGAGGTGCATCAGCCCCGCCCTCGGCGTCCCCCGGCAATGGCCGGCTCCCTGACCTGACCCGAGCGCTCGTCGCGGGACCGGCCGAGGTAGACCTCGCGCACGATGGGGTCGGCCTGCACCTTGTCGACCGAGCCCTCGGAGATGACCTTGCCTTCGTGGAGGACGGTGACGGTGTGGGCGAAGCGGCGCAGGAAGGCCATGTCGTGCTCGATGACGACCACGGTGTGCTCGCCGGCCAGCTCGTGGAGCAGCTTGCCGGTGTCGAGTCCGCTCCTGGGGGCTCATGCCCGCCACCGGCTCGTCGAGCAGGAGGAGCTTGGGCTCCTGCACCAGCAGCATCCCGATCTCCAGCCACTGCTTCTGGCCGTGGCTGAGGGCGCCCGCGGGCCGCTCGGCCACGGCGGTGAGCCCGACCCGTTCGAGCGTGGCCGACACGCCCGGGCTCACGCCCTTGCGGCGGAGGAACAACCGGGGCAGGCGGCTGCGGAAGACCTCGGCCAGGTCGAGGTTGTCGGCCACGGTGAGGGTGTCGAACACGGTGGGCGTCTGAAAGCTGCGGCCGATCCCGAGCTTCACCCGCCGGTGCTCGGCCAACCCGTTGAGCGACCGGCCCTCGAAGCGGACGTCGCCCGCGGTGGGCCTGGTGAGCCCGGTGATGCAGTCGATGAGGGTCGTCTTGCCCGCGCCGTTGGGACCGATCAGGAAGCGCAGCTCACCTTGCTCGACGGAGAAGTTGACCCCGTCGAGGGCCTTGAACCCGTCGAACTCCACCGCCAGGCCACTGACTTCGAGCACCTTGGTCATACGGTCCCTCCTACTGGGGCGTTCTCGATGGGCGAGGGTCGGTTGCGACGGGCGAGCGACGCCGAAAGCCACTGCCACCGGCCCCGCAGGAGCCCGGCGATACCCCCGGGGGCGAAGGCCAGCACGACCACGAACAGCAGGCCCTGGAGGTACAGCCAGTCGTCGGGACGGGCCGCGCTCACCTCGACCCGGGCCCAGTTCACGACCAGCGCCCCCAGCACCGCCCCCCACAGCGTCCCCCGGCCGCCGACCGCCACCCAGCAGACCATGAGGATCGAGGGCACGTAGTCGAACTGGGCGGGGGAGACGATGCCGAAGACGGGGGCGGCGATGGCACCCGCGAGCCCGGCCATGCCGGCCGCGATCATGAAACCGACCGTCTTGACGATGGCGGGGTCGTAGCCGAGGAAGCGGACCCGGTCCTCGCTGTCGCGCGTCGCCTGGAGGAGCTTGCCGTAGCGGCTGCGGACCACCTTCATGGCGATGGCCAGCACCACCAGCAGGCCGATGGCAGCCACCGTGAACAGCCATTTGTTGGTGCCGGGCGCGTAGCGGCTGCGGCCGAAGATGGTGGTGAACCCGGTGAGCCCGTTGGTGCCGGACGTGAGCTTGAGGTTGCCGATGAGGACCAGGACGAAGATCACCGCCGTGGCCTGGGTGAGGATGGCGAAGAACGGGCCCCGGATGCGGCGCTTGAACACCAGCAGCCCGAGCAGCCCCGCCACCAGCACCGGCACCAGCACCGCCGCCGCGGCCGCGAACCACAGGCTCTGGAACGGGCGCCACAACGCCGGCAGGCTGGTGTAGTCGCTGTACAGGGCCATGAACGAGGGCAGGGAGCCGTCGGGAACCTGCTCGAGCGACAGGTGCATGCCCATGGCGTAGGCGCCCAGGCCGAAGAACAGCCCCTGGCCGAGGGCGAGCATCCCCCCGTAGCCCCACGCGATGTCGAGGCCGATGGCGATCATGGCGTAGCAGAGCCACTCGGCCCACAGCCGGATGTCGGCCGGGTTGCTGGCCACGGTGGGCACCGCCAGGAGGACGACGGCGAAGACGACGAAGGCGCCCCGGCCGGTCCACGGGCTGCTGGAGCCGGCGGCGAGGCGGGAGCGCGGGGTGCGGCGCGGCTCGGCGCCGGTCACCGTGGGCGCCGTCGGAGCAGGGTCTGGCGGCGGACCGACGATGGTCGTGTCGCTCACGCGGTGAGGCCCCGGGTGCGGAAGGAGACGATCCCGTTGGGGCGCCACTGCAGGAAGAGGATGACGAAGGCGAACACGGCCGCCTTGGCCAGGCTGGACGAGGTCCAGAACTCGACGTAGGAGTTCAGGATGCCGAGGGCGACGGCGGCGATGACCGCCCCCTTGAGGCTGCCCACCCCGCCCACGATCACGACCAGGAAGGCGAAGAGGATGTACGAGGTGCCGGTGGCGGTGCCGACGGAGCCGATCAGCGACACGGCCACGCCGGCCACGCCGGCCAGCCCCGAGCCGATGAAGAAGGTCGTGGCGTCGACCCGGGAGACGGGTAGGCCGCTGACCGCGGCCAGGTCGCGGTTCTGCATCACGGCCCGCATCCGGCGCCCGGCGGCGAGCTTGCCGAGGAAGAAGGCCACGCCGGCCATCGACAGCAGGACCACGGCCAGGACGAACAGGCGGGTGTGGGTGACCGTGACGCCCAGGAGGTCGGACTGACCGCGGAGGAAGGTGGGCGTCACCACCTCCTTGTTGTTGGCCGAGAAGAGGTCCTTGGCCAGCTGCTGGAGGATCAGGCTGACGCCGAAGGTGACGAGCAGGGTGTCGAGGGGCCGGCCCGACATCCGCCGGAGGAGCAGGCGTTCGAGCACGACGCCCATGAGGCCGGCGACGAGGAAGGCGACGGGGAGGGCGACGAGGACTGCGGCGCCCTTGGTGCCCTCGAAGAACGTGGTCTGCAGGACGTAGGGAACGTAGGCCCCGGCCATGATGAACTCGCCGTGGGCCATGTTGATGACGCCCATCTGGCCGAAGGTGAAGGTGAGGCCCAGCCCCACCAGGAGGAAGAGCGAGGCGAGCGTGATGCCGATGTAGAGGTTGCTCAGGAAGGTGTCCACGTCGTGTGCTCCTCGCGAGGTGAGGCCAGCATGAAGGTCCGCCGCCCGGGCGGGGCCGGGCGGCGGACGTTCCTCACTCCGCTAGCGCTAGCTGGCCTTGGCCGCGTCGCACTCGGCGCGTGCCTCGGGGGTGGCCAGTCCCGCGGCCGCCGCCCAGGGGTAGGTGTCGAGGCAGGGATCGGGCTCGATGGGCTTGCCCGAGGTCCACACCTCGTCGATGAGCCCCTGGTCGTTGATCACGCCGATCCGTGCCGTCTTGGCCACGTGGTGGTTGGTCGGGTGGACGGTGAGGAGGCCCTCGGGCGTGTCCAGCACCAGGCCCCCGGCGGCGGCAGTAACGGCCTCGACGTCGAAGGACTGGGCCTTCTCCACCGCTGCCTTCCAGATGTAGACCGAGTTGTAGCCGGCCTCAATGGGGTCGTCGGTGTTGCGGTTGGGCCCGTATTCGGCCTTGTAGGCCGCCACGAACGCCGTGTTCCGGGGCAGGTCGGTGGTCTGGTAGTAGTTCCAGGCCACCAGGTGGCCGACCAGGTTGGGGATGCCGACGCCCCTGGTCTCCTCCTCCGCGATCGACACCGAGATGGTCTGGATCTTGTCGGGGGTGTTGCCCTTGGCCTTCAGCTCCTGGAAGAAGCTCACGTTGGTGTCCCCGTTGAGGGTGTTGAACACGACCTGGGGGTTGGCGTCGAGCACCTTCTGAACCACGGTCTGGGCGTTCTTCTCACCCAGCTCCAGGTACTCCTCGCCGAGGATCTCCATGCCGTTGGCGGCGGCGTAGGCCTTGATCTCCTTGTTGGCCGTTTGGGGGAAGACGTAGTTCGAGCCGACCAGGAACAGCCGGGTGAGGCCCTTCTCCTTCAGGTAGTCGAGGGCGGGGATGATCTGCTGGTTGGTGGTGGCGCCGGTGTAGAAGATGTTGGGCGACACCTCCAGGCCCTCGTACTGGACCGGGTAGAACAGCAGCCCGTCGAGGCCCTCGACCACCGGCTTCATGGCCTTGCGGCTGGCCGACGTCCACCCGCCGAACGTCACCGCCACCTTCTCGGTGGTGATGAGCGACTCCAACTCCTGGGCGAACGTGGGCCAGTCCGACTTCCCGTCCCGCACGACCGGATCGATCTCCTTGCCCATCACGCCCCCGGCGGCGTTGATCTCCTTGATCGCCAGCAGCGACGCGTCCCGGACGGCGACCTCACTGATCGACATCGTCCCGCTCAGCGAGTGCAGGATCCCGACCTTGACCGTCTCCGGCCCCGTCGCAGTGCCTGCAGTGTCGTCGTCGCTGCCGCAGGCGGCCAGGACCAACCCCGCCGCCGCTGCGACCGCGACCAGACTTCTCGACATCGATCGGCTTCGCGCCGATCGTCTGCGCATTCCCATGAGCCCCCTCAGTGCTCGACGGATCAATTTCCGCCGAACCATAGGGAGGCGCCATTGCCCGTCCGTGAAGCGAGCATGTAGGCCCCATGACCATTACCTGTCGCTTCTCTTGCATCTCCGTGGCCCGTAGCTGACGGCTTCGGGGCCGTCCCGGGGGACGGGTTACAGGCCGCGGACGGTGGCGACGACGCCCAAGGCGAGGGTGACGGCCAGGTAGGCCACCACCAGGCGGGTGTCGCGCAGCAGGCAGCGGCTGCGGCGCCGGCCACGGGCGAAGGATCGTGAGTAGGCCACCAGACCGGCCGTCGAGAAGACGACGAGCACGGCCGGGCCCAGGGCCCACGTCAGCAGGCTGACGGTGGTGAACACGCACCAGTGGAGCGGGTCGGACGGCGACTCCGAAGGCTCCGACGCTCCCCGGAGGGCGGCCGGGATGCGGGGGTCAGCCACGGCGGCCGAGCGTGACCGGCTGGTCCTCGGCGGCAGCGGACTCGGCGGTCGCCGTCGCCGATAGGCGGGTGGCGCCCAGGGCGGGCCACGCCTGCATGGCGCAGAAGGGGGCGCACTGGTGGCCGCCACCGTCGCCGTTGTGGTCGGCGCCCCGGGACCCGACGTGCACGCAGCACTGCTGGAGCCGCTCCTCGATCATGGTGTCGAGGTCCATGAACGGCTTCACCACGATGCGCTTCACCCGGTGGGCCAGCAGGTCCCGGATGCGGCGGCGGCCTTCGGCCCCGGGGCGGGTGGTGATGCGGGCGAGCGTGCGCACGCCCAGGTCGCAGTGGTCGCACACGTTGCGGAGCAGCTGGGGCACGCTCGGATGGGTGAGCGACGCCTGGTCGCTGAGTAGGCCCAGGAGCGAGTCCTTCAGCAGTCGGCGCAGGCGGGCGGGCAGCTCCCGGTCGGCGATCCGGTTGCTGACCAGGTCGAGGTTCGCCTTGAGCTCCTCGTGGCCGATCATGCCCACCAGCGACTTCCACTCGCCGGCGTCGGTGCGGATGGCGTAGCCGATGCTGCAGCAATGGGGGTGGGAGCAGGGCAGGGCGGTCATGTCCCGCCAGCCGAAGCGGCCGCCGGTCTGAGGGCCGAGGCGCGCCAGCACGCCGGTGTGGGTGAGGCGGTCGAGGGGGTCGATGGCGCCCGACCGGCCCGACCCGAACTGGGGCTGGATGCTGACCCCGCCCACGTAGGGGGTGTCGAGGCCGAAGTTGACCACGTCGCCGATCTCGTCGTCGTTGACGCCCAGGGCGGCGGTCATGGTGAGGGTCATGAAGATCTCGGCGTCGCGCAGCCGCTCGACCACCTTCCGCTTGACGGCTCCCACGTCGGCTCCCCGGTGATGGCGGTGGGTGGCGGCCCGGAACCCGTCGAACTGGAGGTAGACCTCGACCCGGTCGCGGCGCTCGGCCAGGGCGGCCAGCAGCGCGTCGTCGTGGGCCAGGCGCATGCCGTTGGTGTTGACCAGGATCCGGGTGACGTCCCGCTCGAGGATGCGGTCGAGGATCTCGACCAGGTCCGGGTGGACTGTGGGCTCGCCGCCGCTCACCATGACCACGTCGAGGGCGCCGTTCTCCCGGGCCAGGCGCTGGTCGACGTTCGCCACCACGTCGTGGATGGGTACGAGACCGGCCCGCTCGGGCCCGGAGTCGGTGAAGCAGGTGGGGCAGCGCAGGTTGCACTTCTCGGCGATGTCCTCCAGCAGGGTGCACGTGTGCTGGGTCTGGAGCTCGCCGAGACCCCGGAGGTAGGCGGACGGGATGGGGTCGAAGTTGCCCGGGGTGTCGGGGCGGTGGGCCTTGGTGGGCGCCGTCCACTGCTCGAGGTAGGCCAGGATCTCGGGCGACTCGTCGTAGAGGGTGACGATGCGCCCGTGGGTCGGGCAGCCCCGGACCAGCCACACCCGCCCGTCGGCCTCCGAGAGGTAGCCGCCGAGGCGGGCCACCTCGGCGAGGGGTCGGTCGGGTCGTTCCGCGTGGCAGGTGGGGCAGAAGGCGGTGACGTAGCGCAGGATGCGGTCACCCCGCAGGGGCATGCCCCGCATCAGCCGCCGAAGTCCCGGAAGGCGGCGAGACAGATCCCGAAGAGGATGAGCTCGATGGCGACGACGATGACGAAGGCAATCCAGAAGGCCCGCACGGCCCGGTGGCCGGACGCGAGGGCGATGATGGCGGCGATGCCGCCGATGATCGTGGCCGGCGCCGCGAAGAGCAGGGTCAGCCCG
Organism: uncultured Acidimicrobiia bacterium; assembly: GCA_963836205.1. Lineage (GTDB taxonomy): Bacteria > Actinomycetota > Acidimicrobiia > Acidimicrobiales > AC-14 > JAXDMK01. The sequence continues at coordinate 177,105 of CAWIIV010000006.1, read as the reverse complement.
AGGATGGCGTTGACGATGTCCATCCGCTAACCCATCTGGTTCAACATCGAGACACACATCCCGAACAGGACCAGCTCCAGGGCAAGTCCCACGATCGACCCGATCCAGAAGGCGGCCGCCGCCTTGCGCTGCACCTCGTCGGGAGGCAGGTTCCGGTGACGGGCCCTCACGATGCTGGCCAGCGCCACGCCGCCCGCCGACGCCAGGAGGAGGGCCAGGCCGACGAGAAGGAGGACGGCCAGGACGGTGTCCATCAATCGGGGCTCATCAATCGGGGCTCATCAATCGGGGCTCATCAATCGGGGCTCATCGGTCCGCCGCCACGGACACCGGGGCCGGCCGCGTCACCCGGCGGGCGAAGTAGGCGGCCAGCACCAGGCCTGACGGGACGAGGAAGAGCTGGGGCCGGGTGAGACCGGCCAGCACCTGGTCGCCGCCCCGCACGAACTCGACCCAGAAGCGGAAGAGGGCGTAGCCGAGCAGGTAGAGCTTGAACACGTCGCCTTCCGTCCGCAGGCGGCCCCGGAGGCGGAGGACCACCACGAAGGCGACCGCGTGGAAGGCGATCTCGTAGAGCATCGACGGGTGCATGGCGACGCCCGACGCGCACCACGGGCAGTGGGGGATGCGGGCCGCCGCCTCCGGGCTCAGGTGGATGCCCCACGGCATCGACGTGGGCGTGCCGACCTGCTCGGTGAGGAAGCAGCCCACCCGGCCCACGGCCATGCCCAGGGCCACCGCGGGCACGAACAGGTCGCCGGTGGACCGGCGGTAGCCCAGGATGCGCTTGGTGACGAGGGCTCCGACATAGGCGCCGGACAGCCCGCCCAGGATGCTCTTGCCGCCGTCGAGGGCCGCGCCGACGAGGCTCGGGTCGGCGGCGTCGTCGACGTAGCCCCACAGCGTGCTCAGGCGGGCGCCGATCGCGCCGCCGAGGAGGGTGCCGGCCACGATCCACCCCATGGCCTCGTCCAGCCGACCCCGCCGCCGGGCCTCCACCACGAACACCATGCCCGCGGCCAGCAGCCCGAGGGCGACGAAGAAGGCGTGGGTCGGCACCCCGTAGGAGCCGGCGTGAAAGAGGACGGGCCGCACGCGTCGCAAACGCTACGTAGCCGCCCGCCGCCAACCGCGGATGCTCCGCCGCGGTGACGTTGTCCGGCGACCGTGTCACCAGTTCGTCGTTCGTCGGAAACACGGCAGAAACGAAGGGTGCGTACCGTCCCATCACAACTGAAAACACACGGCACCTAGGGTTCCGCCCCCACTCGTGGGGGGTCTGGTCCGAGAGGTGCAGGCGAGCTGCGACTCGTCACACGGAGGGACAAAAGCCCGGGAGATCGACATCGATCGTCCCGGGCTTTCTCGTTCGCCGGGTCGGTCACCAGAGAGGAGCAGCCGACAGGTGGCAGTTCACGACCGGCACGGGCCCGAAGCGAGGCGGGCGCTGGAGGCGGAGGTCCTCATCCCCCTCGACGGGTGGCGCCGGGAGATCGCCCGGGGCCTGGAGATGGGCCTGCCGGGCGCCGACTCCATCGTCGACAAGACCATCCCCACCTTCAGCCGGGGCGAGCTGCCCCACTACGCCGGCATCACCACGTTCCTCAAGGCGCCCTACGTCGAGGACGTGCGCACGTGCGGCCGGTACGACGTGGCCGTCGTGGGCGCCCCCCACGACTCGGGCACCACCTACCGGCCCGGCACCCGCTTCGGCCCCCGCGGGATGCGGGCGATCTCCACCCTCTACGGCCCGTACTCCTTCGAGCTGGGGGTCGACCTGCGGGAGTCGATCACCATGTGCGACCTGGGCGACATCTTCACCATCCCCGGCAACATCGAGAAGTCGTTCGACCAGATCACCAAGGCGGTGTCCCACGTCTACGCCAGCGGGGCCTTCCCGGTGGTGCTCGGCGGCGACCACTCCATCGGCTACCCCACGGTGCGGGCGGTGGCTCCTCACCTGGGCGGCGGCAACCTGGGGATCATCCACTTCGACCGCCACGTCGACACCCAGGAGACCGACCTCGACGAACGGATGCACACCACCCCCTGGTTCCACGCCACCGACATCCCCAACGTCCCGGCCAAGAACCTGGTCCAGATAGGCATCGGCGGGTGGCAGGCGCCCCGACCCGGGGTCAAGGTCTGCCGGGAGCGGGAGACGACGATCATGACCGTCAACGACTGCGTCGACATGGGCCTCGACGCCGCCATCGAGCACGCCCTCGAGGTGGCGTGGGACGGGGCCGAGGCGGTGTGGCTGTCGTTCGACGTCGACTGCCTCGACGCCGCCTTCGTCCCCGGGACGGGCTGGCCGGAGCCGGGCGGCTTCCTGCCCCGGGAGGCATTGAAGCTGGTCAAGGGGGTCGCGGCCCGGGGCCTGGCCGGGATCGAGATCGTGGAGTGCTCGCCGCCGTACGACAGCGCCGAGATCACGTCGCTCCTCGGGACCCGGGTGATCTGCGACGTCCTGGGGACCCTCGTCAACCACGGCCACCTGCCGCGACCCAAGAAGGAGTCGAGCGATGCGTAGACGTCTGGCAGCGGCGGTGGTCGTGATCGGCCTGGTGGGGCTGGCCGCCTGCGGTGGCAGCGACGACGACTCGTCGTCGACACCCGGGCTGAGCAAGGTCTCCCTCGGCTTCAGCGCCTGGCCGGGGTGGTTCCCGTGGCAGGTGGCGGAGGAGAAGGGGATCTTCGCCAGGCACGGGCTCGACGTCGATCTCACCTACTTCGAGAGCTACACCGACTCCCTCAACGCCCTGGCCACCGGGAACATCGACGGGAACAGCCAGACCCTCAACGACACCATCTCGTCGGTGTCGGGCGGGTCGAAGCAGTCGATCGTGCTGGTCAACGACAACTCCACCGGCAACGACCAGATCATCGCCGCGGCCGAGATCGCGTCGGTGGCGGACCTCCGGGGCAAGAAGGTGGGGGTCGAGGAGGGCACCGTCGACCACTACCTCCTCCTGCTCGGGCTCCAGCGGGCGGGGATGACGCCGGCCGACGTCGACCTCCAGCCCCTCCTCACCGACGCCGCCGCGGCCGCCTTCGCCTCCGGCCGGCTCGACGCGGTGGGCGCCTTCGCCCCCTTCACCGACGTCGCTCGGGAGCGGCAGGGGTCGAAGGTGTTGTTCAGCTCGGCCGACTTCCCGGGCGCCATTCCCGACCACCTGGTGATGGATGCCGCGTTCGTGCAGGCGAGACCGGGCGACGTCCAGAAGCTGGTCGACGCCTGGTTCGACACGATCGACTACATCGGCGCCAACGCCGACGAGGCGGTGGCCATCATGGCCAAGCGGGCGGGGGTCGACGTGGCCGCCTACCGCGAGTACGACGCCGGCACCACCATCTTCACCCTGGCCGACAACGTCGAGGCCTTGGCGCCGGGGAACGACCAGAAGCACCTCGACTTCGCCGCCCGCCAGATCGCCACCTTCCTGGTCGACTCCAAGCTGGTCGACACCGCGCCCGACCTGGCCGGACTGCTCGATCCCACGTTCGTGACCGCCCGGGCGGCCGCCGGTTGACCCGGTGACCGAGATCGGGGTGACCGAGCCCGCGGCCGCGCCCGGCGAGCAGGGGGTGGACGGGGGGCCGGTCGGCCCCGGCTCGCCACCGGGCCCGAGGCTGCGTCGGGTGCTGGCTCCGGGCCGGCCCCGGATCCGGATGCTGCGCCTGCGGGAGCAGGTCCCCGAACGGCTGCGCCTGCCGTTGGCCGTCATCTCGGTGCTGGTTCCGCTCCTCGTGTGGACGGCAGTGAGCAGCACCGGCGTCGTCGACTCGACGTTCCTGCCGTCGCCGGCGAAGGTGCTGCGCGCCTTCGGTCGGCTGGCGTCGAGCGGCGAGCTGTGGTCCGACGCCCGGGCCACCCTGACCCGGATCGTGATCGGCTTCGTCCTGGTGGTCGCCATCTCCGTGCCGTTGGGCCTGGCCATGGGCACCTGGCCCGTGGTCCGGGGCCTGTTCGAGCCCATGATCGGCTTCCTCCGCTACATGCCCGCGCCCGCGTTCATCCCCCTGCTCGTCATCTGGCTGGGGCTGGGGGAGTCGTCGAAGATCGCCCTGCTGGTGATCGGCACCGTGTTCTTCAACACCCTCATGAGCGCCGACGTGGCCGCCCAGGTGCCGGCCGAGCTGATCAACGTCTCGTACACGCTGGGCGCGGGCCGGTGGCAGGTCATCCGCAAGGTGATCGTGCCCTACTGCGTCCCCGGCCTGATCGACGCCATGCGGGTGAACATCGCCGCCACCTGGAACATGGTGGTGGTGGCCGAGCTCATCGCCGCCCAGGAGGGTTTCGGGTACCGCATCGTGCGGGCCGGGAGGTTCCTCGACACCGACGTCATCTTCGCCGTGCTCATCGTGATCGGCCTCATCGGCGTGGCCACCGACCTCGGGTTCCGCCTCCTTCGCAACCGGCTGGCGCCGTGGGCCCGATGACCGCGGTTCCGAAGTTGCAGATGATCGCGGTGACGAAGGACTACGTCGACGCCAAGGGCAGGATCGTGCGGGCCCTGGTCGACGTCGACCTCCACGTGGCGGAGGGCGAGCTGGTGACGCTGGTGGGAGCGTCGGGCTGTGGCAAGTCGACCCTGCTGTCGATCGCGGCGGGCCTGGTCGAGGCCACCGAGGGGGCGGTGCTGGTCGACGGGCGCCACGTCTCCGGTCCCGGTCCCGACCGGGGACTCGTCTTCCAGAGCTACTCGTTGTATCCGTGGCGGACGGTGGCGGAGAACGTCGGCTTCGGGTTGGAGCTCAAGGGCATGGATCGGGCGGACATCGCCTCCCGGGTGACCGAGTACCTGCGGGTGATGGGGCTGTCGGACTTTGCCGGCGCCCTGCCCCGGCAGCTCTCGGGCGGGATGCAGCAGCGGGTGGCCATCGCCCGGGCCCTGGCCACCGAGCCGTCGGTGCTGCTCTTCGACGAGCCGTTCGGGGCGTTGGACTCGCAGACGCGGGCGTCGATGCGGGACTTCGTGGTCCAGGTGCAGGCCGACACCGGCGCCACCATCCTCATGGTCACCCACGACGTGGAGGAGGCGGTCTACCTGTCGAGCCGGGTCTACGTGCTGTCGTCACGGCCGGGGCAGGTGGCGGCCGAGCTGGCCATCCCCTTCGGGCCGGGCCGGGAGCGGGCGCTGCTGCGGGACCAGACGTTCCGGGAGCTGTGCTGGAGCATCGACGACCTGCTGGCGGGGGGCGCCGTGGGCGCGGCAAGCTGACCACCGATGCTCCTCACACCCCACGAACAGGAGCGGCTGCTCATCCACGTGGCCGCCGGCCTGGCCCGGGAGCGGCGGGCCCGGGGCCTGCGGTTGAACTACCCCGAGGCGGTGGCGGTGATCACGTCGTTCCTCATGGAGGGCGCCCGCGACGGACGGTCGGTCACCGACCTCATGGAGAGCGGGCGGGCAGTGCTGACCCGGGACGACGTCATGGAGGGCGTCCCCGAGATGATCCACGAGGTCCAGGTCGAGGCCACCTTCCCCGACGGCACCAAGCTGGTCACCGTCCACCAGCCGATCCCATGAGCCGGCCCCGGGTGCAACTGGTGACGATTCGGGGGGTCCTGGCCCCCCGATGTGTCACCAGTTCGCCATGATCCCGGGGGAGACCGTCCTCGGGGACGGGCCGGTGGCGATCAACGTCGGGAAGCCGGTGACGACGCTGGTGGTGGCCAACACCGGTGACCGTCCGGTGCAGGTGGGGTCGCACTACCACTTCGCGGAGGCGAATCCGGCCCTGGCGTTCGACCGGGCCGCGGCCCGGGGGCTGCGGCTGGCCATCCCCGCCGGCACCGCGGTGCGCTTCGAGCCGGGCATCGAGCGGGAGGTCGACCTGGTGCCGATCGGCGGCCTGCGGGTGGTGGCCGGGCTGCGGGGCGAGGTCGGCGGTCCCCTCGATGCCGCCAAATGAGTTGCATGGATAGGGCCCGCTACAACCTCCTGTTCGGCCCGACCGTGGGCGACCGCATCCGGCTGGCCGACACCGACCTGCTCATCGAGGTGGAGGAGGACCGGTCGGCCGGCGGCGACGAGGCCGTGTTCGGCGGGGGCAAGGTCATCCGGGAGTCGATGGGACAGGGCCGGGCCACCCGGGCCGAGGGGGCGGCCGACACCGTCATCACCGGGGCCGTCGTCCTCGACCATTGGGGCGTGGTGAAGGCCGACGTCGGCATCCGCGACGGACGCATCGTCGGCCTCGGGAAGGCCGGCAACCCCGACACCATGGACGGGGTCCACCCCGCGCTGGTCATCGGCCCGTCCACCGAGGTCATCGCCGGGAACGGGCGCATCTTGACCGCGGGGGCCATCGACTGCCACGTCCACCTCATCTGCCCCCAGATCCTGGAGGAGGCGCTCGGCGGCGGGATCACCACCATCATCGGCGGGGGTACCGGCCCGGCGGAGGGCACCAAGGCCACCACCGTCACCCCCGGGGCGTGGCACCTGGCGAGGATGCTCGAAGCCCTCGACGGGTGGCCGGTCAACCTGGCCCTCCTGGGGAAGGGCAACACCGTCTCCGCCGAGGGGATGTGGGAGCAGCTGCGGGCGGGGGCGTCCGGGTTCAAGCTGCACGAGGACTGGGGCACCACGCCGGCCGCCATCGACGCCTGCCTGCGGGTGTGCGACGAGTCGGGCGTGCAGGCCGCCATCCACACCGACACCCTCAACGAGGCCGGGTTCGTGGAGTCCACGCTGGCTGCGATCGCCGGCCGGGGCATCCACGCCTACCACACCGAGGGCGCGGGCGGCGGGCACGCGCCCGACATCATCACTGTCGCCGGCCAGCCCAATGTGCTCCCGTCTTCGACCAACCCGACCCGGCCCCACACCGTCAACACCATCGACGAGCACCTCGACATGCTCATGGTCTGCCACCACCTCAACCCGGCGGTGGCCGAGGACCTGGCCTTCGCCGAGAGCCGCATCCGCCCGTCGACCATCGCGGCCGAGGACTTCCTCCACGACATGGGGGCGATCTCCATGATCGGGTCGGACTCGCAGGCCATGGGCCGGGTGGGCGAGGTGGTGCTGCGGACGTGGCAGACGGCGCATGTGATGAAGAAGCGCCGGGGATCGTTGGCGGGCGACTCGGTGGCCGACAACCACCGGGCCCGGCGCTACGTGGCCAAGTACACGATCTGCCCGGCGGTGGCCCACGGACTCGACGCCGAGATCGGGTCGGTGGAGGTGGGCAAGCTGGCCGACCTGGTGCTGTGGGAGCCGGCGTTCTTCGGGGTCCGGCCCCACGCCGTCATCAAAGGGGGGATGATCGCGTGGGCGGCGATGGGCGACGCCAACGCCTCGATCCCCACGCCCCAGCCGGTGCTTCCGCGGCCCATGTTCGGCGCCGCGCCCCGGGCCGCGGCCGCGACGAGTGTGGCGTTTGTCGCGCCGGCGGCGATCGAGGACGGTTTGGCCGACCGTTTGGGGTTGGGTCGGCGGCTGGTGGCGGTGGCCGACGTCCGCCGGCGGACCAAGGCCGACATGGCCGAGAACGACGCCCTGCCCGAGATCACGGTGGAGCCGGACTGGTTCACCGTCCGCATAGACGGAGAGGTGGTCGAGGCCCAACCGGCCACCGAGCTCCCGATGGCCCAGCGCTACTTCCTCTTCTGATGATTTCATGCGTCGGCAGCGTGGTGATTCCGGCCCGAACCACCTTCCGGACGATCGAAACCGGCGGACGGTGAGCGTCGTTGCCGCGCTGTTCCTGGCGGACGGGCGCTTCCCCTCGGGGGGACACGCCCACTCGGGGGGACTGGAGGAGGCGGTCACCGCGGGCGGGGTGGTCGATGTGGAGTCGCTGCGGGCCTTCGTGGTCGGACGGTTGGCGACCGCGGTGCGGGTGGCCGCGGGCCTGGCCGCGTTGGCGTGCGCCGGGCGGTGGTCGGTGGACGTGCTCGACGCCGAGGCCGACGCCCGCATGGCCTCGCCCGCGTTGCGGGCCGCGTCCCGCCGCCAGGGGCGGCAGCTGTTGCGGTCGGCAGCCCACGCCTGGCCGGTGGCGGTCACGTCGGCGCACCATGCGGTGGCGGTCGGGGTGGTGTCGGCCGCCGCCGGGCTGGCGCCGGTGGATGCCGCCCGGTGGGCGGCCTACGACGGGGTGATGACGCCGGCCACCGCCGCCGTCCGCCTGCTCGGGCTCGACCCGTTCCTGGTGTCGGCGGTGGTGGCGGGGTTGGGCGTCGCCATCGACGAGGTGGCGGCGGAAGCGGCTGCGTTCGCCGCCGGCGACGGCGCTGTCTCGCTCGACGGCCTCCCCTGCCCGTCGGCCCCGCTGCTCGACCTGGGCGCCGAGGTCCACGCCCTCCGGGAGGTGCGTCTGTTTGCCTCATGACCACTCGCACGACGCCCACCCGGCGGCGGTCGCCGGTGGCCGGGCCCTGCGCATCGGCATCGGCGGACCGGTGGGGAGTGGCAAGACGGCCCTGGTGGCGGCCCTGTGCCGCACCCTGGGCGACGAGCTGCGGTTGGGCGTCGTCACCAACGACATCTACACCGAGGAGGACGCCGAGTTCCTCCGCCGGGCGGGCGTGCTGGCCGACGACCGCATCGTGGCCGTCCAGACCGGCTGCTGCCCCCACACCGCCATCCGCGACGACATCTCCGCCAACCTGGAGGCGGTCGAGGACCTCGAGGCCCGCCACCGGCCGTTGGACCTGGTGCTGGTGGAGAGCGGCGGCGACAACCTCACTGCCACCTTCAGCCGGGGCCTGGTCGACCGGCAGGTCTTCGTCATCGACGTGGCCGGGGGCGACAAGGTGCCTCGCAAGGGTGGTCCGGGGGTGACGTCGGCGGACCTGCTGGTGGTGAACAAGACCGACCTGGCCGCCCTGGTGGGAGCTGACCTGGGCGTGATGGACCGCGACGCCCGCGCCCGGCGGGGGACGGGCCCGGTGCTGTTCAGCTCGCTGGTGGAGGACCGGGGCGCGTCGGGCGCGGCCGCCTGGGTGCGGGCCGAGCTGGCCGCCTGGCGGGTGCGGTCGGCCCACCCCGGCCCGGGGGGGTGATCGCCCGGGGGCGGGTGGTCGTGGAGGCCGACGGCGCGGGCGGCACCCGGTTGACGTGCCTGCGGTCGGAGGGGCCGTTGGTGTTGCGGCCGGCGGTGGGGACACTGGTGCACCTGGTCGGGGGGGCCGGCGGCCCGCTCGGCGGCGACGTCCTGCGGATCGAGATCGTGGTCGGGCCCGGCGCCGAGCTCACCCTGCGGACGGTCGCCGCCGCGGTGGTTCTGCCCGGACCGGCCCCGTCGGTCGTCGAGATCGACGCCCAGGTGGGGGAGGGCGGGAGCTTGCGGTGGCTACCGGAGCCCACAGTCGCCGCGTCCGGCTGCGACCATCGGGCCCGTGCCCGGGTCTGGCTGGCCGCCGGGGCCACGCTCGTGTGGCGGGAGGAGATCGTCCGGGGCCGCCACCGAGAGGTCGGCGGATCGGTGTCGAGCCGGCTGTCCATCGACCTCGATGGCCGGCCGCTGGTCCGCCACCAGGTCGACCTCGGCTTCGCTCACCCGGCCTGGGCCAGCCCGGCGGTCGGCGGCGGGGCGCGCGCCACGGGTTCGTTACTGGTCGTCGACCCGGTCGGTCGCCATCCGGCACCGGTGGTGCTCGACGGCGCCGGTGCCGGGCCCGGTTGCGAGGTGGGCGTGCTGGCTCTTGCCGGCCCCGCGGTACAGGTGGTCGCGGTCGCCGCCAGCGCCATTGCCCTGCGCTCTCTCCTCGACGCCGGTGCGACCGCGCTGGGGGTCCGCCTGTAACTGGACCGTCGCCACGTTGTTACTGTTCGACTGTTCAAGAGTCGATTTGGCGAGGAGATCCCCTTGAAACGACGTGTGTTCGCTGCGCTCTGCGTCTCCGTGTCGGTAGCCATCCTGATGGTTGCCGCCCCCTCGGTCTCGGCGGCTCCGCTCCAGGACTTCTACCTGACGAAGAACGGCGGCGTCCGCATCGCCGTTGCCCAAGGCATCGTCGTCAGCGGGGTCGGCACCTTCATCGAGACGAGCGCCAACAGCGAGACGCTTCACCTTCCGGCGGGCGATGTCTTCCTGAGCCAGACGCCCACCACCCACACCGAGGTTCTCGACCCCAGGACCTGCCGGGCGGTCGTACGCGAGTCAGGCACGTTCGACTTCGCCTACACGGGTCCCGATTTCACCCAGTTCGGCGGGGACGGCACCTACACGCTGTCGGGCACCCGAACCGGCCAGCGGGTGGGGACCGGCTGCGCGATCACGTCACCGGCGCTGTCGCAGTTCGCCCTCACCGCCCACGCGGCCAACGTCTTCGCCATACCGCCCCCGCCCCCGCCCCCGCCCCCGCCCCCGCCGCCCACGTAGGCCGCGGGTAGGCGTCGGGTGACGCTCGCCCGACGGCCGTACGGAAGAGGGCGCCTCACTGCTCCCTCCCGGTGAACACGGGATCCGGATGCGACCGGGCCGAGCGGGGTGCCCGGACCGACCGGACTGCCGGCCCGACCGGGGTCGGCTTCCGTTCACCCGGGGCCGAAGTGGGACCGCTCGTCCCCCTCGGCGTGTTGGCCACCGGGTCGTCGTCCGGATCACCGGCCGGGCCCGCCGGTAGCGGCCGTCAGGCGGGCGCGAACGACTCCGTCATCCGCCGCAGTTCCACCGCCGAGGCGTCGCCGGCGATGGTGGCCACCAGGCGGTCGTCGATGGTCCACACGTGGGGGATGCCCCGGGGCGAGACGACCAGTTCGGCGTCGGCCCCGGCCAGTGAGCCGTCGCCGACGACGAACGGCGCCGGCTCGTCGACGAAGCCCTCCCCCGACGACAGCGGATCGGCCCAGCACGCCGACGGGTCCGACCCCGGCAGCTCCCGGTTGCAGCGGGAGAACCCGTCGGTCAGACGGGTCGTCACCACGATCCGGTCGAAGCCCCGGCGATAGGCCACCGACACCACGCCGGGGGCGGCCGGGTTCATGCCCTCGGTGCCGGTGCCGCCGCCCTCGCCGGCCGCCGTCACCTCAGCCAGCTCGAAGCCGTCGGGAAGGTCGGTCGGGAGCAACGGCTGGTACCCGACGATGGCCGCTGCCTGCTCGACGGTGACCCGCCGGTACCCGGCGTCGCGGCGGAACACGTCGATCCCCGCGGGGAAGTCGAACTCGAACATCTCCGGGTCGACGGGCTCGTCGGCGACCAGCCCGGAGAGGCTCACCTGGTGCAGGAATCGTCCCTCCAGCGATTCGGTGATGCGCAGCGGGAAGCCGCTCTCGCGGTCGACGATCACCTCCAACTGGTCGCCGCTGCCGCCCGGTCCGGCCAGCTTGTTGGGCACCACCGGCGTCACCAGCCGCCAGGCGGCCCGCCCCTGCTCGACGGTGTCGGTGACGGGCACGTCGGCCGTGTCGGTGACGAACGCCCGCACCACCGACCCCAGCTCCCGCCGCAGCGGCGAGCGTCCCACCGAGTAGTCGGGGGGACCGGCCCCGACATTGGTGGTCTCGACCCCTTGGGGCCCCCCGCCGAAGTCGACGACCTCCCGTTGGGTCCGGGTCGACGCGCTGAACGCAGTGTCGTCGGTGACCCCGATACCCGTCACCCGCTCGTCGCCGTCGGCCGTGGTGACGAACGACCACCGCAAGGTGGTGCGGACTCCTGTCTCCGGCGGGGTGCAGGTCCCCCAGGGGATGTCGCAGTCGAGGGTGATCTCGCCCCGGAGGGTGTCGAGCGACGCCAGCGCGCCCGCCACCCGGCTGCGGACCTCGGACGCGGTGATGAGCACCGGCTCGTCGATGCTGGGCTCGCCTTGCCGCAGCACCGACATGGTGCCCACCACGATGACCAGCACCGCCGCCACCACCGCCGTGAGCAGGTAGGGGCTGGTCCAGCGAGACCGGCGGGTCTGACGGGCCAGGCGACTCGCGCCGGCGCCTGTGCCGGCGTCGGCCAGGCGGGCCATCAGCTGCGGGTAGAAGTCGGGACCGTGGTCGGGGACCTCGAGGCGGCGAAGGGCCTGGCCCAGGAGCTCGTCCCGGTCGGGCGGGCGGTCGTTCACCGGCCGTCGTCCCCCAGGACGGCGCGCAGGGCGGACCGGGCCCGGCTGAGGCGGGATCCGACGGTGCCGGCGGCCACCCCGAGGACGTCGGCCGCCTCGCCGTAGTCGAGGCCGTAGGCATCGACCAGCATCACCGCCGCCCGCTGGTCGGCAGGCAGGGTGTCGAGGGCGTCGGCCAGGTCATGCCGGCCCACGGCGACGTCGGCCGGGCCGGGGCGGGTGTCGGCCATATCCACCGGGGCGGCCTGGTCGTCGAGGGACACCGCATCCTTCCGGGAGCGGAGGTCGTCGATACAGGCGTTGTAGACGATCCGGTAGAGCCAGGTCCCGAGGGCCGACTCGCCCTTGAAACGGGGCAGCGATCGGAACGCCTTGACGTACGCCTCCTGGAGCACGTCGTCCATCCGGTCGCGGTCGCGCAGGAGGCGGTAGGCCAGTCCCCGCAGGCGGTGGTCGTAGTGGTCGACGATCTGGGCAAAGGCCCGGTGGTCACCCCGCCGGGCCCGGGCCACGACCATGCGGTCGACGTCGCCGGAGGTGGGGGGGACGGGCGCCACCGCCCGCAGCAGGCCCACCAGCCAGGTGGGGATCGGCAGGGCGAGCACGATGTCCATTCTCGGGCTTCGACGGGTGTCGACACCCATTCCTTCCAATCCCGTTGTTACCGAACTGCAACGGAACGAAGGCACCCCCCGACCCGTCCGACCAGGCATGAGAACGACACGCATCCTCCAGCGCATGTCGGCGGCGATCGCGGCGCTCACCGCGGTCGTTGCCGTCGCCCTCTTCGCCCTCACCAACGCAGCAGCCGAGGTCCCGAACGAGCCCGTTCCCATCGCGACCACGGTACCGACGCTGCCCCCCACGACCGTCACCCCGCCCACGACCGAGCCGCCGCCGCGTCCGCCGAGGACGACCGTCCCCGAGCCCGTGCCGACGCCTGTCCCGACCCCCGATCCCGAGCCCACGACCCTGCGCCCCGGTGCCACCGGTCCCGAGGTCCTCGCCCTCCAGCAGGCACTGCGCAGCCTCGGCTACTGGCTCGGCACCCCCGACGGCACCTACGGCGGGCTCACCGTCCAGGCGGTCATGGCCTTCCAGAAGGTGGAGGGCATGGAGCGGGACGGCATCGCGGGGGCGGCCACCGTCGCCGCCCTTGCGGACGCCTCCCGGCCGTCGCCGGCCAGCTCCGGCGGCGACCTGATCGAGGTCGACAAGGCCCGGCAGGTGCTGTTCGTGGTGCGGGACGGGGCCGTGCGGTGGGTCCTCAACGCGTCCACCGGCACCGAGGAGCCCTACTGGGTCGACGGTCGCACCGAGATGGCCGACACGCCCGCCGGCCACTGGCAGGTGGCGTGGGTCGTCGACGGCCTCGACGTGGGCGAGCTGGGCGGCCTCTACCGGCCCCGGTACTTCCACGGCGACGGCATCGCCGTGCATGGCTACTCCGACGTGCCCGCCTACCCCGCCTCCCACGGCTGCGTCCGGGTGAGCAACGCGGCCATGGACTGGATCTGGGCCGAGGGCCTCATGCCGGTCGGCTCGCCGGTCTGGGTGTACTGACGGCGGATGCCCGGGGGCTAGCTTCGGCGGCGATGAGGTCGCCGCGGCTCCGGAACGTTGCTTTCGCCGCGCTGCTCGTGGCGACGGCGGCCGGGTGCGGTGACAGCGGCGGCGGTGGCGACGAAGCCGTCATCACTCCGACGACGGCCGCCGAGGCGACGCCTCCCACCACGTCGGGGCCACCGAGCGTGCTCGCCATCGTGTCGCCTGCCACCGGCGACGTGATCGGGGGCAACGTCCTGCGCCTCGACGTCACCGGCTCGGGGATCACCATCGTCGCCGCCGACGGGGCGATCGGCGGGCGCACCGGGCACTACCACGTGTTCATCGACCGTGACCCGGTCGACACAGGGATGGTGATCCCCGTAGCGGCCGACATCGTCCACACCACCGACGACCCCATCGTCGTCCCCGGCCTCCGGGTCGGCCCCCACCGGGTGTCCGTCGTCTACGGCGATGGTACCCACCGCCGGATCGGCCGCAACGAGGCCGCCACCTCGTTCACCGTCGCCGGCCCGTCGATCGACGCCTCGGCCCCACCGAACCCGGCCGCGGGCGAGCCGGTCGTCCTCCAGGTGCAGTCCGAGGGCTTCGCCGTCCCCGGTGACGGCCTGTATTACGTGCTGGTCGACCGCGACGCGCCGCCCGCAGGCCAGCCGATCCCGGACGAGCCGGGCGTGGTCCAGTCGGCGGAGGCCACGGTCGCCGTCCCCGACCTCGCCGCCGGCACCCACACCCTCTGGGTGGTCGCCGGCACCCCCGACCGGGTGCCCCTCGACCCGCCGGTCATGGACCGGGTGGTCGTCACCGTCGCCGCGGTCGTCAGTAGCCCAGGCGGGGGCTGACCCGGCCGAGGAGCTCCTCCCCCCGGCGGAAGCGGGCGACGTTCTCCGCCACCCGGCCCGCGAAGAGGGGCTCGGCCATCGCCCACGTGTTGGCCGTGTGGGGCGTGACCAGGCAGTTGTCGAGCTGCCAGAGGGGATGGTCGGCGGGCAGGGGCTCCGGCTCGGTGACGTCGAGGGCGGCCCCGCCGATCGACCGGCGGCGGAGGGCGGCCACCAGGTCGTCGGTGACCACGTGCCTGCCCCGGGCCACGTTGACCAGCCAGGCGTGGGACTCCATGAGGTCGAGCTCGGCCCCGCCGATGATCCCGGTGGTCTCCGGGGTGAGGGCAAGGGCGAGGAAGACCAGGTCGGCGCCGGGCAGGGCGTCGTGGAGGCGGTCGGCTCCCACCACCCGGGTGGCGCCGACGACCGGCCGGACGTGGCGACGGACGACCGTCGAGTCGACCGTGAACGGCTCCAGCAAACGCAACAGCGCCTCCGCGATGCCCCCGCCGCCGACGATGGTGACCCGCCCGCCCATCAGCCGCCGTCCCGCCTGCTCGCCCCACTCCCGGGCCCGGGCCCGGGTCGGGAGGTGGCGGAGCCCGGCCAGGCCGAGGGCGAGGGCGTGCTCGGCCACCGGCTCGGCGTAGGCGCCCTTGGGGCTGGTCCAGACCCGTGTGTCGTCGAGGAGCGAGGTGAAGGCGTCGACCCCCGACGAAGGGCAGCTGCACCCACCGGACGCCCGGCGCACCGGCCAGGGTCTTGGCCAACCCGGGGCCGTCCAGGGGCTCGGTCCACACCAGGGCGTCAGCCTCCGCCGGGTCGACGATCACCCCACCTCCGGCGACGACGGCGTCGCCGATCGCGGGCGACGGCACCCCTGGCGCCACCGCGCACCGCACCAGAGGCGGTTCCAACGCGCTGCAGGCGCGGTCGGCGGCCCGGGCCCGGACGGCTCGCTCGATGCCGTCCTTGCCTTCGAGCAGGATGCGCCGCACCGGGCCGGCCAGGTCGGGTTCGGCCAGGGCCCGGTCGGTGGCGGCCACGATCTCCGCCCGCACCAGGGTGCTCGGGTAGAACCCGTTCGCCAGCCCCAACGCCTCCTCCCGCGACCGGTCGCGCCACCACTCGGTGAGGGAGCCGAAGTAGGGCTCGACAGAGGGCTCGAGGAAGGGGTCCTGGCCCCACTGCCAGAAGCCGCCGGTGATGGCCCGCATCATGGCGAGGGCCAGGCCGGGCGATGTGGCGCGGGACCAGGCGTCGGCCTTGGCCGCGGCCGTCGGCATCGACGCCCGGGCCGACGCCGCCCGCCGCTGGCCGATGTCGGTGGGGTCGCGCTCGAGCTCGGCGGCCACGATCGCCTCGGCTCCGTCCCCGCCGGCCGCGGCCAGGGCGCCGACGATCCCCCAGCGCAGGTCGGTGTCGATCTTGAGGTCGGGGACGACGACGGTGCCGTCGAGCAGCCCCCGGGCGAAGGCGAGGTCGTCGGCCGACTCGCCCACCGCCAGGAGGTGGCGGACCCAGATGAGCTGGCGGTCGGAGCCGGGCCCGGCCGCGTCGAGCTGCTGGCGGGCCTGGGCCGCCAGCGCGGCGAGGGCCGCGGGCCGGTTGGTCGGGTCGCCGTAGGCGTCGACCGCGGACCCGGCCTGGCCCAGCAGCCGGGCCAGGGTGGAGTCGTCGGCCTCCCCGGCGGCGTGGGCCAGGACCAGGTCGACGAAGCGGCGGGTGGGCAGCTCGGCGTCGCGCACCATGTCCCAGGTCGACGACCAGCACAGGTTGCGGGCCAGGGGGTCGGCGATGTCGCTCAGGTGGTGCTCCAGGGTGGCCACCGACCGTTCGTCGAGGCGGACCTTGGCGTAGGTGAGGTCGTCGTCGTTGAGCAGCACCAGGTCGGCGGGGGCCTCGCCCAGCAGGTCGTCGACCTCGGTGGACTCGCCGACCACGTCGAGCTCCACCCGCCGCCGCCGCACCAGTCCGCCACCGTCGGGGTCGTGGTCGTAGAGGCCGATCGCCAGCCGGTGCGAGCGCAGCGGCTCGCCCGCCTGGGAGATCGAGAACCGGTCGTAGCGCCCGCACGACACGTCGAACGAGGCCCGCAGGGTGTTGACGCCCGACGCCTCCAACCACTCCTTGGCCCACGGTTCGAGCTTGCGCCCGCTCGTCTCCTCCAGCGCGCCCAGGAAGTCGGCCAGGGACGCGTTCGACCACTCGTGGCGGCGGAAGTAGCGGCGCACGCCCTCGGTGAAGGCCTCCTTCCCGACCCACGCCACCAGCTGCTTGAGCACCGACGCCCCCTTGGCGTAGGTGATCCCGTCGAAGTGGAGGCGGACGGCGTCGGTGTCGACGATGTCGGCCGAGATCGGGTGGGTGGTGGGCAGCTGGTCCTGCACGAGGGCCCACGCCTTGTCCCCCGAGGCGAAGCGCACCCACGCGTCCGTGAACCGGGTGGCCCGGGCCGCCGCGTCGTTGCCCATATAGGTGGCGAAGCTCTCGTTGAGCCACAGGTCGTCCCACCAGCGCATGGTGACGAGGTCGCCGAACCACATGTGGGCCATCTCGTGGAGGATCGTCCCCGCCCGCCGCTCGTAGGAGGCGTCGGTGACCCGGGAGCGGAAGACGTAGCCCTCGTTGAACGTGACGCAGCCCGGGTTCTCCATGGCTCCGAAATTGAACTCGGGGACGAATAGCTGGTCGTACTTGGGGAACGGGTACCTGTAGCCGAACTCGGCCTCGAAGAAGTCGAGCCCCTGGCGGGTGACGGTGAGGATCTCGTCGGCGTCGAGGTACTGGGCCAGCGACTCCCGGCAGTAGATCGACGTCCCGATGCCCCGGTACTCCTCGTGGACGGCGTGGTACGGCCCCGCGATCAGGGCGGCCAGGTAGGTGGAGATGGGGCGGGTGGTCTCGAACCGCCACCGCCCGCCGGCCTGCTCGGCGACGGGGCCGTTGCTCACGACCGTCCATCCGTCGGGGACCTCGACCGCCAGGGCGAAGGTGGCCTTGAGGTCGGGCTGGTCGAAGCAGGCGAAGACCCGGTGGGCGTCGTACGGCTCGAACTGGGTGTGGAGGTAGCGCCGGCCGTCGGTGGGGTCGTCGAAGCGGTGGAGGCCGACGCCGGTGTGCTGGTAGGAGCAGTCGGCCACGACCGTCAGCACGTTGTCGGCGGCCAGGCCCCGGAGGTGGATGCGGCTGTGCTCGCCGTCGAACGCGTCGAGGGGGACATCCTGGCCGTTGAGGGTCAGCCCCCGAACCGCAGTCGCGTCGAGGTCGACGAACGTGTCACCGCCGGTCTCGGTGGACTCGAACCGGACCGTGGTGGTGCTGGCGAAGGTGTCGCCGTCGGCGGTGAGGTCGAGCGCAATCTCGTACGAGCCGACCGAGAGCAGCGCCGCGCGCGCCTCGGCCTCCGCTCGGGTGAGGTTGTCGTCCTTCACTGGGCATCCTTCACTCGGGCATCATTCATCGGGACAGTCTTCCTCAAGCCGGTCTGGTCCGGCGCCGGTACGCTCCGGTTCGTGCGGATCGCCGTCGTCTGCCCGTACAGCCTCACCATCCCCGGTGGGGTGCAGGGCCAGGTCCTGGGGCTGGCCCGGGCGCTGCGGACGCTCGGCCACGACGCCCGCGTGCTCGGCCCGTGCGACGGCCCGCCGCCCGAGGTGGGGGTGATTCCTCTCGGCAACAGCATCCCCACCGCCGCCAACGGCTCCATGGCACCCATCGCGCCCGACCCGTCGTGCGCCCTGCGCACCATGGCCGTGCTCCGCGACGAGCCGTTCGACGTCCTCCACCTGCACGAGCCGCTGGCCCCCGGCCCCACCCTCACCAGCCTGGCCCTGGCGTCGATCCCGATGGTGGGCACCTTCCACGCCTCCGGGGTGAGTGCCGCCTACCGGGTGATGCGGCCCCTTGCCCGCTGGCTGGCCCGGCGCCTCACCGTCCGCTGCGCGGTCTCGGAGGACGCCCGGGCCATGGCGGCGCGGGCCCTGGGCGGCGACTACCAGGTCTTGTTCAACGGGATCGAGGTGGAGCGCTTCGCCAAGGCCACGCCGTGGCCGACCACGGGCCCGACGGTGCTGTTCATGTCCCGCCACGAGTCCCGCAAGGGGCTCGAAGTCCTGCTGGCCGCCATGGCCCGCCTGCCCACCGACGCTCGCCTGTGGGTGGCGAGCGACGGACCCGAGACGGCGAAGCTCACCGCCCTCAGCGTGGGCGACCAGCGGGTGGAGTGGCTGGGCCGCATCGGCGACGGGGAGCGGGCGGCCCGGCTGCGGGGCGCCGACGCCCTGTGCGCCCCGTCGCTGCGGGGGGAGTCGTTCGGGATGGTGCTGCTGGAGGGCATGGCCGCCCAGACCCCGGTCGTGGCCAGCGACATCCCCGGCTACCGCAACGTGGCTGGTGGGGGAGGGTGTGGCCAGGCGGCCCTCCTGGTCCCGCCCGGGAACCCGACCGCGCTGGCCGCCGCCCTCACCCGGGTCCTGTACGAGCCGTCCACCGCCGCCCGGCTGGTGGTGGCCGGGGAGGCGAGGGCCAACCAGTTCTCCATGGACCACCTCGCCGAGCGCTACGTCGACCTCTTCCAAGGAGCCATCGCCCGGGTCTGACGGAGGCGAACCGGTGACAGCCGGCGGGGGTGGCGAACTGGTGACGAGTTCTGGGGCGAGGGCCACCGAAAACGTCACCGGTTGGCGGCGAGTGGCGAACTGGTGACGATTCTGGGGGCCAGGGCCACCGAAAACGTCACCAGTTCGGCTCCGGCGGGAGACGGCCAGCCGGCAGCGACGGCACGCCGTATGATTGGGACCGCATGCTCCTGTGGATCCTCGTCGGCGTCGTCGTCCTCCTCGTCCTGTACGTGGTGCTCACGTACAACGGCCTGGTCCGCCTTCGGAACCGGGTCAAGAACTCGTGGTCGCAGATCGACGTGCAGCTCCGGCGCCGGTACGACCTCATCCCCAACCTGGTGGAGACGGTCAAGGGCTACGCCAAGCACGAGCGGGAGACCTTCGAGGCCGTCACCCAGGCCCGGGCCAACGCCATCAACGCCTCCGGGGTGGCCGAGCAGGCCCAGTCGGAGAACATGCTCACCGGCGCCCTCAAGTCGCTGTTCGCGGTGGCCGAGGCCTACCCCGAGCTGAAGGCCAACGAGAACTTCCTGTCCCTGCAGGAGGAGCTCACCGGCACCGAGGGCCGCATCAGCTATGCCCGGCAGTTCTACAACGACGCCGTCCTCCAGCTGAACAACAAGATCGAGACCTTCCCGTCGAACTTCGTGGCCGCCCGCTTCGGCTTCAAGCAACAGGAGTTCTTCGAGGCCGACGACACCAGCCGCGGCCCCGTAAACGTCCAGTTCTAATGTGACAACAGACGCAAGCGTCTCCGCCGCCGAAGGCGGCGAACAACAAGACGTGTCGCCGCAGACGGCTCCAAGCCTTCCCGGCGAGCGCAGCGAGCTGTGACCGCACCGAGCACCTCCGCCGCCGAAGGCGGCGGACCGACCGACCGTCGAGCGCAGCGAGCTTGGTCGGCCGGAACAAGAAGATCGTGCCGCCGAAGGCGGCTCCAAGCCCTTCCGGCGAGCGTAGCGAGCCTGTGTACGAGCAGATCGCGTCCAACAAGCGGCGCTCGGTCCTGCTGGTGGTGGGATTCGTGGTGCTGTTCATGGGCCTGGCGTGGGCCGTCCAGTCTCCTCTTCGACTTCGGTATCGCCGGCCTTCTGATCGCCCTCGTCGTCGTCGGGGTCGGATCCGCCCTGGCCTGGTACAA
The DNA here is from genome assembly GCA_963836205.1 of uncultured Acidimicrobiia bacterium. Classification (GTDB taxonomy): domain Bacteria; phylum Actinomycetota; class Acidimicrobiia; order Acidimicrobiales; family AC-14; genus JAXDMK01. The sequence continues at coordinate 156,930 of CAWIIV010000006.1, read as the reverse complement.
GTCCGACGCGGTGGCCCTGGCCATGAGCCACGCCCGCCTCACCACGCCCGAGAGCGAGCCCCGGCTGCACAACCTGGTGGAGGGCCTCTGTATTGCGGCCGGCCTGCCCAAGCCCCGCGTCTACCTGGTCGACGATCCCGCCCCCAACGCCTTCGCCACCGGCCGCAACCCCCAACACGCGGCCATCGCCGTCACCACCGGGCTGATGGAGAAGCTGACCCGCATCGAGCTGGAAGGCGTCCTGGCCCACGAGCTGAGCCACATCAAGAACTATGACGTCCTGGTCTCCACCCTGGCCGTGACCTTCGTGGGCGTCGTCGCCCTGGTGGCCGACTTCAGCCTCCGCTTCCTGTGGTGGGGCGGCCCCCGCCACCGCGACGACTCCAGCCCCGGGGGTGCCGGTCCGACCGCCGTCTTCGCCGTCCTCGGCTTCGTGCTGCTCCTGATCGCGCCGGTGGTGGCCCGGGTCATGCAGTTCGCCGTCTCCCGCCGGCGGGAGGCGCTGGCCGACTTCAGCGGGGTGTCGCTCACCCGGTATCCCCCGGGGCTGATCTCGGCCCTGGAGAAGCTCAAGGACGACACCACGGTGGTGCACTCGTCGTCCCGGGCCACCGCCCACCTCTGGATCGAGTCGCCCCTGGCTCGCACCCAGCAGGAGGGGCGCCTAGCGTGGTTGAACCGCCTGTTCGACACGCATCCGCCGCTGGAAGAGCGGATCCAGGCCCTCAAGGAGCTCTAACGCATGGCAATCTCCCGCCGGCGCGCCGGAATCGTCCTGGCCGTCGCCCTCCTCATGGTCACTGCCGCCTGCGGGGGCGGCAAGAAGGCGTCCCAGGGACGGGCCACCACCACCGTGCCCGCCACCACGTCCACCACGCTGCCGCCGCAGGCGCCGCTCACCGGACTGCCCCAGACCGATCCGGACAAGCTCCACCGGGCGGCGGTCACGGTCAAGATCGACAACAACGCCGCCGCCCGCCCCCAGGCCGGGCTCGACGCGGCCGACGTGGTCTACGAGGAGGTCACCGAGGGGATCACCCGCTTCGTCGTCGTGTTCCAGTCCACCGACGCCGACCCCATCGGCCCGGTGCGTTCGGTGCGGCCCGCCGACCCTCTCATCGTGGCGCCCCTGGGTGGCCTGCTCGTCTTCTCCGGCGGCGCCCCCAACATCGTCCAGCTGGTGCGCAACGCCGACCTCGACTTCATCGACGAGAACAACACCGAGGCCCTCTACCGCCGGTCGGGCCGGTCCGCCCCCCACAACCTGTACACCGACTCCGAGAAGCTCTACCGCCAGGTCGACGGCGCCGATGAGCCGCCGCCGTTCGCCCAGTTCCTGAAGTTGGGGGAGACGTACACCGCCCCTGTCGGCGCCACCCCCGTCTCGGCGATGGACATCCCTCTCGCCGACATCACCGCCTCCTACACGTGGGACGCGGAGGCCAAGGGGTGGGCCCGGTCGACCAACGGCCAGGCCCACAACCTGGAGGGCGGCGGGGTGTGGACGCCCGGCAACGTGATCGTGCAGTTCGTCCCCTACGCCCGGTTCGCGGCCGACGCCGCCGTCACCTACCCCGAGGTCACCGGGTCGGGTGAGGCGTGGTACTTCCTCGACGGCACCCTCACCAAGGGCACGTGGTCGAAGGTGGGCGCCATCACGGTCACCTCCTTCGCCGACGCCAACGGCGCCCCTATGGTGTTCCCGCCCGGGCGCACCGTCGTGGAGCTGGTCCACTCCGACGCCAACGTGAGCGTCGAATCGCCGCCCGTGCCCGAACCGGCGACGACCGTCGCTCCCTAATCGGGCCGGGCTCGCCGGTGCGGGCCGTAGAATGTCCCCCGTGACCGACGAGCAGAGCAACCGGCCCACCACGGGGAGCGACCTGGTCAAGCGGGGACTGGCGGAGATGCTCAAGGGCGGCGTGATCATGGACGTCGTCACCGCCGGCCAGGCCCGGGTGGCCGAGGACGCCGGTGCGGTCGCGGTCATGGCCCTCGAACGGGTGCCGGCCGACATCCGCCGAGACGGCGGGGTGGCCCGCATGAGCGACCCGGCCATGATCGAGTCGATCCAGGCCGCGGTCACCATCCCGGTCATGGCCAAGGCCCGCATCGGCCACTTCGCCGAGGCCCAGATCCTGGAGGTGCTGGGGGTCGACTTCGTCGACGAGAGCGAGGTGCTCACCCCCGCCGACGAGGCCCACCACATCGACAAGTGGGCGTTCACCGTGCCCTTCGTCTGCGGCGCCACCAACCTGGGCGAGGCCCTGCGCCGCATCTCCGAGGGGGCGGCCATGATCCGCTCCAAGGGCGAGGCCGGCACCGGCAACATCGTCGAGGCCGTCACCCACCTGCGCTCGATCCTGGGCGACATCCGCAAGCTGACGGTGGCCGATCCGGCCGAGCGCTACGCGTGGGCCAAGCAGCTCCATGCGCCGATTGCCCTGGTCAACGAGGTCGCCGACGCCGGCCGCCTGCCCGTGCCCCTGTTTTGCGCCGGCGGCATCGCCACCCCGGCCGACGCGTCCCTCGTCATGCAGCTGGGGGCGGAGGCGGTGTTCGTGGGCTCCGGCATCTTCAAGAGCGACGACCCCGAGGCCATGGCCAAGGCCATCGTCGAGGCCACCGCCCACTTCAACGACCCCCACATCGTCACCAAGGTCAGTCGGGGCCTGGGCAAGGCCATGCCCGGCCAGGAGATCGGCACCCTGGGCGTCCGGTTGTCGGACCGCGGCTGGTGACGCTCCCGTGAGGCCGCCAGGTGCACAAGGTCGGGATCGTGGCCCTGCAGGGGGCGGTCGGCCTCCACGCTGACGCGTTGCGGGCCCTGGGCGCGGCCCCGGTGGAGGTCCGTACCCCCGCCGACCTGGCCGGTGTGGAGGGGCTGGTGTTGCCCGGCGGCGAGTCCACGACCCTGTCCAAGCTGCTCGAGTCGGCGGGCCTGTTCGATGCCATCGGCGGACTGCTGGCCGACGGCATGCCCGCCTTCGGCACCTGTGCGGGGATGATCCTGCTGGCCGCCGAGGTGCTCGACGGGCGACCCGAGCAACGCTCGTTCGGCGCGGTCGACGTGTCGGTCCGGCGCAACGCCTTCGGCCGCCAGGTCGACTCCTTCGAGACCTCGCTGGCGGTCGACGGCCTGGCCGGGGGCACGTTCCCGGCCGTGTTCATCCGGGCGCCGGTCGTCGAGCGGGTGGGCGAGGGTGTCGAGGTCCTCGCCCGGGTCGACGGCAAGCCCGTCCTCTGCCGCCAGGGCCAGATCCTGGTGGCCGCGTTCCATCCTGAGCTGTCGGGCGACCTGCGCCTGCACCAGCACTTCTTGAGCAGGACCTGAGGAGGTTCCATGTCCGGCCACTCCAAATGGGCCACGATCAAGCACCAGAAGGGCGCCAAGGACAAGGTGCGGGCCAAGGTCTTCGCCAAGGTCCTGCGCCAGGTGGAGGTGGCGGCCCGGGAGGGCGGGGCCGACATGGCCGCCAACGCCACCCTCCGCTCGATGTACACCAAGGCCCGGGAGGCCTCGGTGCCCACCGACACCATCGAGCGGGCCATCAAGCGGGGCACCGGCGACCTCGAGGGCGTGCGCTACGAGGCCATCAACTACGAGGGCTACGCCCCCGGTGGGGTGGCCGTCTACGTGGAGACCCTCACCGACAACCGCAACCGCACCGGCGCCGACGTGCGGGCCATCTTCTCCAAGAACGGCGGATCGAGCGCCGAGCCGGGGGCGGTGGCGTGGCAGTTCGAGCGCAAGGGGACGATGGTCGTGCCCAAGACGGGCGGCCCAAACTCCATCGACGACGACGAGCTGATGATGACGGCCCTCGACGCAGGCGCCGACGACCTCGTCGACCAGGGCGACACGTGGCAGGTGATCACCCCGCCGTCCGACCTGTCCAAGGTCCGCACCGCCCTGGAGGACGCTGGGCTCAAGGTCACCGACGCCGACCTCACCATGCTCCCGACGTCCACCATCGCCCTGGAGACCGAGGCCGACGCCCGCAAGGTCCTCCGCGTCGTCGACGCCCTCGAGGAGAACGACGACGTCCAGGCCGTCTACGCCAACTTCGACATCCCCGACTCGGTCATGGAAGCCTTCGAGGAGGACTGACCCCTCCGCAACCGGTGACACTTTTGGCCGTCTGACGACCGAAACCGTCACCAGTTCGATCCCGGCCGCCGAACCGGTGACATTTTTTGTTGCCCGGACGACGTCTACCGTCACCAGTTCGATCCGGCTGCGATCCGGTGACATTTTTGGTTGCCCGGACGACGTCTACCGTCACCAGTTCGGCGAGGCGGTGGGGATGCTCGATTCCGACGGTGGTTTCGGCTAGCCTCCGAACGCATGTTCGTCGTCCTGGGGATCGATCCGGGGGTGTCCCGGTGTGGGTACGGATGCCTGGCCGGTGCCGTCGGCCAACGGCCGACTCTGGTGGCCGCAGGCGTGCTCACCACGCCTCCGTCCGACCCGTTGCCGACCCGGCTGGCCGCCCTCCACACCGACCTGCAGGCCCTCGTCGACGAGCTGAGGCCCGACGCGGTGGCCGTGGAGCGGGTGTTCTTCCAGGTCAACGCCCGCACCGCCATGTCGGTGGGGCAGGCGAGCGGGCTGGCGCTGGCCATCGCCGCCCGGGCCGGGTGCGAGGTTGTGCAGTACACGCCCAACGAGGTCAAGCAGGCGGTCGCCGGCTACGGATCGGCGTCGAAGGAGCAGGTCCAGCGCATGGTGCAGTCGCTGCTGGGGCTGGCCGAGCCGCCCAAGCCGGCCGACACCGCCGACGCCCTCGCCCTGGCCCTGTGCCACCTCGCCAGCGCCCCCCTCCGAGCCCGGCTGGCCGCCGGCGCCGAGGCCCGGGCCCGATGATCGGCTCGCTGCGGGGGACGATCCTGCACCGGTCGACCAAGGGCGAGGTCCTGCTCGAGGTCGGTGGGGTCGGCTACCGGGTCGTCGTCCCCCCGGCCACCATGGCCCACCTGGGCGAGCTCGGTGCCACCGCCCTGGTCCACACCCACCTCGCCGTCCGGGAGGATTCCCTCACCCTGTTCGGCTTCGGCTCACGCGACGAGCGCGACTGCTTCGAGGCCCTCATCGGCGCCCATGGGGTGGGGCCGGCCCTGGCCCTCGCCATCCTGTCGGTGCACGGGCCGGGCTCGCTTCGTGAGGTCCTGGCCGACGGCGACCTCGACGCCCTCTGCCTCGTCCCCGGCGTGGGCCGCAAGACCGCGGCCCGGCTCATGATCGAGCTCAAGTCCCGCCTCGACCTCCCCGACGGCGACCTGGAGGCGGCGGTGGCGGCCAACGGCCACGCCAACGGCACCGGCAACGGCAACGGCAACGGCAACGGGTCGGTCTCCAGCCGGGCCGAGGTGCGGGCCGCCCTGGCCGCCCTCGGCTACGAGCACGACGAGATCCACACCATCCTCCGTGAGCTCCCCACCGAGGGCAGCGTCGAAGAGCTCCTGCGGGCCGCCCTCCGCCTCCTCGGAGCCCGCCGATGACCACTCAGGGGTGCCGGTGACCCGCAACGAGCTGTTGGCCACCGATCCCGGCCCCGAGGAGGCTCGCGACGAGGTCACCCTCCGGCCCCGGCGCCTCGACGAGTTCGTGGGCCAGAGCCAGCTCCGCCAGCACCTGGAGATCCTCCTGGGCGCGGCGCGGGGCCGGGGTGAGCCGGTCGACCACCTCCTCTTCGCCGGCCCGCCGGGGCTGGGCAAGACCAGCCTGGCCGGCATCGTGGCCGCGGAGATGGGCGTCGGCTTCCGGATCACATCCGGTCCCGCCCTCGAACGGGCGGGCGACCTGGCCTCGGTGCTCACCAACCTGGTCGAGGGCGACGTGTTGTTCATCGACGAGATCCACCGCCTCAGTCGGGTGGTGGAGGAGGTCCTCTACCCGGCGATGGAGGACTTCCAGCTCGACATCATGATCGGCAAGGGTCCGTCCGCCCGCTCCATCCGCCTCGATCTGCCCCGCTTCACCCTGGTCGGGGCCACCACCCGCACCGGCCTCATCACCGGCCCCCTCCGCGACCGCTTCGGCTTCGTCGCCCGCCTCGACTACTACCGGGTCGACGAGCTGGAGGCCATCGTGCGTCGAGCGGCCGGGATCATGGGGGTCCCCCTCGAGGCCGACGGCGGTTTCGAGATCGCCCGCCGGGCCCGGGGTACGCCCCGCATCGCCAACCGTCTCCTCCGCCGGGTGCGCGACTACGCCGAGGTGCGGGGCGACGGGGTGGTCACCCGAGCCACGGCCGACGCCGCCCTCGAGCTGTTCGAGGTCGACGCCCAGGGCCTCGACAAGGTCGACCGGGCCATCCTCGGCGCGGTGTGCGTCCGCTTCGCAGGCGGACCGGTGGGCCTGTCGACGGTGGCTATCTGCGTGGGCGAGGAGCCGGAGACGGTGGAGGACGTCTACGAGCCCTTCCTCCTCCAGCTCGGCCTGCTCCAGCGAACGCCGCGGGGCCGGGTGGCCACCCCCGCCGCCTGGCAGCACCTCGGCTTGGAGCCACCGGCGGCGGCGTCGGGCTCGCCCGGCGTGACGCCGCTGTTCGGCTGACCCCGGCCTGACCGACCCACCACGACCCGGGTAGTCTTCGCGGCGGGCCCTCCGGGGCCGACCTTGCCATGGAAGCCCTTCTCCCTCTCATCATCACGTTCGGACTCATGTGGGCGTTGCTCATCCGCCCCCAGCAGCGCCGCGTCCGTCAACACCAGGAGCTGGTGGCCACCGTGTCCGCCGGCGACGAGGTCATCACCACCGGCGGCATCGTCGGCACGATCGTCTCGGTCGTCGACGACATCGTCACCCTGGAGGTGGCGCCGGGCACGTCGATCCGCCTGCTGCGGTCGGCCATCCAGACCCGGATCGCGGCCTTCCCCGACGAGGTGGTCGACGACGAGGTCGTCGATGACGACATGGACGAGTTCGAGGACGACCTCCTCGCCTCCGAGCCCGAGCCCGAGCCGCCACCCACACCGCCCGCGCCCACGCCCGCGCCGCCCGCCCCGCCCCAGCCCGAGCCCGACGTCTCCTACATCCCGCCCCCCCCGACGACGCCCCCCACCACCCCGCCCGGTCCCGGGGAGAAGGCCTGATCAGTGCCCCGTTCCATGGCGGTGTGCCTGATCGGGGTTCTGGTGCTGGCGGCGGGGTCCCTCGGCCTCACCCTCGCCGCCGGTAACTCCCCCCAGCTCGGCCTCGACCTCCAGGGCGGGGCCTCGGTCGTGCTCCAGCCCCGCGACGAGGTCGCCTCCGGGGTCCTCGACCAGGCCATCGAGATCATCCGCAGCCGGGTCGACGCCCTGGGCGTGGCCGAGCCCGACATCTCCCGCCAGGGCGACTCGATCATCGTCTCGCTGCCGGGCGTCAAGAACAAGGACCGGGCGGTGGAGGTCGTGGGCCAGACGGCCCAGCTCTACTTCCGGCCCGTGCTCGAGCGCCTGCCGGCCACCCCGTCGCCCACCACCACCGCCGTCCCCACCGAGCCGACCACCACCGTCGACCCCACCACGCCCACGACGGCCCCGATCGACCGTGACAAGACCACCACCCCCGAGGAGAACACCCCCGAGGCCCAGGTGGTCCTCCCCGAGAAGAAGGACGAGAACGGCAACGTCCCCGCCCGCTACCTCCTCGGTCCGGCGGAGGTCAACGGCCAGGCCATGTCGTCGGCCCGGGCCACGGTCAACACCACCAACGGCGTGTGGGAGGTGCAGTTCAGCCTCACCTCCGAAGGCACCACCCAGTGGAACGCGATGGCCGAGAAGGTCGGCGTCAACGGCCAGATCGCGATGGACCTCGACGGCGTCGTCCAGTCCGCCCCCAGCCTCCAGACCACCAACTTCCCCGGGTCGGGCCAGATCTCGGGCAACTTCAGCGAGCGGGAGGCCAAGGACCTGGCCCTGGTGCTGCGCTACGGCTCGCTCCCGGTCCAGCTCGACCGCCAGACGGTGCAGACGGTCTCGGCCAGCCTCGGCCGCGACTCCCTGCGGGCGGGCATGATCGCCGGCGCGGTGGGCCTGGGCCTGGTGGCGCTCTACATGGTCCTCTACTACCGGGCCCTGGGCCTGGTGGTGTGGCTGGGCCTGCTGGTGTCGGGCGCGCTCATGTACTCCCTGGTCACGTGGCTCGGCACCACCAGCGGCCTCGCCCTCACCCTGGCCGGGGCCACCGGCATCATCGTGTCGGTGGGTGTCACCGTCGACTCCTACGTGGTGTATTTCGAGCGGCTGAAGGACGAGATCCGCTCGGGCAAGACCATCCGCTCGTCGGTCGACCGGGGCTTCTCCCGGGCCTACCGCACCATCCTCGCCGCCGACGCCGCCTCCTTCATCGGCGCGGTGGTGCTCTACGTGCTGAGCGTGGGCTCGGTGCGGGGCTTCGCCTTCTTCCTGGCCCTCTCCACCCTGCTCGACGTGGTGGTGGCCTATGTCTTCACCCGGCCCATGGTGGTGCTGCTCGGGCGCAGCCGGCTCTTCACCGAGGCCCGGTGGGTGGGCGTGGCCCGGGGCCTCAACGCACCGGCCGCAGTTGCCTCCGGTGGGGCCAAGCCATGAGTCGCGACGCCGAGGGTCGCACCCTCCGTCACCGCCTCTACCACGGCGAGACCGCCTTCGACTTCGCGGGTCGGGCGCGGATCTGGTTCATCGCCTCGGGCGTGGTCATCGCCGCCGGTCTGATCTCGCTGCTCACCCAGGGCCTGAACTACGGGATCGACTTCAAGGGCGGCACCTCGTGGGAGGTGAAGGCCCCCGGTGTCTCGGTGGCCGAGGCCCGCGACCAGCTCCGGCCGTTCGGGATGGGCGACGCCAAGATCCAGATCGCGGGCGGTGACACCGTCCGGGTGCAGTCCGACACCCGGGCGCCCGAGGAACAGCAGCGGATCACCGAGGCCATGGCCCAGATGGGCGGCGTCGACACCAGCCAGGTCAGCGTCAACGACGTCGGCCCCTCTTGGGGCAAGGACGTCACCAAGAAGGCCCGCACCGCCCTCATCGCCTTCTTCGTGCTGATCAGCGCCTACATCTGGCTCCGGTTCGAGTGGAAGATGGCGGTCGCCGCCCTGGCCGCGGTGGTGCACGACATCTTCGTCACCGTCGGCGTCTACTCGATCTCCCGTTTCGAGGTCACCCCGGCCACGGTGGTGGCGTTCCTCACCATCCTCGGGTACTCGCTGTACGACACCATCGTCGTGTTCGACAAGGTGGAGGAGAACTCCAAGGGACTGTCGGCCACCGGCCGCCTCACCTACACCGACACCGTGAACCTGTCGATGAACCAGGTCCTCATGCGGTCGCTGAACACGTCGCTGGTGGCCATCCTGCCCATCCTGTCGATCCTGCTCATCGGGGCCGGCGTGCTGGGTGCGACCACCCTCAAGGACTTCGGCCTGGCCCTGCTCATCGGGCTCCTCACCGGCGCCTACTCGTCGATCTTCATCGCCGCCCCCATCCTGGCCATCGTCAAGGAACGGGAGCCCCGCTACGTGGCGGTCCGGCAACGGCTGGCGGCCAAGGGCGGCGGCGGGGCGGTGCTCACGCCGGCCGCGGCCGCGGCGCTGGGATCGAGCGGCGGCAACGCAACCATCTCGGGCAAGGCCAAGTCCGCCGGCGGCGCCGGGGCGAAACCGGCCGCCGCAGCCAAGGCGGGCTCGTCCAAGCCGACCGGGGCGAAGGCGCCCGCGGCCAAGACCCCCGCGCCGGGAGCGAAGGCCCCCGCGGCCAAGGGCGGCCCGGCCAAGGGCGGCCCCGCCAAGGGCGGCCCCACCAAGAACGGCCCCGCAAAGAACGGCGACGTGCTCGTGCCCGCCCGTCCCCCCACGGCCAAGCCGGCGGGCGGCGGTGGCGGCGGTGGCGGCGGTGGCGCTCGCCCCCCGGGCAACCGTCCCGGTGCCCCCCGTCCCCGCAAGAAGGGGAAGAAGCGCTAGCCCGCGCCGAGCCTGTGGACGTCGCCCACCTGAAGGACCACATCCGCGACATTCCGGATTTCCCGCAGCCGGGGATCGTGTTCAAGGACATCACGCCGCTACTGGCCGACGACGACGCCTTCCGGTGCACCCTCGACTCGCTGGCGTCCCGCTTCGCCATGCGCCGGGTCGACAAGGTCGTCGGCATCGAGGCCCGGGGCTTCATCCTGGCCGCGCCCATCGCCTACATCCTGGGGGCGGGCTTCGTCCCCGTGCGCAAGGCGGGCAAGCTCCCGGGACCGACCCGCCACGAGGAGTACGCCCTCGAGTACGGCACCGACCGGCTGGAGATGCACGAGGACGCCATCGTCGCGGGGGACGAGGTCCTCATCGTCGACGACGTGCTCGCCACCGGGGGCACCGCCGCCGCCACCCTCCGCCTGGTCGAGGCCGCGGGCGGCACCGTGGTCGGGCTGGGCTTCGTGATCGAGCTGGCGTTCCTCGGTGGACGGGCCCGCATCGGCACCCACGAGGCGGTATCGCTCCTCACCTACGAGTGACCCACCAAATGGTGCCGACACCGATCACGTAGGCTGGGACAGGTCGGTACCTTTCAATGAGGAGAGGGGGGCTGGTTGGTCACTGCCGATCGAGTGTTGCCGTGGCGGCGCACGGCGGGGTCGGCATCCGCCGATGAGCTGAAGGAAGTCCTCAACGCCTATCGGGCGCGGCACCCGAAGGCCGACACCACCCTCATCACCCGGGCCTACGAGGTCGCGGAGGTGGCCCACCGGGGCCAGTCCCGGCGCTCGGGCGACCCCTACATCCAGCACCCGGTGGCCGTCGCCACCATCCTGGCCGACCTCGGGCTCGACGACATCACCATCGCCGCCGCCCTCCTGCACGACGCGGTGGAGGACACCGGCGTCAGCCTCGACGACATCGTCAAGGACTTCGGCGCCGAGGTGGCCGCCATCGTCGACGGCGTCACCAAGCTCGACCGGGTCAGCTTCGACTCCAAGGAGGCCCAGCAGGCCGCCACCATGCGCAAGATGCTGGTGGCCATGGCCAAGGACATCCGGGTCCTGCTCATCAAGCTGGCCGACCGCCTCCACAACATGCGGACGATCGCGGCCATGCCGATCGAGAACCAGCACCGCACTGCCCAGGAGACGCTCGACGTCTACGCCCCCCTGGCCCACCGCCTCGGCATCTCCGGCATCAAACTGCAGCTGGAGGACCTGGCCTTCGCCACCCTCTACCCCAAGCGCTATGCCGAGATCGAGCAGATGGTGTCGATGCGGGCCCCCGAGCGCGACATCTACATCAGCCAGGTCCTCGACATGGTCAAGGCCCGCCTGGCCGAGCTGCGCATCGACGCCGAGGTGGTCGGCCGGCCGAAGCACTACTGGAGCATCTACGAGAAGATGGTCGTGAAGAACCGGGAGTTCTCCGACATCTACGACCTGGTCGGCATCCGGGTGGTGGTCGGCAGCGACAAGGACTGCTACGCCGCCCTCGGCGCCATCCACGCCACCTGGAAGCCGGTGCAGGGTCGGTTCAAGGACTACATCGCCATGCCCAAGTTCAACCTCTACCAGTCGTTGCACACGACGGTGGTGGGTCCCCAGGGCAAGCCCCTCGAGGTCCAGATCCGCACCCGCGACATGAACCAGCGGGCGGAGGCGGGCATCGCCGCCCACTGGGGTTACAAGGAGAAGCGCACCCCCACCGCCGAGCCGGGCTGGCTGGCCCGCATCGTCGACTGGCAGCGCGACACCATCGACCCGGCCGACTTCATGGAGACGCTCAAGGTCGACCTCGACCAGGACGAGGTCTTCGTCTTCACCCCCAAGGGCGACGTCGTCACCCTGCCCGCGGGGGCCACGCCCATCGACTTCGCCTACTCCATCCACACCGACGTCGGGCACCGCTGCATCGGGGCCAAGGTCAACGGCCGGCTGGTGCCCCTCGACTCGTCGCTGTCGTCGGGCGACACGGTGGAGGTCTTCACCTCGAAGGTGGAGGGGGCGGGGCCGTCGCGCGACTGGCTCAAGGTGGTCGCCACCCCCCGGGCCCGTAACAAGATCCGCCAGTGGTTCAGCCGCAGCCGGCGGGAGGAGGCCATCGAGAACGGCCGGGAGGACCTGGTGCGCTACATGCGCCGGGAGGGCCTCCCGGTGCAGAAGCTCACCACCTCGCCGGTGCTGGTGGCGGTGGCCGAGGCTCTGCACTACGCCGACCTCGACTCGCTCCACGCCGCCATCGGCGAGGGCCACGTGTCGGCCCACACCGTCGCCCAGCGGGTGTCGCGCGAGCTCCACGGCGGGGTCTCCGAGGAGCAGCTGCCATCTACCGTGCGCCGCCCGTCGCGCCGCCGGGTCGGGGGCAAGATCGGCGTCCACGTGGAGGGCCTCGACGACGTGATGGTGCGCCTGTCGCGGTGCTGCACGCCCGTGCCGGGCGACAACATCGTGGGTTTCGTCACGGCCGGCCGGGGCGTTTCGGTGCACAGGTCCGACTGCGCCAACGCGGTCGCGCTCTCGTCGCGCATGGGCGACCGCCAGATCGAGGTCGACTGGGACGGCGGGTCGGTGGGGATGTTCGTGGCCTCCATCGAGATCGAGGCCCTCGACCGGGCCCGCCTGCTGCGCGACGTGTCCACCGTTCTCTCCGAGCACCACGTCAACATCGTCTCGTCGTTCACGTCCACCGGATCCGACCAGGTCGCCCACCTCCGGTTCGAGTTCGAGCTGGCCGACCCGTCCCACCTGGAGTCGGTGCTGGCGACGGTCAAGCGGGTGGAATCGGTGTACGACGCCTACCGGGTCCTGCCCGGCGCCGGCCCTCGCTGACCTCGACATTCCGAGCGGCGCGGCAGGCCCCTGGCGCGACGCGCGTCGCGGTGTAGGTTTACGCCGATGCTGCCGCAAGCTTCGGATCATCCGATGTTCATGGTCGCTTCGCCGAGTGACGGGCCTGGTTTGCAGCAACCGCTCGTCGCTTCTGTCGACATCGATGCGTAGGAGGATTCACGACCGTGACCGATACCAGCCCCACGGGTAAGGCCACCAAGGCCAAGAAGGCGTCCGCCCCCCGGGCCCGGAAGGCGGCCAAGGCCGCACCCGAGGCGGCTCCGGCCGAGACGCCCGCGCCCGCACCCGCCGAGGCGGCGGCCCCCGCGCCGATCAAGGCGGCCGCCAAGGCCAAATCGACCACCAAGCGGGCGGCTGCTCCCCGCCGGCCGCGCGCCGCCGCCGCTCCACCGGCACCGGCTCCCGAGCCCGAGCCCCCGGCCCCGCCGGCACCCGACCCCAGCGTGGTCGCCATGGAGCAGCTCACGGCTGCCATCACCGACATGTCCGGTCAGCTCGTCACCCTCGTCTCGATCCAGACCCGGGTGGCCGACTCCGTCGCCGAGCTCGTCGCCCAGGGCGAGACCGCCGCGTCCTCCCCCCCGCCCCCCGCCCCTCCCGCGCCCCCGGCGGTCGACATGTCCGGCGTGATCGCGGCCCTGAAGCGGGTCGGCGACGGCGTGGCCCTGGCCGTGAAGCAGGCCGCGTCCCGGCCCGCGGCGGCACGCCGCACCCGAGGCTGCCGACGAGGCCCCGGCCGCCGCCGACGACGCCGAAGCCGACGCCGAGCCCGAGGCCGCCGCCGAGCCCGAGGCCGCGCCCGAGGCTGACGGCCGAACCCGAAGCCGCCGAGCCGGAGGCCGAAGCCGCCGCCGAGCCCGAGGCCGCCGCCGAGCCCGAAGCCGCCGCCGAGCCCGAGCCGGAGCCGGCACCGGCGCCCAGCCCCGGCCTGCGGGTCGCAGTCGGACACTCCACCGCCAGCGCCAAGTCCGGCGCCAACCTTCCGCCCAGCATCCACAAGAGCGCGACCGGCAAGGCCAAGCCTCCGGTCGTGCGGGCGCCCGACACCAGCGAGCAGGGCTACGCGGTCGCCATCAAGCCCGCCATCGCCGTCGCCCTGGGCAAGTACCTGCCCAAGGCCCTGAAGATCGTCAGCGACACCCTCGGGCGGGAGAAGTAACACTCGGGTCCGGTCCGCCACGGGATGGGCCGTGGCGGTGCCGACCTATCCGGGCGAGGCCTCGGGATACCTCCGGTAGCCTCCGTCCATCGCTGAGTTTCAAGCCTCGACCGGGACGCGCGACGTCCTCCCTCCCGAATCCCGCCGGTGGGAACTCCTGGTGGCGCGCTTCGCGGGCCGGGTCGAGCGGGCCGGGTACGGCCTCATCCTCAGCCCGATGTTCGAGGACGTCGGCGTCTTCGAGCGGGTCGGCGAGGGCACCGACGTGGTGCGCAAGGAGATGTACGAGTTCGAGGACAAGGGGGGCCGCCACCTGGCCCTGCGTCCGGAGGGCACCGCCTCGGTGGTGCGGGCCTACGTCCAGCACCGCCCGCTCCCGCCGTTCAAGGCGTGGTACGTCGGCCCCAACTTCCGCTACGAACGGCCCCAGGCGGGACGCTTCCGCCAGCACCACCAGGTGGGGATCGAGGCGTTGGGCACCGACGACGCCGACCTCGACGTGGAGGTGGTCGCCCTCGCCTGGTCGGTGTGCCGCGACCTCGGCCTCACCCGGGTGGAGCTGCTGCTCAACTCGCTCGGTGACGACGCCTGCCGTCCGGCCTACCTGGAGGCCCTCCAGGCCTACCTCGAGCCGCGGGCCGACCGGCTGTGCGACGAGCACCACGCCCGCTACGCCCAGAACCCGTTGCGGGTCCTCGACTGCAAGCGCCCCGCGTGCCGGGAGGCCACCGCCGGCGCCCCCCAGATGGTCGAGCACCTCTGCGACCCCTGCCGGGCCCACTTCGACCGCGTCCTCGCCGGGCTGCAGGCCCTCGGCGTGCCCGTGTGCCTGGAGCCCCGCCTGGTGCGGGGCCTCGACTACTACACCCGCACCACCTTCGAGCTGGCCGCGTCCGCCCTCGATTCGGCCCAGAACGCGGTCGGTGGCGGCGGCCGCTACGACAAGCTGGCCGAGGCCCTCGGTGGCCCTCCCACGCCCGGCATCGGCTTCGGGATGGGCATCGAGCGGCTGCTGCTCGCCTGCGACGCGGAGGGCGTCTTCCCGGTGCCCGAGACGACCGTCGAGGTTTTCGTCGTCGACACCACCGGCGGTGCCGCCGCCACCGTCATCGCGGCCGAGCTGCGGGAGGCGGGCATCGGCGCCGACCGGGGCTTCGACCACCGCTCGATGAAGTCCCAGTTCAAGCAGGCCGACCGCTCGGGCGCCAGGCTGGCGGTGGTCGTCGGCGAGCGGGAGGCGGCCGAGGGCACCGCCACCCTGCGCGACCTGCGCTCCGGCGACCAGGAGGTCGTGCCCCGGGCCGACCTTGTCGACCACGTCAGGAAGCGACTCTTGTGAAAACTGCGCGCCCTCATCCCCGCACGCGTGTCCCTGCGCGGATCGGTCGTTGCTCCGGATGATGCGGACGGACTACTGCGGGCGTCTCGGCGTGGCCGACATCGGCCGGGAGGTCGAGGTCTGCGGCTGGGTCGCCACCCGGCGGGAGCAGGGCAAGCACCTGGCGTTTGTCGACGTGCGCGATCACACCGGCATCGTCCAGTGCGTGGTCGACGGCGCCCACGAACTGCGCTCGGAGTACGTGGTGAAGGTGTCGGGCACCGTCCGGGCCCGGCCCGAGGGCACCGTCAACCCCGCCCTGGCCACCGGCGAGGTCGAGGTGGGGGACTGCGCGGTCGAGATCCTGTCGCGGGCCGAACCGCCGCCCTTCCCCGTCTCCGACCGCACCGACGCCGACGAGATGACCCGTCTGCGCCACCGATATGTCGACCTCCGTCGCCCGGTCATGCAGCGCAACCTTCGCCTGCGGGCGACGGTGATGGCGTCCGTCCGCCGCACCATGGAGGCCAACGGCTTCCTCGAGGTGGAGACGCCGGTGCTGGTGGCGTCGACTCCCGAGGGCGCCCGCGACTTCGTGGTGCCGTCCCGCCTGCAATTGGGCAGGTTCTACGCGCTGCCCCAGAGCCCGCAGCTGTTCAAGCAGCTGCTCATGGTGGGCGGCGTCGACCGCTACTACCAGATGGCCCGCTGCCTGCGGGACGAGGACCTGCGGGCCGACCGTCAGTTCGAGTTCACCCAGCTCGACGCCGAGGCCAGCTTCGTCGACCAGGCCGACGTCATCGCCTTCATCTCCGAGGCGGTGGTGGCCGCCATCGAGGCCGCCGGCCGGGGCTACCCGGGACGCATCCCCCTCATGACCTGGCAGGAGGCCCAGGAGCGCTACGGCACCGACAAGCCCGACCTCCGCTTCGGCATGGAGATCATGGACCTCACGCCGGTGTTCGAGGACACCGACTTCCGGGCCTTCCTCCCGCCGGCGGCGGTGAAGGCCATCCGGGTGCCGGGTGGGGTGGCGACCCACGGCCGGGCCGCCCTCGACCGCCTCGTCGACCGGGCCAAGCAGGCGGGGGCGGCCGGGTTGGTGTGGATGAAGGTCACAAGTCCGCTCGAGACTGGCAACTGCGAGCTCGAATCACCGGTGGCCAAGTTCCTGGCCGACAGCGAGAAGAAGAACCTGCTGGCCGCCACCGAGTCGCAGCCGGGCGACCTCCTGCTCGTCGTGGCCGGCGATCGGCGCACGGCCAACCATGTCCTGGGGATGCTCCGCCTCGACCTGGGCCGGCCGCCGGTGGGCGAGGGCGGCACCAAGCTGGTGTGGGTCACCGACTTCCCCCTGTTCGAGGGCCTGGGCGCCGAGGGCCGGCCCATCCCCGCCCACCACCCGTTCACCATGCCCCACCCCGACGACCTCGACCGGCTGGAGTCCGACCCGCTCTCGGTTCGTTCCCAGGCCTACGACCTGGTCCTCAACGGCTGGGAGCTCGGGTCGGGCAGTGTCCGTATCCACCGCTCCGACGTGCAGCAGCGGGTCTTCTCCCTGCTCGGGATCGACGCCGAGGCCGCCCAGCGCAAGTTCGGCTTTCTCCTCGACGGCTTCCGCCACGGGGCCCCGCCCCATGCCGGCTTCGCCTTCGGCATCGACCGGCTGGTCGCCATCCTGGCCGGCGAGGAGAACATCCGCGAGGTGATCGCGTTCCCCAAGACGCAGTCGGGCGTCGACCCCTTGACGGGCGCGCCCACGTCCGTCGACGAGCGCCAACTGGCCGAGCTCGGCCTCCGCCTGCGGCCTGCCCCGAGCTAGAGCAGGACCTAGAGCACGAGGTCGGCGGGGGAGCCGACTTCGTGAAACAGCTCGGTCGACTCCAAACCGTGCAGGGGGTCGGCAGAGGCGAGGTTGCCGAACGACAACCCGCTCAGCCGGGCCACCCGGGCCACCGGCACCTGGAACGTGCGGTAGGCGCCGTAGGAGAACTCCTCGACCGACTCCAGGCCGTGGATGAGCTTCTCCTGGCTGAGGAGGTAGCCGGTGGCCGACAGCCGGCCGTCGCCGCGGGCCATCACCACGACCTTCCAGAACTGGCGGGGGAGCTTGACGCCCCGGTAGACGTCGTCGTCGGGGGCGAGGATCGGCCCGGTGAACACCGTCACCTTGAGGTCGTGGTTCTCCGCGTTCTCGAGGACGAAGTCCTCCAGCCCGGCCCACGACGTCTGGCGCTGGTTGAAGTCCTTGTGCTGGGGCGTGCAGTTGGTGAAGTGGAAGGTGTCGTCGTTGGCGGGCTTGGCCGCCGCCGCCGACGGCCCCCACGCCGGGTCCAGCCGTCGTACCAGGTGACCCCGGTCGAGGGCGTTGTCGGCGTACACCGCCTCGCCGATCTGGGCCGCCTTGGCGATGCGGGGGTCGAGCGTCCACCGGTCGGTCTCCCGCCGCAGGCGGTGGCCGAGGGTGCCGTCGATGTTGACCGCGGTGAAGAAGGCCAGGCCCCGCTCCCGGTTCATCACGACGCTGAAGTGGTGGTAAGGGAGGACGTGGCGGGGCCCCGGGCCGGGCGTGGTCAGCAGGGCGGCCTTGGCCAGCAGGGCGGCGGGCAGCTCGGGAAGCGGGACTTCGGGGCCGAGGAAGGTGGGGTCGTAGCCCTTGCGGTTGGAGTAGTCGGGGTCGATCCGGATCGCTTCCTCGGCCGGCTCGGCCGGCTGGAACGGCCGAGCCGGCTCGAGGGGGGAGGCGGCGGGAGCCGCGGGCGGGAGGGCGACCGCGACGGTCGACCGGTCGCCGTGACCGTTGCCGTTGGCGTTCGCGTGACCGTTGCCGTTGCCGTTGCCGTTGGTGTGGCCGTTGCCGTTGGCGAGCCCATTGCCGTAGCCGCTGCCGTTGACGGGGCCGGTCGAAGTGACGGTGGCGGCCGGCGGGGTGCCGATGCGGACGATGATCTCGATCGGGACGACGATCCTGGTCTCGGTCACGGGGACCTCGGGCACCGAGAACGATTGCAGCCGGCGGGGGGCGGTGGTCGACCCGGGCCGGGGCGAGGGAGCCACCTGGGCCCCGGCCGAAGGCTCGTACAGGAAGACGCCTTCGAGGAGGCGTGCCATCGGCGCCGGTAGCTCCTGGGCCCGGGCCTGGGCCGACCGCAGCAGGGCGCTGACCCGGATCCCCTCGTTCATCATCCCGCCCAGCTCGGCCCGGTCGGGGGCGGCGACGCTGGCGTGGTGCAGGGCGACGATCTCCCACTGGTCGTTGAACACGGGCGATCCCGACGAGCCCGGCTCGGTGTCGGTCGCGTAGTGGATGTACATGTCGAGCAGGTCGACCACCCGGTTCTCCCGGAGGGAAACCTGCTTCTTCTCGCCTCGCGGGTGCTGGACGATGGTGACGAACTCTCCCACCACCGCCTTGCCCTCGACGTTGATGAGCCGGTTGAACCCGAACTCGGCCAGCTCCTCCTCGGTGGCGGAGACGGCCACGATGGCGAAGTCGTTGTCCTTGTCGGCCAGGTAGAAGCGGTCGGGGTCGAAAGGGAACATCCGGGACAGGAGCGGGTGGCCGTCGATGCCGTCCTGGTAGTTGAACTCGATGGCCGACCGCCGGGCGACGTCGGCCGTGGGCAGGACGTGGTGGTTGGTGAGGGCGAGCTGGGCCGAGATCAGCGAGGCGGTCCCGTAGCTGGTGACCTGCTGCGACGCGTTGCGGACATTGACCCGGCCGACGGCCCGGGCTGCGGCCAGGCCCGCCTCGAGGAAGCGGATGCCGACGAAGTCGGCGCTGTTGATCACCTGCTCGAGTGTCCGACCGTCGACATCGGCGACCACCGGGCCGGGACCGGGGACCGCCACCGGCGCGCCGGCGGGCGCTTCGCCGGCGAGGTAGCTCCGGATCCGGTCGGCGCGCTTGGCCTTGCGCACCTCGGTGTCGACGATGGCCACCCCGGCCCGGAACTGCTCGACGTTGGACCGGCGGGTTCTCGCCCGCTCCTCGATCCTCGCCGCCGCCTCGGCCTGCACGTCGTCCGCCGGGTCGAACCGGTGAACCATGGTGGCCGTCCCCGCCGCCGAGATGTCCGCCATCGCCGTCCTCCGTCCGTTCGCCTATCTACGAAGAGCGCCGGGGCGCGGGCTTGATACGCGAAACCGAGCGGTCGGCGCACCGGGTCTTGCAAACGACCGGGGCCTACGGCTCAAGGCGCCGTAGGCCCCGGTTC
This sequence comes from uncultured Acidimicrobiia bacterium, assembly GCA_963836205.1. Taxonomy (GTDB): domain Bacteria; phylum Actinomycetota; class Acidimicrobiia; order Acidimicrobiales; family AC-14; genus JAXDMK01. The sequence continues at coordinate 137,452 of CAWIIV010000006.1, read as the reverse complement.
GTCAGACGGCCTCAGGCGGTCAGGCCCCGGAGCGTCTGCGGGAAGGCCGCGACCCCTGTGATCCGGGCTCGCCCGGTCGCCAGGTCGATCCCGGCCAGGAAGGTGAACGGCTGCCCGGTCAGGGTCAGGGCGGCGTAGCCGGTGTCCGCCCCGTTGGCGGTGACGATGTCGAAGCCGGCCACCGACCCGGCCGGGAACCGCAACGAGCCGACGGTGACGAGCGTGCCCGCGTTGGGCGGGGTCTGCTGCACCAGCACGTCCCGGCGGGTGTCGATGTCGTAGAGCACCGTCGACGCGGCAGCCGCCACGTTGTTGGTGTAGGCGGCGGCGCTGACGCCGGTGGCCGGGGTGGCGTCGGCGTTGAGGGCGGCGTCGGTGAAGGTGTCGCCCGTGAGGAGGGCAGGGCCGGTCGCCGGCATCCGGTCGGACGGGATGACCCGCAGGTTCTGTCCGGTGTCACTGACGATCCGCAGGGCGTCGGCCATGGGGTTGAAGTCGAACCCGAACTCGGTACCGGACAGGGCGACGGGGCCGCCGCGCGGGCTGGCGGCGGTGGGGGCGGCGACCAGGGAGGCGACGAGCGTGGCCACGCCTGAGGCGGGGTCGACGGTGTAGAGCCGACCGACCGTCCCCAACTTGCCGACGCCGTAGACGACGCCTGTCTTGGGTCGGCGGTCGATCCCGATCAGCTGCTCGCCCGGGGCCAGCCCGGAGACGGCCACGTCGCCGGTCGCGAACAGCGGGAAGGCGGTGTTCAGGGTCACGATCCGGTTGGTCGTGGTCAGGCCGTGCAGGGTGGTGCCCGATGCCTGGGCGGCCGCCCCGGAGGCGGGCAGCACCAGGCTGACGGCGGCGGCGGATGCGGCGATGGCGACCAGTAGATGGCGCTTCCTCATGGGCTTGCTCCTCGGTCGGTGGACGAAAGAGGGCCGGCGGCCGGTGCCGTCCCCGCGAGGTATTCGGACCGAGTGGGGGCCGGGGATGAGACGGGACGGGAAACCGCTTTGGCCTCCGGCCCCGGCATGGGCGACCATGGCCGGATGGCCCGAGTGCTCGTCAGCGAAACCATCTCCGAACGTGGCCTGGCCCGGCTCCGGGAGGCGGGGCACGAGGTCGACATCCGCCTCGGCCTCACGCCCGCCGATCTGGCGGTGGCGGTGAAGGGGGCGGCCGCCCTCATCATCCGCTCCGAGACCCAGGTCACGGCCGACATCCTCGAAGCCGGCACCGACCTGGCGGTCGTGGGCCGGGCCGGGATCGGCCTCGACAACGTCGACGTCGGCGCCGCCACCCGGCGAGGCGTGATGGTGGTGAATGCGCCCCAGTCCAACGTGCTGTCGGCGGCGGAGCACGCCATGGCCCTGCTCCTCTCCATGGCCCGCAACGTTCCCCAGGCCAACGCCGCCCTGAAGGCCGGGAAGTGGGAGCGGATCCGGTGGGAGGGCATCGAGCTGCACGGCAAGGTCCTGGGCGTGGTCGGGCTCGGGCGGGTGGGGGCGTTGGTGGCGCAGCGGGCGTCGGCCTTCGGGATGCGGCTGGTGGCCTACGACCCCTTCGTCTCCGCCGACCGGGCCCGGCAGATGGGCGTCGACCTGGTCAGCCTGGAGGAGCTCATGGAGGTCTCGCACTTCGTGACCATCCACCTGCCCCGCACCAAGGACACCATCGGGCTGCTGGGCGAGCACATGCTGTCGCGGGCCCGGCCCGGGCTGCGCATCGTCAACACCGCCCGGGGCGGCATCCTCGACGAGGCCGCCCTCGACGCCGCCCTGCGCTCAGGGCAGATCGGGGGGGCCGCCCTCGACGTGTTCGACAAGGAGCCCACCACCGTCTCGCCCCTCTTCGAGCTGGACGCGGTGGTCGTCACCCCCCACCTGGGGGCGAGCACCCGGGAGGCGCAGGACAAGGCGGGGGAGACCATCGCCGAGCAGGTGCAGCTGGCCCTGAGCGGCGGGTTCGTGCCCTACGCGGTCAACGTGAGCGCGACCGAGGCGTCGGAGACGGTGCGACCGTTCCTCCCGCTGGCCGAGCGGCTGGGAGGGCTGTTCGCCTCGTTGAACGACGGGGTGCCGGCGACGCTGGAGGTCGAGTTCCAGGGCCACCTGGCCGACTACGACACCCGCATCCTCACCCTGGCCGTCCTCAAGGGGCTGTTGGGGGCGGGAAGCGAGGAGCCGGTGTCGTACGTCAACGCCCCCCAACTGGCCGCCGAGCGGGGCGTGGTGGTGCGGGAGTCCAAGACCACCGAGGCCCAGGAGTACGTCAACCTCATCTCCCTCCACGGCGACGACCACGGGCTGGCCGGCACCCTCTTCGGGCTGCGGGACGAGGCCCGGTTGGTGATGGTCGACGACCACACCGTCGACATCCCGCCGTCGAGCAACATGGTCGTCGTCCGCAACGACGACCGGCCGGGGATGATCGGCCTGGTCGGCATGACCGTGGGCCGCGCCGGCGTCAACATCTCCGACATGGACGTGGGCGTGGCTCCCTCGGGCGAGGCCGCCCTCATGGTGCTGTCCACCAACCGGCCCCTGCCGGCCGAGGTGTTGGACGACCTGCGGGCCCAACCCGGGATCATCCAGGTGCACGCCCTCAGCTCAGGTTGAGCGACGTGCAGGACGAGGTCGAGGTCCGCCGCATCCAGCCCTACCAGGCCCGCAAGGCGTACCTCTGCCCCGGCTGCAACCAGGTGATCGCGGAGGGGATGGGCCACCTGGTAGTCGTGCCCCTGGAGTCCCCCGACCTCCGCCGCCACTGGCATTTCGCCTGCTGGGAGTACCGCGACCGCCGCCGTCTCCCCGCCCGGGGCTGACGCCGCCCGCCGCCGCATCTCCACGTCGACCGCCGCCACCGATCCCGCCGCCGCCGCAATCGCCTCCAAGTCGACCGCCGCCGCCTTCGCGTTGGTTGTGCAGTTATGTGGGATATACCGACGTAACTGCACAACGAACTATCGCGACGTCGACCGCCGGCCCGTCAGGTGGTGGTGTCACCGCCCGGTGCCCTCGCCTCCGTCGGAGCGTCGGACTTGGGCTTGACCGGTGCCCGCTTGGCCGCCGCCTTCCTGGGCGCGGCCACCTTGGGCTTCGCCGCCGCCCTGGGCTTCGCCGCCGCCTTCGACTTCGGCTTCGCCTTGGCTGGTGTCGCAGGTGCGGCATCGGTGACGGTCGCCTCCATCGCCTCGACGACGGCCTCCACCGCCTCCGCCACCGCCACCTCGCCCGCCGACTCGGGCGCGGCGGGCTCCGGTTCATTCGGCTTCACCCCGGGGCCGACGACCACCCGCGGGCCCCGCTCGAACTTGCGCACCGACACCAGCGTGCCCCTGGGCTTCGGCACCTCCGGCGGCGAGGCCGGGGCGACAACCTCGGCCGCCGCCTCCGGACCCGGGGTGGCGGTGGACGGAACGTCGGCCGGGCCCGGGCGGACGGGCACCGACACCACGTTCGCGGCCGGCGGCAGGTTCCTCGCCATCGCCCCTGCCCCCGGACCCGACGGCGTCAGGTCGGGCTTCGCCGCCGACTCGGCCGCGGCCGATGCCACCACCTTCTCCAGCACCTCGATGACCTCGATGGCCTTGCCCACCCGGTCGGCGGCGGCCTTGGTGATGGCCTTGCCCGCCTGCTTGACCGCGTACTTGCCGACGCTGGCGCCGACCGACTTGGCCGACGGCGGCCGGAGCTGGTCGAGGCTGGGCAGCCTGCGCGCCGGGGCGGGGGCCGGGGCCGGTCGCGCGGGCGCGGCGGCGATGGCGGGTGCGGCCGGTGCCGGCGCCACGACCCACGGGGGACGGTTGGCCTCCGCCCGTTTCGCGGCCCGGCGGGCCCTCATGGCGCCGACCGAGTCGGTGAGGCCGGCGACCTTGGCCGGCGCCTTGCCGTTGGCGCCCGTCAGGACTTTGGGCGAGCCGTCGCCGCCCTCCCGCCAGTCCCCGACGAGCTTGTTGGCGGCGCCGGCCGCTCCTGCGAGCAGCCCCGCGACCAGTCCGGTGCGAACAGGCTTCATGGTGTGTGGTCCCTCATCTCGATCTCGGCCCCCACTTGACGGGTGGCGAGCAGGCTGTCATTCTCGGGCGAGATGTCACGTACCACCTTCGCCACCGACCTGCTCCTTACCTAGCGGCGAGCGCCACCGCGCTCGCCGAACCTCTCGTGCCTCCGGGCCGGGAGGTTTTTTCTTTGCCCCAGAGTATTTGCGCATCAGGAAGGATTCCGGCAATGAACCCTGACCCCGACCGGCTGATCATCTTCGACACTACCCTTCGGGACGGCGAGCAGTCGCCCGGGATCTCCCTCGACGCGGCCGAGAAGCTCGAGATCGCGGAGCAGCTGGCCCGCCTCAACGTCGACTACATCGAGGCCGGGTTCCCCGTCGCCAGCCAGGGTGATTTCGAGGCCGTCCGGGGCATCGCCCGCACCGTCCATGGGCCCGTGATCGCCGGACTTTCCCGCACCCAGGTCACCGACGTCGACCGCTGCTGGGACGCCCTGCGCGACGCCGACCGGGGCCGCATCCACGTGTTCATCTCCACCAGCCCCCAACACCTCGAGCACATGCTCAAGATGGACCAGACCCAGGTGCTGGCGGCCATCCGCTCCGGAGTGGCCCGGGCCCGGGAGCACACCGACGACGTCGAGTTCAGCCCCCAGGACGCCACCCGCACACCCCTCGACTTCATGCTGGAGGTGCTGCAGGCGGCGGTCGAGTCCGGTGCCACCACCCTGAACATCCCCGACACCGTCGGCTACGGCATCCCGTGGGACTTCGGGGCCCTGATCCAATACGTGCGCCGGGAGGTCAAGGGCGACTACGTGACGTCCGTCCACTGCCACAACGACCTGGGCCTGGCCACCGCCAACTCCCTGGCCGGGGTGCAGGCGGGCGCCCGCCAGGTGGAGGTGTGCGTCAACGGCCTGGGGGAGCGGGCCGGCAACGCCGCCCTGGAGGAAGTGGTGATGGCGCTGAAGACCCGGGCCGACCAGTTCCCCGGCGTCGAGGTGGGTGTGCACACCGAGGAGCTGGCCCGCACGAGCCGCCTGGTCAGCCGCCTCACCGGCTACCCGTTGCAGTACAACAAGGCCGTCGTGGGCCGGAACGCCTTCGCCCACGAGTCGGGTATCCACCAGCACGGCGTGCTGGCCGAGCGCTCCACCTACGAGATCATCGACGCCGCCGCGGTCGGTCAGGTCGGCAGCCAGATCGTCCTGGGCAAGCACTCGGGACGCCACGCCTTCTCCGACACCCTGGCCAAGATGGGCATCACCATCAGCGGGGAGGCGCTCAACTCCGCCTTCACCCGGTTCAAGGAGCTGGCCGACCGCAAGGTCCAGCTCACCGACGCCGACCTGGAGGCGATCGTGGCCGAGGAGCTGGGCACCAGCCAGGCGCCCGCCTTCACCCTCGAGTCGCTCGAGGTGGCCGGGGGGACGGTCGGCATCCCCCGGGCCCGGGTGGTGGTCATCCGGGACGGGGAGAAGGTCGAGGCCCAGGCCGAAGGCGACGGGATGATCGACGCCGCCTGCCAGGCCATCAAGGCCGCCACCGGCATCGACGGCAAGCTCACCGACTTCAACGTGTCGTCGGTGACCGGTGGCGTCGACGCCCTCGGCGACGTGATCGTGCAGGTCGAGGCGGACGGCATCCGCGTTTCCGGACGGGGAGTGTCCACCGACGTGGTCGAGGCGTCGGCCCGGGCCTACCTGTCGGCGGTCAACAAGATCGTCCGGGTGGCGGCGCGCGACGAGGTGCGGCACTCGGAGGTTGGCCCCTGAAAATCGCGCTCGGCGGTTGTAGGATCCCAGTCGGTTGAAGGCTCAGCTGCGGGACGCCAGTCCCATCCCCCCGACCGAGGAGTCCCGGATGGATGCGGGGCCGCTGGAGCTCAGAATCGCCGCCGACGGGCGCGACGCCACCGTGCACCTGGTCGGCGAGCTCGACGTGTCGAGCGCCGACGTCCTCCGTCAGGCGCTGTGCCGCCTCTACCACGACGGTGCCAGCTCGCTGGTTCTCGACCTGAGCGAGCTGGCGTTCGTGGATTCCACCGGGCTGTCGGAGTTCGTCATCGCCCTCAAGCACTGCCGCGGACGCGGGGGCGACGTCGTCCTGCGCTCGCCGACGCCCTCGGCCACCCGGGTGTTGAACATCTCCGGGCTCGACCAGGTGTTCACCATCGTCTTCGCCAGTGGAGCGTCTGCGGGCGGCTAGCGCATGGCGTCCACCAGGCGGTCGACGTGGTCGCCGAAGATGCCGTCGATCCCCATGCGGACGAGGTCGCGGATGATGCGCTCGTGCTGCGCGTCCCAGCCGAAGGCGTAGCGACCGAAGCGGTGGAAGAGGACGGTCTTGCCCCCCGACCAGTCGCTGTAGTGGAGGTTGACGGCGTCGATGCCCGCGTCCGCGAGCTGCGCCGCCCGCCGCTCCGCACCCTGGCGCATCTCCTTGAGGCGGGTGCTGTTGACCAGATGGACGCCCGCGAAGTCGGGGTCCTCCCGCCAGCCGGCGAGCAGCTGCCAGTCGGGGTGGCAGATCCACAGCCGCTCGTGGGCGCCGTCGCCCGCGGCCCGGGCCGTCGCCACCACCGCCTCAGCCGCCGTCTGGTCCTTGGCGTCGAGGGAGAGCTCGAAGTCGGTCCCGCACTCGGCGTACAGCTCGGCCAGGGTGGGCACGTGGGCGGGCAGATCCGCTCGGGCCACGGCCGAGATGGGGACGCTTCGCAGCCGGCCCAGGCGCCGGGCCCGCACCAGGCCGTCGTGGTCGAGCACGGGGACCCCGTCGGCGGTGAGCCACACGTCGCTCTCCAGCCCCGTCGCCCCCAGGCGTAGGCCCAGCCGGAACGCCTCCAGAGTGTTCTCGGGGGCATGGGCCCGCCCGCCCCGGTGGGCGAAGGCGATCGGTGGGTGGCGCAGGGATTCGGGCATCGGCGGGGGTTTTCTCGGGAGCCGGGCGTCGCCGGACCGTATCCCAGGCGAAGTCGGTAGAATTCGGGCATGTCCGGTGTCTGGTGGATCGTCGTCCCCGTCGCGATCATCGCCCTGCTGTTCGTGCTGAAGGCGGTCCGCCAGGTGGGCCGGTCGGTGGGGACGCTGGTCAAGAGCATGCAGGAGCTGAGCGAGGTCGGGATCGGCATCACCAAGCTCCGCGACGAGCTGGCGGCCCAACGGGCGGCCAGTGAAGACGTACCCCCTCAGTAGACTCAACCCATGCCGACCAATCTGGGACCGGCGGAGATCCTGGTCATCCTGGTCGTCGCCCTGATCGTCCTCGGTCCGAAGCGGTTGCCGGAGGCGGGCCGCCAGGTCGGCAAGGCCATCGCCGAAGTCCGTCGTTGGACCCACGACGTGACCACCGAGATCAAGGACGCGGTCGACATCGAGGTCCCGCCCAAGTCCACTGTGGTCGCCCCGGTGGCGGTACCCGACACCACGGCCGCGGTCGCCACCCGCACCGACCCGACGTCGCTCTCCACGGTGGTGTCCCCGACCACCGCACCCGACGCCGGCCCGGCCCTGATCGCCGACCACGCCGCGGTCGCCGCGGCCACAGAGACCGCGGCGGGCGCGACCGAGGTCGCCAACGAGCCCGCCACGGCGGCGCCGGCGACCGAGACAACCGCCGCGCCCAGCGCGACGTCCGTCCCCGAGACGCCCCCGGCCGCTGAGACAGCGCAGGCCCCCGAGGCGCCCGCGGCGACCGAGACCGTTCCGGCCCCCGAGACCGCCTCGGCCCCCGAGGCGCCCGCGGCGACCGGATTCCGGACCCTCGGCCCCCGAGACCGCCTCGGCCCCCGAGACCGCCTCGGCCCCCGAGGCCGCGTCGGCGATCGAGGCGGCGGGCGGGTCGTCCGGGTCCCCGAGCGGCGATCCCGCACGCCTGTAGGCGACTCCCATCGCCATCATCGAGGACGACCCGATCGCCGACGACGCCGAGCGCATGCCGCTCATCGGTCACCTCACCGAGCTTCGCCGCCGGCTGATCATCTCCGTGGTCGCCCTCCTGGTGGGGGCGGTGGTGGCCTTCGCCCTGTTCAACCAGATCCTCAGCGTGCTGATCAGGCCCTACACCGACATCACCGGTCGGACCGACTTCATCATCCTCGACCCCCTCGAAGGGCTCGCCGCCCGCCTCAAGGTGGCGGCCTGGGGCGGCGCGTTCATCGCCTCGCCGGTGGTGCTCTGGCAGCTGTGGCGGTTCATCACGCCCGGCCTGCACAAGAACGAGAAGAAGTTCGCCATCCCCTTCATCGTGGGTTCGATGCTCCTCTTCGCCCTCGGCGCGGCGGTGGCCATGTACACGTTCCCCCAGGCCCTGCGCTTCCTCATCGGCATCGGCGGCAGCTCGGTCGACCCGATGTTCTCGCCGGGCAAGTACCTCAGCCTGATCACCCTGATGATGGTGGCCTTCGGGATCGCCTTCGAGTTCCCCATCCTCCTGCTGTTCCTGCAGTTGGCGGGGGTGGTCACCAGCCGCAAGCTGCGTTCGTGGCGGCGGCCGGCGATCGTGATCATCGTGGCGGTGGCGGCGGTGATCACGCCCAGCCAGGACCCGTACTCGCTCTTCGCCATGGCCGGGCCGATGTACCTGTTCTACGAGGGGTCGATTCTCATCGGACGGCTGCTCAAGAAATGACGTTGAAGAAGTGACCACGCAGGAATGAAACGGGACGAGTTCGCGGCCGCGCTGCCGTTCGAGCTCGACGCCTTCCAGGTCCGGGCCCTCGACGCCCTCGACGGCGGCTACTCGGTCCTGGTTGCGGCGCCCACGGGGTCGGGCAAGACGGTGGTGGCCGAGTACGCGGTGGCCAAGGCCCTCGACGAGGGGGGCAAGGCCTTCTACACCACGCCCCTGAAGGCTCTGTCGAACCAGAAGTTCAACGATCTCGGACGGGTGCACGGGGCCGACAAGGTGGGGCTGCTCACCGGCGACAACTCGATCAACGGCGACGCCCCCGTGGTGGTGATGACCACCGAGGTCCTCCGCAACATGATCTACGCCGCCTCTCCGACCCTGAACGGGCTGCGCTACGTCGTCCTCGACGAGGTCCACTACCTGCAGGACCAGTACCGAGGGCCGGTGTGGGAGGAAGTGATCATTCACACGCCCCCCGAGGTCGACCTCGTCTGCCTGTCGGCGACGGTGTCGAACGCGGAGGAGTTCGCCGACTGGATCCAGACGGTGCGGGGGTCGACGGTCGCCATCATCGAGGAGCGGCGGCCGGTGGAACTCAACCACTTCTACATGGTGAGCGACCGGGAGTCCGACGAGCTCAAGCTCCTGCCCACCTTCGTCGACGGCAAGCCCAACCCGGAGGCGACCAAGCTCGACGCCAAGGTCACCCACGCGGTGTCGTACCGGGGGCCCCAGCGGCGGTCGTCGTCGGCCTTGCAGACCCCCCGGCGGGCGGAGGTGATCGAGCGCCTCGAACGGGAGGCCATGCTCCCGGCGATCACGTTCATCTTCAGCCGAGCGGCCTGCGACGACGCCGTCCGCCAGTGCCTGATGACGGGGATGCGCCTGACCATGGCCGAGGAGCGCGACGCCATCCGCGCCATCGCCGAGTCCCGCACGTCGGGCCTGTCCGACGACGACCTCGAGGTCCTCGGCTACCGGGAGTGGCTGGCCGGGCTGGAGGCGGGTTTCGCCGCCCACCACGCGGGGATGGTCCCTCCCTTCAAGGAGACAGTGGAGGCGTGCTTCGAATCGGGGCTGGTCAAGGCCGTCTTCGCCACCGAGACCCTGGCCCTCGGGATCAACATGCCCGCCCGCACCGTCGTCATCGAGAAGCTGTCGAAGTGGACGGGCGAGAAGCACGAGTTCCTCACGCCGGGGGAGTACACCCAGCTCACCGGGCGGGCCGGGCGGCGGGGCATCGACGAGGTCGGCCACGCGGTGGTGCTGTGGTCGCCGTTCGTGCCCTTCGACCAGGTGGCGGGGCTGGCGTCGACCCGCACCTACGCCCTCACGTCGTCGTTCCGGCCGACGTACAACATGGCCGTCAACCTGGTGCGGCGGTACACGCCGGAGTCGGCCCACCACCTGCTCAACCTGTCCTTCGCCCAGTACCGGGCCGACAAGGACGTCGTCCGCCTGGAGCGGCAGGTGGAGCGCAGCCGCCAGCAGCTGGAGACGGCCCGGTCCGAGGCCACCTGCGAGCGGGGTGACGTGGAGGAGTACCGCCGGCGGCTGGCGAGGACGGGGGAGGGTGACCGGGGTCGGCGGGCGCCGTCGTCCCGGGACGCGGTGGTGGAGGCACTGGAGAGGATCAAACCGGGCGACGTCCTGCTGCTCTCGGGGGGCAAGTCGGCGGGACGGGTGGCGGTGCTGTCGACGGCCAGGCGCCGGGGCTCGGAGGTCCGGCTGGGGGCGATCACGCCCGATCGCCGCTACCTCACCCTCTCGGCCCGGGACTTCACGTCGCCCCCCCAGATGGTCGCCCACCTCGACCTGCCCACGCCCTTTGCCCCCCGCAACGCCGCCTTCCAACGGGAGGTGGCCCAGGCACTGGGCAAGGTCAAGGCTCAGCCTCGGACCGGCGAGGGCGCGGCCCGCCACGCGCCCCGCTCGGTCGCCGGTTCGGCGGAGGCGCACCCGGTCGCCGACTGTCCCGACGCCCGCCGCCACCTGCGGGCGGCGGAGCGGGCCGAGCGGCTGGAGAAGGATCTGCGCCGGCTGGAGCGGCGGATCGAGGGTCGCACCGAGTCGTTGGCCCGCCAGTTCGACCGGGTCCTGCGGGTGCTCGACGTGTGGGGCTACGTGGACGGCTGGATGCTTACCGACGCCGGCCGCCGCCTGACCCGGATCTACCACGAGTCCGACCTGCTGGTGGCCCACGCCCTGGGCGAGGGGCTGTTCGACGAGTTGGAGCCCGGCCGCGCTGGCCGCGCTGGCGTCGTCGTTCACGTTCCAGGCCCGGCGGGTGTCGGGCCATCGGGGGGGCGGGCCGGGCGAGGAGCCCAAGGTGTGGTTCCCGTCGGGGAGGGTGCAGCGGCGGTGGGTCGAGCTGGAGAAGCTGGCCTTCGACCTCAACGCGGCCGAGGCCGCCGCCGGGCTGCCCCTCACCCGCACCCCCGACCCCGGCTTCTTCGCCGCCGCCCACGGTTGGGCGTCGGGCGACGACCTCGCCGACGTCATCGCCGACGAGGTCGTCACCGGCGGCGACTTCGTCCGCAACATCAAGCAGCTCATCGACCTCCTGCGCCAACTGTCGATCGTCGCCCCCGACAGGCGCACCGCCGACGCCGCCGGCCAGGCCGCCGACCGCCTGTTCCGGGGCGTCGTGGCCGCCTCGTCGGTGGTGTGACCATGTCCGAACCGGTGACGTTTTCGGTGGCCAGGACCGCCAGATCCGTCACCGGTTGGCGGTCGTAGCCGGTGCCGATCTCCAAGGGCTCGCCCTACGGGGAGCCGGCTCCTGTCCCGGACGGGCTGGTGGTGGTGCGGACCGACCGAGAGGCTCGGGCGGCGCTGGAGGACGCCCGCCGGGAGCGGCGGCCATACCCGGGCCTGGGCCTGCTCGGGGGCGACCTGTGCCGCACCCTGGGCGGGGGGACAGGCCCGGAGCTGGCCGGCGTGCGCTTCCCTGTCGACCTGGGCCTGGTCCTGGCCGACGGTCGCCTGCACCTGTTCGTGGCGTCCCTCGTGGCCCGCACCCGCCTGTGGACGAGGGCCTTCGTGGCCATGAACGCCCAGTACCTGGGACCGTGGGACGTCGCCCCCCGGGCCCACCCCGGCGACGGCCTGCTCGACACGTACGACGTCCACCTGCGACCGGGGCAGCTGGCGCCCGTGCGCTCCCGCCTGGCCCACGGCTCCCACCTGCCCCATCCCGGGATCAAGGAGCGCAGGACCCAGGCCATGCAGGTCGAGCTCGACCGCGCGTTGCCCCTCCGCCTCGACGGGCAGGCGATGGGCAAGGCCCGGGTGCTGTCGGTGCGGGTCGAGCCCGACGCCCTGGTCGTGTTCGTCTGAGGTAGATCGGCGATCCCGCCGAGCACCGCCTGTCACCCTGGACCGATGGGCGGATCCGAACCGCAGGTGCGGTTCACGTTCGACGAGAGCACCGACTTCGACGACGCCTTGACGGCGTTGGCCCTGGCGCGCTTCGTCGACGGGACGCAGCCGTACGTGATGTGCCTCGACCTCGACGTCGTGCCCCGGGCCGCCGACCTGGTGCCCGTCGGCTCGGTGCGGTGGCAGGTGACGGCCGAGAAGTGGCACCGGGTGCTGGCAGGCGGGGACGACTGGACCGTGCTCGTGCAGCGGTGGAACTCGGGTTCGGCCACGGTGCGGGTGGCGGCAACCGACCCCGAGCAGCTCGAGAAGCTGGTGGCCGACGTACGGTCGCGGGCGCCGGTGGTGAGCCCCGGCCCCAGATGATCCCGGTCGAGTTCTGGTACCAGGGCCGCTGCAACCCGGAGAACGTGCGCCGCCAGCTCGACGCGCCGACGTGGGACTCGATCGCCGACCACTACACGGCCGCCGTCCGCCGCCGGCCGCCGGCACGACGGGCTCATGGCGATGACACCGCCCGCCAGCGGGGGTCGTCTCCTCCTGTGGCACGGCCTGGAACGGGCAAGACGACGGTCATCCGGGGCCGAGGTCGAGTTCACCCCGCTGACGGCGGCCGAGAGCGCCGCCTTCCTGGGCCGGGGGACGGTTGGCGGAGGGCATGACCTTGGCCGAGCTTTTCGAACGCCGGGGCGGCGTCAGCCGAGTGTCGACCGCCGACCGCCGGCCGACGCCGGGGCAGTACTTGTAGCTTGACGCGAACCCAGACCAAACACACGTTCGCATCGTCGTGCTATCCGGACGGGTGTGCGATGCCCAGCAAGAGGCCCCAGGCCAAGGGCAGGAGGTAGGCCCGCATGGACGGTTATGACGAGCGGAAGTTCGCGGAGGCCCTGCTGTACGTCGCAGCCGGTCTGCAAGATGACCCTGCCGGTGGCGCCGTTAAGATCAACAAGGCCCTCTTCAACGCCGACTTCGGCCACATGCGGGCGTACGGCCAGCCGATCACGGGTGCCGACTATCAGAAGCTGGCTCACGGTCCCGCGCCGCGCCGTCTGCTTCCGGGTACGCGCCGCCCTCATCGAGTCGGGTGCGGCGCGGATGAGCGAGGAGCTGTATCTCGGCCGCACCGTCAAGCGCCTGCTTCCGCTCCGGGCGCCCGACGTCAACCGGCTGTCAGCCACCGAGCTGGCCATGCTTGATCAGGCCATCACGGTCGAGAAGGCACGGAGCGGTGCAGACGCGAGCGCGGCGTCGCATCTCGAGCCCGGCTGGCAGATGGTGGAAGAGAACGAGTCGATCCCGTACGAGACCGCCTTTCTCCGTCGACCCGTCGTCACCGAGCGCGTCCGCCGACGGGTCAGAGACATCGCAGCAGAGCGCTCCCCGTTGTAGTGCGGCGCAGCGTCCGGCACTCCCCCGAGTTCCTGGCCAAGGCCCGCTCGATGTTCCCGCCCGGCGGTTCCACCCACCGGACGAGCGTTCCTTCGAGCTTTTCGGGAAGCTGATCCTCCGAGCCGCCGAGATTCAGTTCTCACGCCAGTTCGATGATCTGCCGGTCGCGATCGCCGAAGAGCCTGCCATCCGCTATGTGATGACCCACGCGGTGCCGCGCATCCCAGCCCTCGTGATCTACGCCGTCCTGGTCAGCGACGATGCCGTCGAGACGATCGATCTCGAGGTCGACGAGGAGTATTGGGATCTGATCGGTGACGACCCGAGCGACTGAGGCCGGCCGGCGAACGTCCCGGTCGGCCTCCGACTCGCGGTGCGTGAACCTCTCTTACTTGGCGAGGACCAGCTCGACCTCGATGGTGAGCTTGATCTTGTCGCCCACGACCACGCCGCCGGTCTCCAGCGGCATGGTGATGTCGATGCCGAAGTCGCGCCGGTTGATCTCGGTGGTGGCGGTGAACCCGGCCCGGGTGTTGCCCCACGGGTCGCCGCCGGTGCCGTTGAACTCCAGGTCGAGTGCCACCGGGTGGGTGACGCCGTGGAGGGTGAGCTGGCCGTCGACCACGTAGCCGTCGCCGTCGGCTCGGACCGAACTCGAGACGTACTCCGCCGTTGGGTACTTCTCGACCTCGAAGAAGTCGGCCGACCGCAGATGGTTGTCGCGGTTGGCATCGCGGGTGTCGATCGAGTTGGGGTCGATGGTGACCTGCATCGACGCCTGGAAAGGGTCTTCGGGGATGGTGACCGAGCCGGAGAACGTCTGGAACCTGCCCTTGACCTTGGCGATCATCAGGTGGCGCACGGAGAACTCGACGCTGGAGTGCGTCGGATCGATGTTCCAGGTGCCGGTGGGCAGGAGTTCTGTGGTGGGAGTGCTGACCGTCATGTTGATGCCCCCTAGAGCTTGATCGTCCGTCTACCGTTCTAGACTATCCCAAGGTTGTTGCACGTTCAACTATTCCCCGACGACCGCGGAGCCTTCCGGACATACGGACCGGAAGTCGCAGCCGATGCACCACCGTCCAGGCGCCGGGGCCCACCGGCCGGCGGCCAGGGCGTCGAGGGTGCGGGCCACCCGGGTTCGCACCCGTTCGACCGCCGCCTCGTCCCAGTCGGAACTCTCGACGACCGGGGGGCCGTCGGTGCGCAGCCAGCAGTAGGTGGTGCGCAGGCGGTCGGGTTCGGCCGACCAGGTCTGGAGGGCGGCCAGGCCGTAGAGGTCGAGCTGGACCTCGGCGGCCCCGTCGCCGCCGGCGTGGGGGCGCCCGGTCTTGAAGTCGACCAGCTCCAGGCGGTCGTCGCGCTTGTAGACGGCGTCGACCCGGCCCCGCACCACGTGGGCGCCCAGGGCGAGGACGAACGGTGCCTCCACCCGCACCGGGTCGAGGTCGGCCCACGGGCTGGCCAGGAACGACTCCTTCAGGCGGGCGACGACGTCGGGTGTACCGGCTGTCGACCGGGGGGCATCGGGTTCGATGAGTTGCAGCTGACGGCCGGCCCGCTGCTCGATCCAGCGGTGGACTTCGGTGCCGAGCCGGGCCGCGGGCGTCGAACGGCGGGGGAGGGGCCGCACCACGCTCCAGTAGAACTGCTTCGGGCAGCGGGCGTAGGTGACCAGGCCGGTGACCGACAGGGCGGTGGGCGCCTGCCGGCGAGCGGGGGCAACCGCCTCGGGAGGGTCGGCCAGCACCGAATCGAGGCGGAGCTGGCCTGCGAGCTCGGACGCCACCGGATCAGGGTACCGGCGGGCGGCCGCCGCCCGGAACCGTTCCTTGGCCGCCACCTCGGGGTCGACGGTGGCCGGCTGGTGGCGGAACCACTCCCGCACGATGTCGGTCTGGCCGGCCACGAAGTCGTAGAAATCGGACGGGCCCTGGGGCTCGGCAGCCCCCGGGTACCAGTGGGCGGCCGAGCACACCAGCCGCCGCTTGGCCCGGGTGCAGGCCACGTACAGCAGGCGCCACTCCTCGTCGAGCTTGCGCCGGCGGATCACGTCGTCGATGTCCTGCATGCGGGCGGTGGCGACCGGCGGGAAGCCCTCGTCGTCCTCCCGCAGCCACCAGGGCAGGGCCGACGAGTTCCCCAGGGCGTTCTCGCCCGGGCGGCCGTCGGGAAAGATCCGCGACGACCCCCGGGCGCCCGCCATCCCGGGCACGTACACCGTGTCGAACTCGAGGCCCTTCGCCTGGTGGATGGTCATGACCCGGACCGCGTCGGTGTCGCCCAGGTGGGCCTCGGCCACGTCCTCCTCGGAGTCGTCGAGGAGGTGGAGGTACTCGACGAAGGCGGCCAGGCCGGGGTCGCCCTCCACCGGGCGGAAGCGTTCGGCCAGGTCGAGGAAGCGCAGCAGGTTCTGGCGCCCGAGCACCCCGGCCGCCTGCCACAGGCCGGTACGGGCCAGGATCGCCTCCACCAGGCCGAGCACGGGGAGGCGCCGGGCCTGGTCGGCCAGGAGGTGTCGCTCCCGGTCGAAGGCGGCCAGGCGGGAGCGGGCTTCGGCCGACAGGTCGGCCACGCCGTCGAGATCGGCCAACGCGTCGGCCAGGATCGCCTCCACGACCGGGAGCGAGGCCAGGGCCGGTGCCTCGTCGTCGACCGAGGACGAGGCGGCCGCCGCTTCGAGCTCGGCCTGGGCGGTGTCGTCGTAGCGGCCCAGGTCGCGGCTGTGGCGGGACAGGGCGGCGAGATCGCGGAGCCCGATCCGGTTCCGGGGGCCGGCCAGCAGGCGGAGGAGGGCCACCGATGTCGACGGGTCGGCCAACACCTCCAGCCAGGCGACCACGTCGACCACCTCGGGCCGGTCGAGCAGCCCGCTGGTGCCCACCGCCTCCACCGGCACCCGGCGTTCCTCGAGGGCGGCGACGATCGGCTGGATCAGCCGCCGCTTGCGGCACAGCACGGCCACCTCCGCCCACGGCCCGCCCCGGGTGGCGAGATCGGCGGCGATGGCCGCCGCCTCCTCGGCGTCGTCGGCGGCCAGGAAGCACTCGATGACGGTGTCGGGAGCGTCGGGGCGGGGCGTGAGGACCTTCTTCAGACTCTCGCCGACCTGGTCCTGGATGCGGTTGGCCAGGGTGCCCAGGCCGGCACCGAACCGGAACGTGGTCTGCAGCTGGCGCACCGTCACCGGGGGGAAGTGGTCCTTGAAGTGCAGGATGTTGACCAGGTGGGCGCCCCGGAAGGCGTAGATCGACTGCATGTCGTCACCCACCGCGGTGACCGCCGACCCCGGCGGATAGAGGAGCTGGAGCAGGCGGCGCTGGGCGAAGTTGGTGTCCTGGTACTCGTCGAGCAGCACCACCGGGTGCCGCCGGCGCACCTCGTCCGCCACGTCCGGGTGGTCGGTGAGGAGGCGGACGGCCAGCCCCACCTGGTCGCCGAAGTCGAGGAGGTTGCGCTCCTGCTTGCGGCGCTCGTAGGCGGCCACCACCTGGCACAGCTCCAGCCGGGACGCGGCCGTGTCGCGCATCGTCTTCCACCGGCCCGTCTCCATCACCTGGCGGCTGTCGGCCTCGACCCTGCTGATCGGCACCAGGTGGTCGGCGCACCGCGAGGCGAGGGCGAGGGCGTCGTTGAGGACGAACTCGGGGGACAGGGTGCTGCGCCGGTCGAAGCGGAACTCGTCGAACACGGCGAAGAGCAGCTGCCACGACTGGGCCCGGTTGAGGACCTGGGTGCCGGGCGAGAGGTCGAGCTCCAGGCCGTGGTCGGCCACCAGGGAGGCGCCGAAGGAGTGGTAGGTGGCGATGGTGACGTCGGCGTCGGGGCCGAGGGCCTTGCGCACCGCCTCCTTGAGGTGCTGGGCCGCCTTGTTGGTGAACGTGAGGCCGAGGACCTGGTCGGCCCGCACCTGGCCCGACCCGACCAGATGGAGGATGCGCTGGGCCATCACCGTGGTCTTGCCCGCGCCCGCCCCGGCCACGAGGAGCTGGGCTTCCAGCGGTGCCTCGATGGCGTCCCGCTGCTCGGGCGTCGGGATCAGGGCCACGACGACTCCACCTGGCGGCCCTCGGGTTGGATCGGACACAGCCGCTGGAACGAGCACCACCGGCAGGTGGCGTCGACCGACGGCTCGAAGTCCTCGGCCCGGATGCGCCCGGCCACGTCGAGCACCCTGGCCTCGGTGGACTCGGCGTGGCCGGCGGTGACCTCCTGGTCGTAGGCGTGCATGGTGCGGAGGAAGAGGAGGCGGAGCTGGGTGACGGGGCCGTGGGCGGCCAGGGCGGGGTCGCGGGTGGCGGCCAGGTGGTAGACGGCGAGCTGGATGTTGTCGTCGATCTCCCCCGGACGGGGCTCCTTCCTGCCCGTCTTGTAGTCGACGATGCGCAGGCCGGGGCTGCCGTCGGCCCGCTCCACCCGGTCGATGCGGTCGATCGAGCCCCGCAGCCGATGGCTGCATCCGTCACTACTGGCGACCGCGATGTCGAAGCCGCGCTCGACGGCCAGCACGTCGGGCGCCAGCTCGCTCTGGCCCTCGAACTGCCACCACGTCTCGAGCATGGCGAAGAAGTCGCGGCGGGCCTCGTCGACCTGGGGTCGGTAGCGGGCGATGTCGTGGCGCCACATCTCCTCCGCCATCGCCATGAGGGTCTGCTGGGTATGGGGCCGGTCGCCCGCCGTCTCCGGGTCGAGGAAACGGGCCAGCACCTCGTGCACGAGCGTGCCCAGGTCGGCCCGCACCCCGCCCGCGTCGCGCACCCGCAGGACGTAGCGGTAGGCGTAGCGCAAAGGGCAGTCGTCGTAGGTGTCGAGCTGGGTGGCCGACAGGGCCAGTCCGGTGTCGACGACGATCGGCCGGGGGTTCTCCGTGGGCCGGCGGAAGGCGGGCGCCTGCCCTGGTGGAGCGGGAATGCGCACCGGCGCCGTCTCCCACCCCTCGACGAACCGGCTCAGGAGGACGCCCGGCTCGGGACCGGCGGTGGCGACCAGGCGGGTGGTGGCCCGGGAACAGGCGAGGGCGAACAGCCGCCGCTCCTCGGCCAGGTCGGCGTCGCCGCCCCCGAACAGCCGGCCCCGGCTCCGGAGGGACGGAAGCTCACCCTCGACGCAGCCGGCGAGCACCACCGTGTGCCACTCCCGCCCCGCGGCCGCCAGGATTGATGTGACCGTCACCGCGTCGGCGGCGGTGGCGGCGGCCGAGTCGACCCGCCAGGGGTCGGCGGCGACACCCTCGTCGTCGAGGACGGCGAGCATCTCGGCCAGCCGGTGGTGGGGGTTGCGGTCGGCCTCCCGCTGGAGGGCGTCGAGGAAGGCGACCAGCCCGTCGAGGACGGCATCGTCGGCGTCGACCAGGTGGCCCAGCGCCCGCTGCCAGACCTGGAAGGCCAGGTCGGCCGGGGTGGCGATGGCGGCTCGGGCGGCCAGGAGGTCGCGGAGGGAGACGAGGGGCGCGAGGCAAGCGTCGTCGATGAGAGCCGTCTCGCCGGCCCGGGCCCGCAGCCGGACCCGGCGGGCCTCGACCGCGTCGAGGGCGGACAGAGGTGACACGAGCAGCCGGTCGAGGGCCGACTCGTCACCGTCGACCCACCGGAGCATGTCGACGACGCTCCCGACGACCGGGTCGTCGGCCACCGCGGCCGCGGCCACCAGGGTCGGCGCCCGGGCCGGGATGCTGTGGCGGGCGAGGGCGCGGGCGATGGCGGGGGCCCGGTGGCGGGGGCGGCGGACGAGGACGGCCATGTCGGACCACGCCACCCCGCCCGCATGGGCCGCCAGCAGCTCGCCCGCCACCGCCTCGGGCTCGATCGACGGGTGGCGGGTGGCGATGAGGAGGGGCGGGCCGCCGGGGTGGCGGAACGAGAGGTCGCCGAGATCGACCTCGGTGTCGGCCGGGAAGTCGGCCAGGAGCCGTCGGTCGGCACCGGGGAACCCGCCGGCGGCGCCCTCGGGATCGCCCGCCACCACCACGTCGGTGGCGCCCAGCCGGTCGAGGATCGTGGCCATGGCGACGGTGGCCGCCTCGAAGTCGTCGACCAGGACGTGCTCGGCGCGGGCCCGGGTGGCCGCCGCCACCGCCGGGTCGGCGAGCAGGTCGGCGGCCTGGGCCAGGAGGCCGGACGCGTCGACCCGGTCATCGGCCGCCAACGCCTCCCGGTAGCGCCGGGCAAAGGCGGCCAGCTCCGAGTGGGAGTGCTGATGCTGGTGCAAGAGTCCGTCGGCCACCTCGCCTGCGAACGCGGCCCGCCGCAGGAGGTGCCCCAACGTCGGCCAGTCGGACGGGTCCTCGGCGGCCAGCAGCCGGGCTACCGCGTGGCGCTGCTCGGCCCCGGTGACCAGGGTGACGGGGCCGGAGTGGCGGCTGACAAGGTCGTAGGCGAGGCCGAAGAAGGTGGTGATCGGCAGGGCGTCGAAGCCCCCGGCCAGGTGGGGGAGGACTGTGTCTCGCATGCGGTCGGCGGCGGCCCGGGTGCGGCAGAGGACCAGCACCGACGACGGCCGGGCCCCGCCGCGGTCGCCGACGAGACGCAGGTAGCGGGCGATCAGGGCCGTCGTCTTTCCGGTGCCGGCGCCGCCGACGACCCGCAGGCGTCCGCCAGCGTGGTCGACGATCCGCCGTTGCTCGCCGGTGAGGTCCATCTCCAGGGAGGCTACCGAGAGGCTGCGACGGTCACGTCCCGCCGCTCACCCCCCGCCGCCCACCCACTGCCCCCGGCGTTCGAGCACGTCCCGGAGGGTCGTCAGGCGGTCGGTCATGATGCCGTCGACGCCCAGGTCGAGGAGGCGGTCCATCTCCGAGGGGTCGTCGATCGTCCACACGTGCACGTGGAGCCCGCGCCGGTGGGCAGCGGCCACGAATCGGCTGTCGACGATGCGGAGACGTCCGTGGTAGAGCGGCACCTGGACGCAGCCGGCGGCGAACGGCCACGTCGGTGCCCGGTAGCTGGCGCCCCGAAGGCGGGCGATCATCCTCGGGCCCATGGCCGTGCACACCCGGGCGCCGGTCAGGCTCCGGAAGCGCCGCAGCCGGGCGTCGGAGAAGGAGGCGATGCACACCCGGTCGTGGGCGCCGGCCCGCTCGATGACGTCGACCAGGGGCCCGACCCCGGCGTCGTCCTTGACGTCGATGTTCACCCGGGCGTCGGGCCAGGCGGCCAGCACCTCCTCCAGGCGGGG
Organism: uncultured Acidimicrobiia bacterium; assembly: GCA_963836205.1. GTDB lineage: Bacteria > Actinomycetota > Acidimicrobiia > Acidimicrobiales > AC-14 > JAXDMK01. Next base: position 116,878 of record CAWIIV010000006.1, on the reverse strand, counting down.
GATGGGCTGGCCGTCGATGCGGGCGTGGCCCACCTCCGACCAGGGCAGCTCGCACACCTTCCCCGACCGGTCGGTGACCCGGTCGAGGACGTCGTCGTGGAAGGCGAGCAGCACCCCGTCGGACGTCGTCCGCACGTCGGTCTCCAGGTACCGGTACCCGAGGCGAAGCGCCCGCTCGAACGACAGCATCGTGTTCTCGGGGCCCTCGCCGGCGCCGCCCCGGTGGGCGAAGGCCAGCGGCCCCGGGTGGTCGAGGTAGGCCCAGCGCCTCACGGCGTGGGGTCGGGACCGGGACCGGGGTCGGGGGTCGGGTCAGGAGCGGGCCGGGGCAGGAAGATCGTCTCCCGGTAATGGCGCAGCTCCTTGACGCTCTCCCGGATGTCATCCAGGGCCCGGTGGTGGCTGGCCTTGGCCGGTGCCGCCCCGTAGGCGTCGGGGTACCACCGCCGGCACAGCTCCTTCACCGTCGACACGTCGATCGACCGGTAGTGGAAGAAGCGGTCGAGCTCGGGCAGGTAGGCGGCCAGGAAGCGCCGGTCGGTGCCGATGGAGTTCCCGCACAGCGGCACCGTCCCCGGCTGGGGGATGTGCCGGCGGAGGAAGTCGAGCACCTGGCGCCCGGCGTCCTCCAACGACGTGGTCGACGCCGCCACCGCCGCCGTCAGCCCGCTCGTCTGGTGCATGCGCTGGACGACGTCGGCCATGGCCGCCAGCTTCTCCGCCGGCTGGAAGACGACCAGATCGGGACCCTCGGCCACGATCTCCAGGTCGTCGTCGGTGAGCAGGACGGCGATCTCGACGATCACCTCGGTCGACGGGTCGAGCCCGGTCATCTCCAGGTCGATCCAGGCCAGCATGGAGGCGATCGTAGGCTGTGTCTGTGATTGGTCCCCGATGATCGAGATCCCGATGGTCCGCCTCGACCCCGACCTCACCCCACCCGCCTACGCCCGCGCCGGCGACGCGGGTGCCGACCTGGTGGCGCGGGAGGACGTGCTGCTGGCCGCCGGTGGCGGGCGGGCGGTGGTGCCGACTGGTGTGGCGGTGGCCATCCCCGAGGGGTACGCCGGCTTCGTCCTCCCCCGGAGCGGGCTGGCGGTGGCCCACGGTGTCACCGTCCTCAACGCCCCCGGCCTGGTCGACTGCGGGTACCGGGGCGAGCTACGGGTGGCCCTGGTGAACACCGACCGCACCGGCGACTACGTCGTCCGCCGGGGCGACCGGATCGCCCAGCTCGTCGTCCAACGGGTGGAGGCGGCCTCGTTCGTCGAGGTCGCCGACCTGCCGCCATCGGACCGGGGCGAAGGCGGTTTCGGCCACACCGGCCGGTAGGCGGGCGATCGAGTGTGCAAGAACCGACACGTTTCGTAGGTTTTCGCACACTCGACCACTTAGGCCGGCCCCGGTTCCCCTCGTCGGGGGGTGCCACCACCGGACCCCGTTTGGTAGGCTGAGGCCGAACGCGGACGTGGCTCAGTGGTAGAGCACAACCTTGCCAAGGTTGGGGTCGCGGGTTCGAATCCCGTCGTCCGCTCCAGCACAACCCCCGCGTCACGCACAGGAAGCCGGCCTCCGGGTCGGCTTCCACCGTTTCGGCGCACACCCCACCCGGTACAGTGGGACGAGCAGTGGGACGAAGGTAGGTTCGGTGGCTCGAACGCACGTCATCCTCGCCGACGAGGTCATCGCCGCCATCGACGAGCGGGTCGGCGAGCGGGGCCGGAGCAGATTCCTGGAGGAAGCGGCCCGGGAGAAGCTGGAACGGCTCGAGCTGGAGGCCGCGATCCACGATGGCGCCGGGATTCTGAAGGACGAGGACTACCCGCACTGGCGGGACCCCGAGGACGTCAAAGAGTGGGTACGCGCATCCCGCCGGGGAGATCTGACCGCCGATGACCTTCCTACTCGATAGCACCGTTCTCATCGAGTGGCTGCGGGGACGGCCGGAGGTGAAGGCCGACCATGCTTCGCCTTGTTGCGGGCGGTCATGTGCTCGCCACGACGTGCGTCAACCTGGCCGAGGTGGAGGCCGGCCTCCGGGAGCCCGAGCGCCGTCAGGCAACGGCCTTGCTCGGCCGGCTCCGATTCCTGGTCACCGACCGCGAAGCCGCCCATCGAGCCGGGCGGTACCAGGCCGACTGGGCGAGGCGGGGCCGCACCATCAAACGCCCGACGCGCTCGTCGCCGGAACCGCACGGGCCCACGGCGCGGTCCTGCTGACCCACAACACCGACGATTTCCCGATGGGCGACCTGCGGGTCGAGCACCCCGGCGAACTCGATGCCTGACCCAGCGCTACATCGGCCCGAAGCGCAGGCCCGAGTCGAGATCGACATGCCCCTGTCGCCGCCGGTTGTTCGTCCAGCGGTACAGGACGATGAACCTCGGGGCCGGGCGGGGCGTTACGGTGCGTGAGTTCCCGATGGTCACGATCCGGGGGGCCGCAACCCGTGTCCTCCCCGCCCGGTGGGGCTGGTAGGGGGCATGCAGGTCGGAGAGAGCACTCTCAAGGAGCTCATAGAAGGCGAGAAGCAATTTCAGGTTCCCCTGTATCAGCGGCAATACGCCTGGGGCTCGCCACAGCTCAGCCAGCTCTGGGAGGACGTACTTGAACAGTACGACGTCCTCACCCCGGATGAATTCGGCAAGCTCGATAGCCGGGCGCCGACGCACTTTCTCGGGAGTCTTGTTCTCGCCCCGTCACCTCTTATTCAGGCTCACGGTGTCACCCCGTTTCTCGTAATCGATGGCCAACAGCGCCTCACGACACTCCTCGTGGCCCTGTGCGCTTTGCGCGATCACGTGGCGGCGAACGATCCGGGGGCAGTAGAGCGCTTCAACGAGCGGTACCTCATCAACAAGTACGGGAAGGGGTCGTCGTTCTACCGTCTGCTTCCTACGCAGGTCGACCGTCAGGCGTTCTTCGCGTGCGTCGACCGAGCCGACCAAGCGAAGCGCGCGGCGGAATAGGCAGCGCCTATTCGTTCTTCCGTTCCCGTCTGACACAGGTGGGCCCTGACAACGAGCCGCTCGACCCTGAACGTATCGAAGCAGTGGTGCGCCAGAGACTTCATTTCGTAGCGATCACAGCCGATGCGAACGACAACGTCCATCGTATCTTCGAGTCACTGAACGATCGCGGCGTCCGCCTCACGCAGGCTGACCTGCTTCGTAACTTCGTCTTCATGCTCCTGCCAACGCGATCGGAGGTCGTCTACGAGCAGCTCTGGCGACCGATGCAGGAGCAACTCACTCCCGCTCAACTCGAGACCTTGGTTTTCGGGCTCTCCTGACCCAAGTGTGGATGGGATCGGAGCCGGCAGGCGTGTAGTGGCTGGCTGAGCAGGTCTTCCGGTATCCGCGTGACGCGCACGGGCCGGGCCAAGGTTCACGGACTTCTCACACCCCTGAACCGGGAGGTCCTCAACCCGTGCGCGTCACCACCGCATTCAAGCGCCTCCTTCGGCTCGACGACGTCAACGTCGTCGCCGTGGAGTTCCTGACCACGATCGTGATCGTCACCGTGGCCCTGCGCCGGCGGCGGCTGGTCTGCCCCCATTGCGGGTTCAAGACCCGGTTCCGCTACGACACCCGGCCGGCGCCGTCGTGGTGGCGCCACCTCGACCTGGGCACCTGGCGGCTGGAGGTCCGGGCCAGCCTGCGCCGTCTTCGTTGCCCCGACCACGGCGTGGTGGTGGAGGCCGTCCCCTTCGCCCGGCCGGGGGCGAACCTCACCCGGGACCTCGACGACCTGCTGGCGTGGCTGGCGACGAGGATGGACCGCACGGCGGTCTCTCCTGCTTCTGGCGACGGCGCCCGCACACTAGCTCCGCCTCGACGCCTCCATCTCACATCTCTCCACACCACCTACCTCCTTACCATCTCCTACACACTCATTTTCAGCGATCGTCCCAGCTCAGCGCCATTTCCATGGATCTGGGCCCGGCCTACCTCAAGAGCGTCAAGGCCGAGGGACACGCTCCCCAGGCCATCGTGTGCGCCGATCCGTTCCACCTCGTGTGCCTGGTGGGCGACGCTCTCGACGAGGTCCGCCGGGACCTGTGGAACCAGCTGCGCCGGCTTCCCGACGACCGCTGGGCCAAGGACTTCAAGGGAGCCCGGTGGGCCCTGCTGAAGAACCCCGAGGACCTGACCAGCACCCAGGCCGCCCAGCTCAAGCGCATCCGACGCAACCGGGGCGGGATGTGGCGGGCCTATGAGATGAAGGAGCAGTTCCGGGCCATCCTGGCCGGCGACCTCACCCGCGACGAGGCGGGCGAGCTTCTCGACCGGTGGTGCGCCCGAGCCCAGAGATCGCGGCTGGCGCCGTTCGTCAAGGTGGCCAAGACCATGCGCCAGCGTCGGGAGATGATCCTCAACGCCGTCGAGCACGGGATCTCCAACGGCCGGGTGGAGGGCTTCAACACCAAGGTCCGCCTCATCATCCGCAGGGCGTACGGGTTCCATTCCGCCGACGCGGCCCTGGCCCTCGTCATGCTCGCTGCCGGGCCCATCGACATCAAGCTGCCGCACGAGCGGGTGGTCTGGAAAGAGGCGTCCTGATCCACATCGTGGTCAGGAGAGCCGGTTTTCGTCGATCTCGTCGTCCGAGGTCGGAACACGATCAAACGGCCTGACATCTACAGAGCTCAACAAGATCGGCTGCGAGGCCTCGAAGGCGACGAGACTGGCGTCGAAGCGGAAGTACGAGAGCTTGTTCGACGAGCAGCCCTGTTCCGCCGGATCGTCCAGCCCGAATACGAGGAGGATCCGGAGGTCAGAGGGGCGCTCACCCGGCTCGATGCCTGGGGAGCGTCAACGACGTACCCGCTGCTGCTTCATCTCTACCTCCTTCGCGAGGCCGGCGAGTGCACCCCCGTCGAAGTGCTCGAAGCCCTCTCGTACGTCGAGAGCTTCCTTGTTCGACGAATGATCGCGAGTGTCCCGACCAACAACCTCAACCGCGTATTCAGTTCACTGGTGTCGCAGCTGCCAGTGAAGATGCCGATCGTCGAGGCCGTCAGGCACGCCTTGTCAGGGCCGCGCAAGTATTGGCCGTCAGATCGTCGTCTCCGTGTCGCGATTCGCAGCCAGCCGTTCTATTACCAGGGTCGGCAGAACCAGAAGATGCTGGTCTTTCAACGGCTGGAGGACAGCTACAAGCACGCCGAGCCCGTGGATTGGTCAGCGTCCAAGCTCTCGATTGAGCACGTCATTGGTTGTCAGGGGCGCGCCGCTCGCTGACGAGCACGTTTCCCCCTCCCCCTTTCGATTCCGTGCGTGCGGTTTTCCCGCACACGGCTCACCGATGGTCTTCTGGACATGGTTACGCAGCCTTCGGGTAACGGATGGTGCCCATGAGCTGGTGCAGGCCCTGGTCGTGGAACCAGGCGTGCGTCCAACGCTCGGCCTGGCCGGCTCGCAGGTTGCGGCCCCGCTTCTTGATCAAGAGGCGCTTGAGCCGCCACACGACGTGCCGGTCGAGGGAGACGAACTTGTCGGCCGCGTTCCCGGTGCGGAAGTAGTTGCCCCATCCCCGAAGGAACAGGTTGAGGTCGTCGATCACGTCCTCCAACTCCAAACCGAGCCGGCTCCGACCGGTGAGGGCCTTGATTCGCAGTCGTGCCCGCTTCATGGACCGCTGTGACGGCCACCGGTGCAGGTAGTAGCGGACGATGCGCCGCTGCTCCCACAGGCGACCCGACATGCGGGCGTGAAGGTGACAGCCCAGGAAGTCGAAGCCCTCCTTGCCCTCCCGAAGATCGACCACGCGGGTCTTGTCCGGGTGCAGGCTCAGACCGAGGTCGCCCAACATGGCGGCTGCCCGCAATTGAGCTTCATCGGCTTGTTCCCGGGTCGTGCACAACACCACGAAGTCGTCCGCGTAGCGGACGAGCTCGCCGGTGCCGGACTCGGCCCAGGACCGGTCGAAGGCGTGCAGGTAGACGTTGGCCAGCAGCGGGGAGATGACCCCGCCCTGGGGCGTGCCCGTGACCGTCTCGGAGCGCACCCCCTCGACCAGCACCCCTGCACGCAGCCACTGGCGGATGAGCTTGAGCACCCGCCGGTCCGAGACGCGCCGTTCGACCTCGACCAGGAGGCGGTCGTGGTCGATCTGGCCGAAGAAGTCGCGGATGTCGGCCTCGAAGACGAACTGCCGTCCTCGGGGGAACGCCACCCGGATGGCTTCCAGGGCGTCGGTGGCCGAGCGCTTCGGTCGGAAACCGAAGCTGGTCGGCAGGAAGTCGGCCTCGAAGATGGGCTCGAGGACGATCTTGGCTGCCGCCTGGCACACCCGGTCGCGCACGGTGGGGATGCCCAGGGGCCGCATCCGGCCGTCGGGCTTGGGGATCTCCACCCGGCGCACAGGTGCCGGGCGGTAGTTGCCTGCACGGAGGTCACGGGAAAGCTCGTCGAGCATGCGCCCGACCCCGTAGTCCTCCACCGCCTCCAGGGTCAGACGATCGACCCCGGCGGCGCCACGATTGGCTCGGACCCGCCTCCACGCCTCCCACAGGACGTCACTCCGGTGGATGCGGTCGTACAGGGCGTGGAAGCGGCGACCCGGAGACTGCTTGGCCGCAGCCCATAGCCGGTTCTGGAGTTTTCGCACGTTGTCGACGGGCGTCTGCCCGGCGGGGGATTTGGACCGGGCGGTCCCGGCCATGCCCTTGTGCTTACCCCCATCGTCGGCGTGACCAAAGTCGGGGCCCTTCCCGCCGGCTGGCGGTACTACGACCCCGTCGGACTCCCGCTGCGCTCCGCTCGATTTCACCACTGGCTTATACGAGCGGTCTTTGCTGACGAGGCTGCGCAGACGGGTCTCTCCCCTTCCGAACCTGACCTTGCGTACGTGCCGCTCCCCATACCCCGGGGGGACCCGACCAGGGGCATTCCGGAACGCCAGTCGGTCGGACGTGGGCCTTGGCCGTGACATGAGCGGCTCGGCTCCCCCGTTGTACATCTGACGAGGCTGCAGGACTCACGCCTGGTGGCGCTACGGCCCGCACGCTTGCTCCCTCCGAAGAGGCTCTTGACGCCCCGCTCAGCCCGCCGCCTCTCGGCGACGAACCGGGGCCTGCTACCGGGCTCTCCGGCGATTACCCGGGCGGGACTCACACCCGCTGGTCTGGTCCAGCTTCGAGGACGCACCATGCCCCAGTCGCTAACTGACGAATGGAGAGAAGCGATCGCGGCGGAGGGTCAGGACCCAGCAGCGGTGCACTCTGAGCTCTTGCACACGCTTGGGAATCTCACAGTGACGGCGTACAACGGGCAGCTGTCCAACCGGCCGTTCGAACGGAAGCAGGAGATCCTCCATGGGAGCCACCTCGAGCTGAATCGGGCCATCGTGCCTGCGGAAACGTGGGGGCGCGCCGACATTCTCGCCCGAGCGGATGAGCTGGCGGATCGCGCGATCGCAATCTGGCCCGCCCCGTTGGCAGACGTCGAGGAACCCGAGGAGGGTCGGGACTGGAGGCGCCTCCACGCTGCACTCGCAGCTCTACCGACGGGGTCCTGGACCACCTACGGCGATCTGGCTGAGCTGATCGGCTCTCACCAGGTCCCAGTCGGCCAGCACTTGGCGAGGACGGCGGACCTGCTCAATGCTCATCGGGTTCTCACGTCGGAGGGTCGTGTGGCCGACGCGTTTCGATGGAGTGACCCGAACGATGGACGAGACATTCACCTCGTTCTGGAGGCGGAGGGGGTGAGGTTCGGTGCTGGCCGAAGGGCCGACCCCGGTCAACGGCTGCGCTCCGACGACCTTGCGGACTTGATCGGCGATGCGATCGAGCCGATCACGCCTGAGGAGGCCAGGGAGCCGGGTTGGCGCATGGTCCGGCTTCTTCGGTACCTGAAGCACTTCTACGAGGCGCCGGACGGGCGGCACCACTACAGCGTGGCGCGTGATCTCGCTGTCCAGGAGGGCTACGACCCGCGAGGTGTGGCGGGCTTCTACCAAGGCACGGCGAGTCTGCGGAAGGATGGCGACTATCGGGTTCTAACCGAGGCGGGTCGGCAGCTCTTCGACGACAACCGGCATCGGCTTGCTCAGTGAGCCTGTCCGGTCCACTTCGCAGTCATCACGCTCCCGCCGAATCGACGCACGACCTCGGTGGCACCGCTTTACGCTGTGGCCGCCGGCTGCGCCCGCCCCAGTCAGGTCCCCGCGCGCCAGCAGACGAAGGTCGAGTCGTCGGTGCAGCCCATGGCGGCGATGAAGGTCTCGTTGTCGAATCCCGGGAGTTGTTGTAGCCGGCCGAGCACACTCGTCGATGTGAGGTCCTGCGGGATGATCACGACCAGGCCCGCTCGATCGGTGAGCACGTAGAAGACGTCGTCCTCGAATGGTCCCCGCGAGGTGGTCCGGATGTCGACCGCCACGAGGTCGCTCCAGCCGATCTGCCACGGGCGGCCGTTGGACCCGACCCCCCGGAGGCCGACGTCGTCGGCTTCGATGGATGTCACGGACTGTTCCACAGGCGAATTCTGCCTGCCAGCCGCACGCCGGAGCCCGCGTTTCGTGCGTCGATGGGGCCGTGAAACCGGCCGTGCGAGCCTGCATCACGTCCCTACCGATGAACGATCGCAAACCGTCGGCCCCTGACCCGATCAACCGAACCCGTCGCGCGACGATGGACGCAGATCGCACCCCCGCGGGAGGAGTCGCCATGGCATTGCAGTGGCCCATCGAACGGGAAGGGCAACCGTCGCCCGGACCGTTGAGCAAGGAGCCCATCAAGACCGTCGAGTACCTCCTCCGCCACCACGGGGACACGGTGAAGGTCGACGGGGTCTTCGGTCCGGCCACGACCGCGGCGGTGAAGGCCTTCCAGGGCAAGCGCGGCCTGAAGGTCGACGGCGTCGTCGGGGACAAGACCTGGGCCGCGCTGATCGTCGATGTCGAGGTCGGGAGCAACGGTGAGGCGGTGCGCGCCGTCCAGAGCCAGTTCCAGGCCCGGAACCTGTCGGGCGACCCGTCGAAGGGCCTCAAGGTCGACGGGATCTTCGGGCCGAAGACGGATGCGGCCGTGCGCGGCTTCCAGGAGGCGGCGGACCTGGTGGTCGACGGCATCGTCGGCCCGATCACCTGGAATGCGCTGGTCAACGGCGTGCTTGCCGGGTAGCGGGACGCGAAACAGGCCCCCTCGCCGTTGAGGGGGCCAGTTTCGGGGGCGATCGGAACTAGATGCGGCGGAGCTGCAGGGGGGAGTAGGCGACGGTCGTCGTGCCGGTGCGGATGTCGAGGAAGGTGACCAAGGCGCGGAGCTCGTCCTCGCCGGGTCGATCCTCGTTCAGGACGTCACCGTCACGAGTGAGCGAGACTCGGTAGTCCATTCCGGACGCCGACGTCGTGCAGGTCATGGTGGCCGCGGCGAACTCGGACGTCGAGATCAGCAGGTCGTCGAAGCCAAAGTCGTCGCCGTAGAGCTCCACGTCGACCGGGTCGCCGGGGTGGCTACATGCCGCCTGGGCGTCGGCCTGGCTCATCTCCACATGGCCGTTCACGGAGATGATGTAGTCGTTGTCGGCGATGGCGGTGATGCCGAGGGTCGCCGATACGAACGGGACGGCCGAGGCGGACGAGGCGCCGATGCCGACGGCGAGGCCGGCGGCGGCGACGAGGGCGGAGGCGAAGCGGCGGATCGAAGCGTGCATTTGGAGTCCCTCCCGGACGAGTGGGGATCGTTCGTAGATCCCGATGACCACACTCTGAAGCGGAGGGCCCCCGGCGCCATCGGGGGAAACTCGGTTCCCCTACCCTGATCCCGGACCCTGAGGGTGGCGGGCGAGCAGGGTCGTGAGGCGGGCCCGGGACGAAACGCCGAGCTTGGTGAAGATGTGCGAGAGGTGGCTCTCGACCGTCTTCTCGCTCAGGTAGAGGGCACTGGCGATCTCCCGGTTGGTGTTGCCGGCCGCGACCAGATCGGCCACCTCCCGCTCCCGGGCGGTCAGGGAGACCAATGCCGACGCGCCGGACGAACCCGGACCACCGCCGCCGCTCGAGCCACCACCGCCTCCGCCGCCGTCAACCCGGACCCGCTTCCCCAGCCGTTCCAGCTCGCGGACGGCCTCGGCCCGGTAGGACGGGGCCCCGCACGCGGCCAGCTCCCGCTCCGCTCGCTCCAGTTCGGGCACCGCCTGCTCCCGGTCGCCGGCCAGGGCCAGCGCCCGCCCCGCCAGCACCCGCGACCGGGCCGCCTCGATGGGGGCGGACGCCCGCTCGCAGGCCGCGGCTGCGGCCAGGGCCAGTTCCGCGGCCCGGGCGTGCTCGCCCGCCTCCACCAGCACCAGCGCCTGGGCCCGGTTCGCCGCCGCCTGGGCCACGTCGAGGGTCAACCCGGCCGCCGCCGACGCCGCCCGCGCCGCCCACCCGGCCGCCTCCACCCGCCGGCCGAGGGCCAGCTCGGCCCGGGTCAGCAGCTCGTAGCACGTGCAGCGCACGCCGGAACCGACCCGGTCGAGGTCGGGACCGCCGCCGGCCTTCAGCACCTCGGCCCGGCACCGTTCGGGCTCGCCCGCCGCCAGCAGGGTGGCGCCGAACACCCAACCGCCGGTGGCGGAGATCACGTTGTCGTCGACGGTGCGGCCGACCTCCATGCACTCCTCGCCCGAACGCAACGCCGATGCGTGGTCGCCGGCGGCGGTGGCGGCCAGGGCCCGTACCCACAGGGCCCACGACAGGGACTGGGGATTGGCGGCCAGCCGGGCCGCGTCCTCCGCCACCTCGGCCAGCTCGCACGCCTCCGCGCACCGGCCCCGGGCCACCAGGGCGTACACCCGGCCGAGCATGAGGGGGACGAGCAGGTGGCCCTGGCCCGACGCCTGCGACAGGGCGATGCCCCGCTCGGTGTGGCGCAGCGAGCGCTCGAAGCGCTCCATGAAGTTCTCGGCCCAGCACAGGTAGTAGGTGGCGTCGAGCTGGTGGGCAAGGTCGGCGTCGGCCAGGTGATCGACGATCGCGGCGGCCCGGTCGAGATGGCCGCCTGCCACCGCGGTGGCACCCGGGATGTACTCGGCGAAGCCGAGCAGGGCGAGGGCCGCCGCCTCCAGGGGCGCGGCCCCGATGGCGGCCGCGTCGGCGGCCGCGGTCGCTGCCCACGCACGCATGGCTGGGAAGTCGAAGGTGTAGATGGCGTCGACGGCCAGCTCGAGCTTCAGGGCGGCCGCCTCGGGAGAGCCCTGGTCGGCCAGGCCTCCGAGGGCGGCGGTGAGCCGGCCGTGGGCGTCGCGGTGGCGGCCGAGCAGGTGTTCGAGGGCGGCGCAGGACGCGATGAGGCGCACCCGCACCGCGGCCATCGCCGGCGGGAGCAGGTCGATCGCGTCGAGCAGGGTGGCCCGGGCGTCGGCCAACAGCCCGGCCGACACCAGGCTGGTGGCGGTGGCGACCAGCAGGCCCAGGCGGCGCTCGACCTGGTCGTGGGGAAGGAGGCGGACGGCGGCCTGGTACCAGCGGGCGGCGGTGGCGGGGGCCCGGGGGGCGGCGGCCGCGCCCGCCTCCTCCAGCAGGGCGAGGGCGCCGGCGTCGCCGGCCCGGGCCGAGCGCTCGACGTGAAGGGCCCGCACCTGGGGCGACGCCCCCTGCCGCTCGAGGACCTCGGCCAGGCGGGCGTGGGCCGTGAGCCGCCACCCCGGGCCGGCCGACTCGTACACGCCGTGGCGCACGATCGGGTGGCGGAACCGGAAGTGGCGGGGGACCGCCGTCGGGCGCACCACGTCGAGCCGCACCAGCTCGTCGAGGAGGTCGAGGGCCTGGGCCCCGTCCATCCCCGCGGCCGCCGCCGCCAGCTCCGGCTCGAACGACTCGCCCGACACCGCCGCCCCCGCCAGCAACACCCGGGCCGGCGCCGACAGCGCGTCCAACTCGCCCTCCAGGGCGGCCCGCACCGCCGGCGGCACCCCCTGGTCACCCAGCTCGCCCAGGTCGTAGGCGCCGGTCGCGTCCGCCCGGCCGCCCGGCCCGCGCCAGTTGTTGCAGGTAGAAGGGATTCCCGCCGCTCTCCTGGTAGAGCCGGGGGTCGGCCGGGGCGCTCCCGCCGACGAGCCGGCGGGCGTCGTCGGGCGACAGGGGACCGAGCTCGAGCCGGTGGGCGGAGCCGTCCCGCGCCGCCTGTTCGAGGGCGGAGACGAGGCGTTGCGAGGTCCCCACCGGACGCATGGCCACCGCGAGGAGGACGGGACCGGCCGGGCGGTGGGCGACCAGGTGGCAGAGGAGCTCGGTGGAGGCGGCGTCGGCCCAGTGGACGTCGTCGAGGACGAGGACCACCGGCCGGCGCTCGCTCAGGCCGTCGAGGAGGGCCCGCACCGCCCGGTGGGCCCGGTACCGCTCCTCCTGGAGGCCGGTGTCCGCGCCCTGGGCCAGGTGTCCCAGCGATGGGAAGATCCCGCCCAGCTCGGCGGGCAATACCGGCCCGCCGCCGTCGGTGAGCGACGCCAGGTAGTCGTCGAGGGCGGCCACGAACAGGCCGAACGGCAGGTCGCGCTCGAACTCGGCCGCCCGCCCCACGAGGACGAGATGGCGGCGGGCCTGGGCCTGGGCGTGGAGCTCGGCCAGCAGCCGGGTCTTGCCGATGCCCGGCTCCCCGACCACGTAGAGCATGGCCGCAGACCCCTCGTCGAGGGCGGCCAGGGCGTGGCCGAGCGTCTCCAGTTCCGCCCGCCGGCCGACGATCCGCGCTCCCTCAGCCATCTTCGGTCACCCAGCGCTTCTTCAGGGACGGCGATCAAGGGTTTCCCTGATGCGCCGACTCCGCGGGGCGGTCATTCTACGGTCATGCCTACCTTTCTTCTCTGCCACTCCCACCGGCCCCGGGAGTGCCCGGTCGCCTTCGCCGCCTGGAACGGCTTCGACAGCCCCCTGCGCCAGCAGCCGGTGCTGGCGTCGTGCGACTCGGGCGGCCACGGCCTGTGGTGGACGGTCGAGGCGGGCGACGAGACGGCGGCGCTGGCCCAGCTCCCCGGCTACGTCGCCCGGCGGACGGTGGCGGTCGAGGTGCGGGAGGTCGAGGTGCCGTGAGCGACAGCCCCGCCCCGAACGCCACGCTGAAGCCGGTCTCCACGCCCACCCGCCGCCTGCTGCTGGCGGGCACGGTGCTGGTGCTGGCCGCCGGGCTCGACCTGTTCGTCCTCACCGAGCACACCGACGACTTCTTCGCCTGGACCATCGCCTCGCCCCTCACCGCCGCCTTCCTCGGTGCCGGCTACCTGGCCGCCGCCTGCCTCGACGGGATGTCGGCCCGGGAGCGGCTGTGGGCGGTGGCCCGGGTGCCGCTGCCGGCGGTGCTGGTCTTCACCACCACCACCTTGGTGGTCACCCTCGTCCACCTCGACACCTTCCACATGGACTCGTTCTTCGGCTGGGCGTGGCTGGTCACCTACGCCCTCCTGCCCCCGTCGGTGACGGCCGTCCTCCTCTACCAGCGCCGTATCGCCGGGGGCGAGCCGTCCCGCCGGGCTCCCCTGCCGGCCTGGCTGCGGCTGGTGACGAGCGTGCTGGCAGTGGCCGTCACCCTCTTGGGCGCGGCCCTCGTCCTCATCCCGTCCGACGCGGCCGAGTGGTGGCCGTGGTCGCTCACCGTCCTCACCAGCCGGGCGGTGGGGGCGTGGCTGGTGATCGTCGGACTTACCGCCGGCCAGGCCGCATGGGAGAACGACTGGGCCCGCCTCCGCCCCCTGAGCATCACCTACGTGGTGCTCGGAGTCCTCCAGCTGGTGGCGGTCGCCCGCTACCCGGACGAGATCGACTGGTCGACCCCGGCCGTGTGGATCTACGTCGCCGCCCTCGGCGCGCTGGTGGTGTTCGGCGCCGCCGGCTGGCGCCAGAGCCGGACGAGCCGGGAGCGCGAGGTCAGGTCTCCGGCCTTGACCCACGGGTGGAAGGCGTTCTGCACGCCCCGCATGGTGCCCCGCAGGTGGGGATAGTGGCGCAGGAGCACCGTCACCATGGTGTTGTCGTCGATCCAATCGAGCCCGGCCTTGGTGTACACCTCAGGCGTGTAGTCGTCGGTGAAGAACCGGTCGCTGTTGAGCCGCCGGGACGCCATCAGCACGAAGATGCGGAAGGCGGTGTCGCTGAAGGCGAAGCCCTTCGGCAGGCGCTCGGCGAACATGCCCGGGGTGACGTCGACCTTGTCGATGTCGCCGTAGAGGTCCTCCAGCTCCTGCGCCCACTGGGGGTTGTCGGTGAGGTCGTGGAAGTCCTTCGCCGGCGGCATGTGGAGCAGCTTGCGGAACTCGTTGTACCGGGGCACCCCCAGCTCCCGTGAGCGCACGATGTCGAGGGCGGCCATGTCGAGCATGAGCCCGTCGGGCCGGATGAACTCCTGAAGGAAGCGGGGGAAGTTGTGGAGGCAGACCACCCCCGGGTGGAGCTGGCCGAAGGAGTAGAAGAGGTCGGTCATCGACACCTTGTCGAGGGTGTCGATCGCCCCCTGCCCCGCCATGGAGCGCAGGGTGGCCTTGGCGTCGATCACGGAGTGGTCGGCGGCCGAGTACAGCGGGTAGTCGTCGGGCAGCAGCGGGTGCATGCGGTAGACGGCGACGAACTCCTCGGTGAGGCAGTAGGGCACGTTGTAGTGCTGCGCCTCCGAGCCGGGGATGCCGCTGATCACCTCGCTCTTGCTGATGCGGCCGAAACGCTTGTGGACGCGCTCGCCGGCCAGGCCCCACCAGTTGGTGCGCAGGGCGACCACCGTCGTCGGGTGGCTGATCACGGCCGTCGTCCACTCGACGGTGTGGATCTTGGCCACCAGGGCGGCGGTGATCAGGCGGGCGTGCTCGAACAGCTGGTCGTCGGTGAGGGCCGGGTACTGCGACTTCAGGTGGTCGCAGATGGAGTTGTGCTCGAGGGTGAACAGGTTCTGGAGCATGGCCAGGCCCAGCCAGAAGCCGGGGACGAGGGCCGGGTTGAGGTCGGGGTCGGTGGGATAGGGGATGAGGCCGGCCTGGGTGACGTGGAGCTTGCCGTCGACGCGGGAGCGCACCAGGTCGCGGTACGGCTTGGTGCTGCCGTAGATGCTCGACAGGTCCCACCAGTGGGTCTCGGTGTTGGTGTAGGTGGGCGGCAGGTCGCTCGGCCCCGGCGGACGGGTGGGGTCGGGGCGGGTGCGCGGGATCGTCATCGGCTTGCGGTCGGGTTGCCGGTTCGTCGGCCACTCGTCGTCGGGCGCCAGCGGGATCTCGATGGGGTTGTCGGCCGGGCTCTTGCCGTGGCTGAACCAGTCCCGGATCATGAACTGCAACCAGCTGGCCGCCAGCGTGTTGCACGACGTGGCCTCGATGATTCCCTTGTCCCGGATCATCACCGTGCGGCTGATCTCGCGGGGGCTCGGGGTGAGGAGATCGGGTCCTTCCTCGGGGTAGGTGTCCTCGATCGGGACGTTGCGCCCGAACCGCGACCCCGCCATCCCCATGGCCGGGTTCTCGAGGTCGTTGTAGGTGCCGTCGGCGGTGCGGGTGGTGAGGACGTGGCCGTCGTAGGCGTCGACGGGCGGCGGGTTCACCGCCGGCTGACCGGTGGTGTCGAACAGGTTCTGCTTGCGCAGGACGTCGCGGACGCCGATCAGGATCGGGATCCCGAGGAAGGTGGGGAGCTTGTCCCATCCCCGCTTGTGGTCGACGGCGGTGGCGATGCGGTCCCAGGTGTTCCAGATGAAGTTGTCGTGGTAGCCCTTGGGCACGACCGGTCCCGGCGACTTGCGCTTCTTCAACCACATCACCACCGGGAACCCCACGACCGCCGCCTTCGTGACCTTCTTGACCACCTTCATGTGTGCTTCCTCCTAGTGCGCGCCCAGCGGTCCGACTTCGGGGACCTGCCGGCGTTCAGCCGCCTCTTGCATGAGCGACACCGTGTACTTCTTGGTCATGACCCACGTGGCCAGGGCGAGGGCCAGGTTGAACCCGATCACCACTCCATACTCCCAGCGCTGGGCCACGTAGGTGGGTACGTCTGCATCGGGGACATCGGCGAACAGGACCTGCCGGTGGTAGATCGCGAAGAAGGTCAGGAAATACAGAGACGCGATCACGGCCCAGTTGAGGGTGGGCGCCCACGGGCGGGCCGCCTTCTTCTCGGGCGTGTTGTAGAGCTTTTGCAGCAGCCGGCGGGGGCCGACGTCGAGGTAGCGGTAGGCGACGAGCCACCACAGGAGCAGGTAGTAGCGGAACCAGCTCACCACCATGGCCGCGAACACCACGTGCAGCGTGTACTCGAAGAAGTTGCGGAACACGACCCACCGGCCGATGAGCTTGCCGAACGACTGGGGGTTGCGGTTGAGGTAGGTGGCCAGGGGCAGTGACGACAGCAGCAGGGCGATCCGCCCGCCCCAGTACCAGAGGGTGCTCTTGTGGGCCACGGCCAGCGGGCCGATCACGAAGAGGTCGGCCGACACGATGATGATGTGGAGGGTGAACAGCCGGATGGCGTAGCGGTTGGAGAAGAGAGGGTTGAGCAGCTCCTGGGGCCGCTTGAAGCCCTGGTAGATCTGGCGGGCGCCCACGCTGAAGCCCCACGCAAGGAGCCCGGCGTAGATGACGGTGATGAGGAGCGAACCTGCGTTCAACGGGGGGCCACGGCCGGCCGGAAGCGGATCTCAGTCATAGCGTCGACCACGCCTCCTCTTGCCAGGGACTTCTCGCCAATGTACCCGGGAGGTCCAGCGTTCGCAGTCCCATCCGGCAGGCCCGACTCCGCTGTTCCGCTTCGGTCAGCGGGCGGCCGCGGCCGAGGCTCGGGCCTGGATGAGGTGGTAGAGCAGGATCAGCTGGGTGAGGGCGAGGGGCTCGTCGCGGATGTCGGAGTCGATGCGGCCGAGCGACTCGGGGACGGGCTCCTCCACGCCCAGCTCGTCCCAGATGGCCTGCTCCACCTGCTTGGTCTCCTCGCGGTCGGCGTAGGAATGGATGTGGACGGAGTCGACCGGCTTGCCGTCCTCGTCCCGCCGGAGCTTGAGGTGCATGGCCTGGCGGGTGTCGTCGCCGAGGATGGTGGTCAGGTCCGGGTGGCTGATCGTGGGCCGGAGGAGGAGGTAGGCGCTGAGCGGGTCGGCCGGCGTCTCGCCCCGTTCCTCGATCGGTGCGAAGCGCACCACGATGTCGGCGTGGGCCCGCTGCGGGCGGATGAACTCGGCCGACTCGGGTTCCCGCTTCTCCAGCTCGGCCCGGACCTGCTCCTCGGTGTAGCCCCGCTTCTTCGTGTCGCGAGCGAGCTTCCAGGCGACGCGGATGTCCTCCGGCGGGTCGAGGTAGACGGTGATGTCGAAGCAGGCCCGCGCCAGCCGGGTGTGGAGGGGGAGGAGGCCCTCGACGATCACGAACTCACGGGGCTCGATGTACTCGGGGCGGTCGAGCTGGCCGGTGTCGTGGTTGTAGATCGGCTTCAGGATGGGCTGGCCGAGGGCGAGGAGCTGGAGGTGCTGCTCCATGACGTCGATGTAGTTGGCGCGGGGATGGAGCGGGGTGAACGGGAGCGACTTGCGCTCCTCGCGGTCGTAGCGGTGGTAGTCGTCGGCGCCGATGGACGTGATCCGGTCCCGGCCCAACGCCGCCACCAGGCCCGCGGTGAGGGTGGTCTTCCCCGTGCCGCTGTCGCCCGCGATCGCCAGCAGGATGGGCCGCACGCCACCGTCGCCCCGGACTTCCCGCCCGATGTTGACCTGCTTGTCGCTCATGGCCTACCTCCGTCACCCGGCGTCGCGTGGGAGTTTCTCGCGTTTGCCGGAGGCGTGTGGACGGCGGGCCTGCCCGAAGGTGAGTCGCCGGTTACCTTCGACCGATGATCGCCGCCGTCCTCCAGATGTCGCGGGGTCCACTTCGTCCAGCGGGAGGTACCAGCCGGATGTGCACTGACCACGAGGATGCGTTCGACGGCGAGCCGGCCTTCTACGCGGCGTCGGTCGACGACTGGCGGGCGTGGCTGGAGACGAACTGCGAGTCCGCGCCGGCGGTGTGGCTGATCGTCTACAACAAGGGCAGCCATACGCCGAGCGCGCTGTTCGACGATCTGGTGGAGCACGCCCTCTGCTACGGCTGGATCGACAGCAAGGGGGTGAAGCGGGATGCGGAGAGCAGCTATTTCCGGTTCTCGCCCCGCAACCCGAAGAGCACGTGGAGCAACCGCAACCGCGAGCGGGTCGAGCGGCTGACGAGCGCGGGACTGATGACCCCCCACGGCCGGGCCCTCGTCGACCTGGCCAGGACCACCGGCACGTGGGAATCCCTGGCCGACGCCCAGAACGCAGTCGTCCCCGACGATCTGCAACGCCTCTTCGACGAGGACGAGCAGGCCTTGGCCAACTTCCAGGCCTTCCCCCCGTCGTCGCGACGGCTGATCCTGGAGTGGATCGCGACCGCCAAGCGCCCCGAGACCCGCGCCCGCCGAATCATCGAGACGGTCGACCTCGCCCGAGACAACATCCGGGCCCACCATGCCGCGCTAGCTCGAGCGCTGCGATTTCGGCCCGCCGTCGGCGGTTGTCGACGCGGGGGGCGTGGCGGTTCAACCGAGCGTCGACGGGCGCCAACGGTCCAGGGTGACTCTCGGCCGAAGTCATGGGGAGGTGACCTTGGCGCATGTGTTCCTGGCGAACAACGCCGATCGCTCGCGACTCGTTGACGACCAACGGCACGTGCGCGAAACTCCGAGGCCGGTCACGTCCACGGACGTGGTGTATGACCACCACCACGTCAACCTCGGGGACTTGTTTACCCCACCTTGGCCAGGTCGGTGTCGTTGGTCGTGTCATCGAGCCCTCCGTCGATGACGATCATTCGGGCCTTGGCCAGCAGCTCGGGGGACATGTAGCGCCGGGCGACGGCCCACTCGTCGTTCTGCTCGGCCAGCACTGCCCCCACGAGGCGGATCACGGCGGCCCGGTTGGGGAAGATGCCGACCACGTCGGTGCGCCGGCGCAGCTCCTTGTTGAGCCGCTCCTGGGGGTTGTTGGACCAGATCTGGCGCCAGTGCTCCTTGGGGAAGGTGGTGAAGGCCAACAGGTCCGCCCGGGCGTCGATGAGCATCCCGGCGGCCTCGGGGTACTTGGCCACCAGCTGTTCCACCACCCGGGCGTGCTGAGCGACGACCTGGGTGGCATCGGGCTGCTCGAAGATGGTGCGCACCCCCGTGGCCACCATGGTCTGGGCCGAGCGGGGCACCTTGGAGAGCAGGTTGCGCACGAAGTGGGTCCGGCAGCGCTGCCAGGTGGCGCCCGGCAGCACCCCCGCGATGGCGGCCTTGAGGCCCTCGTGGGCGTCGGAGACGACGAGGCACACCCCCGACAGGCCCCGGGCCACCAGTCCCCGCAGGAACGTCGTCCAGCCTGCTCCCGTCTCGGTGGTGAACACGTCCATGCCCAGGATCTCCCGGTGCCCGTCGGCGTTGACGCCGCAGGCCACGGCGCAGGCGATGTTGACGATGCGGCCCTCCTCCCGCACCTTCTGGGTCAGCGCGTCGATGGCCACGTAGGCGTAGGGCCCGGCGTCGAGGGGCCGGGAGCGGAAGGCGTCGACGGCGGCGTCGAGGCTGCGGGCCATCTCCGAGACCTGGGACTTGGAGATCCCGTCGATGCCCATGGACTGCACCAGGGCGTCCACCCGCCGGGTCGACACGCCGGCCACGTAGGCCTCGGCCACCACCGCCACCAGGGCCTTCTCCGCCCGCCGGCGGGGCTCGAGCAGCCAGTCGGGGAAGTAGCTGCCCGAGCGCAGCTTGGGCACGGCCAACTCGATGGTGCCGGCCCGGGTGTCGAAGCCACGGCCGCGGTAGCCGTTGCGGGAGTTCACCCGCTCCGGGCTGCGCTCGCCCCAGGCCGCGCCGCAGGCGTTGTCGGCCTCGGCCGACATGAGCTGCTCGGCGAAGACCTTGACCATGTCGCGGATGACGTCGTTGCCGCCCTCGCCGTCGATGTGCTTGCGCAGCCAGGCGAGTGCGCTAAAGGTGTCAGGGACCACCGTGTTCCTCCTCAGTTGGTTGCTTGGTCTCTTCCTTCTGAGGTTGACGCGGTGGTCGTCGCGTCGGGGGGATGGTCAGGCCGTCAGGCCCTCAGCGCCGACTCGTACACCACGTCTGTGGACGCAACTTCCGAGGCCTCATCCGATTCATGCGAGGACGGCGGAATGGCGACGAATGAGTCTGGGGCGAATCCCGGAGACCTGATCTCTCATACCCCTGTTAATGGCAACGGCGCGGATCCACAAAGTTCCGCGTCGCTCCCCGCCTCATCCGATCATCGAGACAAACCACGTCGAGGTCGCACGGCCCATGAGAAGCACGTCATCGCGCTCAGCGTGGTGCCCTTTCTGGCCCTTACCGTGTCCGCAACGGTAGGCGGCCTTTTCCTCGTCCAAAGCGAGAGTCGTCTGGCGCCCGCGGCCTTCACGCTCGCCGCTTCGTCCCTCCTGAGTTGTGTCGTCGTGCCGGCCCTGTTGGCTCGGGAGATCCGTATGCGGAAGGACGAAGAAGACCAGAGCAACTCCCACTGCGCCCAAATGGGCAAGGCTCTTGAACATCTGGAAAACAGGACGTTGGCCGGACTTGCGAACGTCAATTTCACGCAAATGAGCCAGTTCGTCGCGATCGCGCAGAAACAGGCTCGAATGTCGTACTACGCCAGCCTGGTGGCAGCGTCCGTGGGATTTCTGGCGCTGGTGACGGGAACGGCGGCGTCGGCAGGCGTCGGTATGCCGAGCGCGAAGATCACAGCCGCCATTCTCACGGCTGCCGGCGCCGTTCTGTCCGGGTTCCTTACGAGAACATTCGTGCGGACGTACACGATGTCGTCGCGACAGCTCAGTTACTACTACGGGCAGCCGCTTGTCCACTGCTACCTACTCCACGCGGTCTGGCTCGCATCGGAAGCATTCAACAGGTTTCCGACTGACAACGAGACTCGGGACAAGCTCATCGATGCTGCACTTGCAGCGAGCCACACCGCCCAAACTCATCTGCTCACGATGCAGGGCGAGAAGGCGATGTCGTCGAAGCGGGAGGCAATGTCCGACCGAAAGTAGCACTGCCCAGTGAAGACGAGCTCGTCACAT
This sequence comes from uncultured Acidimicrobiia bacterium, assembly GCA_963836205.1. GTDB lineage: Bacteria > Actinomycetota > Acidimicrobiia > Acidimicrobiales > AC-14 > JAXDMK01. The sequence continues at coordinate 95,836 of CAWIIV010000006.1, read as the reverse complement.
GGTTCTCGTCGATACGGGGTGGTTGCCAGTCATCCTCGACGATCGCCGTGGGCGTTGACCAGATCTTCGACCGCCTTGGGGATTGTCGTCTCGAAGTCCAAGAGCTTCGCCCAGTCGGGTGTGATCGTGATCCTCGCCATCTGCGAGTAGAGGGCTCGAACCCCGGCCTCCCAGGCTTCGAACTGCTCGGCTGGCACAATTGTCCGTGACCGTCGATGTACACGTCCGGCACCCCGTCCACGATCTCGACGGTCGCCTCGCCCCGGATGAGCAGCACGTGCGGTGGAAAGCGTTCGGTATCGATGGTGATCGCCACTCGGGGATTGCGTTGCAGGGCCCGCACCTTCGCCGCCTTCGGAACGGTGCACACCGTGAGCCGCGAACCATCCCAGGCCGAACGCGATCGGGATCACCCGTGGGTCGCCGTCGATGCCCGTGTAGGCGAGCCGCGCCGGGATCGACGAGCCCATGAGCTCGATCGAGATCGGCTTGGCCATGACCTCTGCAATCTCCTGCTCGTCCATGAGTGCCTCCCTGCGATTGGCGACCCGCCCCACGAGGCAATTGCTCGGCGCCCACCGTCGGACCGTGCTCAGCCCCAAGGCGCCGGCACGGACGGCCACTGGCGGGCTGGATCGGGCCGGGGCGAGGGCGATGGCGAAGGTCGACGGCTCCGTGATCGGTCGGCTGGACGCTCGGGCGTGCGGGGGTCGCCCGGAAGATCGACAGTCGTGGCCGCCTCCCGCACACGCAGGGGGAGCGAGTAGGTTCCGTTGGCCGTGGGTCTTGTGGAGGACACGTCGGGTGGCTGAGGAGCCCACGTCGTTCAGCGTGCTGCTGGCCGGCTACGGCACCACGTCGCTTGGTGACGGGCTGCGAGTGGAGTCCGTGTTCGCACTCCTCAAGGTCCGGGCCGAGAACGGGAGCGCGGCGTGGTCGGTCCGGAGCGGTGGCACCCCTCTGACCGCGGAGGAACTGCTGGGCGTCCTCGACGGGCTCACCACTTCGATGCGCCAGCGACTCTCTCTTTCCTGGAAAGGGCAATCGCCGCCGCCGAGCACTGGTGTGCCGTTGCCCCCCATGCAGTTCAGCGAGCTGTTGGCCGGGCTCGACACCGTTGGCGTCGGTGACCAGTACGTGATCGAGTCGGTCTTCGCGGTCATCAAGGCCCGGCGGCTCGACGGCGTGCCGGCCTGGTTCGTGCGGTCCTCGGAGATGAAGCTGAACCCGGAGGAGCGACTGGGCGCCCTCGAGGGCTATCCGCCACCGTCCGACAGGGACTGGCCGACACCTGGAAGTGGTGATCGCTTGCGATCAGGATCGGCGATCCGGGCGTCGGTGCAGCCGACGCGCCCCGCGCATCCAGAAGCGACTTATTGACTACCCCGGTTGCGGACCGCCCGCCCGAGCCAGCGGAAGAGTCGCAGGATCCCGGCGGTCGGGTCGCCACCGGTTGCCTGGCTGTGGACCCCGATGAAGTCGGTGTTGGGGTCGGGTCGGGCGTCGGCTTGTTCGTTGAAATTCCCAGGTCGACGCGTCGGCGTTCGTGGTTGCGACGCGAGTGGGTCGAAGTCTTTCCGCCGATTCTTTGCCATATCACGACGATACAACCCGATCAGTTTCCCGGTCAGGCACGAGGTTCAGTGGTCGCAGAGTCGGGAAGGTCGCCGGGATAGGTCACGTCGATCTCGGTGATCGATCTCGGGAAATCGCGTTGGTTGTCGGTGAGGAAACGGTCGGCACCGGCGGCGACGGCGGTGGCGAGATGGACCGCGACCGCCGTTCGCAGTCCGTAGTACGCACCCAGCGCGGTCGCCAGCTCGGCTGTCGCCAGGTCGACCGCACGCAGGTCGAGCCGGCCGAGGAGCGCGCCGAGCGCCTCGACCTCGTCGGTGGACTGCGCTCGCAACGGCTTCGTCAGCAACTCCGGGAGGAGCAGCACCGAGCCATGCCAGCGATTCCGAGCGGGTCGGACGGGAACAGGGCCCGTATTCGCCGCCCCGGATCGTGGTCCGCCACCGCCGCGTAGGTCAGGACGTCGGCGTCGAAGGAGTCCACCCGCTCGAACGTGAGGCCTCGACATCGGCGACCAGGGCGTCGGCCCGCTCCTCGCTGAGGGTCGGCACGAGTCCCAGGGGGGCTCGCCGGCCCAGCTCCAGCACCGTTCGTACGGTCGCCGTCGCCGTCGCCAACGCCTGATCGGCCCGGCGGGCGCGGAGGGTGTCCGGACGGACGATCACCGCCACCGGCTGGCCGTGCCGGGTGAGGGTCACCTCCTCACCGGCCTGGACCAGGTCGAGGATTTTGCGGGAGGGCGGCCCGTGCCTCACTCACCGACATCATTGCCATGGCCCATTTTGTACGTGGGAGTACAGCGACGTACACCGCCTACGTCGACGTCGCGTCCCAGGGCGGGGCCAGCTGGAAGTAGTTGCCGTCGGGGTCGGCGAAGGTGCACATCAGCATCCCGCCGCCGCCATCCGGGGCGTAGGGCTCGGCGACGACTTCGGCGCCGAGAGCCTTGACCCGCTCGAACTCGCCGGTGAAGTCGGGTGTCGCGAACGTGAGCATGATTCGTCCGGGCTGCTGGCTCCGGCCGGTGACCTCGCTGTGAGGTCCGATGGCGATGCTCCCGTCGCCCGCCTTGAAGCCGAACCAGCCGTTGGCTTCGTCGCTCCAGTCGGGGTTCGGGGCGCCCAGCACCTGGGTGTAGAAGTCGGCCAGACGCTTGGAGTCCTCGGACCCCAGCATGACGTTGGTGAGATTCAATGCCATCGTTCCTCCTCGGGCGTTCCTGCTCGCCGAGCCCATACGTCGGAACGCCCAGGTCTGTCCTACCCCCGACCGTCGGTCGCCCAACTCCACGGATAGTCGGGGTCGGTGCAGGCGAAGGCGGCCGGGCCCAGCCCCAGCGGGCGGAAGGTGTCGATCATCACCGCGACCTCCTCGGTGCGGTCCTGGTCGGCCGCCCGCTCCATGCTCCCGGGCTGCGGACCGTGGACGAAACCGGCCGGGTGCAGCGAGATCGACCCCACCCCGATGCCCGACCCGGCCCGGCTCATGAAGTCGCCGGCGGAGTAGAAGATCACCTCGTCGCTGTCGACGTTGGCGTGGTGATAGGGAACTTTGATGGCCCCCGGGTGGAAGTCGTAGGGGCGGGGGACGAACGAGCAGACGACGAAGCCGCGGCCTTCGAATGTCTGGTGGACGTGGGGCGGCTGGTGGATGCTGCCCACGATGGGCTCGAAGTCGTGGATCGACAGGGCCCACGGGTAGAGGCACCCGTCCCAACCGACCACGTCGAAGGGCGACGAGGGCAGTGCGTAGCGGGTCAGCCCACCCCGATGGCGGACGAGTACGTCGACCGGGCCGCCATCGCCGCCGACGAGGACCTCGGGACTGCGGATGTCGCGCTCGCAGTACGGCGCCTGCTCCAGGAACTGCCCTGTCGGCGACAGGTAACGCCGCGGCGGCCGCACGTGGCCCCGCGCCTCCACGACCAACAGCTCGACCACGCCGCCGCCGAGCGCCCACCGGTGCGTCGTCGACGCGGGGACGACCACGTAGTCGCCCGGGCCCACCGCCATCCGGCCGAAGACCGACTCCAGCACGGCCGAGCCCGACTGCACGAACACCAGCTCGTCCCCGACCGCGTTCCGGTACAGCGGTCCCCCGGTGTCGGCTGCCACCCACGACAGCACCACGTCGTCGTTCCCGAGCAGCACCTGCCGCCCGGTCACGGGGTCCCCGCCGACACCCAACAGGCCCGTCCGCAGGTGGTGGGGCACCAGCGGTTGGTTCGCCACCAGGCCAGGCGACTCGAACGGCACCTCCTTGGCGTCGACGATCGCCGAGGGCGACCGCCGGTGATACAGGATCGACGAGTCGCCGGAGAAGCCCTCCTCACCCATGAGCTCCTCGTACAGCAGCCCCCCGTCGGGGCCGGCCACCCGCAGGTGGCGCTTGCGAGGGACGTCTCCCAAGGATCGGTAGTTCGGCATGTCACACCTCCAGACGGCGGGCGGCGCGCACCTGGCCGGTGACCTCGCCGACGCAAAGCAGGGGCCGATCATCTCGGTCGCCACCGGCCCAGCCGGTGATCGTGACGATGTCCCCGTCCTCCAGGAACGCCCGGGTGGTGCCGTCGGGCAGGGCCACCGGGCGCTCGCCGTTGGCGGCCAGCTCCATGAGACACCCCTCCGTCCCCGGATCGGGCCCGGACACCGTCCCCGAGGCGAAGAGGTCGCCTGCACGGACCGACGCCCCGTTCACCGTGGCGTGGGCCAGCATCTGGGGGAACGTCCAGTACTGCTCGGCCAGGCGATTGTGGGTGATCGCGGCCGGGGGGATGTCGTTGACCCGCATCCACTGGCTCTGGACCGACACCTCCAGGCGGATGTCGTACGCCGACCGGGCCGGAGCGGTGAGGTAGGGCGGCGGCTTCGGGTCCTGGACGGGCCCGTCCACCCGGTACGGCTCCAGCGCGTCCAAGGTGATCACCCACGGCGACACCGATGTTGCGAACGACTTGCCCAGGAACGGTCCTAGGGGCTGCGCCTCCAGGCCCTGGATGTCGCGCGCGCTCCAGTCGTTCACCAGCACCAGCCCGGCGGCGTGGTCGGCGAACGCGGAGGCCCGTACCGGCCGCCCCGGCTCGTTGCCGACGCCGACGACGAAGCCCACCTCCACCTCGAAGTCGAGCTTGCGGGTGACGCCCACCACCGGCCACTCGTCGCCCGGCACCTGCCCGTAGGGCCGCATGATCGGGGTGCCGGTCGGCATGATCGAGCCCGCCCGCCCGTGGTAGGCCCGGGGCAGCCGGCGCCAGTTGGGGGGGAGGGCATCGCCGTCGGGGCGGAACAGCCGGCCCATGTTGAGGGCGTGGTGCAGCGATCCGTGGAAGTCGACGAAGTCGCCCACCGCCACCGGCACGAGGAGGTCGACCGCCCGCCGGGGCAGGAGGGCGGATTCCAGCCGGTCGTCCCTGGCCCGGATCAGCTCGGCCAGCCGTTCCCGGACCGCGCCCACCGCCTCCCGCCCGCAGGCGAGGAACCGGTTGAGAGTGGCCTCCTCCAGGACGCCCTCGGGGAGGTCGACATGCTCGAACGACCCCGCCCGGTCGAGCACCGACAGGTCGATCAGCTTCGCGGCCAGGGCGCTCACGCAGGCGTGGGCCCCGCCCGCCAGCCGGGCCGCGCCGAACGGCAGGTTCTCGATGCCGAACCCGGCGCCGCCCGCGCCCGCCCCGTCCGTCATCCGTACCGTCCGTTGGGCGCGCGCCTGATGGCCATTCCTCAACGATCCCACCACCGACGGCCGGGTGCCGCCGAGGGTCCGGGTCACAGGTGGCCCCGCCGGGCCTGCTCCCGCTCGATGGCCTCGAACAGGGCCTTGAAGTTGCCGGTGCCGAAGCCGCGCGCCCCGCCCCGCTGGATGATCTCCAGGAAGACGGTGGGGCGGTCGGTGATGGTCTCGGTGAAGATCTGGAGCAACCAGCCGTCGGGCTCCTCGTCGACCATGATCCCGAGCCGCTGGAGGTCGTCCCACGGCAGGTCGAGGTGGGCCAGCCGGGTGCGGACGTCGTCGTAGTAGGCGGGCGGGGCGGTCAGGAAGCGCACGCCCCGGCTGCGCAGGGCCGCCACCGCGGCCACGATGTCGTCGGTGTGGAGGGCGATGTGCTGCACGCCGGGCCCCCGGTAGGTCTCCAGGTACTCCTGGATCTGGCTCTTGCGCCGTCCCTTGGCCGGCTCGTTCAGGGGGAGGACGATGCGGCTGCCGTCCCACACCACCGTCGACATGAGGGCCGAGTACTCGGTGGAGATCTGGGAGTCGTCGAAGTGGCGCAGTCGCTCGAAGCCGAGCACCGAGCGGTAGAAGCCCACCCACTCCTCCAGCGTCCCCTGCTTGACGTTGCCCACCACGTGGTCGACGTGGTCGAGGCCGACCACCAGCGCCGCCGGCTCCGGGGGCAGGCCCTCGGTGGTGTAGCCGGGCAGGTAGGGGCCCCGGTACGACGAGCGGTCGACGAACGTGTGCCGGGTCTCCCCGTAGGTGGCGATGCTCGCCGAGCGCACCAGGCCGTCGGCGTCGGCGTCGGTGTGGGGCGCGTCGAGGCCCCGGGCCCCCCGCTCCACGGCGGCGCGGTAGGCGCCGTCGACGTCGGCGACCGCGAGGGCCAGGTTGTGGACACCGTCGCCGTGCTCCCGGACGTGGGCCGCGATGGGGGAGTCGGGGATGAGGGCGGCGGTGACCACGAAGCGGATGCGTCCCTGTTCGAGGACGTACGACGCCCGGTCGGGCCAGCCCGTCTCCGGGCCGGCGTAGGCCGTGACCTTGAAACCGAAGCCGGAGGCCAGGAAGCCGGCGAACGCGCGCGGCGTTGCCGACCCACAGCTCGACTGCGTCCCACCCGAGGAGGGCGGCGCGGGCGGTGAGGACGTCGGTCGGGTTCGATGCGGTGAGTGTCATGCGGGCTCCCAGACGGAAGGGTGGCGGACGGATCGGTGGCGGAGGAGGAGGTGGCGGGTGTCGTCGTCGTAGGCGGCGAAGAAGGCGGACAGGGTGTCGGTGAGGTGGGTCATCGAGCGGGCCGCGAACAGCACCGGCTGGAAGCGGGTGATGTCGTAGGGAACGGCCGCCATCTCACCGATGTCGAGGGCGCGGATGTCGGCGCCGAGGAACGTGGCCGTCTCCCCGCACGACGAGAGGATCCCGGCGCCGTAGGCCTTGGGCTCGCCGTCCTCCTCGACCAGCCCGAACTCCAACGAGAACCAGAAGACCCGGGACAGCAGCTGGAGGGCCTCGTCGGTCCGGCACCGGGCCACCGCCCCGCCCACCAGCCGGTAGAGGTCGGCCAGCTCGGGGCAGGCCAGCTGGTTGGCGTGGCCCACCACCTCGTGGACGATGTCGGGCTCGGGTGTGTAGAGCGGCTGCGACGGGTGGCGGAGGTACTGCGTGCTGAAGAAGACGGAGTCGGCGAAGGAGCCGTAGAAGTCCCGCAACGGAGCAAGGCCGGCGACGGGGTGGTACCGGAATGCTGGCTTTCCTTTGGCGGTGACCGGCCGGAGGAGGCGGGTCACCTCGGTCAGCTGGGGGACGTGGTCGGCGGGAAGGCCGAGCTCCTCCTTGGCCTCGAGGAACGCCCGGCAGGCGTGGGCGTGGTGGAGGGGTGCCAGCTCGCGGGCGATGATGCGCCACACCTCGTGCTCGGCCACGGAGTAGTCGGCCCGGGGGACGGGGTCGCCCGCCTTCCAGTCGACGGAGAGGGCGGCGAGATCGTTGCGCCGGCGGCGGTAGTCGGCGTCGTGGAACCCGGGGTGTCCGGGGCCGAGGACGACCTCGACCTCACCCTGTCCGTCCCGCACGACAGGTGCGTAGAGCGACCCTGTGGCCACGGGACCAGTGTCGGCCGATGGGCGCGGTATGTATAGCCAACGGGGAGAATTCGATACATACTGGAAGTGTGACCGAGCTGACGGAGCAAAGCGTCCAGCTGGACCCTGTCGATCGGCGGGTGGTCGAGGAGCTTCGGGTCGACGGCCGGCTGTCGGTGAACGAGCTCGCGGCCCGGGTCAACGTGTCCCGCGCCACCGCCTACCAGCGCCTGGCCCGGCTGCGGGAAAGCGGTGTGATCCGGCGCTTCACGGTCGACGTCGACCCCCGCAAGATGGGCCTGCCCATCGCCGCCCTGGTGCTCGTCAGCGTGGCCCAGCACTCGTGGCGGGGCGTGTCGGAACGGCTGCGCCGGCTGCCCGGGGTCGAGTGGCTGGCCCTGAGCACGGGCTCGTTCGACTACGTCCTGCTGGTGCGGGCCCCCGACGTCGACCACCTCCGGGACGTGATCCTCGAGGGGCTCCAGGCCATGCCCGAGGTGCAGTCGGCCCAGACGCTGCTCCTCCTCGACGAGCCCGACGTGATCCGGCCGTGACCGCCACCCCCAACATCGTCGACGTCCTTTACCAGCCGTCGGCGGAGGCGGTCGCCACCACCAACCTGTCCCGGTACATGCGGAGCATGGGCTTCGAGTCCTACGACGACCTTTGGCGGTGGTCGGTCGACGACCTGGACGGGTTCTGGGCGTCGATCTGGGACTACTTCGACGTGCCCGGGCACCCGGGGCGGCACCGTCCTCGCCGACCGCACCATGCCCGGGGCCCGGTGGTTCCCCGATGCGGAGCTGAACTACGCCGAGCAGGCCCTGCGGTGGGACGACGACCGGCCGGCGGTCGAGTTCCGCTCCGAGCCAGGTGGTCGTCCCCCGGAGACGATCAGCCACCGCGACCTGCGGCGACGGGTGGCGGAGGTGGCGGCCGGGCTGCGCGGCCTCGGCGTCGGGCGGGGCGACCGGGTGGCGGCGTACGCCCCGAACGTCCCCGAGACGCTGATCGCCTTCCTCGCCACCGCCAGCCTGGGCGCGATCTGGTCGTCGTGCTCGCCCGACTTCGGGGTGACGGCCGTCCTCGACCGCTTCCGCCAGATCGAGCCCAAGGTGCTGGTGGCGGCCGACGGCTACCTCTACCGGGGCACCGTCTACGACCGCCGGCCGGAGGTGGCCGAGCTGGCCCGCAACCTCCCCAGCGTGGAGGCGGTGGTCGACCGTGGCCAACGTCGGCCTCCCGATGGACGGTGTCCGCTTCGACGACCTGGCCGCGGCCGGCGTCGGCGCCGACCTCGCGGTGGAGCGGGTCCCGTTCGACCATCCCCTTTGGGTCCTCTACTCGTCGGGCACCACCGGCCTGCCCAAGGCGCTGGTCCACGGCCACGGGGGCATCGTCCTCGAGCACCTCAAGGCGCTCTCCCTGCACCACGACCTGGGCCGCGACGACCGCTTCTTCTGGTTCAGCTCCACCGGCTGGATGATGTGGAACCTGCTGGTCGGCGGCCTGCTCGTCGGTACTACCGTGGTGCTCTACGACGGCAGCCCCGGCCGCCCCCGACCTCGGCGCGCTGTGGCGGATGGCCGAGGACACCGGCACGACCTACTTCGGGGTCAGCGCGGCCTACGTCCAGTCGTGCCTGAAGGCGGGCGTCGTCCCCCGGGAGGTGGCCGACCTCTCCCGGCTGCGGGGCCTGGGGTCGACGGGCGCGCCGCTCAGCCCGGAGGGGTTCCGGTGGGTCTACGACCAGGTCAAGCCCGACCTCGCCCTCGGATCGGTCAGCGGTGGCACCGACGTGTGCACCGCCTTCGTCGGCTCGTGCCCGGTCCTGCCGGTGGTGGCGGGCGAGATCCAGTGCCGGTACCTGGGGGCGGCCGTCGACGCCTTCGACGACGACGGCAAGCCCGTCGTCGACCAGGTCGGCGAGCTGGTGGTCACCGAGCCCATGCCGTCGATGCCGGTGTTCCTGTGGGGCGACGACGACCACGCCCGCTACCGGACCGCCTACTTCGACACCTACCCCGGCGTCTGGCGCCACGGCGACTGGATCCGGATCACCGAGCGGGGCAGTTGCGTGATCTACGGGCGGTCGGACTCCACCCTCAACCGGGGCGGCGTGCGCATCGGCACCAGCGAGCTGTACCGGGTGGTGGAGGACCTCGACCGGATCGTCGACAGCCTGGTGGTCGACACCGGCCGGCTGGGCCACGACGGCCGCTGCTGGCTGTTCGTGGTCCTGGCCGAAGGGGCCGACCTCGACGACGACCTGCGGGCCACCATCGGCCGCCGCCTGCGGGCCGAGCTCTCGCCCCGCCACGTCCCCGACGAGATCGTGGCCGTGGCCGAGGTGCCCCGCACCCTCAACGGCAAGAAGCTGGAGGTGCCGGTCAAGCGCATCCTCCTGGGCGAACCGTGGCAGAGGGTGGTCACCGTCGACGGCATGGCCAACCCCGATGCCCTGCGCTTCTTCATCGACTTCGCTGCCGACGGCGGGGCGGCGGGCGACGGGCCATGATGCTCCCGATGCGAGTCGGTGTATCGCTGCGGAGCGGATACGGAGCGGTCGAGCCCCGGGTGGCGGTCCGGCGCATGGTGGAGCGCACCCGGGCCGCCCGGGCCGCCGGCCTCGACTCGCTGTTCGTGGGCGACCACCACGTCACCGGCTCGAACTATCTCCAGAACGTCCCCATCCTCGGCCGGCTGCTGGGGGAATGGGGCGACCGGCCGGCGGGGGCGCTGTTCCTCCTGCCTCTCTGGCACCCGGTGCTGGTGGCGGAGCAGGTCGGCACCCTGGCCGCCCTGGCTCGGGGGCCGTTCGTCCTCCAGGTCGGACTGGGCGACGGGGAGGCCCAGTTCGCGGGCATGGGCGCGACCCTCGGCCGGCGGGCGGGCGACCTGGAGGCCTCCCTCGACATCGTCCGCCGCCTCCTGGCCGGGGAGACGGTGAGCGAGGAGCGGCCGGTGCGCATCGCGGATGCTCGCGTCGGACCGCTCCCGCCCACGCCCGTCGACGTGTGGATCGGGGCGGGCGCGCCCAAGGGCATCGACCGCGCCGCCCGCCTGGGCGACGGGTGGATCGCGGGCCCATGGCTACCGCTCGACGAGGCCCGGACCCAGGCCGACACCTACCTCGACCGGCGAGCCGCCCTCGGCCGGCCGCCGGGCGTGGTTGCCATCCGCCGCGACGTCCACGTGGGGGCCGATTCGGCCGACGCCCACCGGGTGGCCGACCCCGTCGTCGCCGCCGGCTACCGGGGCCTGCCGCCGGACGCGCCGGTGGTGGGCGGCCCCGAGGAGGTGGCGGAGGCCTTCCTCCGCCTGGGCGAGCTGGGCTACACCGACGTCCTTGTCCGCCACCTGGCGGACGACCACGACGAGGTCTTGGCGTCGTTCGACCGCCTGGCCAAGGTGCGCGACCTGGTCCGCGCCGCGTGATGGAGGAGGACGCGCTCGAGCCGATGCTCGCCCTGGTGGGCCCGCCGGGGGAGAGGGGCGTCCTGGCCGAGGCCTTCGCCCGGGCGGTGCTCCGGCGGGTGCCGGCCGAGGAGCTGGACGACGGCGACCAGGTCTCCGTCGCGGTGGCCCTGGTCGACGCCTTCGACTTCGTCGACGCCCGCCCGCCGGGCGAGATCCGGGTGCGCCTGGTCGACCCCCGGGTGACGATCGACGGCTGGCACTCCACCGGCACCGTCGTCCAGGTCAACTGCGAGGACCGCCAGTTCATCGTGACCACGGTGAAGGAGGAGCTCCACCGCCTGGGCCACAAGGTGACCCGCATGCTCCACCCCGTCTTCGGCAGCGAGCGGGGTGCGGACGGGCGGCTGCGCGCCATCCTCCCCGCCCGCGACGCCGAGCACCGGGAGTCGTTCCTCCAGGCCGAGCTGGGGGGACGGGTGGCCCCGGAGGCCCGGCGTCCGTTGGTGAGCGCGCTCCAGGCGGTTCTCGGCGACGTGTTCTCGGCCACCGGCGACTTCCTGGCCATGCGGGAGCAGGTGTCCGCCGCCGCCGCCCGGCTGCGGGCCCACGCCGCCCTCCGCTACCCGGCCGAGGAGGTGGCCGAGGGGGCCGACCTCCTGGAGTGGCTCCTCGACGACAACTTCGTGCTCGAGGGGTGCTGCCGGCGGGTTGGCGCCGAGGTCCTCGACATCCTCGGCATTCCCACCGAGCCGCCGCCGCCCGCCGAGGTCGAAGCCGCCGCTGCCGCCGGTGCAGCCGGTGCCGCCGCGCCCGACCAGCCGGTCCGCATCGTGCGCACGGCCGAGATCAGCACCGTCCACCGCCAGGTGCCGATGCACCGCATCGACGCGGTCGACGTGGGCCCCGAGGGCCAGGTGGTGGGCAGCTTCCGGGTGGTGGGCGTCTTCAGCCGCAAGGCGGCGGCCGAGCCTGCGGTCGTCACCCCGATGCTGCGGTTCAAGCTCCGCCGCATCCTCGAGCTGGAGGACGTGGTCGCGGGTGGCTACGACGAGAACACGCTCGTGTCGCTGTTCCAGGTCCTGCCCAAGGAAGAGCTGTTCGAGGCCGACGTGGAGACCCTGCGGGGCGTCATCATGGGCCTGGCCGCGGCCGAGCAGACCAACGACGTCCAGGTCATGCTCCAGGTGGAGCCGGCCGACCACACTGTGTCGGCCCTGCTCTCCGTCCCCCCGGAGCTCTACTCCACCGCCCTGCGCCAGCGCATCGAGCGCTTCCTCGTGGCCCAGCTCGACGGCACCCGGGTCGACGCCAACGTCTCCCTGGTCGAGGGCGCCGACGTGATCGCCCGGCTGGTGGTGCAGGTCGACGGCCCCCTCCCTGAGCCGCCGCTGCACGCACTCGAGCGGGAGGTGCGTCTGCTGTGCCGCACGTGGGACGAGGAGCTGGCCCAGGCCCTGGCCGACCGGGTGGGCGACGGCCGGGCCACTCGCCTGGCCCACGCCTGGGCCGACTGGTTCCCCTCCCGGTACCGGGACGCGGTCCACGCCCCGGCCGCGGTCGACGACGTCCTCCAGCTCGACGCGCTCTTCGCCGCCGACCGCGACGTCGCGGTTGTGCTCGCGCTCGACCCGCAGGGCGGGGCCCACGCCCGATTGAAGGTGTTCAGCCGGGGCCGGGCGGTGGAGCTGTCCCGGTTCCTGCCCATCATCGAGAGCCTGGGTCTGTGGGCCGTCGAGGAGGTGCCGTACACCCTCGGCTCGGCCGAGGCCTCCGCCCACCTGCACGACTTCGCCGTCACCGACCCCACCGGTCGGGCCCTCGACATCGAGGGGGACGGCCGCCGGCTGGCCGAGGCCGCCCTGGCCATGTGGGACCGCCGAACCGAGGTCGACTCCCTCAACCGGCTGGTGCTGCGGGCGGGCGTGCCGTGGGACGACGTGGCCGTCCTCCGGGCCTACCGCCGCTACCGCAGCCAGGTGGGGACGACGTTCACCAGCCAGTACGTCAACGACGTGCTCGTCGACAACGCCGTCGTCACCCGGGCGATTCTCGAGCTGTTCGAGGCCCGCTTCGACCCCGTGCGGGCAGCGGGCACGTCGATCGCGGAGGAGCTGCGACACCGGATCGTCGACGGCTGCGACGCCGTCCCCCGCCTCGACCACGACCGCATCCTCCGGGGCTTTCTCGCCCTGGTCGACGCCACCCTGCGTACGAACCGCTACCTGGGCGCGGGGCAGGGGTCGCACCTGGCCCTGAAGTTCGACAGCGCGGCGGTGCCCGACATCCCCCGGCCCGTCCCCTACCGGGAGATCTTCGTCTACGGACCCGACGTGGAGGGCGTCCACCTGCGGTGGGGGCCGGTGGCTCGGGGCGGGATCCGGTGGAGCGAAAGGCCCGACGACTACCGCAGCGAGGTGCTGGGACTCATGCGGGCCCAGGTGTTGAAGAACGCCGTCATCGTGCCCACCGGGGCCAAAGGCGGGTTCGTGGTGCGCCGCGACGGAGGGGTCGACGTGCGCCGGGGCTACGAGATCTTCGTGTCCAGCCTGCTGGAGGTCACCGACAACGTGGTCGGCAACCGGGTGGTGGGCATCCCCCGCCGGCGTGACGGCGACGACCCCTACCTGGTCGTGGCCGCCGACCGGGGCACCGCCACCTTCTCCGACCTGGCCAACCGGTTGAGCGAGGAGCACGGGTTCTGGCTGGGCGACGCTTTCGCCTCGGGAGGGTCGCGGGGCTACGACCACAAGAAGCTGGGCATCACCGCCCGGGGGGCGTGGGTGGCCGTGCGCCACCACTTCGCCGAGCTCGACATCGACCTCGACGTCGAGGGGGACGGCGGGGCCGAGCCGGTGACCGTTGCGGGCATCGGCGACATGTCGGGCGACGTGTTCGGCAACGCCATGCTCCAGTCCGACCGCATCCGGCTGGTGGCCGCCTTCGACCACCGCGACATCTTCCTCGACCCCGACCCCGACCCGACGGCCTCCTACCGGGAGCGGGCCCGGCTGTTCGCGGTGCCCCGATCCTCGTGGCAGGACTACGACCGTTCGCTCATCTCCGCCGGCGGAGGGGTGTGGTCACGGCTCGACAAGCGCATCCCGGTGAGCGCCCAGGTCCGGGGCGCGCTGCGGCTCGACCCGTCGGTGGAGCAGCTTTCCCCGCCGGAGCTGATCCGGGCCATCCTCCAGGCGCCGGTCGGGCTGCTCTTCGCCGGCGGGGTGGGGACGTTCGTGCGGGCCAGCGACGAGCCCGACCGGGAGATCGATGACCGGGCCAACGCCGAGGTCCGGGTGACGGGGTCACAGGTGCGGGCCCGGGTGGTGGGGGAGGGGGCCAACCTGGCCTTCACCCAGCGGGCCCGCATCGAGTACGCCCGCCGGGGTGGGCACATCAACACCGATGCCATCGACAACTCGGCCGGCGTCGACATCTCCGACCGGGAGGTCAACCTCAAGATCCTCCTGCGGCCGGCGGTGGAGGCGGGCGAGATGACGGCGGCCGAGCGGGACTCGGTGCTGGCCGATGTGTGCGACGACGTGGTGGCGGCGGTCCTGCACGACAGCGCCCGCCAGAGCATGGCCCTGACGTGGGCCACCGCCGCGAGTGCCGGTCGGGTGGGGGCGATCGAGCGCCTGATGGTGGAGCTGGGCCAGGCGGGCGTCCTCGACCGGGCGGTGGAGGCACTGCCGACCACGGCGGAGATGGCGGCCCGGGCCCGGGCCGGCGCCGGCCTGACCCGTCCCGAGCTGGCGGTGCTGCTGGCCGGCGCCAAGCGGGGGCTGACTGCGGCCCTGCTGGCGTCGGGGATGCCCGACCAGCCCGCGTTGCGGGCGGCGCTGGAGTCGTACTTCCCCGCCCGGCTCGCTGCCCGCTGGGGTCACCTCTTCGACCGTCACCGCCTGCGCCGGGAGCTGATCTCGTCGGTGGTCGCCAACGAGGTGGTCGACCGCATGGGAGTCACGTTCGCCTCCCGATTGGCGGCCGACACCCGGTCGAACCAGGCCGAGGTGGCCGCCGCCTGGTGGATCGCGCGGGACGTGGTCGGGGCGGCGGCCTGGTGGCGTGACCTCGACGGCGAAGGGGGGCTGGGCCGGCGGCTGGTGCACGAGCAGGTGACCGTCGTGCGGACGGTGCTCGAGTCGCTGACCCGTGACTACCTCCGTCGGGGCGGTGGGCGCCGACATCGCCGCCGTCGTCGCCCGGGACCGTCCCACCGCCTCGGTACTGGAGGCGGCGCTTGCCGGAGTTGGAGACCGCCCTCCGCCACCGCCGGCGAGCCCGCCTGGCCGAGGTTTTGGTCGACGACGGGATCGAGCCCGACGCTGCCGTGCGGTGGGCGTGCATCGGCGAGCTGGAGATGGTGGCCGACGTGGCCGAGGTGGCCCGCGACACCGGCCGGCCCGTGATTGGCGTGGCGAAAGCGTTGGTGGCGGTGGAGGAGGCGCTGGGCATCGACCAACTCGTGGAGCGCCTCCGCAACGTGGCCGTCCAAGAGGGCGACCGGTGGTCGCACGACGCCATCCGGGGCCTGCTCGACGACCTCGACGACCTCCGCCGCCAGGCCGCCCGCCGGGCCCTCGCGGCGGCCTCCGACGTGGAGGTCGGCGAGGCGGTGGCGAAGTTCCTGGCCGCCCAGACCCGCCACTCGGCCGAGATGACCGCCCTCCTCCGCCGCATCGACGCCGAGCCCACCCTCCGCCTCGACGCCCTCGTCGTCGCCACCCGCACCGTCCGCCGCGCCATCGGCTGAACTCGACGGAGTCGTCGCGTCGCCGAGCAACTACGCAGCGGCCGAGGCCCGTGCTGGGCGCAAGGGTTGGACGCGGCGGCAGCAGGAGTGATCCCCGCCTTCGCGCCAGGACCTGCACATCAATGGCGCCGCACCGCCGGGCTCCTTCCAGAGGGTCGAGCGCCGTCTCGCGGACGGCCCCCAACCCTCGTCACGGATTGCCCGCATATCCAGCAGTACCGGATGCCTGAACCCGACGACCGGTGCCGATGACGGCCGTGGGGGCACAGCGGTACGCTTGGACCATGACAGACGCGAAGCAGGTGATCGAGGAGGAGGAGACCGCCCTCGACGCCGAGGACCGCGTCTGGCTTGACGAGCAGCTCGATCGCTATCGCGAGCTGCTTGCCTATCTTCGCGAGCATTGAGGCGCCCGACCATCGCGATTGCCATCGCCTTCAACCGCGCCGTTCGTGATGTTGACGAGTGGTTCGATGAGCCTGACGATCTCGACCGGGTTCAAAGGGCGCTTGCTGCCGTCGATGAGGTCGATGACCCGATCGACGCCGCTGCCGTTCTCGCGTACCGCATTGCTCGGGCGCAGGGTTTTGCTGAGGGAAACAAGCGCACAGCCCTGCTGCTGGCGAAGTGGCTGCTTGATCGCAACGGGATCGACGGTGAGCAGGTCGTTCCCCCCGACGATCGTGTCCTCGGCGATCTTCTCGTGCGGGCGGCGTCGGGCCTCGATGTCGAAAACGCCATCGTCGAGGCATTTCGAAGTCGTCGCTGAAGTATCTGGCGAGCCCGCGGCGGGTGCGGCTCATACTGGCGCGCCGTCGATAACAGCGCGTTCACGCCGTTCCTCGTCAGGCGACCTGCCAGCACCCTCGCGATGTATCCGGCCCTTCTTATCGATCACGACCCTGTACGCCGTCCTGTCTGTCACTCTGGGTATGGATTCCGTCCCCGGAAACGAGCTGAGGCACGAGCTGAGCTGACGCTGGCTGACCGATGTTCGCGGTGACAAGCCTCGGATCGATTCGCGTCCGCGTGACCATCATGCTGGTTCTGAGCGAAATCGTAGGCGGGATGCTCGTCTGGTTCCTCACACAATCGGTCGGCACGTTGGCGATGATCCTGATCGCGTTGCCGGTCGTTGCGCTGTTGATCGCAGTCGACGTGAAGCGACGGCGCCAAGCTCCGGGAAACCCGTAGCCGCACAGCCCGAGTAAGATATTGAGGGCCGGCAGTCTCACCGTCCACCGGCTCATCCTTTCGCTATTCGTGAGCCGGCGTTGTTGATGGCAGACTTGTAGCCTGAGCATTCTCCCTCCGCTGTCGCCCTCCTCGTATCCGGAGCTGTAGTTGGCACCGCGGCAGTACCATCCGCAGTGGGCACCGCAACTTCCGTGCCCGGGTTGTCACAACCCGAACCTCCTTCTGCCGGCAGAGCTACAGGTCTACCTTTGGGACCAGGCTCTACCGTGCGAGCGCTGTGGAGTGAACATCGATCTTCCCGTCGCTCTCCGCGACTATCTGGCTTTGCAGGCGCAGCCTGAAGTTGCGATGGCAATAGTTGGAGCGCGTGTCCCTTTCTTTCGAGTATCACCGCTCGCCGGAATGCCCATCACGATCGACTTGAGCGAGTACGGTGTCCCACTTGACGCCGATATACTCGCGGTGTTCTCAGCTCCCGATGCCGAGAGCCTAACTGTCGTTCCCCATATCGCTCTCCCGGAACGCTTCCCGGCTGAAGCACCGCGCCAACTGTCTCTGACTGGGCTCGCCACCAGTGAAGGGCAGGGCGACCATCTGACCATGGCTGTTGTTTGGATGCCGCGTGGTGAGCACACGCCTCAAAGGCAGTTGGTCAACGCGATGAGCGCCTTCGTCAACGAACGATACATCGACGCGATTATTCCTGCGAATGTCGCGGTCGAGTCTGTTGTTACGCCTCTTGTGCGGGCAAGTCTTGATCGTTATGCTGGCCACGATCGTGTACACCGGCTTCTCGAGGTGGCCACATACAGTCACCAGCTAAACGTGTTGTTGCCGGTCGTTGCCGCGTTAGGCAAGGTTCCACCGCTACTCGATTCTATTCGTGGGGTTCTCAATCGTCTGAACAAGCTCCGCAACTACCAAGCGCATCGCGCCCTGTCGCCGAGCCCGTTGACGAAACATGACGCAGCGGAGTTATTGACTGCTGCCCTACTCGGGGTGGCGTACGGTGAGATGGTTAGCCCGGTCCTCATCAGTGGACAGAAGCCCCGCCGGCCAAGGCTCAATCGGTGACAGCACTTTCGGCCATGCGAGACTTGGGCGTGCCGGTGTGCGGTAGAACCGGTCCTTATCGGCCGGCAATCGGCTCCTCGTCCGTGTGTCTCCCTCGGTAAGAACCCGATACCTCCACCGCCCCTGCCCAAGCCCGGCTCGGGGCAATACGACCTGTTTCCCCGGCCGGTGCTCCGCCCGCACGGGCATCCGCCATCCCGGCCAGGAGAGCAAGGGGCGCTCGCCGTGGCGCCGCGCGATAAGACCGAGCGGATGGAGGGTGCGGACTCGGCCTCCAGTGCAAGGCGCGTCCTGCTGGCGTTTGTGTACTCTCTCCGTAGCCCGCCATGGGGCGGCGCACCCAAGATGTGGGAGGGGCCATGGGGAAAGTCCGAGTCGCTGTGATAACGCTGACGGTCACCGCGCTAGTAATGGTGGTAGCACCACCAGCCCGTGCAGGCACCGTCAGTGTTCGCGGCGAAGTAATGTGCGTGTCACAGAATTCTGTGGTCGGCGTCTGGATTGAGAGCACCAAAGGCGGGAGCAAGTGGGCCTCTTGGAAAGCTGTTAGCGGCGCACCTTACGAAGCTAATTACAGTGCATCGATCAGCTACTCCGGAGATCTCACACAGGTGCGCCTACACGTCGGTTGCGGTGGATCCCCTCAAAAGTGGGGCAGCACCAATCGTTCGAAGTACTATTATGCGAGCGGCGGGATTCTCCTAAACGTCACTTGTTATGACGTCTGGTCGGCCTATTACGCGAAGAACTTCTGCCAGCGCACCTAGAGGAGCTTAACGCAACTTTGCGAGCACCCTTAGGGCGTGCGCGCATTAACGTCGCCGCGCAAAGGGACATCTTCGCAGCGAAGCCCGGATGAAATTGCCGCCGTAAGCGATCGAACCAACCGATGCCGCCCTTCGACTCGCGCGCTTAGCTCAATGAGACCTCTCCGAACCGATGTGTTGGCGGGATGTTGGTCCACGCACTGCCATCGTCGTCCCCGAGTGGCGTCGCCCCCGAGGTGCAAGTAGGTGGGGACACGGCCGCAGGATGCCCTTCGTCCCGCATCTTGCACAGTGGTGAGAATGATGTGCCGATCCTTCTCGCTTGCGCAAAGCTCGTGGGCCTCGTAGGGGTGAGCGGTATCACCGGAATGTCCGATTGTCCGGGGCCCCTTGACGATGAGCGGCCCGTGCCCATCAGCCGCCGGTGGTGGGCGGCTGGCTAGCCCGGCCGCGAATGCCCGCGCGGCCGTCTCACACGAGGACGACGCAGAGATTTGGGTCGAGCAGCCGAAGGTCGTTGGGGTCCGAAGTGGCGACGTGGTGGCCTGCTCTTCGAGCGCAGATAACGACATGCGCGTCCGTGATATCGGCGGTCCCGCTCGCAGCGAGGAGACGGCCGACGCTCGTGGCATCAACTCTACCGAGGGGGACGACCTCGGCCGCGGGCTGCCGGACAAGGCGGGCAAGACGCACTTGGCGTGCCGGCGCCCGGACGACCTGAGCGAGCGCAGTCGCCGGCACCGTGATGGTGGCTCCGGTCTCCCGCGCCCGGGCGAGGAGGACCAGGACGCGGCGGTCGCCGCGTTCAAGTGCGATCAGCGCTCCGGCGTCAAGGGTCACGCCTGGCATCAGGCCGCAGAACTCGATGCCGGCGACGTACCCAGGATCCCGTCGGCCCAGGCGCGCTCATCGTCGGACAAGGCGCCGCCGGTCTCCCGAAGGGCCTCGGCCAGCAGCGCTCCCCAGCCGGCGACGTCGTCGAGGGCGACATTGACCGCGTGCTGGACGAACCCCGAGACGCTCGGTGCCGACCCCGCCTCGACAAGCGCCCGGATTCGATCAAGGTGTAGCTCGTCGAGCGTCACGGTGACCTTCTTGGTGGCCATACCGTTTACCATACCGCCCACCGGCGGGTGTGCGTCGCCATATACGACGGACCGACCCAAATCGCAGATCCTCACACCCCGCCGCAGTCGTCCCTCGGCTGGACGACCCAGGGACTGTGTCCGTCGGAGCGGCGTTCATTATCCGGGTGCCGACGAACGACCCCGATGTTCGACCTCGATCCGGCCATCTCCGTCCATCGGCTTTCCGGGGGAGAGAACCTCTTCTATGGACCGAACTTGCTCCTCAAGGCGCTTCGGGCCTCATCAGTCGTTCGTCGTCGGGATACGAGATCGGCGGGTCGCGGTCAGTATCGGATGTCCAGGGCGTAGCGGAGGGCTTGGTCGAGGTCGGCTCGAGTTTGGAGATCGAGGTGGCCGACGGGGTCGTCGTCGAGTAGCACAGTCGGGATGGTGATCAGGTTGTCGCAGCTGATCACGCTCGATTCCGGCAACCCCGAAGATTGGCCTACTCTCGACCTCCGATCGGATTCCGCGCCTGGTTCGGGTGATCGGGGCGCACGTGATGGCGGTGAGCACGGCGATCGCGGCGTCCCGAGTGAGCACGCAGACAGGGCGGCGACCTGCGGGGGGGCCGAGGTCGGCCCACACGATGTCACCGCGGGCTACCACTCCGGCGCGGTGATGGCGGCCAGGTGCGCAGCGGCGGCGACGATCGCCGGGTCCTGCGGGACGTGACGGTACGCCTCCTGAAGCTGGCGGTCCGCCGCCGTCAGCGCGGCGGCCTCCAGGACCGCGGCCGCGCCGCGCCGCAACAGCTCTGACCTGCTCGTGTGCTGCTCAGCGGCCAACCGGTCGAGTCGATCGACGAGGTCGTCGTCGAGTTGCACGAGCACTTCCTTGCGGCCCATGACCATATGGTACGGCATATGGCCGACCCGATCCGAGCCCGGTGAACCGGTCGGCGCGACGATTACCAAATGGGCAATTTCGGAACCGCGCTCGTCTCCGGGCTCATCGGGTTGGTGGTCTCGGCCATCGGGACCTATCTCGGCATCCATTGGAAGATCCGCAAGGATCTCGAGGCCAAGTACGACGACAGCCTTCGCGGCCTCCGACTCGGGGCGTACTGCGATCTCTGGCAGGTGACGAAGCCCTTGGCTGCGTTCGCTCGTGTCGACAATCCCTCCCGTGACGACCTGGAGGCGCTGTCGGTGGCGCTCCGGGACTGGTACTTCGACAAGGGCGGCCTTTACCTCTCCGTGGAGACCCGCGATGCCTGCATCGCCTTGCAACGGGCCGTTCGAGTGGTGGTCGCGTCCGACCGATGGGAAGACACGAGCGTGGAGCGGGTCGACGACACGACGTTCGACCATCTCCGCGAGATCGCCAGCCGCCTTCGGTCCAGGATGACGTACGACGTCGGCACCCGCCGGCCGTTCTCGCTGGAAGAGAAGCGCGAGGGAACCGACGACTGGCAGGCGGCGAAGCCCACGAATCTGCCGACGGACGCCACGCCGGACGAACGGTGGATCTTCCAACGATGGTCCGCGTCGAGGTCGTCGAAACCATCGGAGTGAGGGACTCCGGGGCGTCCCCGGCCATCTCCCGATAAAACCGGCACAGTCACCTGTCACGGCCCTAACCCCCGGCGCCCGTTTGGCGCCCTGGGCCCGCTCCCGACGTGGTCCCAGAGTGCCCGCGCCGCGGGTCGTCACGACTTCGACGGTGCGACAGGTCAGCGGGCGGTCCCGTGCCGGGTAGTCGTCGCCGACGACGGCCTGCTGTTCCGTGCCGGATGCCCCGTCCGCCGCTCGCGAGTGGGCCGGTTTTCGGTCGTCGGCCCAGGCCCGGTGCCTCAACGTGACCGTCACCAGTGACGACGCCGGACCGGTCCAGTCGCCTGCCGACAGCCGCGGCGGCGGTCATCGACACCCAGATGCCGCCGACCTCACGCCTTCGTCCGGAACGCCAACATCCCGCCCGCCCACGGCTGACCGGCTCGACGGCTCGGATCACCCGTAGGACGTGAGTTCGGCCGTCCTTGGCCTCGATCACGTCCCCACGGGCGCAGCGAACTGTCCGACGGGGACTACGAGTTGCCGGCGTCCTTGCCCTTGTTCCCGTTCCCGTTCCCGCCGGAGTTGCCCGGGCCGGAGGTCTCGCTCGGGGTCTCGGCGATGGTGGCGATGGTTGTGGTCGTCGACGTCGGGATCGTGGTCGTGGTGGTGGGCTCGTCCTCCTTGCCGCAGTCGCTCTGGGCGATGGCCGACACCGCCTGGCCGTGCTCGCGGCCGCTCAGGCCCTTGTCGCGGGCGACGGCGGAGACGCAGGCGCCGTGGTTGTCGGTGGCCTCGTCGCGTCGCCGTCCTCGTCGTCATCGACGTCATCCGTGGGGTCACCGACTCCCGGCAGGGCGAGCGTCGTGGTGGTGGCGTCACCCGTCATCGGCGTCCATCGGGCTTCGTCGGCGACGGCCTTGTCCTTGGCCCGGTCGGGGATGTCGAGCGGGGAGACGGCGATGATGGCGACGGCCACCCCGTGTTGGGCGGGTCCCGGGAGCACCCCGCCGGCCCCGGCGGTGGTGACGGCGGCGGCGGCGACGCCGGCGCCCAGGGCGACCTTGGCCGCCAGTCCGAGTCCGGCGAGCTTGGTGACGAGCATCCTCTTCCTCCTGATGGGCTGCGGCACGGGGTGCACGGGGGCCGCGGGGGCCACGTGTTCGGCGTCGAGCAGCGTCGCCAGCGACGCCGAGGGAGTCGGCGCCTCACCCGTGCCCCACGACCGCAACTCCGCCAGGAAGTCGGTCACGAGGGGCTCGTCCGGAAGCTGCTCGTCACGCATGTCGCCCCAGCCATCGGAGGAGTGCGTCATCGGGATACGGCCTTGCCCGCCATCGTGCGCCGGAGGGTGGCCAGTCCCCGGTGCTGGAGCGCCTTCGCCGCGCCCACCGGCTTGTCCAGCAGCTCGGCCACCTGCTCCAGGCTGAGATCGGCCACCACCCGCAGGGCGATGACGTGGCGCTGGTCGGGGGTGAGGGTGGCCAGCAGCTCGGCCACCCGCTCGTCCCCGAGGCGGGCGAGGGCGACGGCCTCCGCCGGCGACGACGAGGCCGCATCGCCTACCGCCGGAGGGTCGGGCAACGCCGTGTCCCGCCGGGCCCGGGTCCGCCACTCGTCGACCACCCGCCGGTAGGCGATGGTGAACACCCAGCTGCGGAACTGGTCCTCGTTCCCCTCGAACGACGGCAGCCGGGTCAGGACGGCCACGAACACGTCGCTGGTCAGGTCGGACGGGTCGGCGACCCCCTGGGCCCGCACGTACCCGGCCACGGCCGGGGCCAGCGACTGGTAGAGCCGCGTCCGCGCCCAACCGGCACCGGTACGGGCGGCGGCGAGGACGGAGTCGAAGGCGGGTCCGAGGCTCGTCCTTCCATCATCGGCGGAGGGGCCGGCAGCCTTGAGTGATCAGGACCCACGGATCAGGGATCGAGGGCGCCCACCGGGAGGGACTTGCAGCTCACCGCCTGGGCCACGTCGGCGAGGCGCAGGTTGTGGTTGCGGGCGTGGCGGCGGAGGCGGGCGAAGGCCTCTCGCATGTCGACGTCGGCCCGCTCGGCGACGACCCCTTTGGCCTGCTCGATCGCGACGCGAGTGTTGAGGGCCTGGCTGAGCTGCTCGTTGAGGAGCTGGGCGTCGGCGACGGCGCGGTGCTGGAGGATGGCGATGGTGGCCACGTCGGCCAGGGCCTGGGCGGCGACGACGTCGGAGTCGCGCATCAGGCTGTCGTCGACGCGGTACATGTTGAGGGCGCCGATGGTCTGGTTCCGCAGCCGCATGGGCAGGGCGTGCACCGACCGGAAGCCGGCCGCCATCGCCTTGGGGCCGAAGTGGGGCCAGCGGCCGTCGACGCTGTCGAGGGCGAGATTGAGGATGGGCTGGCCGGTGCGGAAGCAGTCGACGCACGGTCCCTCGTCGGCCTGCACCTCGAAGAGCTCGAGAACCCGGGCCGCCTCGCTCGACGAAGCCACCACCCGCAGCTCGCCGTCGGGCGAGACGAGCATGATCCCGGCCGCGCCCACGTCGAGGACGTCGACGCAGCGGTCGGTCAGCAGCGTGAGCAGCTCGACCACGTCGAAATCGGCGACCAAGCTGTCGGCGAGTGCGACCAAGGTGCGTGCCAGCAGCGCTTCTCTCGGGATGTCGATGCCCCCTACGTACCGTTCGCCCGCGGTTTGGACGACTGGGTCAGGGTACCCACGGCCGGCGTCATATGTCCTCCTCGGAGAAGCGGAGGGTGCGGACGACCACGTCGGCGGCCACGTCGGCCAGCACCCGCTGGTGGCTGAAGGCGTGAGACCGGAGTCGGACCAGGGCCTGGGTCACGCTGACGTCGAGCTGCACCGACACCATCCCCGCGGCCTGGTGCACCACGTACTGGAAGTTGGAACCGCGCTCGAGCTCGGCCTCCAGGCCGGGGGCGTCGTCCGCCCCGACCCCTTGCAGGCAGAGCACCGCCTCCGCGGCCACGTCGGCCAGGACGAGGGCGTCGGCGTGCTGGTCGTAGGTGAGGGCGCCGGGTCGGTCGACGTAGAGGTCGACGGCCCCCAGCCGGACGCCGCCCACGACCATCGGAAACCCGAAGACGGCCCGCACCCCCGCCTCCACCGCCGGTCCGCTGAAGGCCGGCCAGCGCCGGACGGCGGGATCGGCGAGGTCGGGTTCGAGCACCGGGCGGCCGAGGAGGTGGCCGTCGACGCAGGGTCCCTCTCCCAACGTGTACTGCAGGTCCTCGATGAGGGCGCTGACCCGATCGGTCGTGCACATCGACCCGAGGGGAAGGTCGCCGGACATGAGCATGACGCCGGCACCGGTCACTCCGGTCACCTCCCGGCAGACGTCGCACAGCCGTGACCCGGTGACAGCTCCGCCCCCGCCTTCAGCCAGCCGGCCGAGGATGCGCAGCCGCCGTTCGCCCCTCATCGGCGCGGCCCAACCCGGACCTGAGAGACAGACAGACCTCATGCGGTCATCCAGACGTCCTGATCGGTTGGAGCGGCGACGGGCGCGCGCTGCCGGGATCTGGAGCATCGCTGGGAGACCGAATCGGTCCCGCCTCGACCTTAGACCCCCGCGATCTCCTAAACTGCGAAGGTCGTTGCCCCGGACCCCGGCAGCGTCCAACCGTTGGACGATCGCAGGAGAGGTCTGAGTGGCAGTGACGTGGAGCCCAAGTTTCGACTGGGACAAAGAGGGCTGGCGAGTCGATGCCGCCTGCCGCCTGTCGGACGCCAACCAGTTCTTCCCGGTGGGGACGACCGGGGTCGCGGTTGAGCAGATCCAGGCGGCCAAAGCGGTGTGCCGGCGCTGCCCGGTGCAGACCGCCTGCCTGCAGTTCGCCTTCGAGACCAACCAGGAGGCGGGCATCTGGGGCGGCACGGACGAGGAGGAGCGTCGCCGCCTGCGCCGGATCTGGCGGGCGGGCCGGCGGCCAGTCTCCCGATAAGCACGACGCCGGCGCCCAGTCCGCCGAAACCGACAATCCAACTCTCAGAGTTGCGAGGATTTTGAGAGTTCGTGGTGGGGCGGTTGATGTCGACACCCGAACGTTCCATGGCAGGCGTCAGGATGGGGATCGGCCCCGCCCGCCGCTGGATGGGACGAGGAGCGGGAGATGGCATCGACCCGGGTGACGAGCTCGGTGTCAACTGGCGCTGGCGGGGCCGGATGGCGTCGAGGGTGGTCATCCACGTGAGAATGGCAGCCACCATGTGGGAATCCGACCGATCTCGCCGACGCACCGCCCGGCGACCGGCTCCGGGTAGTCATCGCCGACGACGCCTCGGCCATGCGGGCCCTGCTCCGGCGGATGCTGGAAGACTCCGCCGCCTTCGAGATCGTCGGCGAGGCGAGCGACGGCGAGGAGGCGGTGCGGATGGCCGGCGCCTACCACCCCGACGTGGTCCTGCTCGACCTGGCCATGCCGGTGCTGGACGGGCTGGCGGCGATCCCCGACATCCGCCGCACCTCACCCTCGACTCGAATCGTGGTCCTGTCGGCGATCGACCCCGGCCGGGTACGTGACCAGGCCCTGGCGTCGGGGGCCGACGCCTTCATCGAGAAGCGGCTGCTGTCGGAGTCGCTGGTCGAGCGCTTGGTGGATGCGTGCCGGCTGCCCGACGGGGGCGACGCGGGGGCGCCCGTCCCCGATGGCTTCGACTCGTGGGGCGATGTCGGTCACCCGGGCCAGGAGTGGTTCCGCCTGGCGTTCGACCACGCGCCCATCGGAATGGCCCTCGTCGATCTCCAAGGCCGGTTCCAGAAGGTGAACGACGCCTTTTGTCGCATCGTGGCCCGGCCCATGGCCGAGATTCTCGGTTCCGGGATTGATGCGATCAGCCATCCGGGCGACGTCGAGCGTGGTGCCGGGCTGCGTCGGCGCCTGCTGGGCGTCGAGGACTCGGGCTCCGGGTCCAGGACGAGCACCGCTTCGTTCGCTCCGACTGCCGTATCGCCTGGACGGTGCTGACCTGGTCGCTGGTGCGCGACGACGACGGGTCGCCCGAGCGCTTCATCTGCCAGGCGCTCGACGTCACCGATCGCAAGCTGGCCGAGGCCGCCAGCGCCCAGGCCGAGGAGTTGCGGGAGCGCTACGAGAAGGAGCTGGCCCGCTCCAACGCCGAGTTGGCCCAGTTCGCCACCGTCGCCGCCCACGATCTCAAGTCCCCCCTGCAGGTCATCTCCGGCTTCGCCGGCCTGCTGGAGCAGACCCAGGCCGACACCCTCGACGAGCGGGGCCAGGAGTTCCTGGGGTTCATCCTCCGCAGCGCGGTGCGCATGAACGTCCTCATCGACGACCTCCTGGCTTACGCCAAGGTCGGCGCCGAGCGGCGGCCGCACGTGCCGGTGGCGCTCGACGGCGTGGTCGACGAGGTGGTGGCCTCGCTTCGAGGCCGAGATCGCCGCCTCCGGCGGGTCGGTCGAGCACGAGGCGCTGCCGGTGGTCACCGGCGACCCGCCGCTCTTCGTCCATCTCCTCCACGACCTGGTGGCCAACGGGCTCAAGTTCGTGGCCCCCGGCACCCAGCCCCGGATCCGGGTGTCGGCGTCACGGATGGTCAATGCCTGGTGCATCGACGTCACCGACAACGGCATCGGCATCGATCCCCAACACCGCGACCACATCTTCGGGATGTTCCAACGCCTGCACCGCAACGACTACGAAGGCACCGGCATCGGCCTGGCGATCGGCAAGCGGATCGTCGAGCAGCGGGGTGGATCCCTTTGGGTGGAGGAGAACCCGGGCGGCGGCAGCCGCTTCCGCTTCACCGTCCCCGACGAGGTGGGCGCCCACAATCTCGACGACCTCACCGAGGCCGCCTCCGGTTCGGGGCTCGCCGGCCCCGGTCCCGCCGGAGGCATCGCCGCCCCGGCCGGTCCCACCGCCGGTGCCGGTCCCGCCGTGGCGGGTCCCACCGCCGCCGCGGCTGCCGTCCGCCCCTCGCCGATGCCAATCGTGCCGGCGGCCACGCCCGGTGCGGGGGGGCGGGGCGCTCCCATGCCCGACGGCGGGTTCGACCTCCTCCTGGTGGAGGACGACGACGACCACGCCCGCCTGGTCGAGGAGATCCTGGCGGGCGGGGCCGAGGGGGCCTACCGGCTGCGGCGGGCCCGGGACCTGGCCGGTGCCAGAACCGAGCTCGACCGCCATCCCGCCGACTGCATCCTGCTCGATCTCTTCCTGCCCGACGGCCAGGGCCTGGACTCGCTGGCCCAGATGACGGCGCTCGACCCGATGGTCCCCATCGTCATCCTGACCTCGTTGGCCGACGAGCAGCTGGGGCTGCAGGCCGTCCACGAGGGGGCGCAGGACTACCTGGTCAAGGGCAGCGTCGACGGGCAGCGGCTGTCACGGTCGGTGCGCCACGCCATCGAGCGCAAGGCGCTGGAGGCCCGTTTCGCGGAGCAGGCGCTGCACGACCCCCTGACCGGGCTGGCCAACCGCACCCTGCTCCTCGACCGCATCCGTCTCGAGCTGGCCCGGGCCGGGCGTACGGGCGGCGGGGTGGCGCTGCTCTACCTCGACGTCGACGACTTCAAGGCGATCAACGACCGATGGGGCCACGACACGGGCGACGAGGTGCTGGTGCGCATGGCCCGCCGGCTCTCGCGGGCGGTCCGTCCCGGCGACACCGTCGGCCGCATCGGCGGCGACGAGTTCGTGGTGGTCTGCGGCGGGCTCGACACCGACGAGGACCTGGCCCAGATGCGGGCCCGGATCGAGGAGGCGGTGGCCCGGCCCATGGTCCTCGGCAGCGCAACCGAGCTGGTCACGGCCAGTGTCGGACTGTCCCTCGGGCGGGGGTCGGCCGAGGAGCCGGAGACGATCATCCGCCGGGCGGACGAGGCCATGTACGAGGCCAAGCGCCGCCGCCAGGGCTGAGGCTCGGCTCTACGGGTTGAAGCGGTACCCGACGCCCCACACCGTGGTGATCCAGCGGGGGTGGTCGACGTCGAGTTCGATCCGGTTGCGGAGGCGGCGGATGTGCTCGGTGACGGTGCCCGCGCTCTGCCATTCCGACGACGAGTTCCAGACCTGGTCGAGGAGCTGGTCGCGGGAAAAGACCTGGCGGGGGGACGAGGCCAGGAAGGCGAGGAGGTCGAACTCCTTCGCCGTGAGCGACACCAGCTCGTTGCCGACCCGGACCTCCCGGGTGGCCATGTCGATGGAGAGCCCGTCGAAGTCGAACGAGGGGGTGGTGGTGGCCGGCCTCACCCGTCGCAGCACCGATGCGATGCGGGCCTCCACCTCCGCCGGGGAGAACGGCTTGACCACGTAGTCGTCTGCGCCGAGCTTCAGCCCGACGACCCGGTCGGCCTCCGAACCCTTGCCGGTGAGCAGGATCACGCCCACGTCACTCTCCTTGCGGAGGCGGGACAGAACCTCGAGGCCGTCGTCGGGGGAGAGCATCACGTCGAGCAGCACCAGGTCGGGCGGGTGCTCGGCGAGGGCCTTGTAGGCGCTGCGCGCGTCGGCGGCCTGGTCTACTTGGTAGCCCTCGGTCTCGAGGTACCTGGCCAGAAGGGCGCGCACGTCGTCCTCGTCGTCGACGACAAGGATTCGTCCGCGCGATTGGCCTTGCACGTCGTAGAGCGTACTGACAAGCGCTGTCATTTCCGCGAGCGGCTCGTCACTCCCCTCTTCGAGCCGGTCGGGTCGGTTGCGAGATCGCCGTCGCCGGCCTGGGGCCGGAGCAGGTGGGGGAGTGCCCAGGCCACGGCCAGGGCCAGCGCCGCGACCAGCCACCGGCGGTCGAGGGCCCACGCGGCCAGGAGCAGTCCGGCGCTGAGCTCCGTGCCCAAGGATGCCACCGAGGTCACCGTGGCCCGGGACGAGCCCTCGATTCGGGGCTGGAGACGGGCGGTGGTGACGACCAGGACGAGCTGGTAGAGCCCGTAGGAGAGGGCGATCCCGGCCACCGCCACCGGTCGGTGGACGAGGACGGCGGCGCAGAACAGGCCGATGGCCGCCACCAGGACGAGCGCGAGGGTCCGAGGTCGGAAGCGGCTGGCGGCGCCGCCGATCGCGGCCCCGGCCGCGCCCGCCAGGGGGATGCCGACCACCGCCACGGGGACGAGCGACGCCGGGACCCCCCAGTCGTGGGCCAGCAGCGGGAAATACTCCTCGAGGCCGTCGAGCCCGGTGAGCACGGCGACGGCCACCACCACCGCCCGCACCGCCGGGTTGCGCGCTGCCTCCGCCACCCCCTCGCGGAGGACGGCGAGGTAGCCGGCCCTACCGGTAGCGACGGCCCTACCGGTAGCGACGGCCCTACCGGTAGCGACGGCCCTACCGGTAGCGACGGCCCTACCGGTAGCGACGGCCCTACCGGTAGCGACGGCTGCTACGGCCGAGGCCGGGAGGCCGGTCGGGACGCCGATCTCGGGCGGGACGCCGACGCCGGTCGGGACGGCGACGTCGGTCGGGACGCCGATCTCAGGCGGGACGCCGACGTCGGTCGGGACGCCGACCTCGGTCGGGACGCCGACCTCGGTCGGGACGCCGACATCGATCGGGACGCCGACATCGATCGGGACGCCGACATCGATCGGGGCGGCGTCGGTCTGGGCGCCTACCTCGGTCGGGGCGCCTACCTCGGTCGGGGCGGCGATGTCCGTGTCCCTGCCTCGGCCGGCGCCGACCGGGCTGCTGCCGTCGCCGTGACCGGCCCGGACAACGGTGTCGGCCCCGCTCGGTGCCTCCGGCTCGGTGTCGCCGTCGTCCGGGCTGCCGGTGGCGCGGCGCGGGGTCGAGCCGGCTGTGGTCGCGGCCGGGGTGGGCTCCGTTCGGTGCTCGGGGAGACGGGTGGCGACGGCCGCCGCGGCCAGGGAACAGGCGACACTCGCCCAGCCGACCAGGGTGTAGCCGCCGGTTGCGAACAGCAGGGTGGCGGCGATCGCTGTCGGGAGCTGGCAGACCAGGCCGACGGCGGTGACCCGCGCGTAGATCCGGGGGTAGTGGTCCTCGCTGTCCAGGGCCAGCAGGTCGTCGTAGAGCAGTGCCTCCAGCGCTCCCGAGGCGAAGGCCTCCCCGAGGCCCCACACCACGAAGCCGGCGGCGAAGGCGCCGTAGCCGGGAGCGACCGTCCACAGCACGTAGGCGGCGGCCTGGAAGACGCAGGCAACCGCCAGCGCCGACCGTCGGGAGAAGCGGTCGGCGAGTGCGCCCCCCGGCACCTCGGCCACGATGGCGACCGCCGACCACAGCAGGAAGAGGGTGGAGATGCGGCCTTCCGACAACCCGGCGTCGGCGAACAGCAGCGCGTACAGCGGGTAGATCGGGATGGTGTCGGCGAGCGCGGACCAACCGACTGCGAGCCGGCCGAGCCGGCGAACCTCAGGTTTGGGTCGGGATCAACGTCGTCGGCGCACGGGTCCCAGGGTACCTGGCGTCAACCTCGGACGGGCAGCGTGATGGTGAAGGTGGCGCCGGTGCCGGGGGCCGTCTCGAGGCGGATGTCGCCGCCGTGGGCGGCCACGATCTCGGCCACGATCGACAGGCCCAGGCCCGTGCCCCGGTGACCCCGGCTGGCGGAACTGTCCCCGTCTGCCTGCCAGAAGCGGTCGAAGGCGCGGGCCGCCTCCTCCGCCGTCACCCCGGGCCCGTCGTCGGCCACCACCAGCACGGCCATCGCCCCCGCCTGCTCCAGGCGCACCGAAACCGAGGTTTCGGGCGCGGCGTGGTCGCGCACGTTGGCCAGCCGGCGGGGCTTCCGGGGCTCGGGCGGTTGAGGAACAGTCGGTCGGAGGTCGGTCTGCATGCTCATGACCTGATAGTCAGCCCCACCCCTGGGAGCCCCCCAGCCACAACCTAAGAGCTTCCTGGGAACCCCTTGCCCGCCGCCGGAGGGAGGTCCGCGTCGGCCGAGATCCTGTCCTCATCGCTTGACACACCGAACGTGTGTTCGATAGCATGAGGGTATGTCGGAAGGGTCGGACGGGGGGCAGGCTGGCAGAGCTTGTGACGATGCTGCGCGAGATGGTGTCGGGTTTCGAGCCGGGATCGCTCGACGGGCCGGCGGCGGTGGAGGCGCTGGGGCTGTTCGGCGAGGTCGAGCGGCTGGGGGCGGCGGGGGTGGCGCTGGCCGGGGGGCGGGTGGAGGCGACCCGGGCCTGGCAGGGCTCGGGGACTCGTTCGGCGGCGCATTTCGTGGCCTCCCGCTGGGGTTCGTCGCTGCGCTCGGCGGTGGTGGCGTTGGAGACGGCCCGCCGGCTGGAGTCGCTGCCGGCGACGGAGGAGGCGCTTCGCTCCGGAAAGCTGTCGCTGGCCCAGGCGAAGGAGGTCGCCTCGGTGGCCGGGGAACGGCCCGAGCGCGAGGCCGAGCTGGTGGCGGCGGCCGGTTCCGAGACCCTGCCCGCGCTGCAGGAGCGGTGCCGGGCGGTGCGGGCCGAGGGATCGGCCGCCTCCGAGGGCTACCGACGAGTCCACCAGCACCGCTTCCTGCGCCACTGGAGCGACGAGGAGGGGGCCTTTCGCCTCGAGGCCCGGCTCTGTCCCGACGCCGGGGCCAAGCTGCTGGCCGCGCTGGAGGTCCACCAGCGGCGGATCTTCGCCACCGCCCGGGGCGAGGGGCGCCGGGAGCCCTACGAGGCCTACGCCGCCGACGCCCTGGTGGCGCTGGCCTGCGGTGGAGGCGGAGGAAGGGGACCGGTACCGGTGGTGCACGTCCGCGTCGACCACGCAGCGCTGGTCCGGGGCCACGTGGAGGAGGGTGAGGTGTGCGACATCCCGGGGCTGGGCCCCATCCCGGTGGCCACCGCCCGGGCCCTGGCCACCGACGGCGTGTTGAAGGTGCTGGTGACCAGGGGCGTCGACGTGGTGGCGGTGGCCCACGGGGGACGGACCGTCCCCGCCCACGTGCGCTCGGCGCTGGAGACGAGAGACCCCAAGTGCGTCGTCCCCGGCTGCGACGTACGCCAGCGCCTGGAGATCGACCACCTCGTCTCCTTCGCCGAGGGTGGTCCCACCACGCTGGAGAACCTGGCCCGGCTCTGCCACCGCCACCACGCCCTCAAGACCCATCAGGGCTGGGTCCTGGCCGGCCGCCCGGGAGCATGGACATGGGACCCACCACCGGAGCTGCCACCGTGAGGTGCTGGCGTGTGGCGAAGTCTGGCCGGTCGTGGGCATCGGCGTGGGTTCGAGCCGCTTTGGCCGGGTCGTGGTCGGGCCCGGGTCGTGGTCGGGCCCGGGTCGTGGTCGGGCCCGGGTCGTGGTCGGGCCCGGGTCGTGGTCAGCCACGTCTTCCGTCCCGCCCTGGCGATGAGGGCGACCCAGCCCGCCCTTGTACCGCCGGGTTCCCTGTGCCCGGCCGGCCCCGCACTCGGCCCCCGGCCCCCCTCGGCCCCCCCCGTTACGAGTCGGTGTGTTGAGGTGGGGTTGGCGGGCGGAAGGGATGGGTGGCGGAGAAGTCTCCGATCACCCAGCCGGCGATGTCGGCCAGGCGGATGCGCATGTAGGCGCCGTCCATCGGGATCGTCCCCGTGGTCGTCACCAGCCTCGCCTTGCGGAGGTGGAGGTGGAACGGGCGGTCGTCGCGACGGGGGCCGGTGCCGGCGGCGGTCTCCGCCTCCAGCTCCTCGTCGCTCGGGAACCAGTGCCGACCGAGCTCCCGGAAGAAGACTTGCAGTCCCTCCGCCTCGGCGCCCGCCTTCTCCACCAACTCCGCCCCCGACTCCTCGGTGAACGTGCGAGGCGGGATGAGGATGCCCGTCACCCACGACCCGCCGACCAGGACCGTCACGCCGAGCTGCACGTCGAGGTTGTTCATCAGGCGGACGAACAGCTGGAGCATGGGGTCGACAGCGGGTGCCTCGGGCATGCTCGGAGCCTACCTACCGCGGCCCGGGGGAACGCGGGCTGCCTACGTCACCCGGCGCGATTCGCGCACCGCGCAGTCCGGCACCGCCTCCGCGTGGCCTTCGAGCCGGTGTTGGGTCTCGAGCTCCTCCCGGACGAGGATGCAGATGTTCTCCGCCAACTCCTCGAGATCCTCTTCGCTCCTCGGGTCAGATTTGCCGCACCCGGGTACGCGAGACGCCGCGGGGGTAATGTCCGCGACACCTTCGCATCCTCCAAAGGAGTGTGAGTCATGTCACGTGTGACCCGGGCTGGGACCTGGAGGGTCGTAGCCATCGTCTCGATGGCCGCCCTGATGCTGGCGGCATGCGGTGACTCCGACGACGAGGGAGGGGAGACGTCGGGCCAGACGACGTACAAGCTGGCCTTCGTCGGTCCCCTCACCGGACCCAACGCCAACCTCGGTATCAACATCCGCCAGGGCGCACAGATCGCCGTCGATGAGGCCAACGACGCCGGCGGCGACGTGAAATTCGACCTGGTCCCGTTCGACACCCAGGGCAGCCCCGACCAGGCCACCACCGCGAAGGACCGGTTCATCAACGACGCGTCCATCCGGGGTGTGGTCGGTCCCACCTTCTCGGGCGAGACCCGGGCCGTGATCCCGTCGCTGCAGGAGGCGGGCCTGGTCATGGTGAGCGCGTCCGCCACGGCCACCGCCCTGCCCAACGAGCTCGCCGGGCAGACCGTGTTCCACCGCCTGGTCCCCGATGACGACCTCCAGGGCCTGGGCGTCACCGACTACGTGACCAAGAAGCTCACGGTCAAGACCGCGGCCTACGTCAACGACAACGCCGACTACGGCAAGGCCCTGGCCGACGGCACCCGGGCGTCGTTGGAGAAGGCGGGCGTCGCCACCGTTCTGAACGAGGTCATCGACCCCAAGTCGCAGGACTTCTCGGCCGTCGTCAACCAGATCCGGGCCCTCACGCCCCCGCCCGACATGATCTTCTACGGCGGTTACTACTCGGAGGCGGGCCGGCTCAAGAAGCAGCTCACCGACGGTCAGGTCAACGTCCGCTTCCTGAGCGGCGACGGTTCGCTCGACGTCGGCTTCGTGGCCTCGGCCGGCGCGCCGGCGGCCGAGGGTGTCCAGGTCACCTGCGCCTGCAAGCTGGCCACCGAGGACGCGCCGGGCGCGCTCGGTGCGTTCGCCAAGGCCTACCAGGACAAGTGGAACACGGCCCCCGCCACCTACTCCACCGAGGGCTACGACGCGGCCAACATCCTCATCTCGGGCATCAAGGCCGGCAAGACCAGCCGGGAGGCCCTGCTCGACCACGTCGAGAACCTGGGTGTCTACGAGGGTGCGGGCAAGACCATCGAGTTCGAGGCCAACGGCAACATCAAGGCCGGCGACGTCTTCGTCTACGAGTTCCGGGCCGGCAAGCCCACCGTCCTCGGCACCACCCAAGAGCTCCTGAACTAGCGCCGGCCCGGCTCCCAACGGTAACGAGCGGACTCAGGGCCCGCTATCGAAACCTGTTTCCAGTGCCTCCGCGACCAGTTCTGGCCGCAGACGGTCGACGGTCTCACCCTGGGTTCGATCTACGCTCTCATCGCCCTCGGCTACACCCTCGTCTACGGCGTCCTGCGCCTGATCAACTTCGCCCATTCCGAAGTGTTCATGATCGGGGTGTTCGCCAGCCTCTTCGCCATGCACGGGCTGGGGATCGAGACGGGCGACCCGGCCAAGACGGGGGTCGCGCTTGTCGTCACGGTCGTGGTCGTGATGCTGGTGGCCATGACCGTGTCGGGGCTGACGGCCGTGGCCATGGAGCGCATCGCCTACCGCCCCCTGCGCCGCCGCAACGCCCCCCGCCTGGCCGCCCTCATCACCGCCATCGGGATGTCGCTCTTCCTACAGGAGCTGTTCGCGGTGCGGTACGGGCGGGAGATCCTCGGGTTCCCCCGGGTTCTGGAGAAGCGGCAGCTGGCGTCCATCGGAGGGGCCGACATCCGCGCCGACAAGGTGCTGGTGCTCGTCTTCGCGGTGGTGCTGATGGTGGCGCTGGAGCGCTTCGTGGCCAAGTCCCGCCTCGGACGGGGCATCCGGGCCGCGGCCCAGGACCCGGAGACGGCGTCGATGATGGGCGTCGACATCAACCGGGTGGTCGTGCTCACGTTCCTGCTCGGAGGCATGCTGGCCGGGGCCGCCGGGACCCTGTTCGGGATCTTCTTCGAGGCCGCCCGCTTCGACATCGGGTTCCTGCCCGGCATCAAGGCCTTCACCGCGGCCGTGCTGGGGGGCATCGGCAACATCCGCGGCGCGCTCCTGGGCGGCCTCCTGCTCGGGCTCCTGGAGAACTGGGGGTCGACCGTGCTCGGCGGCGAGTGGAAGGACGTGTTCGCGTTCGCCGTCCTGGTCCTGGTGCTGCTGTTCCGTCCCACCGGCCTGCTGGGCGAGAGCCTGGGGAGGGCCCGGGCGTGAGACGGCTGCGGGCTGGGCGCATGGCGGGACGGCGGTCGTGGCTGCCGTCAGTGGTG
This sequence comes from uncultured Acidimicrobiia bacterium, assembly GCA_963836205.1. Lineage (GTDB taxonomy): Bacteria > Actinomycetota > Acidimicrobiia > Acidimicrobiales > AC-14 > JAXDMK01. The sequence continues at coordinate 60,282 of CAWIIV010000006.1, read as the reverse complement.
GCGCCGGTGGCCCGGTGGTGGGACCGGCAGGGCCGCTGGATGCGGGCGGCGGTGATCGGCCTCGCCGTCCTGGGGGCGATCCTCGCCCCGCTCGGGATCTCCACCGTGTGGCAGAGCGTGCTGTTCTACCCGGTGGCGGTGTTCGTCCTCCTGGCCTTGGGACTCAACGTGGTGGTGGGCCAGGCCGGCCTCCTCGACCTCGGCTACGTGGCCTTCTACGCGGTCGGCGCCTACACCACGGCCAAGCTGACGACGTCGGCCGGCTGGACCGCGTGGGAGGCGCTGGTGGTGGCCGTGCTGCTGGCGTCGGTGGCGGGTGTGATCCTGGGCGCCCCCACCCTGCGGTTACGGGGCGACTACCTGGCCATCGTCACCCTCGGCTTCGGCGAGATCGCCCGCATCGTGGCCCAGAACTCGGAGTCGCTGGGGGCGTCCCGCGGCATCTCGGCCATCCCCCACCCCACGCCGGTGCTGGGGGTGAAGTTCGGGCTCGACCCGCTGCCGTACTACTACCTCACCCTTGTCGCCATCGCGCTGGCGGTGACGATGATCGTGCGCCTGAAGCGGTCGCGCGTGGGTCGGGCGTGGGCTGCCATCCGGGAGGACGAGGACGCGGCCGAGGCCATGGGTGTCCCGACGTTCAAGATGAAGCTGTGGGCGTTCGCCATCGGGGCGTCGACCGGCGGGTTGGGAGGATGGATCTACGCCAGCCGGGTGAGCTTCATCAACCCCGACAACTTCCCGTTCTTCCTCTCCGTGATCCTGCTGTCGGCGGTGGTGCTGGGCGGGATGGGCTCGATCCCGGGCGTGGTGGTGGGCGCGTTCGCGGTGGCGTTCCTCCCCGAGTATCTCCGGGACGCGGCCGCGGGGGAGACGCTGACCCGTTGGCTCAACACCATCCTCGGCGGCCACGCCACCAACATCACCGAGTACCGGGTGCTGCTGTTCGGGCTGGCCCTGGTGGTGATGATGATCTTCCGGCCCCAGGGCCTGATCCCCAGCCGGCAGCGGGCGGCGGAGCTGGCCGAGGCCCCGCCCGAGGGGGGCATGGGTGGAACGGTCGAGGCGCCGGTGGCGGTCGACGTGGAGGCGGAGGCCGAGGTGGGTGGGGCGCCGATCCCGGTCCCCGGCCCGATGGCGGCACCGGTTTCGGTCGACCTGGCCTCGGGGGCCAAGGGGTCGAACGTGCTCGAGCTGGACGGGGTGCGGATGGAGTTCGGGGGCGTGGTCGCCCTCCGGGGGGTCGACGTGGTCGTGAACCGGGGCGAGATCCTCGGGCTCATCGGTCCCAACGGGGCGGGCAAGACGACCGTGTTCAACTGCGTCACGGGCGTGTTCCGTCCCACCGGGGGCGATATCCGCCTCGACGGGACGACCATCTGCGGCGACCGGCCCCACGAGGTCACCCAGGCCGGCGTCGCCCGCACGTTCCAGAACATCCGCCTGTTCCCCAACATGACGGCCCTGGAGAACGTGATGATCGGCGCCGACTCCCGCCACCGCACGAGCGTGCCGGGGGCGCTGTTCGGCCTGCGCCGCCACCGGCGGGAGGAGCGGGAGAGCCGGGACGAGGCCCGCACCCTGCTGGCGCTGGTCGGCATCGGGCACCGGGCCGGCGACCTGGCCCGCAACCTGCCCTACGGCGACCAGCGGCGGCTGGAGATCGCCCGGGCGGTGGCCACCCGGCCCCAGGTCCTCCTCCTCGACGAACCCGCGGCGGGCATGGGGGCGGCGGAGAAGCAGGCGGTGATGGCGCTGATCCGCCGGCTGCGGGACGAGGGCCTCACCATCGTCCTCATCGACCACGACATGAGCCTGGTGATGGGGGCGTCCGACCGGGTGTGCGTGCTCGACTTCGGCGAGAAGATCGCCGAGGGCCGGCCCGCCGACGTGCAGCGCGACCCGAGGGTGATCGAGGCCTATCTGGGCGAACCCGAGCCCCAGGCCGGCTGAGGCTCGCCGTGGCGCCCCTGCTCGAGCTCGACGACCTCCACGTCCACTACGGGATGGTGGAGGCGCTCAAGGGGGTGTCGTTCTCGGTCGAGGCGGGCGAAGTGGTGGCCCTCATCGGGGCCAACGGGGCGGGCAAGACCACCACCCTCAAGACGATCTCGGGGGTGCGGCCGGTGACCTCGGGCCGCGTCCTGCTGGATGGGAAGGACATCTCCGGGGTGCCGGCCCACGAGCGGGTGCGGCTGGGGATCTCCCAGGCGCCCGAGGGTCGGCGCATCTTCCCCGGGATGTCGGTGCTGGAGAACCTGGAGATGGGGGCCTACACCCGGGGTTCGCCGAGGAAGGCCGGGCTCGGGCCCGACCTCGACCGGGTGTTCGGGCTGCTGCCCCGGCTGGCCGAGCGGCGGTCGCAGTCGGGCGGAACGCTCTCGGGCGGCGAGCAGCAGATGCTGGCCATCGGCCGGGCCCTGATGGCCCGGCCCCAGGTGCTGCTGCTGGACGAGCCGTCGATGGGCCTGGCCCCCAAGCTGGTGACCCAGATCTTCGCCATCGTGAGCGAGATCAACCAGCAGGGGACCACCGTGCTCCTCGTCGAGCAGAACGCGGCCCAGGCCCTGGCCCGGTCGAACCGGGCCTATGTGCTGGAGACGGGCCGCATCGTGAAGTCGGGCGCGGCCGGGGAGCTCCTCGGCGACGAGTCCGTCCGCAACGCCTACCTCGGCGGCGACGTGACGTAGGGCCGCGAGTCGGTCGGGGTCGGTCTGGTCGCCAGCTTCGAGCCGGTGTGCGGTTGCTGAAAGGGCCACGGTGGCCGCCGAACGCGACACCTTCCGAGCGGGACGCGGAGCGAGCAGCCGCCGGCTCAATGTCCGCCGGAAGGCCGGTGGACCAGTCGGCCGACGCAGCCCTGTTCACGGCAGGAGGTCGAAGGTTCGGCCGGCCGGTCTGACGACGGAGAAGTGGCGGCGATCGAGGGTGGCGATCTCGGCGATCCCCAGGCGTTCGCCGGCGACCACGACCGAAGCATCCACTGTCCCAAGCGGAAGGTCGCGGTACCTGCCGACCAGGTCGGCGATGCGTAGCCAGTCGGCGGGCGCGACCGGCTCGGGGATGAGATTCCCGGCCGCCAGAGTCGCCGAGGAATCGCACCTCGGCGTCGACGCCGATGCGGGTGCCGAGCAGGTAGACGACCTCGGTGATGACGAGCTCAGGGACGATCAGCGGTCCGATGTGGGTCTCGAGGAGGTGGAGGCAGGCGGTGTGGTGGGCATCGTCGCGGTCGACGTAGGCGTACAGCGGACCGGCGTCGACGATCAGCGCGATCCCGGAACCTCGGCCGCGAGGATGTCCTCGATGCGTTCGGAGATGTCGGTGTGGCCGCTGGCGCCGGCACCGGCAGCGAGAAGCGAGCGACGGCCACCACTGCCCCTACCACCGAGATGGGCTTCGATCGCTTCTCGCGTCAGGGCGGACACCGTCGTGCCCCGCCGCTCCGCCTCGTGACGGAGCCGGGCGTCGAGGTCATCGGGCAGCTTCACTGTGGTTCGGCGCATGGTATGCCAGCATACCGCCCCCACCGGCCAGACGGCCGGGGTCCTACCCAGGCCCAGGCCCAGGGCCGTCCAGATCTCGGTCGTGGCCTGGGAGCGGTTCAGGGTGTAGAAGTGCAGCCCCGGCGCGCCGGCGTCGAGCAGGGCCTGGCTCAGCTCGGTGGCCACTTCGACGCCCACCCGGCGGACCTTCTCGGGATCGTCCTCCACCGCCCGAAGGCGCTCGGCCAGCCAACCGGGGAAGGCGGCGCCGGACATCTTGGCGAAGCGCTCGATCTGGGCCACGTTGGTGACGGGCATGATCCCGGGCAGCACCGGCTTGTCGACGCCGAGGGCGGCCAGGTCGTCGACGAGGCCGAGGTAGTCGTCGAGGTTGAAGAAGAACTGCGTCACCGCGAAGTCGGCCTTGGCCAGCTTGGCCGCCTGCCGTTGGCGGTCGAGGGTGCGGTCGCCGCAGGCGGGGTGGCCCTCGGGATGGGCGGCCACGCCCACCGAGAACGGGCCCGTCTCCCGCACCAGCTCGACCAGCTCGGCCGCGTGGAGGATGTCGCCGGGGGGCAGGCCGAGGTCGGCGGGCGGGTCGCCCCGGAGGGCGAGGATGTTCTCCACCCCGTCGGCCCGGTAGGCCTCGAGCAGCGACCGCAGCTCGTCAGCCGTGTGCCCGGCGCAGCACAGGTGGGCCATGGGGGTCATCGACGTGTTCCGCAGCACGTCGATGACGATCTCGTAGGTCTTCTCCCGGGTGGTTCCCCCCGCGCCGTAGGTGAAGGACACGAACGACGGGCGAAGCGGCTCGAGCTCGACGAGGGTTTGGCGCAGCGTCGCCTCCGCGGCCTCGGTGCGGGGCGGGAAGAACTCGAACGAGAAGCACCGCCCGGCGGCGAGCAGGTCGGCGATCTTGGTCACGGGGGAAGGCTACCGGCGCACCGGCCCGCCGGCCGCCGTTCAAGGAAGGCCCCGGCACCGTCGATACTTGGAGGACGGCGAAAATCGGAGGTCAGGGTGGTCAGTCGTTCGCGCCTGTTCGAGTGGGTCACGGCCGTGGCGGTGGCCGTGGTCTTTGCCGCCGGCGTCACCGCCGTGATCGTTCGCACCACCGAGGACGAGTATCCGTCGGAGTGGGACGCCCGGGTGCTCGACCTGGCCCAGTTCGTGGAGCGGGAGCGGGGGGCCCTGTTCGACCATCCGGTCCCGGTCGACTTCCTCACCGCGGACGAGTACTCGGAGCGGACCCGTACCGACGAAGGGTCGCTCAGCGAGGAGGAGGCGGCCGAGATCGAGCAGTTCGAGGGGGAGATGCGGGCCTTGGGCATCCTCTCCGGCGACACCAGCCTCATCGACGCCACCAACGACCTCACCGACACCGGGACCCTGGCCTACTACGACAGCTTCGAGGAGCAGGTCGTCGTGCGGGGCACCGAGGTCACGCCCGGGCTGGCCGTCACCCTGGTCCACGAGCTCACCCACGTCCTCCAGGACCAGGTCTTCGCCCTCGACCGCTACCGCGAGGCCGACGAGGAGCCGTTGAGCGGGGAGACCTTCGCCTTCGACTCCCTGGTGGAGGGTGACGCCGACCGCATCGAGCAGCGGTACGTCGAGAGCCTCGACCAGGCCACCCAGGACGCCATCGAGGAGGAGAACGCGGCCGGCTTCGAGGACTTCCAGGCCGCCACCGGCGAAGTCCCGGCCGCCTTGAGCACCCTGTTCGGGGCCATCTACGGCCTGGGGGACTCGTTCATCGCCGTCCTCGACGAGGTCGCGGGGGAGTCGGTGGACTCCGCTTTCGACGATCCGCCGATCAGCGAGGAGCAGGTGTTCGACCCGTTCGCCTACTTCGACGGCGACGATCCCACGTTCGTGGACGTGCCCGACACAGGCGGGGAGGATGCGTTCGACGACGGCGACTTCGGTGCCGTCTCACTGATGGTCGTGCTGGCCGAGCGCATCGACCCCCGCCTGGCCCTGGCCGCGGCCACCGGGTGGGGCGGCGACGCCTACGTCGTGTTTCCCCGCGACGACCGCACGTGCATCCGGCTCGACGTCACGGGCGACGACGAGGCGGAGACGGACGAGCTGGCCGACGCCCTCGCCGCCTGGGTGGAAGCGTCGCCGGACAACTCGACCACGTCGCGCGACGGCGACATCGTCCACCTGGAGTCCTGCGACCCGGGCCCGGATGCGGCGGGGGGCACCGGCGGGTCGGCCCTGGCCCTGGAGCTGGCCGTCACCCGCACCTACGTGGCGGTGGACGCGCTCGACGAGGGCGCCAGCCGGGAGGAGGCTCGCTGCTTCGGGTCGGCGCTCGTCCTCGGGCTCACCGACGAGGAGCTGATCGTCGACGAGCCGACACCGGCCACGCTGCGGAAGGCGGCCGGCTTCATCGAGGACTGCCAGCCGTAGAGTGGGGCGGTGCTCGACGGGCGGCTGAGAACGGTGGCGGTGGTTGCCGTCCTGGTCGTGGCCGGGGCGTGCTCCGACGGCGACTCCGACACCGCCGACCGGCCGCCGTCCACCACGTCGACGTCGACGTCGACGCCGACGCCGGCGTCGACCGGGCCGGCGTCGACCGGGCCGGCCACGACTGCGACGACGGGCCCGCCCACGTCGGCCACGTCCACCCCGTCGTCCACCGTGCCGACGGCCGGCTCGACCGTCGCCCCCGGTGAGGTCACCGTGCGGGGCACCGTGCTGACCGTCTTCGCCAGCGCCCGGGTGCTCCAGATCGACCCGCCGGTCGACGGCTACTCGAGGGTCGCCCTCACCGAGGAGACGGAGTATCGGACGGCCGGCGGGTCGGCGGCGACGTTGCAGGACGTCGACGAGGGCGCGACGGTGGAGGTGACTGGACAGCCGGGGGCGCCGGGAAGCCTGATCGCCCGGCTGGTGGTGCTCGGCGGGTAGCGCTCAGGCCCGGGCGAGGGCCAGCTCGTGGTCGAGCAGGAGGGCACCCACCTGGCGGGCGCCCTGGGCCGCTTCCACGTCGCCCTCGCCGGCGGCCACGATCGAGCCCTTCATGAGGATGTGCCACTGGCGGGCGAGCATCTCCGGGTCGCGCACGCCGGCCTCCTCGGCCAGTCCTCGCACGAACTCCCGGATCACGAGCAGGTGCTCGCGGCTGGCCTGGTGCACCGGGCTGTCGCGGTCGGTGACCTCGAGGAGCATGTTGATGAACGTGCACCCCTCGAACGACTGCTCCCGGAACCAACCGTCGAAGATGTCGAAGATGGCGAGCAGCCGATCGGCGGGGTCGGTGGCCCGGCGGGCGGTCTCGGCCTGGACCCAGCCCTCGGTCCACAGGTTCCGCCGGCGTTCGAGGACGGCCACGATGAGCTCGTTCTTGGACCGGAAGTGGCGGTACATGCTCATCTTGGCCACGCCCGCCTCGGCGATGACCCGGTCGATGCCCACGGCCCGGGTGCCGTGCCGGCAGAAAAGGTCGTAGGCGGTGGACAGGATGCGTTCCCGAGCGTCGTCGCGTACCCGGGTGGCCGGCTGTTCCGCCATCCCCATGATCCCCGAGGTTAACAGTCCGTTTTGGGGTCCCAGGAGATCACGGTGAGGGCGCCGGCGAGGGTCAGGCTCACGGCGCGGGACAGGCTGACGGCGGCGCGGATGTCGTCGCGACCCGGTGGACGGCCGCTTCCGAGGTGGGCCCGGTGCTCGATCCGGTCGCCGTAGCGGTTGACGCCGCCCAGCCGGAGACCGAGGGCGGCGGCGAAGGCGGCCTCGGCCACGCCCGCGTTGGGGGACGGGTGGCCGGGGGCGTCGCGGCGGACGGTGCGCCACACCTCGACGGCCTGGCCCGGCCGGACGGCCGCCACGAGGGCGGCGGTGACCCGGGCCGGGACCCAGTTGGCGGCGTCGTCGAGGCGGGCGCTGGCCCAGCCGTAACGCTGGTAGCGGTCGGAACGGTGCCCCACCATCGAGTCGAGGGTGTTGACCGCCCGGTAGCCGAAGGCGCCGGCGCCGCCGAGGACCGCGGCCCACAGGGCGGGGGCGACGACGGCGTCGACGGTGTTCTCGGCGATCGACTCCACCACCGCCCGGGCCAGTTCGGGCTCGTCGAGGCCGGAGGGGTCGCGGCCGGCGAGGGCGGGGAGCAGGGATCGGGCCTGGTCGAGGTCGCCGGCGGCGAGGGCGGCGGCCACCGCCAGGGCGGTGTCGTGGAGGAGGCGTCCGGCCACCGCCACATAGGTGGTGGCCGTCGTCGAGTGGGCCCCGGCCCCGGCGAGGGTGCCCACTGCCAGGCCGACGGCGGCGTGGGCCACGCCCGCGGCCCGGTCGTCACGCCACAGGGAGTCCTCGACCGCGAGCATGAACGAACCGAAGGCGGCCACCGGGTGGGGGACGGCGGCGGGAGGCTCGCCCAGGGCCAGGTCGAGGAGGATGCCGGCGGCCGCGCCCAGGGGACGGCTCGTCACCAGCGGGCGGCGGCGACGAGGAGGCCGACCGTCTCACCGATGATGCCGGCCGCGCCCAGGACGTCGCCGGTGAAGCCTCCGAGCCGGCGGCGGGCGAGGGCGACGGTGGCGGCGCCGGCGGCGGCCAGGGCGGCGAGGGCAGCCACGGCGGGGACGGCGCCGACGACGGTGAGCGAGACACCGATGGCGACGGCCAGGACCGTGCCCTCGAGGGCCACCGTCGCCGGTGGGCGGCCGAGGAAGGCGGCGGCCAGGCCCCCGTCGGGCCGGGCGTAGGGCACCGATCGGGCGACGACCGCCATCATCGTGCGGGACGCGCACCACAGGGCCGCGAGCAGGGCCACGTCGGGCTCGAGGGACGCCAGCACCGCCACCCGGAGGCCGAGGGTGAGCACGACCGCGGTCACGCCGAAGGCCCCGATGTCAGGCTCGGCCATCACCGCCAGCCGGCGCTCGCGGTCGAGGTGGGGGAGGACGCCGTCGGCGGTGTCGGCCAGGCCGTCGACGTGGAGGGCGCCGGTGAGGGCGATGTCGGCGGCCACGGCCAGGGTGGCGGCCACCAGAGGCGACCACAGCTCGTTCGCCCCCCACCAGACGAGCCCGACGGCGGCTCCGAGCAGTGCTCCCACGAGGGGGAACCATTCGAAGGTGGTGCGGTCAGGGTCCCGGGCACCGCCCAGGGGGGTGAGGAAGGCGAGGGCCGCGATCACTGGGTCACGGGCCCGTTTCGTGCACCGGGGGGGACGTGGTTCGGGCTCGGATCTACGGGTGCACCGAACGTCGGTCGGGGGGCCGGGGCCGGGGCCGGCGGGGTCACGGGCGGGCGAGGGGGAGGACCCGACCGGCGACGACGAGGAGCACGTCGTCCGCGACGTCGGCCACGGCCTGGTTCAGCGTGCCCAGGACGTCGCGGAAGGCCCGCCCGACCTCGGTGGACGGGTGGACGCCGAGGCCGACTTCCTCGGAGACGACGACGGTGGACCCGTCACGGTGGGCGAGGGCGTGGCAGAGGGCGTCGGCGTCGGGGGGGGCGGAACATCCCGCCACCCATGTCCCGAGGGAGTCGACGAGGACGGGCCCGGCCAGGGCGGCGACGATGGTCGGCAGGTCGGGGCCGGCCTCGACCGTCGTCCACGAGGGCGGGCGGCGGGCCCGGTGCTTCTCGATGCGGCGGGCCCAATCGTCGTCGGCCGGGTCGAAGGCCGCGGTGGCCAGGTACGTGACGTCGGGCCCGAGGGCGGCGGCCAGCCGCTCACCGACCTCCGACTTCCCCGACCGGGCCCCGCCGAGGACGAGGGTGATCACGGTTCCTGCGGCGCGTAGAGGTTGAAGCGGTCGTCGGAGGCGAAGCCGACCAGGACCAGGCCGGCGGTGCGGGCGGTGCGGACGGCGAGAGAGGTGGGGGCGCCCACGGCCACCATCCAGGCGAAGCCGGCGGCCCATGCCTTCTGCACCAGCTCGAAGCCGGCCCGCCCGGAGACGAACAGTCCCAGGCCGGTGGCGGGCAGGCGGCCGTCGAGGCGGAGGCGGCCCACCAGCTTGTCGACTGCGTTGTGGCGGCCGACGTCCTCCCGGATGAGGAGGGGGTCGCCGGTCGCGTCGAAGACGGCGGCCGCGTGCACCCCGCCGGTGGCCCCGAACAGGCCCTGGCGGCTGCGCACCCGGTCGCCGACGGCCAGGACCACGTCGTCGGGGAGGAGGGGGGCGGGCGGCAGCGGCGGGAGGCGGGCGGTGAGCTGGTCGATGGTGGTCGAGCCGCACAGGCCGCAGGCGGCGGTGGCTGTCTGGAGGCGGGGCGTAGGGACGGGCGCCCGACCGCCGGTGTCGACGGTGATGACGTTGAGCTCGACCGTCGGCGAGCCGCCGGACGTGTGCTTGGCGTCGAAGCAGTGGTGGACGCGGGTGATGGCGAGTCCGTCGACGAGGCCCTCGGCGTGGAGGAGGCCCACGGCCAGCTCGTGGTCGTTCCCGGGCGTGCGCAGGGTGGTGGCGACGAGGTGGCCGTCGAGGCGGATCTCGAGCGGCTCCTCCACCGCCACCTCGTCGGGCACCCGGCGCAGGCGTCCGCCGACGTGGCGGTGGATGAGCAGCTGGTCGGCGCCGGGCCCGGAGGTCACAGGTCCAGCTTGGCCGATGGGCGCCGTCTCAGCCCGTCCTGGCGGATCTCGTGGTCGGATTGGGCCCGGCGCAGCTTGAGCAGGTCGGTACGGGTGCAGATGCCGACCAACCGGGTGCCGTCGACGACGGGGACGTGATCGACGGCTTCGTCGACCATCACCTGCCAGGCGGTCTGGGCGGTGTCGTCGGGCGTCACCGCCACGACCTCCCGGCTGGCGAGGTCGAGGACGGAGGAGTCGGGCCCGGTGCCCTCGGCCAGGACGTCGCCCCGGGCGACGATGCCGAGCACCCGTCCCTCGTCGTCGACGATGGGGTAGGCACCGTGCCCACCGGGCTCGACGAACCGGCGGCGGGCGGCGGCCACGGTGGCGGAGGCGGGCAGGGTCGCCACCGGCGAGGTCATGATCCGGTCCACCGTCGCGGTGGTGAAAGGGTCGACGCCGTAGTGGCGGCCGACGCGCAGGCCCCGGCGGCTGAGCTTCTCGGTCATGATCGTGTGCTCGCTGAGGGCGCCGAAGACGAGGTCGGCGAGCACGGTGGCGAGCATGAGCGGGATGACCACCTCGTAGTCGCGGGTGAGCTCGAAGACGAAGACGATGGCGGCCAAGGTGGCCCCGGTGGACGCGCCGAACGTGGCGGCCATGGCCACGACCGCGAACGCGCCGGGGGCGATGTCGGGACCGGGGAGGACCCGGTCGAGTCCGGTGCCGAGGACGGTGCCGAAGGAGGCGCTGATCAGCAGGATGGGGGCCAGGGTGCCGCCCGACGTCCCCGAGCCGAGGGCCAGCCACCAGGCCGCCAGCTTGACCAGGCCGAGGGCGGCCACCGTCCCCAGCGCGAGGCGGCTGTGGAGGACGTCGGCGATGGCGTCGTAGCCGACCCCCAGGGCGCGGGGCGCGGCCGTGCCGACGGTGGCGAAGGCGACGGCGCCGAGCACCGGGTGCCAGAAGTCCTTCAACGGCAGGCGCCGGTAGAGGCCTTCGACCAGGAACAGGCCCCGGACGACGACCACCGCGAGGAGGCCGCACGCCAAGCCGAGGATGACGAAGGCGGGCAGGCCCCGGAGCCCGGCGAAGTCGTGGACGGCGACGTCGAACAGCGGACCCGACCCGAACAGGGCGTCGTGCATGCCCGCGGCCACGCTCGTCGCCACCACCAGGGGGACCAGCGCCCGGGCCGAGAACTCGAAGAGGAGCAGTTCGACGGCCAGGATCACCGAGGCGAGGGGCGCGCCGAAGGTGGCCGACATGCCTGCCGCCGCCCCGCAGGCGAGGAGGATCTTGCGCTCCGACGGCGACACCCGGACGACCTGGCCGAGGAGCGACCCGAGGGCGCCGCCGGTGACGATGATCGGTCCCTCGGCCCCGAACGGCGCCGCGGTGCCGATGGCGAGGGCGGCCGACAGGGGCTTGGCCACGGCCGTGCGGGGGGCGATGCGGCTCTGGCGGGTGAGGACGGCCTCCATGGCCTCGGGGATGCCGTGGCCCCGGATCACGGGTGACCACTTGGCCAGCAGGCTGACGGCAAGGGCGCCGACGACGGCGACGATCACGATCCGGGGGCCGAGGTGGAGGTCGGCGTAGGCCGGCGGGTGGAAGCCGACCTGGCCGAAGACGGCCACGCTGGTGATGAGGGCGATGAGGTGCAGGAGGATCCACGCCGCCGCCCCGCCGGCCAGCCCGAGGACGGCGGCCAACACGGTGAGGAAGGCGAGGCGGCGGGGCGGGGTCGTCGAAATCATTATCGTCTCACGATAGTCTCGTCTTACGATATGGATTTGAGGCGAGGGATGGACTTGAGCGACGACGACTTCCGGCGGCTCCTGGAGTTCAGGGACGGGCTGCGGCGCTTCCTGCGCTGGAGCGAGGACCGGGCCCGGGCCGCGGGGATGACGCCGGCCCGCCACCAGCTGCTGCTGGCGGTGCGTGGCCACGGCCACATGTCGCCGCCCACGCCGCCCAGCATGAGCGAGCTGGCCGGGCACCTCCTCCTGCGCCACCACAGCGTGGTCGAGCTCGTCGACCGGGCCGAACAGGCGGGCCTCGTGCGGCGGCTCCACGGCGAGGGCGACCAGCGGGTGGTGCGGGTGGCGCTCACCGAGGAGGGCGAGCGCCGCCTCGGCGGGTTGGCCGAGGCGCACCTGGAGGAGTTGTCGCGGGCCGGTCCCCGCCTGGCCGCGCTGTGGACGCGGCTACCGGGCGGCGTCGGCGGTGTTGCGGAGGAGGCAGGCGACGGCGACCGGTCCCACGGCGGTGGGGTAGGGGGCAAGGGCGCCCGCGACGCGGCTGGCTGATGCGAGGTCGACGTCGCCGGTGACGTCGACCACGGCCGCCCCCGGTCGGAGGTGGTCGGCGGTGATCGTCCGGGGGTGGCCGGTGGCGGCGACGAGGATGTCGGCCTGGCGGCAGACGTCGGGCAGGGGGTCGTCGAGCGTGGTGACCTCGGCGCCCCGGAGGGTGAGGAGCAGGGCGATCGCGTGGGCGACGCGGGGTGAGTTTCCCACCACGACGACCTTCCGGCTGGCGATTGCGATCCCGTAGCGATCGAGCAGGCGGACGACGGCCTGGGCCGTGGTCGGCGCGTAGAGGGCCCCGGGGCGCATGCCGTCGACGTCCTTGGCCGGCGGGAGGAGCTCGACGATGGGGTCGAGGTCGATGTGTTCCGGAAGGGGGAGCTGGACGAAGATCCCGTTGATCGCAGGGTTGGTGGCCAGCTGGCCGACGGCGGCCTGCACCTCGTGTCGGCTGGCGGTGCCGGTCAGGTCGACCTGGGCCGTGGCCAGGCCGGCCTCGATGGCCGCCGACCGCTTGTCGCGGGCGAAGGCGTGGCACCGGGGGTTGTCGCCCACGACCACCGTGGCCAGGCAGGCGGCGTGGGCCTCGGCCCGGATGGCGGCGATCATCTCCGCCCGCAGGGTGACCCCGTCCAAGACGATCACAGGGCGGACGCGAGGCGGTCGAGGCCGGCGGCATCGGGGAGGGCGATGCGGACGGTGTCGACCAGGCCGAAGCTGGCGCAGTCACGGAGGAGGATGCCGTGGCGGGCGAGGCGGGGGCGGAGGTCGCCGGCGGGGGAGACGAGGACCCACGGGGCATCGGCGGTGGCGACGGTGTAGCCGTGGTGGCGGATGAGGGTGGCGAGCTCTGACCGGTGTGCGGTGACGGCGGCGTGCCACGCGGGGAGGTCGGCCCGGTCGAGCAGGTCGGGGACGAGGGCACAGGCCAGGCTGCCGACGCTCCAGAGGGGTAGCCGGCGGCGGAGGCGTTCGGCCACGTTGGGTATGGGGGCGACGACGTAGCCCACCCGGAGGCCGGGGCAGGCGAACACCTTGGTGAGCGAGCCGACCACGACGGCACCCCGGTCGGCGTCGCCCCGGGTCCAGGTGCCGGTGGCGAGGGGCCAGAAGGCTTCGTCCCAGACGGCGGCCCGGTCGGCGGGGGCGGCCAGGGTCCCCAGGGGGTTGTTCGGGTTGGATCGCCACCGGCCTTCGCCGGGGGTCAGGTGGCGTTCGTACAGGGAGAACTCGGGTCCCTCGACGTGGCCCGTTCGCACGTGGCGGGCGACGAGGGCGATGGCCTCCGAGCCACCGGCGGTGAGGACGAGGCGGTCGGTGTCGACGCCGATGGCCCGGGCGAGGGCGGCGGTGGCGTCGGTGGGGTCGGGGTACCGGCGGAGGCTGCCGAGGCGGCGGGCGGCCAGGGCGGACACGTCGGGGGCGTACGGGTTGAGGGAGGCGGACAGGTCGAGGACGTCGTCGGCGTCGACGCCGAGGGCGGCCGCCAGCCGGGCGCCGTCCCCGCCATGGGCCGCGGGCGGGGGGGCGACGTCGACGATCGGGGCTTGGGTCACCGGGCGGGTCCGCTAACCGGCAATGGGAACCCGTAGGGGAGCTCGAGGCGGTGGGCGGCCATGAGGGCGGGGTTGGCCAGGAGGGCGGCGGTGGGGCCGTCGGCCACGATGCGTCCCCCGTCGAGGACGACCGCGCGGGGGCACAGCTCGAGGGCGAGGGGGAGGTCGTGGGTGATGACCACGGTGGTCACGCCCCTCAGGCCCTTGACGATCTCGACCGCGTCGCGACGGGCGGACGGGTCGAGGTTGGCGCTGGGTTCGTCGAGGACGAGGATCTCGGGGTGGACGGCGAGCACTCCCGCGAGGGCGGCCCGGCGGCGCTCGCCCATGCTCGAGGTGCTGCGGCGCCCGGTCGGCGGCGTCGGTGAGGCCGACCACGTCGAGGGCGGTGGCCACCCGCTGGGCGAGGGCGTCGCCGGTGAGGCCGAGGTTGGCCGGGCCGAGGGCGACGTCGTCGGCCACCGTGGGCAGGAGGAGCTGGTCGTCGGGGTCCTGGAAGACGAGCCCGACCCGCCGGCGGACCTCGGCCAGGTTGGTGTCGGCCACGGTGAGGCCGGTCACATGGACGGCGCCCGCGGTCGGCCGCCCGAGGGCGCCGATGAGGTGGAGGGCGAGGGTGGTCTTGCCCGACCCGTTGGGGCCGAGGACGGCGATGCGCTCGCCCTGGGCCACGTCGAGGTCGACCCCGGAGAGGGCGTCGGTGCCGTCGGGCCAGGTGTGGCGCAGGCCGACGATGTGGATCGCGGGGTGGTCGTCGCGGTCGGGGGCGGGGGGGATGCCGGTGCGACGGCCGAGTCCCCGTCGGGGCCGCTGGCGGCGGGTGGCGGCGTCGGCCGCGGCCTGATTGGCGGCCCGGCGGGCCCGCCAGCCGCGGGGCTCGTCCTCCGGCGGGGAGACGACCAGGGGCGTTCCCACCTTCTCCTCGTAGCCGGGGAGCCGCACCCGGTAGGCGCAGACGTCGCAGTTCATGCGGACGTCGCCCTGGACGGCCTCCCGATGGCGCTCGACGACCAGGTCGGCCAGGCGGGGATCGGGGCCGAGGGGGGCGGCGGTGGTGACGGCCACGTCGGGGTGGGCGGTGGCCCAGGCGGCGGCGTCGACCACGATCCGCTCGACGAGGACGCCCTGGAACAGGAGGAGGGGGACGACGGTGACGGCTTCCGCGCCGAGGCTGTGAGCCCGGTCGAGGGCGTCGTGGAGGTGGGGCCGGCTCATGGCCGCGAAGGCGGGGTGGACCGGGCCGAGGCCTCGTCCGTCCTCGAGGAGCCGGGCGAACTTCACGAAGTCGGCGCCGGCGTCGGGGTCGGTGGAGCCCCGCCCGACGAGGACGACGGCGGTGCGCTCGGTGGACGGCAGCCGCTTGCGGGCGGAACGGGCCCGGTCCTCGGTTACGTCGAGGACGGCGGGGTGGATGCCGAGGTCGCGGGCGAGGTGGAAGCGGACGGCGGGGTGGCGGCGGCGGGCCCGGGCGAGGATGGCGGGGCCGTCGTCCTTGAGATGGCCGGCGCCGAAGAGGACGTACGGGACCGCGGCGATGTCGGTGGCGCCGTCGGCGACGAGGCGGTCGAGGGCGACGTCGACATGCGGCTCGGCCAGCTCGAGGAAGCCGGCACCGACCCGGATGTCGGGCGGGGCCGCGGCCCGGACGAGGGCCGTGAGTGTCGTGAACTCCTCCGCCGCCGCGGGATCGCGGCTGCCATGGCCGACGAGGAGGAGGTCGGTCATGCCGCGATCCGGAGGACGAGGGCGGCCGCCGCGGGGAGAAGCGCGGGGATCCACCCGCCGGCCGTCGTCGTCGACGGGGTGGCCGTGGCCGTGGAAGCGGGGTCGTCGGTCGGGGCGGCGTCGCCCCAGGTGGTTGCGCCGTTCGCGGTGACGCGGTGGGAGGCGCCCGTGGCCGGGTGGTCGGGCGTGGCGGTGGCGCGGGTGTCCGGGGCCACGGCGGCGGCGTGAGGGGCCCCACCCGCCGTCGTCGACGACGGGGTGGAGTGGTTGACCGCGGCCGACGGGGGGCCGCCGCGGGCGGCGAGGGCGATTTCGAGGCGGTCGGCCCGCTCGACGCTGCGGACGAAGAGGACGCCCAGCGACCGGGCCACGGCCGACCACTCGCCCCGCCGGCCCCGGTTTCCGGCCCGGACCGACCCCGCCAGCCGGAGCCGGGCCAGCTCGTCGCCGAGGACCTGGAGCTGGCGGGCGGTGAGGGCCACCAGGTCGCAGATCCAGGCGGGCAGGCGCAGGCGGCGGAGTCCGGCGACGGTCTCGGACGCAGTGGTGGCGGCCGCCACCGCCGAGACGGCGACGATGCCGACGGTGGCCTTGGCCAGCAGGGCCAGGCCGACCTGGAGACCGGCCCGGGAGAGGCTGATGCCGGCCACGTGGACTCTCGGTCCCGAGGCGGCGACGGCGACGGTGACGGCCAGCACCGCCAGGGGCAGGTCGATCACCAGCCGGCGGACGACAGCCCGGGGCCGCACGAGCGCGGCGACGGCCACCGCCACCGCGATCCCAGCCTGCCCGGCGAGGGCCCACGGGCGGGACGGGGGAGTGGTCGCCACCGCCCCCAGGAAGGCGACCAGTCCCACCAGCTTGGCCTCGGGGGCGAGGGCGGTGAGCGGGGTGCGTGTCGGTGTGGCCGGCAGCGTGGTGCCGTGGGTTCGGCTCATACCTTCACCAGGTCTGGCCTGAGCCGGTAGACCACCCGGACCACGAGGGCGGTGAGGACCCCTTCGACGACGGCCACGACCAGGTGCCCCGCGCCCAGGGCAGCGGCGACGGCCCGGGCCGGGATCACGTCGGTGCCGCCGATGGTGAACTCGACGGCCGCCGCGGCCCCGGCGGCGAGAGTGGCCAGGCCGGCGGCGATCCCCGCGGCCATGGGCCGGGAGGCGCGGGCGGTCGTCAGGGCCCGGAAGAGCGTCCACGCCACGAGGGCGGGCACCACGCCGTTGTTGACCACGTTGAGGCCGATGGCGGTGACCCCCCCGTCGGCCAGCACCAGGGCCTGGACGAGGACCACGACGGTGACGCACACGATGGCCAGCTCGGGTCCGACCAGGACCGCGGCCAGGCCGGTGCCGACGAGGTGGGCGCCCGTGCCGACCCCGAGGGGGACGACGAGGAGCTCGGCCACCAGCAGGTAGGCGGCCACCACGGCGGGCGTGGTGGTGGCCTTCTGCTGGAGGCCGACCTTGGCCCGGCGGGCGGAGACGGTGACGGCCGCGGCCGCTATGGCAGCGGCTGCGGCCGACGTGGGCAGGTCGATCCAGCCGTCAGGGATGTGCACGGGCGGGGCCGATCACGACGGTGGCGGGCGGGGGGAGGCGGTGGTCGCCAAGGCGTTCGAGAGTGGTGTGGACAACGCGAGCACCGGGGCGAGTGGCGGCGTGGACGACGGCCGCGGGGGTGGTGCGGTCGAGCCCGGCCGCCATCAGGGCGTCGGCCAGGTGCTGCTGCCGTGACCGCCCGACGAGGACGACGAGGGATGCGTCGGGGTCGGCGAGGGCGCCGAGGTCGACGTCGGGGTACACGGGGTCGGAGTTGCCGGCGAGGATGGTGACGGTGCGGCCGCGGCGCATGCCGGCGGCCAGGGGGGCGGCGGTGGCGGCCGAGACGCCCGGCGTGACCTCGACATGGATGCCCCGCTCGACCAGGGCGGCCATCTCCTCGCCTCCCCGGGAGCACACGAAGGGGTCGCCGCTCTTGAGGCGGACGACGGTGCCGGTCGGGTGGGTGCGGGCCCGGTGGGCGAGGAGGTCGGCGACGGCGTCGGTGTCCCAGGCGGGATGCCCGTCGGCCCGACCGACGAAGACGCGCTCGGCGGCCGGTGGGGCGAGGGCGACGATGGCGTCGAGCGAGCGGCGATCGACCACGACCACGTCGGCCTCAGACAGGAGGCGGGCGGCCCGCCGGGTGAGGAGCAAGGGGTCGCCGGGGCCGCCGCCCACCAGGTGGACGGTGGGCGGACTCATCGGTCGGCCTCCGCCGTGGCCAGCCGCCACAGGGCGTTGAGAGCGGCGGCCGCCACCGCGCTCCCGCCCCGCTCGCCCACGTTGCTCACCGACAGGAGTCCCGAGGCCCGCAGGGCAGCTTTGGCGTCGGCCGCGCCCACGAACCCGACCGGGAGGCCGATCACCAGCGCGGGCCGGAAGTCCCCCGCCTGGGCCAGGCGTACGACCTCCAAGAGGACGGTGGGCGCGTTGCCGACGACCACGACCGCCCCCTCCGGCCACCGCTCGGCCGCCACCCGCATGGCCGCGGCCGAAGCGGTGAGGCCGGCTTCGGGATGGGCCGCGGCGAAGGCCCGACCATCGTCGAGGAGGCAACGGGTACCGGCCCGGCGGGTGGCGACCCGCACCATCTCCACGTCGGCGACCACCGGCGACCCCGCCCGGAGGGCGGCGATGCCCGCCAGGCAGGCGTCCTCGTCGACCACGAGGGTGTCGGCGTAGGTGACGTCGGCCGCGGCGTGGATCACCCGCGCCACCACCGCCGCCGCCGCCGGCGGCCAGCGGGTGAGGTCGACCCGCTCGGCGAGGATCCGGTACGACTCGGCCTCGATGGGGTGGACGGTCACCGGGCTGCCTCCACGATGGCGCCCGCGGGGCAGATGCCGACGCAGTCCCAACAGGCGGTGCACAGGTCGTCGACCACGGCCGGCTTGCGGGGCGCCCGCCGCAGGGCCCGCTCCGGGCACGTCGCCAGGCACGCCCCGCAGGCGGTGCAGGCGTCGGTGATGCGGACGGTGTCGATCACCGGCCGGCGACCAGGACCATCGAACGCATGCCGGCGTCGGTGGGGTCGAGGGTAGCGAGGGTGGTGTGGACGACCGACTCGTCGGGACCGGTGGCGTCGGTGACGACCACCACCGGCGTCGACGGGAAGAGCACGTCGAGGAGGACCTCCCGTGCCCGGGCCAGGTTGTCGGGACGGCCGGCGGACCGGGGGTTGTAGAGGGCCAGGGCCATCCCCGACGAGGCCGCCGCCCGTAGCTGAGCCTCGATCGTCGCCCACGGAAGGTGCAGGTCGGACAGGGTGACGAGGGCGTGGGCGGTGCCGAGGGGAGTGCCGGCCGCGGCGGCCGCGGCGTGGGCCGCAGTCACCCCCGGGACCAGGTGGACCTCGACATCTGCGCCCCCGGCGGCCAGGGCCAGGGTGCGGGCGCCCATGGCGAACACCCCGGCGTCGCCCGACGACACCAGGGCCACCCGCCACCCGCACCGGGCCAGGGTGAGGGCGGCCCGGGCCCGCTCGTCCTCCGCTCCCATCGTCCCCCGGAGGACGAGCTGGTCGGGACGGAGGAGGCTGTCGACGGCATCGACGTACGGCCGGTAACCGACCACCGCGTCGGCGTGGCGGACGGCGGCGATGGCGGCCGGGGTGCGGTGGACGGCACCGCCCGGTCCGAGTCCGACCACGTGGACGGAGCCCGTCCCGCCCGTCCCGCCCGTCCCCACGGCCACCGCGGCGGTGGCGGTGGCGCCCTTGCGCTTGGCGACGGTGAGGCGGGCGCCGGGCCCGGCGGCGAGGAGGGCGGCCGCCTCGGCCACGCTGGGCGTGCCGACCGCGTCATCGACCGCCGCGCTCGGGTTGGGGACGTCGACCAGTCCCAGGAGCGAGGGCGGGAACGGCTGGGTCGAAGTCGGCAGGGCGGGGTGGCCGGCCCGGACGTCGATGGTGGCGTAGGCGTCGGCCGCGTGCTCGCCGGCCGCGGCCAGGGCCTCGCGGACCACGATCGACACCTCGTCGGCAGTGGCGCCGGACGAGCAGCCGATCCCGACGACGACCCGCCGAACGACAGCCGCGATCGCCGCCGCGGGCGCGTCGCCCCAGGCCACGAACACCGGGTTGTCGGCCACGAAGCGAATTCCGCCGTCAGGGAGGACTTCGGCCCGGTCGACGCCCACCTGCACCAGGTTGCCGAGCCGGCGGTGGGCGGCCGCGGCCCGGTCGACGGCCGCGAAGGTGGCCACCAGCCGGCCGCCCGGGCGGAGGGCGGCCAGGCACGCGTCGAGCACGTCGAGCCCGCCTCCCCCGACGAAGACCCGGTCGGGCGGGGGCAGCCGCTCGAGGACGGCAGGGGCGGCGCCTTCGAACACGTCCACCAGGGCGCCGAGGACAGCCGCGTTGGCCAGCACCCGCTCGGCGTCGTCGTGATTCCGTTCCACCGCCACCACTCGCAACCCGGGGGCGGCCAGGGCGGCCTCGATGGCGACGCTCCCGCTGCCGGCGCCGACGTCCCACAACACGCCATGGGCGGGCAGGTCGAGCTTGCCCAGCACCACCGACCGCACCTCGGGCTTGGTGATCATCGACGCCCGGTGGGCGAAGGCGGCCGCCGGGCGTCCGCCGAGGGCCGCCGACTTCGGCGTGCTCGGGTGGCCGAGCACCACCACCGATCGGTGGTCGAAGCGGCCGGCGGCCAGGTCGGCCAGGTCGGTACAGCGGGTGACCAGCTCCCCCGGCTCGCCCAGGCGGGTGGCCACCACGACCAACCGGTGGTGGGCGCCGAGGGCGACGAGGGCGGCGCCGACCGCCTCCGGGGGGGCGTCGGGGCCGGTGAGGACCGCGGCCACCTCGGCCCGGGCGACCTCGGCCGCCACGCGGGCCGCGTCGCCGGTGTGGCACGAGCGGACGACGGCGGTGTCCCACGGCAGGCCCAGGCGGGCGAAGGCGAGGGCGACCGACGAGGGCGCGGGGTGGACGACGAGGCGGTCGCCGATTCGGGCGTTGAGGGCACGGACCACGCCGAAGAAGCCGGGGTCGCCCGAGGCCAGGACGCACGCGGGGCCGGGGTCGGCGGCCACGTCGTCGAGGGCGCCCAGTCCCGCCCCGACCACGACGGTGCGGGCGCCGGGAGCGAGGAGGTCGGCCACCGCCGCGAGCTGGTCCCGTCCCCCGGCGACAAGAGTGGCGGCGCGGAGGGCGGCGGCGGCGGCGTCGCCGACCGGACGTCCGCCGAGGAGTCCGACCACCACGACCGGGGCGTCGTCAGCCACGGGCGACCTCCCGGGTGCCGTCGAAGTCCACGCACACCACGTCGACCGAGAGGGCGCCGTCGACGTGGGCCCGGCAGTTGACCGCCGCTCGCCGGCACAGCAGGCGCAACGGTTCGACCGCGCCGTGCTCGACGCACACCTCGTAGAAGTGGCGGGCGGTGTTGGTGTGGGTGGCGGCGTCGGCCACCTCGGGGGGCGCCCCGGCCTCGACCGCCACCTCGGCCAGCAGCCCGGTGTCGACCTTGGTCCGGCGGAAGTGGGTCATCATCACGCCCGCGGCCAGCTTGGTGATCTTGCCCACCATGCCCACCCACGTCACGTGGCCGATGCCGGCCGCCGCCGCCCGCCGGAGGGCGATGCCGGTGAAGTCGCCCACCTCGACGAAGCACACCTCGGGCAGGTGGGGGAGGGCGAGCTGGGCGTAGGCGTCGGAGCGGGTACCGGTGGCGAGGACGATGGTGTCCGCCCCCTGGGCCGCGGCCACGTCGATCTGCTGGACGACCGACGCCCGGTAGGCGGCGGTGGAGAACGGCTTCACCACGCCGGTGGTGCCCAGGATGGAGATGCCGCCGACGATGCCGAGTCGTCCGTTCGACGTCCTGGCCGCCATGTCCTCGCCCCCCGGGACCTCGAACGTGACCACGACCGACCGGGGGTCGACCTCGGCCAGGGCCCGGCGGATCATGCGGCGGGGGACGTCGGTGATCGACGGCCGGCCGACGGGAATGCCCAGGCCGGGACGGGTGACGGTGCCGACGCCCGGTCCGGCCCGGAGCTCGGCGGGTGTCGTCGTGGCCGTTGGGTCCGCCCATTCGACGGTGGCGGTCATGCGGGCGCCGTGGGTGCAGTCGGGGTCGTCGCCGGCGTCCTTGACCACGACGCACCGGTTGGCCGCGCCGTCCGACTCGACCGGGAACGTGACCCGCCGCCCGTCGGGAAGGCCGACGTCGACCTCGGTGGGAGCGGAGCCGGTGACCAACCCGACGAGGGCCGCCTTGGCCGCCGCGCCGGCGCACGTCCCCGTCGTCCACCCGGTGCGGAGGCCGCCCTTGGCGTCGGCCACCTCGGGCGCGAGGGGGGGTCGACGGTGCCGTTCACGGCACGACCGCCCCGGACACGACGAGTCCGCCGCCGGTGCCCGCGACGCACGGCAGGGTGCGGGCGGCCGGGTCACTGGCGGCGGTCGCCGCGGCGAGGTCGTCGGCCACGAGGACGAGCGTGCGGGCGGGGTCGGTGGTGGGCGGGGCGTCGTCGAAGTCGGCGATGGTGCAGACGACGGCCAGGTGGCGGACGTGGACGGCGATGCCCGCCATCGCCGGCAGCGCCAGCTCGGTGGCCACCCCGGGCACCGCCTCGAACCGGATGCCGGCGGCGTCGAGAGCCGCCGCCTCGGAACCGTGGGCCGGGTGCAGCCACGGGTCGCCCGGGTAGAGACGCACCACGGGCGGGTGGGCGGTGGCGGCGAGGAGGGCGTCGACGGCCGGCCTGCCGGTCGGGCACGGCCACGATGGCGGCGCCGGGGGCGAAGGCGGCGGCCAGGTGGCCGACGCCGACGTCGACCACGACCGTCGTCGCCCCCGCCAGGAGCAGCTCCGCCCGCAGGGTGAGCAGGTCGGGGTCCCCCGGCCCACCCCCGACAAGGCTGATCGAACCGTCCCCCGATCCCGAACCGGTGACGTTTTCGGTGGCCGGGGACCCCGTTTGTGTCACCAGTTCGCCGGGCCGGGAGCGGTTCACGGGGTGGCGCCGGTGGGGCGGCCGGTCGTGGTGCCGGGGAGCGAGCGGCGGCGGTAGCCGTGGGCGTAGGCGGGGTCGTAGAGGTGGCAGCGGGGGGCGGCACCGGCCAGGGCGGGTCCGACCAGGACGAGGGCGGCGGTGCGGGCGCCGTCGGCGGCCATGGCGTCGGCCAACCCGCCGACGGTGGTGAGCACCACCCGCTCGTCGGGCCACGACGCCCGCACGACGAACGCGGCCGGCGTGTCCGGCGGGTAGCCCCGGCCGCCGTCGAGCAGCTCGTCGACCAACTGCGCCGGGCGGGCGGCCGACAGGAACACGGCCATCGTCGTGCGGTGGGAGGCGAAGGCGGCCACCGTCTCCCCCTGCGGCATCGACGCCGCCGTCCGCCCTGGCAGGCGGGTGGACACCACCGACTGGGCCACGCCGGGGACGGTGAGCTCCCGTCCCAGCAACGCCGCCGCCGCGGCCAGCGAACCCACCCCGGGGACGATCTCGAGCTCCCGGCCCGCGGCGACGCACCAGTCGACCTGCTCCTGCACCGCCGAGTACAGGGCCACGTCGCCCGAGTGCAGGCGCACCACCCGGGCCGAGTCGGGCACCGACGAGTACACCGCCACCACGTCCTCGAAGGTCATCCCGGCCGAGTCGTGGATCACCGCGTCGGCGGCCACGTGCACGAGCATCTCCTCCGGCACCAGCGACGACGCCCACACCACGATGTCGGCCCGTGACAAACGGTCGGCGCCCCGCAGGGTCAGCAGGTCGGGCGCACCGGGGCCGGCGCCCACGAACGAGATCATCGGACCGGCGGCACCACGAGGGTGGCCAGGTAGGTCGCGGGACGGTCGGCCACGTCGGCCACTGCCGCCACCCGCCCCCCGGGCAGCCCGAGGAGCTCACCGACCACGGCCCCCTCGAGCCGACCGGCGGCGGCCAGGGCGGCCGCCAGCTCGGGCAGGCGGGAGCCGCCCTTGTAGACCACCACCGCCGATCGCGAATCGGCCGCGGCCGCGGCTACCGCCTCCGCCCCGTCGCCCCGGTGGGCGGGCACCAGCACCAGGCGCTCGTCGCCGTCGACCAGGACGGTCCCCGAGCGGGCGGCCAGGTCCTGGAAGGCCATGATCCCGGGGATGGACTCGATCGGCACCGACGGGCGTCGCTCCCGCACCGATGCCGCCACCGAGGAGAACGTGCTGTACACGTTGGGGTCACCAAGGGTGACGAACACCACCCGCTCGCCCACGTCGAGCAGCGCCACCACCCGGTCGGCGACGGCGGCGAGGGCCCCGGCCCGGGCCGCACCGTCGGTCGCCATCACGAACACCACCCGCTCCACCACCACCTCCGGGACGGCTTCCCGGACGATGGCCTCCGCCCGCCCCACCGCCGAGGCCGACGTGGTCGGCGCCAACACCCGGTCGGCCGCCCGCAGGGCGGCCAGGGCGCGGGTCGTGACGAGCCCCGGGTCGCCGGGACCCATCCCCACCCCCACCAACGCCGGGCCGGGGCGGTTGCGGGCGACGACCGGGTCCTCCCGGGCACCGAGGCCGAGGCCGAGGGGACGCGGCCGGCTCCGACGCCACCAGCCGCTCGACGGCCAGTCGCACCAGCTGGGCCTCCGACCGTCCCGTCCGCCGGGCCACGTCGGCCAGCCGGACCTTCAACCCGTCGGGCAGGTAGACGCTCGTCTTCCGCATCTGCACCTACATAGGGTAAGAGATAGGGCACTCGGGCGGCAACCACCGGCCCCGCCGCACCGCAGCATCCTCACCGACTCCTCACAGCCTCCTCACATCCAGGTCGGACCATCACCGCCATGAGACCCGCCCGCACCGCCCTGGCCGCGGCCGCCGCCCTCGCCGCCCTCTCCCTCGCCGTCGCCGCCCTCGCCGTCGCCGGCCCGGCCGCGGCGGCGGCGGCGCCCAAGCCCCGTCCCGCCGGCAATTTCGTCAGCGTGTGCCGGTACAGCCACTCCGCGCCCGACGACCCCATCGTCCATCCCGGCCAGCCCGGGTGCGTCCCACGGCCACGACTTCTTCGGCAACACGTCGACCGACGCCTTCTCGACCACCGAGTCGCTCCAGGCCGGGCCCGACCTCTGCCGCCGCGACGGCGACCACGCCGCCTATTGGGTCCCGTCAGCGGCCGACGGCGGCGACCCAGTGAAACCCACCAACGTCCTCGCCTACTACCTGGTGGCCGGGCGCGACCCCGCCTCCATCCAGCCCTTCCCCCTCGGACTGCGGGTGGTCACCGACGCCGCCGCCCACGTGGTTCGTTTCGCCTGCATCGGCGGCGGCCGCCAGACCCCCGAGGCCACGACCCCGCCCGACTGCCCGTCCGGCCTCCACCGGGTCATGCGGGTCCACTTCCCCGACTGTTGGGACGGACAGCGCCTCGACAGCTCCGACCACCGCAGCCACATGGCCTACGCGGCTCGCGGCGCCTGCCCCGCCACCCACCCGGTGGCCGTGCCCCACCTGCGCCTGGGCGTCCACTACCCGGCCGGCGTCGGCGGCGCCGACCTCACGCTCAGCTCCGGCGGGCCGGCGACCGCCCACGCCGACTTCTTCAACGCCTGGGACCCCGCGGCCCAGGCCCGGCTCGTCACCGCCTGCCTGAACGCGGCGGTCCAGTGCGGCGAGCGGGGACCCGCCTGAGCGGCTGACCGGCTGCGCGGCTACGGCGTCGCCTGCTGGCAGATGTCGGTGACGTGGCCGTCGTCGAGGGTCAGCCAGTACAGGCCGTAGGCGGGATGGCTGCCGACCGTGACCTGGGAGAGCACGTCGGCCAGCTCGCCGGAGACGAGCGCCGCCGGCCGCGACGGGTCGACGAGCCGGACGCGGGCGCCACCGTCGACCGCCGCCTCGTCGGTGTTCTCGTAGGCGTTGACCAGGTAGTACGCGCCGGGCGGACCGCCCGGATCGGTCGGGTTGTCGCGGTGGTAGGCCTGCGCGGCGTCGTCGCCGACGAGGAACTGGACCACGTCGAAGGCCACCGTGCGCAGGCCGCTGTTGACCCCGTAGAGGTACACCGCGTACTGCCCGCGGCGGGGATCGAAGTCGCTCCGGCTGCTGGTGCCGAGGTCGGCGCAGCCGGTGCCGAGCACGCCCCCAGAGCCGACCTCCGGGGTCGAGCCGCCCACCCGCGCCGTCGAGTCCTGCTGGCACACCTGGGTGACGACGCCGTCCCGGAACGACAGCCAGTAGAGGCCGAGCCCGGGCAGGCCCCTGGGGCCGGCCGGGATCCGGTCCAGCGTCGTGGTGACGAGCACGGTCGGCTGGGACGGGTCGACGACGCGGACGGCCACTTCGGTGGCCACCGCGGCCTGGTCGGTGTGCACGAAGGCGTTGACGACGTAGGCGCCCCCCGGCGGTCCACCAGCGTCCGGGTCCGCACCCGCCGGCGCGGGGTTGTCCCGCCGGTAGGCCTCCACCGCGTCGTCGCCCCGGAGGAACTGGATCACGTCGAAGGAGACGGTGCGCAGGCTGGCGTTGACCCCGTAGAGGTACACCGCGTACTGGCCGCCCTCCGGGTCGAAGTCGGATCGGCTGCTGGTGGCCGGGTCGGCGCAGGTGGGGGCCGTGGGGTTGGGGACGCTCACGACGTCGGCCGGGCGCTCGGCGGGCCGGAACTGGGCGCCGATCCCCACCATGGCCAGGACGGCGACGACGCCCACGCCCATCTGGTTGCGCAGCCGGCGCCGGCGGGCCCGCCGGAGCACCGCCGGCGGCGGGCCGTCCTCGGAAGGCACCGAGGCGGCGCGGCCCTCGAGGAGGCGGCGCAGGCTCGGCTCGAGGTCAGACATCTCCCGCCTCCTCTCGCAGCGTGGCCAGGCCCCGGGAGACGAGCGACTTCACCGTGCCGACCCCGCACCCCATCAGCTCGGCCGAGCGCGGCTCGGACAGGTCGAGCCAGTGGCGCAGGACGATGGCCGCCCGCTGGCGGGGCGGCAGCCGCAGCAAGGCCGCCCACAGCTCGCCGTCGGGCTCGTCCCGCTCGGGCTCGAACGGGGACTGGCGGCGGGCGTAGGCGTCGACCCTGGCGTCGTCCCGCTGCCGCGACCGGGCCCGGGAGACGGCGGCGGAGACCACCGCCTTGCGCAGGTAGGCGCCGCTCGCCTCGGGCGATCGGAGCCCGACGAGCCGGCCCGCGACCTTGACGAAGGCGTCGTGGGCGATGTCGTCGGCCGCGGAGTGGTCGCCGGTGAGCAGGTACGCCAGCCGCCGGGCCTCGGGCGCGTGCCGGCGGTAGAGGTCCTCCAGGCCGGCGGACGGCTCGTAGGTCGTCGGCGCCTCGACCTCAGCCACCGCCGCTCCTCTCACACCCTCTAGACGCCACCGCTTGTCCAGAAGGTTGCCAGGTGGCTACGGCGACGGATGGAGGAACCGGGCCACGGCACCGACCTCGCCATCGAGCCGGCGCGTCTCCTCGGGAGCAAGTGCCCGGAACGAGCGGAGCTCGACCTGGCCGCGAGGCCGCGACCACGTGCCGACGACCTCGCCGTCGACCACCACCAGCGGCTTCACGATCCCGCCGCCGGGGTTGACGAGGGGGGCGTGGTCGGGGGACAGGTGGAGCCGGCGGTCGGCGTAGGCCAGGAGGAGGGAGTCGAACGCTCCCAGCAGGCGCGACGGCGCGGGACGGCGGGCGGCGGCCACCGCCCGGTCGAGGTCGGTGGCCGACATCCACCCCGCCGGACCCACCTCCACCAGCTCGCACTCGACGGCGGCCCACTCCCGGCGGGCGGCGGGCGATCCCAGCCCCGACCAGGCGGCGAAGTCGGCCGGTGAGGCGGGACCGAAGGCGGCCAGGTAGCGGCGGGCCAGCTCGCCGGCCGGGGGGCCGCCCGGGGGGCCGCCCGAGGCCGAGGCCGTCGCCGCACCCAGCCAGTCGTCGAGGAGGACGTAGCGCTCTCCCGGGAGCACGCACAGCACGCCTTCGAGGGCGGCCCGGGCGATGACGTGGATGGCCGCCTGCCCCGTGGGGTCGATCCCGTGGGGAGCGAGGAGCCCCTTGACCTGATCGCGGGTGAGGGGTCCCTCGGCGGCCAGCGCGTCCCGGAGGACACCCACCGCCCGGTCCCCGACCTCGCCCGCGATGCCGAGCTGCTCCGCCCGGCGACTGGGCCGGAGGAACGTCGGCCCGACGAGGGCCACCAGCCAGCGCACGTCGTCGGCCCGGTGGAGGTGCCGCGTGCCCCGGAGGCTCCACGTGAGCACGACCCGCCCGTCCTCCCGGGCCGCGTCGACGTCGGCCGCCACCAGGCCCCGGCTCCGGGCCCGGACGGCGAGGGCGGCGGCGGTGGCGTCCTGGGCCTGCACGCCGACGAGGGTGCCGACCACGTCGTCCACCGACCGCCCGGCCGCCCGACCCGACAGCAACTGCCCCCGCATCCGGGCTCGCCGGGCGCCCGTGCCGGTCAACCGCGGCCGGCTCACGACGGGCGCGCCGCCCGCGTCACGTGCTTCACCGCGTCTACCAGGGACGCCCACGCCGCCGGCGACGACCCGTCGGCCACGAGGACGGCCCGAGCCCCCCACGACGCCAGGAGGTCGACGTCGTCCGCCGACGCGGCCGACACCGCCACCGCCCGGCGGGCCTCCACCGCCTCCCACCAGCGGGCCTTCAGCCCCTCCACGCCCGTCCCCCGCACCGCCAGCGTCGGGAGGTCGACGAAGACCGGCAGCCCGATCGTCGGGGAGACCGCGGCCAGGTGGCCTCCGGCGAACAGCACCGCCCGCGGCCGATGGTCGGCGACCGCCGCCAGCAGGGCCCGGCTGCGCCGGGGACCGAGGAGGGCCCGTCCCAACCGGGGCTGCGGGCTGAGGAACGCCACCAGCCGAGCCACCGGCTCCTCGTCGGGCAGCTCGTCGATGCCGACCATCACGGCCGCCGGCGGCACCCCGTCCATCGGCGCCGCCGGCGCCAGCACCCGCACCGACAACCCGGCCGCGGCCAGCGCCTCCACCAGCCCCCAGGTGCGGCGCCCGCCGCCCGCCCCCGGCCACACCGGCTCCCCGCTGACGACGAGGAGATCGGTCACGCGGCCGAGCGTAGGGCGGGCATGACAAAATGGCCCGCTTGGCCAGCACCCCGAACGGCACCCCCGCGATCAGGCTGCGCGAGGTCACCAAGCGCTTTCCCGGGGCCGCCACCGACGCCGTCGGCCGCAGCGGCGGCCTCACCATCGACATCCCCAAGGGGTCGATCGTCGCCCTCATCGGGCCGTCGGGCTGCGGCAAGACCACCACCCTGCGGATGATCAACCGCATGATCGAGCCCACCTCCGGCCGCATCGAGATCGAAGGCCACGACGTCACCCATTCGCCGGTGGGTGAGCTTCGGCGGGGGATCGGCTACGTGATCCAGCAGGTGGGCCTCTTCCCCCACCACACCGTGGCCCGCAACATCGCCGCCGTCCCCAACGCCCTCCGGTGGGACAAGGACCGCACCGCCGCCCGCGTCCGGGAGCTGGCCGACCTGGTGGGCCTCGAACCCTCGATGCTCGACCGTTACCCGGACGAGCTCTCCGGCGGCCAGCAGCAACGGGTGGGTGTGGCCCGGGCCCTCGCCGCCGACCCGCCCGTGCTCCTGATGGACGAGCCCTTCGGCGCGGTCGACCCGGTGGTCCGGGGTCGCCTGCAGGACGAGTTGCTCGGGCTCCAGTCCCGGGTCCACAAGACGATCGTGCTCGTCACCCACGACCTCGACGAGGCCATCAAGCTGGCCGACCGCGTCGCCCTGCTCAACGTGGGCGGGATCCTGGAGCAGTACGCGTCGCCCGACGACCTGCTGCGGGCGCCGGCC
Source organism: uncultured Acidimicrobiia bacterium (assembly GCA_963836205.1). Lineage (GTDB taxonomy): Bacteria > Actinomycetota > Acidimicrobiia > Acidimicrobiales > AC-14 > JAXDMK01. The sequence goes on along the minus strand of CAWIIV010000006.1, from coordinate 30,849 downwards.
AACGAGTTCGTGGAGCGCTTCGTCGGCGGCGACCGCAGCATCCGCCGTCTCACCCTGGCCACGGTGGCCGACCTGCCGTTCGCCCAGGGACCGGTGGTCGACGTGGCCACCGCCACCACCGACGACGCCCGGGCCGCCATGGCCGCCCACCGCTCGAGCTGGTTCGGCCTCACCGGCGCCGGCGTCTTCCTCGGCTGGGTCCCGGGGACGGCCCTCGACGGCGACGGCGACGGCGACGGGTCACGCCCGCTGGCCGACCTCCCCCGGTCGGTGCCGGCGGCCCAGGTGGCGGCGGCCAGCACCCTGCGGGCGGCGATGGAGATCATCATGACGTCGGACACGTCGGTGGCGGTGGTCGACGACGGCGGCCGGTTCGGCGGCGTGGTCACCCTCGAACGGATCCGGGCCGCCCTGGCGGGCGCATGATCGCCCAGGCCACCAACCCCATCATCCGGTGGGAGTACCTCCGGGACGAGTGGGACCAGATCCAGCCCGCCCTCGTCCAGCACGTCAAGCTCACCGTGCTGGCGGTGGGCATAGGCCTGGTGGTGGCCTCGGCCCTGGCCGCGGTCGCCCTCCGCTACCGGTGGACGGCCAGTCCCATCACCACCTTCACCGCCTTCGTGTACACCATCCCGTCGGTGGCCCTCTTCGGCCTGCTCGTCCCCTACACGGGCGTGACCACCAGGACGGCCGTCATCCCCCTCGTGGGCTACACCCTGCTCGTCCTGGTCACGAGCATCCTCACCGGCTTCCGGTCGGTGCCGGCCTCGGTGCGCGACGCGGCCGAGGGGATGGGCCTCTCGCCCGCCCGCCGGGTGCTCACGGTGGAGCTCCCCCTGGCCGTGCCCTACATCATCACCGGCATCCGGGTGGCCACCGTCACCACCGTGGGACTGGTGACCGTGGCCGCCATCATCGGCGAGGGCGGCCTGGGCCGGCTCATCCTCGACGGCCTGCGGCGGACCTTCTGGACGCCGATGACCGTCGGCGCCTCCCTGTCGATCCTCCTCGCCCTGGTCCTCGATCTCTCCCTGTGGGGCCTGGGCCGGGCCCTCACCCCGTGGGCCCGCCGGCGAGGGCGGACGCCGCGGGGACGGGCGGCCTGATGCTGGGGGCGGCCCAGGGCGTCCCCCGCGACATCGGCCTGTTCGAGTGGCTTTTCGCGGTCGACACCTGGACCGGCGGCGGCGGCATCCTGGCCGCCGCCGGCGACTCCATCCGCCTGTGTGCGGCCGTCGTGGTCGCCTCGGCCCTGATCGCGGTGCCGCTGGGCGCCCTCCTGGCCCACGTCCGCCGGGGCGAGCTGGTGGCCACGTGGGTCGTCAACGTGGGCCGGGCCATCCCCACCTTCGCCCTGGCCGGCCTCCTCGTCCCCATCTCCCTGCGGTGGGGGTTGGGTTTCGAGCCGTGGCCCGTCTTCATCGCCCTCACCCTGCTGTCGGTGCCGCCGATCTTCCTGACCACGTTCACCGCGGTGTCGCAGGTCGACCCGGTGGTGGTCGACGCGGCCCGGGGGATGGGCTTCGAGGACCGCCGGGTGCTGCTCCGGGTCGAGCTGGCCTTGGCCGTGAGCGTGATCCTGTCGGGCGTGCGGGTGGCCGCGGTGCAGGTGGTGGCCACCGAGCCCATCCGGGCGTTCCTCGGCGGCGGCGGCCTGGGGGGGTACCTTCGGGACGGCCTGGGGCAGAACAACGACACGCTCGTGCTCGGCGGTGCGATCCTGGTGGCGGCGCTGGCCGCGGTCACCGGGGGCGCCTTCGGGATCGTCGAGCGCATCATCGTGCCGAAGGGCGTCAGGCGCTTGCGACGTGCAGGCTCATCTCACCACGGGGAGGACCATGAACAAGCGAGTGTCCGGACGCTGGGGCAGGGGGCTGCTGATCCTGCTGGCAGCCTGCAGCTTGCTGACCGCCTGCGGTAGCAGCGACGACGACGACGCCGGTGGTTCGACCACCGTCACCACCGTCGCCGGGCCCCAGCTCAAGGTCCGGGGCCAGGACTTCAGCGAGTCGGCCACCATCGCCCAGGTCTACGGCCAGTACCTCAAGGCCAAGGGCTACAACGTCGACATCCTCACGCCGGCCGGCTTCCGTGACGAGGCCATCGCCGCCCTCAAGAGCGGCGACGTCAACCTCATCGTCGACTACATCGGCGGCGACGCCACCGCCCTCGCCCCCGACACCAAGGTCACGGCCGAGCCCGACCAGGTGCTCGGGATCATCAAGCCCGCCTTCGCCGCCATCGGCATGACCGTGCTCGACTACTCCGAGGCCACCGACGGCGACGCCTTCGTGGTCCGGGGCGATTCTCCGGCGGTCAAGGTCTCCGACGTCAAGAACCTCGACTACGTGCTCGGCGCGTCGCCCCAATGCGAGACCCGGCCCCAGTGCTACATCGGCTTCACCGACCCCGCCGTCTACGGGATCACGTTCAAGGAGTACAAGAAGATCGACTTCGGACCCCAGCTGGGCGCGGCCCTGTCGGCCAAGGAAGTGGATGCCGTCGTGTGGAACACCACCGCCCCCCAGATAAAGGAGAGCGGCTTCAAGGTCCTGGACGACGACAAGCGGCTGTTCCCGGCCCAGAACATCGCTCCCATCGTGGCCACGGCGGTGCTCGACGAGTACGACGCCCTGGAAACCGACCTCGACACCCTCAGCGACGCCATCACCACCGACGACCTGGTGGCGTGGAACGTGGAGACCGACATCAAGTTCCGCGAGTCCGACGACGTCGCCGCCGAGTGGCTCCAGAAGAAGGGCCTGTCCTAGGCCTCCAGGCCCGGCCCGCCGCCCGCCGGGCGGTTTACAGACCCCCGGTCTGACCGTTACCGACCCGGGCGGAACCACCCGGCCGGTGGTCGGGGCACGTCGCGGGCGAAGCGCAGGATGTCGTCGATGTCGGCGTGCGCCACCCAGTGGGCGAACGCGACCCGGCGCTCGTGCCGCCGCTTGTCGGCGACGGCCACCGCCACCAACCCGATGGCGAGCGCGACCACCGCCTGCGACACCAGACGGTCGATGTCGGAGCCCGTCCGCGGCAGCGTCGGCGGCTTGGGCTTGGGCGGGGCTGCGCCCACATCGACCTGGGCGTCGTCGCTGTCCTCGACCTGGTGACCACCAGGGTCGACGCCGCCGACGGTGACCGTGTTGGTGTAGCCGGCGGCCACCGACGGGTCGGTGCACGTGAACGCGAACGACTCCCCCGGATCGAGCTGTGCGGGGGCGGCCGCCGCCCCTGCCGCCTCGCATCCGGCGAAGGCCGGATCGGCGAAGGTGAATCCGGTGAGAGGGGTGCCACCGGTGTTGGTGACGGTGATCCGCCACTCGACGCTCCCGCCGGGAGCGACCGTCACCGCCTCCACCCACGGCCCCTGCCCCGAGCGCGCTTCCTTCTTGACCGTCAGGGCCGGGCCGGTGCCGGTGAGGGTGGCCGCCTGGGCCTGGTAGTTGAGCGTCTCCAGGCCTTCGAAGAGGTTGGCCCACGAGTTCACGTAGGTGTCGCCGGAGGCCGCGTCGAGACCGACGGCGAAGGTCAGGGTGATCGGGAACGGACCCTCGTTGGCCTGGAGGAACGGCGAGGGGTTGGTGCCGACGAATCGGACCGCGGTCGCGTCGGCCAGGGTCCGCCCGGAACACAGGCCCCCGGTGACGTCGGCGAGCGTGCACGGCCATTGGGGGGACGAGACGGGGTCGGCCACGACGGGATCGAGGTAGCCGTCGACCGGGTCGGAGTTGAAGGCGTCGAGCGTGCCCGCGGGGACGAACGACACCCATGCCACCTCGCCGTGCCCGGAGACGTTGACCCCGGTGAGGGTCAGGGAGCCGGGCGTGATGACCGTCCCCCGGGGGTCGCCGTCGAAGGGGAGGATGTCGATGCCGTCCATGGTGTTGAAGGTGGCCGCCGACGTGTTCCCGTAGCGCAGGGTGAAGGTGAGCGTGCTCCCCGGGCTGGGCTGGATTGGGGCCACCAGCTTGTCGATGACGGCCCGGGTGCCCTGACGGACGTCGACGAAGTCGTCGTCGCCGCGGATGTCGATGTTGAGCGCCTGATAGTCGGAGGGGTCGTCGGGGGTGGAGCCCAAGGCGACGTTGGTGTACCGGATCGGATCGGCGAACGGGTCGATCACGGTGTCGAACGTGAAGTCGATGTCGTAGGTGGTGCTCCAGGGGAGATCGCCGACGTCCCACTCGAGGGTCGTGAAGCCGGGGTCGGCGATCAGCGTCACCGGGAAGCCGGGGCTCGACGGCGCGATGCGCGTGTCGGCCAGGATCGCGTCGGGGGGCGGCAGGCCTACCGTGGGGCCGACGTAGGTGACTCCCGGGGGCAGCACGTCCCTGATCACCACGGCATGGGTCGGCCCCCCGCCGGCCGGGAACGGATTGGGCTGGTTCAAGTCGGCCGAGGGCACGCCCCGGGCCCGCACCCGCCAGGTGACGGGGTCGCCCGGGTCCCGGTCGTGCGACCCGACGACGTCCTTGACCACGTCGACGGTCCCCCCGATCACCGTCCACCAGTGGCTCGCCTGGCCGGCTGACTCGCCGAGCACCAGTCCGTCAGGACAGTTGTTGAGCGTCTCGTCGGTGCAGTTCGACGTCAACCACTGGCTCGACGCGGGCAGGTAGGCCGCCGAGTAGTTCCGGAACTCGTCACCGACCGGGGCCGGCTGGATCATCGTCCACTGCGGACGGATGCGGACGCTCGAGGCTTGGGGCGCGTTGCCAACCGGCACCTGGGCGTCGAAGAACACCCGCACCATGTTGAACGGGGCGATGTTTCCTGTCGTCCCGAACGTGACCTGGCTCTCGGGGGTCCACGCGGTGACAGTGTCGGCCGTGTCGGAGCAATCCGAGTGGGCCTGGGTGTACCACTTGGCCGGGTCCGAGCCGCCGACCGCGCTGCCCCACTGGCCGGCGCCGTATTCGACGGTGACGGGGAACGCACCGAACGACGTCGACACGGTCGAGCTGACGGCCGAAGCGGGCAGGAAGCGGGAGTTGTCCCACTTGTCGCAGAGCACCACCTTGTCGGACTGCGTCTGCGGGGGGCTCTGGGGGTAGGGGACGTTCCCGATGTTGAGGAACGGGATGTCGCTGACGGTGGTGGCCGTCGCCTGCACGCCGGCTCCGTTGAGGACCGGCACCAACGGGCTCTTGAAATAGGTCCCGGAGACCGTCGGCGAGAAGTTGACCTCGGGCTGGCAGACCCCGTTGTTGCCCACCGGTTCGAGCTGGTTCGCCTGGGCTCCGGTGGGGAAGTTCGAGACGCCGGCGATGTCGTCGGGATCCCACGTCGACACCGCGCCGGTGTCGGGGAGCCACCCGCCACTCGTGCCCGACGCGGCACCCGGGCCCCCGGCCTCCACCGCGTTGCACACCAACACCGAGCCGGTGTCGTCGTCGGTCCCGTCGGCGAGGTCGATGTCGTCGTGGCTCGTCCAGGTGGAGAACGTGAAGAAGCCGACCATCGCCTGGTGGCCGGCGGTCAGGGCGTTGCCGTACTGGTCCTTGTCGGGCGGAGTGGCCGCGCGGGCCCAGTCGAGTCCCCCGAGGGTGACGGTGATCGGCGGGAAGGGAGCGTTGGCCGTGGCGATCCCCTGCGAGCAGCTCAACGTGGTCGGCTTGCCGAGCTGCCGGGACGGATCGGCGGTGATGGGCGGCACCTGGGCCGGCCAGTTGGTGTCGGACAGGCTGGTACTGCAGGAGGGCGCGACCAGATGCACCGGAACGGCCGGGCTGGCCGACACCAGGTCGTCGAGGGTGAAGAGCGACGGGACGAGCTCGGAGAGGCCGAAGCCGTCGGTGGCCGCCGCGCCCCGGAAGCCGATCGCCCAGCGCTGCTCGATGCCCGTCGTGCCGGTCGACACCACAGTGTTCGGGCGGTTCCGGGTCTGCGGCGTGCCGAGGGCCTCCTTGAACAGGTCGAAGCGGGGTGCGGCCGAGACCTCGACGACGTCGCTGTCGTCGGTGACCGTGCTGTCGCCGTCGGCGATGGTCGAGGTCACCCTGAACGTCGAGCCGTTCGGGGTCGACATGGGCGCCACGATGTCGATGGTGAAGGTGCCGCCGACGGACGGGTCGCTGGCGGCGACGGCGCCGAAGTCGCACGTGTAGACGGTCCGCGCCGCCGGGCCGGTCGCCGGGCCCACCGAGTCGGCCGGACAGGCGGGCGGACCCCAGTTGTCGGCGATCCGGGCCGTGCCCGCGGGGCTGGTGCCGGTCGGGTCGACGGTCACCGTCAAGACGACATTCCCGTTGCTCGGAGGCTGGTTCACCTTGTAGGTGACCTCCACCGTGGTGGTGTCCAGCGTGCGCACGATCCCGTTGCGGAGGGGCCCGCTGTTCGGACCGATGTCGTCGCCCGGCTCGTGGATGGTGTTCGGGGTGGGCGTGAGGAGGTTGCCCGGCGACCAGTCGATCGTGGAGGTGCCGTCGGCGATGACCTCGACGGTCGTGCTCAGGGTGGCGGCCTGCGCCGGCGAGGACACGAGCGAGAGCCCGGAGACGGCCAGGAGGAGGGCGGCGAGGCCCCGGCCGGCGATGCCGTGCCGGCGATGGCGGGGGAGGGGGCGGGACGCGCCACGCCCGCTCGCGGGGGAGAAGCGCTCCGCCATCCTGGTCCTCTCGCCGTCCGCTCGAAGGCCGGAGACTACCCCCGGGTCGTCGGCGGCGCCAACGGAGGAAACCGGCAGAAATCCGGACCTCGATCATCGGCCGATGGCGTCTTCCGCGCCGGCGAGGAGAGGGTCACGGGTGGCGCTCCGACTCCTGCGCTCGTCCCTGGAACGCGGAGGCAAGGCCCGTGGCCCCTGCGTTCACCCGGCCCTCGATGGCCCGCCCTCGGGCGGCGACACGGGCCAGAGCCGGACGAGCCAGGCTTCGACGTCGTGGCGGTACGTCGCCTCCGGGAGGTCGCTCGCTTCCGCGCTCCGGCGGACGTGGGCTCGAAGCTCGTACGAGCCGGGACCGGGTAGCTCCAGGTAGCGGGGTTGCAGCCCGCCCGTCGTGTCGGCCGAGGGCGCGGCGTGGAGCACGGGCCCGTTGACGGTGGTCGCGAGGCACAGCCGTCGCCCCCGGACGTCGAGGACGCCTTTTCCCGACGTGTCCCATTGCCCAGCGGCCGGGGGCGCGGGCGCCGACGACCACAGCTCCACCCGCACCGCGGCGTAGTGGTCGTTGGCACGGCTCCGGAACCAGGCCCGCGACGCCACGCATCCGACGATGTCGCTGCCGGCATCTGACGCGTCCGCCGCGGCCCACCACTCCCGGTCGGCGTCGACGAGCGAGAACGACCGGTGCTCGACGAGGACCTCGTCGTCGAGCACCGCCATGACCGCGGCCGCCCTCACCGGCACCGGTCGTCGCCCTACGACTCCGGCGACAGCAGCGGCAGGGCGGGCAGTCCCGGGATGAAGCCGGTGTCGATGATGGTCACCCCGAGGATGATTTGCTGGGGTTCGGCGACGTCGACGTCGTAGCCGGCGGTCGGCCGGTTGTCGTACAGCGGCTGGCCCGTCGGGATGGGGCCCTGGTCGAGGGGCCAGACCACCAGCCGCAGCTTGGTGGCCTCGGCGTAGAGGACGAACCCGTAGCCGCCCTCGCCGTCGACCGCACCGGTGCCCTTGATCGCCACCTTGGCGTCGGGGGTGATCACCAGCCACTCCAGGTCGAGGGAGACGAACGAGAAGGTGGTCAGGGGCAGGACGACGTCGAGGGCCGTCCCCAACGGCCTGGTGTCGTCCTGGAACAGGTACTTGGCCGCGAAGACGAACGGAGCCAGCCCGGTCGCATCCGGGTCGGAGGTGAGCGCCCCCGGCGGTGACGGGAGGAAGCCCGTCGAGGTGACGAGCCCGGCCGAGGGGTCGTACACGACCACCATCACCTCGGCGGTGTCGGATGCCCCGTCGTCGTCGGTGACCGTCAGGCCGATCGTGTACATCCCGGCGTCGTCGAACGTGCGGGTGACGAGGCAACCATGGTTCTCGGCCGGCGCGCTGGTGGCCGGCTGGCCGTCGTCCCAGTCGACGGCGCACGTGTGGGTGTCGTTGCTGCCGGGGTCCGTGAACGTCGCCCCCACCTCCACCGGGTCGCCGGCGCGGAACACCTGCCACGGCTGGGGCCCGGACAGGGCCATCTCGGGCGCCACGTTGCTCACCTGCACCGTTGCCGTGTCGGAGACCGGGGACGGCGGCCCGTGGCTGTCGTCGGCGGTGAGGGTGACGGTGACGGTGCCGTCGTCGGTGCAGGTGATCGTGGTCGACACCTGGCCGGCGTTGCCGAACTGGCAGACGGTGCCGGGGTCGACGTCGGGCCCCGGTTGGTACGACCAGGCGACGCTCGGCGTGTCGTCAGGATCGGTCACCGTGCCGCTCAGTGTGACGGCGCCGCCCTCGTCCCCGGTGGCGTCGGGGCCGGCGTCGACCGTCGGCGGGGTGTTGCCCGGCGGAGGGGGTGGCGGCGGCTCACCGCCGCAACCGTCGCAGCCGGTGACCTTCACGAAGAACTTGTCGCCGTGGAGGATGTGGTCGGAGAGGTACCAGGCGCCGAGCTCCCGGCCCGCCTTCTGGTTCTGGGCGCTGGCGATGGGCCAGGCCGAGTACGACCACGGCGCGTCCGGGAACAGAACGCTGCGGTAGGCGCCCTCGAACGTGCTCCGGTACGGGTATTCGTCGCAATCGCGGGGGCCGTCCGGGCCCCGGGCGTAGTCGGCCCCCCAGAACTGCCTGCAGGTGGCGACGGCCACGTCGTGGTTCCGGTTGTACTGGCCGTTGTCGTCGTAGCCGGGGTAGAGGCGGGTCAGGGGCGCCCCGCTCTCGATGCTCCCGGGGATGCTCTTGCCGGGGGTGCCGGGCTTGGTCGCCTCGGGAACGGTCTGGGCCAGCAGGATGTGCAGCGCCTCGTCCTGGACTCCGTCCTCGGGGAGGAGGCTGACGTGGTGGACGGCATCCACGTTGTGGAACAGGCAGGCCCCGCCGCCCAGGTAGGGGGCGGCGTCGCACCGGAAGGGGGCGATCAGCTCGCCCCGACCGGGGCCCTCGCCCCAGCTGAAGGTGTGGAGCTGGTGGTAGTTGACCTTGTCCGCGTCGCGGTGGACGAGGTCGCCGCCGCCGACCGAGCCGGACGTGTCGAGGACCACCTCGGGTAGCACGCCGTCGGCCATCCACTGCCCGATCGTCCTGGTCTGCGGATCCGGGTGGCTGTTGACGCACACGTCGTCGTCCTTGAAGTCGGTGCACGTGAACCTGAGGGTGAAATCGTCGCCCGCGTCGACGGATCCCTCGCTGCTCCAATCGTCCAGGGCCGCCTGGAAGCGCATCGTCTGGGAGGTGCGTGACCCGAAGCCGATCTGGGTGAAGCGAAACCGGTAGAGGCCGGTCGGGACGCATCCCGATTGACCACATTCGAGATGGGGATAGGTGCCGTCGACCACCAGGCACGAGGCGAAGTGGTTCCGGTACTTGGGCTCCTCACCCCCGCCGAAATCGTTCCGGCAGGAGTCGAACGTGTAGTAGTCGTAGCCGGCCGCGGCCACCGTGTCGGGAAGAAGCTCCTCGCCGCGGTCGGGCGGGTCCGGAACCGTCTGGGCCACGACTGGCGAGGTGCCGGCGAGGACGAGAGCGGCGATCGCCAGCAGTGCGATCCGGAGGGGTTTGGGCATGTCGTTCTCCTGTGACGAGTGACCGTGCTTGCTGCCGCCGTCGGCTCGACGGACGACCCCCTCAAAGGAGTGATGTCCGGAAATCGACCGTTGTGACCGGTCGTGTGCTCAGGTCAGCCGGCGCTGGCCTCGTCGCCCCACGTGGCGGCCCGGTACAGGCGCCGGAACCGACGGCGGGCGCGGGAGAGCCGCTGGCGGGCCGCCGGTGGCGACACCTCGAAGACGGCGGCCAGCTCCCGGTCGTCGAGCCCGTCCCACGTCACCAGGCGCAGGATCTCCTGGTCGTCGGGGTCGAGGTGGGCGAAGGCGTCGCCGATGGCACGGCTCTGCTCGGGGAGCAACTGCTCGTTCTCGAGAAGGGTCAGCGGGGGGCGGGCCTCGGCCTCCGCCGTGAGCCGGTCGACCAGGGCCTCCCGCCGGCGCCGGCCGCGGTCGTCGTTGGCCGCCAGCCTGACGACGACTCCACAGAGCCACCCGAAGGAGGAATCGGTGGGGATGCGTTCGTACTTCCGCCAGGCGATGGCCATGGCCCGGGCGACGAGGTCGTCGGCGGCACCGGGGTCGTGCGTGCGCCGCAGGGCGAAGGCATGGAGCCGTCGCCGGTGCGTCTCGAAGAACGATGCGAAATCGTGGGGGTGGTCCGCGCCAATCGCCTCCCGTCCCGTTACCTCCTCGATGTCCGGCTCCCGGGATTTCTTACCCCGGGCCACCCCACGGGACTGTGGGGCGGCGGTGACATCCCGCCCAGAGAGTTGGCCGCGTCCCCCGTCGGCGAACTGGAATTCTAGAAGTTATTTGCGACTCTCCGGCTGACGGGTAGGTAGTTCGGGCGGGCCGCCACGAACTCTCGTCGGCGCTCCCCCGGAAGGGACGTGATTTCCCAAATGCCCAACATTCCCGGTGGCCTCGTGGTCTCCATCGTCGGCATCATCGACGGCGCCATCAACGGCATCGCCCCCCAGTTGCTCGCATTCCTCCGCTCCTCGGACTTCCGGCCTAAGGGAGCGGGAGTCCGGTCGGCCCACGACTCGACCGGCATCTCAATCGGCCAAGCTCGCCGAGTCGACGAGGCGCTACGCCATCCGGGTCGCGGCTTCGTCGCGTGGGCGGGCGAAATCGACGGTCGTCGCCGGCCCGCCCCCGGTCGGCACCGAGCGAGATCGCGGTCTCCTCGTTCTCCTCTTCCGCTCTACAGACTGCGCAGGGCCGACTCCAGGCGGCCGGCGGTGAGCTCGGGGAGGGTGATGTGGCGGGCGGCCATGGCTGTGGCCAGGTCGACGGCCAGGCCCAGGCGGGGGCCGGTGGGGGGCTCGACGTCGATCACGACGGCCGGCAGCCGGTGGCGGGCGACGACGGCGGCTTCGGCCAGGGCTGCGGTGACGGGGTCGGGGTGGGCGCCCGCGCCGCTGGTGGCCCGGCCGTCGGTGACGACGACGAGGAGCGGTCGGAGGTTGGGTGTGGCCGAGCGGTGGGCGAGGACGGTTGCCGCCCGGATGCCCTCGGCCAGGGGGGTCTCGCCGCCGGTGGCGAGGGACTCGAGCCGGGTGCGGGCCACCTCCACGCTCCCCGTCGGCCGGAGCACGACCTCGGCGCCCTGGCCGCCGAAGGTGACCAGGGCCACCCGATCGCGGCGCTGGTAGGCGTCGACGAGCAGGCCCAGGAGGGCGCCCTTCACCGCCGCCATGCGGTCGTCGGTGCCCATGGAGCCCGAGGCGTCGACGGCCAGGACGAGGAGGTTGCCGGTGAGGGCGTCCTTGACCGGCTCCCGCAGGTCGGCGGCCAGCACGGCCGGCATGGTGGCGGCGACGTCGGTCTCCGTGGCGGCCCGGCGGACGGCGGCGGCCTGGATCGTCGGAACCACCGCCACCGCGCCGACCGCTCCCGCCGGTGTCCGGCTACCCACGGTGCGGCCCCGCTCTGTCCCGCCGACGGGGGAACGGCGGCCCATCCGCCCGGCGTGCTCCGCGTTGGGGGCGGCGATGGCCACGACCGGCGCCGGCGCGTCGGGGGCGGCGACCTGGTCGTGCTCGTCGGGGGCCGGCGGCGGGCCGAGGGCGTCGTCGAGGGCGTCGTCGACGGCGGACGCGGCCGCCGCGGGGTCGTCGAGGGGCTGGCGCCGCTGGCGGTGGGACAGGACGAGGTGGGCGACGGCCCGGACGTCGTCGGCGGAGGTGGTGGGGCGACCGTGCCATCCGGCGTGGGCGGCCGCCGCCCGGGCCAGGACGATGTCGGCCCGCATGCTCTCCGCTCCCGCGGCCACGCACGTGGCGCATGTCGCCTCCAGCAGGTCGTCGTCGACGGTGGCGGGGCGGGTGGCGGCCAGCCGGTTGAGCAGCTCGTCCTCGGCCTTCGTCCACGAGTCGACGAAGGCGGCCGGGTCGGTGTCGAAGGCCTGGCGGCGGCGGACGACCTCGGCCCTGGTGGCGGGATCGGTCGGGTTGCGCACGTCGACCGCCAGGCCGAAACGGTCGAGGAGCTGGGGGCGGAGGTCGCCCTCCTCCGGGTTCATGGAGCCCACCAGGAGGAACCTGGCCGGGTGGCTGTGGGACACGCCGTCCCGCTCCACCCGGTTGACGCCGGACGCAGCCGCGTCGAGGAGGGCGTCGACCAGGTGGTCGGCCAGCAGGTTGACCTCGTCCACGTAGAGGACGCCGCCGTCGGCCGCGGCCAGCAGTCCGGGACGGAACCGGACCTCGCCGCCGGTGAGCGCGGCAGCCAGGTCGAGCGAGCCCACCACCCGCTCCTCGGTGGCGCCGAGGGGCAGCTCGACGAACGGACCCCCGTCGAGGAGCGCGGCCAGTCCCCGGGCCAACGTCGACTTGGCCGACCCCTTGTGGCCCCGGAGGAGCACGCCTCCGATGTTCCGGTCGGCCGCGGCCAGGACCAGGGCCAGCTTGGCCTCCTCCGCCCCGACCACCGCCGCCAGCGGGAACCGGTGACGTTTTTCGGGGTCCTGGCCCCCGGATCCGTCACCAGTTGGGACGGCGCCTGCGAACTGGTGACGTTTTTCGGGGTCCTGGCCCCCGGATCCGTCACCGGTTCGCCGAGGCTGGTGCGGGGCGGTCATGTGCGACGCTCCTCGAGGCCTTCGGCGGCGAGCAGGCCGGCGCGCAACGTGTCCCGGGCGGACTCGGACGCCGACCAAAGGTCTCGCTCGTCGGCTTCCAGCAGGCGTTCGCAGATGCTGCGCAGCGCCCACGGGTTGGACTTCTCGTAGAACTCCCGCATCACCGGGTCGGCGACGTAGGCCTGGGTGACCCGCTCGTACATCCAATCCTCGACCACGCCGGCGGTGGCGTCGTAGCCGAAGAGGTAGTCGACGGTGGCGGCCACCTCGAACGCCCCCTTGTACCCGTGGCGGCGCATGGCGGCCAGCCACTTGGGGTTGAGCACCCTCGTGCGCACGACCCGGGCCGCCTCCTCGGCCAGCGAGCGCACCACCGGCCGGGACGGGTCGGCCGAGTCGCCGAACCACGCCCGCGGCTCCCGGCCCGACAGCTCGGCCGCGGTCGCGATCATCCCCCCGTGGTCCTGGAAGTAGTCGTCGCCGTCGAAGATGTCGTGCTCGCGGTTGTCCTGGTTCTTGACCGCGACGTCGATGGCCGCGAACCGGCGGCGGACCTGTTCGGGGGCGGCCACGCCGAACTCCGCCCGCCGGTAGGCGTAGCCGCTCCACGCCAGGTAGACGTCGGCCAGGTCGGACCGGGTGCGCCACGACCGCGTCTCGATCGCCTGCCAGATGCCCGACCCGTACGCGCCCGGGCCCGGCCCGAAGACCCGGGCGTCGTCCACACCGGCCGCGGCCACCGGGTTGTCGAGGGCGGACTCGTCGGCCAGGGCTGCGACCAGCCCGACGGCGTCGTCGAGGAGGGCGACCACGCCGGGGAAGGCGTCCCGGAAGAAGCCGGAGATGCGGATGGTGACGTCGACCCGGGGCCGGCCCAGCTCGGCCAGCGCCATCACCTCCAGCCCCTCGACCCGTCCCGAGTGGGGGTGCCACACCGGGCGCACGCCGAGGAGGGCGAGGGCCTCGGCCACGTCGTCGCCCTGGGTGCGCATGTTGGCCGTGCCCCACACGACCAGTCCCACGACGCGGGGACACGACCCCGTCTCGGCCACGTGCCGCTCGATCAGGCGTTCGGCCAGTGCCCGGCCCACGTCCCAGGCGAGGGCGGACGGGATGGCTTTGGGATCGACGGAATAGAAGTTGCGCCCGGTGGGAAGGACGTGCGCGCCCCCCTGGTCGGGGCGCCACTGGGTCCGGCCGGCACATGGCGGCCGTCGAGGCCGGACAGAAGGTTGCCGAGCTCATCGGGCGTCCGGGCCAGGGCGGGGACCAGCGTCGACGCGACCCACTCGAGGGTCGGGTCGCCGGCGGTGTCGCCGCTCTCCAGCCGGCGCCGGCATTCGTCCTCCAGCCGGTCGACGTCGCGGTCGAGGTCGAGGCCGAGCTCGGCGGCCACCGTCGCCCGCAACGAGGGCACCGTCCCCTGAGGCTGGCGGGTGATGGCGAGGATGGTGTCGACCAGCGCTTCGTCCACCGGCGGCGAGCCGAGCACATGCAGGCCGCCCCGGATCTGGGCGTCCTTGAGCGAGCACAGGTAGCCGTCGACGTGGTTGATCATGCCCGCGAAGTCGTCGGGGTCGGGCATCTCGGCCACGCCCAGGTCGCGGGCCAGCTCCGAGGTGACCAGCAGGTCCCACAGCTGGCCCCGGATGGCGGGCAGCTTGGACGGGTCGAGCGACTCGATCTTGGCGTGCTCGTCGAGCAGCCGCTCCACCCGGGCCAGCTCGTCGTAGGTCTCGGCCCTGGTCATGGGAGGAGGCAGGTGGTCGATGACGACGGCGTGGGTCCGCCGTTTGGCCTGGGTCCCCTCCCCCGGGTCGTTGACCACGAACGGGTAGAGGAGGGGCAGGTCGCCGAGGCAGGCGTCGGGGATGCACGCCGCCGACGGGCCCACGCCCTTGCCCGGCAACCACTCGAGGGTGCCGTGCTTGCCCATGTGGACGAGGGCGTCGGCGCCGAAGCCGCCTCTGCTGTTCTCCAGGGCAAGCCACCGGTAGAAGGCGAGGTAGTGGTGGGGAGGGGGGAGGTCGGGGGCGTGGTAGGTGCCGATGGGGTCCTCGCCGAAGCCGCGGGGCGGCTGGACGGCCACCACCACGTGGCCCAGGTCGAGGCCGGCGAAGACGAGGTCGTGGCCGTGGACGCACACCGTGCCCGGGGCCGGTCCCCATGAGGATTCGATCTGGGTGCGGAGGGCGGCGGGAAGGGTCGCGAACCACTCGCAATACTCGTTCATCGGCAGGCGGCCCACGCTCAGTCGCAACTGCTCGGCCGACAGCGACGGGCGGTCGTAGGTGAGGCCGTCGGCCAGGCGGGCCATGAAGGCGTCGGAGTCGTCGGGCACCTCGTGGACCTTGTAGCCGGCCGTCGCCAAGGCCTCCAGGACCCGGAGCAGGCTGGCCGGGGTGTCGAGGGCGACGGCGTTGCCGATGCGGCTGCGCTTGGTGGGGTAGGCGGTGAGGACGATGCCGACCCGCTTGTCGGCGTTGTCGAGGTGGCGGAGGCGGGCCAGGCGGGTGGCGATGCCGGCGATGCGCTCGACCCGGTCGGGCACGGCCCGGTGGGCCGCCAGGGCCACGCCCAACTGGTCGCCGTCGTCGACGACCTCCTTGAACGAGAGCGGGGGGCCGATGATGCGCCCGTCGAACTCGGGGATGGCCACGCCCAGGGCCACGTCGAGGGGGGACAGGCCGCCTGAGCTGTCGGCCCACGTGGCGGTGTCGGTGGTGGAGGCGACCGCCTGGAGGACGGGGACGTCGAGCACGTCGAGGGGCGACGACCACGCCTCGTCGGCCGTGGGGATGGAGCCGCCGGCGGCCCACGTGGTGGTGACGACCACGTCGGCCCCCCGCAGCAGGTCGATGGCGGCGGGGTCGTTGCGCAGGGAGTAGGCGTAGACCGGGCGGGCGTTGGCGCCCTCGCCGCTCGATGGCGTCGCACAGCTGCTCGACGGGCAGGGTGTTGCCGGCGAGGACGTTGGCCCGGTAGGTGACGACGGCGATGGTGGGCCGGTCGGGGTCCTCCTCCCGATGGTGGAGGCGTCCCGACATCGGCATGTCGGCCGGCGGCTCGAAGCCGAAGCCCTCCAGGAGGACGGTGTCGGCCACGAACCGGAGGAGGTTGGCCAGGTTGCCCGGACCCCCTCGGGCCAGGTAGGCGAAGGCCTCGGTCACGATGCCGGCGGGGACGGTGGAGAGGGCGGTGAGCTCGGCGTCGACCGTCGCCTCGCCGCCGAAGACGAGGAGGGCGATGCCGGTGGCCAGGCACCGTTGCCGGAGCTCGTCGAGGGGCTGTTCCCACGCGGCCCGGCCCTTGAGCAGCCGGACGAGGACGGCCCTGGCGCGGTCGAGGTCGGGGACGGGCGTGTCGGGGGTGAGGCCGACGCCGCCGTGGGCCCGCACCGGCGGGAACCCGTCAGGGAGGTCCTCCACCGCCGCCCGCAGGGCGAGGAGGTCGAGGTCGTTGTTGGCGATGACGACGATCACGAGGTTGGGATCACCGGAGGGAGCAGTCCTCGCACAACGAGCCGTCGGCGGCCGACGTCTTCCACCACAGGCAGCAGGTGGTGCGGCGGTAGTCCCAGCCGCTCCAGGCGCCGACGTCGGGCTCGTCGGGATGGGCGATGGCGGCGGTGGCCGCGTCCCGCCGGGCCTGGAGCGGGGGCGCGCCCTCGGCGGTGCCGACGGCGCCCAGGGCCGAGGCCACGCCCGCGGCCAGGTTGCCGTGGAGGAGGCGGAGGCCGGTGGCGTGGCGGGCCCGGAGGGCGGCCATCATCGGGTCGAGGTGGCCGGCGAAGAGCCGTTTGACCAGGTCGTCGAGGTCGTGGACGAGCTCGGCCTCGGGGTCGACGAGGAGGGACGACGGCCGGCTGCGGGCCAGTCCGACGCCGGTGCCGGGCGCCGACGGGTCGGGGGCGGCCCCCGCCACGACCCACGAGGCCAGGGTCGTCCCCGCCACCCGGTAGGCGTAGGCCTGCCACCAGAGGGACGCCAGGACCTGGGCGTCTTCGCTCCCTCGCCCGGCCGCCGACGCCGCGACCTCCGCGGCCAGCCGATCCGGGTCGGCGGCCAGCTCGGCGCCGACCAGGTCGCCGTCGCCCGGCGTCCCGATGCGCCATCGGAGGTGGGGGACGAGGCCGGTGACCGCACCAAGGGCCGCTTCTGGAGCAAAAGCGACACCAGATGTCGCTTTTGCTCCAAAAGCTTCAGGTAGAGGCCGCTCGACCGCCCCCCTGGGGCCACTCTCTGAACCGATGAGGTCGAAGAGCCGGTCGAGGTCGAGGGACGACTCCAGGGCGTCGGCGATGCGGTCGAAGCGGGCGAGTGCGGGCGGCGGCGAAGTTGAGCCCCGACGGGACCCACCCGGGAGACGCCCACCGGAGCACCGCCGACCGGAAGCCGTCGGCCTCGAACAGGCCGTGGAGGGTGGTGGCCCGGAACCGGCCCGCCCGCCAGCCGAGGACGGACCCGTCGTCGTCCACGATCCACGGCTCGACATCGCCGATCGCCTCGATCCGGCCGTGGTGGATGCGGTAGCCGTCCACCCGCTCGCCGTCGGCGGTCCCGGCCGGGCGGTCGAGGACCTTGTCGCGGTCGAAGACCGTCCGCAGGGGAAGCCAGCCGAGGCCGTCGACCGACCCGGGCGGGCCCTCGGCGCCAAGGGGATCGGAGATCGACGCGCCGACCATCTGGGCCCCCGCGCAGACGGCCACCACCGCCGCGCCGCACCCCTCGACCGCGGCGGCCAGGCCCGACGTCCGGAACCAGTCCAGGTCGCCGCGGGTGTTCTTCGAACCGGGGAGCACGACCAGGTCGGGCCGGCCCAGGGATCGCGCCGACCGCACCCACCGCACGGCCACGCCCGGCTCCAGCCGCAGGGGGTCGAGGTCGCCGAAGTTGGCGATCCGGGGGAACCGGACCACGGCCACGTCGAGCACGGCGCCGTCCGTGTCCCACCCGTCGAGGGCCAGGGAGTCCTCGGCGTCGATGTCGGTGCCCTCCACCTTCGGGACCACGCCCAGCACCGGCACGCCCGTCCGCCGCTCCAACTCCCCGCAGGCGTCCCCGAGGAGCGCCGGATCGCCCCGGAAG
The DNA here is from genome assembly GCA_963836205.1 of uncultured Acidimicrobiia bacterium. Lineage (GTDB taxonomy): Bacteria > Actinomycetota > Acidimicrobiia > Acidimicrobiales > AC-14 > JAXDMK01. The sequence continues at coordinate 13,035 of CAWIIV010000006.1, read as the reverse complement.
CGGTTGATCACGAAGCCCCGCACGCAGGCCTGGAGGTCGTCGGGCAGCAGCGCCCACGTCCCGTACATCGAGGCGAAGACCCCGCCCCGCTCGATGTCGCCCACCACGATCGCCGGCAACCCTGCCGCCGCGGCCAGGGGCACGTTGGCGAAGTCGCCGGCCAGGAGGTTGATCTCGGCCGCCCCGCCCGCCCCCTCGCACACCACCACGTCGTAGCGAAGACGCAGGTCGGCCAGCGCCGCCAGCACCACCGGCCGCAGTGCCGGCTTCCCCGCGTGGTACTCGGCCGCCGACTGCTCGCCTACCGCCTGCCCCATCACGACAACCTGGCTCGTCCGCTCGCCGGTGGGCTTGAGCAGCACCGGGTTCATGGCCACCTCGGCCGGAGCCCCCGCGGCCCGCGCCTGCACCCACTGGGCGTGGCCGATCTCGCCGCCGCCCCCGGCCACGACCGCGGCGTTGAGGGCCATGTTCTGCCCCTTGAACGGCGCCACCCGTACCCCCCGGCGGGCCAGCAGCCGGCACAGCCCGGTGACGACCCACGACTTGCCTGCCTCGCTGGTCGCGCCACAGACGACCAGCCCGCCCCTCACGAGCACCACCCGGTCGTACAGTCGGCCCCGTGACCCGAGCCAAGTCGATCGTCCTCGTCAACACCGGCCACGGCAAGGGCAAGTCGTCGGCCGCCTTCGGCGTGATGGCCAGGGGGTGGGCCCGGGGGTGGAACGTGGCCGTGGTGCAGTTCGTCAAGGGCGGGAAGTGGAAGACGGGCGAGCGCAAGCTGGCCGACCACCTCGCCATCGAGTGGCACACCCTGGGCGACGGGTTCACCTGGGAGTCGACCGACCTCGAGCGCACCGCCGAGCTGGGCCGGGAGGCGTGGCGGCAGGCGGCGGCCAAGCTGGCCGGCGGCGACTACGACCTGCTCATCCTCGACGAGCTCACCTACGTGGTGAAGTACGGCTGGGTGCCGGCGGAGGAGGTCGCCACCGCCATCGCGCAGCGGGCGCCCCGGACCAGCGTGGTGGTCACCGGCCGCGACGCCCCCCAGGAGATCGTCGACGTGGCCGACACGGTCACCGAGATGCGCAAGGTGAAGCACGCCTACGACGCCGGTATCGGGGCGCTCAAAGGGATCGAGTACTGACAGGTCCGGCGTCGGGCACGGCCGGGCGTTCGGATGCGAGCAGGCCGAAGCCGAGGGTGATCACGGCCCAGAGCAGGAGGTTCCCTCCGAGCGAGGCCAGGCGGAAGCTCCACAGCAGCTTGGCCGGGACTGTGATCGGGTCGGGCGCTCCCGGGAGCAGGGCGAAGGCGAGGGCGACGGGCACGACCACCACCGCCACCACCGCGACGGTGCGCCGGGGCTCCGACCACCCCACACGCCGCAGTCCGGTGGACAACGCCGCCGCCGCCAACCCCCACGAGGCCGCCAGCACGATCACCATCACGTAGAGCAGTTGACGCTGGGCCAGCGTATCGGGATCGCCGACCGCCGGCGGGTTGGGCGGGTACTTGAGCCACGGCGCCACCGTCAGCGCCCCCGCCAGCACCGCCCCCGCCACCAGCGCCCGCCGGAAGGGTCGGGCCTCGACCGCCGCAGCATCCAGAACACCACTGCGAAGAGAAGTCCGAAGGCGGCGCCCGACACCGCGTAGGCGGCGAACAGGCCGACGCCCTTCTGGACCGTCCGGGACACGATCTCGGGCTCCCCCGCCTCCGACGCCCCCGCCTGGGCGACCTCGATGTTGATCGCCTGCTGGATCCGGGGTTCGCCCACGAAGGTGAGGAGGAGGGCGGCCAGGAGACCGCCGACGATGCCGACCAGGGCCGCTCCGAGCGCGACCGAACGCGGGCGCGACGGGTCGATTCGACCGTTCACGGGAGGACGGGCCGGGGGCTTAGTGGCAGGGCACGCCGAGCAGATGGCGCCCGTCGTGGAACAGTTCGTGGAGGAACGCCCCGGTCTGGCCGAGGGCGTGCGACACCATGCCGCCCTCCATGGTGACCAGCCAGAACAGCACGGTGGCGAGCATCAGCGTGGGCAGGGCCCAACGGGGGATCGGGAGCGCGACCTGCTCAGCCGGTGCGGTCGTCGTGCTCATGGCTACCTCCATCCTCGTGGAGCGGGCCCGGGCTCGGGTCCACAGGTGCAACGTGCCAGCCGCGGTTCCTGACTCACAGCCCGCGTGGGGCTGCTCACAGTGGCGGGACCGCCCCGGACTCGCACCGGGTTCCCGTGGATGACGGCGCGACACTACACCCGTGATCGGTCCCCGACTGGTGGTGGCCGGCACCCATTCGGGGGCCGGGAAGACCACCGTGGCCACCGGCCTGCTGGCCGCCCTCCGGGCTGCGGGCCACCGGCCGGCGGCGGCCAAGGTCGGCCCCGACTTCATCGATCCCGGCTATCACGCCCTCGCCTGCGGGCGCCCGCCCCGCAACCTCGACGCCTGGCTCTGCGGGCTCGACGCCATCCGGCCCCTGGCCGCCCGGGCCGCGGCCGGCGCCGACCTGCTCGTGGTCGAGGGGGTGATGGGACTGTTCGACGGGGCGGCCGACGGCTCGCCGTCCTCGACAGCCGACATCGCCCGGGTCCTCGACGCCCCGGTGGTGCTGGTGGTCGACGCCGCGGCGCAGTCGTCGTCGGTGGCGGCGGTGGTGCACGGCTTCGCCACCCTCGACCCGACCGTCGGCATCGGGGGCGTGGTGCTCAACCGGGTGGCGTCCGACGGCCACGAGGTGCTCCTCCGGGAGGCGTTGGAGCCGCTCGGCGTCCCGGTGCTGGGCGCCCTTCGGACGGGACGACCGCCTGGTGTGGCGCGACCGCCACCTGGGTCTGGTGCCGGTGGCCGAGCGTCCGGACGAGGTGGCGGCCTCGCTGGCGGCCCTGGCGGCGGCGGTGGCCGACCGGGTGGACCTGGCCGCGGTGGTGGCCCTGGCCCGGTCGGCGCCGCCCCTGGCCGGGGGCGGGCCGGTCGCGTTGCCCGAGGCCGCGGCCCGGCCGACCCGGGTCGCGGTCGCCGGCGGGCAGGCGTTCACGTTCACCTACACCGACACCCTCGACGCCCTGGCTGCGGCCGGGGCCGAGGCCGTCGCCTTCGACCCCCTCCGTGACCAGGCCCTGCCGACCGATGTCGACGGACTGCTGGTGGGCGGGGGGTTCCCCGAGACCTACGCCGCCGAGCTGGCCGACAACCAGGCCCTCCTGGCCGACGTCCACCGCCGGGTCGTCGCCGGCCTGCCCACGTGGGCCGAATGCGGGGGCCTGGCCTGGCTGTGCCGCGAGCTCGACGGCCACCCCATGGCAGGCGTGGTTGACGCCGCCGCCACCATGACCGATCGCCTCCGCCTCGGCTACCGGACCGCCCGGACCACCGTCGTCAGCCCCATGGGACCGGCCCTCACCGAGCTGCGGGGCCACGAGTTCCACTACTCCACCGTCGACCCGGCCGGCGACGCCCTCGAGCTGCGGGGCCGCTTCGCCCGCCACGACGACGGCCACGCGACCCCTTCGCTCATGGCGACCTACCTCCACCACCACCCGGGCGGCGACCCGTCGATCGTGGCCAACTTCGTGGCCGCCTGCGCCGCCGCCCGGGCAGGGGCCGGGTGTGGGTGAGCAGGCGCGGCGGACCCGTTCGATCGTGGGCAACGTGGCCGCCTCGGCCGCCGCCCGGGCCGGGGCCCGGGAGCAGACGCGGCGGACTGGTCTATCGTGGCCGACTTCGTGGCCGACTTCGTGGCCGCCTGTGCGCCGTGAGAGGGTGAGCGGGTGACCAGCCTGTTCGACGCGGCGGTGGCCAATATCGGACCCCTCGCCACCGAGGCCCTGGTGGAGGCCACCGTCCTCCACGACCGGCTGACCAAGCCCCGGGGCGCACTCGGGCGGTTGGAGGACCTCGGCATCCGGCTGGCGGGCATCGCCGGCGTCTGCCCTCCGCCCCTGCCCTCCCCGGCCGCAGTGGCGGTGTTCGCCGGCGACCACGGGGTGTTGGCCCAGGGCGTGTCGCCGTGGCCGCAGGAGGTGACGGCCCAGATGGTGGCCAACTTCTGCGCCGGGGGGGCCGCCATCAACGTCATCGCCCGCCAGACGGGCGCCCAGGTGGTTGTCGTCGACGTCGGGGTGGCGAGCGTCCTCGACGAGTCCCCGGGACTGCTGCGGCGCAAGGTGCGCCCGGGCACGGCCGACTTCACCGTCGAGTCGGCCATGTCCGTCGACGAGGCCCGGGCCGCCCTCGACGTGGGCGCCGAGGTGGCGGCCGACCTGGTGGCGGGGGGTGCGAAGTGCCTGGTCACGGGGGAGATGGGCATCGGCAACACCACCCCCGCGGCTGCCCTCATCGCCGCGCTCACCGGGAGGGCGCCGAGCGAGGTCACCGGCCGGGGGACGGGGATCGACGACGTCACCCTCGCCCACAAGGTGGCGGTGGTCGACGCCGCCCTCGCCCGCCACGGAGAGGCCGTCGCCGCCGGTCCGCTGGCCACCCTGGCCGCCCTCGGCGGGATGGAGATCGCGGCCCTGGCCGGGTTCGTCGTGGGTGGGGCCGCGGCCCGGGTCCCGGTGGTGATCGACGGGGTCATCGCCGACGCCGCCCTCCTGGTGGCGGTCCGCCTGACCCCGGGGGTGCTCCCCTTCTGCATCGCCGGCCACCTTTCGTCGGAACCGGGGGCGTCCGCCGTCCTCGATCACCTCGGCCTCGAACCGCTCCTCGACCTCGGCCTGCGCCTGGGCGAGGGGAGCGGGGCCTGCCTCGCCCTGCCGGTGGTCGAGGCCGCGGCCCGAGTCCTCCGGGAGATGGCCACCTTCGACTCCGCCGGGGTCAGCGAGAAGTAGCGCTCAGGCGACCTCGTCGATCGGCCCGATCGGCTCCACCTCGTGGTCGGTCCGCCATCCGTCCATGCCCCCCTCGAGGACGCCGGCGTCGAAGCCCTTGGCCTTCAGCTGGAGCGCCGCACGGGCGCTCGTGGCCTCGTTCGGTCAATTGCAGTAGAGGACGATCGGGTGATGAGGCTTCTCGCCCGTGGCCCACTCCACCACCTGGTCGGGCGGCACCCGGACCGCCCCCGGCACCTTGACCGGGTCGTGCAGGTATCCCGCCCGTGACCGCACGTCGAGCACGACCGGGCGGGCCTCGTCGCCCTCGTCCGCCAACCGCGCCGCCAGCTCGTCGGCCGTCACCCGGGGCACGTCGTCCTCGTCGTCGGTGAACAGGCCGCTGGCGGTGGACGACCGCTCCTCCTCCAGGGTGGCGGCCGCCATCCGCCGGGCATACCACGACGCCGCGGGCGTGGCCGAGGCCCCGTGGACCACCACCGACACCAGCACGACCGTCCCGATGACGGCGAAGGTGGTCTCGTCGCCCACCCCGGCGTCGAACGCCAGCAGCCCGAACAGCAGCGAGTTGAGCCCCCGAGGCCCGAACCAGGCGATGAACAGGCGGGCCTCCCGGCTGAGGCGGGCGTGCTCGATTCGCAGGAGGGCGGTCATGACCAACGGCCGTACCAGGAGGACGGCGATGGCGGCCAGCACGAGCGCCTCCGGCCTCGGCGCCAGCCCGATCACGTCCCAGAGGACGGCGCCGAAGAGGACGAACGCCAGCAGCATCGCCATCTCGGCCACCACCTCGCCGAACTCGAGGAAGCAGCTGCACAGCTGGTGGTTGAAGAAGGTGATGGCGGCCCCGGCGGCGAAGGCGGCGAGGAACCCGTCGCCGCCGACGGCGTCGCCCACCGCGAAGGCGGCCAGCACCAGCCCGATGCCGTAGAGGGACTGGTACTCCCGGCGGATGCCGTAGCGCTCGTCGGCTCGGGTCATCAGCCACGCGCCGAGGGCGCCCACCACGCCGCCCGCCACCGGCCCGATGAGGGCGAGCTTGACCGCGAAACCGGCCCATCCGGCGGCGCTGCCCGCCTCGTGGTTGGCGACCGCGATGAGCACGAGGATGATCGGCAGGACGACGAGATCGTTGGTGCCGGCCTCGACACCGAGGGCCCGCCGGACGGAGCGGGGCAGGCGCCGGTCGCGGATGACGTCGCGCAGCACCACCGGGTCGGTCGACGACAGCACCGCCCCCACCAGGAGGGCCGGCACCAGCTCCAGGCCGACCAGCCACGACGCGGCCAGGGCGATGCCGCCGATGGTGAGGAGCGTGCCCGGGCCGAGCGCCAACGCCGGCACCAGCCAGTCGCCCCGGACCTCCTCGATCTCCAGGTTCACCGCGTCGAGGAACAGGACGAGGGCCAGGGTGAAGATGGCGACGCCCTCGAGCACCTCGGAGTGGGGGTCGACCCGGAGGAGGTCGGCGTCGGCCAGGATGAAGCCGAGGCCGAGAAAGAGCATCGGGAACGTCAGGGGCGCCCGTTCCACCACTCCCGCCAGCAGGGCGGACACGGTGAGCACCACCGCCACCAGCCCGAACCCCTGGACGATGTCCATGCCCGCCGAAGCTTCGCGTAGAACGGGGGGCGGGGTAGAACGTGGCCGTGACCGACCAGCCGCCGCCGTCGCCGCCGTCGCCGCCGCCGCCGCCGCCGCCGCCGCCGTCATCGTTGCCTCGGCCCGCGCTGCGGTCGGAGGAGGAGCGGCGCCGGCAGCTGACGGTGTCGAAGCGGCGGGCGACATCGCTGCTGGCCGCGGTCAGCGTCGTGTTCGTGGTGGTCGGCGTGTGGGGCGGCGACTCCACGTGGGCCGACTACCTCCAGGCCACCGCGGCGGCATCGATGGTCGGTGGCCTCGCCGACTGGTTCGCGGTCACCGCCCTGTTCCGGCGGCCGCTGGGGTTGCCCATCCCCCACACCGCGATCGTGGTGGAGCGCAAGGACCAGTTCGCGGCCACCCTGGGCGAGTTCATCCAGGAGAGCTTCCTCACCGCCGACGCCATCGTTGCCCGGTTGCGGGGGGCAGGCGTGGTCGGGCGGCTGGCGGACTGGTTGTCGGAGCCGGCCAACGCGGCCCGGTTGGCGGCCGACGCGGCCGACGCAGTGGTGGCGGTGGCCGACATGCTGCGCGACGACGACGTCCACCAGGCCATCGAGGGCGTGGTCCGCAACCGGGTGGAGCAGGTGCCGCTGGCGCCCCTCGCCGGCCACGCCCTGCGCTTCGCCACCCGCCAGGGCCGTCACGACCAGGTGCTCGACCGGGCCCTGGGCGCCCTCCGGCGCTACATCGAGGACCACCGCAACGACCTGCGGGCCCAGCTGGGCAAGTCGTCGCGCTGGTGGATCCCGGGCGCGGTCGACAACAAGCTGTTCGAACGGGTCCTGGACGGGTTCTGCGGGATGTTGGCCGAGATGGAGGGCAACCCCCACCACGAGCTGCGCCGGGAGCTCGACCTGCGGCTGGCGAAGCTGGCCAAGGCCCTGGAGACGTCGCCCGAGCTGCGGGAACGGGGGGAGCGGATCAAGCGTGACCTCCTCGACCAGCCGGAGCTGCAACGGTGGGTGGCCGATCTGTGGGCCGACGCCAAGGACCAGCTGCGGGCGGAGGCGGCCGATCCGGATTCGAGGCTCAGGTTGCGCCTGGCCGAGGGCATCGTCGGCGCCGGCCGCACGTTGCAGGCCGACCCCACGCTGGCCGCCCGGGCCGAGGCGATCCTGGAGACCCTCGTGTCCTACGTGGTCGAGCACTTCCGGGGCGAGATCGCGGGGCTGGTGGGTACCACCATCGCCCGCTGGGACGCGGAGGAGACGGCGTCGCGGCTGGAGCTGCTCCTGGGCCCCGACCTCCAGTACGTCCGCATCAACGGAACCGTCGTCGGCGCGGGGGCCGGCCTGTTGCTCCACGCGCTGGCCGATCTCCTCGGTTAGCGTTCGCCATGGCTGGCGACGAGGCGAGACGGGGTCCGGTGCGGCTCCGGCGGCTGGCGTTCGAGCTGCGGGTCCGCCGGCGGCGGCTGGACGCCTTCGCCAACGCCCCCGACTGGCCCGGCAAGGGCCACGTCCACCACTCGGAGCAGCTCCGCTACGACCAGCTGCTGGTTGTCGCCGCGGGCATGCTCGATCTGCCGGTGCCGCCAGACCTTCCCCTGCCACCAACGACCCGGGCCGTTCTGGAGGACGCCCTGGCCGTGGCCGGCCTCGACGTCTTCGCCCCCTACGGCCGCTCGGGCGACCCCTTCGAGGACGACGACCTGGTCCTGTGACGACCGGCAGGCGGCCCCCACGGCACATGTCGGAGAACGGGGACCACCTCGATCACGCGGGCGCCGTCGGCTCGAGCGGGCGGACGCGACCATGCTGGTAGCCTCGATTGATGCGGTCGTTTCTCCGCTCGCGGACCGGTCGAGTCCTTGTCGAGTGGCACGCAGGAGCCAGAGATGGGGGAGCAAATCTGGCCGACGCCCTTCGGGCTGGTGTTGCCGTTGGAGCCGATCTCATCGAGATCGATGTCCAAACCAGTGAGGACGGAGTTCCGTTCGCCTTCCACGATTACGTCCTTCCTGACGGCCGCTGGACGCACACGCTTCCGTGGTCAGAGCTTCGAGCATTTCGGACCGTCGACGGGCAACCCCTTTTTCGGTTGGACGAGCTGTTGCTGTTGGCCGGAGACTGCGACGTGTTCCTCGTCCTGGATGTCAAGAGCGGCTTTCGTGCGCCGGGATCGGTACATGCGGCGGTTGGAAGCGCGCTTCGACAGACCGAGGCCGAGGACCGGGTCGTGGTGTCGAACCGCGACCACCACGAGATCAGGGATGCCAAGAAGTCGAATCCCGACCTCCTCACCAGAGCCGCGCTCGGAGCGCGCCTGACCGACCTCGAAGGACTGCTGAGCACGGTTTTCCCGGACTTCGTCACCATGCGGTGGGATCTCTGCCGGCCGTCCGACATCGAAATCGCCCATGCCGCCGGCGTGGCGGTGACCTTCGTCGATGGTTGGCACCCAGCCTGCATCGACACCGCGATCAGGCTGGGGGCCGATTCCGTCAGCTGGCACGACCCGGCAGAGGCTCGGAATCTGATGGAGAGAACTGCTAGCCGCCTGACGCCCGAGCTGGCATGAAGCTGATCCCGAAGGAGTCCGCGGAGCGGCGCGAGAAGGGTGATGAGCGGGAGATCTATCAGGGTGAGCAGCTACGCGTCGTCGTCACCAGAATTCCTGCGCGCTACAACCAGAGTATTCACCGACACGATGTTCTCTACGACTCCACCTATGTCATGCAGGGAGAGGTCGTCGCGATCGAAGAAACGGCATCCGGGCGTCAGACGGCAGTCTTGCGGGCGGGGGACCTCGTCGTCTTCGACCCGGGCCCCTATCACACCCTCGAGAACCGAGCCGATGAAGAGGCTCTGCTCCTCACCGTGAAGTTCGCCCGGCAGCCACAGCTGACCGCCGATGACTTCAAGCGACTGTGCATCGAGGACTGGCACGCCAGTCCTTCTGCTTGACGGGGACGCCGAGCGAGGAGCGTAGGTCTTGGTCGAACTGCCGGCGTTGGTCGACGAGCTCCTGGTCCTCGGCGGCCAGGTCCGGGATCGAGTGCTGGAGTCACGTCAGTTGCGCGAGGACACGTCGCCGATGGCGATTCGTCCCGAGGCCGGCGATGTGGCCTATGCCGTCGACGTCAAGGCGGAGGCCCTCGTCCGGGACTTCATCGCCGCCTCGACCCACCTTCATCCCATTGTGGTGGTCACGGAGGATGAGGGCAGCTCTGTCGTGCCGTCGGCGGCTGATCCCGAAACTGCCGCGTGGCGAGTGATCATCGACCCGATCGACGGAACCCGGGAACTCATCTACGACAAACGCAGCGCGTGGTTCCTGGCCGGTGTTGCGCCGAATGCCGGGGCTACCGCAACCTTGTCCGACATCGTCGGAGCCGTCCAGGTCGAGATCCCACCAAGCACGCAGGCGTTGTCGGCCATGCTCACCGCGATCGCGGGAGGGGGGGCGACGCGGCGCTGGTGGGACGTGGCCGCGGGCACCGTCGTGACCGGACCCCCCGGCGAGTTGCGGCCCTCGACTGCGAGGACGATTCGGAACGGGTTCGCCGTCTTCGTCGACTTCTTCCCGGGGAACCGGCGGGATACGTTGGCCATCGCCGACGAGGTGTTCACGTCGATCCTGGGTTCACCGGAGGCGGGGAAGGCGGCGGTCTTCAACGACCAGTACATCTCCAGCGGTGGCCAGATGTACCTCCTGGCCTCAGGCCGTTACCGCTTCGTTGCCGACATCCGGGCCGACGTCGACCGTGCATTGGCGGCGAGAGGCGAAGGAACGGTCGGCCTGTGTGCCCATCCCTACGACCTCGCCGCCGGCCTGATCGCCACCGAGTTGGGAGTCGAGCTCACGAACGTCCGCGGCGGGCCCCTCGACCAGCCGCTCGACAACCGAACGAACTGCAGTTGGATCGGCTACGCGAACGCCGCGATCCGCCACGAGGTCGAGGGCCCTTTACTCGCTGCCCTCGCTCGACTAGATGTTGGCTAACAGCTTCGGTCCCTACGGCGGAGGATCCCATGCCCGAAGAAAAATACGAACGCATCCCTGCTGACAAGAAGATCGCGTTCGTCGTGATGCAGTTCGTCACCGAACCGTGGAACTTCTTCGACATCGTCGCAACTGCGATCGAAGAGATCGACTCCGACTACTTCCCTGTGAAGGCTGACCATGTCGTAGGCAATCTCGGAAGACCTCTGCACGATGCTCACATTTGGTCGTTTATACGCGACGCCGAGTTCGTGCTCGTGGACATCACAAACTGGAATGTGAACGTCTATATTGAACTTGGCGTCGCTCTCGCCGATGCCAACAAGCGGGTCGGATTGATCTGCGACAGGAAGGCCTCGGAACGGCTGCCATTCGATGTCCGACGGATGCGAATAGCCAAGTACAACCTGGATGCCGGTGATCCGAAGAGAGTGGCTAGCTCTATCGTTCGTGCCGTCCGAAATTGCCACAGTGGGCAGGCTGCCCGAGGTCTAGTCACATTAGAAAGTGCGAGGCAGATCGACCTTGAAGCCGGCACTGCTGCTCGGCGACCTACGCACGATGCCGGACAGTTGCTCGCTAAGCTGCCGGTTCCGATAACCGACGTCCTCCCAGACCCGGCGGTTGCGTTGCTTGCGACCCGCTATCTTCAGTTCTTCGGTGGGGAGGCTGACGCACTCCAGGCATCGGCAGGGTTTCCACGTGTACCGGACGAGTGGCTTGGCCAACGGGGTTCTGGCCTCAGACCCGCAAGGATCATTAGCTGGAAGCCGAAGCTACATCTCGAAGGTGTTTCTACGAGATCCATGTCTCGAGTTCTGACCCAGCTCTCCGAAGTGCTGGGTGAAGCTGACAGGCGCGTCGCAGAAGCCGGCATTGTCGAGGCCCGTGACGCCGCATCGTTCAGGCAGACGGCGTTGCGCCTCGCCTTCGTCCGCGCTCTGGGGCGCGACGCAGCGAAGCGAACATCGGTCGAGATCGAGGTCCTGTCGTCCACCCTTCGGAAGATCGCCCTGAGCGCGACTACCCAGGGGTCCACATGGCCGCCGTTGATGAAGGAGGGCCTAGCCGCCATAGACCGGTTCGATCGACTCCAAGCTATCTCAGTGGCGCCAACGGCACTTCAAACAACGCGGTTCATCTCAGGGGACAATCCACCGGAGCCTGATGAACGCCTTACCTCTGTGTCAACGCTAGGTGGCGCACTGTTCCTTGACTATCACATCGGAGTTCTTCGTGACCTTGAATCCCCGTTCACGCTCGACGCCGTCGAATTGTTCCGTATCACTGGAGGTGGCCAGCAACCGCGGGATACGGATTCCGTCACTCTCTATCGAAATGGCCTATCGACTTTAGTGTCACCGCCAACGCCAGCGAAGACCGCCGCTGATCCAACTGAATTTGTGTTTACTGTTGAACATCCATTTCATTTTCGCGTGCTACTGGAATTGCTTTCCGGTGAGAACCTGCATTACTCGGCTGAATGCATTCTGAATTTCGTCGCCATTCAATTGGCATTGCCCGCCGAGAAAATGTGGGAGAGCTTCGCGTGGTACCGAGATCAGCTTCCGGTCGTGGCGAACTCCCGAATCCCGATCAATCGAACGAGGGACTATGACGTAAGGACTGAGTTCGAGCAGCACTACATTGGGTTCGGCCGCACGCCGCAGACGAGCACATTCATGCGAATGAAATATCGAGCGAATGATGCCCTAGAGTGCCAGACGTGGTGGCCGGATGATCTCCGGAGCGTGTCCGAACCGGTCGTGACCAATGTTCCCAACAGCGTTGCGCTGACGCGGGCGGGCATCGGCAGGCAGCGCATGCTGGGACGCCTCTGGCGGGGATGCCCAAGCGAACGCGACCGAGACCGAGACCTCTGGAAGGCCGGCGGCGAGCTGTTCCAATGGGACGCCGAGACGGAAGGGTCGCATTTTGCTTCCCTGCTCTGGGACGTCAACAAGTGGCCGCTAATAGGTTTTCCTGGTCTCGTTCTGGCGGAGTTGTGGTGCGCCAACTGGATCCTCGAAGGTTTGGACCGCAGGTTAGTAGCGGCCCGCGACTTGCCCAAGAGCGCGAGCCAAGAGGAGCTGCGAGAGGCCAAGAACGCGCAGTCACAAGCGGAACCCGTGCTGGCAATCGTCAAGCGCTATACAAAGGGCTATCTCGACGGGGGAAACGACGGCGTGGCCGCAGACGGGGTACCTGGGCTCCTGGCGACGATTGCGCGTCAAAGGAGCGTCGCCGACGGGCCAGTGTTGCGCCAGAAGGTCGACCTGCTCGCCTCTGCTGTAGTTGAGCTCTCCGATCGGCTGCGAGCACACTTGGGGGACTGAGCTCAGCGCCGAGGTCGGTCCTTCGCCCGGGGGCGGCTGCGTCACTAGGGACTCCAGTTCGGTCAGGGCCGCCCTGGAGCCCCTTGGCCACCTCGGGCGACATGCTTGGTCGACGCTCAAGCGGAGATCGTCGAGGGTGCCGGTCGGTGGCCAGCGGCCGGATATCCGCTTGTACTTGATGCGGAGGGGTTGATCGGCCTCGTTGCCCAGGCAAATGAGCGGTCGACCTCGTAGTCGGAGCGGCCTCGCGGCGATGCCGCCCGGGGACACACC
>CAWIIV010000005.1:0-25756 GCA_963836205.1 uncultured Acidimicrobiia bacterium | reverse complement strand
GAGAGCACCGTGGCCAACTCGGGACACTCCTCCCGACCCAGGCGGGCCACCAGCAGCGCGCCCAGGGACCGTTCCACCTGATCCCGCAGGCGGCTGACCAGGACATACGCGTGGCTGGCACTGACGCCGATGGCGTCGCCCAGGTCCTGGCCGTCGAGGCCCTGGCGCATGTGGAGGTCGAGCACCACCCGGTCGCGGGGGCCGAGGCCGTCGGCGGCGGCGGCGACGAGGGCGGCCAGGTCGGCGCCCGCGCCGGCGTCGGCGGCGACGTCGGCCGGATCGGGGTCGGTGGCGGTCACCTCGACGTCGTCCAGCGGGCGGTGACGGGCCCGCCGCTCGATCGAGCGAAGGCCCCGGTGGCGGGCGATGGCGTAGAGCCACGGCCGGAGCCGTTCCGGGTCGCGCAGCTGGTGGAGACGGGCGCCGGCCACCAGGAAGGTGTCCTGGAGGGCGTCGGCGGCCTCGTCCGGGTCGCGCAGCATCGACCGGAGAAAGTCGTGGATCGGGGGCGCGTAGCGGTCGTAGATGGCCGCGAAGGCCTGGCGGTCGCCGTCGACCGCCTGGTGGACGAGCGTGGCGTCGTCCACTCCTCGATGGTATGGCTGGGCTCGGTGCTCGCGTCGGGTGCCCACGTCACGGCTGGGTGCGGCTGATCGATTCCACGGCAATGGGAGCGCCGGGGACGGTCGGGCCTTACGAAAACCTGCCTATCCTCGGTGCCACCTCATGGCCTGGCACAAGCTCCGATCCCTCCAGGAGGTCGAGATCTCGGTCGACGGCGCTCCCCGCCGGGCGCTGGCCGCCGAGTGGGACGACGAGACGGGGGCGGTCAAGGTGTTGTGGCCGCCGGGGCCGAACGCCTTCGCGGCCCAGTCCCACCGGGTGGTCGACGACGGCGACTACGAGCCCACCGACTACTACAGCTTCCCGGGCGGGTTCTTCTGAACGGTTAGCGTCGGCGTAGCACCGCCAGCGAGGAGGCACCGTGGAGCCGTTGCAGGAAATCGAGATGATGTGCCGCAGCATCCTCCAGCGGGCAGGGGCGCGTGAGTACACGATGTCGCAGTCGGCGCCCGAGGTGGAGACGGTCGACTACCGCAACGGCTACGCCGAAGGCCAGCTCACCGGGCAGCTCACCACCGCCGCCCTCATGCTCGGCCTGGTCACGGGGGAGTCCCCCAGCAAGATCCTCGACGAGGCCCGGGCCCAGGCCCAGGTGGAGAACGCCTTCCCCTTCGACCTCCACATGACGGGCATGGAGGCGGTCGACACCGCCGACCCGGGCGACCCCTCCGACCCGGCCTGATCCGATGACGCCGCAGGACATGGCCGCCCGGTGGACCGTCGCCGAGCTCTGGAACGCCGACGGGGCCATGGACCAGTCGGTGCTGCTCGACTTCTTCAAGGCCCTGATCGTGTGCTGCAACGCCGACGACAACCTCACCGACGCCGAGCGGGAGTGGTGCGTGGGCTACGCCGCCGCCATCGGGGCCAGCGACGAGACCCTGGCCGAGCTGCGGGCCTACCCCGGCGGCGACGACGTCAAGGTCTTCTTCGACCGGGGCCTCCAGTGGGCCACCGCGCCCCGCACCGTGATCTACGAGTCGATCCGGGCCTGCGCCTCCGACGGCGACTACAACCAGGAGGAGAAGGACAAGATCGCCCGCATGGCCAACCTCCTCGACATCGACGACGCCGAGGTGGCCCAGCTCGAGCAGCTCTACTTCGACGAGAAGGACCTGCGGGCCCGCAAGCTCGACCTCGCCTTCCCGGCCACGCTCGGCTTCTGACGACGGCTCGGCCCTAGCTGCCGCCCGGCACGGTCAGCCGGGATCCGACCCGGTCGTGGCCACGTTGCTCTCGTACCGGGTGACCAGGTCCCGGAGGGCGGCCATCTCCGCGGCCAGCGCGGACTGGCCGAGCCGGGTCGATCGGACCCAGGTCCGGGGCTTGCGCCCTTCGAACGTCTTGCTGATCTCCAGGTAGCCCGCCTCCTCCAGCACGCCCAGGTGGCGGGACAGGTTTCCGTCGGTCAGGCCGAGGGCGTTGCGCAGGTAGGTGAAGTCGGCCTGGTCGGCTTGCTCGAGGACGGCCAGGATCCCCAGGCGGACCCGTTGGTGCACGACGTCGTCGAGGCGCTGGGCCGGGTGCCCGTCGGGGTCGGTCACCGGGTGCGGCGGGAGGCGAGGCCGGAGACCAGGATGGCGGTGCCGGTCACCGCCGCGGTGATGGCGCCCGGGTGCTCGAAGCCGCCGGCCAGCACGGCCACCGGGACCGCGGCCAGACCGACGGCCAGGGCGGCGAGGGTGGGGCTGCGGTCGAGCCAGGCGAAGACGAGGTAGCCGGCGGCCACGGCGAAGACCGAGACCACCTCCTGGAGGTCGCCGCCGGTCACGGCCGGCAGCAGGAACGCACCGACCAGGATGCCGACGGCCGTCAGCACGTAGGGGGTGGCCGACCGGCGCAGGCCGAGGCGAAGCTCGCGCGACCGGTAGTACCAGCCCACCAGCGCGCCACCGACCGGTCCGCCGATGGCCCAGAACACGGCGATCGCGCCCCCGGCCACCTCCATTGCACCGGGGCGCTGGCCAGGGTGAGGGCGCCGAAGACGACCAGGGGGAACCAGAACTCCTCCAACACCAAGCGGGTCTGGCGGCCGACGGACTCGACATGGCCGACGACGTCGGCCGCGTCCTGGGGAGAGGATGCGTGAATGTTCGTCATGGAGGGTACTTTGCACTACAAAGTACTCTCGTGTCAAGGGCGACGTAGAGCAGCCCGATGTCGCCGCTACCATCCGCCCCGGCTGACGAACGTCCGATCGGAGGTGGGCTGTGTCGAGCGAGTTCCAGAAGCGCAAGGTGGCGGGTGTGTTCTACGCCCTCGACGTCGACCAGGACGGCTATCTGGAGGAGGAGGACTTCCAGTGCCTCACCGACCGGTGGAACGAGATCCGGGGCTACCAGCCGGGCACGCCTGAGTTCGAACGGATCACGGCCGTCATGATGGGGTGGTGGCAGACGCTCCTGGCCGCCTCCGACCAGGACCGCGACAACCGGGTCACCCTCGACGAGGTCATGGCGGTCGTCGACCAACTGCCCGCGGTCCGCGACCAGGTGGAGGGCACCGCCAACACCATGTTCGACGCCGTCGACGAGAACGGCAACGGCGAGGTCAGCCCAGCCGAGTACAACCAGATGATCGAGGCCTGGAAGGGCGCCCCGGTCGACACCGACGGTGTGTTCCGGTTCCTCGACGCCGACGGCGACGGCCACATCTCCCGGACGGAGTTCGTCGACCTGTGGGCCGACTTCTGGATCGGCGACGACCAGGCCGCACCGTCGAAGTGGGTGTTCGGACCCTTCTGACTTCAGGCCCCCACGGCCGCCTCCACCACCAGTCCCACCGCCAGCAGGAGCTCCTCGGCGCCGTGCCGGCCGACCAGTTGCAGGCTGGCGGGCAGGGCGTGGCCCCGGGCCGGTACCGGGAGCGACAGCGCCGGCACCCCGGCCAGGTTCATCACCTCGGTGCGGCGGATGCGGAAGACCCGGCCGGCCTCGTCGAGCGGGGGTGGGAAGTCGGCCAGGGTGGGCAGGGCGAGCACGTCGACCCCGTCAAGCAGGGTGGCCACCTGCCGTCGCCAGGCGTCCCGGGCGGCGTCGGCCGCGACCTCCCACCCGTCGGGCGGTCGGCCATTCTCCAGCCGGGAGGCGACGTCGGGTCCCAGTTGCTGACGACGGGCGAGGAGGTGGCCGTCGGTCGCCCAGGCCTCGGCCGCCAACCGGATCCCGGCCGCGACCACCGCCGCGTCCCAGCCTTGGGGCTCGATGTCGACCACCTCGACGTCGGCCGCGGCCAGAGCGCCGTCGACGGCGGCGTCGATGGCGGCGAGGGCCGGCACCCGCAACCGTCCCACCACCAGCCGTTCGGGGAGGGGGGCCACCTCGAAGCCGGGCTCCAGGAGCTGCATGCCGAGCACCAGGCCGGCGACGTCCCGGGCCAGGGGGCCGACGGTGTCGAGGCTGGGTGCGAGGGGCCACACGCCCGCCATGGGGATGCGGCCGGAGGTGGTCTTCAGGCCAGCGACTCCACAGCAGGCGGCCGGGATGCGGATCGACCCGCCGGTATCGGTGCCGAGGGCGACGTCGGCCTCGCCGGCGGCCACCGCCACCGCCGAGCCGCTCGACGACCCGCCCGGCACCAGTCCCTCCCGCAGGGGGTTGGGCGGCGTGCAGTACCAGGGGTTGATCCCGGTGACCCCCTAGCCCAGCTCGTGGAGGTTGGTCTTGCCCACCACGTGGAGGGTGCCGGCCGCCTCGCCCGCCCGGACGCCGGCCAGGCAGGCGGCGTCCGCTTGCGCCGGCCGGGCGGCGGCCGCCACCGCCCGGGACCCGGCCGTGGTGGGCAGGCCGACCATGTCGAACAGGTCCTTCACCGCCACCGCCAGTCCCGGCCCCGACGTCGCCAGGCGGACGACGAAGGTGCTCACCGGCCGTAGTTCTCCGGGTGCTCGTCCCACCCGGCCAGGTCGAGCTCGCCCGGCGACGGGGCCCGGTCGAGCAGCCAGGCGGTGAGGCGGCGGGCGGCGGGGTCGGCCAGGCGGGCGGGCAGGGTGGCCAATGCCCGGGGCAGCTCCCGGGCCACGTAGCCGTCGGACCAGTCGTCCCACGTCGGACCCAGGCCGAGGTCGGCCTGGTGCACCTCCACCTCCCGCCAGCGGTGGAAGGCGAGGAGGACGCACGGCCGCCGTTGCCCGCCGGCGTTGACGCCGTGGCCGTCCCACGCGTGGTCGGGGACGACGGCCCACAGCTGCTCCAGCCGGTCCGACGCGGCCCGCACGTCGTCGACCAGCTCGGCCGCGGTTCGGGACGCGCCCGCCTCGATGGCCGCGTCGCGGGCCTCGGCGCCGCCGTCGTACTGCTCGACCTCGGCGCCTGCGGCCGCCCCTTCCAGCATGCGCACGTGGGAGTCGGCGTTGCGGGCCAGGTGGGTGAGGAGGTGGCCGACGGTCCAGCCGGGGAGCAACGACCGGCGGGCCACGTCGGCGTCGGTGAGATCGGCCAGGTGGGCGAGGAGGCGGGCCTGGGCGGCGCTGGCTCCGGCGATGTCGGAATCGGGACGGTTCGTCATCCCCCCATTCAACGGCGCCGGGGACGCCCCCGCCTCCTAGGATTCGGCCATGCTGCTCGACGGTGTCAACCACGTGGCCACCCTCACCAGCGACAGCGATCGACTCCACCGCTTCTACGTAGAGATGTTCGACGCCATCGTGACCCGCGACGGCGAAGAGGAGCCCGGCATGCGACTGTCGTTCGTCGACATCGGGCCCCACACCCAGCTCAACGTGTTCGAGGTGGAGGGCAACGGCGAGGCCGGCCGCCAGACGCCGATGTTCGGGCGCGGTCGCATCGACCACCTCGGCCTCCAGGCGGCGTCGCTCGACGCCTTCCACACCATCCGCGACCGGCTCCTGGCCGCGGGCGCCACCGACGGCTTCGTCACCGACTTCGGCCCCCTCCTGAGCGTCTTCTTCCGCGATCCCGACGGCCTGGAGGGCGAGGTGTGCGTCGCCAACCCGGCCGCGGTTGCTGGCGTCTTCCACCCGCCGGGCACGCCCGCCGCCGGGTACTGACGGTCGGTCGCGGGTAGAGCCTCCCTGCATGCGACGCCTTCTCCTCGCCTTCGCCCTGGTTGTCCTGGTCGTCCCGGCCGCGGCCGCCGCCCAGACCGGCGTTCTCGACCGGGCCGCGGCCGCCCTGCGCTCCAACTCGGTCTACGTCGATGCCGATGCCGACCCCGAGCGGGCCGACGAGGTCGACGCCGACGGCCTGCGCCAGCGCATCCGGGACTCGGGGGCGCCCATCTTCGTGGCCGTCCTGCCCGCAGCGGCGGTGGACGAGGTCGACGGCGACGTCAGCCGACTCCCCCAGACCCTCGGAACCCGCACCGGGCTGGCCGGCACCTACGGGGTCGTCGCCGGCAACAGCTTCCGGGCCGGCAGCAACACCCTGGCCGCGGGCCGGGCGGGGGCGCTGGCCACCACCTCGTTCCAGGCCCACTCCGGCGAGGGCACGCAGGCGGTGCTGGAGGACTTCGTACAGCGGGTGGCGCAGGAACAGGCGGCCCGGGCACCGCAGGCGACCTCGCCCTCGGCGACCACACCCTTCGACCGGGGGGAGGGCGATTCCGGTAGCGAGAGTGACGGTGGCGGCGGGGGCTCGAGCGTGGTGCCGCTGGTCCTCGTGGCCGCCGTCGTCGGGGGCGGTGTCTGGTACTTCCGCCGCAAGCGCAGCCGGGAACGGGCCCAGGACCAGCGCGATCGAAGCGTCCTCGAGTCCCAGCTGGCCGTGCTGGCCGACGACGTCGTCACCCTGGAACCCCTCGTCGACCTCCACCCCGCGGCCCGTCCGGACTACGACGCGGCCGTGTCGCGGTACCGGGTGGCCCAGGAGGCATTGCGGGCCGTCGACCAACCCATCGACCTGGTGCGGGTGGGCCGCCTCCTCGACGAGGCCCAGTACGCCATGGCCCGGGCCAAGGCCGTTGTCGAGGGACGGGAACCGCCCCCGCCCCCGCCCGCCCTCGGGCAGCCCGGACGCCGGGGAGAGCCGCCCCTCGACCTCGACGAGCGGGGCCAGCCGGCCTACGTCGGCTCGGGATCGCCCTTCTACGGCGGCGGCTGGTTCGGCGGCGGTGGTGGCGGCGGCCTCCTCACCGGTCTCTTCCTGGGCCAGATGCTGGGCGGCGGCTGGGGCTGGGGCGGCGGCAGTCACGACACCGACGTCTACGTCGACAACTCCGGCGCGGGTGGCGACGGCGACCCGGGCGGCGGGGGCGACATCGGCGGCGGCGATTGGGGCGGCGGTGTCGGTGGCGGCGACTGGGGCGGTGGTGGCGATTGGGGCGGTGGCGGCGATTGGGGCGGTGGCGGCGACATCGGCGGGGGCGACTGGTAGGTCGCCGCCCCCCCGGACCGACGGCTCGGTCCGGCGGTTCGGTCCGGCAGCTCGGTCCGGCGGCTCGGTCCGGCGGTTCGGCCCGCCCGGCACGCTCAGACCGGCGGCATGAGGACGATCTCGGGCGACGCCTCGTCCGGCACGACCCAGGCGAGGAGACGCCCGCCCTCATCGTCCACCGCCTCCCGATCGGCGGCGGGCCACGTCCAGAAGGGGCGGATGACCAGGCGGGCCGGGCGCTTCAGGTTCCACCAGCCGGCGAAGAGCCCGTCGACCAGCACCGAGCCCTGGATGCTGTTCACGCCGTCGGGGTCCGGGGCTCGGGCCTCGTCGTTGAAGAACCGGGTCCGGTCGGCGTGGCCGAGCAGGACGTTGTCGTACTCAGGCAGGAAGCGAGGCGGTGCCGGAGCGGACGGGTCGGGACGGGGGGCGTCCGGCACGTCGAGCAGCTCCCGCCCGTTGTGGTCGCGGAACACCCGCAGCCCGGGACGGAGGCGATCGGCGACCTCCCGCAGGTGGGTGAGGCCGCACCAGTTCTGCATGTCCATCGCGGACGCGGGGCCGAAGGCGGCCAGGTACCGCAGCATCAAGCGGTCGATGGAGAGACCCCGGTCGAGGGGTCGGCCCAGCCACGACTCGATCGTGGTCCAGGTCGGACGGCTGCTCGTGTGCCAGAGGCCTCGGGGCGGGACCTGCACCACCGGCAGGAGGAACGTGGCCGCCGCGGCCAGTGACGCCGGATCGCGGTCGGGCCAGCGCTCGCCCAGCAGCCGGCGCAGCTCGACGCCCGTCCGGGGCTCGGCCTCCACGAGGGCCCGGCCGGCGGTGGCCACCTCGTCGACCGCAACCCCGACCAGGTGGCGCCCGAACGGTCCTCCCGGGGAGACACCCCGATCCAGCACCGGCTGCATCATCGGTCGCAGGCGGAGGCCGTCGTCGGCCGTGACCAGGTGCAGGGTCGACCGCATGAGTCCCATCCGCACGACGCCGCGGCCCGCCACAAGCGCCTCCAGGTCCTCGGCCCGGAACCCCTCCACCCTCGACCACAGGGCCAGGTAGGGGTTCCTCGGCACCTGGGCCTGCATGCCGACCAGGTGCTCCACCATGGCCGCCACCGGCATGTCCACCCGCTCCAACAGGTGCTGGCGGGCGAGGGTGGCGCGGTTGAGGGCCCGCAAGCTGAGGACGTCGGACATCCGCCCATGCTGGCCCAGCGGGCCGCGCTAGCGTCGCGGACGACCATGGAGCACCGGGCCGGACCGCTCCTGCGGCCGGAGGCTGCGCCGGTCGCGGTCGCCCCGTTCGGGACCACCACGGGCGCCGTCCTGCGCCTGGTCCGGGCCGAGAATTGCGTCATGGCCGGCGTGGCCACCCTGGTGGGCGCCGGAACCGCCGTCGCCGCCTCCCCCTCCCTGGCCACTCTCGCCGGACCGGTCGCCGCCGTCATGCTCGTGCTCGCCTTCGGCAACGTGGTCAACAACGTCGTCGACCAGGAGTCCGACCGCATGGGCAAGGGCCACCGCCCCCTCCCGGCGGGTCGGGTGTCGACCGCCCAGGCCGGGGGGCTGGCGGCCGCCCTCCTCACCGCCGCGTTGGCCGTGACCCTGGCCTCGGCCCGGGACCAGCTGTTCCTCGTGGTCGCCATGTGTGTGGTGGCCGCCCTTTACACGCCCTTCCTCAAGCGGGTCCCCCTCCTCGGCAATGCCGTCTTCGCGGCCCAGTGCGGGACCACGCTGGTCTTCGGGGCCCAGGCCGCGGGTGGGGCCGAGGCCGCGACGGTGGCCGCGGCCCTGCTTGTGGGGGCGGGCATCCTGTGCGTCGAGGTGGCCAAGACGGTGGAGGACGCCTCCGCCGACCGGGCCGTCGGCACCCGCACCGTGGCCCACCTGGTCGCGGTCCGGCACCAGCCCCGGCTGGTGGGCGGGTTCGCGGCGGCCTACGCCCTGGTGTGGGCCGTCCTCCTGACCACCGCCCGCAGCCCTGCGTTGTTCGCCCTGGCCGCAGCCCCGGTCGTCCCCCTCATGGCATTCGCCCTCCTGCCGCCCGGCCCCGGCCCGAGCGAGGCGCCGGCCCGGGTCGCCCGCTTCATCGTGGCCAGCAAGTGCCTGTGGCCCCTCGCCCTGGTGGCGCTCACCGGCCTGTAGCCATTCCGGCGCGGGCGCCCGGCGGGAACGGGGAGACTGGAGTCGGTGTTGGAACGATGAGTTCGGCGCCGGCCGTGCGTCACAACTGCCGGATGCCAGCAACAGGGGTGCCAGCAACAAGGGTGAAGGGGGCAGGACCGTGAACGTCGACATGAACGGGTGGATGGCGCTGCACAGCGCCATGCAGGGCGAGCCGCCCAAGAAGGCGTTCACCAAGGAGATCCTGCTCCGGGTGTGGGAGTTCGCCAAGCCCTACCGGCGGGCGTTGGGCGCCTTCCTGTTCACCAGCGTTCTCGCCGCCGTCCTCACCGTGGCCACCCCGCTGCTGGCGGGCCGGGTGGTCGACGTGATCGTCGACAACGGGTCGGCCGGCACCGTCGTCGGGCTGGCCATCCTCATGGCGTTCCTGGCCGTCTTCGACGCCGTCATCGGTGTTGTCGGCCGCTGGCAGTCGGCGAAGATCGGCGAGGGCCTCATCCTCGACCTCCGGCGGGCCGTGTTCGGGCACATCCAGCGCATGCCGGTGGCCTTTTTCACCCGCACCCGCACCGGCGCCCTCGTCAGCCGCCTCGACAACGACGTCATCGGCGCCCAGCGGGCCTTCACCTGGACCCTGTCCGGGTTCGTCAGCAACCTCATCACCCTGCTGCTCACCCTGGCCGTGATGCTGCGGCTGTCGTGGTCGATCACCCTGCTGGCACTGATCCTGCTGCCGGTGTTCATCCTCCCCGCCCGGCGCATGGGCACCAAGCTGGCCGACCTCCAGCGGGAGGCGTCCGACAACAACGCGGCCATGACCACCCAGATGACCGAGCGCTTCTCCGCTCCCGGAGCCACCCTGGTCAAGCTCTTCGGGCGGCCGGCGGACGAGGTGGCCGAGTTCGGCTCCCGGGCGTCGCGGGTGCGCGACATCGGGGTGCGCACGGCCATGGCCCAGTGGGTCTTCCTCACCGCCCTCAGCCTGGTGTCGTCGCTCGCCCTGGCCCTCGTCTACGGCCTCGGCGGCTGGCTGGCCCTGCGGGGACGGCTGGATGCGGGCACCGTCGTCACCCTGGCCCTGCTCCTCACCCGCCTCTACGCCCCCCTCACCGCCCTGGCCAGCGCCCGGGTCGACGCCATGACCGCCCTGGTCAGCTTCGAGCGGGTGTTCGAGGTCCTCGACGTCGAGCCCCTCATCAAGGAGAAGCCGGATGCGGTGGCTGTGCCCGACGGCCCGGTGTCGCTCGAGTTCTCCGACGTCCGCTTCGCCTACCCGTCGGCCGACAAGTTCTCGCTGGCATCCCTGGAGGAGGTTCTCACCCTCGACACCAGGGGCGGCGACGAGGTCCTCAAGGGCGTGTCGTTCCGGGTCGAGCCCGGGCAACTGGTGGCCCTGGTGGGGTCGTCGGGGAGCGGCAAGTCCACCATCGCGTCACTGGCCCCCCGGTTGTACGACGTCGACAGCGGGACGGTGAAGCTGTCGGGCATCGACACCCGCGACCTCACCTTCGACTCCATCCGCCAGTCGTTGGGGATGGTCACCCAGGACGGCCACCTCTTCCACGACACCCTCGGGTCCAATCTGCGCTTCGCCCGACCGGGCGCCACCGACGACGAGCTGTGGGACGCCCTGCGCAAGGCCCGGCTGGCCGACCTGGTGCAGTCGTTGCCCGACAAGCTCGACACGGTGGTGGGGGAGCGGGGCTACCGCCTCTCAGGCGGCGAGCGCCAGCGCCTCACCATCGCCCGCCTGCTCCTGGCCAAGCCCCAGGTGGTGATCCTCGACGAGGCCACCGCCCACCTCGACTCGGAGTCCGAGGCCGCGGTGCAGGAGGCCCTGGCCAACGCCCTGGCCGGTCGCACCGCCCTGGTCATCGCCCACCGGCTGTCGACCATCCGCGACGCCGACCTCATCCTCGTGGTCGAGGCCGGCCGCATCGTCGAGCGGGGCACCCACGAGGCGCTCCTCGCCGCCGGCGGTCGCTACGCCGAGCTCTACAACACCCAGTTCTCCCAGGGAGTCGAGCCCGCCGGCGCCGTCGCCTGACGAGATACGCATTACTCGGCGGCCAGCTCGCGGCTGCGGGTGATCGGAGGCAGCCATGAAGGCCGGAACGCCGCTTCGGTACCGCCTGGCCGGCGGCGGCGACAAGCTCCCGTCCGTCGCCGACGACAAGGCCCGCGCCGAGCGCATCATCCTCACCGACGCCGATTTTCCCGGCCTGGAGCGGGAGGACGACGAGGAGGACGACGACGACGAGAGCGATTCCTTCCGCCAGTGCCTCAACGAGAACCAGATGCTCGCCGACCTGGGCGAGGGGCCTCGCAGCGCAGAGGCGACCTTCTCCGACGAGGACGAGACACTGGCCCGTGCGTCGGCCGTCAACCTGGCCGAGAGCGAGGACGAGGCCGAGGAAGCGTTCGCCGAGCTCGAACAGTCGAGTTTCGTCGGCTGCTTCGAGAACGCCATCCGCACCGGGTTCGGGGACGAGCTCGGCGACGGCGTCGAGATCGACGACCTGTCCGTGTCGGAGCTTCGGGTCGGCGACCTCGGCGACGAGGCCATCGGCTACCGGGCCACCGTCGACCTGGTCGGCCAGGACGACGAGGCGTCGTTCGCCTTCGACTACGTCTTCATCCGGGTCGGCCGGGCCGTGGGGGTCCTTTTCTCGTTCGACATCGACACCACCTTCGACGAGGACGACCGCGAGCGCCTGTCCGAGACCCCCGCCGACCGCATGGCCGACGAGCTCTAACTCCCTCTCGCGGACACGCACTCGAAGTCAGGTCGTCGACGACCGGCCCGTGTGCCACTCGGGCCGCGCCGCCCACGCCCACACGAACTGTGGCCGCCGGACCGCCGGAGGCGAGCTGGCGGCGTCCTCGGATCGAGCGGTCACCCCCGACGCCACGGAGAGCCGATCGGCCCCGAATCACCCGAGCCCCGCGGACGCTTCGACACCAGCGGTTGCGCGCCGGTCGGCGCCTTTGCGCACACCTACTCCGCCTGAACATCCGAGGCGCCCGCCGGGCTGGTCGTTCGCAGCGTTCCCGTGCGCCGGTCCTCACGGCGGGTCGTTCACCCTCGGCTCGACTGCGTTCCTCGGATGCCGCCGATCCTCGGGTGGGACCAGCGCCCGTTTGCCCCGGCCCTCGACCAGGGACCAGTTCTGCCGCGTCTTGAGCGTGTGGCAGTGCCCACAGAGGCGATCGAGCAGGTCGAGCACGGTGAAGTGGGTGCGGGACCAGTCGACGCGATGGTCGTAGTCGAGGCGGGCCTGGGCGCTGCAGGCCTCGTTGGCGCAGCTCGGGTACAGCCAACTGGAGGGCCGTCTGCTGCAAGGCGTTGGGCCGCCGCCCCAGATGGGCCACTCCGAAAGTTTCTGGCCCCGGGTGGCAACTGCGGTGAGGAAGGGGTCGTCGGCGTCGATCATCTCCCGCACCGCGGACACCGCCACTGGCCCGAACCCGGCGATCTCGCAGACCTCCCCCTCGGTCGGCAAGCCTCGCAACAGTGCCTCGATGTCGACCCGCACGATGATCTTCGGCGGACCCACCCGCGGCACCGGCGCCCGTTGCCGGACGGGCCGGTCACCCGCCACGGCGACGCGCTCGGCTCCGAGGGCCCGGTCGACGTCGACCTGCCCGTCGGGCGCACGAGTCTGGTCATTCCCGTCGACCCCGCTCGCCCCATCGGTTTCGCCGAACCCGATCGGCCCGTCGTCCCCCGTGGTTCCGCCGGCCCCGGGCGGCATCCCGGCGACTTCGCCGGCACCTGACCGGCGGGCCATCTCGGCCAGGGCGTCGGCGGCGTAGGCGTCGGGCGCTTCGTGGCGGGCCTCGGCCCTCGCCCGGCGGAAGATCGCCTCTCGGATCGGTTCGAGGGCGGCCATGATGCGGGCGCCCACCTCGGGGTTGTCGCGGCAGTGGAGATGCCACTCGCCCTCCGAATCGGTGTAGGAGCGCAGCGACCGCCTTTGGTGGATGCGCCGACGGCGGGCCTCGGTGTCGACGTGGGCGGTGGCCTTGGTGCGGGCGCACTGCACCCGCAACTCGACCAGGGGCGAGCGCCGGGCCGCATCGAGCAATCGGCTCTCGGCCTCGGCGTCGGAACAGGCGGCGTCGACGATCGCCGACGCCTGCTCGGCCGACAGCTCACCCCGACGAGCGGCCGCCGACGTCTGCGGCAATGCGTCGAGCCGGCGGGCGGTGTCGAGGGCGGCCGCGGCCTGGACCACGCTGGTGCCCGTGCGCCGGGCCAGCATGTGGGCTGCCGAACGATCGCCCTCGGCCCGCCACGTCCCTGCATCCGCCACCCGGGCCGCGGCCAGGGCCTTGACGGTGGCGGCGATCTTCTCGATCCGGGACGCCTCGTCGACGACCACCGCGGCCTGCACCGCCGACAGCACGGCCGCGTCGAAGCCGGCGGCATACCCACTCAAGGACTCCCGCAGCTCCGCGATCCCTACGCCCATAGCCATGCCCGTTGTCGACGAACGCCAAGGTGGGGGGAAGCAGCCCAGCGAACTGGTGTTCGTATCCTACCACCTCTTGACCCGTAGGATCAGAAATCCCTGCGACGCCGGGCCGGGGTCGCGGCGGCCCCGACGTGGCTCAGGTCACCAGGAAGGTGAACAGCGGTGAGCCGGGGGGGACGGGTTCGATGCGCAGGCGGCTGTGGCGCATTCGATCGAGCAGGGGCTCGAGGTCGTCGCGGCCGTTGATCTCGATGCCCACCAGGGCCGGGCCCGTCTCCCGGTTGTTCTTCTTGACGTACTCGAAGAGGGTGATGTCCTCGTTCTCGCTCAACACCTCGTCGAGGAAGCCCCGCAGCGCCCCCGGCTCCTGGGGAAACTCGACCAGGAAGTAGTGCTTGAGCCCCTCGTGGATCAGGGACCGCTCGACGATCTCGCCGTAGCGGCTCACGTCGTTGTTGCCGCCGGAGAGCACGCACACCACCGTCTGGCCCGGCTCCACCGTCACCGAGTACCCGAGGGCGGCCGGGGCCAGGGCACCCGCGGGCTCGGCCACGATGCCCTCCCATTGATAGAGGTCGAGCATCTCGGTGCAGACCCGGCCCTCCTCCACCGTGACCAGCTCCTCGACCAGATCGGCCACGATCGGGTACGTCACCGAGCCCGCCCGCCGCACCGCGGCCCCGTCCACAAAGCTGTCGAGGTCCTTGAGCACGACCGGCTCGCCCGCGGCCACGGCCGCGGCCATGCAGGCGGCACCCGCCGGCTCGACTCCGACCAGGCGCGTCCCCGGGTGCCGGGCCCGCAGCCAGGTGGCGGTGCCGGCCAGCAGGCCGCCGCCGCCGACGGGTACGACCAGCACGTCGGGTGCGAAGCCGAGCTGGCGGACGATCTCCACCGCCACGGAGCCCTGGCCGGCGATGGTGAAGGGGTGGTCGAAGGGGGGGACGAGGACCCGGCCCGATGCCATGGCGTCCTCCACCGCGGCCAGGTTGGCGTCGTCGTAGGTGTCGCCGGTGACGACGAGGGTGACGAGGTCGCCGCCGATGGCGGTGATCCGCTCCCGCTTCTGGCGGGGGGTGGTGCGGGGGACGACGATCCGCCCGGGAACCCCCAGGTGACGGCAGCTGAAAGCCACCCCCTGGGCGTGGTTCCCGGCGCTGGCGCATTCGACGCCGTGGGACTTCTCCTCGTCGGTCAGCTGGGAGATGAAGTTGTAGGCGCCCCGGAGCTTGTAGGACCGGACGACCTGCTGGTCCTCCCGCTTCAGCCACACCTCGGCGCCCACCCGCTGGCCCAGGCGGTCGTTGCGCTCCAGGGGCGTGCGCCGGACCACGGCGTCGAGCCGGACGTCGGCCGCCTCGACGTCGTCGGCGCTGGGCGCCCCTACGCCGGCGTCGTCGAGGTTCGATCGGACGGTTGCGGTGGCCATCACGGGAACGGTAACGGGTGGCGGCGGGACGGCGGGCACGGATTAGTGGGCGACCCACCCGCCGTCGACCGACACCACCGTCCCCGTGGTGTACGAGGACCCTTCCGAGCAGAGGAACAGGGCCGCGGCCCGGATCTCGTCCAGCCGGGCCCAGCGGTGCAGCGGTACCTCGTGGTCGAGGAAGGCCCGCACCCGGCGCGAGTCGGCGACGCCCTGGTTGAGGGGTGTGAGGAACGGTCCCGGGGCCAGTGCGTTGACGGTGACGCCGGTGCCGGCCCATTCCACCGCCAGCGCCCGGGTGAGCTGCACCACCGCCCCCTTGGCCGCGGCGTAGGCCGAGCGCTCGGCCGCCCCCACCAGGCCCAGGGCCGAGGCCAGGTTGACGATGCGGCCGTAGCCGGCGGCCCGCATGGGCCGGGCCGCGGCCCGGCAGGCCAGCCACGTCCCTGTGACGTTGACCGCCAGGCAGCGCTCGAAGTCGGCCACCGCCACCTCGTCGGCCGCGCCCCGGACATTGATTCCGGCGCAGTTGACGAGGATGTCGACCCGCCCGAAGCGCTCCACCGTCGCCCCGACCAGGCGCTCGACCGACCCTTCGTCGGTGACGTCACAGGTCAGGCCCCATGCCGCCACCGGTCCGCCCAGGGAGGAGGCGACCTCCGCGCACCGTTCGCCGTCGCGGCTGGCCACCACCACCGCCGTTCCCGCCTCGGCCAGGGCGGTGGCGATCTCCAGGCCCAGCCCGGAGCCGCCGCCGGTGACGATCGCCACCCGACCGTCGAAGGCGCCCACCCGGACATCATCGCCCGGGGGCTGGATCAGCGCCGACGGGGTCGCGTCAGGCCGAGCGCTTGAAGGCGGGGCCGAGCATGTCGAGGAGGTAGGCCAGCACCGACGGCGCCAGCGTGTTCTCGTGGCCCCGGGCGCAGCGGGAGCGGTAGAGGCCGCCGTGGTCGCCGGGCGGGATCAGGTCGGCCAGCAGCCAGCACGTGGGGCAGGGGACGACTTCGTCGTCCGGGCCCATCATGCCGCCTTCGGCGGGGCCGACTCGGCGGAGGAGGCCGAGTCGACGTCGGTGAAATCGAAGATGGCGTCGAACGGGAAGGCCGACTCCACCGCCGCCCGGGTGTCGGCTTCCTCGATCAGCCCGGTCATCGACTCGCCCGACATCATGGCGATGACGAGGGCGAGGGCAGCAACGTGGCCCGCCTCCCAACCGTCGCCGTAGCCGGTGAGGTAGTCGAACGTGGGGGCTTCCGGCGCCACCTTGCCCACCGCCCAGTGGCGGGCGGCGGCGTTCTGCAGGAATCCTCGGCACAAGCTCTCGATGTCATCCATCGTGCCGCTCCTCTCTGGGCGTCATCCCCGTATCGTCATTTCCCCTTTGGGACTTGAGCCACACACGGCGAATGAGCTTTTCGACCCACCCGGCAATGGGGGCACGGTCGGGGCCGCGTTCCCCCCTCCCACACGGGAACCGCCTCACAGCGAGTCATATCCCCTCTGACCTGCGATGACGCAGCCATCACGCGGCCGCCGACCGATGACCGCAGCCGGGCCCGCGAGCGCAGGCAGGATCGGGCGCCAATTTTGTCAATACCGGGCCCCTGGCCGGTGACGGGCGCGTCACGCAGACGACCCCGGCCCGCCTCTTCAAGCGACCGCCACCGGGCGCCGTCGGGACCCGCCCGTGGCCACCCCTTTGACCCTCGTCGAGCGGCACCCAGCACCGCATGGACGGCCGGGAAGTAGTCCGATCGGCTCTTTGTCGGCCGCCGGCCTCAAGCGCTCTCGCGCAGCGGCCGACCGTTTGTCCATGGCCACCCGGCGCTTCGTCAGGAGAGCGGAGGAATGGAGCGAGGTCGCCCGCTGGCTGGGTGTCTTCTGGTTCTGCCGCTGCCACTACAGCAACGTCGCCAGCTACCGCTGCTACTACTGCGGGAAGCGGGCGCCGGCAGAGGTCCGCACCCTGGTGATCGACACCCTCCGGGCCGCGGAGCGGGTCGAGATCCCGGCCCCCGTACCGGTCTCCGCCCGTCATTAGGGACGTTCGGCTCTCCCTGCCCCAACCCCGGTACGGGTACCTTGATCGCATGGAGCAGGTGCCGGTCCTGTGGCTCACCGCCGGCCTCAGTTGTGACGGCGACTCGATCGCCATGACCGCCGCCACCCAGCCCAGCCTGGAGGACCTCGTGCTGGGCGCCTTCCCCGGTGTGCCCCGCGTCCGTTTCCACCACCCGGTGCTGGCCTACGAGGTGGGCGACGAGTTCCTGGCCGGGTTTGAGGACGCGGCGGCGGGCAAGCTCGACCCCTTCATCCTGGTCATCGAGGGCTCCATCCCCGACGAGACGGGCAACGAGGAGGGGTGTTGGGCCGGCTTCGGCACCGACCCCGCGACCGGCCAGCCCATCCCCACCACCACCTGGGTCGACCGGCTCACGGCCAAGGCGTGGGCGGTGATGGCGGTGGGCACCTGCGCCGCCTACGGCGGCATCCACGGCATGGCCGGCAACCCCACCGGCGCCATGGGCCTGGCCGACTACCTGGGCTGGGACTGGCGCTCGCAGGGCGGCATGCCCATCGTCAACCTGCCCGGCTGCCCGATCCAGCCCGACAACTGCACCGAGACCCTGCTCTACCTGGTCCGCCAGCTGGCCGGGCTGGCCCCGCCGATCCCGCTCGACCACGTCCTGCGCCCCAAGTGGCTGTTCGGCCAGACCCTCCACGAGAACTGCGACCGGGGCGGCTACTACGAGCAGGGCGACTTCGCCGGCGAATACGGGTCGTCCAAGTGCATCGTCAAGCTCGGGTGCTGGGGACCGGTGGTCGACTGCAACGTGGGCAAGCGGGGGTGGATGAACGGCGTCGGCGGCTGCGCCAACGTCGGCGGCACGTGCATCGGCTGCACCATGCCCGGCTTCCCCGACAAGTTCCAGCCCTTCCTCGACGAGCCCCCGGGGGCGAGGATGTCGTCGTCGGCGGTGCTGCTCTACGGACGGTCGGTACGGGCCCTGCGCAACGTGACCCGTGCGTCGATGAACGTCGAACCGGAGTGGCGAGGGCCGCTGCCGAAGGGACTGCGGACCGCGGGCGACGACCCGCCGACCGGCGGGTGACCGACACCGGCCCCCACCTGGTCGACAAGACGTGGGACCCGATCACCCGCATCGTCGGCAGCCTCGGCATCCACGCCCGCATCGACTTCCGTGACCGCAAGGTGGTGCGCTGCCACAGCACGTCGTCGATCTTCCGGGGCTACAGCGTGTTCATGAAGGGCAAGGACCCCCGCGACGCCCACCAGATCACCAGTCGCATCTGCGGCATCTGCGGCGACAACCACGCCACCGCCTCCGTCTACGCCCAGCAGATGGCCTACGGGATCAAGCCCCCGCACCTGGCCGAGTGGATCGTCAACCTGGCCGAGGCGGCCGAGTACATGTTCGACCACAACCTCTACCAGGAGAACCTGGTGGGGGTGGACTTCTGCGCCCGCATGGTGGGGGAGACCAACCCCGCGGTGCTGGCCCGGGCCGAGGTCACCGAGTCGCCCCACGCCGACGTCCACGGCTACCGCACCATCGCCGACATCATGCGGGCCTTCAACCCCATGGAGGGCGCCCTGTACCTGGAGGCGCTCAAGATGAGCCGCCTCACCCGGGAGATGTTCTGCCTGATGGAAGGGCGCCACGTCCACCCGTCGCTGTTGTACCCGGGCGGCGTCGGCACCGTGCCCACGGTCCAGCTCTTCGACGACTACCTGGTGCGGCTGGTGAAGTACGTCGAGCACCTCAAGCGCATCGTCCCTCTCCACGACGACCTCTTCGACTTCATGTACGAGGCCCTGCCCGGTTACGAGGAGGTCGGCCGGCGGCGGGTGCTGCTCGGCTCGTGGGGCTCGTTCCAGAACCCGGAGACGTGCGACTTCCGCTACGACCACATGACCTCGTGGGGCCGCGACATGTTCGTCACGCCCGGCATCGTGGTCGACGGCGATCTGGTCACCACCGACCTGGTCGAGATCAACCTGGGGATGCGGATCCTGCTCGGCAGCTCGTTCTACGAGGACTGGGCCGAGGGGGAGACCTTCGTCACCCACGACCCCCTGGGCCACCCCGTCGACCAGCGCCATCCCTGGAACCAGACCACCTCGCCCCGGCCCCAGCGGCGCAACTTCGAGCCGGGCGGCCACTACACGTGGGTGATGTCGCCCCGGTGGCTCGATGCCCGCACCGGAGAGCATCTCGCCCTCGACACCGGCGGAGGCCCCCTCGCCCGGCTGTGGGTCACCGCCCTGGCCGGCCGGGTGCACACCTCCTACGTCGACGCGCCGGGCGACGGGTCGGTGCGCATCCGCCTCCCCCGCACCGCCCACCTACCCGAGACCGAGCTCACCTGGCGGGTGCCGCGGTGGTCGAACACCATCGAGCGCGACCGGGCCCGCACCTACTTCCAGGCCTACAGCGCGTCCATCGCCTTCCACTTCCTGGAACAGGCGATGGCGGAGGTGAGCGCGGGCCGGCTCGACGTGTGGACGCCGTTCGAGGTGCCCGACGAGGCCGTCTCGTGCGGGTTCCACGAGGCGGTACGGGGCGTCCTGTCCCACCACATGGTGATCCGCAAGGGCCGCATCGCCAACTACCACCCGTACCCGCCCACCTGCTGGAACGCCAGCCCCCGGGACTCGTTCGGCACCGCCGGCCCCTATGAGGACGCGGTCGCGGGATCGCCGGTGTTCGAGGAGAACGGGGCCGACCAGTTCAAGGGCATCGACATCATGCGCACCGTCCGCAGCTTCGACCCCTGCCTGCCCTGCGGCGTCCACCTCTATCTGGGCGGGGGAAAGGTGCACCGGGCCCTCCACGGCCCCACGCTCGGGGTCCGGTGACCCCGGGTCGGTGACGGAGTGAGCGACACCGGCCCCGTCGACGTGGCCGGGCTGGAGGCGCACCTGGCGGCGATGGCCGTCGGCGACAGCGAGGCCCTGGAGGCCATGCTCCGCCTGGCCGAGGTGGTCTTCCCGGGACGGGTGGGCATCGGCGACCGGGAGCGAGTCGTGTGGCCGACCGCCGGCCACCACCACGGTGGCGCCGCCCATCCGGGCGACGACGCCGACCTCAGCGAGCGCGACCAGCTGGCCGCCAACGTGCGTCGATCGGAGGTCCGCTTCCAGTCCCTCGTGGAACAGGTGCCGGCGGTGGTGTTCTCCGCCGCCCTCGGCGACGCCGACAACGAGGTCTACGTCAGCCCCCACATCGAGACCGTGCTCGGGTTCACCCAGCAGGAGTGGCTCACCAACCCCCTCCTCTGGTACTCCCAGCTCCACCCCGACGACCACGACGTGGTGATCGAGGCCTTCACCCGGGGCGTGCAGACGGGGGGGCCGTTCCGGGCCGAGGTGCGCTTCATCTCCCGCGACGGCGAGGAGGTCTGGATCCTGGGCGAGGCCCGCCTCATCCGCGACGACGCCGGCCGGTTGGCCTACTTCCAGGGCGTGGGCTTCGACATCACGCCGTCCAAGCGGGCGCAGGCGATGATGGCGGAGGCCGAGCACGTCCGGGTGGAGGCGGCCCAGCTCCTGGCCGAGGTCTACGCCGCCCGCAACGTGGAGCTGGCCGAGCTCAACGAGCAGCTACGGGTGGCGGTGGACCAGGCGGAGGCGGCCGAGGCCCTCCAGCGCCAGCTCCTGGCCCGGGAGCGGGAGGTGGTCGACCGCCTGACCCGCCTCGACCGCGACAAGAACGACTTCGTGTCCAGCGTCAGCCACGAGCTGCGGACGCCCGTCACCAGCATGCTGGGCTACCTGGAGATGCTCGGCGACGGCGACGCGGGGCCGCTCAACGTCCAGCAGACCCGCATGCTGGAGGTGATCAGCCGCAACAGCCGGCGGCTCCTCAACCGCATCGAGGACCTGCTGACGGTGTCGGGCGTGGAGGCGGGCAAGATCCGGCTGACGCTGACGCCGGTGGCGGTTCCACTGCTGATCGAGTCGGCGGTGGCGGCCATGGCCCCGGCCCTGTCGGGACGGGAGCTGAAGCTCACGGTCGACGTGGCCGACGACGCCATGACCGTCACCGCCGACGCCGAGCACCTCGACCGGGTCCTCATCAACCTGTTGAGCAACGCGGTCAAGTTCACGCCCGACGGCGGCCGGATCTCGGTCTCGGTGGGCCGGCAGGGCGACACGGTGGCGCTGGTGGTGGCCGACACCGGCCTCGGCATCCCCGAGGACGAGCAGTCGCGGGTCTTCGAGCGGTTCTTCCGGTCGTCCAACGCCCAGGAGCTGGCCATCGCCGGCACCGGGCTGGGCCTGGTGATCGTGAAGGGGATCGTCGAGCTCCACGGGGGGGCAGTGGCACTGCGGTCGACCCCCGGCGTCGGCACCGAGGTCACCATCAGCCTCCCCGCCTGAACGCTCTCCGGGCGCGAAAAGGGCGCCCACTCGGCTGACGGCGGACCAGCCGAGAAGGGCGCCGGCCCATATGTTGGCGGGTTCCGCGCCGCTATGCAAGACAGACCGGTCAGTCGCCTCGATTTCTTTCCGAAACCGCTCGGCGGCCGGGCCGTGACCCCGGCGGCTCCGGGGTCGAAGTCACGGGTGGTGGAACGAGGGGGCGCCGGGGACGAGGAAGGCGACCTCGTCGACGTAGCACCACCACCACTCCTCACCGGGCTCGTAGGTCTGGATCAGGGGGTGGGCGGTGCTGCGGAAGTGGGCGGTGGCGTGGCGGTTGGGGGAGCTGTCGCAGCAGCCCACGTGGCCGCACGCCATGCACAGCCGCAGGTGGACCCACCGCCCGCCGATGGCCAGGCAGTCCTCGCACCCGTCGGCGTGGGGCGAGACGGCGGCGGCCTGGTCGAGATGGGTGCAGGTGTCGGGCATGGGTCCCCTCTGGTGTATCAGCCTCGGGCGCAGGATGTTCCCGGACGGCGGGCGGCGGTCGACCAGTCGGGATCGTCGGTGCGGGGCCAGTAGTCGCCGGTCCCCGGGTCCTGGTCGTAGGGGACGGGCGGGTCGTCGCCACCGGCGATGGCGGCTACGGCGGCCAGGAAGCGGTCGATGTCGGCCGCAGTGGTCGACAGCCCGGCGCTGGCCCGCACCGCGCCCGGGATGTGGCGCCGGTCGCCCCGAAGCACGGCCGACCGGTACGAGGCGACCTCGCCCTCGTCGAGGCCGAGCAGGCGCAGGAGGTAGGGGTGGGCGCAGAAGCACCCGTGGCGGACGCCGATGGCGTGCTCCGCGCTCAGCCGGGCCGCGACCAGGGCGTGGTGGACGCCGTCGACCACGAACGTGGCCAGGGGCAGGGTGGGCGCCCCCAGGGCCGGGCCCAGCAGGTGCACGCCGTCGATGGCGGCCAGCCCGTGGCGGAGGCGGTCGGCCATGGCGTCGTCGTGGGCGACGATGGCGGGCCAGCCGAGCTTGGCCAGCTCGTCGATGGCGGCGTGGAGGGCGATCGCACCCACGACGTTGGGCGAGCCCGCCTCCTCCCGCTCGGGCGGGTCGGTCCACACCACCTCGTCGAGGTCGACCAGGTCGACGGCCCCCCCGCCGGCCAGGAAAGGGTCGCCCGTCTCGAAGGTCGACCGGGGGCCGACCAGAACACCCCCGCCGTACGGGGCGTACATCTTGTGACCGCTCCAGGCGAGGAAATCGGCGCTGGCGGGAAGCGGGCGGTGGGCCGCCAGCTGGGCCGCGTCGACCAGCACCGGGATTCCCCGCTCGTGGGCCGCGGCCACGATGTCGTCGGTGGGTGGAATCCAGCCGGTGACGTTGGACGCACCGGTGACGGTCAGCAGCCGGGGCCGGGGCCCGTCGTCGAGGACGGCCGCCACTTCGTCGGCGTCGAAGGTGCCGTCGGGCCCGCACTCCACGTACCGGCGGCGAGCCAGGCGGGCCCAGGGGAGGAGGTTGGCGTGGTGCTCGACGACGGTGGTGACCACGACGTCGTCGGGCGCCAGCCGCAGCCGGTAGGCGAGGTGGTTGACGGCCTCGGTGGTGTTGCGGCAGATGATGGCCACGTCGGTGGCCTCGTCCTTGCCGGCGAAGGCGAGGGCCGCGGCCCGGGCCTCCTCGTACTCGGCGGTGGCCAGCTGCGACTTCCACCCCGCCCCCCGGTGCACGCTCGAGTACCGGGGCATGAAGTCGGCGACCCGCTGGGCGACGGGTGGCAGGGCGCTGGTGGACGCGGCCGCGTCGAGGGACAGGTAGGGCCGCTGGAGACCGTCGATACAGGGAGCGCTCAGGCCGTCGCCGAGCAGCTCGACGCCGAGACTTTCGCCTTCCGGCGCCCGATCCGGCACGCCCTCATGCTACCGGCCACCCGTATTTCGGTGGCACATCCCGGGGAGGTCGGCGAAGCTCAGGCCGTGCACCACCGGACGAGGGACGAGCTGGCCGCGGGCCTGGACGACATCGCCCGGTCGCCGGCGGACGGCGGGCGGGTCGAGCTGATCGTCCGCCGGCCGTCGCCGGGAGCGCGCCGAATCCTGGCCGAGGGGACGCTCGACCCCGACCTCGGCCTGGTCGGGGACGGCTGGCGGGTGCTGGGCAGCCCCGACACCCCCGACGGGTCGTCGCACCCCGACATGCAGCTCAACGTCATGAACTCCCGGGTCGCGGCCTTGCTGGCCGTCGACCCCGACCGGCGGGCCCTGGCCGGCGACCAGCTCTATCTCGACCTCGACCTGAGCGTCGACAACCTGCCGCCGGGATCCCGACTGGCCCTCGGATCGGCCGTCATCGAGGTCACCGACCAGCCCCATCTCGGCTGTCCCAAGTTCTCCGCTCACTTCGGTGGGGCCGCCCTCCGCTTCGTGAACTCCCGGGCGGGACGCAGCCTGCGCCTGCGGGGGATCAACGCCAAGGTGATCACGGGCGGGACGGTGCGGGTGGGCGACCGGGTGGAAAAGCTCCCCGCCGCCAGCTGACCGCCGGTCAACCGGACTGCCGATCGGACCGCCCGTCAGCCGGCGGGCTCGACCTCGAAGATGTCGGCCGGGGCGCTGGCCATGAGGCGGTCGGCCATCGCCTGCTTGAGGGCGGTGAAGCGGGCCTCGTCGGCGGGAGTGCGGTCGGGCTTGCGGGCCATGGCCACGAACTCGTCGGTGACCTGCCCCTCCCGCACGAGGAGCGTCACCGCGGCGTCGCCGTAGCGGGGACGGAAGACGAACTGCTCCAGGGTGGTGCCCCGATCGGGACGCTCGAGGGCGGCGTCGACGAGGTAGCGCCCCTCGGTCAGGCCCCGGGTGACGAGCTCGAACGCGTCACGGGCGCCCGGCCCTCGGAAAGCGGTCTCGATCACGATCCGGCGGCGCTCGAGGGGCCACTCGGGATCGAGGAGGGGAAAGGCCAGCTCCATGGCCTTGAAGGCCATGGCCACTCCGGCCGGGCTGCCGGGTCCGCTGTAGCGGAGCATCTCGTCGAACGAGAAGGCCAGGGCCACCCCGTCGTCCACCACCTCCAGCACGTTCCTCACCCGCGCGATCGTACGACCGGGCGGCCTATGGTCCTGACCAGGCCCCATCCACCAAAGGAGACCGATGAAGGTTGCGATGCTGGGAACGGGCGTGGTCGGCCAGACCCTCGGCACCCGGCTGGCCGGCCTGGGCCACCAGGTGATGATGGGCGCCCGCCAGGCCGGCAACGAGAAGGCGGCGGCCTGGGCCGCGGGCCTCGGGCCGTCCGCCTCGGCCGGCACCTTCGCCGACGCCGCCGCCTTCGGCGAGCTGGTGGTCAACGCCACCGCGGGCTCGGTGTCGGTCGAGGTCCTCACCGCCGCCGGCGAGGACAACCTGGCGGGCAAGGTCGTGCTCGACGTCTCCAACCCCCTCGACTTCTCGAAGGGCATGCCGCCGACCCTCTCGGTCTGCAACACCGACTCCGTGGGCGAGCAGCTCCAGGCCCGGTTCCCCGCCGTGCGAGTGGTCAAGTCCCTCAACACGGTCAACGCCGACGTGATGGTGCACCCCGAGATCGTCCCCGGGTCGCACACCATGTTCCTGTGCGGCAACGACGCCGACGCCAAGGACGAGGTGCGGGCGGTGCTGGAGAGCTTCGGCTGGCCCGCCGCCGACCTCCTCGACCTGGGCGACATCGGCGCCGCCCGGGGGATGGAGATGTACCTGCCCCTCTGGCTGCGCCTGTGGGGCGCCACCGGCACCGGCCACCTCAACGTCAAGGTCTGCGTCGGGACCTAGTGCCGCGTCAGGCAACGTCGGCCCTGTCCGCCAACGGCACCTCGGGGACACGCTGGCAACGGCAGGGGACCAGCATTATTGGGGCCACGTTCTGGGCACACCACCGCACGTCGCCAGCGCGCCCCGAGCCGTCGATCTGTACACATCGGCCGGCCCGGACGCCAGTAAGGGGCATCTACTCGAGAATTGCGGGTCAGCGCAGCTACCGGCGTCGACGATCCTGGAGCACAACCCCTCGCAGCCCCTCTACCTCCTGACCGAACCGGACATGGGATACCGCTTCGTCCCCGGCCCGCCGTCGAACCCGGCTGATCGGGCGTATACGCTTGCTCCTTCGTCGCCCGGCGGGCGACATAGAGGCGGACGATGGCGACGCTGAGCACCACGACGACGAACGCGGGCCTGCGAAGAACCACGAGGCGGGCCGGGTTGGTGGGCTTCCTCCTGGCGGCGATGGTGGCCTGCAGCGGATCGGACTCGGACGACGGGGCGAGTCCCATCTCGGCCCCCGGGTCGACGCCGACGACGGCCGCCGGTGGGGGGTCGGGCGTGACCACATCGGCCCTGGCGCCCGTT
>CAWIIV010000004.1:0-28608 GCA_963836205.1 uncultured Acidimicrobiia bacterium | reverse complement strand
AACAAGCACACTGATCGTCACAAGGAGTGCCCACTGTGCTACTTCGTTCATGATGGATGCTCCAGTCACCCTAGAGTGGTGCTTTGCTTTGGTAGATGATGGTTGCCAGCTAATGCGAATGGAATGAACAGGCGCATCAGGACAGAGATGAACGCTAGAAGTGTGAGACAGAGCGCAACCGACTCGGCAGTTATTGCGACGGGTGAATCGCCGCCTGCAGCATAGAGCGTCAGGATGACTATCAGGCTATTCCGAAGAACCAGGGCAGATACCGTGGGGGCGTCCAGCAGTCGATGAACACACCGGCATGGCGGCTTGGAACGCCTATTGCCCGGCGTCGTCACTGCTAACCACGAATACGAAAGTATCAAGGCGCCGGCAACATACCCAGCGTATGGTTGAATGCCTCCAAGGATCGCCCCTGCTATCGCAACCTCGGTCAACGCTGAACCGGCGAATAGCAAGGCCGAGTGTCGCCTACGGAACGGTGACTGAATTATTAGTGGGTGCCAGCGATCTGTTCTGCGAAGAAGCTCAACCAGCTTCTCGCCAGCTGCGAGCAGTAGAAGGGCAACCAAGAACAGACGGACGCTGTTCTCTACCACTTCTTAATCTTCGAGGGCACAGGACAACCGGGAAAGGTCAGCACGTTGCGACGCATATCGATGCACCGCCTCACGCATCACCAACACGCAGCCGGCCACGTCCGCTCGCCTCCACCGTAGGCCCAGCCCAACCCATGTCACCTTGGCTCGGTCGCCTTCCCGTGTCAAGAGTGTTTCGGACACCTACTCCCTTAAGACGCCCCCGGGTCCTTGTAGTGCATCGCTCGGCGTAGAGCTCCCGTGCGGAACTGCCCGGGGGTACCGGGGGTGAAGGTCTTGGACCGCTCGGTGCGGTGGTCGAGGATCCTCACCGGCGTTCGGCGGGCGGGGTGTGGGCGGGTGTGGACGGGCAACGGCGGTACTGGTGGAGCCGCTCATCTCCCTGGCGGGGCACGCCGTGCGCTTGTTACGCGTGCCAGCCAGTGTGCTGACAGAACCTGATGTGGGAGTTGTCGGCGCGGCCCAGCCGAACCGAGAGCAGCATTCGATCCAAGCAAGGCCCTGCCCCACCACCCGCAACCCCGGGTCGCCGGCCCGGGGACCCATTTGATCTCACTCGTCAACGGCGAGAAGGTCGAGCGCCCGGGCGCGATCCGCTGCCGTGGGGCGGGTGTAGCCGCGGGTGGTCTCGAGTCGGGCGTGGCCCAGGAGCTCGGCGACGATGACGAGGTCCGTACCGCCCCGCACCAGCGTCGTGGCGAATGTGTGGCGCAGGACGTGGGCAGTGATCTCGTCTTCGAGCCCCGCCCCGCTGGAGATGCCAGTAATGATGTCGTGCGCAGCCTTGACGCTGAGGCGGCCACGACGCTGGTTCAGGAACAGTGCCGCAGAGTCGCTCCCGGGCCAGTCAGGCCGCTCGCGGAGCCACCCGGTGAGCACCTTGACCAGCTTGGGGTGGATCGGCACCTCTCGGACCCGCTCGCCCTTGCCGAAGATCCGAAGCATCCCCTTGCGTGCAGACAGCCGGACGTCGTCCACGTCGAGACCGACGATCTCGCTGATGCGGGCGCCGGCATAAAACGGGATGAGGGCAAGCGCCTGGTCTCGGGGCGACGGGCAAGCGCTGACGGCTCGGAGATACCGGACCTGGGCCCGGGCGCTGAGCGCTCGGGGTGCGGCATCTGGTAGGTCGACGCGCAGCGCGCTGGCCGGCCCGAGGCCCCGCCGGGTGTAGAAGTCGTCCACGGCCGCCAGAGCACTGTTCACCGTCGCCGGTTTCCGCTTGAGTGTGGCCTGGAGGTGGCTGCGGTAGTCCCGCACCGCCCAGTCCCGGCCGTCCTTGGACCCGAGGGGGTCGCCATCGACCTCGGCGACCGCCAGCCAGGCCAAGTACTGGCGGGCCTTGGAGGCGTAGGTGCGGCGGGTCTGGGCCGCCAGTGGGGCCGTCGCTAGCGCCGCAACGTACGCGGTCTGCTCCGCCGCCCAGCGGTCAGCCAGGTCGACCGGGGCCCGCCCATGTCGAGGGCCGGGTGAGTCCGTCCTATTCTCTGAAGCGAAATCAGCCCCGGCTAAAGGCAGGTGAGGCGTGTTCTCTGAAGCCACGCCCGGAAGCTTACTTCAGAGAAGGAATGTTCTCTGAAGTTGATTTCCGGGCGCCTCGATCTCGGAAACGGCCGGGTACGAGGAGGGTCCGCGAGGTCAGCCGCCGGCCAGGGTGTCGTCCAGGTCGGCGAGCACGGCCCTGCTCCGCTCGGTGAGGATCTCCCCTCCGAAGACCTGCTCGGCTAGGCGGACGACCTGCTCCGCACTCGTCGCCCCGACGATGCGAGCCAGGGTGATGATGTCGGCGACGTCGCGCTGACGGGCGGCGCGAGCCTTCATGGCGAGGAGGTGGCGAGGCGACGCTGCGATCACCGTGAGTCCCGGAAGGGCGAGCACCGTCCTGGCCTCGTCGTCGGGGGCAGCCGGAAGGTAGGCAGTCGCCTGCTCGTTCAGCCACCAGCTTGGCAAGCCCAGTTCGCGGGCCACGGCCTGAGCCTCGGATGTGACCGCCCCGTGGCCCCGGCGGATGGCGGCGTCGAGGTCCATAGTCGCCTCTCGGGCGTTGTGGCCGAGGACCATGGCCCCGCCGCCGAAGACGTAGAGCTCGGCGTGGACGCCCCGACGGTGCAGGCGGCGGGCCAGGTTCTCCAGTGCCTCATGGAGCTGGGCTCGACTGAGGAGCGGGTCGCTCATGCTCGGGCGAGGTCGTAGGGGTCGATGAGCACCCCGTGGCGGCGGATCTCTGGGGGGACATTGTCATCCGCCAGTCGTCGCAGTGAGGCCAGGGTGTGCGGGCACCACATATCGCTGAGGCTGCGCTTCGGGGCGTGGACCCACGCCGGCGGGGCGAAGTCGTCCCGGACGGCGAGCCATTCGGCAACGCCGGCGAGCAGGGCGTTCCAGCGGTCGTCGCCGACGGTTCCCGGTTCGGCCTCAATCAGAGAGCGCCGAATCGGTGTTGGCTCGTGCTCGTACTCCTCGAGGAACTCCAGAAGGAGCATCCACCTGCGATCGGCGTCGATCTCCTTCGCCACGTGGGCGGCGAGGTGCTCGATGGTCATGGGTGCGAAGGGTCGCATTGCGCCCTCAACCACCCGGGCCCCGGAGCAGCCACACCGTACCGACCTCGAGATCGCGGCTGGCGAGCTGGCCGTCGATCATGCTGGCGATCA
Source organism: uncultured Acidimicrobiia bacterium (assembly GCA_963836205.1). GTDB lineage: Bacteria > Actinomycetota > Acidimicrobiia > Acidimicrobiales > AC-14 > JAXDMK01. The sequence continues at coordinate 25,349 of CAWIIV010000004.1, read as the reverse complement.
GACCCATTGCGCTGGTCGGCTCCCAGGTCGGCTCGCCCTCTCGTCCCACCGGGTGGCCTCAGGCGGCGGCGCCGGCGGCGGCCGACTCCGGAAGGTCGAGGTGAGGGTCGAAGGCCTCGGGCGGCTCGGAGAGGCCATCGGTGGCGTAGTCGCCGAAGCGCTTGATCCGCTCCGTGAGGTAGGGGGACATCGTGGCCACATCATCGGGGTCGACCACCCAGCCCTCGGCGATGAGTAGCCGGATCACGGCCATCATGTCGAGGGTGGTGTGGAAGATCACGCAGTTGGCCACCAGCGAGTTGAACTTGAGGATCTTCTCCTGCTCGGCCGGGTCGTTGCGGGCGATCACCTCGTTGCCGAACATCAGCCAGCCCGAGAAGCCGTTGTAGGCCTCGGCCTTGTTGGTGGCGGCGGTGATCTCCTCCCGCAGCTTGGGCTCGGAGATGAAGCGCAGGAGCGTGATGGTGCGCACGACCCGGCCCACCTCCCGGAACGCCTTGTAGATGTTGTTGCGGTGCGATTCGGTCCCGAGCCGGCGCAGCAGCAGGGTCGAGGACAGCTTGCCTTCTCGGATCGACAGGGCGACCTGCATCAGGTCCTGCCAGTGGGTCTCGATCAGCCGCCAGTTGACGGTGTTCTGGCCCTCCTCGCCGAACAGGGCGTCGATGTGGAGGTAGCGGGTGTCGGCGTCGGCCCGGTAGAAGATGAGGTCCTTCCAGTTGCGGATCCGGGGCAGCAGGTCGAAGCCGAAGAGATGGGCCAAGGCGTGCACCGGGTAGCTCTGGCCCTGGGTGTCGGCGTGGACGGTCCCCGGCTGGGCCTCGGACTCGTTCCTCAGCAACCCCTCCACGATGTAGACCGCCTCCCACACCCCGCAGGGGATGAAGTGGCTGAACAGGGCGATGTAGTTGTCGGCCACGTGGTGGTAGGCGATGCCGCCGTAGCCGCCGTAGCGGATGTGGGACTCGGCCAGGAGGTTGTCGATCAGGGTGTCGAGCTGGGTGCCGTCGGCGGCGACGGAGGAGCCGTCGCCCCACACCTTGACCAGGTCGAGGCCGAGGTAGGCATTGACCACGTCGACGATGGCCTGGTTCAGCTTGTCGATGTTGAAGTGTCGGTTGGCCGTGGCCCCCAGCTCGTGGGCGGACACGCCCCGGATGTGGCGGGCGGCCTGGGTGGGGCCGAGCAGGCACCCGTAGGCGAACGTCGTCAGGACGTAGCGCCGCAGCGGGTCAGCCAGCTTGGGGTCCGCCCCCGATGCCGGCCCGAACCGCCGCCACCAGTCGAGCCAATAGGCGGTGCGGGCCAGGATGTCGAGCAGCGACCGCTCGGGCATGCGCTCCTTGATCGCCTCCTCCAGCGCCACCGCGCTGGCGCTGCGGTCCTGGCCCCGGCGGCGCTTCAACGACGGCACCCCGGTGACCTCGTCGATGACCAGGTCGGCGTTGTTGGGGTAGCCGGCGTCGACCTCGGCCGCCTTGGCCACGAGCGACGCCTTCAGCTGCTCGGTGAAGGCGGCCGCGGTGGTGGGCAGGCCCGCCTCGGCGCAGTACTCGCCCAACAGGGCGCGGCAGTCCTCCCAGGGCAGGAGCTGGGCCGACCAGTTGGCGAAGGCCTGGGAACCCTTCACCGCGACGTCGCCCGTGCGCAGGGCGTCGGACAGGTAGGTGAACACGCACGCCTCGAAATGGCGCCGGGCCAGCCGGCCCTTGTCGTCGCGGCCGCGGACCAGGCGCTGCCACTGCTCCGAGGCGAACGACAGGTCGAGCGCCACCCCGTCGACATGGCCCGGGATGTGGTCACGGGTCAGGTGGGAATGGGCGAGGGCGTGGTCGAGGGCGTCGAGGACCGAGCGATCGGCGCTGGTCGCCTCCAGCGCGACGGTCCGGGCGAAGGCGAACATCGTGGCCCGGTCCCGGCGGAAGTTGCGATCGACCAAGGGCATGTAGTGGTTGGCGTGATGGGCGGCGACGGCCTCGATGTCGGCCAGCTCGGCCTCGAAGCCTCCGGCCCGTTCCACTGCTGCCCTGGCCAGATCCAGCGCCGCCGACTGGGATGCGCCGCGGGGGTCCAGGTGGACGAGCACGTCGCGGTAGTGCTCGATGAGGCGCTCCGACAGCTCCTGCTGCCGGGCCCGGATCTCCTCGAGCTCGGTCTTGGCCCGCTTGGTGATGGAGGCGATCCGCTTGCAGAACATCTCCGCCAGGTCGTCGCGGACACGCTGTCGGCCGACGTGGACCACACAGGCCAGCAGTGCAGTGCGCTTCAGCGGGGCGACGTCACCCATGACCGCAGCATCCGCGGCCCACGCCTCGCCCGCGAAGTCGGCGATCTTGGACTCGGCGATGCCCTCCAGCCACACCGAGGTGTCTCCGAGCGAGTCGACCCACGCCATATGGCTGACCTGCTCGCGGAAGGCCGACCACGACGCCCGCCCGGCCACCTTCTTCAATTCGTTGAACCGGGTGGTGCGGGCGGGCGCGATCACGTCCAGCAGCTGCTGCAGGACCCTGGCGTCGCGCAGCGTCAGGCGACTGGCGATCCGCTCGAAGATGGAAGTGTTCACCTCCCCCCGGATCTGCGACGCCATCGCGTCCAGGGTGGAGAAGCCAGGCAGCTCCAGCGACGCTTTCACCATCATCTCCAGCGCCACGTTGATCAGGTCGGGCGGGTTGTTCTTGACCTCGGCCGCGGCCCGGATCGCCTCGGCGGCGACCATCCGCGCCCGTTCCGGGTCGAGCGCCACCCCGACCTTGTCCCGGATCAGTTGATGCTGGGACGTCCCCGTCCGCTCGGACCCCACATCGGGATCGATCCCTTCGGGGAGCTCGAGGCAGCGACGCAGGTGGTCGACGACGGCGACGGGGATATCGTCACGCCTCGGGAAGTACCCCAGGCGCTGGAAGCACTTGAGCGAGACCACCAAGGCCAGCACATGCGCATCGGACCGAGCACGGTCCCTTGCCCAGAGAACCTCCTCGGCCGACGGGCTGAGGCCCGTCAGCTCCCGGGCGCTCACCAGGCGCCCGAAGCGGGGATAGGCGGTCCGCTCGATCGACGTCATCGGCCCAGGTCCATCCGAAGGCGAACCTACCAACGTCAGGCTGATCGCGCTCGCCCGATCCCGGGCCAGTCAGCGGGCTGCCGGGTGTCGTCGGGTTCAGCTTCCGGGCGTCCTGGGCCCGCTGAGCGTCGTACGCCTGTTCGGTTGAGCGGTCAGAGGCTCAACCAGACGCCGCTGGCGTCTCTACTGCGGGTTTCGGGCTTATCTTGGCCGTACCCCATCGAGGACCGCGATCTCCGTCGTCGGGGTCGCATCGTTCATTGTCATGTCGCAGCTCCGGGTCGAACGGGACCCGGAGGCTGGAGCCGACCAGGCCCAGCGTCAGGTTGAAGACCGCAACCTACGCACGTTCTGTCGCGAAGATCTAGCGCGCACCGCCGCCAGGGCCCAACGCGCCGGACCGCCGATTTCGGCGCGGTCCGCCAGCGTTGCCGCCGGACGTGGTGGGGTCCGGTAGCGGCCGACTATTGGCCGTCACCCCGCGTGTCGTAGAAGCGAACCATCTCCCGCCAATACCAGAGCAGCGCGCTCATCGCGCCGATCGTTGCGATGGTCATCTGCCAGGGACGATGGCGACGTGCCCTGTTGATGCCGAGGAGAAGGGCTGCGCCAGCCAGGCAGTCGATCGCCAGCGCGCTGGAGACTGGACGCTCCTCCAGCCATCTTTCTTCGCCGAGAATCGCTCGAGTCGCGAAGGCGGAGTCATCGCGAGGTGGTGGGAAGAGGATGGGATTGAGCGCGAGCCATCCCGCGACGACGGCACCCTGCCTTGCGCTCCGGTTCCAGGCGGGGAGCAGGAGGAGCGGTGTCGATGCCCACCGCGTCCACGCGCTCCATGGGTGCGAGTGTCGGGCGAAGACCCACCGTTTGAACTGCGATCCCCTGGCGGTCATGGCCACAGTCTTGTCGCGGTGCCGCCCGACGTGCTGCTGGTCGAAGACCGCCGTGGCCAAGGAACCACGAGCGCGCCGACTAGGTGATCCACATGCCGTACGGAACGACGGCTACGGGTGCGCTCTCGTGCCATATCGCGCGACGTTGTCGTCGTCAGGGCAGATCGAGGATGACGGCGATGGTCTCGCGCAGCTGGCTCAGCACGGTGGTGCCGACGTTGCCGCGCACGTCGATGATCCGATGGCGCGAGACGGCTCGGATGTGCTGGCACTGCGCCGCCGATACGACATCGAGGCCGTTGCTGCTGTCGGGCTCGAGCACGACCTCGGAGTGAAACGAGCGAACGGTGCTCGTGAGCGGGACGACGTGGACGACCGAAGGTCGGGCATCGAGGATTCGTTGGGCCGTAACGATGATCGCTGGATGGCGGAATCCCGCCTCTCGTCCTTCCGGCGGGCCTAGCTCGAGATCAACGACATCACCCGACGTCGGCATCGAGCCAGGCAGTCTCGTCCTCACGAAGCGGTGCCGTGAGGTCCTCGCCGACGCGGTCTTGGCGAAGCGCGCGAACTGCAAGAGACACGGTGTTGCCGACAGTGGTATTGAGCTCCGCGGCAAGTCGCTTGAGCTCTTCGTGTGTGGCTAGATCGATGCGAACGCTTGTGCTCTGCATGCAGATAAGCATACATCTTGTAAGGTAACTCGGGGTGATGAGTGCCCTCGCGTCTGTGCCTCAACCTGGCCATGGTGCCCCAGGCCTAACCCGCGGCCCGCCATCTCCTTGGGAGGGTCAGGCCACCTCGGCGGTCGTGACCACGTCGAGCACCTGGGGGACGTGGCGCTGCTCGACGATCCCGACGCGGGATACGGGAAGGAGCCAGGCCCGGTGCTCCTCGACCGTGATCTCGGAGTCCGGGCAGGCGAAACGCCACCGGCGGAACTCGGCCGTGGCGCGGCCCACCGGTTCGAACCCCGACTCGATCAGCTCCACGTTCGCTGGTGGCTTCGACTCGTGGGTCCCGTCACCCTGGCACCGGTCGTGACGGAGGGCGTCGACGGTCCCGCCGTAGTCAGTCGTCACGATGAGGTTCATGTGTCCCTGCTTACCCGCGCTCTCACCCACGTAGGTGGAGCCGCCGCTCTCGAACGAGGTCCAGTTGGCCGGGACGTGGAACGTGACGGGCCCGACGACGACCGTCTGAGGCCCCCTCGTGGCGGGTGGCCGGGAAGGCTCGGTGGTAACGGGCGCCAGGGCCGATGTGGTCACGCCCGACCCCCCACCGGCGGCCGTCGTCGGCGTCGACCCGGGGGCCGAGATGGGACTCGCCCCGTCGTCCGAGTCCGATCCGCTGCAGGCCACCATCGCCGCCAGGAGGAAGCCCACCAACCCGGCCCGCCTCGTGGTTCTTCGCAGGCCCGCGTTCGTCGTCGTGGTGCTCAGCGTCGCCATCGTCCGCCTCTATGTCGCCCGCCGGGCGACGAAGGAGCAAGCGTATACGCCCGATCAGCCGGGTTCGACGGCGGGCCGGGGACGAAGCGGTATCCCATGTCCGGTTCGGTCAGGAGGTAGAGGGGCTGCGAGGGGTTGTGCTCCAGGATCGTCGACGCCGGTAGCTGCGCTGACCCGCAATTCTCGAGTAGATGCCCCTTACTGGCGTCCGGGCCGGCCGATGTGTACAGATCGACGGCTCGGGGCGCGCTGGCGACGTGCGGTGGTGTGCCCAGAACGTGGCCCCAATAATGCTGGTCCCTTGCCGTTGCCAGCGTGTCCCCGAGGTGCCGTTGGCGGACAGGGCCGACGTTGCCTGACGCGGCACTAGGTCCCGACGCAGACCTTGACGTTGAGGTGGCCGGTGCCGGTGGCGCCCCACAGGCGTAGCCAGAGGGGCAGGTACATCTCCATCCCCCGGGCGGCACCGATGTCGCCCAGGTCGAGGACGTCTGCGGCGGGCCAGCCGAAGCTCTCCAGCACCGCCCGCACCTCGTCCTTGGCGTCGGCGTCGTTGCCGCACAGGAACATGGTGTGCGACCCGGGGACGATCTCGGGGTGCACCATCACGTCGGCGTTGACCGTGTTGAGGGACTTGACCACTCGCACGGCGGGGAACCGGGCCTGGAGCTGCTCGCCCACGGAGTCGGTGTTGCAGACCGAGAGGGTCGGCGGCATGCCCTTCGAGAAGTCGAGGGGGTTGGAGACGTCGAGCACGACCTTGCCCGCCAGGTTGTCCTCGCCGGCGGCGGTGAGGACCTCGACCGACACCGAGCCCGCGGTGGCGTTGACCACCAGCTCGCCGAAGGCGGCGGCGTCGGCGAAGGTGCCGGCCGAGGCGGACGGCCCGAGGCCCGCGGCCCAGGCCGCGGCCTTCTCGTTGCCGGCCTGGCGGGCGCCCATCATCACCTGGTGGCCCAGGCCGGCCAGCCGGGTGCCGAGGGTCTGGCCGACCACGCCCGTTCCCAGCATCGCAACCTTCATCGGTCTCCTTTGGTGGACGGGGCCTGGTCAGGACCCTAGGCCGCCCGGTCGTACGATCGCGCGGGTGAGGAACGTGCTGGAGGTGGTGGACGACGGGGTGGCCCTGGCCTTCTCGTTCGACGAGATGCTCCGCTACAGCGGACCCGGCAGCCCGGCCGGAGTGGCCATGGCCTTCAAGGCCATGGAGCTGGCCTTTCCCCTCCTCGATCCCGAGTGGCCCCTCGAGCGCCGCCGGATCGTGATCGAGACCGCTTTCCGAGGGCCGGGCGCCCGTGACGCGTTCGAGCTCGTCACCCGGGGCCTGACCGAGGGGCGCTACCTCGTCGACGCCGCCCTCGAGCGTCCCGATCGGGGCACCACCCTGGAGCAGTTCGTCTTCCGTCCCCGGTACGGCGACGCCGCGGTGACGCTCCTCGTGCGGGAGGGGCAGGTCACCGACGAGTTCGTGGCCATGGCCCGCAAGCCCGACCGCACTCCCGCCGACGAGGCCCGCTTCACCGCCCTCAAGCAGGCGATGGCCGACCGCCTCATGGCCAGCGCCCCCGCCGACATCTTCGAGGTCGAGCCCGCCGGCTGACGGGCAGGTGGGCGGCGGTCAGCAGGCGGCGGGGAGCTTCGCCACCCGGTCGCCCACCCGCACCGTCCCGCCCGTGATCACCTTGGCGTTGATCCCCCGCAGGCGCAGGCTGCGTCCCGCCCGGGAGTTCACGAAGCGGAGGGCGGCCCCACCGAAGTGAGCGGAGAACTTGGGACAGCCGAGATGGGGCTGGTCGGTGACCTCGATGACGGCCGATCCGAGGGCCAGGCGGGATCCCGGCGGCAGGTTGTCGACGCTCAGGTCGAGGTCGAGGTAGAGCTGGTCGCCGGCCAGCGCCCGCCGGTCGGGGTCGACGGCCAGCAAGGCCGCGACCCGGGCGTTCATGACGTTGAGCTGCATGTCGGGGTGCGACGACCCGTCGGGGGTGTCGGGGCTGCCCAGCACCCGCCAGCCGTCTCCGACCAGGCCGAGGTCGGGGTCGAGCGTCCCCTCGGCCAGGATCTCGCGCCCTCCCGGCGACGGCCGGCGGACGATCAGCTCGACCCGCCCGCCGTCCGCCGGCGACCGGGCGATGTCGTCCAGGCCCGCGGCCAGCTCGTCCCTCGTCCGGTGGTGCACGGCCTGAGCTTCGCCGACCTCCCCGGGATGTGCCACCGAAATACGGGTGGCCGGTAGCATGAGGGGGTGCCGGATCGGGCGCCGGAAGGCGAAAGTCTCGGCGTCGAGCTGGTCGGCGACGGCCTGAGCGCACCCTGCATCGACGGTCTCCAGCGGCCCTACCTGTCCCTCGACGCGGCCGCGTCCACCAGTGCGCTTCCGGCCGTCGCCCAGCGGGTCGCCGACTTCATGCCCCGGTACTCGAGCGTGCACCGGGGGGCGGGGTGGAAGTCGCAGCTGGCCACCGCCGAGTACGAGGAGGCCCGGGCCGCGGCCCTTGCCTTCGCCGGCAAGGACGAGGCTACCGACGTGGCAATCATCTGCCGCAACACCACCGAGGCCGTCAACCACCTCGCCTACCGGCTGCGGCTGGCGCCCGACGACGTCGTGGTCACCACCGTCGTCGAGCACCACGCCAACCTCCTCCCCTGGGCCCGCCTGGCTCGCCGCCGGTACGTGGAGTGCGGGCCCGACGGCACCTTCGACGCCGACGAAGTGGCGGCCGTCCTCGACGACGGGCCCCGGCCCCGGCTGCTGACCGTCACCGGTGCGTCCAACGTCACCGGCTGGATTCCACCCACCGACGACATCGTGGCCGCGGCCCACGAGCGGGGAATCCCGGTGCTGGTCGACGCGGCCCAGCTGGCGGCCCACCGCCCGCTTCCCGCCAGCGCCGATTTCCTCGCCTGGAGCGGTCACAAGATGTACGCCCCGTACGGCGGGGGCGTTCTGGTCGGCCCCCGGTCGACCTTCGAGACGGGCGACCCTTTCCTGGCCGGCGGGGGGGCCGTCGACCTGGTCGACCTCGACGAGGTGGTGTGGACCGACCCGCCCGAGCGGGAGGAGGCGGGCTCGCCCAACGTCGTGGGCGCGATCGCCCTCCACGCCGCCATCGACGAGCTGGCCAAGCTCGGCTGGCCCGCCATCGTCGCCCACGACGACGCCATGGCCGACCGCCTCCGCCACGGGCTGGCCGCCATCGACGGCGTGCACCTGCTGGGCCCGGCCCTGGGGGCGCCCACCCTGCCCCTGGCCACGTTCGTGGTCGACGGCGTCCACCACGCCCTGGTCGCGGCCCGGCTGAGCGCGGAGCACGCCATCGGCGTCCGCCACGGGTGCTTCTGCGCCCACCCCTACCTCCTGCGCCTGCTCGGCCTGGACGAGCGCGAGGTCGCCTCGTACCGGTCGGCCGTGCTTCGGGGCGACCGGCGCCACATCCCGGGCGCGGTGCGGGCCAGCGCCGGGCTGTCGACCACTGCGGCCGACATCGACCGCTTCCTGGCCGCCGTAGCCGCCATCGCCGGTGGCGACGACCCGCCCGTCCCCTACGACCAGGACCCGGGGACCGGCGACTACTGGCCCCGCACCGACAATCCCGACTGGTCGACCGCCGCCCGCCGTCCGGGAACATCCTGCGCCCGAGGCTGATACACCAGAGGGGACCCATGCCCGACACCTGCACCCATCTCGACCAGGCCGCCGCCGTCTCGCCCCACGCCGACGGGTGCGAGGACTGCCTGGCCATCGGCGGGCGGTGGGTCCACCTGCGGCTGTGCATGGCGTGCGGCCACGTGGGCTGCTGCGACAGCTCCCCCAACCGCCACGCCACCGCCCACTTCCGCAGCACCGCCCACCCCCTGATCCAGACCTACGAGCCCGGTGAGGAGTGGTGGTGGTGCTACGTCGACGAGGTCGCCTTCCTCGTCCCCGGCGCCCCCTCGTTCCACCACCCGTGACTTCGACCCCGGAGCCGCCGGGGTCACGGCCCGGCCGCCGAGCGGTTTCGGAAAGAAATCGAGGCGACTGACCGGTCTGTCTTGCATAGCGGCGCGGAACCCGCCAACATATGGGCCGGCGCCCTTCTCGGCTGGTCCGCCGTCAGCCGAGTGGGCGCCCTTTTCGCGCCCGGAGAGCGTTCAGGCGGGGAGGCTGATGGTGACCTCGGTGCCGACGCCGGGGGTCGACCGCAGTGCCACTGCCCCCCCGTGGAGCTCGACGATCCCCTTCACGATCACCAGGCCCAGCCCGGTGCCGGCGATGGCAAGCTCCTGGGCGTTGGACGACCGGAAGAACCGCTCGAAGACCCGCGACTGCTCGTCCTCGGGGATGCCGAGGCCGGTGTCGGCCACCACCAGCGCCACCGTGTCGCCCTGCCGGCCCACCGAGACCGAGATCCGGCCGCCGTCGGGCGTGAACTTGACCGCGTTGCTCAACAGGTTGATGAGGACCCGGTCGAGGTGCTCGGCGTCGGCGGTGACGGTCATGGCGTCGTCGGCCACGTCGACCGTGAGCTTCAGCTCCCGTCCCGACAGGGCCGGGGCCATGGCCGCCACCGCCGACTCGATCAGCAGTGGAACCGCCACCGGCGTCAGCGTCAGCCGGATCTTGCCCGCCTCCACGCCCGACACCGTCAGCAGGTCCTCGATGCGGTTGAGGAGCCGCCGGCTGTTGCGGCTGATCACCTCCAGCATGCGGGTCTGCTGGACGTTGAGCGGCCCCGCGTCGCCGTCGCCGAGCATCTCCAGGTAGCCCAGCATGCTGGTGACGGGCGTCCGCAGCTCGTGGCTGACGCTGGACACGAAGTCGTTCTTGTCGCGGTCGAGGCGGGTCAGGCGGTCGACGACCTCCCGCTCCCGGGCCAGGAGCTGGCGCTGGAGGGCCTCGGCCGCCTCCGCCTGGTCCACCGCCACCCGTAGCTGCTCGTTGAGCTCGGCCAGCTCCACGTTGCGGGCGGCGTAGACCTCGGCCAGGAGCTGGGCCGCCTCCACCCGGACGTGCTCGGCCTCCGCCATCATCGCCTGCGCCCGCTTGGACGGCGTGATGTCGAAGCCCACGCCCTGGAAGTAGGCCAACCGGCCGGCGTCGTCGCGGATGAGGCGGGCCTCGCCCAGGATCCAGACCTCCTCGCCGTCGCGGGAGATGAAGCGCACCTCGGCCCGGAACGGCCCCCCCGTCTGCACGCCCCGGGTGAAGGCCTCGATCACCACGTCGTGGTCGTCGGGGTGGAGCTGGGAGTACCAGAGGAGGGGGTTGGTCAGCCACTCCTGCTGGGTGAACCCGAGCACGGTCTCGATGTGGGGGCTGACGTAGACCTCGTTGTCGGCGTCGCCGAGGGCGGCGGAGAACACCACCGCCGGCACCTGTTCCACGAGGGACTGGAAGCGGACCTCCGATCGACGCACGTTGGCGGCCAGCTGGTCGCGCTCGCTGAGGTCGGCGTCGTCGCCCGGATGGGCGGCGCCACCGTGGTGGTGGCCGGCGGTCGGCCACACGACTCGCTCCCGGTCGCCGATGCCCACCCGTCCCGGGAAGACCACCTCGGCCAGGCGGAGCATGGCCTCCAGGGCCTCGCTGTCGCCGACGGCCATCGCCGCCAGGTGCGCCTCCAGCCCGGCCACGTCGACGGGGCCGGTGTCGCTCACTCGGTCACCGACCCGGGGTCACCGGACCCCGAGCGTGGGGCCGTGGAGGGCCCGGTGCACCTTTCCCCCGCCCAGATAGAGGTGGACGCCGCAGGGCAGGCAGGGGTCGAAGCTGCGGACGGTGCGCATGATGTCGATGCCCTTGAACTGGTCGGCCCCGTTCTCCTCGAACACCGGCGATCCCGCGACCGCGTCCTCATAGGGGCCGGCGGTGCCGAACGAGTCCCGGGGGCTGGCGTTCCAGCAGGTGGGCGGGTACGGGTGGTAGTTGGCGATGCGGCCCTTGCGGATCACCATGTGGTGGGACAGGACGCCCCGTACCGCCTCGTGGAACCCGCACGAGACGGCCTCGTCGGGCACCTCGAACGGCGTCCACACGTCGAGCCGGCCCGCGCTCACCTCCGCCATCGCCTGTTCCAGGAAGTGGAAGGCGATGGACGCGCTGTAGGCCTGGAAGTAGGTGCGGGCCCGGTCGCGCTCGATGGTGTTCGACCACCGCGGCACCCGCCAGGTGAGCTCGGTCTCGGGTAGGTGGGCGGTGCGGGGGAGGCGGATGCGCACCGACCCGTCGCCCGGCGCGTCGACGTAGGAGGTGTGCACCCGGCCGGCCAGGGCGGTGACCCACAGCCGGGCGAGGGGGCCTCCGCCGGTGTCGAGGGCGAGATGCTCTCCGGTGCGGGCATCGAGCCACCGGGGCGACATCACCCACGTGTAGTGGCCGCCCGGCTCGAAGTTGCGCCGCTGGGGCCGGGGCGAGGTGGTCTGGTTCCAGGGATGGCGCTGGTCGACGGGGTGGCCCAGGGGGTCGTGGGTGACGAAGGTCTCCCCCTCGGCCCAGTCCTCGTAGAACGAGCTGCCGAGCAGGATCCGCATCCCCAGGTTGATCTCGACCAGGTCGGTGGTGACCAGATCGCCGTCGACCACGATGCCGGGCGTGACGAACATGTCGCGGCCCCACGAGGTCATGTGGTCGTAGCGGAAGTCGCACGTCTCCGGGTTCTGGAACGAGCCCCACGAGCCGAGCAGCACCCGCCGCCGGCCGACCTCCTCGTAACCGGGCAGGGCCTCGTACATGAAGTCGAAGAGGTCGTCGTGGAGAGGGACGATGCGCTTGAGGTGCTCGACGTACTTCACCAGCCGCACCAGGTAGTCGTCGAAGAGCTGGACCGTGGGCACGGTGCCGACGCCGCCCGGGTACAACAGCGACGGGTGGACGTGGCGCCCTTCCATCAGGCAGAACATCTCCCGGGTGAGGCGGCTCATCTTGAGCGCCTCCAGGTAGAGGGCACCCTCCATGGGGTTGAACGCCCGCATGATGTCGGCGATGGTGCGGTAGCCGTGGACGTCGGCGTGGGGCGACTCGGTGACCTCGGCCCGGGCCAGCACCGCGGGGTTGGTCTCCCCCACCATGCGGGCGCAGAAGTCCACCCCCACCAGGTTCTCCTGGTAGAGGTTGTGGTCGAACATGTACTCGGCCGCCTCGGCCAGGTTGACGATCCACTCGGCCAGGTGCGGGGGCTTGATCCCGTAGGCCATCTGCTGGGCGTAGACGGAGGCGGTGGCGTGGTTGTCGCCGCAGATGCCGCAGATGCGACTGGTGATCTGGTGGGCGTCGCGGGGGTCCTTGCCCTTCATGAACACGCTGTAGCCCCGGAAGATCGACGACGTGCTGTGGCAGCGCACCACCTTGCGGTCACGGAAGTCGATGCGGGCGTGGATGCCGAGGCTGCCGACGATGCGGGTGATCGGGTCCCACGTCTTGTCGACCAGGTGGGGGCCGGTGTCGGTCACCCGCCGGTCGGCGGGTCGTCGCCCGCGGTCCGCAGTCCCTTCGGCAGCGGCCCTCGCCACTCCGGTTCGACGTTCATCGACGCACGGGTCACGTTGCGCAGGGCCCGTACCGACCGTCCGTAGAGCAGCACCGCCGACGACGACATCCTCGCCCCCGGGGGCTCGTCGAGGAAGGGCTGGAACTTGTCGGGGAAGCCGGGCATGGTGCAGCCGATGCACGTGCCGCCGACGTTGGCGCAGCCGCCGACGCCGTTCATCCACCCCCGCTTGCCCACGTTGCAGTCGACCACCGGTCCCCAGCACCCGAGCTTGACGATGCACTTGGACGACCCGTATTCGCCGGCGAAGTCGCCCTGCTCGTAGTAGCCGCCCCGGTCGCAGTTCTCGTGGAGGGTCTGGCCGAACAGCCACTTGGGGCGCAGGACGTGGTCGAGCGGGATCGGCGGGGCCAGCCCGGCCAGCTGGCGGACCAGGTAGAGCAGGGTCTCGGTGCAGTTGTCGGGCTGGATCGGGCAGCCGGGCAGGTTGACGATGGGCATGCCGCCCTGCGAGCGCCAGTCCCAGCCCAGGTAGTCGGCCAGGCCCATGGCGCCGGTGGGGTTGCCGGCCATGCCGTGGATGCCGCCGTAGGCGGCGCAGGTGCCCACCGCCATCACCGCCCACGCCTTGGCCGTGAGCCGGTCGACCCAGGTGGTGGTGGGGATGGGCTGGCCGGTCGCGGGGTCGGTGCCGAAGCCGGCCCAACACCCCTCCTCGTTGCCCGTCTCGTCGGGGATGGAGCCCTCGATGACCAGGATGAAGGGGTCGAGCTTGCCCGCCGCCGCGTCCTCGAACCCGGCCAGGAACTCGTCGCCCACCTCGTAGGCCAGCACCGGGTGGTGGAAACGGACGCGGGGCACACCGGGGAAGGCGCCCAGCACGAGGTCCTCCAGGCTGGGCTGGGTGGCGGCGGTCATGGCGATCGAGTCGCCGTCACAACTGAGGCCGGCGGTGAGCCACAGGACCGGCACCTGCTCCATGCGATCAAGGTACCCGTACCGGGGTTGGGGCAGGGAGAGCCGAACGTCCCTAATGACGGGCGGAGACCGGTACGGGGGCCGGGATCTCGACCCGCTCCGCGGCCCGGAGGGTGTCGATCACCAGGGTGCGGACCTCTGCCGGCGCCCGCTTCCCGCAGTAGTAGCAGCGGTAGCTGGCGACGTTGCTGTAGTGGCAGCGGCAGAACCAGAAGACACCCAGCCAGCGGGCGACCTCAGTCCATTCCTCCGCTCTCCTGACGAAGCGCCGGGTGGCCATGGACGAACGGTCGGCCACCGCCCGAGAGCGCTTGAGGCCGGCGGCCGACAAAGAGCCGATCGGACTACTTCCCCGGCCCTCCATGCGGTGCTGGTGCCGCTCGACGACGGTCAAAGGGGTGGCCACGGGCGGGTCCTCGACGGCGCCCGGTGGCGGTCGCTTGAAGAGGCGGGCCGGGGTCGTCCGCGTGACGCGCCCGTCACCGGCCAGGGCCCCGGTATTGACAAAATCGACGCTCGATCCTGCCTGCGCTCGCGGGCCCGCCTGCGGTCTTCGGTCGGTGGACGCGTGATGGCCGCGTCATCGCAGGTCAGCGGGCGTATGACTCGCTGTGAGGCGGTTCCCGTGTGGGAGGGGGGAACGCGGCCCCGACCGTGCCCCCATTGCCGGGTGGGTCGAAAAGCTCATTCGCCGTGTGTGGCTCAAGTCCCAAAGGGGAAATGACGATACGGGGATGACGCCCAGAGAGGAGCGGCACGATGGATGACATCGAGAGCTTGTGCCGAGGATTCCTGCAGAACGCCGCCGCCCGCCACTGGGCGGTGGGCAAGGTGGCGCCGGAAGCCCCCACGTTCGACTACCTCACCGGCTACGGCGACGGTTGGGAGGCGGGCCACGTTGCTGCCCTCGCCCTCGTCATCGCCATGATGTCGGGCGAGTCGATGACCGGGCTGATCGAGGAAGCCGACACCCGGGCGGCGGTGGAGTCGGCCTTCCCGTTCGACGCCACCTTCGATTTCACCGACGTCGACTCGGCCTCCTCCGCCGAGTCGGCCCCGCCGAAGGCGGCATGATGGGCCCGGACGACGAAGTCGTCCCCTGCCCCACGTGCTGGCTGCTGGCCGACCTGATCCCGCCCGGCGACCACGGCGGCCTCTACCGCTCCCGCTGCGCCCGGGGCCACGAGAACACGCTGGCGCCGTCGGTGCTGGCCTACCTCCTCGACATGCTCGGCCCCGCCTTCAAGCGTTCGGCCTGACTCGACCCCGTCGGCGCTGACCCAGCCCCCGGGCGATGATGTCCGGGTGGGCGCCTTCGAAGGTCGGGTGGCGATCGTCACCGGAGGCGGCTCCGGGCTGGGCCTGGAGATCGCCACCGCCCTGGCCGAGGCGGGAACGGCGGTGGTGGTGGCCAGCCGCGACGGCGAACGGTGCGCGGAGGTCGCCTCCTCCCTGGGCGGACCGGTGGCGGCATGGGGCCTGACCTGTGACGTCACCGACGAAGGGTCGGTCGAGCGCCTGGTCGGGGCGACGGTGGAGCGCTTCGGGCGGGTCGACATCCTCGTCAACTGCGCCGGAATCAATGTCCGGGGCGCGGCCGACGAGGTGGCGGTGGCCGACTTCGAGCGCTGCCTGGCGGTCAACGTCACAGGGACGTGGCTGGCCTGCCGGGCCGCGGCCCGGCCCATGCGGGCCGCCGGCTACGGCCGCATCGTCAACCTGGCCTCGGCCCTGGGCCTGGTGGGGGCGGCCGAGCGCTCGGCCTACGCCGCGGCCAAGGGGGCGGTGGTGCAGCTCACCCGGGCGCTGGCGGTGGAATGGGCCGGCACCGGCGTCACCGTCAACGCACTGGCCCCGGGACCGTTCCTCACACCCCTCAACGAGGGCGTCGCCGACTCGCGCCGGGTGCGGGCCTTCCTCGACCACGAGGTACCGCTGCACCGCTGGGCCCGGCTGGACGAGATCCGGGCCGCGGCCCTGTTCCTCTGCTCGGAAGGGTCCTCGTACACCACGGGGACGGTGGTGTCGGTCGACGGCGGGTGGGTCGCCCACTAATCCGTGCCCGCCGTCCCGCCGCCACCCGTTACCGTTCCCGTGATGGCCACCGCAACCGTCCGATCGAACCTCGACGACGCCGGCGTAGGGGCGCCCAGCGCCGACGACGTCGAGGCGGCCGACGTCCGGCTCGACGCCGTGGTCCGGCGCACGCCCCTGGAGCGCAACGACCGCCTGGGCCAGCGGGTGGGCGCCGAGGTGTGGCTGAAGCGGGAGGACCAGCAGGTCGTCCGGTCCTACAAGCTCCGGGGCGCCTACAACTTCATCTCCCAGCTGACCGACGAGGAGAAGTCCCACGGCGTCGAATGCGCCAGCGCCGGGAACCACGCCCAGGGGGTGGCTTTCAGCTGCCGTCACCTGGGGGTTCCCGGGCGGATCGTCGTCCCCCGCACCACCCCCCGCCAGAAGCGGGAGCGGATCACCGCCATCGGCGGCGACCTCGTCACCCTCGTCGTCACCGGCGACACCTACGACGACGCCAACCTGGCCGCGGTGGAGGACGCCATGGCATCGGGCCGGGTCCTCGTCCCCCCCTTCGACCACCCCTTCACCATCGCCGGCCAGGGCTCCGTGGCGGTGGAGATCGTCCGCCAGCTCGGCTTCGCACCCGACGTGCTGGTCGTACCCGTCGGCGGCGGCGGCCTGCTGGCCGGCACCGCCACCTGGCTGCGGGCCCGGCACCCGGGGACGCGCCTGGTCGGAGTCGAGCCGGCGGGTGCCGCCTGCATGGCCGCGGCCGTGGCCGCGGGCGAGCCGGTCGTGCTCAAGGACCTCGACAGCTTCGTGGACGGGGCCGCGGTGCGGCGGGCGGGCTCGGTGACGTACCCGATCGTGGCCGATCTGGTCGAGGAGCTGGTCACGGTGGAGGAGGGCCGGGTCTGCACCGAGATGCTCGACCTCTATCAATGGGAGGGCATCGTGGCCGAGCCCGCGGGTGCCCTGGCCCCGGCCGCCCTCGGGTACTCGGTGACGGTGGAGCCGGGCCAGACGGTGGTGTGCGTGCTCTCCGGCGGCAACAACGACGTGAGCCGCTACGGCGAGATCGTCGAGCGGTCCCTGATCCACGAGGGGCTCAAGCACTACTTCCTGGTCGAGTTTCCCCAGGAGCCGGGGGCGCTGCGGGGCTTCCTCGACGAGGTGTTGAGCGAGAACGAGGACATCACCCTCTTCGAGTACGTCAAGAAGAACAACCGGGAGACGGGCCCGGCCCTGGTGGGCATCGAGATCAACGGCCGCGACGACCTCGAGCCCCTGCTCGATCGAATGCGCCACAGCCGCCTGCGCATCGAACCCGTCCCCCCCGGCTCACCGCTGTTCACCTTCCTGGTGACCTGAGCCACGTCGGGGCCGCCGCGACCCCGGCCCGGCGTCGCAGGGATTTCTGATCCTACGGGTCAAGAGGTGGTAGGATACGAACACCAGTTCGCTGGGCTGCTTCCCCCCACCTTGGCGTTCGTCGACAACGGGCATGGCTATGGGCGTAGGGATCGCGGAGCTGCGGGAGTCCTTGAGTGGGTATGCCGCCGGCTTCGACGCGGCCGTGCTGTCGGCGGTGCAGGCCGCGGTGGTCGTCGACGAGGCGTCCCGGATCGAGAAGATCGCTGCCACGGTCAAGGCCCTGGCCGCGGCCCGGGTGGCGGATGCAGGGACGTGGCGGGCCGAGGGCGATCGTTCGGCAGCCCACATGCTGGCCCGGCGCACGGGCACCAGCGTGGTCCAGGCCGCGGCCGCCCTCGACACCGCCCGCCGGCTCGACGCATTGCCGCAGACGTCGGCGGCCGCTCGTCGGGGTGAGCTGTCGGCTGAGCAGGCGTCGGCGATCGTCGACGCCGCCTGTTCCGACGCCGAGGCCGAGTCGCGCTGCTCGAGGCGGCCCGGCGCTCGCCGCTGGCCGAGCTGCGGGTGCAGTGCGCCCGCACCAAGGCCACCGCCCACGTCGACACCGAGGCCCGCCGTCGGCGCATCCACCAAAGGCGGTCGCTGCGCTCCTACACCGATTCGGAGGGCGAGTGGCATCTCCACTGCCGCGACAACCCCGAGGTGGGCGCCCGCATCATGGCCGCCCTCGAACCGATCCGAGAGGCGATCTTCCGCCGGGCGAGGGCCGAGGCCCGCCACGAACCACCCGACGCCTACGCCGCCGACGCCCTGGCCGAGATGGCCCGCCGGTCGTGTGCCGGCGAAGTCGCCGGGATGCCGCCCGGGGCCGGCGGGACCACGGGGGACGACGGGCCGATCGGGTTCGGCGAAACCGAGGGGGCGAGCGGGGTCGTCGGGAATGACCAGACTCGTGCGCCCGACGGGCAGGTCGACGTCGACCGGGCCCTCGGAGCCGAGAGCGTCGCCGTGGCGGGTGGCCGGCCCGTGCGGCAACGGGCGCCGGTGCCGCGGGCGGGTCCACCCAAGATCATCGTGCGGGTCGACCTCGAGGCACTTTTGCGAGGCTTGCCGACCGAGGGGGAGGTCTGCGAGATCGCCGGGTTCGGGCCGGTGGCGGTATCTGCCGTGCGGGACATGATCGACACCGACGACCCGTTCCTCACCGCAGTTGCCACCCGGGGCCAGAGACGTGTGGGGGTGGCCCATCTGGGGCGGCGGCCTAACGCTTTGCAGCAGACGGCCCTCCAGTGGCTGTACCCGAGCTGCGCCAACGAGGCCTGCAGCGCCCAGGCCCGCCTCGACTACGACCATCGCGTCGACTGGTCCCGCACCCACTTCACCGTGCTCGACCTGCTCGATCGCCTCTGTGGGCACTGCCACGCGCTCAAGACGCGGCAGAACTGGTCACTCGTCGAGGGCCGGGGCAAACGGGCGCTGGTCCCACCCGAGGATCGGCGGCATCCGAGGAACGCAGTCGAGCCGAGGGTGAACGACCCGCCGTGAGGACCGGCGCACGGGAACGCTGCGAACGACCAGCCCGGCGGGCGCCTCGGATGTTCCGGCGGAGTAGGTGTGCGCAAAGGCGCCGACCGGCGCGCAACCGCTGGTGTCGAAGCGTCCGCGGGGCTCGGGTGATTCGGGGCCGATCGGCTCTCCGTGGCGTCGGGGGTGACCGCTCGATCCGAGGACGCCGCCAGCTCGCCTCCGGCGGTCCGGCGGCCACAGTTCGTGTGGGCGTGGGCGGCGCGGCCCGAGTGGCACACGGGCCGGTCGTCGACGACCTGACTTCGAGTGCGTGTCCGCGAGCGGGAGTTAGAGCTCGTCGGCCATGCGGTCGGCGAGGGTCTCGGACAGGCGCTCGCGGTCGTCCTCGTCGAAGGTTGTGTCGATGTCGAACGAGAAAAGGACCCCCACGGCCCGGCCGACCCGGATGAAGACGTAGTCGAAGGCGAACGACGCCTCGTCGTCCTGGCCGACCAGGTCGACGGTGGCCCGGTAGCCGATGGCCTCGTCGCCGAGGTCGCCAACCCGAAGCTCCGACACGGACAGGTCGTCGATCTCGACGCCGTCGCCGAGCTCGTCCCCGAACCCGGTGCGGATGGCGTTCTCGAAGCAGCCGACGAAACTCGACTGTTCGAGCTCGGCGAACGCTTCCTCGGCCTCGTCCTCGCTCTCGGCCAGGTTGACGGCCGACGCACGGGCCAGTGTCTCGTCCTCGTCGGAGAAGGTCGCCTCTGCGCTGCGAGGCCCCTCGCCCAGGTCGGCGAGCATCTGGTTCTCGTTGAGGCACTGGCGGAAGGAATCGCTCTCGTCGTCGTCGTCCTCCTCGTCGTCCTCCCGCTCCAGGCCGGGAAAATCGGCGTCGGTGAGGATGATGCGCTCGGCGCGGGCCTTGTCGTCGGCGACGGACGGGAGCTTGTCGCCGCCGCCGGCCAGGCGGTACCGAAGCGGCGTTCCGGCCTTCATGGCTGCCTCCGATCACCCGCAGCCGCGAGCTGGCCGCCGAGTCCTGCGTATCTCGTCAGGCGACGGCGCCGGCGGGCTCGACTCCCTGGGAGAACTGGGTGTTGTAGAGCTCGGCGTAGCGACCGCCGGCGGCGAGGAGCGCCTCGTGGGTGCCCCGCTCGACGATGCGGCCGGCCTCGACCACGAGGATGAGGTCGGCGTCGCGGATGGTCGACAGCCGGTGGGCGATGACCAGGGCGGTGCGACCGGCCAGGGCGTTGGCCAGGGCCTCCTGCACCGCGGCCTCGGACTCCGAGTCGAGGTGGGCGGTGGCCTCGTCGAGGATCACCACCTGGGGCTTGGCCAGGAGCAGGCGGGCGATGGTGAGGCGCTGGCGCTCGCCGCCTGAGAGGCGGTAGCCCCGCTCCCCCACCACCGTGTCGAGCTTGTCGGGCAACGACTGCACCAGGTCGGCCAGCCGGGCCTTGCGCAGGGCGTCCCACAGCTCGTCGTCGGTGGCGCCCGGTCGGGCGAAGCGCAGATTGGACCCGAGGGTGTCGTGGAAGAGGTGGCCGTCCTGGGTGACCATCCCCAACGACTGGCGGATGGAGTCGAAGGTGAGGTCGCGGGTGTCGATGCCCGACAGCTTCACCGTCCCGCTGTCGACGTCGTACAACCGGGGGGCCAGTGACGCGATGGTGGACTTGCCGCTCCCCGACGACCCCACCAGGGCCACCAGTTGCCCGGGCTCGACCCGGAACGACACGCCCTTGAGGACCTCGTCGCCGCCCCTGGTGTCGAGGGTGAGAACCTCCTCCAGGGATGCCAGCGAGAACTTGTCGGCCGACGGGTAGGCGAAGCGGACGTCGGAGAACTCGAGCGACACCGGGCCGTCGGGCACAGCCACCGCATCCGGCTTCTCCTTGATGAGGGGCTCGACGTCGAGGACCTCGAACACCCGCTCGAAGCTGACCAGGGCGGTCATGGCGTCGACCCGGGCGCTGGCCAGGGCGGTGAGGGGGGCGTAGAGGCGGGTGAGGAGCAGGGCCAGGGTGACGACGGTGCCCGCATCCAGCCGTCCCCGCAGGGCCAGCCAGCCGCCGAGGCCGTAGACGAGGGCCAGGGCGAGCGACGACACCAGGCTGAGGGCGGTGAGGAAGACCCACTGGGCCATGGCCGTGCGCACCCCGATGTCGCGCACCCGCGACGCCCGGGAGCCGAACTCGGCCACCTCGTCCGCCGGCCGCCCGAAGAGCTTGACCAGGGTGGCTCCGGGAGCGGAGAAGCGCTCGGTCATCTGGGTGGTCATGGCCGCGTTGTTGTCGGACGCCTCCCGCTGGAGGTCGGCCAGCTTGGTGCCCATGCGCCGGGCGGGGAGGATGAACACCGGCAGCAGGATCAACGCCAGCAGGGTGATCGACCACGACAGCCGCAGCATCACGGCCAGGGTGAGCAGCAGGGTGATGAGGTTGCTGACGAACCCGGACAGGGTCCAGGTGAAGGCCCGCTGGGCGCCGATGACGTCGTTGTCGAGGCGGCTGACGAGGGCGCCGGTGCGGGTGCGGGTGAAAAAGGCCACCGGCATGCGCTGGATGTGCCCGAACACGGCCCGCCGGAGGTCGAGGATGAGGCCCTCGCCGATCTTCGCCGACTGCCAGCGGCCGACGACACCGATGACGGCGTCGAAGACGGCCAGGAACGCCATGAGGATGGCCAGCCCGACGACGGTGCCGGCCGACCCGTTGTCGACGATCACGTCGACCACCCGGCCCGCCAGCAGCGGGGTGGCCACGGTGAGGACGGCGGCGAGAACGCTGGTGAACAGGAAGGCGCCCAACGCCCGCCGGTAGGGCTTGGCGAACTCCCACACCCGGAGCAGGATCTCCTTGGTGAACGCCTTCTTGGGCGGCTCGCCCTGCATGGCGCTGTGCAGCGCCATCCACCCGTTCATGTCGACGTTCACGGTCCTGCCCCCTTCACCCTTGTTGCTGGCACCCCTGTTGCTGGCATCCGGCAGTTGTGACGCACGGCCGGCGCCGAACTCATCGTTCCAACACCGACTCCAGTCTCCCCGTTCCCGCCGGGCGCCCGCGCCGGAATGGCTACAGGCCGGTGAGCGCCACCAGGGCGAGGGGCCACAGGCACTTGCTGGCCACGATGAAGCGGGCGACCCGGGCCGGCGCCTCGCTCGGGCCGGGGCCGGGCGGCAGGAGGGCGAAGGCCAGGAGGGGGACGACCGGGGCTGCGGCCAGGGCGAACAACGCAGGGCTGCGGGCGGTGGTCAGGAGGACGGCCCACACCAGGGCGTAGGCCGCCGCGAACCCGCCCACCAGCCGGGGCTGGTGCCGGACCGCGACCAGGTGGGCCACGGTGCGGGTGCCGACGGCCCGGTCGGCGGAGGCGTCCTCCACCGTCTTGGCCACCTCGACGCACAGGATGCCCGCCCCCACGAGCAGGGCCGCGGCCACCGTCGCGGCCTCGGCCCCACCCGCGGCCTGGGCCCCGAAGACCAGCGTGGTCCCGCACTGGGCCGCGAAGACGGCGTTGCCGAGGAGGGGGACCCGCTTGAGGAAGGGCGTGTAGAGGGCGGCCACCACGCACATGGCGACCACGAGGAACAGCTCGTCCCGGGCCGAGGCCAGGGTCACGGCCAACGCGGCGGTGAGGAGGGCGGCCGCCAGCCCCCCGGCCTGGGCGGTCGACACCCGACCCGCCGGGAGCGGGCGGTGGCCCTTGCCCATGCGGTCGGACTCCTGGTCGACGACGTCGTTGACCACGTTGCCGAAGGCGAGCACGAGCATGACGGCGGCCACCGGTCCCGCGAGAGTGGCCAGGGAGGGGGAGGCGGCGACGGCGGTTCCGGCACCCACCAGGGTGGCCACCCCGGCCATGACGCAGTTCTCGGCCCGGACCAGGCGCAGGACGGCACCCGTGGTGGTCCCGAACGGGGCGACCGCGACCGGCGCAGCCTCCGGCCGCAGGAGCGGTCCGGCCCGGTGCTCCATGGTCGCCCGCGACGCTAGCGCGGCCCGCTGGGCCAGCATGGGCGGATGTCCGACGTCCTCAGCTTGCGGGCCCTCAACCGCGCCACCCTCGCCCGCCAGCACCTGTTGGAGCGGGTGGACATGCCGGTGGCGGCCATGGTGGAGCACCTGGTCGGCATGCAGGCCCAGGTGCCGAGGAACCCCTACCTGGCCCTGTGGTCGAGGGTGGAGGGGTTCCGGGCCGAGGACCTGGAGGCGCTTTGGCGGGCCGCGGCGTCGTGCGGATGGGACTCATGCGGTCGACCCTGCACCTGGTCACGGCCGACGACGGCCTCCGCCTGCGACCGATGATGCAGCCGGTGCTGGATCGGGGTGTCTCCCCGGGAGGACTGTTCGGGCGCCACCTGGTCGGGGTTGCGGTCGACGAGGTGGCTGCCGCCGGCCGGGCCCTCGTGGAGGCCGAGCCCCGGACGGGCGTCGAGCTGCGCCGGCTGCTGGGCGAGCGCTGGCCCGACCGCGATCCGGCGTCACTGGCCGCGGCGGCCACGTTCCTCCTGCCGGTGGTGCAGGTCCCGCCCCGAGGCCTCTGGCACACGAGCAGCCGTCCGACCTGGACCACGATCGAGTCGTGGCTGGGCCGACCCCTCGACCGGGGTCTCTCCATCGACCGCTTGATGCTGCGGTACCTGGCCGCCTTCGGCCCCGCGTCCGCGATGGACATGCAGAACTGGTGCGGCCTCACCCACCTGCGGGAGGTCGCCGATCGCCTCCGTCCCGGGCTGCGGGTGTTCCGCGACCACAACGGGCGGGAGCTGCTCGACGTGCCGGACGCCCCCCGTCCCGACCCGTCCGCTCCGGCATCGCCTCGCTTCCTGCCTGAGTACGACAACGTCCTGCTCGGCCACGCCGACCGGACCCGGTTCTTCAACGACGAGGCCCGAGCCCCGGACCCCGACGGCGTGAACAGCATCCAGGGCTCGGTCCTGGTCGACGGGCTCTTCGCCGGCTGGTGGAACCTGAAGCGCCCGGCCCGCCTGGTCATCCGCCCCTTCTGGACGTGGCCCGCCGCCGATCGGGAGGCGGTGGACGATGAGGGCGGGCGTCTCCTCGCCTGGGTCGTGCCGGACGAGGCGTCGCCCGAGATCGTCCTCATGCCGCCGGTCTGAGCGTGCCGGGCGGGCCGAACCGCCGGACCGAGCCGCCGGACCGAGCCGCCGGACCGACCGCCGGACCGAGCCGTCGGTCCGGGGGGGCGGCGACCTACCAGTCGCCGCCGCCGATGTCGCCGCCACCGCCCCAATCGCCGCCACCGCCCCAGTCGCCACCACCGCCCCAGTCGCCGCCACCGACACCGCCGCCCCAATCGCCGCCGCCGACGTCGCCCCCGCCGCCCGGGTCGCCGTCGCCACCCGCGCCGGAGTTGTCGACGTAGACGTCGGTGTCGTGACCGCCGCCGCCCCAGCCCCAGCCGCCGCCCAGCATCTCGCCCAGGAAGAGACCGGTGAGGAGGCCGCCGCCACCACCGCCGCCGAACCAGCCGCCGCCGTAGAAGGGCGATCCCGAGCCGACGTAGGCCGGCTGGCCCCGCTCGTCGAGGTCGAGGGGCGGCTCTCCCCGGCGTCCGGGCTGCCCGAGGGCGGGCGGGGGCGGGGGCGGTTCCGTCCCTCGACAACGGCCTTGGCCCGGGCCATGGCGTACTGGGCCTCGTCGAGGAGGCGGCCCACCCGCACCAGGTCGATGGGTTGGTCGACGGCCCGCAATGCCTCCTGGGCCACCCGGTACCGCGACACGGCCGCGTCGTAGTCCGGACGGGCCGCGGGGTGGAGGTCGACGAGGGGTTCCAGGGTGACGACGTCGTCGGCCAGCACGGCCAGCTGGGACTCGAGGACGCTTCGATCGCGCTGGTCCTGGGCCCGTTCCCGGCTGCGCTTGCGGCGGAAGTACAGACACCGCCCCCGACGACGGCGGCCACGAGGACCAGCGGCACCACGCTCGAGCCCCCGCCGCCACCGTCACTCTCGCTACCGGAATCGCCCTCCCCCCGGTTGAAGGGTGTGGTCGCCGAGGGCGAGGTCGCCTGCGGTGCCCGGGCCGCCTGTTCCTGCGCCACCCGCTGTACGAAGTCCTCCAGCACCGCCTGCGTGCCCTCGCCGGAGTGGGCCTGGAACGAGGTGGTGGCCAGCGCCCCCGCCCGCGGCCAGGGTGTTGCTGCCGGCCCGGAAGCTGTTGCCGGCGACGACCCCGTAGGTGCCGGCCAGCCCGGTGCGGGTTCCGAGGGTCTGGGGGATCGGCTGACGTCGCCGTCGACCTCGTCCACCGCCGCTGCGGGCAGGACGGCCACGAAGATGGGCGCCCCCGAGTCCCGGATGCGCTGGCGCAGGCCGTCGGCGTCGACCTCGTCGGCCCGCTCGGGGTCGGCATCGGCATCGACGTAGACCGAGTTGGAGCGCAGGCGGCCGCGGCCCGGTCGAGAACGCCGGTCTGGGCGGCGGCCGCGGCCGGGACCACCAGGACAACCAGGGCGAAGGCGAGGAGAAGGCGTCGCATGCAGGGAGGCTCTACCCGCGACCGACCGTCAGTACCCGGCGGCGGGCGTGCCCGGCGGGTGGAAGACGCCAGCAACCGCGGCC
>CAWIIV010000003.1:0-27221 GCA_963836205.1 uncultured Acidimicrobiia bacterium | reverse complement strand
CGGGCTTTCTGCCGCACGGTTCCTCGGCACTTCCTCTGACCTGCGGTGATGTGTTCGCAGTGTCGATCGATTCGGCCTTCGTTAACTGAATGCTTGAGCGAAGACTCCCAAAATGAAGACGATGATTTCAATTCGATGCTCCCCCCGGAGGGTCTCCATATCGGTCGTCTCGTGGTGGCCCACCGTCGGCGGATCAAGCGTCGAGCCCGGTCCTCGAACGAGCCTGCGTCGGGGTCTGGGCCACGGCCACTGCCGCCCGATCACGGGGCCGGGTTGGAGGGGGCAGCGACCGTTTCGTCGCCGATCGCCCCCGTGAGTCCCTCGGCGAGCGCCTGGCGGGCCATCGACGTCGCCGTGTCGAGGGCGGAGGCGGCCGACACCGGCACGTCGGGGATCACACCGGTGCCCTCCCAGTCGGTCCCCGTGACGGGGCTCACTGCCCGCCCGGTCGGAAGCAACATGTCGAATCCGAGAACGAGCGGTCCGGCGTCGCTCAGGTGGGCGCCCCCGGCTGTCGTCTCCCCCACGATGGTGGCCCGCCCGAGGGCCTGCAGGTCGTAGGCGAACGCCTCCGCGGCCGAGAAGGTGAATCTGCTGGTCAGGACGTAGACAGCCTTGTCGGGGCCGAAGCGCGGCCCGACGACGTCCCGCTGCGTCCAGAGCTGCTCGGGGAGCACTCCCTGTCGCCGGTAGATGTCGTTGAGGTGCACGGGCTCCTCCCCGAAGAGATAGGAGCTGATCAGGGCCACGATGCGCGGGTCGCCACCGCCGTTGTCCCGAAGGTCGAAGATCAGGGCATCGGCGTCGTGCACGGCCGCCATCGCTTCCGCCACCGCCGCCTCCACTCCCTCCGCGGGAACGAACCCGGTCAGGTTGATGTAGCCGACGTTGCCCGGAAGGCGGTTGACGCGCTCGACGCCGAAATGGGCCCGCTCCGCCATCTGCTGTTGGTCGGGCGGCGACCCGACGGGGCCGAGCGCGCCGAAGAAGTAGTCGACGTGCAGGTGCTTGTCGTGACTCACCTCCTGGAGGTGGGCCGTGAGGAGCCGGGCCAGGGCAGGGCCGCTGGTCACGTCGTCGTACTCGTGGGCCGCCTGGCGGGCGCGAACGGCTCGCTCCATCTCCTCGGCCCGGTCCGGGAAGACGTACCCGTCCCGAATTCGGGAGAGCACGGCATCGATCACCTGCCCTCGGGTGGTGGCATCGAGACGGATGGGGTCCTCGGCGATGCCGAGGGCGGCGGCGTCGACCGGAGCGGCCAGCGGACCGAGTCCGGACCCCTCGATCTGGGTGTTGGCCAGGAGTGCGACCGTGACCGACGCGTAGGGAAAGAAGGTGAGGCTGCCCATGAAGCCGGTGGTGGAGCCGGAGTCGAACTCCGCGGCGTGGCCCTGGAGGGGAGCCATCGTCAGGCCGAACCCGTAGGGCTCGGTGGTCCCGTCGGCCAGCTCGGTGGGCGTCGTCATCAGCCGGTACGACGCGTCGGAGACGACTCGCCCGTCGCGCAACGCCTGACTCCAGGTCATCAGGTCACCCACCGTCGAGCACAGCCCCCCGGCGGCGAAAGGCACCGCCATCTCGATGGGCGGGGCGTCGACCAACTCCCCGTCGGCCACTGCGTAGCCACGGGCCTGTCCCGACCCCTCCGGCCCGTCCGGGCAATACGACGTCTGCCGCAGTCCGAGGGGCTCGAGGACGTGGTCGTCGAGGTACGAGGCGTAGCTGCCGCCGGTGACCCTCTCGATGACGAGCCCGAGGAGGACGTAGTCCGAGCTCGAGTAGCGGAAGCGCTGGCCCGGGTCGAAGTCGAACGGCTGGGCGGCAATCAGGTCGACCACCGACTGGAGGGTGGTGCCCGCTTCGGCCCGGCCCCCCGGCAGGTCGGTGTGGTTCCTGATCCCCGACGTGTGGTTGAGGAGGTGCCGGACGGTGACGCGACGTCCCTTGCTGGGGAAGTCGGGAAGCGACGTGGCGAGGTCGTCGTCGAGGCTGAGCTGCCCCGCCTCGACCAGCTGGAGGACGGCGGCGGCGGTGAACTGCCTGGTGAGGGAGCCGATGCGGTAGACGGTGTCCTCCGTCGCCGGGATCCCTCGGTCGACATCGGCCAGGCCATAGCCCTTCGACACGACGGTCCGCCCATCTCGGACGACCGCGATCGACATGCCCGCCAGCGGACCGGCGACGAGTCCTTCCGCGGCCAGGGCGTCGATCCGTTCCTCGAGGCTGGCGTCGGCCTTCCGTGAGCCCTGGCCGCAGGCGCCGAACGCCACTAGGGCGACGGCCAGGAAGGTGACGACGGCGGCCTGGCCCCGCACCCTGCGCCCCGTCGTCATCGAAAGCCTCCGCTCGTCGGCCTTGCCACCCACCCTGACGCCCGGCCGGCCGATTCTGTTGCCGGCCGGGACGCCTCTTGATCTAGAAGGAATCGGCGGTTCGTGTCAACGCGCTTCGGCTACACGAGGGGTCGGAGGTAGTCGCGGAGGGCGGCGGTGGACTCGGCCGCGGTGTCGTCGTCGTTGGCCTCGCCGACGGCGGTGGCCAGCTCGTGGATCCGTCGCCACACCGACCGGTCGACCCCGTACGGGGGCAGGGTGGCAGCCACCACGGTGACGAGGTCGTCGAGCTCGACGCCCAGCTCCGGGTCCCAGGGGGTGTGGTGGAGGCGGTCGGCGACGACGAAGAGGTCGGACATGGCCGCCTGCGCTTCCTCCCCCCCGTCGGCGTCGGGATCGAGCCCGTCCTCGACGACGCCCGCGACATCGGGATCGCCCACCCGCACCGCCTCGGCGTCGGCGTCGGACACCTCCAGGTCGTCGAGGATCCCGTCGACGACCTCCTCGGCGGCCTCCGGCACCGCCAGCACGATTCCCGGCTCCCACCGGTAGAGGATGTCGTCGTCGACGAGGGCGGCGACGAGGGCGGCCCGGTCGGTCACCGGCCACTCGTCGAGACCGTAGGTGACCTCGGCGTCGGACGGCGCCAGCATGGGCGGGGGGTCGGCCACGGCCACGCCGCAGTCGGAGCAGATCGGGCCGGAGTCGAACCACTCGCCCCGGAACTTGTGGGGGAACTCGGTTCCGCAACGTGGGCAGTAGAGGATCATGGCGCCGCCGTCAGCCTAGGCCCAGCCTGCGAGCTCGGCCACGACCGGCAGGTGGTCGGAGAGGACCCGCCGGTCGATGTCGGCGGCGACCACCCGCAGCCCGCTCCCCCGCCCGACGAACACGTAGTCGATGCGCCGGACGAGACGGAGCACGGCGTTGGAGGTGAAGCCGTCCTCGTCGCCCCGCAGCTCGGCCCAGGCGTCGACGAAGTCGGCTTTCACGATGGCGATGACCCCGGCGGTGGGCCGGGCGTTGAAGTCACCGAGGAGTACCGGGCGACGGTCGTCGATGTGATCGAGCACTGCCTCCGCCTGCGCTTCCCGCTCGCCGTCGGTGGCGTTGGCGGCGAGATGGGTCACGAAGACCGTGATGCTGCCGCCGGCGCCGGTGTCGACGACCGCCCGGAGGAGCACCCTGTCCTCGATCGACGTCTCCAGGCGGGACGGGGGCAGCACCCAGTGCTCGATCCGGCCGAGGGGGTGGCGGCTGAGGATGGCGTTGCCGAACGGGACGCACGACGCCGGCAACGGGGGCGTGAACCCGGGGCAGGGGCGCTTGGTTTCGACGTAGGCCGGGTTGTCCCACCCGAGGGTGCTGCTCACGGCCGCGGCCTGGTCGAGGGTGACCTCCTGCAGGCCGACGACGTCGGCCCGCTGGGTGGCGACCACGTCGGCAAAGGGGGGCCATGTCGGCCGCCGCCAGCGGGCCCGCCTGCGCCTGTCCCCGCTGGAGGTTCCACGTCATGACCCGGATGGCCGGCGGCGGGGCCGACTCCGGCGGTGGCGGCTCGGGCGTGCCTCCCGACCCCGAGCCCGACCCGCACGCGGCCGACGTGGCCAGGGCGACGGCCAGCGCCAGGCGCCCGGGGAACCTCAACCGGCGGGCAGGCGAGGGTCGAGGGTGAGCAGCCCGTGGGCCACCCGGCCGTCGCCCACCAGGCCCGGAGTCGTCAGCCGTCGGCGTAGCGGCGGGCCTGCTCCACGAAGGCGTCGAAGATGCCCCGCTGCTCGGGGAGGTCTTCGAGGATCTCGGGGTGCCATTGCACGGCGAGGAACGCCGAATCTCCCTCGGACTCGACCGCCTCGACGGAGCCGTCGTCGGCCCAGGCCACCGCCCGAATGCCGGTCGCCAGCCGGTCGATGCCCTGGCGGTGGATCGAGTTCACCGCCACCTCCGTCTCTCCCAGGGCCTCGGCCAGGCGGCTGTGGGGCTCGATCTTGATCCGGTGCGACCCCTCCCGCCACTGGCCCGGGTTCCAGTGGAACTGGCCGGTGGCGGCGGAGACGTCCTGGAGGAGCGTGCCCCCCAGGGCGACGTTCATGAGCTGCATGCCACGGCAGATCCCGAGGACCGGAAGCCCGGAGGTCAGGGCGTCCTCGAACAGGGTGATCTCGAAGGCGTCGCGCTCGGGGTTGACGTCGCGGGTGCAGTCCATCGGCACCGCCCCGTACAGCGAGGGGTTGACATCGCCGCCGCCGGGTAGCAGCACGCCGTGAACCATGCCCAGCACGTCGCGGAGGCGAGCCGCCTCGGTCACCGGCAGGATGACCACCGCCCCCCCGGCCCGCTCGATGGCCCGGACGTTGAAGCGGGTGGCGGTCTGCAGCAGCGTCGGCCCGAACGGCGTCTCGACGACGCGTGGGTAGGCCCCAACGCCGATAATCGGTCTCAACGACCACCTTCCTGCCCGAGCCTGTCGATCGGTGACGGGAGCGGGGCTCCGTCACGCGGCGCACCAGACGGCCGGCCTGCTCGTCCGCCGGCGCTTCCGATGGTAGCAACGGCGGGGGCCGTCACCGGGCCTGCCTGGGCGGCCGTCCCCCGGCGTCTGCGGTCATGAGCGTGGGCCAGGAGGCCACCGTGGCAGCTCCGGTCGACCGTCGGGACCCGCCCCTGCCGCCTCCCCGTGGCCCCCTCACCGGGTGGCTGTTCGAGGTGCTCGGACGGCCGCCGGTGGACAGCGACCGGTTCGACGCTCCCGTCATCGATGGCGTCGACCCGGTGGCGGACGACGACTTCCAGCTGGCGTTGTATGTCTGTTACGAGACCCACTACCGGGGCTTCGCCCACGTCGACGACGGCTGGGAGTGGAGCCCGGCCCTGCTCGGCTTCCGCCGGGCGTTGGAGCAGGCCTTCGAGTCGGCGCTGCGGGCCCGCTTCGGTCACCTGGTCCCGACGGAGGGGGGCGACAGCGCGGTCCTCCTCAGCCGCATCGCCAACCAGCCGGGGCCGTCGATCTCCCGCCACCTCAAGGAGGCCGGCACCCGGGCGGAGATGGCGGAGTTCCTGGTCCACAAGTCCGCCTACCAGCTCAAGGAGTTCGACCCCCAGTCGTGGGTGATCCCCCGGCTCGAGGGCAAGGCCAAGGGCGCCATGCTCGAGGTCGCGTTCGACGAGTACGGCTGCGGGCGGGCCGAGCGCATCCACGCCCAGCTCTTCCGCAACACCATGGAGGCGGTCGGGCTCGACGGTCGCTACGGCGCCTACCTCGACTGCCTTCCCGGGCCCACGTTGGCCACGGTCAACCTCATGTCGATGTTCGGCCTCCACCGCCGCCTGCGGGGGGCCGCCGTCGGTCACCTGGTCATCGGCGAGCTGACCTCGGCCAGTTCCACCAAACGATCTGCCGACACCCTGCGCCGCCTGGGCTACGGGCCGGACGCCACCGACTTCTTCGACGAGCACGTCCTGGCCGACTCCATCCACGACATGATCACCCTCCACGACCTGGCGGGGGCGCTGGCGGCCGAAGACCCCCGCCTGGTCGGCGACATGGTGTTCGGCGCGGCGGTGGGCGCGGCCGTCGACGGCTTGTTCGCGGAGTACGTGCTGGGCTGCTGGGCCCGGGGCGAGTCGTCGCTGCGGGTCAGGGACGGGGCCGATCGGCCCGTTGGCGCCGCGCCGAGTCCCTGAACGACGAGGCCGCGTGCGACCCGTCGCACAGGGGCTTCTGACCCGAGCGGCCGCAGCGGCAGAGGGCCACCGTGCGGCGCGCCGTCTCGATCACGGTCCCGTCGACGTCGACGATCGTGTAGCACCCGCGCACCAGGTAGGGGCCGTCGGGATAGGCCGTGATGGTCGCCTCGACCTCGTTCGTCACTGTCGCTCCGATCTCTGAGATCCCTCGATCCGGGCCGTCTCGTCCGCCAGCAGGTCGACCACCGTCACGAGGTCGTCGGTCTGGGCCAGCCGGGCCCGTTGGCGTGCCGCCGACGACCCTCCTTGCACGGCCTGCTCGGCGAGCGTGGTCACCTCGTCCCGGTCGCCGGACTGCTCCAGGGCATCGGCCACGTGCGCGACCAACCGGTCCACCACGGTGGCCGCCGGCAGCAGCTCGCCCGTGAGCGCGTCGAGCAGGCGGTCGCCCAGGCCGAATCGCCCCGCCCGCCACCGGGCCGCCCGCAGCAGCTCGGAGGGGTGGTCGGTGGCCGGCCGGCCCCGGTCGATCTCGTCCAGGCAGGTCCCCACGAGGGCCCGGCCGAGGCCGGCCTGGAGGATGGTGTCGTCGACCGACGGGCAGGAGTCGGCGACGCGGAACTCGAGCGTTTCGTGGGTGACCCCCGGCCGCACGTCCCAGAACGCCTGGCGGACGTCGACCGCGACCTCGGCGTCGATCACCGCCTGCACCGACCGGGTGTAGGCCTCGAAGGAGTCGTAGAGGGGAGGCACTCCGGAGAGGGGCCATCGGCCCATGACGACGCTCCGGTAGCTGTCGTAGCCGGTGTCCTCCCCGATCCAGAACGGGGAGCTGGCCGAGAGGGCGAGGAGGACGGGCAGCCACGGCCGGACCCGGTTCATGACCTCGACGGCCAGGTCACGGTCGTCGATGCCGACGTGGACGTGGCACCCGCAGACCACGTGCTCGTCGGCCAGGCGGGCGTAGTCGCGGGCCACCTGGAGGAACCGGGGCTTGGGGTTGACCACCTGCTTCCGCCAATCGCCCAGGGGGACGGTGCCGGCCGCGACGACCCGGTGGCCGGTCGCAGCCGCCGCCCCCGCGAGTTGCCGGCGGAGGGTGGCCAGCTCGGACCGCAGCCCGTCCAGGCGGGCGCACGGGCTGGTCCGGCTCTCGACCATGCTCAGCCGGAACTCGTCGGCGAAGCTCGGGTATCCGGTACCGGGCCCGCCGAGGGCGGCGAGGACCGGCGTGGCGTCGACCGCCAGCTCGCGAGTGGCGGCGTCGACCACGAAGAACTCCTCCTCGACGCCCACGGTCAGGTTCAGCAATGGTGACGCCGGTGCTCCTCGGGCAGGACCAGCACCCGCACCGGGACGGGGCAGGCGGCGGTGGCCCGGTCGAGGGCCTCCAGGTGGGTGGTCCGCGATCGGCAGGCATGGTCGAGGAGGCGGAGCAACCCGTCCGGAGAGAGCCCGCCGTCGGCGTCGTCCGCGGCGTCCCGGCGGCAGGAGAGCCCCACGCACAGGTAGGAGACGGCGCCGTCGTCGGTGCGCAGCAGGGGTCCCTCCCCCGCCGATTCGAGGGAGAGGACGCGGTCCATGTGCTGCACGGTGTAGTCGCCCAGGCGAAGCGCGGCCAGGGTGACGCCCGCGATCCGGTAGCCGCAGCCGGCCAGCAACGCAGCCGCCCGCCGGGGCGAGGAGTAGCTGCCGATGGTGAGCGACAGCGCCGACCCGAGCGCCTCGGCGTGGCCGACCACGATCCGCACCAGGCGGAGACCGTCGGGGCCGCCGTCGATGGAGACCCGTCCCGAGCCGTCGACCGGTGGGACCGGCACGTAGGGCGGGTTGCTGGCCACCACGTCCGGGGGTCGGGACAGGGGCGTGGCCGCCAGCAGGGCGGAGGTCGTCAGCGAGGCGTAGTCGGCCGGCCCGAAGGTGACCCGCCGGGCGGGCCCGTCGAGGGCATGGTGCTCCGACGCCCACCGGACGCTCTCCTCGGAGATGTCGACGCCGTGGACGTGGGCCGCCCCGGCCCTGGCCACCGCCGCGGCCGCGGCGCCGCCGCCCGATCCGAGGTCGAGGACGGTGGACCCCTCCTCGACCAGGTCGACGGTCGCCCAGGCGCCGACCTCGGTGTCGATCGGGTCGAAGAAGATGCCCCGACGGTCGGGCGGGTCCCGGTCGGCGACGGTGAGGTGGCGGTAGGCCGACACCCGGTCGAGGCAGGCCGCGGTCATCGGGGTCCGGCCAGGCACCACTCGAGGATGGCCAGGGCGGTGTGGTACTTGTTGGCCGCCTGGGGCAGGGCCAGGCTGGCGGGGCCGTCGAGCACCTCGGCGGTGACCTCCTCGCCCCGGTGGGCGGGCAGGTCGTGCAGGAACCGGGCGTCGGGCCAGCGAGCCATCAGGTCGTCGTTCACCTGGAAGGGCCGGAAGCGTTCGTGCCAGTCGGGATCGGGCTTGGCGGTGCCCGTCGTCTGCCAGCGGGTGGTGTAGACGGCGTCGACCGCCTCCGGGAGCCCCTCCAGGTCGTGACGCTCGTCGACCACGCTCCCGGTCTCGTCGGCGTGGCCGCACGCCAGCTTCAACTTGTCGTCGGCCAGGCCGTAGCCGGCAGGAGTCCGCAGGTAGAGCTCGTTTCCGGGGAACCGGGACAGGGCCAGGGCCAGGGCGGAGGCGGAGTTGTTGCCCTCCCCCAGGTAGAGGACCCGCAGGTGGTCGATACGTCCGAAGTGTTGGAGCAGGGTGGCGAGGTCGGCGACGGCCTGGGTCGGGTGCTCGTCGGATGTCATGGCGTTGACGACCGGCATCCGGCCCTGGGCGGCCAAGTCGCGCAGCTCATCGGGGTCGCCCGCGGTGCGAGCCACCAGGGCGTCGACCATGGTGGCCAGCACCCGGCCGGTGTCGAGGTAGGTCTCGCCGGTGTTGGTCTGGAGGTCGTGGGGCCCGAAGGTGAGGATTCTGGGCTCCCAGGCGGAGGGCGGCGGCGGAGAAGGCGGTGCGGGTGCGGGTGGAGGTCTGCCGGAAGTAGACGGCCACCACCCGCCCGGAGAGCACCCGCTCGACGGCCGCGCCCTCGGCATAGGCACACCCCCGGTGCGCCAGCCAGCGAAGGTCGTCGGTGGAGATGTCCTCGAGGGAGATGATGCTGCGGGCGGTCACTGGTCGAGGAACAGACCGTAGTTGCGGAGCAGGGCGATCTCGTAGACCCGGCTGGCGATGGAAAGGTCCTCGATCGACATGCCGAAGGGGTTGACGAGCATGATCTGGCCGTCGTCGTCCCGAGCCGGGCAGGCTCCGGTGACCAACTGGCCCAGGGTCCCGTCCACCGGGCGGGCGCCGGCCTCGCCGCTCTCTCCCGGTCCGCAGACCTTGCCCGCCCGCGCCAGGCGGCCCAGCAGCCGTTGGGTGTCGGCCACGACCAGGCCCCAATGGTCGACGTAGAGCCGGTCGGCCCGCAGGTAGGCCTCCTCCTCCACGTCGTCGAGGGACACGTTGACGACCACCGCGCCCGGCCGCAGCCAGTCGTGGCAGACGTAGGCGGTGGTGGTCGTGGTGGCGGTGACCACGATGGTGGCGTCGCGGACGGTCTTCTCCGGGTCGCTCCGCTCCTCGACCTGCCTGATCCTCGGCTCCTCCCGCAGCTGGTGGACGAGGCCGAGGGCCCGGTCGGTGGCGTGGTCGCACACCAGCACCCGCTCGAGGTCGATGTGCTCCGCCAGCAGCAGGACATGGGCCCGGGCGATGGGGCCGGCGCCGATGACCCCCAGGGTCTGGGGGCCGGTGGTGCGCAGGTGGAGGGCGGCGAGGGTCGACACCGCCGCCGTCCGCAGGGCGCTGATGCCGGCGGCCTGGATGATCGCCTCGGGGCGGGCGGTGACGGGATTGAACAGCAGGGTCAGGCCGGCCGCCCGGGGCAGGCCCCGGCTGGGATTCTCGGTGCTGGCGTTGATGATCTTGGTGCCCAGGACCGGGACCGGGCCGGCGATGAACCCGGGCATGTTCAGGGTGCGGGCCATGCCTCCGCCTCGGGGGTCCCAGCGCAGCACCGCCTCGTCGGGGACCTCGGCCTCACCCGCCGCCAGCCGGGCCAGCGCGTCGGCGACACACGCCACCGGGTCGACCTCCCGGCAGGCCTGATCGACGTCATCCTCGCTCAGGTAGAGCAGGCCGTTCTCCAGCGGGCGGGTTGCGCCTCCGGCGCCGTTGCCGCTCACCGGGCCAGTACGGCGTCGTCGAAGGGAAGCTCGGCCGCGTCCTTCTCCGGGCGGAAGCCGAACCGGGCCAGCCAGGAGGTGCCGTAGATGCTGCTGGCATAGTTGGCGCTCCCGTCGGGGCAGATGCACACGGCCCGTCGCACCTCGCGATGGGCGGACAGGTAGCGGGCGCAGGCAGCCACCACCGCCCCCGACGAGCCGCCCAGCCCGATGCCCACCGACCCCTGGATGAGGTGGCACGCGGCGACGGCGTCCCTGTCGCCTACGATGACGACGTCGTCGTAGTCGGCGGGGCTCAGGAACTGAGAGGCGCGGCTCGACCCCACCCCGTTGAGCAGGCGGGGGGCGTAGGTGGTGCCGAACACCAGCGAGCCGGGCACGTCGACCGCCACCACCCGGACCCGCGGGCTGACGGCCTTGAAGTAGCGGCCGAAGCCGGCGAGGGTGCCGCCGGTCGACGTGGCCACGAACACCGCGTCGACGTCGGGCGCCTGGCGGCGGACCTCGGGTGCGGTGTGGTGGTAGTGGACCGCCGGGTTGGCCGGGTTGCCGTACTGGTTGGGCCAGACCGTGCCGTCCTCGGCCACCATCTGCTCCACCAACCGGAGCCTCGACAGCAGGTAGCCGCCGGTGGCGTCGACCTCGTCGGTCAGGACGACCTCCGCCCCCAGGCCGTGGATCCGATCGACGACCAGCGGGTCGACCTTGGGATCGACGACCGCGGTAAAGGTGTAGCCCCGCTCCCGGCTGATCAGGGCCAGCGCAACCCCCAGGTTTCCCGAGGTGGACTCGACCAGGCGGTCACCGGGCCGCAGCTCCTCCATGCGTTCCAGGCTGCGGATCAGGGAGTACGCCGTCCGGTCCTTGATCGAGCCGGCCGGGTTGTGCGACTCGAGCTTCAACCCCACCCGGCGCCACCGGCCGTCCACCCGCAGGGCGACGTCGACGAGGGGGGTGCGGCCGATGGCGGCCAGGGCCCGGCTGCGGCGGGGGTGTCGGCCGTGGGTTTTGCGGCGGGGGGGGAGCCGGGGCACCTCCGCGCTCCTCTCGGGGACGGCGGCCCACTCGGAAGGGGGCGGAAGGGAGCGAACGCCCATGGCGCCTAGCAGGGGTGCAGGGGCTGGCGGTGGTGGATCGGCCCGCGTGGCTGCAGGTCGTGCCGGTGGGGCGCGGGAGAGGACTCCGCACGCGGCGAGAG
This sequence comes from uncultured Acidimicrobiia bacterium, assembly GCA_963836205.1. Lineage (GTDB taxonomy): Bacteria > Actinomycetota > Acidimicrobiia > Acidimicrobiales > AC-14 > JAXDMK01. The sequence continues at coordinate 15,802 of CAWIIV010000003.1, read as the reverse complement.
GGTCGAGGGAAGTACCCGGGTCAGCCGAGGTGTCCTCGGCGAGGCTGCCATGCGAGGAGTCCGACCGCTTAGGAGGTGAGGTGCGGATCTCGGACGGACACGGCCACCGCGGTCGGATGCTCGGCGGGGCGATGTTTCGGAGGCCGTTCGGGCCCGTGAGGGTGCGGACGGTACGGACGAGCCCCGCCGGTCGCCCGGGGCGGGTGCGCTTCCGTGGGGGCACCGGCTACCGCCGATGCCGTGGTCACCGTTGTATACCGGCCCGTCATCGGGCCTCCCTTACCCCGTTCGGTGCCGGACCAGTCAGCCAATCCCCGCCCATTTCTCGCCCGGGCTCAAGCGGGTGCGACCGGTGGTCGACAACGGGTGGGTGACCACCGCCACCAGCGCCCGCCTCCCGTCGGCGAAGGCCCGGTGACGGCCCCGACGGTGGCCACGGCCCGTCCGTAAGCGTCCGCGGGCGCCCAAAAAGGGGCTCCGAGTAGTCCGAATGACCTACAGGCGGACCACTTTCGTGCCGATAACGCTCCTATGAACCGGACGAGGCTGTTCGTCGGCCTGCTCGCAGCGATCTTCCTGTCGGCGGTCGGCGTCGGCGTCGTCCTCGGTCAGGAGGACCGGCCCATGCGCCAGGTGGCGTCCACCACGGCCATCGAGTCGACGACCACCACCGTGGCCCGCACCACCACCACCCGGGCACCGTCCACCACCACGACCACCGCCGCGCCCGCGCCGACGACCACTGCCGCCCCGCCGACCACCGCCCGCCCGGCGACGACCGTGGCGACCATCGTCACCATTCCGCCGACGACGCAGCTGCCGGTCACCGAGCCGCCGACCAGCCTGGTCACCACCACCACGATCCCGCCCTACGACCCGATCAAGTGCGCCGACATCAACAACACCTACGACGTTCAAGGCATGCACGACGACCCCAGCCGAGTGCCGCTCCTCCAAGCCTTCAACTGCCCCCCCCGCTACTGGGTCTGATCGCCCGGGCGCACGGGCAACCGCGGGCGTCACGGGCGATACTGCGGGGATGGCCGAACGCAACGTGCTCGGAGGCGAGTTGGAGCCGTGTGGCACCGACCCGGTCACCGGCTTCTACCGGGACGGATGTTGCAGCACGGGGCCCGAGGATCGGGGCAGCCACACCATCTGCGCCGTCGTCACCGCCGAGTTCCTCGACCACCAGCGCCGGATCGGCAACGACCTGAGCACGCCCCGACCCGAGTTCCGCTTCCCGGGACTCCGGCCGGGCGACCGCTGGTGCGTGACGGCCGCCAACTGGCTGCGGGCCCACCGCGACGGGGCGGCCTCGTTCGTGGTCCTGGCCTGCACCCACGAGCGGGCCCTCGACATCGTGCCCCTGGCGGCCCTCCGGGAACACGCGGTCGACGTCCCCGCCCACCCCGGCCTGCTGGAGCCCTGACCAGCCCTGACCAGCCGGTGCGCCCGGCGCGCCAAGGCTTGGACGCTGATGAGCAATTGGCCGTTCTGGAGAATCTGACAGTTTCTTGACGCTGTGACGTGGGGCCTTTGCGGTGGCGGCGCTGTGGAAGACGATTAGAGCAACGCCGTCCAGTGCTACGTCAGGCACGATTCCGTCGTCGGGTCGCGCCTTCGAGCCGGCGGTCTGGGACACGTCGCGAACCGCCGTGCGGGGGGCGTTCCGGGACACCTCGGCCGGTGCGCCCGTGTGATCAGATCGCCGAATAGGGCGCGGAGGACGCCAAGGCGAGGTGGGGTCAGGCGACGCGATAGATGGGTACGTGATCCGATGAGTCCGCCGTGAAGGGCTCAGCGTTCCAGCCGCCGTGGCGGCTCTCGAGCGTGAAGCCAGCGATGCGACCCATCTGGTCTAGTTCGGCTGGCCAAATGTAGCGATGGGGATGCCGGAAGACGCGTCCTGAGTCCCGCCGTCCTGATCGATTCATCCGACGTCCCACATGACCTGGATTTCCCCGCGCAAATCATGAACCATCTCAGCACAAACTCCCTCGTACCCAATCTGGCCGGACCGCTGGCGGGCGAGTAACCAACCCAACTTCGTCGTCTGAGCTTCAATACTCATGTCGTACGCAGGAATAGCGAGACTCCTATTACGAAGAACAATTCCGGACTCGTTCGCGAGGAAGTTGCTGATCTCATATTCCGTTTGTGAAGTGATGACTACGGGTATCTGCCGATCTCTTAAGTGCTCGAGGGTCCGAATCAGGTCGGAACTTGGCGCCCCCGCTCCGAACGAACGAATGATGAAACCCTTGACGTCGTCGTCGTTGGCAAGCCTGCTCAGTTGCGTCATCGACATGCCGGGAAACTCCGTCAGCGAGGCGATCCGCATGTCAAAGTCGTTTTGGCATATCAAGCTTCTACTTGAATGGGCTCGAGGATACATGTTGGTACTTAGATAGCCAAGGTGGCGCTGGAGGCTCAACTCGTTGATGGTGATCACGCGACCCACTCGCCCAACTTTTCCTAAGCTAGACGACTCGAACGAGTCATAAGTCGATGAAGTATTTCTCACTCGGGTTCCAGTGATGACTTCGCCTCCCCACACGACAAAGACACCGACCAGTGGAACTCGATCGTGTCGGCTCCAAACGGCCAGGCGGAGTGCGTTCTCAATGTTGCTGAGACAGTCTGAGCCCGGCACACCAAACGGCAGCTGGCATCCCGTCAACAAGATAGGCTTGTTGGGATTCGCTAACGCGAATGAGAGGGCCGCCGCCGTATAACCTAATGTGCTGCGCCCGTGGAAGACAATAAAGGAGTCGTAGTCATCATAGCGCTCTGCGATCAGGCCAGCGAGTTCGCTCCAATGCGTCGGTCCGAGATCAGAACTCTCAATGTCGTACAGTGCGACAGTTTCCAACTCTATGTTAAGGCCGAACTGGCGGTTTAGAAAGTCGATCGCAGGGCTAACGAGCCGCTCAACATCGGCATCCTTACCACCGTGCGAGGAATGACCTCGTTCCGATGCGACTAGGCCAGCGATGAGTGATCCGCCCGTCGTAATTAGCAGTACTCGATGCGTCTTACCCATGAGTGGATGTCTTCCAGTAGTGAGTTGTCATCGCTTGCGTGCGTGTCCTTCCGTCACAGTCCTGGCGCCACCCAATGGACAAAAAAGGCGAAGAACGGGTCCACAATGTAAAGGACCTCGTCGCGCGCATCCCATTCAAGAACCGGCGACCCGGTTGACTGCCGTGCAATCTTATCTATTTCACGGAGGGCTCTTGTAACTTGGTTCTTTCGTGGCATGTCCTCCGGTCGGATCGACCTGGCCAACGAGGCTCGAAGCTGTCGGTACGTGATGGCGTTACTCGGAGAGCACTCAGTGATCGCGTTCATGACCACCCCGTAGATATCGCGGGCCTCTTCTCCCCAGGAGCCGAGCATTTGTTTCCTGCTTCCGGAGCCACGGAGAGAACCTCTCGACATCCGATAGAAGTCCATCGAAACCGTCAGAGCCTCCGCACATTGAACAAAGAATTCGCTTCGATCGGCGAGAGATAGGTGTGTAATGCCCGACACAACGCTACGGCGCCCACTGGAGATCAGGACTTGAAGGCAGAACTGCTGCATTAGTAGCGGGCTACCGGCAGACTGATCCACAAAGTCGTCCATCAAGCCCTCGGACAGCTCGACGTTGAGTGCGCTAAACCCAAGTTGGGCGATTCGTCGCAGCTCGTCGGCGCGCCAGGGCGGCACCCGGACATTCGTGACTCTACCGCTCATCTCCGGTTCTGCCTGAACCGCCTCATTCGCTTTGTGAGGTACTACAAGCAAGACAACGGGCAGCCCGTGGAGGAGGCAAGGCTTAATGCCGCGTACAAACCTTTCCTGCGTCTCGCCACTGACAAAATGAAAGTCGTCGATTACTATCGGAATTGGCGAGCGCTTCAATTTGTTGATGACGGAGGCCTGTACGGGTACCACTCGCGTGTGGTCCCGAGACCTCTCGATGCTTTCACGCTCTTGATGTGAACGCGACGTCTGCGCAACTGGAACGTTGAGTCCGGCCGAGCGTCCGGAGTCATCCGCCGTCGAGTGAGTCAAACTGGAATGCTCCGTCTCGTATATGCCCATGGCGTAAGCGAGCTGCGTCCAGATATCCTTCTCCGAACTGATCGATGAGCCCTCAAGCCAGACGTGCTCGTCGGTGAGGACGTTCTTCAACAATACGGTCTTACCGCTTTTTGTGTGACCGGAGATTGTCAGGATACTATGCGGCGCCCTGAGGTATTGCCGGATCTTGTCTTCTAATCCAGTCGACTCGCGTGGGTTGTAGGTGATGGTCGGTAAGCCAGCCGGTACGAAGACGTCGTAAGGATCCACCCCGTTAGCGCTCGGATAGCGTTCCACGTAATGGAGTCACGCCAGTGAGCATACGCGGGCGACACGTCAGGCCGCGGCCAGCCCAGCATGACGAGGAGCGTGCAGGAGGAACGGAAGACATAGAGGCCCCGACGGGGTCGTCGGGCGTATTCGCTTCCATGGTCCCAGCGATGGGAAATCGGCGTCCTCGCGAGCGAGGTTCGCTGCGAGACTCAGCAGCTGGATGTCCGGAACGGACGAGCACCTCTCCCGCGACCGGGCGCTGTCCTCCATGGCGAAGCCGAGCCTTTCGTTGTCGTTGACGGCGATAGTGACGACGTCCATCGACGTAGTTCAACTCCGCTCTCGCGGGCTACGCGGATTAGCTGCGATCGGGTAGGCGACGCACGACGGGCTCGCGATCCTCGCATCGCTACGTCCCCAAGCGCGACCAGAACGACGGCTACGGGTGGCGCTCTCGTGCCATATCGCGCGACGTTGTCGTCGTCAGGGCAGATCGAGGATGACGGCGATGGTCTCGCGCAGCTGGCTCAGCACGGTCGTGCCGACGTTGCCGCGTACGTCGATGATCCGATGTGGCGAGACGGCTCGGATGTGCTGGCACTGCGCCGCCGATGCGACGTCGAGGCCGTTGCTGCTGTCGGGCTCGAGCACCACCTCGGAGTGGAACGAGCGAATGTTGCTCGTAAGCGGGACGACGTGGACGACCGAGGGTCGGGCATCGAGGATTCGTTCGGCCGTAACGAGGATCGCTGGATGGCGGAATCCCGCCTCTCGTCCTTCCGGCGGGCCTAGCTCGAGATCGACGACATCACCCGACGTCGGCATCGAGCCAGGCAGTCTCGTTCTCACGAAGCGGTGCCGCGAGGTCCGCGCCGACGCGGTCTTGGCGAAGCGCGCGAACTGCAAGGGACACGGTGTTGCCGACCGTGGTGTTGAGTTCCGCGGCAAGTCGTTTGAGCTCTTCGTGTGTGGCTACATCGATGCGAACGCTGGTGCTCCGCATGCAGATAAGCATACATCTTGTGAGGTAACTCGGGGTGATGAGTGCCCTAGGCGTCTGTGCCTCAACCTGGCCATGGTGCCCCCAGGCCTAACCCGCGGCCCGCCATCTCCTTGGGAGGGTCAGGCCACCTCGGCGGTCGTGACCACGTCGAGCACCTGGGGGACGTGGCGCTGCTCGACGATCCCGACGCGGGATACGGGAAGGAGCCAGGCCCGGTGCTCCTCGACCGTGATCTCGGAGTCCGGGCAGGCGAAACGCCACCGGCGGAACTCGGCCGTGGCGCGGCCCACCGGTTCGAACCCCGACTCGATCAGCTCCACGTTCGCTGGTGGCTTCGACTCGTGGGTCCCGTCACCCTGGCACCGGTCGTGACGGAGGGCGTCGACGGTCCCGCCGTAGTCAGTCGTCACGATGAGGTTCATGTGTCCCTGCTTACCCGCGCTCTCACCCACGTAGGTGGAGCCGCCGCTCTCGAACGAGGTCCAGTTGGCCGGGACGTGGAACGTGACGGGCCCGACGACGACCGTCTGAGGCCCCCTCGTGGCGGGTGGCCGGGAAGGCTCGGTGGTAACGGGCGCCAGGGCCGATGTGGTCACGCCCGACCCCCCACCGGCGGCCGTCGTCGGCGTCGACCCGGGGGCCGAGATGGGACTCGCCCCGTCGTCCGAGTCCGATCCGCTGCAGGCCACCATCGCCGCCAGGAGGAAGCCCACCAACCCGGCCCGCCTCGTGGTTCTTCGCAGGCCCGCGTTCGTCGTCGTGGTGCTCAGCGTCGCCATCGTCCGCCTCTATGTCGCCCGCCGGGCGACGAAGGAGCAAGCGTATACGCCCGATCAGCCGGGTTCGACGGCGGGCCGGGGACGAAGCGGTATCCCATGTCCGGTTCGGTCAGGAGGTAGAGGGGCTGCGAGGGGTTGTGCTCCAGGATCGTCGACGCCGGTAGCTGCGCTGACCCGCAATTCTCGAGTAGATGCCCCTTACTGGCGTCCGGGCCGGCCGATGTGTACAGATCGACGGCTCGGGGCGCGCTGGCGACGTGCGGTGGTGTGCCCAGAACGTGGCCCCAATAATGCTGGTCCCCTGCCGTTGCCAGCGTGTCCCCGAGGTGCCGTTGGCGGACAGGGCCGACGTTGCCTGACGCGGCACTAGGTCCCGACGCAGACCTTGACGTTGAGGTGGCCGGTGCCGGTGGCGCCCCACAGGCGCAGCCAGAGGGGCAGGTACATCTCCATCCCCCGGGCGGCGCCGATGTCGCCCAGGTCGAGGAGGTCGGCGGCGGGCCAGCCGAAGCTCTCCAGCACCGCCCGCACCTCGTCCTTGGCGTCGGCGTCGTTGCCGCACAGGAACATGGTGTGCGACCCGGGGACGATCTCGGGGTGCACCATCACGTCGGCGTTGACCGTGTTGAGGGACTTGACCACCCGCACGGCGGGGAACCGGGCCTGGAGCTGCTCGCCCACGGAGTCGGTGTTGCAGACCGAGAGGGTCGGCGGCATGCCCTTCGAGAAGTCGAGGGGGTTGGAGACGTCGAGCACGACCTTGCCCGCCAGGTTGTCCTCGCCGGCGGCGGTGAGGACCTCGACCGACACCGAGCCCGCGGTGGCATTGACCACCAGCTCGCCGAAGGCGGCGGCTTCGGCGAAGGTGCCGGCCGAGGCGGACGGCCCGAGCCCCGCGGCCCAGGCCGCCGCCTTCTCGTTGCCGGCCTGGCGGGCGCCCATCATCACCTGGTGGCCCAGGCCGGCCAGCCGGGTGCCGAGGGTCTGGCCGACCACGCCCGTTCCCAGCATCGCAACCTTCATCGGTCTCCTTTGGTGGACGGGGCCTGGTCAGGACCATAGGCCGCCCGGTCGTACGATCGGTACGTGAGGAACGTGCTGGAGGTGGTGGACGACGGGGTGGCCCTGGCCTTCTCGTTCGACGAGATGCTCCGCTACAGCGGACCCGGCAGCCCGGCCGGAGTGGCCATGGCCTTCAAGGCCATGGAGCTCGCCTTTCCCCTCCTCGATCCCGAGTGGCCCCTCGAGCGCCGCCGGATCGTGATCGAGACCGCCTTCCGAGGCCCGGGCGCCCGTGACGCGTTCGAGCTCGTCACCCGGGGCCTGACCGAGGGGCGCTACCTCGTCGACGCCGCCCTCGAGCGCCCCGATCGGGGCACCACCCTGGAGCAGTTCGTCTTCCGCCCCCGCTACGGCGACGCCGCGGTGACGCTCCTCGTGCGGGAGGGGCAGGTCACCGACGAGTTCGTGGCCATGGCCCGCAAGCCCGACCGCACTCCCGCCGACGAGGCCCGCTTCACCGCCCTCAAGCAGGCGATGGCCGACCGCCTCATGGCCAGCGCCCCCGCCGACATCTTCGAGGTCGAGCCCGCGGGCTGACGGGCGATTCGGCGGCGGTCAGCAGGCGGCACGGAGCTTCTCCACCCGGTCGCCCACCCGCACCGTCCCGCCCAGGATCACCTTGGCGTTGACCCCCCGCAGTCGGAGGCTGCGTCCCGCCCGGGAGTTCACGAAGCGGAGGGCGGACCCTCCGAAGTGGGCGGCGAACTTGGGACAGCCGAGGTGGGGCTGGTCGGTGACCTCGATGACGGCCGATCCGACGGCCAGGCGGGATCCCGGCGGCAGGTTGTCGACGCCGAGGTCGAGGTCGAGATAGAGCTGGTCGCCGGCCAGGGCCCGCCGGTCGGGGTCGACGGCCAGCAAGGCCGCGACCCGGGCGTTCATGACGGTGAGCTGCATGTCGGGGTGCGACGATCCGTCGGGGGTGTCGGGGCAGCCGAGCACCTGCCAGCCGTCTCCGACCAGGCCGAGGTCGGGGTCGAGCGTCCCCTCGGCCAGGATCTGGCGCGCTCCCGGCGACGGCCGGCGGACGATCAGCTCGACCCGCCCGCCGTCCACCGGCGACCGGGCGATGTCGTCCAGGCCCGCGGCCAGCTCGTCCCTCGTCAGGTGGCGCACGGCCTGAGCTTCGCCGACCCCCCCGGGACGTGCCACCGAAATACGGGTGGCCGGTAGAATGGGGGCGTGCCGGATCAGGCGCCGGAAGGCGACAGTCTCGGCGTCGAGCTGGTCGGCGACGGCCTGAGCGCACCCTGCATCGACGGTCTCCAGCGGCCCTACCTGTCCCTCGACGCGGCCGCGTCCACCAGTGCCCTGCCGGCCGTCGCCCAGCGGGTCGCCGACTTCATGCCCCAGTACTCGAGCGTGCACCGGGGGGCGGGGTGGAAGTCGCAGCTCGCCACCGCCGAGTACGAGGAGGCCCGGGCCGCGGCCCTCGCCTTCGCCGGCAAGAACGAGGCCACCGACGTGGCCATCATCTGCCGCAACACCACCGAGGCCGTCAACCACCTCGCCTACCGGCTGCGGCTGGCGCCCGACGACGTCGTGGTCACCACCGTCGTCGAGCACCACGCCAACCTCCTCCCCTGGGCCCGCCTGGCCCGCCGCCGGTACGTGGAGTGCCGGCCCGACGGCACCTTCGACGCCGACGACGTGGCGGCCGTCCTCGACGACGGGCCCCGGCCCCGGCTGCTGACCGTCACCGGTGCGTCCAACGTCACCGGCTGGATTCCACCCACCGACGACATCGTGGCCGCCGCCCACGAGCGGGGAATCCCGGTGCTGGTCGACGCGGCCCAGCTGGCGGCCCACCGCCCGCTTCCCGCCAGCGCCGACTTCCTCGCCTGGAGCGGCCACAAGATGTACGCCCCCTACGGCGGGGGCGTCCTGGTCGGCCCCCGGTCGACCTTCGAGACGGGCGACCCTTTCCTGGCCGGCGGGGGGGCCGTCGACCTGGTCGACCTCGACGAGGTGGTGTGGACCGACCCGCCCGAGCGGGAGGAGGCGGGCTCGCCCAACGTCGTGGGCGCGATCGCCCTCCACGCCGCCATCGACGAGCTGGCCAAGCTCGGCTGGCCCGCCATCGTCGCCCACGACGACGCCATGGCCGACCGCCTCCGCCACGGGCTGGCCGCCATCGACGGCGTGCACCTGCTGGGCCCGGCCCTGGGGGCGCCCACCCTGCCCCTGGCCACGTTCGTGGTCGACGGCGTCCACCACGCCCTGGTCGCGGCCCGGCTGAGCGCGGAGCACGCCATCGGCGTCCGCCACGGGTGCTTCTGCGCCCACCCCTACCTCCTGCGCCTGCTCGGCCTCGACGAGGGCGAGGTCGCCTCGTACCGGTCGGCCGTGCTTCGGGGCGACCGGCGCCACATCCCGGGCGCGGTGCGGGCCAGCGCCGGGCTGTCGACCACTGCGGCCGACATCGACCGCTTCCTGGCCGCCGTAGCCGCCATCGCCGGTGGCGACGACCCGCCCGTCCCCTACGACCAGGACCCGGGGACCGGCGACTACTGGCCCCGCACCGACGATCCCGACTGGTCGACCGCCGCCCGCCGTCCGGGAACATCCTGCGCCCGAGGCTGATACACCAGAGGGGACCCATGCCCGACACCTGCACCCATCTCGACCAGGCCGCCGCCGTCTCGCCCCACGCCGACGGGTGCGAGGACTGCCTGGCCATCGGCGGGCGGTGGGTCCACCTGCGGCTGTGCATGGCGTGCGGCCACGTGGGCTGCTGCGACAGCTCCCCCAACCGCCACGCCACCGCCCACTTCCGCAGCACCGCCCACCCCCTGATCCAGACCTACGAGCCCGGTGAGGAGTGGTGGTGGTGCTACGTCGACGAGGTCGCCTTCCTCGTCCCCGGCGCCCCCTCGTTCCACCACCCGTGACTTCGACCCCGGAGCCGCCGGGGTCACGGCCCGGCCGCCGAGCGGTTTCGGAAAGAAATCGAGGCGACTGACCGGTCTGTCTTGCATAGCGGCGCGGAACCCGCCAACATATGGGCCGGCGCCCTTCTCGGCTGGTCCGCCGTCAGCCGAGTGGGCGCCCTTTTCGCGCCCGGAGAGCGTTCAGGCGGGGAGGCTGATGGTGACCTCGGTGCCGACGCCGGGGGTCGACCGCAGTGCCACCGCCCCCCCGTGGAGCTCGACGATCCCCTTCACGATCACCAGGCCCAGCCCGGTGCCGGCGATGGCCAGCTCCTGGGCGTTGGACGACCGGAAGAACCGCTCGAAGACCCGCGACTGCTCGTCCTCGGGGATGCCGAGGCCGGTGTCGGCCACCACCAGCGCCACCGTGTCGCCCTGCCGGCCCACCGAGACCGAGATCCGGCCGCCGTCGGGCGTGAACTTGACCGCGTTGCTCAACAGGTTGATGAGGACCCGGTCGAGGTGCTCGGCGTCGGCGGTGACGGTCATGGCGTCGTCGGCCACGTCGACCGTGAGCTTCAGCTCCCGTCCCGACAGGGCCGGGGCCATGGCCGCCACCGCCGACTCGATCAGCAGTGGAACCGCCACCGGCGTCAGCGTCAGCCGGATCTTGCCCGCCTCCACGCCCGACACCGTCAGCAGGTCCTCGATGCGGTTGAGGAGCCGCCGGCTGTTGCGGCTGATCACCTCCAGCATGCGGGTCTGCTGGACGTTGAGCGGCCCCGCGTCGCCGTCGCCGAGCATCTCCAGGTAGCCCAGCATGCTGGTGACGGGCGTCCGCAGCTCGTGGCTGACGCTGGACACGAAGTCGTTCTTGTCGCGGTCGAGGCGGGTCAGGCGGTCGACGACCTCCCGCTCCCGGGCCAGGAGCTGGCGCTGGAGGGCCTCGGCCGCCTCCGCCTGGTCCACCGCCACCCGTAGCTGCTCGTTGAGCTCGGCCAGCTCCACGTTGCGGGCGGCGTAGACCTCGGCCAGGAGCTGGGCCGCCTCCACCCGGACGTGCTCGGCCTCCGCCATCATCGCCTGCGCCCGCTTGGACGGCGTGATGTCGAAGCCCACGCCCTGGAAGTAGGCCAACCGGCCGGCGTCGTCGCGGATGAGGCGGGCCTCGCCCAGGATCCAGACCTCCTCGCCGTCGCGGGAGATGAAGCGCACCTCGGCCCGGAACGGCCCCCCCGTCTGCACGCCCCGGGTGAAGGCCTCGATCACCACGTCGTGGTCGTCGGGGTGGAGCTGGGAGTACCAGAGGAGGGGGTTGGTCAGCCACTCCTGCTGGGTGAACCCGAGCACGGTCTCGATGTGGGGGCTGACGTAGACCTCGTTGTCGGCGTCGCCGAGGGCGGCGGAGAACACCACCGCCGGCACCTGTTCCACGAGGGACTGGAAGCGGACCTCCGATCGACGCACGTTGGCGGCCAGCTGGTCGCGCTCGCTGAGGTCGGCGTCGTCGCCCGGATGGGCGGCGCCACCGTGGTGGTGGCCGGCGGTCGGCCACACGACTCGCTCCCGGTCGCCGATGCCCACCCGTCCCGGGAAGACCACCTCGGCCAGGCGGAGCATGGCCTCCAGGGCCTCGCTGTCGCCGACGGCCATCGCCGCCAGGTGCGCCTCCAGCCCGGCCACGTCGACGGGGCCGGTGTCGCTCACTCGGTCACCGACCCGGGGTCACCGGACCCCGAGCGTGGGGCCGTGGAGGGCCCGGTGCACCTTTCCCCCGCCCAGATAGAGGTGGACGCCGCAGGGCAGGCAGGGGTCGAAGCTGCGGACGGTGCGCATGATGTCGATGCCCTTGAACTGGTCGGCCCCGTTCTCCTCGAACACCGGCGATCCCGCGACCGCGTCCTCATAGGGGCCGGCGGTGCCGAACGAGTCCCGGGGGCTGGCGTTCCAGCAGGTGGGCGGGTACGGGTGGTAGTTGGCGATGCGGCCCTTGCGGATCACCATGTGGTGGGACAGGACGCCCCGTACCGCCTCGTGGAACCCGCACGAGACGGCCTCGTCGGGCACCTCGAACGGCGTCCACACGTCGAGCCGGCCCGCGCTCACCTCCGCCATCGCCTGTTCCAGGAAGTGGAAGGCGATGGACGCGCTGTAGGCCTGGAAGTAGGTGCGGGCCCGGTCGCGCTCGATGGTGTTCGACCACCGCGGCACCCGCCAGGTGAGCTCGGTCTCGGGTAGGTGGGCGGTGCGGGGGAGGCGGATGCGCACCGACCCGTCGCCCGGCGCGTCGACGTAGGAGGTGTGCACCCGGCCGGCCAGGGCGGTGACCCACAGCCGGGCGAGGGGGCCTCCGCCGGTGTCGAGGGCGAGATGCTCTCCGGTGCGGGCATCGAGCCACCGGGGCGACATCACCCACGTGTAGTGGCCGCCCGGCTCGAAGTTGCGCCGCTGGGGCCGGGGCGAGGTGGTCTGGTTCCAGGGATGGCGCTGGTCGACGGGGTGGCCCAGGGGGTCGTGGGTGACGAAGGTCTCCCCCTCGGCCCAGTCCTCGTAGAACGAGCTGCCGAGCAGGATCCGCATCCCCAGGTTGATCTCGACCAGGTCGGTGGTGACCAGATCGCCGTCGACCACGATGCCGGGCGTGACGAACATGTCGCGGCCCCACGAGGTCATGTGGTCGTAGCGGAAGTCGCACGTCTCCGGGTTCTGGAACGAGCCCCACGAGCCGAGCAGCACCCGCCGCCGGCCGACCTCCTCGTAACCGGGCAGGGCCTCGTACATGAAGTCGAAGAGGTCGTCGTGGAGAGGGACGATGCGCTTGAGGTGCTCGACGTACTTCACCAGCCGCACCAGGTAGTCGTCGAAGAGCTGGACCGTGGGCACGGTGCCGACGCCGCCCGGGTACAACAGCGACGGGTGGACGTGGCGCCCTTCCATCAGGCAGAACATCTCCCGGGTGAGGCGGCTCATCTTGAGCGCCTCCAGGTAGAGGGCACCCTCCATGGGGTTGAACGCCCGCATGATGTCGGCGATGGTGCGGTAGCCGTGGACGTCGGCGTGGGGCGACTCGGTGACCTCGGCCCGGGCCAGCACCGCGGGGTTGGTCTCCCCCACCATGCGGGCGCAGAAGTCCACCCCCACCAGGTTCTCCTGGTAGAGGTTGTGGTCGAACATGTACTCGGCCGCCTCGGCCAGGTTGACGATCCACTCGGCCAGGTGCGGGGGCTTGATCCCGTAGGCCATCTGCTGGGCGTAGACGGAGGCGGTGGCGTGGTTGTCGCCGCAGATGCCGCAGATGCGACTGGTGATCTGGTGGGCGTCGCGGGGGTCCTTGCCCTTCATGAACACGCTGTAGCCCCGGAAGATCGACGACGTGCTGTGGCAGCGCACCACCTTGCGGTCACGGAAGTCGATGCGGGCGTGGATGCCGAGGCTGCCGACGATGCGGGTGATCGGGTCCCACGTCTTGTCGACCAGGTGGGGGCCGGTGTCGGTCACCCGCCGGTCGGCGGGTCGTCGCCCGCGGTCCGCAGTCCCTTCGGCAGCGGCCCTCGCCACTCCGGTTCGACGTTCATCGACGCACGGGTCACGTTGCGCAGGGCCCGTACCGACCGTCCGTAGAGCAGCACCGCCGACGACGACATCCTCGCCCCCGGGGGCTCGTCGAGGAAGGGCTGGAACTTGTCGGGGAAGCCGGGCATGGTGCAGCCGATGCACGTGCCGCCGACGTTGGCGCAGCCGCCGACGCCGTTCATCCACCCCCGCTTGCCCACGTTGCAGTCGACCACCGGTCCCCAGCACCCGAGCTTGACGATGCACTTGGACGACCCGTATTCGCCGGCGAAGTCGCCCTGCTCGTAGTAGCCGCCCCGGTCGCAGTTCTCGTGGAGGGTCTGGCCGAACAGCCACTTGGGGCGCAGGACGTGGTCGAGCGGGATCGGCGGGGCCAGCCCGGCCAGCTGGCGGACCAGGTAGAGCAGGGTCTCGGTGCAGTTGTCGGGCTGGATCGGGCAGCCGGGCAGGTTGACGATGGGCATGCCGCCCTGCGAGCGCCAGTCCCAGCCCAGGTAGTCGGCCAGGCCCATGGCGCCGGTGGGGTTGCCGGCCATGCCGTGGATGCCGCCGTAGGCGGCGCAGGTGCCCACCGCCATCACCGCCCACGCCTTGGCCGTGAGCCGGTCGACCCAGGTGGTGGTGGGGATGGGCTGGCCGGTCGCGGGGTCGGTGCCGAAGCCGGCCCAACACCCCTCCTCGTTGCCCGTCTCGTCGGGGATGGAGCCCTCGATGACCAGGATGAAGGGGTCGAGCTTGCCCGCCGCCGCGTCCTCGAACCCGGCCAGGAACTCGTCGCCCACCTCGTAGGCCAGCACCGGGTGGTGGAAACGGACGCGGGGCACACCGGGGAAGGCGCCCAGCACGAGGTCCTCCAGGCTGGGCTGGGTGGCGGCGGTCATGGCGATCGAGTCGCCGTCACAACTGAGGCCGGCGGTGAGCCACAGGACCGGCACCTGCTCCATGCGATCAAGGTACCCGTACCGGGGTTGGGGCAGGGAGAGCCGAACGTCCCTAATGACGGGCGGAGACCGGTACGGGGGCCGGGATCTCGACCCGCTCCGCGGCCCGGAGGGTGTCGATCACCAGGGTGCGGACCTCTGCCGGCGCCCGCTTCCCGCAGTAGTAGCAGCGGTAGCTGGCGACGTTGCTGTAGTGGCAGCGGCAGAACCAGAAGACACCCAGCCAGCGGGCGACCTCAGTCCATTCCTCCGCTCTCCTGACGAAGCGCCGGGTGGCCATGGACAAACGGTCGGCCACCGCCCGAGAGCGCTTGAGGCCGGCGGCCGACAAAGAGCCGATCGGACTACTTCCCCGGCCCTCCATGCGGTGCTGGTGCCGCTCGACGACGGTCAAAGGGGTGGCCACGGGCGGGTCCTCGACGGCGCCCGGTGGCGGTCGCTTGAAGAGGCGGGCCGGGGTCGTCCGCGTGACGCGCCCGTCACCGGCCAGGGCCCCGGTATTGACAAAATCGACGCTCGATCCTGCCTGCGCTCGCGGGCCCGCCTGCGGTCTTCGGTCGGTGGACAGCGTGATGGCCGCGTCATCGCAGGTCAGCGGGCGTATGACTCGCTGTGAGGCGGTTCCCGTGTGGGAGGGGGAACGCGGCCCCGACCGTGCCCCCATTGCCGGGTGGGTCGAAAAGCTCATTCGCCGTGTGTGGCTCAAGTCCCAAAGGGGAAATGACGATACGGGGATGACGCCCAGAGAGGAGCGGCACGATGGATGACATCGAGAGCTTGTGCCGAGGATTCCTGCAGAACGCCGCCGCCCGCCACTGGGCGGTGGGCAAGGTGGCGCCGGAAGCCCCCACGTTCGACTACCTCACCGGCTACGGCGACGGTTGGGAGGCGGGCCACGTTGCTGCCCTCGCCCTCGTCATCGCCATGATGTCGGGCGAGTCGATGACCGGGCTGATCGAGGAAGCCGACACCCGGGCGGCGGTGGAGTCGGCCTTCCCGTTCGACGCCATCTTCGATTTCACCGACGTCGACTCGGCCTCCTCCGCCGAGTCGGCCCCGCCGAAGGCGGCATGATGGGCCGGACGACGAAGTCGTCCCCTGCCCCACGTGCTGGCTGCTGGCCGACCTCATCCCGCCCGGCGACCACGGCGGCCTCTACCGCTCCCGCTGCGCCCGGGGCCACGAGAACACGCTGGCGCCGTCGGTGCTGGCCTACCTCCTCGACATGCT
>CAWIIV010000002.1:0-41681 GCA_963836205.1 uncultured Acidimicrobiia bacterium | reverse complement strand
CCATATCGCGGATCTCGCCCATGACCTCGACGCGATCATCGACGCGTCCGCCGGCTCCAACGCCGACGACGAGCACGACCCGGAGGGTTCGACCGTCGGCTTCGAACGGGCCCAAGTATCGAGCCTCCTCGACCAGGCCCGCTCTCGCCTCGCCGACCTCGACGGGGCCGAGGCGCGACTGTCGGCCGGCTCGTACGGCACGTGTGTGCGCTGCGGGGTCGCGATCACCCCCGAGCGCCACGCCGCCCATCCGACCGCAACCACATGCATCGCCTGCGCGAGGGCGCCCGAGACCAACCGGCCGTCGGTCGTTCGTCAGAGTCGCCCGGCGCGGTCGAGCGGCGGCCGAGGCTGACCAGGGACTCTGAGCTGTCAAGGGCCGAGGTAGTCGACAATTGCGTCCCCGAGGGTCGCTGTCGCTGCGATCTCATCATCGGTGAGCGCGAGAGCGCCGGGCGAGCGATCGTACGCGCGGAGCCGCTTCGCGGTGTAGCGGAGGTCACGGTCGAAGTACTGCTCAATACACGCCCCCATCCAGCTGGCGAGCTCGGAGTCGATCGCACAAAGCTCGGCAGCAATCCGGTCGGCACCTGTGGCGACGAGGCGGACCAGGTCATGGATGTCGGAGCCGACCTTGGTCGGATGTCCGCCGTGGGGGCGGCGCACCACCGAGACGGTCTTCAGGGCCGTGAGGCTGGAGATCGTGGCGAGGGGGATCTGAACGTCAAGCCCTGCGTCGTCGACAACTACCCGACTGGGCGCTGCGCTGGCGAGGGCAGCTCGGCGGGCGAGGGCGAACATTCGACGTTCTTGGTCCAGCGGAAGCGGATCATCGGCGAGATCCATAACGTCCACCTTCGCGGGCCCATGGCTCGTCTCGATACTGAGCTTCCCGCCGCTGATCACCTTGATGGCAGCGTCGCCATCGAGCCGGTCCAGGAGTTGTCGTTGGGAGCGGGCGATGGTGTCACCGTCTGCGGTCGGTCGGGTGACGGCTCCCAGACGGAGGAACACCGCAACGCCACCGATGAGTACCCAGGCGGGCTCGGCTGGCAGGGAATCGAGGGCGAGGATGGTGCGGGCAACGACGCTGTCGGCCGGAGCGCTGAGAAGCAACGGCGGAGTCGGGCTACCAGACACGGTTGATGTGCGCGGCGAGGCGTTCGTTCCAGAGCTCAAGCGTCTCTGTGCCGCGGCCGGGGTCGGCGGCGAGGTCCAGGGCGGCGACAACAGGGCGCACAACTGGAAAGATCAAGCCGGCGGACTCGGAGAGGTCGGAGCGATGGCGCACGACGAAAGGGGCCGGGGCGACAGTGATCGTGCAGGCGTGGCTACCGAAAGCGGCGACCCCGAAGCTCGTACGGGCGGCGTTGAGTACCCGGGTGTTCGGGATGTAGAAGTCGGGCGGGGTGTCGGCGTCGAGCACGACGGGGGCGCCCCAAGCGGACGCCGCGTGGCCGTCGGCCAGCGCCCAGCCGTGCCTGAACCGGACGGTGTCGAGGCCCAGCTCCAGTCGCTCGTTGAGTCGGCCGTCGCCAGGCCGGGGCATTCCGGCGAGGGGCAGCCGTGTTGGCTGCCAGTGCCGGAGGACGGCTCGGAACAGATCGGGCACGATCGGCCGGTTGCGCTCGTCTACGAGGTAGTCGTCACGAAGCGCCCTGAGCGTGTTCGACACGGTTGAGGGCGCCCGGTCGACGGCGCCGGCAAGGCGACGAAGGCTGAGGAGCTCCAGAAAGTTGGGCTGATCGAGGAGGCAGAGGGCAACATCGAGGCCGCCGCTGCTGACGAGCGGATTGCGGGGTCGTGCCGCGTCTTCAGTGACGGCGAGCGCGGGCGCATCGATTCGGAGGGGCGGATGCATGAGGCGCAGGTGGCCGCGCGCGTCGTAGAAGCCGATGTCGGCATTGCGCAACTCCTGTCGGACGGCCCGAGAAATGCGGCCGCCGGCAAGAACCTTGTAGGTGCCAGCGGGGACGGGACGGCTGGCTAGTCGGTAGACGTCAGCGACCGTTGGCGCAGCCTTGACCTCAACGGCGAGCGTTACGTCATCGAGCCGGACAAGCAGGTCTATGCCGGCGTCGGCGAGCCCGTCGGGCGGTTCGGCAATAGGGATGTCATGACCGAGGACGTCGGCGAGGGCGTCTCCAAACGCGTCTCGCAGCAGGAGCAATTCGTTATCGCGACCAGTCACAGATCATGACTTTACAGCCCTGTTCGGTGTTTCCGCATGCACAAACACCGAACGGTGTTGTCAAAAAGTGCCACCAGACGGTCGGCCGGCGTGCACTGGTGGAACAGCTTACGATCGCCCCGCATGCGGCCACCCGCGGAGGCGAGATCAAGATCTCTCGCACGTCAGACAGCGGACCTTATGGGACAAGGTTTCCGAACGCCGACTGGCAACGCCTTGCTCGCCTGCGCGCAGACCGAACCAATTCATGATGACCCGAGACATGCAGCGCGGTCTCGACCACAGGACACCCCTTGGCGCTTAGCTGAACCAGCTACAATCATCTTGTACCCTATAATATGCTTTCTTGCTCTTTCAGTTCATTCCGAGGGAACAGGCAGCACAAGTTCCTCAATTGACCCGGCCGCGACCTGAATTGCCGCGGCCTTGAGTTCCTTGGCCGCCGCAGACGAGCGAAGAACTGCGCTCAGCTGTTCATCATCGGCGTCACGGACCTGACGAGCCGTCGCTAGCCCCGCTTCGACTAGTGCCAGCCACTGCCGACGAGCGAGCTGCACGTCAGTGGCACGTACGAGGTCGACGATATCGACAGGAACGCCAAGTTCGAGACGCAGCATCGTACGGCTAACGAGATCGTCGTTCGCCGCATCTGGCACCAACTCTCCGATGACGGCGGCGACCGCAGGAAGGAGGTCCCGGGTGCGATCAGCAATGGCACGGACGGCGCCGGCAACACCACCCCGCTGAGGCAAGTGCCGAGTCAGTTCGAGCTCGATTGTCTCGATCGGAACGCCAGCAATCCACATCGCCGCCGCGGCACCCCGCTTTGAGCGGGAGACGGCCTGTCTCAGGTCGCTTGCCGTGTGCTGCAGAGCCTGGATGAGAACATGCGGCGCACCCTGCTGAGCCAGCACCTGGGGCCAGCGTGGCACCTCGGTGTTCACCTTTCTGGGGTCGACAGGAAGGAAGACGTCGTCCAGCTCGTTCGTCAGCTGCGCAGCGGCAACCAGCCCGACGGAGTTGAGATTGCCCGCACAGCTACGCAGCCCACGCACTAGACGAACGATGGAGTCGACGTGGACACCCGACTCGCCGGTAAACCGACCGAGCGCCGTCAGCCGGTAGCCGGCACCATCCGACTCGATCAGGCTCGCGGCGATCAGTGGTTCGAAGCCGTGACGAAGCTGCTGCTCGTTCCACTGGGCGCTCCCGCCTTCCCGCGCCTGAAAGGCGGCGAAGCTCGAATCGAGGAACGAGATGACGTCGTCCTCAGTTACGACCCCAACAGCATCGGGCGGATAACTGGCAAGCACACGCAGCATCAGTGAACGGGGATCCCCGTCGGGAACCAGCCGTGACGCAAGATCCTCGAGCCGCCCGTTGATGTAGCCGGCCCAAGCCCGGTGCGAATCGAGCGCACCCTCGGGTATGAGGTAGGACTCGCCACGCTCGGCCAGCCCGAGGCGCCCGGCTCGGCCAACCATATTCTTGTACTCGGCGACGGTATACGGCGTTGGCGTTCGACCGGGGTGTGTGAGTCCGACGATGGCAACGGCTGCGGCTGGAGTGTTGACTCCCATCGCCAATGTCGGTGTCGCCACGACGACCCGGACCGCCGAGTCGGGATCGCGGAACTCAACCTCGACCACTCGTCGCTCGTCGCGGTCAAGATCGGTGTTATGGAACGCTACGCCCGCGTTCAGGGTCCGATGAAGTGCGCGGGTACTGGTCGAGATATCGTCCTCAGCAAGTTGTTCGAGTGCGCGATTGGCGGAAGGAAGGCCGAGGGCCTGTGAGAGATAGACGGCACAGGCGACCGCCTCGCTTTTGCTTTGGCGAAAGACAATGACCTTCTTGCCTTCGTCCATGAGTCGCCGTACGAGCGGGATCAAGATGCGTCGACTACCATTGTCGTATAGCGGCAAGACAAATTGAGAATCTATCTGCTCATGCCCACTCTCATCCACGTAACGGTACGATCCGCTATGGTCGAGCACGCCTTCAATCAGTGGTACTGGACGTATGTCGGTATGAAGACGACGTCCGCCAAGCCAGCGCTCCAACCCTCGCATGTCTCCGACTACGGCCGACAGGGTGATGATCTGTGGCGAGCCGGTCCGGCCGCGTTGGTTATTCAGCATCGTAAGCAAGAACTCCAGGTTGGAGCCACGTGACGAGTCGGTCAGAGTCTGTGCTTCATCGATCACCACAGTGGCAACCATGCTCAGCACATGGGGATTTCCGAGCGCTATGTTGGAGAACGTCTCGTACGTCAGGAGCGCTATGTCGAACTGGCCGCGCAGCAACGCTGGAATGTCGTCGCTGTGCTCGCCGGTCGCTCGAATCGTGCGGAAGCCCGAGGGTTCGTAGACTCGGGTAAACTGTTCGAACTTGTCATTGACCAGCGCCCGCATCGGGAGCAGGAAGATTGAACGCTCCCGTCGCAAGGCCGTTTGCAACGCCACGAGCTCCCCGATCATCGTCTTCCCCGAGGAGGTCGGCGCAGTCACAACTAGATTGTTTCCGTCGAGCAGGCCAAAGTCGTTGATCGCGCTCACTTGCAGGCCGTTTAGGCTGGAGATGTTCTCCGCCCAGGCTTCGAGCACTGGCTTGGTGAACCCATACGCAAGCAAGCTGGCGAGATCGGACGTGGCGGCAGGACGAACCCGATCGGGGAACAGCGCGCCGTAGCGAGGTCCGGGCCGAAACACCGGCCAGAGAGGTGCGCCATCAATTTGGCCCCGAAGGGTTGGTGTCTGCTGTCGACCCATCTGCTGGGCGTCCGCCTGTACCGCGCGTGTGACGTGCTCAAGCATTCGCAGAAGGTTAAGATTCTTGCCGTCGAGGATCTCTGGCGCACCCTGTAATGCCTCCAGCAACCGGAATGTGAGGAGGCCGTGCCCATGACGAGGCGACTCATGCGCTTCCTCGTTCGCTGCCGATGCTGTGTACGCCAACCGACCGAAGCCAGTGAATCGGGCTAGTGCCTCGGCCACGGGATCGTTGCCAAGCTTGCGGGGCCGCAGCCCGCCAGCGAGAACCCGCGCACCGAAACCGCCAGAGAAACAGGAGTCGAGAACACACAGAAGCGTCCTGCCAGGGATCGCCGCCACAAGATCCGCCAGCTCCTCGAGGCTGATGCACGTGTCCGCCAAGCGGTCCACGTCTGCGTCAAAGGTGACAATTCGGTGATCCTCCGAACCATGGCCCGCATAAGTCACGACGATGACGTCGTCGTGAGACGCCTCATCGGCCAACCGCTGAAGCTCGTCGCGGATCCCGGCGGCGGTCGCCGCCTCGTCGGTGAGCAGCCCAGCGGCGGCCTCGCCGAGAGTGTCGGCGAATAGCGCGTGAAGAGCGTGCGCGTCCCTCGCCGCCCCGGCTAGCCAGGGCACCCGGGAGTCGTCGTATCGGTCGATGCCAACGAACAAACCTCGAAAGCTGGCGTCAGTCATGCGCTCCACTTTGCAGAGTGTTTCATGTACTCATTGTCGCAGGTCCGACCCGATCTGACGAACACTTGTTCCGTCGTCCAATAGCCGTACTCTCGACATCATTGGCCGACATCCGGCAAATTTGGAATCACAGTTTGCTCAAGAATCCAGCGTCGAGGCGCTCTATCGCCTGGTCGGCAGCATGCACTGTGTTGAGGCAAAGATTCCTGATCGCTCGATTGTGGTTCTGGACCTGCTCGACGAGATTATCGAGAGGTAATGCAAATCGTGCCCGGATGAGATTGGTCTGTGATGTAATCGAGCGGACCTTGGTGCGTATTCCACCAAGCAGATCCAAGAAGTACTGATCCTCGTAGATCACCGAGAATACGTCGGCCAGTACGCTTTCGATCACCTGCAGGTCCGGGCTCGCCGAACTCAGCGAGTTGCCATCGTTGCGCGGCTCATCGACGATCAGCTGCGCGACGTCGGTCCGCAGGCGTATCAGCTCGGACCGCAGGAGTTGCAGCTTGATCCGTTTCTCGTAGTAGCCGAGGAACATCTGACGCACCTCTTCGTAGGACATCCAGTCGGTGCCCTGGTTGGTCCGTTTGGGAAATACGAAGCCGTTGTTCGGGCTGCCGCAGGCGTGTGGTGTCTTCCACGAACGTGGTATGTGTACGATGTGCAGCACTCGACCATGCGCAATAGTGAGCGGTGGGTTCAGAAAGTCCCAAGAAACGCTCGGCTGGCACTGTTGAGGATAGTTGCCGAAGCGTTCGGGAAAGTCGATAGCACTCGCCAGGCCGACAATCCGCTCGGCAGTCGGGAGGGACTGACCATCCTTGATTCCGAACAGCAAGAATCCGCCATCACTGTTCGCAAACGCCGCGCAACTATGGATCAGGCGGCGCTTGCCCGCTTGGTCGTTCGGGTGAGGCAGCATCTCCTTGAGATCGAACACTTCCGACTCGTAGACGCCCCGCTCGACCAGGCTGGAAACCAGGTCAGGCGTCCAGTCGCCAAGACATGTCGGCATCACGAACATGGCGGCACAGGCTCTCGGTACGCAGCCGGGTGGTCGGCGCCCGCGGGCTGCAAACCTGCGAGGTCCTCGGGTGTCAGGTAGCGCACAGCAATCCTGCGGATCGCGGTGCCGGAGACAACGGCTCTGGCCGGTGCCGGCCGATTGGCGAACAAGGAAACGCCGCCCTGCTCGTGCAGAATGGGCTCCGAGAGAATGAGTTCGCGGTCGGCGAGCTCATGGTCTGGTGTGTAGTCCTCGACGATGCCACGAATGACGGAGCCGTCATCGAGCAGGACTTCCACGGCGGCGGACCAGGTCTTGTCCGTCTTGGCGGAGCGAAAGACGCTGGTCCAGGCACTGACTTTCTGAACCTCCAGGTCGCCAAGCAGCTTGTCGCCGAAGGTGCGGAAGACCCACCAGGTCGTCAGAAGGGCGAGTACCAGCTGAAGAAGCAGAAGGGCCACATAGCCGACAGCAGCCTCGCCCGATATCGACGAGCCTTCCAGCCACGCCTCAACACTGCTCAGGTCCCGATCGAGAAACCACGTCAGCAGACCGAGGACTACGATCGCCGGGGTACTGAAGGCCGCACTGGCCAGCGCGATCAGTCCGGCCTCGACAACCTGGGAGCGTCGTACCGAGGCCTGTCGCTGTTCGGTCAGCCAGGCCCACAAGGCGCCAGGAGCTAGGAAGATTACGAAGGCGACGGCGCTTGACAGGCCGCCAACAAGCACCCTGGGTCAGTCCTTCTTCTCGATTGGGGCCGCAGGTGCTTGCTCGGCTGGGGCAAACAACACTGCGACCTGATCACTTGGAACTGCCCACGGTGGCGGTGCCTTGCCAACGTGGTCGAGGCTCCACTTGCCCTCGGTCCCTCGCAGGGGAGTCCGTTTCCGTTTGATTGGATTATCGGTCACGGACAGAATGGTAGCCCGAACGTACATTCGACTGGGAGGGTACAAGCTGGCCCATTGCCACCGCAGGGGTGATGACACGCACGCGTACCACCGACGCCCTTCGACGTTCCGCTAGCCCAGCTTCGAGAGTCGGGGCGAGGAAGGTGTCGAAGGCGATGGCAATAAGCGGCGTCATTGGCGGACGGCCCTTACCCGGGATCAGTCCTTATCGGTAGCTGAAACAGGAGTCACCGACGCCGGGACGGTCGGTGCAAACAAGACCGCGACCTGCTCGCTCGGGATTGCACGCGGCGGCGGGGCGTGTCCAACGTGGTCGAGGCTCTTGCCTTCGGTCGCTCGCTGGATATCCTGTCTGTGTTCGATCGGCTCGTCGGTCATGGGATCAGTGTAGCCGAACGTACATTCGGACCGAGGGACGGGGTGGCTGATACTTCTCGACCGTCGCGAGGAGAAGGATGCCGACCTTGTCGCGGGCCATCGGGCGGCGGAAACCGGCCGAGGTGTTCGGGGCCAGGACCAAAGCCGTCCCCCGCCTGGCGCCACTCGTCGTCGAGGGCCACCACCGCGTTCGGCGCGACCGCGTGGACAAGACGGGCACCGTGACCCTGCGTTACCGGTCCAAGCTGCTCCACATCGGCGTGGGCCGGGCCCACGCCGGCACCCGAGTCCTGCTACTGGTCGCCGACCTCGACGTGAGGATCACCGACCGACGACCGCGAACTGCTACGCCACCTGACGATCGACCCGACCAAGGACTACCAGCCCAAAGGTAGACCCCGGCACGCCGGTGCGTCCTAGGGTCGTCCGGGATGTCTTGCGACAGCTGTCCGGGATGTCTCGCGACACAACAGGGCGGAGGGAGTGGGATTCGAACCCACGGTGACTTGCGCCACAACGGTTTTCGAGACCGTCCGATTCGGCCGCTCTCGCATCCCTCCGGGGGTCAGGCTAGTGGGCGGGGCCGGCGCTCGGCGAAGAAGGCGGAGAGGAGGGCGGCCGACTCCTCTGCCCGCACTCCCCCGGTGACGGGAAGCTCGTGGTTGAGGCGGGGATCGGCGCACAGGTTGTAGAGCGACCCGCAGGCCCCCGCCCGGGGGTCGGCGGCGCCGAAGACGAGGCGGCCGACCCGGGCGGCCACCAGCGCCCCGGCGCACATGGGGCACGGCTCGAGCGTCACCACGACGGTCACGTCTCCCAACCGCCATCCGCCAGCGAGCTTGGCCGCGGCCCGGAGGACGAGGATCTCGGCGTGGGCCGTGGGATCCCCCCGGCGCTCGCGCTCGTTGTGGGCCCGGGCCACGATCTCGCCGCCGACTATCGCCACCGCGCCCACCGGGACGTCGCCGTGGGCGGCCGCGGCCCGGGCCTCGTCGAGGGCGACATCCATGGCCGCGGCATCGTCATGCAGACAAAGGACAGGTTCAGGCACGACCATCGCGCGCCGACCATAGAAGAGGAAGACGGATCCGGGCGGGCTGGGGGCGCCCGGATCGTCTTCCGTCTGGCGGAGGGAGTGGGATTTGAACCCACGAAGGGTTGCCCCTTACACGCTCTCCAGGCGTGCCGGATCGGCCGCTCCCGCACCCCTCCGGGTAGAAACAACGGTATCGTCACTGAAGAGGTGCCGGGCCGCCGATCCACGCAGCGGCTGGGTCCTGCGCAACGGAACCCCGTGAACCGAGTCAGGGCCGGAAGGCAGCAGCTCTCAGCGGCGGGACCCGTGTGCCGCAGTCCAGCCTGGCCGCTGCGTCGAATGGCGGCCCCGCCTCGTCGGCCCCGGCCGTCGACCCAGGGTGTCCCACCCAGGGCCTAACGTCGGTTCCGATGGCCTTCCAGTCGCTCTACCGGCGCTTCCGGCCCCAGCGCTTCATAGACGTCCGGGGCCAGGACCACGTCAGCCACACCCTGCGCAACGCGGTGCGGGACGGCCGGGTCACCCACGCCTACCTGTTCAGCGGCCCCCGGGGCACGGGGAAGACATCGAGCGCCCGCATCCTGGCCAAGGCGCTGAACTGCGCCAATCCCGACGCCGGTGAGCCGTGCGGCGTGTGCACCTCGTGCGTAGAGATCGCCGAGGGCCGATCGCTCGACGTGGTCGAGCTCGACGCCGCCTCCAACCGGGGGGTCGACGCCATGCGCGACCTGGTGTCCCGGGCCAACCTCGGCACTCCCGGACGGTGGAAGGTCTACATCGTCGACGAGGTCCACATGCTCACCACCGAGGCCTCGAACACCCTCCTGAAGACGCTGGAGGAGCCGCCCGGGCACGTGATCTTCGTGCTCGCCACCACCGAGCCGCAGAAGGTGCTTCCCACCATCCGCAGCCGCACCCAGCACTTCGAGTTCCACCTGCTCTCCACCGACATGCTGGCCGACCATCTCCGGTGGGTGGCGGAGCAGGCCGGGCTCGACATCCCCGACGAGGTCATCCGGCTGGTGGCCAAACGGGGAGCGGGATCGGTCCGCGACGCCCTGTCCAAGCTCGACCAGGTGGCCGCCGCGGGGGGCATCGACGACGCCGGGCCGTCGACCGACGAGGTGGTGGAGGCCCTGTGCGAGCGCGACGTGGGCCGGGCCCTGGTGGCGGTGGCGGCGCGGGTGAGCGCGGGCCACGACCCCCGCCGCCTGGCCGGTGAGCTGCTCGAACACCTCCGCCAGGCGTTCCTGGCCACCGTCGCCCGGGGGCTGGTGGGGCTGCCCGACGACGAGGTGGCCCGCATGGAGAGCCAGGCCGCCCGCATGGGACGGGCCGCCATCGTCCGGGCCATGGAGGTGCTGGGCGACGCCCTCATCGCCATGCGCGACGCCCCGGATACCCGGGTGCTACTGGAGGTCTCCCTGGTGCGGCTGTGCCGGCCCGAGGCCGACGTCTCCCCCGCGGCCATGCTCGAGCGCATCGAGCGCCTGGAGCGGCGGATGGCCGCCGGGACGCCGACGCCCGCCGCGGGCGGCTCGCCGGCGACGACGGGACCGGCCCCACCGGCACGACCCACGACCCCCGCCGGGGACCGCGGTACCCCCACGACCCACGGCACGGCTCCGGGCACGCCGACGGCACCCCGGACGCCAGCGTCGGCACCCGCAGAGGCACCGGCGGGCGCGGTCCCGGCGGTCGAGTCGCCGGCCGCGGCAGCCCGGTTGGCGCTCGGCGGCGTGCGGGGCCAGTCCGGTCCGTCCCGGGCGAGCACACCCCCACCTGCTCCACCGCCGCCGGCACCGAGCCCGGCCGCTCCGGCAGCCACCCCGGCGGCAGCAGCCCCCGCCGGCGCCTTCCCGTCCCGCGACGACCTCACGCTCGCCTGGGGCGACGTCATCCTCCCCAACCTCCCTCCCAAGCCTCGGGCCCGTTTCCGGGCGGGACGGTTCGTCGACGTCGCCGATCCGGGTGTGGCCGGCTTCGCCCTACCGACGCCGATCCACCGCCAGCGGTGCGCCGAGGTCCAGGGCGACGTCGAGCAGGCCTTGGCCGCCCATTTCGGACGGCGGGTGCCCCTCAAACTCCTCGTGGAGACCGAGGTCGGCACCGCCGAGATCCCCGAGCGCGAGGAGGACGAGCAGATCGACCCCCGAGACCTGCGTGATGCCCCGTCACCCGGGGTATCGTCGCCGGTCGACCATGTCATGCAGGCGTTCGAGGGCGCCACGTTGGTGGAGGAGTGACGAATGCCGAAGCAGCCGATGCCCCAGCAGCCTGACATGAGCGCCCTGCTCAAGCAGGCCCAGAAGATGCAGGAACAGATGATGCAGGCCCGGGCCGCGGCGGAAGAGGCCGAGATCGAGGGTCAGTCGGGCGGCGGGGTGGTCAAGGTGAAGGTCAACGGGGCCATGGAGTTCCTGTCGGTGTCGATCGATCCCTCGGTGGTCGACCCCGACGACATCGGCATGCTCGAAGACCTGGTGCTGGCCGCCATCCGCGATGCGGTGGGCAAGACCGCCGAGGTCACGGAGCAGGCCATGGGTGGCATCGACCTGGGTGGCCTCGGGGGGCTCCTGGGGGGGTGACCTCCCACACCCACCTCGCGTGTACGCAGTCCCCGTCCAGACCCTGATCGACGAGCTCGGCCGTCTGCCGGGCGTGGGGCCGAAGTCGGCGCAGCGCATCGCCTTCCACCTGCTCAAGTTGTCCAAGGACGACGCCGGCCGCCTGGCCCGAGCCATCACCGACGCCAAGGACCGGGTGTCGTTCTGCCAACGCTGCTTCAACGTCACCGAGGGCAGCGAGTGCGGCATCTGCACCGACGGGCGGCGGGACACGTCGATCCTGTGCGTGGTCGAGGAGCCACGCGACGTGGTGGCGGTGGAGAAGACGTCGGAGTTCCGGGGCCGCTACCACGTGCTTCAGGGGGCGATCAACCCGCTGGAGGGCATCGGTCCCGACCAGCTGCGGGTGCGGGAGCTGCTTCTGCGCCTGGAGCCGGAGGGGGTGGTGGAGGTCATCCTCTGCACCAACCCCAACATCGAGGGCGAGGCCACGGCCATGTACCTGGCCCGGCTGCTCAAGCCGCTGGGCGTGAAGACCACCCGGATCGCGAGCGGCCTGCCTGTGGGCGGCGACCTCGAATACGCCGACGAGCTCACCCTCGGCCGGGCGCTCGAAGGTCGCCGTACCCTCGACGGCTGACGACTGGGATGCTCGACCACCTCTCCCTGCAGGTCGCCGACCTCGACGCCTCCGCCGCCTTCTACGAGGCCGTCCTGCCCGCCATCGGCGGCGGGCGGATCATGTCCTACGGCGACCAGATCGGCTACGGCGTCGGTCAGCAGCCGACGTTCTGGATCGGCACCGCCGGACCGGGCGGCGCCCACACCGACGTCCACGTCGCCTTCGCCGCCCCCGACCGGGCCTCGGTGCGAGCGTGGTTCGAGGCCGCGGTGGCCTCGGGCGCCGAGCCACTTCACCCGCCCCGGGTGTGGCCCGAGTACCACCCGAACTACTACGGCGCCTTCGTCCGCGACCCCGACGGCAACAACGTCGAGGCGGTGTGCCACCGACCCGAGGACTGAAGTTGGCTGTGCAGTTGTGTTGGATATACCGCCACAACTGCACAACGGAGTGAGTCTGAAAGGCTGGGCGCCGTGAAGGTCCACCTCCTCGACGGCACGTACGAGCTCTTCCGCCACTACTACGGCCTCCCTCCCGGGGCCACCGCCGAGGACGACCCGGTGCGGGCGGTGCGGGGCGTCATGTACAGCGTGGTGACCCTGCTGGAGGAGGGGGCAACCCACCTGGGCGTGGCCACCGACCACGTCATCGAGTCGTTCCGCAACGACCTGTGGCCGGGCTACAAGTCGAGCGCGGGCATGCCGCCCGTCCTCCTGGCCCAGTTCCCCCTCCTCGAGGAGGCGTTGGAGGCGCTGGGCGTGGCCGTGTGGCCGATGGTCGACCTGGAGGCCGACGACGCCCTGGCCGCGGCGGCCAAGACGGCGGCGGCCGACCCCGAGGTCGAGCAGGTGATCGTCATGACCCCCGACAAGGACCTCGCCCAGTGCGTGGTCGGCACCCGGGTGGTCCAGCTCGACCGCCGCCAGAACATCCTCACCGACGAGGCCGGGGTGAAGGCCAAGTACGGCGTGCCCCCCGAGTCGATCCCCGACTGGCTGGCCCTGGTGGGCGACTCGGCCGACGGGTTCCCCGGGCTGAAGGGGTGGGGCAAGAAGGGCGCCGCCACCGTCCTCCTCCACTACCCCCACCTGGAGGACATCCCGGAACACGGGTGGCGGTGGACGGTCGACGTGCGCAGCGCCAACGCCCTGTCGGCCACGTTCAACGCCGAGCGCGACCTGGCCTTCCTCTTCCGCGACCTGGCCACCCTCCGGGCCGACGCCCCCGTCCTCGAGGTCGTCGACGACATCCGGTGGGCGGGTCCGGCGCTCGACCTCACCGAGCTGGCCGCCCGACTGGACGCCCCCCGGCTGGTCGAGAGAGTCGACAAACTCACCCGCCGGTAGCCTGGGTCGCCGCATGGACCACTCGATGCCCGAGCGCACCGCCGAGTTGGCCCGGCGCCGTGACCAGGCGGTCCACGCCGGGTCGGAGAAGGCAGTCGCCCGCCAGCACGCCCGGGGCAAGATGACGGCCCGGGAGCGGGTGGAGTACCTCCTCGACGAGGGCAGCTTCAACGAGCTCGACCTCCTCGTCCGCCATCACGCCACCGGGATGGGGCTGGAGAACGACCGGCCCTACACCGACGGCGTCATCACCGGCTGGGGCACGGTGGAGGGCCGCCAGGTCTTCCTCTTCTCCCAGGACTTCACCGTCTTCGGCGGGTCGCTGGGCGAGGCGTTCGCCGGCAAGATCCACAAGGTCATGGACCTGGCCGCCGGCGTGGGCGCCCCCCTCGTGGGCCTCAACGACGGCGCCGGCGCCCGCATCCAGGAGGGAGTGGCGTCGCTCGTCGGCTACGGGGAGATCTTCCAGCGCAACACCCGCTCGTCGGGCCGCATCCCCCAGATCAGCGTGATCATGGGCCCCTGCGCCGGCGGGGCCGTCTACAGCCCCGCCCTCACCGACTTCGTGTTCATGGTGGAGGACTCGTCGTACATGTTCATCACCGGCCCCGACGTGGTGAAGACCGTCACCGGCGAGGACGTCAGCCTCCAGGAGTTGGGCGGGGCCATCACCCACGCCACCCGGTCGGGCGTGGCCCACTTCACCGCTTCCGACGACAAGGCCTGCCTCGACGACGTCCGCCGGCTGCTCGGCTTCCTCCCGTCGAACAACGGCGAGGCGCCGCCCCGGCTGCCCCACGCCACCGACCCCGCCGACCGGCTCACACCGGAGCTGGAGAACGTCCTGCCCGCCAACCTCCACGGCCCCTACGACATGAAGCGGGTGATCTCGGCCGTCGTCGACGGGGGCGAGCTGTACGAGTACTCGCCCCTGTGGGCCCGCAACATCGTGTGCGGCCTGGCCCGGGTCGACGGGTGGCCGGTCGGCATCGTGGCCAACCAGCCCCAGGTGCTGGCGGGCGTGCTCGACGTCGACGCCTCGGAGAAGGCGGCCCGCTTCGTGCGCACGTGCGACGCCTTCAACATCCCCCTGGTGGCCTTCGTCGACGTCCCCGGCTTCCTCCCCGGCACCGACCAGGAGCTGGGCGGGATCATCCGCCACGGGGCCAAGCTCCTCTACGCCTTCTGCGAGGCCACCGTCCCCCGCATCCAGGTCGTCACCCGCAAGGCCTACGGGGGGGCCTACGTGGTCATGAACTCCAAGGCGGTGGGCGCCGACCTCGCCTTCGCCTGGCCCACGGCCGAGGTGTCGGTGATGGGGCCCCCGGGGGCGGTCGACATCATCCACCGCCACGAGCTCGACGCCGCCGGCCCCGGCCGGGCCGCCCTCCACCGGACCCTGGCCGAGGACTACGCCGAGCGCTTCGCCAACCCGTGGGTGGCGGCCGAGCGGGGCTTCGTCGACGACGTGATCGATCCGTCCCAGACCCGGGTGGCGGTGGCCCGGGGCCTCGAGATGCTCCGATCCAAGCGGGGCGACGGGCCCCGCCGCAAGCATGGCAACGTCCCCCTCTGAGCCGGTACCGCCCGAGGTCATCGCCATCGCGGTGGCCCTGGCGGTGACGATGCTCGAGCCGGACGGCGGCGGTGACGCGGCCACCCACCGCCACGGCCCGCCCGACGTCCGCCCCTGGCGCTGGGCGGCCTGGGACTCCTAACCCCCGCCGGCGGGCACGAACCAGAGGGGCGCGTTGTCCGACGGGCGCCCGTTGTAGTTGAAGGTGAGCTCGTCGCCCGAGGCGATGTCGTCGATGGCCAGGAAGTCGATCCGCAGGTCGTCGACGCGCAGCTTGGGGCAGGTGTTGGGTGTGTAGGAGTGGTTGAAGAACGAGGCGATGCTCAGGGCGAGCGCCCGATCGTCGCTCTCGTCGCCCCATCGGAAGGCGTAGTGGCCGAGGATCGTCCCCTCGACCGCGGCCCACTCCTCGGCCGACAGCACCACGACCGACGCCGACTCGACCACCTCGTAGCGCCGGAACGCCCGCCGGGCGACGACTCCTCGGCCCTTGCCGGGGACCGGGCACACGGTCAGGTCGTCGTCCATCGCCTCAGTCTGGCCCGGGTAGGTTGCGGGCCATGAACGGAGCGTTGGCGCTGGTGGGCGGGGGCGAGTGGCGTGAGGGCTGCACGTTCGACAAGGACCTGCTGGAGGCCAGCGGGGGTGCCGAGGTGCTGGTGCTGCCCACCGCCGCCGCCTACGAGCACCCGGAGCGGGCGGTGGAGACGGCCGTGGCCCACTTCGCCCGCCTGGGCGGCACCGCCCGGGGGCTGATGGTGCTGCGCCGGACCGACGCCAACGTGGAGGCCAACGCCGACGCGGTGCGGGAGGCGAAGTTCGTCTACCTCTCGGGCGGCTCGCCCATGCACCTGCGGTCGGTGCTCAAGGACTCCGCGGTCTGGGACGCGTTGGTAGAAGCGTGGAAGGGCGGGGCGGTCCTGGCCGCCTCGTCGGCCGGGGCCATGGTGCTCTGCGACCCGATGGTCGACATGCGGGGCGGCGCCTTCACCGTCGGCCTCGGGCTGCTGGGCGGCCTCACGATCCTCCCCCACCACGACGGGTGGTCGCCGGAGAAGGCCCGCCGCACCGTCCACTTGGCGCCCGCGGGCCTGGCCGTGGTCGGCGTCGACGAGCAGACGGCGGTGATCCGCTCCCCGGAGGGCGCGTGGTCGGTCGCCGGTGCCGGCGCCGCCACCGTCTTCGTCAACGGCGAGAAGAAGGGTCTGGACGCCCTCCCCGCCGGTTAGTTCCCGGCGCCAGGGACGTCGATCTCGAACGTGGCCGGCACCCCCTCGGCGGTCGTGGCGGTGATCGTGGCCTTCTGGTCGACCTGGCCCCTGACCACGCCCACAACCGTCCCCGTCCGGGTGAGCCTGCCCTCCTCGTCGGCTTTCACCGGCAGGGTCTCCTGCCCGTTGACGGCGAGGCGCACCTCGGAGCCGGGCTGGAGGCCGCTCGCCGTCAACCGGTAGCTCGCCGTACCGACCAGGCACACCTCGGCCCCGCCCGAGCGAGCGCACATCGAGGACTCCGAGCCGCCGCAGCCGGTGGCGATCACCGCGACTCACCGCCGCCGCGCTCCACCAACGCCGACCGGACACCGTCGATCCTCCGCATCCGCCACCTCCTGGTCCGTCGAGGGCTTCCCTACTCCTCGGCGATCGTCACCGAGATCATGCCGACCTTCTCCTTGGGCGTGCCCGCGCCGGGGGAGCCGACGGCGTTGAGGGCCTGGACCACGTCGATGCCGGACACGACCTTGCCGAACAGGGAGTAGTTGGGCGGCAGGCTGGCCCCGTGGTGGCCGGTGATGATGAAGAACTGGCTCCCGTTGGTGTTGGGACCGGCGTTGGCCATGGCCAGGGAGCCGATCTCGTACTGGCCGGGCCGGGGCAGCTCGTCCGCGAACTTGTAGCCGGGTCCGCCCCGGCCGGTGCCCTCGGGGTCGCCGCCCTGGATCACGAACCCGGGGATGATGCGGTGGAAGCTGACCCCGTCGTAGTAGTGGTAGCGGGCCAGGACCACGAAGTTGTTCACCGTCTTGGGCGCCCGCAGCGGGTCGAGGGCGATCACCATCGTCCCCTTGGTGGTCTCCATGGTGGCGGTGTACTTCTTCTCGGGATCGATGCACATCGGCGGCGGGCCGCTGAAGCGCTGCTTCTTGGGCGCCGATCCGTCGGCGGGGGGGCACTCGGTCGCAGCCACTAGGTCTCCTTGATCGTGACGTTCTGGATGGTGACCACCTCGGTCGGGGCGCCGGCCTGGGCGCTGGACGAGGGGGTGCCGACCGCGTCGATGGCGGCGACGACGTCCATGCCTGCCGTCACCTGGCCGAACCGCGAGTAGGTCAGCTTCAGGAAGCTGGCGTCGCCCGACACGATGAAGAACTGGCTGCCGTTGGTGTCCGCTCCCGAGTTGGCCATGGCCACCGCGCCCAGCTCGTAGCCGCCGGACTCGGGCAGCTCGTCGGCGAAGGAGTACCCGGGGCCGCCCCCGCCGGTGGCGTCGGGCGAGCCGCCCTGCACCACGAAGCCCTTGACGATGCGGTGGAAGGGCTGGGTGTCGAAGTAGTGGTAACGGGCCAGGACGACGAAGTTGTTCACCGTGTTGGGCGCCAGGTCCGAATCGAGGGCGATGGTGACGAGGCCCTTCGACGTCTGGATGTCGGCGGTGTAGGTCTTGCCGGCGACGGTGCACGTCGGCGGGGCTTCGGCGAAGCCGGTGGTGCGGGGCGACGTCCCGTCGGCCGCGGGGCAGGGAGTCTCGCCGGTGATCGTCGCTCCCGGGGTCGGCGTGGGCAGGCTCACGGGCGTCACCGCCGGATCCTCGGCCACCGTGGTGTCGGTCGAGTCGACGGTGGAGTCGTCGTCGCCGGAGTCGAACACCTGCGTCGCCCCGAACACCAGGACGACGACCATGACGACGATGACGCCCGCGCCCCACTTCCGCCGGGTGGACTTCCGGGCCGCGGCCAAGGCCGCCTGCCGGGCCTGGGCCCGCGGGTCGCGGTGCTTGGCCGGCTTCTTCCTCACCTTCGACTTGGGAGACACGGGGAGCCACCGTAGCGGCGACCGGTCGCGGACCGGCCACAATGGCTGTCATGAGGCTGCCCGCATGAGCTTGGTCGTCCAGAAATACGGCGGCACGTCCGTGGCCGACGCCGACCGCATCCGGGCGGTCGCGGAGCACGTCGTGCACACCAGGCGCCAGGGCCACAACGTGGTCGTGGTCGTCAGCGCCATGGGCAAGACCACCGACAACCTCCTCCGCCTGGCCCACGACGTCTCCCCCGAGCCCCACCTGCGCGAGCTCGACATGCTCATCAGCGCCGGCGAGCGCATCTCCATGGCCCTGCTGTGCATGGCCATCCACGACATGGGCGTCCACGCCACCTCGTTCACCGGCAGCCAGGCCGGCATCGTCACCGACTCCACCCACGGCAAGGCCAAGATCATCGAGGTGCGGGCCGACCGGCTGCGGGAGGGCCTGGCCCTCGGCCAGGTGGTCGTGGTGGCCGGCTTCCAGGGGGTTTCCCTCGACAAGGAGGTCACCACCATGGGACGGGGGGCGTCCGACCTCACCGCGGTGGCCCTCGCCTCCGCCCTCGGCGCCGACGCCTGCGAGATCTACACCGACGTGAACGGCGTCTACACCGCCGACCCCCGGGTCGTGCCCAACGCTCGCCGGCTGTCGGCGGTCTCGTACGAGGAGATGCTGGAGATGGCGGCCACCGGGGGCAAGGTGCTGGCCCTGCGGTCGGTGGAGTTCGCCCGGAACCACGGCGTGGCCCTGCACGTGCGATCGAGCTTCACCTGGGCCCCGGGCACCTGGGTCCGCAAGGAGGATCAAGAAATGGAGAAGGCGATCATCTCGGGGGTCACCCACGATCTCACCGAGGCCAAGGTCACCGTGGTGGGCGTGCCCGACAAGCCGGGCATCGCCGCCCGCCTGTTCCGGGCCCTCGCCGACGAGGCCGTCAACGTCGACATGATCGAGCAGAACGTCTCCCTCGGCGGTGTCACCGACATCTCCTTCACCCTGCCCAAGGCCGACCTCACCGCCGCCCGGCGGGTCACCGA
This sequence comes from uncultured Acidimicrobiia bacterium, assembly GCA_963836205.1. GTDB lineage: Bacteria > Actinomycetota > Acidimicrobiia > Acidimicrobiales > AC-14 > JAXDMK01. The sequence continues at coordinate 22,526 of CAWIIV010000002.1, read as the reverse complement.
GGCGATGAAGGTCGAGATCGGGGCCACCGAGGTCTTCGCCGACTCCGACATCGGCCGCATCAGCCTGGTCGGGGCGGGGATGAAGACCCACCCGGGCGTGGCCGCGACCATGTTCGAGGCCCTGGCCGACGAGGGTGTGAACATCGAGATGATCTCGACGTCGTCCATCCGGATCAGCTGCGTGGTGCGCGGGTCCGACGTCGAACGGGCCGTGCGCGCCCTCCACGACCGCTTCGAGCTGGAGAATCCTCCCCGTTAGGCGGGCACGCCTTCCGGTAGCTTGGTCCCTATGAACGTTGGAGTCGTCGGAGCGACCGGGCTGGTGGGCGGGGTCATGCGCACCCTGCTGGCCGAGCGCGCCTTCCCGATCGACCACCTCCGCCTGTTCGCCAGCGCCCGCTCCGCGGGCCGGTCCCTGCCGTGGGCGGGGGAAGAGGTGGTCATCGAGGAGGCGGAGACGGCCGACTACCGCGGCCTCGACATCGTCCTGTTCTCGGCCGGCGCCACCGTGTCCCGCGCCCTCGCCCCCCGGGTGGCCTCCGAGGGGGCCATCGTTGTCGACAACTCGTCGGCCTGGCGCTCCGACCCCGACGTCCCCCTCGTGGTGGCCGAGGTCAACCCCCACGCCCTGGCCCACATCCCCAAGGGCATCGTGGCCAACCCCAACTGCACCACGATGGTGGCCATGCCGGTGGTCAAGCCCCTGCACGTGGAGGCCGGGCTGCGGCGGATCGTGGCCAGCACCTACCAGGCGGTGTCGGGGGCGGGCGTCAAGGGCGTGGCCGAGCTGGAGAAGCAGGCGGTCAACGTCAGCGGGCGGGCGCAGGAGCTGGCCCTCTCGGGCTCGGCGGCCGTGGACTTCCCGGCCCCGGAGGCGTTCGTGGCGCCCATCGCCTTCAACGTCATCCCCTTGGCGGGGAAGGTGGTCGACGACGGCTCCTTCGAGACCGACGAGGAGCAGAAGCTGCGCAACGAGAGCCGCAAGATCCTCGAGATCCCGGCGCTGGCGGTCTCGTGCACGTGCGTGCGGGTGCCGGTGTTCACCGGCCACTCCCTGTCGCTCAACCTCGAATTCGAACGCCCGCTGTCGGTGGCGCGGGCCCGCGAGATCCTGGCCGGGGCCCCGTCAGTCGTCCTGGCCGACGTTCCCACACCACTTACCGCAGCGGGCGCCGACCCCACCTTCGTGGGACGGATCCGGCGCGACCAGGGGGCCGAGCACGGACTCGCCCTGTTCCTGAGCGGCGACAACCTGCGAAAAGGAGCGGCCCTCAACGCCGTCCAGATCGCAGAAGCGCTCGCCAGGGTCTAGACAGTCACCGGCCGAACAGAAAGCTCCGGGGGGCATCGTTGACCAGCCAGCAGAAAATCGTCCCCGTCTTCGTGATCATCCTGTTACTGGGGACGATCGGGTACACCCTGATCCCGTACCGGTTCGCCGACACGATCGACTGCGAGGCGCCGCTCATGGGGGGCGATCCCAAGGACCTCGAAGCGCCGGTGGAGGGCCTCATCCGCCCCACCATCGACTGCCCGGCCAAGGGTCGCAGCCGCCTGACGGTGGCCGCCTTCGCCGCCCTCATCTTCTCCGCCGCGGGAGTGGCCCTCGTCGGCCTCAAGCCCACCAGCGCCGCCTGCCTGGCCGGTCGCCACAGTGACTGCCGGGAGTGGTGGGCGGGCATCATGGGCGGGGCCGCCGACGCCTTCTCCTGCCAGTGCGACTGCCACTACGAGTCCTCCGGCACCACGAACTGGTCGGGGTCCTAGGCCAAGAAGGCAACTGGTGACGAAGATGGGGGCTACCACCCCCACGATCGTCACCAGTTGGATCGGTGTGGGCCCGGGTCAGGCGGCCTTGATCGACCCCCCCATGCCGCTGGCGGCGTGGGGGACGCACACGTAGGTGTAGTCGCCCGGCTCCGGCACCACGAAGGTGAAGCTGCGGGCGGCCTCGGACGGTGGCGCTGAGGGCGGGGCCGCGGCCGGGAGTATCCCGGTGTTGAAGGGGCCGCCGGTGGCGGTGAGGGTGAGGGGCTGGGGCCCCGTGGGAGCCGCGACCGCGGGATCGGCGGGGTTCTGGGGGATCTGACCGCCGGACGCGAAGGTCGCCGTGTGCGGCGCGAGGGTGTTGTTGACGAACGTCACGCTGTCGCCGGGACGGACTTCGCCGGGAACGGGCGCGAAGGCGAGGATGTTGGTGTGCTCGGTGGTGGCCCCCATCTCGTAGGTCCAGGTGGTCGAGCCGTCGGGGTTGGCGACCTGCCTGGGGGCGGTGTCGGTGAGCTTCTTCTTGGCCGCCTGGCCTTCGGTGGTCCACTGCCGCAGTTCGGCGTCGGCCCGGTCGTTGACGTCGGCCTGGCTGTCGACCGCGCCCTCACCCACCACCTTGACCGTGCCCGTCATGAGGGGGTGGATGACGCAGACGTAGCCGTAGTCGCCGGCGGCGGGGAAGGTGAGGACGAAGGGCGCCGCCGGGGTGGGCCCGAGTGGGAGGAGGCCGGAGTTCACGAGGGACATGCCGTCGTAGCTGGTGACCGGCGGCACGCTGGGGGCGAAGAGGGCCTGCCCTTCCGGGCTGTCCGGCGAGGGGGCCGACTGGCCCGCGGCCAGGAACGTGACCGAGTGCGGCTCGGCGCCGACGAACCGCCACTCGACGGCTGCCCCGGTGCGCACCGTGACCGCCTCGGGCAGGAACTCGGTGACCACGATGTTGGGGTCCTGCTGGTCGTTCACGCCGGCCAGGAGACTGACTTGCGCCGGCGCGTCGTCGGAGGTGGAGGGGTCGTCGTCGTCGTCGCCACAGGCCCCGAGTAGCATCGACGCCACGACGCTCAACACGAGCCAGCGTGATCGGCCAGCCATCACGGTTCTGCGCATGCGTCCACCTCCCAGGTTGAGTGAGGCGACCCTAGCGAGCCTACGGTTGTCGATGCACCCAGCCGTTCACGTCCGTAGATCCACTTGAGGAGCCATCAATGGCAGACACCACGTTCCAGAGCCAGACCGTCCGGCTGGGCCAGTTCGAGATCCGGGAAGACCAGCTGATCGAGGGCATCACCGCCACCGACTGCCTCATCCTGGGCCCGCAGGTCGTCGTCCTCCACGGCTGCACGCTCGATCACTGCTCGTGGGAGCACCCCGGCACCGACATCGGCAGCATCCTGTGGCGGTTCCCGAAGGCACCCGAGGTCGTCGGCTGCCTGGTCCTGGCCAACTGCACCTTCGTCCGCTGCAACTTCCGCGGCGTCGGCATCGCCGGCACCCCCGAGATGCTCGCCGACTGGCGCCGCCAGCTCGCGCCCGTGTCAGGCGCCAAGAAGACGTCGTCGCAGCCCGGCCACGAGGGCCACGACCACGAGTAGGTAGGGAGAAAGGGCGAGCGACCGCCACGAGTGCCCCCGTGGAGGGGGTGTTCGTGGCGATCGCTCGGCTGGGAGACGAGCCCCGTCCGCTCCCTAGTCGATGGGGAGACGGGCGAAGAGCTCGGACTTCTGCATCTCGAACTCCTCGTAGTCGATGGTGCCGTCCTCGAAGCCCTTGTGGAGGCGCTCGACCAGCACCAGCAGGTCGGCGGCCGAGACCTCGCCCTCCATGGGGATGACGACCTCGGGGGTACCGTCGGCCCGTTCGGCCGACCGCTCCTGGCGCTTCTCGCGCTTGGCGGCGGCCTTGGCCTTCTTGTCTCTATCGCGTTGAAGCTTGCCGAAACTGGCGCGCTGCGCCACGTTGGCCCTCCTTCAGATCGGGTTCCGCGGGGAAAAGGGGGACGTCGGCTGGCCTAGATGGCCCGGACGTTCTGCGCCTCTTCGCCCTTACGACCGGGGGCCACGTCGAACTCGACCTTCTGGCCCTCCTGGAGCGAGCGGTACCCACTTCCCTGAATGTTCGAGTAGTGAACGAACACGTCCTCGCCCTGCTCACGCGAGATGAAGCCGTAGCCCTTCTCCGAGTTGAAAAACTTCACTGTTCCTGTGGCCACGGCACTCTCTTCTCTGTCCGCGAGCAGGTCAAAGGGACCTCTCTCGTCGCACCAGCGTAGATGGACAGCGGACCCAATTCCGAAATCGTCCCCGAAAACGCCCGACAGGAGCCTCAGACGAGGGGACGCGCCGGCGTCCCCGCTGCGCCAGCAGTCCCACCGACAGCCAGGCGACGAAGGAGCCGATGCGGCTGTCGGAACACACAACAGCCCGCCGAAGGCGGTCGGTGCCCCTGACTCGGGGGGTGGGCGGGGGGCGGAGCCCCCCGACTGTCACGCCAATTCCACGAGCTCCAGGGCGCTCTCGTCGAACGAAAGGAGGTCGCCCTCGGGCATGACGATGACCCGGTCGGGAGCGAGGCCGACCACGAACTCGGAGTCGTGGCTGACCACGATGATCGTGCCCGCGTAGCGTTGGAGCGCGCCCAGCACCGCCTCCCGGGAGGCGGTGTCGAGGTTGTTGGTGGGCTCGTCGAGGATGAGGAGGTTGGACCGGCTGACGATGAGCCGGGCCAGGGCCAGCTTCGTCTTCTCCCCGCCCGACAGGGTGCCCGCGTCCTGCAGGGCGGCCTCGCCGGTGAGCCCGAAGTGGCCGATGACCGAGCGCAGGTCGGTGTCGGGGATGTCGGCCCGCTCCCTCATGTGGTCCAAGACGCTCACGCCCGGGCGGATGTCCTCGTGCTCCTGGGCGTAGAAGCCGAGGCCGACGTTGGCGCCGAACCGGATCTCGCCCGCGTCGGCCGGGAGCAGCCCGGCCAGGATGCGCAGCAGGGTGGTCTTGCCCGCCCCGTTGAGGCCCAGGATGAGAAGGGTGTCACCCCGCTCCACCGCGAACGACACGTCGTCGAAGACGGGCGTCTCCCCGTAGGACTTGGCCAGGCCCTCCGCCACCAGCACCACGTCGCCGGCGCGGGGCGGGTCGGGCCACTTGACCTTGGGGAACGGCCGTCGCCGCGGGCGCGGGACCCCACCCTCGGCCGCCAGCCGCTCCACCCGGCGGTCGAGGACCTTGGCCTTGCGGGCCATCGTCTGGTTGCCGCCCCGGAAGCGGCTGGCGGTGGCCGTGAGGCGGGCCATCTCCTGGCTGCGGAGGCGGTCGTCGCGGGCCCGTTGCGCCTCCCGGGCCGTGCGCTGCTCCAGGTACCGGGTGTAGGTGCCCTTGTAGATGTCGAGGATTCCCCCGTCGATGGCGATCACCCGGTCGATGGCGTTGTCGAGCAGGGCGATGTCGTGGGAGACGACCAGCACCGCCGACCGGGACGTGCGCAGGAACTGCATCACCCACGCCTTGGCGTCGAGGTCGAGATGGTTGGTGGGCTCGTCGAGGATGAGCAGCTCACCCCCGGCGTAGAGGAGGCGAGCGAGCTCCAGCCGCCGCCGCTGGCCACCGGAGAGCACACCCACCCGGCGGCTGAGGACGTCGTCGTCGAGCCCCACGCCGGCCGCGATGCGCCGGGCCTCGGCCTCGGCCTGGTAGCCGCCCAGGCTGCTGAACCGCTCCTCGAGGACGCCGTAGCGCTTCACGGCCCGGTCGAGGCCGTTCTTGGACCTGCCGTCACCGTCGCCGTCGCCGTTGCCGTTGGGCGAGAGGGCCGACATCTCGGCCAGGGCCAGCTCCAGCTCGGCGGCCACCGCGGCCGTGTCCCGCCCGGCGAGGATGTGGTCGATGCCGATCTTGGCCGCGTCGTCGGGCGCGGCCTGGACGTCCTGGCGCAGCCAGCCGTAGGTGTCGGGGAGGACGATCCGTCCCTCGGAGGGCTCCAGCTCTCGGGCCAGGGTGCGCAGCAGCGTGGTCTTGCCGGCGCCGTTGGGCCCGACCAGCGCGACCTTCTCACCCGGCGCGACCTGGAAGGACGCGTCCCGGACGAGGACCCGGTGGCCCAGGTCGATGGTGAGGCCATGCACTTCGAGCACCCGGTCAGGGTACGGGGCCGCCGCTCCTACGCTGGACGAAATGATCCTGGTCGACCTCGAACGGGTGGCGGCGCGCCGTCCCGACCGGCCGCTGTTCGAGGACCTCTCGGTCACCGTGTCGACCGGCGACCGGCTCGGCGTCGTCGGACGCAACGGGGCCGGCAAGTCCACCCTGCTGCGGGCGTTGGCGGGGACAGGCGTACCCGAGGAAGGCGCGGTGCGCCGGGGACGGGGCGTGCGGGTCGCCTTCCTCGACCAGCACCCGTCGCTGCCGGCGGGGACGGTGCGGGGGGCGGTGGGCGAGTCGTCGGATGGTGGGGGATGGGAGGCGGCCGCCATCCTCGACCGCCTCGGCATGGGCGCCCTGGGCGACGCCGACGTGGCCACCCTTTCGGGCGGCCAGGCCAAGCGGGTGGCCCTGGCCCGGGCCCTGCTGGAGGAGGTCGACCTCCTCGTCCTCGACGAGCCCACCAACCACCTCGACATCGACGCCATCGCCTGGCTGGAGGACCGGCTGGCCGGCTTCGGCGGGGGCCTGGTGCTGGTCACCCACGACCGCCACGTCCTCGACCGGGTCACCACCCGCATCCTGGAGCTCGACCGGGGACGGGGCTACGTCCACAACGACGGCTACGCCGGCTACCTGGCCGCCCGCAGCGAGCGGGGCGAGCGGGAGGTGGCGGCCGACGCCGTCCGCCGCAACCTGGCCCGCTCCGAGCTGGCCTGGCTGCGCCGGGGGGCGCCGGCCCGCACCCGCAAGCCCAAGGCCCGCATCACGTCGGCAACCGCGATCGTGGAGGGTCGAGGGCCGGTGGCGGCCTCGACGGTCGACCTCGAGCTGGGCGGGACCACACCCCGGCTGGGCGACCGGGTCGTCGACCTGATCGGGGTCGGCCACCACTTCGGCGACGACGCGTGGCTGTTCCGCGATCTCGACCTCGACCTCGAGCCGGGCGGCCGGCTGGGCATCGTCGGTGCCAACGGGACGGGCAAGTCCACCCTCCTCGACATCGTCGCCGGCCGCCGGGAGCCGGCCGCGGGGCGGGTCAGGACGGCCCCCACCGTCCGCATCGGGTACTACGACCAGGTCGGGTTCGACCTCGACCTCACCCAGCGGGTCCGGGAGGCGGTCGCCGGCTCCAACGGCCAGCCCACGTGGGAGCAGGGCCGGCTCATGGAGCGCTTCCTGTTCGACGCCGACGCCCAGTGGGCGCCCATCGGCACCCTCTCCGGCGGCGAGCGTCGCCGGTTGCAGCTGCTGCTGGTCCTCGCCGAGATGCCCAATGTCCTCCTCCTCGACGAGCCCACCAACGACCTCGACCTCGACACCCTGCGGGCGCTGGAGGACTACCTGGAGGGCTGGCCCGGCTCGCTCGTCGTCGTCAGCCACGACCGGGCCCTCCTGGAGCGGACAGTGGAGGACGTGCTGGTGCTCGACGGTGTGGGTGGCGCCCGTCAGGCCCCCGGCGGCTACGCCGAGTACGAGGCCGACCGTCGGCGGCGGCGGGAGAGCGGCGGGCCGTCCCGGACGCCGTCCACCGGAGGGGGGGCCGCCGGGGGCGTTTCGGTGGGGAGCGCACCCCCGGCCGTGCCCGCGCCGCCAGCCGCCAAGCCCCGGTCGGCCAGCACCCTGCGCCGGCTGGTGACCTTGGCCGAGCGGGAGATGGCCGAGGCCACCGACCGCCGGGCCCGGTTGGAAGCCGACCTGTCGACGGCCGCCGACGACCATGCCGCCCTGACCGCCGCCGCCCACGCCCTGGCCGAGGCCGAGGTCGCCCTGGCGGCGGCCGAGGACCGGTGGCTCGCCCTTACCGAGGAGCTCGGCGCCTGAAGGGCCACCACCGGACATAAGCGGAACCTGAACGGATCGGGCCTCGACCGCCAGCAGACGGTTCACAAAAGCGCTGGTCCAGGGGCGCACGGCTGGTCGCGACCCCCCGAAAACGTGTGGTACAACTTTTCCCACACCGGCTCCCGACAGGAGTGCCGGCCGTCCCCCGCTCCGGAGCACGGCGGTGGCGATGGCCCATGGCACCGACGGGCGAGCCCCAGATCGCATCCCCGGGAGGGCTGCCCACACACCAAACCACCGAGGGTTCATTACGTCTGCACCTCGTACGGACACGTGTCCCGAACCTCTTGCAGCGAGGTTCGCGAGCCGAATGCCTCAAAGACGACCGCCCGCATGCCGATGCTAAACCTGACGCCCGCTTCCGGGCTGTCCTCAAGGAGGCGCACGAATGCGCACGCAACGACGACCCCTGGCCTTCGCCGCGACCATGGCCACCGCCCTTTTCGGGGTAGGCCTGGTAGCCGGCGCCACGCCAGCCGCCGCCGCCGCACAAGACATCACCAGCTGCGGCTCCACGTCTATCCGGGCCGACGGCTCGCTCGACGTCGACTACCTGCAGGTCTGCCTCGACCAGGTCCAGGCCTCGCTCACCTTCGACACGAGGGACGAGGCCGACGAGGCCGACGCCGCACCGGCCGATGAGGCCCCGGCGGACGAGGCTTCCGTGATCGAGGAGCCGGTCGCCACGGCCGAGCCGGAGGCGTTCGACGCCCTCGACGCGGTCTTCGCGATCGAAGTCACCCTCTCGGCCCCCGCCGAGGAGGTCGCCCCGATCGACGAAGGTCTGGGGGGCGCGTTCGCCGCCCTGGCCGAGTGCGAGTCGGGCGGGAACTACTCCATCAACACCGGCAACGGGTACTACGGCGCCTACCAGTTCTCGCTGTCGACGTGGCAGGGCCTGGGCTACGGGGGCTACCCCCACCAGGCCTCGCCGGCGGTGCAGGACCAGGCCGCCCGCGAGCTCCAGTCCCTCTACGGCTGGGGCCAATGGCCTGGCTGCAGCTGGTACCTGGGGCTGTAGGGAACCCCGAGGGTGAGAAGCTGACCTCACCGAATTCGTAGACGTCCGAAGGGGCTCCTGACCGCGAATCGCGATCAGGGGCCCCTTCGGCGTTTCAGGGATGCCTGTCGCCTCCGTCGACCTACGGCAGGCAGTCGGGCCGAATGACCGTCTCTCGCAGTAGACGGGTGATCTCGGCCGCCTCGATGTTCTGCCCGGTCGTGCGCTTCAGCTCCTTGCGGAGACTGTCCACGACCGTGGGCGACGTGATGGCGCTGGCGAGAGACTTTGGCGAGCTGGCCCGCTTCGCTTTCCAGAGCTCGTCGATCTGGCGACGCTTGAACGACTCAAGGCTGATGTAGAAGAGCTGGCCGGCCTTCTCGGCGAGAGGCATTTCACCGAGAATGCTCACGTCGAAGGCCAAGTCGATGACCACTGGTAGGCCCCCGGTCACGTGGTACACCTGCCAATTGGAGCCGTTGGTCAAGATCAGCCACTCGACGCCCTCGTTGACGGCGTACATCTCGACCTGGCGGAGGTGCTTCGTGGTCAGCTTGGTGGCGCAGCGCTTCACCTCAATGAAGGCGACCAGTTCCTTGTCGATCCGTACGCCGTAATCGGCGAAGTCGCCCTTCACCTCGTACTCGGTGGTGAGGTGGGTGTACTTGTCGTAGCCAAGCCCCTCGCACAGGAAATCGGTCACGAGAAGCCGGGTGTCGCCCTCGTTGGCGTCCCGGGCCACCAGGTCGGCCAGAGGCTTCGAGAACCGCTTCACCGCCACCTTGACCCGCTCGCGGGCGTCCGTCTCCCACTTCGGTGCCCCCCGGGGCGCGGCCGGCGGCTTCGGTCGGGCGAGCGCAGGCGGCCCATCGTGGGCGATCACGGGCACCGCCGGGATCGGCGTTACGGGTTCCTGCGGGTCCGCCAGATCGCTCATCAATCTCCCTTTACGACTCGACCACCACCATAAGGCTCGAACCACTGTGCCGCCTCCGGGGACGACCAAGGGACCACCGAGCAGCCTGGCGGATGGGGCCGTTTCGCGTCTACCGGCCGGCCAGGTTCGCGGCCAGCTCTCTCAGGGGTGGCTCGAACGACTCGGCGTACGTGGGGAAGGGGTGGACGACATCGGCCAGGACCGCCAAGGGGACTTCGGCGCGGATGGCGACCGTTGCTTCGCTGATCCACTCGTCGGCGTGGGGACCGATGGCGGCGGCGGCCACCAGCACTCCCCGCCCGCGGTCGGCGGTGAGGATCAGGCGGCCGGCGACGTCGGGGGCGTCGGCCGCGGCCCGGGCCGTCTGGGCGACGTCCATGGTGGCGGTCACGACATCGTCACCCTCGGGGTCGCCGACCGACGCCACCGGTGGGTCGGTGTAGACGGCCCTCGGGATGGCCCGGTAGTCGGCGGCGGCGGGGCGGCCGAGGAGGTTGGAGACGACGATCCGGGCCTGGTAGTTGGCGGTGTGGGTGAAGGGGGCGATGCCCGTGACGTCGCCCGCGGCCCACACGTGGTCCTGCCCCCGCACCCGGCAGTCGGGCTCCACATCGATCGCACCGTTGTCGCCGAACGAGATCCCCAGCCGTTCGAGGCCGTTGCCCGCCCCGTTCGGCGTCCGGCCGGTGGCCACCAGCACCCGGTCGGCCTCGATCGCCGTCCCGTCGGACAAGACCAGGCGAGCCCGGGCCCCATCCCCGCCCCCATCCACGCGCTCCGCCCGCGAGACCGACGAGCCCAGCCACAACGTCACCCCGTCCGCCTCCAGCACCGCCGCCAGCAGCTCGGTCACCCGAGGGTCCTCCCGAGCCACCAGCCGGTCGGCGTCGTCGACCACAGTCACCTCCACCCCGAAGCGGGCGTACACCTGGGCCAGCTCGCACCCCACCGGACCGCCCCCGAGCACGACCAGCGACCGGGGACGTTCCGACGACAGCAAGGCCTCGTCGCTCGTCCAGGTCGGGACCTCGGCCAGACCGTCCACCGGCGGCCATTGCACCGAGCTCCCCGTGGCCACCACCAGGTCCCGGTACCCGTACTCGTCGCCCCCCACGGCCACCACTCCCGGCGACGCCACCCGGCCCCGCCCCCGCACCAAACACACGCCCCGGCCTTCGAGCGACTTGGCCGCCTCCGAGTCGTCGCCCCGCCGGCTGACCCGGTCCCGCCAGGCAACTGCGGCCGCGAACCCGTCCTCGTCGGAGTCCAGCACCGGAGCCACCGAGCACGCCCCCACCGTCCGCCGCCCGCCGCACCAACGAGCGCACCGCCGCCGCCCGCAGCAGGGCCTTGCTCGGCATGCACGCCACGTAGGGGCACTCCCCGCCCACCCGCAGGGCCTCCACCAGGGCCACCGAGCGCCCGGCGTCGGCCAGGTCACCGGCGACGTACTCGCCCGCCGAACCCGCCCCCAGGACCACCACGTCGAACGTCCGCCCAGAGAAGGTCATGGACGGAGTCTTTCGTAGCAACCCCGGTCTGTAATCCTGGTGGGATGACCGAATCGCATCCGCCTGTCCCGCTGGTCCCTCGCGAGGTGTTGTTCGGCAACCCCGACCGCGTCAGTCCCCGCATCTCCCCCGACGGCGCCCGCCTGGCCTGGATCGCCCCCGACGAGGGCGTCCTCAACGTCTGGGTGAGCCCCATCGCGGGCGGCGTGGGCATCCCCGTCACCGAGGATCGGGACCGCGGTATCCGCTCCTTCTTCTGGGCCCACGACAACCAGCACATCCTCTACGAGCAGGACACCGGCGGTGACGAGAACTGGCGCCTCTACGCCACCGACCTGGTCAGCGGCGAGACCAAGGACCTCACCCCGTTCGAGGACGTCCAGGCCCGGGTGGAGCACATCGACAAGCACTTCCCCCACGACGTCCTCGTCGGCATCAACAAGGACAACCCCCAACTCCACGACGTCTACCGCCTGCACCTGCCCACCGGCGAGCTGACCAAGATCGTCGAGAACCCCGGCTTCGTCGGGTTCCTGGCCGACAGCCAGTTCCGGGTGCGGGGCGGGCTCGCCCCCACCGAGGACGGCGGCATGGTGGTGATGGTCCGCGACGACGAGGAGTCGGAGTGGCGGCCCATCCTCGAGATCGACCAGGAGGACTCGCTCACCACCAGTCCCCTCGACTTCACCCTCGACGGCAAGGCCATGTGGGCGGTCTCCTCCAAGGGCTTCAACACCGGTCACCTGGTGCTCATCAACACCGAGAACGGGGTGCAGCGGCTGGTCGTGGGCGACCCCAACTACGACGTCTCGGGCGTGCACCTCAACGCCGACACCAAGCAGCCCGAGTTCGTCACGTATACCAAGGACCGGGTGGAGTACCAGGTGCTCGACCCCGACGTGGTGGTCGACCTGGCCTTCCTCCAGTCGATCGGCGACGGCGACATGGCGCTCATCGGTGCCGACGACGCCGACAACGTGTGGCTGGCGGCGTACACCAACGACAACGGGCCCGTGAGCTACTACGCCTACGACCGCCGCACCCAGGACAGCCGCTTCCTGTTCGACCACCGGCCCGACCTCAAGAAGTACGAGCTGGCCATGAACGAGCCGTTCGAGTTCACCGCCCGTGACGGGCTCCAGATCCACGGCTACCTCCACTTCCCCCTCGGCCTGCCCCGGGAGAAGCTGCCCACCGTCCTCATGGTCCACGGCGGGCCGTGGGCCCGTGACGTCTGGGGCCTCGACCCCCAGGCCCAGTGGCTGGCCAACCGGGGCTACCTCGTCGTCCAGGTCAACTTCCGGGGATCCACCGGCTACGGCAAGTCGTTCGTGAGCGCCGGCGACCGGGAGTGGGGCGCCAAGATGCACGACGACCTGCTCGACGCGGTCAACGTGGTGGTCAACGACGGCTTCGCCGACAAGGACCGCATCGCCATCTACGGCGGGTCCTACGGCGGCTACGCGGCCCTGGTGGGAGCCGCCTTCACGCCCGACGTCTTCGCCTGCGCGGTCGACATCGTGGGCCCGTCCAACCTCAAGACGCTGATCGAGTCGATCCCGCCCTACTGGGCGCCGATGATCGCCCAGTTCCACACCCGGGTGGGCAACCCCGAGACCGAGCCCGAGTTCATGTGGGAACGGTCACCGCTGTCGAAGGCCGACGACATCCGCATCCCCCTGCTCATCGCCCAGGGAGCCAACGACCCCCGAGTCAAGCAGGCGGAGGCGGAGCAGATCGTGGCCGCCCTCACCAAGCACGGCATCGACCACGAGTACATGCTCTTCCCCGACGAGGGCCACGGCTTCGCCAAGCCCGAGAACCGGCTCAAGTTCTTCGCCGCCGCCGAGCGCTTCCTGGCCAAGCACCTCGGGGGACGCTACGAGCCGGAGGCGGGCGAGGCGGGCGAAACCGGCTCAGCCGACGAGTCGTAAGAGGGCAGCCGCCGCAGCCGGGAGCACGAGGTTGTCGGTTCCCCGGCCGAGGAGTCCCTCGACGACGGTGACGGCGGCCGCCACCGCCAGCGCGCCGGCGAGGCTCGCGCCCGCGGCCACCGCCAGGACCACCGTCGTCCCGAAGAAGACGGCGCTGCCCAGGTAGGTCTTGGTCGCGCCCAGCATCGGCACCGCGTAGCCCCGGCGGCCGTAACGGCGGCCGGCCAGGCTGGCGAAGGCGTCGCTCAGGCCCATCACCAGCGCGCCGAAGACGAAGGCGGGCCGGTGGGGGACGAGGGCGGCGGCCACAGCTACGCCGAGGGGAAACCACACCTCGCCGAGGGTCGTCCGCTCCACCTGGTGGACGGCAGGGAACAGGCCCACCCGGCGCGACACGACCATGAACGGGACGAAGGCCAGGGCCAGCACGACCACCGTCGGGAACGACATGACGAACGGCAGGCCGGCGGCGGCCACGCCCGACGCCATGTGGACCGCCTTGCGGGCCAGCTCGGGTTCGATGGGCCACCGGCGGCTGGCGGCCTCGCCCGCGGCCAGGATGGCGACGAAGACGGCGGCCGCCCCCACGAAGGCGACCACGGGCGGGGCCAGCTCAGTAGGGCCGGATGGCGACGACCCGGTGCCGGTCGCGGAGGGCGGTGCCGTAGACGACGGCGAAGAAGGCGGCGATGCTCAGGACGACGACGGCCGTCCCCGACCCCCCCAGGGAGTAGTGGGCGGTGAGGGTGACGACCATGGCCAGCCCCATCCGGGCCACCGCTGCCACCGTGACCTGCTCGGATGCATGGCCGTCGGCCCGCTCCAGCAGCCGGAGGCCGTAGAGGGCGGCGGCCAGGTAGCCGGCGAAGACGACCACCAGCAGCGACCGGGCCGGCACCAGAAGGAACACGGTGGCACTGCCCGCGACCCAGCATCCGGCGCTCAGCCGGCAGGTGGCCCGTCGCCCGTGGCGAAGCAGGAACGTCCGCTTGCCGAACTCGGCGTCGCCGGCCACGTCGCGGAAGTCCTTGAGCAGGATGCGTCCGATGAACACCACGTACAGCCCGGCCAGCAGCAGGAGGCCCTGACGGTCGAGCCCGGCCCGGTCGACGGCCAGGGTGCCGGCCAGGTAGGGCACGCACACGTAACCCAAGGGGAGGGCCATGGACGCCACGGCTCCCCGGTCGCTCAGCCGTACCGGGCGCACCGAGTAGGCAGCATTGAGCGCCAGCCCGGCGGCCACGACCAGGCCGACCCGCCAGTCGAGGGCGAAGCCGACGGCCAGCGCGACCAGACCGCAGCCCCGCCCGAGGGTCCGCAGCTCGGCCGGCGTGGCGTCGCCCGAGACGAGCGGACGGCCCCGGGCGTCGGCCAGGTTGACGCGGTCGATGTCCTCGTCGGCCAGGTCGTTGAGGACGGTGGCGTTGACGAACCAGGCGGCCACCAGCACCAGCACCGCCACCAGGGTCAGCCCCTCCCGGGACGGGTCGTGGCCCGCGGCCTGGGCCATGCCGAGCCCGAGGAAGCTGAAGAGGGCCAGCGCCACCGGCGGCCGCAGCATCATCACGAAAAGCCGGCCGGCCCGGGGGGCGTTCACTTGTTGCTCCCGTACGAGTTGAGGGCGATGCACATCAGGATGAACATGCCGACGAAGACCAGCCCGAAGGCCAGGCAGATGCCGACGACGATCTTGCCGACCACGTTCATCGGCCGGCGGCGGGCGTTGGGGTCGTAGACGGGCGGGCGGTCGTTCATGCAGGCGGTCCTCCTTGGGCCTCAGTCGAACATCCGGACCATGAACACGACCCAGAGCAGGTGGTAGGCGACGATCAGGGCGAAGCCGTCCTGCAGGGCTCGGCCCTTGTCGGCCGCTCGGTCGAACGCCTCCACCGCCAGCAGGGCGGTGGAGCCCACCAGCAGGGGCAGCAGCAGCCCCGATCCCCGCCAGACGTGGCGGAAGTACTCCTCCGCCCCCGCGCCCAACACCACCGCCGCCACCCACCGGGCCGACACGGCCAGCACGACCAGCACCGCCACCACCGACGCCTTGGTGCGCCGGGTCGACGGCCCGGGCCGGCGGACGACGACGGTAAACACGATGATCAGCCCGACGACGTAGAAGACCATGGCCACCAGTCCCACGCCGACGAACTCCCCCAGGGTGGTGGTCGGCGTGTTGCGGTAGGCCGCCGGCGACAGGATGAACTTGATGACGACGATCACCGAGTTGTAGGCCCAGGCCAGCTCCCACCACCGGCTGCGGTCGCCCAGGCGGTCGGCGGTCCGCCAGAGATAGAGACCCGTGACGAAGATCAGGCCGAGGGCGGTGAAGGCGAGTTGGGTCGCGTTCGGCTCGGCCCGGTCGCCGTAGGGAAGGGCGGTGGCCAGCTCCGGGGCCAGGAAGACCCAGCCCAGGCCGAGGACGGCCAGCACCGTGAGCCGGTCGCCGAGCACCAGCCGCCGCACCCCGGCGCCCAGGTGCCCGAGCGTGACCTTGGCCCCGCCGGGGGCTACACCGACAGCCATGTGTCACAGCCGACGGTGGTGAAGGCGGCGTCGGACGGCTGGATCGTGACCGTGGCCGGCGCCCCGTTGGTGGTGTCGTCGGCGATCACCTCGGCCGGCGAAGGGGTCAGTGTCACCGACGAGAGGCGAGCCCAGTAACACGGGCCGATGCCCTGGGTGCGGTAGGTGCCGGCCGGAAGGTCGATGTTCACCCGGTACGTGCCCTCACCGAAGGAGACCCGCAAGGGTGGGTCGGTGGGCGGAGGGGCCGTCGTGGCCGGAACTGTGGCAGGCACGGTGGCGGGCGGCTGGGTGGTGGCGACGGTGCCGGGACTGGTGGCCGGGGCCTTCGTGGTGGTCGGATTGGTTCCGAACACCACGACCGTGGTGGTGGTGGAGGAAGTCGTGGACGTCGTCGACGGCGGCTTCGTCGTCACCGTGGTCGACGGAGCCGCCTCCGTCGTGCTGGTGCCGGCCGAGAGCTTGGAGTCGTCCTCGTTGTCCCGGCTGACAACGAAGACCACGGCGATCAGCACCACGGCAGTGAAGCCGAGCCAGATCGTCCACTCACGTCGCATGTCCCAGACCGCCCCTTCGTCCGGCCAGCAAACCCAGCGTACGGCCGGCGTCTAGGAGAACACCACCGTCCGCCGGCCGAGGAGGAAGACCCGTCCCTCGGCGTGGGCCTTGACGGCGCGGGACAACACCAGCCGCTCGAGGTCGCGCCCGATGATGAGCATCTGCTCGGGCGTGTGGGCGTGGGACACCCGGGCCACGTCCTGGTCGATGATCGGTCCCTCGTCGAGATCGGCGGTGACGTAGTGGGCGGTGGCGCCGATGAGCTTCACTCCTCGCTGCCAGGCCTGGTGGTAGGGCTTGGCCCCCTTGAACCCAGGCAGGAAGGAGTGGTGGATGTTGATGGCCCGCCCCTCCAACTCCCGGCACACCGGCTCCGACAGCACCTGCATGTAGCGGGCGAGCACCACCAGGTCGATCTGGTGTTTGTCGACCAGCTCGAGCAGGCGGGCGTCGGCCTCGGCCCTCGTGGCGGGTGCCACCGGGAGCTCCTCGAAGGCGATCCCGTGGCCGGCGACCAGGTCGGCCAGGTCGGGGTGGTTGGACACCACCAGCGGGATGTCGATGGCCAGCTCCCCCGCCCGCCACCGGTACAGGAGGTCGACCAGGCAGTGGTCGTACTTCGACACCATCACCAGGACCCGCGGGCGATGGTCCTCCCGGCGCACCCGGACGGTCGCGCCCAGCTCCGACGATCGGGGTTCGAGGGCGTCCTCGATCCACACCGACGACTCGACCGGCGTCTCGAACCGGGTGCGCATCACGAACATCGCCGTCGGCTGGTCGCCGAACTGGGCGTTCTCCAGGATGTTGGCGTCGAGGTCGACCAGGCCTTGAGAGATGCTGGCCACGATCCCGGGGCGGTCGGGGCACACCAGGGTGAGGATGTGGACGGGCATCGCTCCCAACTGTGCCGCGTCCGGCGCCGGACCGGGTGCGGCGCCCCGGCGTCAGGGAACCGTCGGGGGGCGGACGGGTGGTGGTCGGTCCTGCCAGCCCATGAGGATGGCCAGGCCGCTCACCAGCCCTAGCCCGGCGCACACGCCGATGACGTTGCCGGCCAGGTCGGCGACCTGCATCGACCGGGTCTCGGTGAGCACGCCCTGGGCCCGCTCGGCCACGCCGCTCACCACCAGGATCGTCACCGCCGATGCCAGGAGCGAGCGGTTGGACCACATCGCCAGGCCGACCAGGACCGTGACCGCTCCCCACAGCACGACGTGGATCTCGAAGTCCGACTGGGAACGGGTCTCCGCTGCGAGCTGCGCCACCCGGGAGCCCACGTCGATCCGCCTCGACACCCGTTCGAGGAGCCCCGGCGCCCGATCGGAGAGGAGGAGCAGCCCGCCGGCCAGAATGGCTCCCGACGCCAGGAGAGCCGCCAGTGGGCGCAGTCCGGCGAACGGCCGCCCGCCGGGGCCCAGGGGCGACAGCCGGATCCCGGTGGCGGGCGGAGCGAGGGTCGGGGCCATCGGTCCAGTGTGGCCGCGCCGGTCGACACCGCCACCGCGGGAGCCGCGCCGGGCCACTGGGCGTCGTGGATTACCTTTCCACCGTGGCTGGGGAAGCAAGTCCTGACGGTCGCGCCCCCGGTTCGCGGGTTCGGCCACTACCGAGAGCGGCGTCGGCGGTGACGGCACGGAAGCCGTCGCTCAAGCAGCGCCTTCGCTACCGGTTCGACAACAGCCTCGCCCGCGGCCCGCTGGTGCTCATGGGCTGGCTGGCCGTGGTCGTCTTCGTGGTGGTGCTCCTGGCGGCAGCCGTCGGACGCTTCCTCCTGGGCGACAACACCGAGGGCAACTTCTTCGACAACGTCTGGCAGAGCCTCCTCTGGGTGTTCGACCCCGGGGCGCTGGACCTCTCCGCGTGGCCGTCCCGGCTGCTGTGGTTCATCGTCGCCCTGCTGGGCATCCTGGTCGGCGGGTCGCTCATCGGCCTGATCGCGGCTGCGCTCGACAAGCGGATGGAGGACCTGCGCGAGGGTCGCAGCCCGGTCCTCGAGAGGAGACACACGCTGGTCCTCGGCTGGTCACCCCGGCTGCCGGTGATCGTCTCCGAGCTCGCCATCGCCAACGAGAACCTGACCCGGCCCGCCATCGTCATCCTGGCCAACCGGCCGGTGGGCGAGATGAGCGCCGAGCTCCGCGACCGTGCCGGCGATACCAGGAACACCCGGGTGGTCTGCCGCAGCGGCGATCCATGGGACACCGCCCACCTGCAACTGACCAACATCGCCGAGGCCCGGTCGGTGATCGTGCTGACCGGCGCCGAGGGCGACGCGGCCGTCGTCAAGACACTCCTGGCGGTGAAGACCCTCGACCCCGACTTCTCCGGCCCCAACGTGGTCATCGAGCTGGCGTACGCCGACCACGCCCGAAGTCTGCGGACGATCACCGCGGGGACGGTCTGCACGGTGAGCTCCGACTACGTCATCGCCCAGGTCACCGCCCAGGCGTGTCACCAAGCCGGGCTCTCCGTCGTGTTCCGCGAGCTCCTCAACTTCAGCGGACACGACTGCTATTTCGCCGACAAGCCCGACCTCGCCGGCCATACCTACGGGGAGGCGCTCCTCGCCTTCGACTCGTCCTCGCCCATCGGCCGCCTGACTGGCGACGGGGTCGTCCAGCTCAACCCTCCCCCCGCGACCGTTTTCGGTCCGGGTGACCAGATCATCGCCATCGCCTGGGACGACTCGACGCTGCGGTTCACCGGGTTCCGAACGGTTGAGGTCCCGGAGGCGGCCTCGCCGGGTCCTCCTGTGAAAGTGCCCCTCCGCGTGCTGATCGTCGGTTGGAGCAGCTTCGGCCCGACCGTCGTCCAGGAGCTCGACGAGTTCCTGGCTCCCGGCTCGTCGATCGAGCTGGCGATAAACCGGGAGCTCGCCGACCCCACCGGTCTCGACCAGATGTCGCTCGTCAATGCCGCCCTGCACGTCACGGTGACCGAGGGGGGACCGGAGGGGCTGTTGCGGCTCGGCGAGTTGGGCCTCTTCGACCAGGTGATCGTCCTCGGCTACCGCGACCGCCTGCCCGCCGACGACGCCGACGCCCTCACCCTGCTGAGCCTGCTGACGTTGCGTCGGCTGTGGCCCGCCGACATGACCCCGAAGGTGCTGATGATCGTCCAGATGCTCAACCAGGCCAACGCCGAGCTGGCCGAAACCGTGGGCGTCGACGACTTCATCGTCAGCGAGGCCCTGGCCAGCCTGATGCTGGCGCAGCTGTCGGAGCGGGCCGAGCTCCAAGCCGTGTTCGACCGGCTGTTCGACCCCACCGACGCGGTCGTCGAGCTCCGTCCGGCGTACCGGTTCGTCTCGGATGCCGTGGTGCGATACGAACAGATCGTCGCCGCCGGGGCGGCCCAGAGCGTCTCGGTGTTCGGTTGGCGCGTCGACGCCACCGGCCAGGTGGTCATCAACCCACCCAAGAACCGTGAGGTCCACCTGGGCGCCGATGACCAGGTGCTCCTCGTGGGGCGCCGCGGGACCTGAGCGAGGGAATCGCCGGTCGCTGGTCGACCGGGAAACAATTCCGATAGATTCGGTTGGGAATGACCGAGCTCGTCATCGTCGCCCTGGCCGGGTTCCTGGCGTCGTTCGTCGACGGCGCCCTCGGGATGGGCTTCGGTCCGACGTCGTCGAGCATCCTCTTCGCCACCGGCCTCTCCCCGGCGGCCGTTTCCACCACCGTGAACCTGGCCAAGGTGGCCACCGGCTTGTCGGCAGCCCTGTCCCACTGGCGCTTCGGCAACATCGACCGCCGCCTCGTCCTCACCCTGGCCATCCCCGGCTCGTTGGGGGCGCTGGTGGGCGTCACCATCCTCGCCAGCGTCGACGGCGACCAGCTCCGGCCCATCCTGGCGGGGCTCCTGGTCCTCGTCGCCCTACGGATGCTCGCCCGGTTCAGCCTCGTGCTGCCGGTGCGGGCGAACAGCCACGAGGATGGGCAATTGGTGTTCGACAGGCGCGGTACGAGCGTGGCCGCGGCGACGGGCGGGGTCACCAACGGGCTCGTCGGCGCCTGGGGCCCCGTGGTGACCCCCTACCTGCTCCACCGCGGCATCGAGCCCCGGTTCGCGATCGGCTCGGTGAACACGGCTGAGGTGGCGGTGGCGACGGTCGCGTCGGGCTCCCTCCTGGCCTCCGTCGGGGGCAGCGGCATCGACCCCGCCACCGTCGTGGCCATGTTGGCCGGAGGTGTCATCGCCAGCCCGATCGCGGCCTGGTCGATCCGATTCCTACCGGCCCGTGGCATCGGCCTGGCCGTCGCCGCCCTCCTCCTGGTCACGAACTTTCGCGAGCTGGCCGGCTGGGCCGACATCGGCGCCCCCCGCTGGCTCGCCTACACCGCCGTCGCCCTCGCCACAACCGCTGCCGCCCTCCGCCCCCGCTGGGCCGAACGCCGTGGGCTCGCACCGGCCCCTACATGATCGCCGCGGGCGGCGTGGGCGCCGGTAGTCGAGGAATCGCACCCTCTCGGGCCGGGAAGGTGCTGATGATCGTCCAGATGCTCAATCAGGCCAACGCCGAGGCCGAAACCGTCGGCGTCGACGACTTCATCGTCAGCGAGGCCCTGCGTGGCCAGCCTGATGCTGGCGCAGTCGGAGCGGGCTGAGTTCCAAGCGGTGTTCGACCGGCTGTTCGACCCCACCGACGCGGTGGTCGAAATCCGCCCGGCCCATCGGTTCGTGTCGGATGCCATGCGGTACGAGCGGATCGTCGCCGCGGGCGCGGCTCAGAGCGTCTCGGTGTTCGGCTGGCGCATCGCCGCCACCGGTCAGGTCGTCATCAACCCGCCCAAGAGCCGTGAAATCCACCTCTAGGCGCCGACGACCAAGTCCTCACTTTCGGGCCCCGCGGCGCCCAACCCAAGCGGCCAGCCGGCTATAGGGCGGCCCAAGGCCAGCGCCACGCTCCCGCCGACAGCCGACCGCGCCACGCCGCCCAGACGATGAGCGTGTGGCTGGTCGTGGCCGTCATGGGAGCGTGGCGCGCTGTTCAGGACCGAGGGCCGGCAATTCGGTCGATGGAGGAAGGTGATAGCGATCATGACTGATGGATTGCCCTCCGGGTAGCGATGGGGGGAGTGGCGACGGCCGACCCGGATGTACCCGGTATCCACCACCGCGCCGAGACTGGCGCTAGAGAGGCCGACCCTCTTTGAAAACGATGCTGTTACAGAGATTCTGCGCATCGGCGTCCAAGCAGTCCCAGCACGAGTACTGGGTTCCGATCCGGGCTCGAAAACCGATCGTCAGCCTGATGATGTGCTGAGTTCCTCGCATCTCACGTGTGATCAGACCCTTATTGATGAGGGACTGCGCATCGGGATTGGTTCCAACCAACGAGAATGGAGTCCAGGACGTCGCGACGTTCCATTCAAGGACGAGATCGTCTCCGGACCATTCATCGACATGGTATGCCTTGCTACAACCCATTGCCCCGCCTCCTACTTTCTGTCTGCATCGGATCATCCGCGCAAGAACCTATGGACGTTGAAGTGGGCGACCTCTGCGGATCTGGGAAGCACCCAAGGGTCATCGTTCTTTTGATTTGCCGTCACGACGCCAGAAGATCCGCCTCGATCACACCCATGGTCGGGCACACAATGTCTGCGTGGCCAACACGGAGTAAGCATGACGGACAGGCCATCGCGATAACAGGGTGACAGCGACCCTTATCCGCGGGCGTGGTAACACCACATACCGAGTCATATCGACATCGACGGCCGGGACCCGTTACGCCGACGTGCCTGGGAGTTTGTTCGGCCCGGCTCGACATCATCAGCGTGGCTGCGGACGGTCCGAGGACCAGCCGGACCGCAGCGCGCTTCGGAAGCCCCCAAACGCTCCCACGATGTCGCACGTCCTGCCGTAGGAACCCAGCGGACGTTCGCCTCGTCAGGCCACGTAAGGCCCTAGTGTAGGAACTACTTGGTCGGTGACGTCGCCACGGTGTAGTTCCATTCGCCATGCCAATCGTGTGGCCGCAGCGGCACGGCGGCGAGTTGTTCGTCGGTGACCTTGACGCCTCGGGGGTAGGAGCCCTCGTCCCTGTCGGCCTGGACGGTGAGGCCCTTGCTGGTGGTGGTGTTGGCGATGAGCTCGACGATGGTCCGGTAGGTGGTGAGGGGCTTGCCCCTCCAGTTCATGGTGATGAAGCTGAACAGCCGGTGCTCGATGCGATTCCACTTCGAGGTCCCCGGCGGGTAGTGGCAGACGGTGATCTCGAGGCCAGTCTCGGCCGCCAGGAGGCCCATCTCGGTCTTCCACGCCCGTACCCGGTAGCCGTTGGACCCGCCGGCATCGGCGGTGATCAGC
>CAWIIV010000001.1:0-54121 GCA_963836205.1 uncultured Acidimicrobiia bacterium | reverse complement strand
TGGTTGCGTCGGCGATGCGCTTGAGGACGGCCAGGTCGGCGTCCTCTCCGTAGGCGATCGGGAAGATCCGCACCGGCCGACTCGACTGGCCCTCGCTCCCCGCCCGCAGATCGGCCAGCAGCGTCTCCACGTCGCGGTTGCGGGGGTCCTCGTTGCGACCGTCGGTGAGCAGGACGACGGCGTTGATCTTGGCCGGGTCGTACGACTCCCGGACGTCCTCGAACGAGGCCCGGGCCACGGTGTAGAGCGGGGTGCCCTGCGTGGGGACCAGGCTGCGGATCTTGGACGCGATCTGCTCCCGTTGCGCCCCGATGGGGC
The DNA here is from genome assembly GCA_963836205.1 of uncultured Acidimicrobiia bacterium. Taxonomy (GTDB): domain Bacteria; phylum Actinomycetota; class Acidimicrobiia; order Acidimicrobiales; family AC-14; genus JAXDMK01. Next base: position 53,803 of record CAWIIV010000001.1, on the reverse strand, counting down.
CGAAGGGGACGAGGTCGACGTAGTCGGTGGGCTCGGCCGGCGCGATGTCGGTGGAGAAGATGCGCAGGGCGACGTCGTCGTCGTCCTTGAACTGCGACAGGGCGGCCACCGCCGCCTGTTTGGCCAGCTCGAGCTTGGTGGTGCCCTCGTCGTCGCCGGCCGGGTCGCCCATCGACCCCGACACGTCGATCACCAGCATCACCCGGGCGCTGCGCCGCTGCTGGCCCCACAGCTCCAGCACCCGGGCCAGCACCGCCGGCTCCGGCAGCTGGAGGATGTTCTGGGGCTGGTCGGGGTCGAGCCCGTTCGACCGGTCGATGGGGCTGCCCACCGCCACTGCCGGGTTGCCCGGGCGGAAGCCGAACTGCACCACCCGGCGCTGGTTCTCCGGGGTCTGCACGTAGCGCTCGAAGGCCCGGGCCCCCTCCCTTTCCCGGTCGTCGACCCACGGGGCGTCGAGGACGAAGAAGGGGTTGTCGGAGAAGAGCGTCCCCTCCTTGGGGTAGATGGCGACGAGGGGGATCTTGGGCGGGCGGGGCCGTTCGCCGGGGTCGGTGATCCCGTCGGGGTTGCCGAGGTTGTAGTCGATCACCGACTTCTCCTCGACGGCCAGGGCCGACGTGTAGGTGAGGGACGTGCCCCGGGCGTCGTTGCGGTACCAGTTGTTGAGGAACGTGGGCGTGATGTCGCCGTAGTGGACGACCGCGTTCTCGACCCCCCGGGCGAAGGCGTCGACCTCGGGCCGGGCCAGGTCCTCGGCGGTGAGGTCGCGGGTCTTGCCGGTGGCGGCGTAGTACTGGGCGATGGTGGCCGACAGCCCGCTGGTGGAGAAGTTGGGGTTGGTCTTGGCCAGGCGGAACGGTCCCCACTCGGGGTGGCCCTTGCCGCCCCACCCGGCCGGGTCCTGGGCCAGGGCGAGGATGTCGGCGAAGCCGATGGCGGCGGTGGGCCAGCCGATGGCCTCGGCCATGGGACGGGGCATGGCGATCACGAGCGGGGTGAGCATGAACGGCTTGGCGTCGGTGGGGGCCATGGCCGGCTGGCTGGCGGTGGTGAGGCGGTAGTTGAGGATCGCCCCCCACGCGGCCGAGGCCGGCGACCAGATCACCGGCTGGGGCCCGTCGGTGGCCTGGTCGCGCCATCCGTCGACCAGGAGCGACATCCCCACGCCCGACGACTTGCGCTGCACCCGCACGAACACGCACCGCCCGCCGGGCTTGGCCTCGTCCGACGAGTTGAACGTCCGGGCCAGGTCGGTGAGCAGGTCGACCTTCTCGGGGGACACGGCCATGTCGACCGCGGTGCACCCCTTGGGGATGGACTGGAGCCCCGTCCCACCGGGGCCGCCGCCCGACCCGTCGCTGGTGGAGCAGGCGGTCGCCATCAGGGCGAGGACGAGGACGACGACCACCGTCCTTTTCACCTGCGTCATCGGCCGGTGACCTCCCTGGCCTTGGCCCGGAGGGCGTCGAGCAGTCCGGGCGAGGGCAGTCCGTTGGCGGGGGGCAGGCCGGCCGCGTCGGGCGCCTTCCATCCGGTGTCGGTCAGGCCCTCCCGGGCCCGGTCGCCGACGATGTCTCCCAGGCGGTCGCCCCGGCTGCCAGGAGTGAGGGCCAGCACCACGTCGGCGGTCGCCATGGACGAAGGGTAGATCTTCGTGAGGGCGTCGCGACTGGCGGCGCTGTCGACTTTGACCGCCTCGGCCTCGGTCGTCCCCACGAAGTCGTAGGCGGCCCGCCCGATCTGCAGCATCCGGTCGAGGGGGGACCTCGGCGAGGGGGGCATCGGCCGCTCGAGGCCCGAGAGCCACCGCTGGTAGCCGTCGTCGTCCAGGTCGAACGTCGACAGGTCGGTGCGGCCGCCGAACCAGTCGACGGTGGCCTGGCCGAGCACGAGCAGGCCGGTGCCGTCCGCCGCCGGATCGGCGTGGCCGACCTTGACGTCGCCCCACACCTCCTGGCCGTTCCTGCCCTTCCACGGCTGGCCCGCCGCCTCGCCCACGCACCTCCACTCGATGGTGCCTGCGGTCGGGCAGGTCGGGGCGAGGGCGTCGGCCCGGTCCTTCCAGGCCACGATCATGAGCGGCGACCGGGCGACGGGCGGTGGGCCGGCGGCGAAGATCGGGGGAAGCGAGGCCGCCCGCCGGGCCTCGTCGACCAAGGCCGGCCACGGGTCGACGACGAGCCACCCGTCGACCTCGGGATCGCCGTCGAGCCGACGGAGCCGGTCGGCGGTGGTGCCGGCCGGTTCGATGGTGACGTCGACCCGCCCCGGGAAGGAGGTGTCGAGGTCCTCGCACACCTGGCCGAGGTCGGACGCGCACACCAGGCGGTAGACCTGCCCCTCCTCAACCTGCCGGTCGTCGAGCCGCCCCCGGACGACAAGGGCGCCCACCACCATCGCCACCGCCCCCACCACGGCCATCACGCGACGCACGAACGGAGCGTAGGTCTCGCTGACCGGATGGCGAGGCCACGGAGAGCAACTGCCGGAAACGGGTGATGGGCCCGTCGTCCGCCCCGCTTGGGGGAGCGCAAGCCCCCGCGGCCGGCCCCCCAAAAGCAACAGACGATCAACGGCCTGGAAACGAGGGCCTGAACGCCCACGTCTGGCTCAAACTTCGCTCTGAGTTCAGTGCGGGCGACGCGGAAGAGCAATGGCATGACTACGGGCCATGTCCGGTCATCCGGCGCCGTATCCTGACCGCAGACCGCGTGTCGATCCCTTCTAAAATCAACAAACGAACAACGGTCGGAAAGGCCGATAGGCCGTACGACCCCTTTGGCTAAACCTCGACCAATCAGCCGTCGACGATCGCCCTACGAATCACGAACGGAAGGAACATCCCATGCTTACCAAGGCACGCGTGCTGCTCTGCGGCGGTGCTCTCTCGGCGGTCATCTGGGCGGGGACCTTCGCCACCTTCACCGATAGTGGTACGGCTGATTCCACCTTCACCGCGGGCACCGTCGACCTGCTCATCAACGCCGACGCGGACGATGCCTACGCCTTTACGTCGATCGAGATGTCGAACATGAAGCCGGGCGACGTCAAGTACGCCCCGCTCACGATCGCCAACGCGGGGACCCTGGCCTTCACCTACAGCATGACGACGACGGCCACCAACGCCGACTCAAAGGCGCTTCGTGACCAGTTGACGCTCGGCATCCGGAAGGTCGCCGACGCCGCGACCTGCGACGCCGCCGGTGTCGGCTACGGCGCCTCCGTCGACACGTTGACGGCCAGTGGTGCACTGAGCGCAGGGGCCATCGCCAGCCGGGCGCTCGCCGCCAGCACCAACGAGGTTGCGTGCTTCAGGGTCGAGTTGCCTTCCGGGTCGGGAGACTCCTTCCAGGCGGCAACCACGACCGCCACGTTCACGTTCAGCGCCACCCAGTCCTAAGGCCACCCAGTCCTAAGCCCAATCGCCTCTGCCGCCGGGCTCACGCTCGGCGGCAGAGGTTCGACCGGGAGAGGGGGATACCGATGAGCCCGTTCCAGATCACCCTGTCCAAGGCGAGCACCGCTGACGACACAGCTGGGCAGGCTCCCGCGGTGCCTGCCCAACACTCTCTGTCCCCCGCCCGAGGCAACTGTCCCAGGCGGATCATCGCCTTCATCGCTCAGGTGGCCCTCACCCTTGGCGCCATCTTCGGCGTCGCCGTGGCCGGCATCACCGTGACGGCCGCCCGGACCGGCATGCGGCCCCTGGTCGTTCGCTCGGGCTCGATGGAGCCCACCATCGCCACCGGATCGATGGTCCTCGTCAAACGGATCGACGCCTCGGAGATCAAGGTCGACGACATCCTCGCCGTCGAGCGCCCGGATCACACCCGCGTGATCCACCGTGTCATCGGCATCGAGCTTCGGGGAGCGACAGCCGAGCTCACGCTGAAGGGAGACGCCAACGACGACCCTGACCCCGTCCCTGTGACCATCGATCACGCCTACCGGCTGTCCTGGCAGGTGCCCATGGTCGGCCGGGCGCTCGCCTGGTTGGCCACAGCCCCCGGCGGGTTCCTGCTGGGCTGCATCGCGACCGCCTTCGTCTGCCGGGCGACGGGTCGGCGGCCACGCTCCCGCTGAGATGAGATCGCGACGGAGGGCGTGGCCGTCAATCGGGCTCATGTCCGCCCTGCTGCTGGCCTCGTCGATCGTCGGCGTACGGGCCGCGCGGGCCTCGTTCGCCGACAACACCGTCCTCGCCAGCAGCACCTTCGGCGGCGCGCCTGACTGGGTCGCGCCCCAGGTCGGCTCGACAACCGTCGCCAAGACCGTGGGGTACCTCGCCGGGTCGATCAAGCAGGGCGGCGCCTATTACATCTATGCGAATGTGACCGACACCGGGAGTCCGGCCAGCGGCGTGGCCGTCGCCGGCGAGACCGCCGATGCAACCGCGATCACGACGACCGGCTCACCCGTTCCTCTCGTGGCCGGCTCCTACTCGGTTGGTGGAGTGACCTACACCCACCGGAGTGGGTCGCTGTCGGCCAAGACCCCCCTCTCGGGGACCAAGCTGTACTCGATCAGCTCGCAGGACAACGCCGGAAACAGCCGAACCCAGACCGGGTACACGGTCTCGGTCGACAATGTGGTCCCCTTCGCCTCGGACGTCCAGACCACGAACGCGGGGGGAACGGCGGGCCGGGCGGTGGTCGGGGACACCATCGTCTTCACCTTCAGCGAGCGGATCGACCCCGAGTCCATCCTCGCCGGCTGGACCGGGGCGTCCACCGGCATGGTGGTGCGCCTGATCGACGGTGGCTGCCTGACCATCCTCATCTGCGCCGACGACAGCGTTTCGGTGTGGAACGCGGCGAACTCCGTCCAGCTCTCACTTGGCACCGTCGACCTGGACCGCAGCGACTACCACGGGGGGACGTTCATCGGGACCAGGCCCACGATCACCTTCGGGGCCACGGGTACGGCGTCGACCATGATCCAGTCGAGCTCCACCATCACCATCACGCTCGGGACGGCGAGCGCTGCTGCCGATACGGCCGGCGGCAACGGCACCATGAACTGGGCGCCCTCGGTCGCCGCGTTCGACGCAGCCGGCAACGTGCTCTCCTTCGCCAGCGTCTCCGAGACTGGATCAGCCGACAAGGAGTTCTGATCCGGACCCCAATCCGAAGGTTGAAGCCTTTTTCACGCCCCGCCCGTATGGAACGTAGAGACCGGACGAGAGGAGCCTGCGGGAACATGGCGAAGCAATGCGGGAAGCGGGCGGCGCTGGTGGTGGTGGCCTTGGGGTTGACACTGGGGTTGGCCGGTTGTGGTGACGACGACGAGCCCACGGTGAGTTCGGCGACGACCACTGCCCCGGCCGTGACCACCACTGTCGCCCCGGCGGTGACCACAACTGCGGCTCCGGCGGCGTCGACGGCCGCCCTGCTCAAGACCGCCGACCACGCCACGCTCGGCAAGATCGTGGTCGACGGCGCCGGCCTCACGGTCTACACGTGGGACCGGGACACGACCTCGACCAGTGGATGTACCGGCGGATGTGCGGGCACATGGCCGGCCGTGTTGGTGCCCGACGGCACCACGCCGACGGCCGACGGCGTCGCCGGGACCCTGGCCTCCTCACCCCGGCCCGACGGCGGGGGCAACCAGCTCACCCTCGACGGCAAGCCCCTCTACCACTACGCAACCGACGCCGCCCCGGGTGATGCCAAGGGCGACGGCGTCGGGACCGTCTGGCACGTGGTGAAGGTGGCCTGATCGAGGTCCGCAGAACGGTCTTGGGTCAAAAAAGGGGTGCCTGGCGCCCCTTTTCCGACCCAAGACCGCGCTAGGTCGCCAGATCCTCCACGATCTCGGCGGACGGCAGCCGGCGGAACACGTCCGGCGCGACCCGGACCTTGAGCGACCGGCTGCCGCCGCCGAGGATCACCCGTTCCCGTCCCATCACCCGTGAGTCGACCCACACCGGCAACCCCGGGGGGAGCGCCACCGGTGTGACGCCCCCGATGGCCATCCCCGTCACCGCCCGCGTCTCGTCGGCCGACGCGAACGACGCCCGTTTCACGCCCAGCCGGCGGCGGACGGCGCCGTTGACGTCGAGGCGGTTGGTGGCCAGCACCACGCAGCACACGTAGCGCCGAGGATCGCCCTTGCCCACGACGACGATGGCGTTGGCCGAGTCCTCCGGCGCCACCCCGTAGCGCTCGCAGAAGGCGGCGGTGTCGGCGAAGTCGGGGTCGCATTCCACCAGCTCATGCTCGACGCCCGTTGCCTCCAGCGCCCGGCGGACCGCCACCTCGATATCTTCCACCGGCTACGAACGTACCGCCGGTAACCTCGACCGTGATGCCGAACACCCCCCTTCCCGAGCTCGGACGGCGGGCCAAGGACGCCAGCCGGGTGCTCGCCACCACCTCCACGTCGACCAAGGACGCCGCCCTCCACGCCGCGGCCGACCTCCTCGTGGCCCGGTCGGCCGAGATCCTCGACGCCAACCGGGTCGACGTCGACCGGGCCGAGGCCGCGGGCGTGACCTCCACCGTGGTCGACCGCCTCCGCCTCAACGCCAAGCGCGTCGAGGCAATGGCCGACGGACTGCGCATGGTGGCCGCCCTCCCCGACCCGGTGGGCGAGATCAGCGAGGGCTGGACCCGTCCCAACGGGCTCGTCATCGAGAAGGTGCGGGTGCCCCTCGGCGTGGTCGCGATCATCTACGAGAACCGACCCAACGTCACCAGCGACGCCTTCGGCCTCTGCCTCAAGGCGGGCAATGCCGCCTTCCTGCGGGGATCGTCGGGCGCCATCTCGTCCAACATCGCCATCGCCGCCGCCCTCAGGGAGGGGCTGGCCAAGGCCGGCCTGCCCGAGGACTGCCTGGTCCTCGTGGAGGACACGTCCCACGAGGCGGCGGCCGAGTTCATGCAGCTCAGGGGCTATGTCGACTGCCTCATCCCCCGGGGCGGACCGTCGCTCATCGCCAGCGTCCTGGCCAATGCCACCGTCCCCTACGTGATCGACGGCGACGGCAACTGCCACGTCTACGTCGACGCCTCCGCCGACCTCGACCAGGCCCTCGACATCCTGGTCAACGCCAAGACGCAGCGGCCGTCGGTGTGCAACGCGGCCGAGTCGCTGGTGGTGCACGAGTCGGTGGCGGTCGAGTTCGTGCCCCGGGCGGTGGCTGCCCTCGACGGCGTCGAGCTGGTGGGTGACGAGCGGTCCCGGGCGATCGCCCCTGAGATCGGCCCCGCCACCGAGGCCGACTTCTCCACCGAGTTCCTCGACCTCAAGCTGTCGGTGGCCGTGGTCGCCGACCTCGACGCCGCCATCGCCCACGTCAACCGCCACGGAACGGGCCACACCGAGGCCATCTGCACGCGCGACCTCAACGCCGCCCGCCGTTTCGCCCGTGAAGTCGACGCGGCCGCGGTGATCGTCAACGCGTCCACCCGGTTCACCGACGGCGAGATGTTCGGGTTCGGGGCCGAGATCGGGATCTCCACCCAGAAGCTGCACGCCCGGGGGCCGATGGGACTCCGGGAGCTCACCACGCTGAAGTACGTGGTGACGGGCGACGGCCAGATCCGCACCTGAGTGGCCGCGACACCCCGATTCGAGTCGTTGGAGGCGGTGCGGGCGGGCCTGGCCTCGGTCGGTTACCTGGCCGACGACGCCACCGCCGGCGTCGCATGGCTGGCCGACCGCCTCGACAAGCCGGTGCTGGTGGAGGGGCCGGCCGGCACCGGCAAGACCGAGCTGGCCAAGTCGATCGCAGCGTGGTCGGGCGCCCGCCTCATCCGGCTTCAGTGCTACGAGGGACTCGACGAGTCCAAGGCCCTCTACGAGTGGAACTACCGCAAGCAGCTCCTGCGCATCCAGGCCGAGCGGTCGGCCGATTCGGCCCAGGAAAGGCCAGCATGGGACGCGGTCGAGGGCGACATCTTCTCCGAGGACTTTCTGCTCGCCCGTCCCCTCCTGGAGGCCATCCGGGCCGACGAGCCCGTAGTCCTGCTCATCGACGAGGTCGACCGGGTGGAGGTGGAGACGGAGGCCTTGCTGCTCGAGGTGCTGTCGGACTGGCAGGTGTCGATTCCCGAGCTGGGGACGGTGGCTGCCACCCGCATCCCGCTGGTGTTCCTGACGTCGAACTCCACCCGCGACCTGTCGGAGGCGTTGAAGCGGCGCTGCCTCTACCTCCACCTCGACTACCCGGACGCGGCCCGCGAGAAGCAGATCGTCCTGGCCCGGCTGCCGGGTATCGGCGACCGCCTGGCGGATCAGGTGGCGGCCGTGGTGCGCACCATCCGCCAGCTCGACCTGACCAAGCCGCCGTCGGTGTCGGAGACCCTCGACTGGGCCCGCACCCTCGTCCTGCTGGGCGTCGCCGACGTCGACGTGGAGGCCGTGTCGAGCACCCTCCACGTGCTGCTCAAGCACCGGGGCGACATCGCCAAGGCCGACCGCGAGCTGCGGGCGGCGGCGGCTTCCTGATGGCCGGCTGAGGTGCTCGACACCCTGGCCGGCTTCGTCGCCGAGCTGCGGCGGTCGGGGCTGGCGGTGTCGCCCACCGAGAACCTCGACGCGGTGGAGGCGGTGGCCCAGGTCCCCTTGGAGGACCGCGAGGCGCTGCGATGGGCCCTCGCCGCCACCCTGGTCAAGCGCCAGGAGCACCGGGCCGCGTTCGACACCGTCTTCGACGTGTGGTTCTCGCTCCGCCTCCCGCTCCTCGCGACCGACGACGCCCTCACCGCGGGCGAGCTGGCCACCATGCTCGACCAGGCGCTGGAGTCGGGCGACGACGAGCTCCTGCGGGAGCTGGCCCGGCAAGCGGTGGCCCGGCTGGGGGGTATGCATGCCGGACGTCCCGTCGGGGGGACGTTCTACGTGTTCCGCACCCTGCGCCAGCTCGACGCCGAGGGGGCGTTGGAGCGTCTGCTGTCGGCCGCCTCCGCCTCCGGACTCGACCAACGCCTCGAGCGGGACGAGCTGCGGGCCCGGCTCGACCGGCTGCGGGCCGAGATCGAGGCCGAGGTCCGCCGCCGGCTGGTGGACGAGCAGGGCCCGGAGGCGGTGGCGACGGCGCTCCGCCGCCCCCTTCCGGCCGACGTCGACTTTCTCCACGCCAGCCCCGAGGACCTGGCCGCCCTCCGCCGCACCCTCCATCCGTTGGCCCGACGCATGGCCGCCCGCCTGGCTCGCAAGCGTCGCCACCACCGCCGGGGCCGTCTCGACATGCGCCGCACCGTCCGCCAGTCCTTGTCTTACGGGGGAGTGCCCGTCGACCCCCGCTTCCGCCGCCCCCACCCGTCGAAGCCCGAGATCCTGGTCCTGGCCGACATCTCGGGCTCGGTGGCCGCCTTCGCCCGCTTCACCCTCCAGTTCGTCCACGCCATCTCGGGGAGCTTCTCCCGGGTGCGGTCGTTCGTGTTCATCGACGGGGTCGACGAGGTCACGTCGATCTTCGAGGGGTCGTCCGACCTCACCGAGGCCCTGGCCCGGGTCAACGCCGAGGCCGACGTGGTGTGGGCCGACGGGCATTCCGACTACGGCCACGCCTTCCAGGCCTTCTGGGAGCGGTGGGGGAAGGAGATCACGCCCCGCACGTCGGTCGTGGTGCTCGGCGACGCCCGCAACAACTACCACCAGGCCAACGCCTGGGTGCTCGACGAGCTACGCAAGAAGGCGCGGCGGGTGTACTGGCTCAACCCCGAGCCCCGCTCGTACTGGGACACCGGCGACTCGGTGGCGTCGCTCTACGGCGTCCACTGCGACGGGGTCTTCGAGTGCCGCAACCTGCGGCAACTGGAGCGCTTCGTCGCCGAGGTCGGCTGACCGGGTGGCCACCGGTTGTGCAGTTGCGTGGGCGAGGCCGACGTTCCTGCACGCTCGACCGTGCTGGCTGCGATGACGCTCGCCCGCCGAGTCGGGGCGGTTCCGCGCCGGCGCGGCGTCGAGTGGCTTGTGCTCGGGTTGCCCGCGCTGGTCGGGACGATCGCCCTCCTCCTCGTCACCCGCAAGGGGGCCTACGCCAGTCCCGACTCCGCCTTCTACGTCGGGACGGCCCGCAACCTGCTCGACGGCCACGGGTTCTCGGCCCCGCCCGGGTCGCCGCCTCTGTCCCATTTTCCGCCGCTGTTCCCGCTGGTCCTGGCCGCGGTCGGGTGGCTGACGGGCCTCGACCCGCTCGACGCGGCGGCGGTCGTCAACCCCCTGCTCCTGGGGGCGACCGCGCTGCTGGTGGCGGTGGTCGTCCTCCGGGGGACGGGGTCGGTGGGGTTGGGCGTGGCCGCGTCGGCGGCGGTGGTGGGGGCGGTCGACCTGCTGGTGTACTTCGCGTCGGCCCTGACCGAGCCGCTCTTCGTGATGCTCGTCCTGGCCGCGATGGTCGCGCTGGCGTCGGCGGTGGAGGGCGAACGCCGGTGGCCGTGGGTGGCGGCGGTGGCCTTCACCGCCGGCGCCTGCCTCACCCGGTACGTCGGGGTCGCCCTGGTCGCGGCCGAGGTGGCGGTGCTGGTGATGGCGGGCGGGCGCCGGTGGGCGGGACGGGCGGCCGCCTTCGCCGCCGCGTCGCTGGCCCCGCTGGCGGTCTGGCTGGCGGTGGCCGGGAGCGGGAACCGACCGGTCGTCGTCCATGTCTTCGACGCCGACTACTGGGTGGACGGGTTCCGCAGCCTCTCCCGGTGGGTCCTGCCCCCGTACGTGGCCTGGCCGGTGCGGGGCGTGGCGACGGCCGCGGTGGCCGCCGGCCTGGTGGCGATGGCGATCGTGGCCCGCCGACGGAACCCCAACGGTGATCGTCGCGCCGACCTGCTCGGCCTCCTCCTACCCGCCTTCGCCATCGCCTACGTCGTCGTCCTGGTCGCCGACCGGATCCTCCTCGACGCCACCGGCCGCCTTGACCTGCGCTTTCTCGCCGTGCTCCACGTGGTGGCCGTCGTCGGCCTGTTCCCGTGGCTGCACCGGACCGTGACGGGACGAGCCCGCCCCACGTTCGCCGCCATCGGGATCGGGCTCCTCGTCCTCCAAGTCCTCTACGCCGGGTCGTGGGTCATCGACGGCCTCACCGACACCAGCGTCGGTCGCCGCGGCCTCACCGCCGCCGCCTGGGAGGACTCGACCGTGCTGGCCGCGGTCGCCGCCCTCCCGCCCGACGTCACCGTCTACAGCAACGCCCCCGAGGCCGTCTTCCTCCTGACCGGCCGGGCCGCGGCGCCCCTGCCGGCGCACACCGACTACCTCTCCGACCGGCCCCGGCCCGAGTACGACGACGAGTTGGCGGCCATGGCCGATCGCCTCTCCCGCGACCAGGGGGTGGTGGTGTGGCTCCGTCCCTACGCCTTCCGCCAGCGGCTGCTCGTCCGGGTCGAGGATCTCGGCGTCGAACCGGTGCTGGAGGACGAGGTCGGCCAGCTGTTCCGACCCGCGGCGGGCTAGCGGGGACCCTCGAACAGCGACGGTTGGGCGGCGCGGGCGGCTTGCCGGCGCTCGGGTTCGTCGCCGACGAGGAGCGCCTCGATCTCCTCGACCGACCGAACCGCCACCGCCCCGCGGGCCTCGATGGCGGCGTTTCCCGGGCCCTCCCCGGCCCCTCGCCACACCGCCACCCGGCCGATCCCGTCCTTGATCGCCTCGACCGCCCCCGACCAGGTGCCGCCGGTGTCGAGATCGCTGGCGACCACGAGGGTGACCGACGACTGGGCGTAGATCAGTTTGTTCCGACCCATGGCGTTGCCCGGGCTGAACGGGGCATCGGGACCGTAGGGCGTGCACAGGACCGTGGACCCGCCGAGGACGGCCCGCCGCACGTCGGGACTCCGGAGGGTGCGCGCCAGCGAGTCGGCCAGCACGCCCACCACCGCCCCGCCGGCCTGGTAGGCGCCGCCCATGGCCAGGCGGTCGACCCCCCGGGCCCCGCCCGACACCACGGCCAACCCCAGGCGGGCGCCCCGCTCGGCGGCCGCCCGCGCGACCTCGGCGCCCTCCGGGTCGACGTCCCGGCTGCCGACGACCCCCAGACCGGGCCGACCGAGGAGTCCGACGTCGCCCGCGGCGTGGAGCACGGGAGGGGCTTTGGGGCCGAGTCGCTCGACGAAGCGCGCCGGGTAGGCCTCGTCGGACGGCGTGAGGGTGGAGATTCCGGCCTGCTCGAGCCGGTCCAGCTCGAAGGCCATGGCCGTGGCCCGGTCGAGCAGCCCGACGACCCTCCCCGCCAGGTCGACGGTCAGGCCGAAGCGGCGGACGAGCTCGTCGACCGTCTGGCCGAGGAGCGCGCTCGGCCGGCCGACGACGTCGTGGAGCCGCCAGAACTCGCCCGCCTTCAGCGGCTGGACCCCCTCGGCCACCAGCCGGCTGACGAGGAGCACGGTCGCCATCGAGCCCTCCGACTTCACCCCGACCGTCCGGCGGAGTCGGCCAGGGCGAGCGGGTGCACCGGCCCGGCGCCGGCCTCGAGCAGCTTCCAGGCGATGGCGGTGATCGTCCACCGGGAGTCGACGACGTCGTCGACCAGGAGCACGGGCCCGCCCGGTAGGGGCGTTCGAACCTCGAACGCGCCCTTGACGTTGCGGTACTGCTGGGCGCTGTTCTCCATCGTCTTCTGCGGCTCGGTCTCCCGCACCTTCACCACCACATCCTCGCAGGGCAGCCCGAGCGACTTCGCCAGCCGCCGGGCGAAGTCGGCCACCAGCTCGGGATGGCGCCGGGAGGGCACGAAGGTCACCCACGCCGGGAAGGGGTCAGGGTGCCACCCCCGGACGAGCCCGGCCGCGGCCTCGACCAACCGGTCGTCGAAGCGCTCCGTTACCTGTTTGCCGTGGCGGACGAGGTTGCCCCACCCGGCGTCGCCCCAGAGCGACAGCGCCCGCCCGGGACGGGGCCGGCGGCCAGGCTCGATGGGCTGGCGGTCGGGGAGCTGCTTGCGGGGCTCCACGACGACCTCGGCGTGGCGCAGGTAGGCGATCGCGGCCTGGACGGCGGTCGGCGCCAGCTCGATGGCCAGGCTGGTGCCGGTGCAGGTGTCGCACCCGCCGCAGGGCTCACCGTCGTCGTCGTCGAGGTAGCGGCGGAGGGCCACCATGCGACAGCCGATGGCGACGGCATAGCGATCCATCTGGGCCTGCTCCGTCCGGCGGAGGGCGGTGACCGCCGCCACCCGGTCGTCGTCGAAGGCCCAGGGCCGCAGCGTGCGCCGCCAGAGTGAGCCCTCCCGCTCGACTGCCCCCTCGACCTCGAGCACCTTCAGCAGACCCTCGAGCTGGGACGGGCGGACGTTCACCGCCTCCAGCAGCTCGGCCGGCCGCACCAGCTCGGCCCGGGCCTCCAGCAGCTCGACCACCTGCCGGGCCAGTCCGGCGGGTGGGAACGCGGTGCGGATGAAGAAGTCCTGGATGTCGCGATCCTCGACGCCCCGGAGGAGGATGCCCAGGGACTCGGTGAGCGCCCGCCCCGCCCGCCCGACCTGCTGGTAGTAGGCGATGGGCGAGCCGGGCGACTGGTAATGGACCACGAAGGCGAGATCGGGCTTGTCGAAGCCCATGCCCAGGGCCGAGGTGGCGACCACCACCTTGACCTCGTTGGCGAGCAGGGCCTGCTCGATCTCCAACCGCCGTTCGTCGTCGGTCTCGCCGCTGTAGGCGACCGCCTCGACTCCCTGGCGACGGAGCCAGGCCGCCACCCGCTCGGTGTCGCGGATGGTGAGGCAGTAGACGATCCCGGTGCCCGGCAGCCGGGGGATCGTCTCGGCCAGCCACGCCAGCCGCTCGGCGGGGGACGGCAGGTCGAGGACGTGCAGCCGGAGGCCGTCACGTCCCAAGGCCCCCCGCACCACGGCCAGGTCGGCCCCGAGCTGGGCGGTCACGTCGGCCACCACCCGGTCGTTGGCGGTGGCCGTGCAGCACAGCACGGGGACGCCGGTGGGCAGGAGGTCGAGGACCCGCACCAGCCGCCGGTAGTCGGGCCGGAAGTCGTGACCCCAGTCGGAGATGCAGTGGGCCTCGTCGATGACGAGCAGGCCGCTTCGACGCCCGACCTCGGGCAGGACCTCGGCCCGGAACTGGGGGTTGGCCAGCCGTTCCGGCGAGATGAGCAGGACGTCGACGGTGCCGGCGTCGAGCCGCTCCCGAACGCCGTCCCACTCCTTCCGGTTGGCGCTGTTGATCGTCACCGCGGCCACGCCCATCCGTTGGGCGGCCTCGATCTGGTTGCGCATGAGGGCGAGCAGGGGGGACACGAGGAGGGTCGGCCCGCCGCCTCGATCGCGGAGCATGCGGGTGGCGATGAAGTACACCGCGCTCTTGCCCCACCCCGTCCGCTGGACGAGCAGGACCCGCTGCCGCTGCCCCACCAGGCGCCGGATCACCTCCAGCTGATCGGGGCGGAAGTCGCTCGCGGGATCGCCGGTCAGGCGCCGCAGGAGGGTGAGGGCCTCCTGTCGCAGCTCGTCGTCCACGAGGGCAATCTTGGCCCGGGGGTGCGACACCGAACCCGTCGGACACCTGTCTTCACCTGTAGACTCGTCGGCCGATGACGCCGACCGTTCGCACCGAAGACCTGATCGACGCCCGCGGGATCGCCGAGCTGCTGGGCCTCAGCCATCCCAACAGTGTCAGCACCTACCTGCGCCGATACCCCGACATGCCCCGCCCTGTCGTCGACCTCGGGCGCGGTCGACCCCGCCTGTGGCTGCGACCCCACATCGCCGACTGGGTCGTCCGGCGGGCGGAGGCGCAGTGAACGCGCCCGCCCGCCTCGGCCGCAACGACCGCTGCTGGTGCGGCAGCAATCGGCCCTACAAGCGGTGCCACCTGTCCACCGAGAAGCCGTTGCGACCGGGTCGGCTGAGTCCTACCCGGGTCGTACCGCCGGAGATCGTCGTCCCCGACTACGCGGTGTCCGGCACACCCGAGCCCGAGGTCGAGGCCATGGTGAAGTCGCCCGAGGTCATCGAGCGCATGCGGCGAGCGGGGCGGGTGGCGGCCGAGGTCCTGGCTGTGGTCGGCGCCCAGGTCCGGCCCGGGGATCACCACCGACGCCCTCGACGCCATGGCCCACGCCGAGTGCCTCGCCCGGGGCGCCTACCCCAGCCCGCTCAACTACAACGGCTTCCCGAAGTCGCTGTGCACGTCGGTGAACGAGGTCATCTGTCACGGCATCCCCGACGACCGGGCCCTCGTCGACGGCGACATCGTCAACCTCGACGTCACCGTCTACCTCGACGGCGTCCACGGGGACACGAGTGCAACGTTCCTGGTGGGAGCGGTCGACGACGAGTCGCGCCGGCTGGTCGACGTCACTCGGGAGTGCCTGGAGCGGGGCATCGCCGCGGTGCGCCCGGGACGGCCGGTGTCCGACATCGGCGCCGCCGTCGAGGCCCACGCCGAGGCCAACCGGCTCGGGGTGGTGCGCGACTTCGTCGGCCATGGCGTGGGGGAGAAGTTCCACACCGTCCCGACGATCTACCACTACGCCAACCCGATGGCCACCACCATCATGGAGCCGGGGATGACGTTCACCATCGAGCCCATGATCACCTTGGGCGACTGGCGCCATGTCCTGTGGGACGACGGCTGGACCGCGGTCACCGTCGACCGCCGGCGGAGCGCCCAGTTCGAGCACACCCTGGTCGTCACCGACGACGGCGCCGAGGTGCTGACGACCACCGGCTGACGTAGGCGCTCAGGCACTCAGGCTCAGGGGTCGCGCCGGCCCCTGGTGTCGCCGAAGGCCTCGTCGATCAGGCGGGCGGCCACGTCGTGGGACGGGTCGCTCGACCGGGAGGCGGCGGCCGGTGTGCTGGTGCGGACGTCGCTCACGGCTCGGCGGGCGGCCTCCTCCGACTGCTGCCGGCGGTGGCGGACGTCGTCCCACAGGGCCGCCATCTCGGTGCGGCACTGCTCCAGCATCACCTCCGAGTCGTGCTGGGCCTTGGCCAGCATCCGGTCGGCGGTGGTGGCCGCTTCCCGGATGGTGCGGGCCGCCTCCTCCGACGCCTCCGCCCGGAGGAGCTCGACCTCGGCCGTCACCCGCTGCCGCTCGCGCACGACGTGCTGTTCGGCGAGGTGCTCGGCCTCCTCCAGGATGCGGGCCCGATCGGCATGGGCCTGGCGGGTGGTGGCGGTGGCGGCTGCGGCTGCGTCGGTGAGGATGTGGGCCACTTCCTGCTCCGCCTTCGAACGGGCCCGTTTGACTCCGGTGTCGGCCATGGCCGCCGCTTGCGCCACCATCTCGCGGGCCTGGACCTCGGCCTCGGTACGCCGGCGGGCGGTGTCCTGGTCGGCCTCGGCCAGGAGGCGGGCCCGCTCCTGCTCTCCCGCCATCCGCATCTCGGAGAGGAGACGGTCGGCCGCACCGGTGGCGTCGTGGGTGGTCTGGCGGGCGTGGGCGGCGGCCTCGGCGACGAGATGGTCGGACTCGATCTGCGCCTCCTCCAGCAGGTGCCTGACCTGGGCTTCCGCCTCCGCACGCAGCCGCGCCAGCTCCGCCTCGGCGTCGCGCCGGAGCCGGTCGGCGTCGGCCTGGGCGTCGCGGCGGAGCTGCTCCGCGACCTTGTCCGCCTCGTCTCGGGCCGCGTCCTGGATGGCCCGGGCCCGGGCGCTGGCGTCGGACTGCACCATGGTGGCGGTGGCCTGGGCCTGGGCGACCGCCCGCCTCGCCTCCTCCTCCACCTGATCCCGCACCCGCTGCGCCTCGGCCCCCGCCTCCTGCCGAGCTTCATCGAGCAACCGGGTGGACTCGGCGGCCGCGTGCCGGGCGATCCGTTCCGCCTCGATGTGGGCCTCGTCGAGGAGGTGGGACGCCTCCGCCCACATCCGCTCGAAGGCTTCGCGGGCCTTCTCGTTGGCCTCCTCCCGGTGGGAGGCAGCCTCGGCCTCGGCCGCGGCCACGCCCTCCCGCTCGAGGTCGGCCGCCTTGCGCCGGGCTTCCTCGACCAGCTCGCTCGCCTCCGCGATCGCCTCGGTGAGGGTGCGGGTCGAGCCGGCCCGGGCCGACTCGACCAGCTCGGCCGCCTCCTGCTCGGACGCGGCCCGGGCGTCGTCGACCATCCGCTTCCTGGTCGCGTCGGCCTCGGCTGCGGCACTGTCGACCAGGTGCTTGGCCTCGGCCGTGGCGGCGGCCACGAGGGCGGTGGCGTCGTCGTGGGCCTTCTTACTGGCGGACGCGACGAGCGCGGTGGCGGTGCCTTTGGCCCCGTCGATCAAGCGGGCCGACTCCCTGGCCGCCTCGGCGCCGGCGTCGGCCAGCAGGCGCTCACGGTCGGCGGTCGCCCGCTTGAGGGCGTCGGCGTGAAGCTGGGCCCGGTCGGCCTCGGCGTCGGCCAGGATCGCCTCCGACCGCTCCTCGAAGGTGGCCCACGCCTCGTCGAGGATCGTGGCCGCGTCCGAGTGGGCCTCTGCCCGCAGCCGCTCGGCCTCGGCCGCGGCCGCTGCGACCAACCGTTCGGCCTCGGCCCGGGCATCGGCGTCGGCCTGGGCCTGCATGGCCTCGGCGTCGGCCCGGAGGGACTCGGAGTGGGTCTGGAAGCCGGCCCACGCCTCCTCCAGGATGTTGTCGGCGTCGGCCTGGGCCCGGAGCCGCAGGCGGTCGGCCTCGGCCTTGGCGGTCGAGGTGAGCTTGGACGCGGCGGACATGGCGTCGGCCCGGAAGGCGGCCGCCTCCCGTTCGACCTGCCGCCGGGTGCGCGCCGACTCCTCCTCCTGGGCCACCCGGGCCGCGGCCAGGATCCGCGCCGCCTCCCGCTCCGCGTCCTGCCTGATCCGTTCCGCCGCCGCGCTCGCCTCCTCGATCAGCCGGAAGGGCTCAACTCGCGGCGCCGGCGCCGGGGCGGGCGGGGGCGCCACTGCCGAGGGGGGGAGGGGGTCGGGGGCGGCGGGGTTGTCGGTCGCGGATTCGGAGGGCCCGCCGCCGGGCCCGTCCGGGGTTGTGGAGGGGCCGACGCCGTCCGGGCCGGCGGCCGAGGGCAGGCCGGCAGTGTCATCGGACGACCGACCCCGACCGCCCAGTCCCTGCCACCCCCCGGTCGCCATCGGCAAATCGTATCCGCGCCGCTCGTGAGCGAGTCGGGAGCGCACGTTTACGCCTTTGTCCTCGTTGTCGCGTCGGGGGTCGTCGACCCCAATGGCGAATGACTCGAAGAGCCGGTGGGGACCGTTTGTGGGTCGGAAAAGGGGCGTGTGGCGCCCCTTTTCATGCCACAGAGCTTCTACTGGAACACGATCGCCTGGATCTGCTGGACCGGGAAGTCCTCGATGCGCCCCTCCGTGCGCAACTCGTCGAGCGTGCCCGATTGGTCGCCGAAGCTCCACGTCGCCGTCCACCGTTCGGTGACGACCACGTCATACGAGCCGACGTGGATGTACTCGTGCTTGATCCTTCCGTCAGGCCACGGCTCGCCCTCGGCCGAGTGAGGCCCGGTTCGGGTCCCGTCGCCCCAGTCCACGTAGTACTTGCCGGTCGCCACGATGGTCAGCGGCCCGAACGGCGTGTCAGGCTCGTTGTGGGTGTGGGTCGTCGTTCCGCGTGTTTCAAGGTAGGCGTACATGCCGGTTATCGCCCTTCCCGGAGCGATCTGCGGCTGGGGATCGGGAAGGGGAATGCCCTGCCAGAACCGACGGGCATAGGACGACGGGGTTGTGGCCGGTACTGGTCCTTCTGGGCCCATCTCAACCGCACAAAGCAGGTCGATGCCGTCGTGGGTGATGCAGTAGCCCGGCCGGAAGTAGTCCGGGGCGTCCTCGTCAAGGGGGACGTAGGTTATCCTGCCACCAGGGTCCGAGGAGGACTCGCCACCTTCCCTCCCACCCTCCAATTGAGAGCTACCGGGTGTTCCAGCGGTCCCTTCTCCGATGCAGTAGAGGATCTTCCCGTCGGGCCCGCGGACGCAGACGAGGGTGGTGGGGGACACCTGTGCAGAGGCGACCGTCGCAGTCACGAGCGTCAGCTCAACTGCCGTCATGACGAGTCCGGCGGCCAATCTCAGGACTCTGCGCACGGGTCCTCCGGCGCTGAACCGTCCTGGTCGACCCCGTCGAACACGTAGACCCAGCCGGTTGGATTATGCCCGCCGGGAGTGTCGAAATTCTCAGCCCGTCGGAGAACTGCCCACTGCGTCACCGGGGGGTCGTCATCTGTCGTGACTCCCGAATAGTCACGGGAGATCTCCGTGAAGATGCACGTCGGGGTGGCCATAAGTAGGTCCGATGCGGTTGTGCGTTGGTTTGAAGGAGGTTGCTCGAAGTTGTCGAGCCGGCTGTTCGCGGCATCGGAGATGCTGCCCAGGACGGCCAGTCGGACGTTACCGGCGTACACCGCCTCCACTCTTCGAGCGGCATCGGTCGGGAATGTCCTCGATGCAACCACTATGCGAACAGCGTCACCGAACACTTGGTCCAACCCCGCGAGTACCCGGTTGACGTAGGCCTCGTCGATCACGGCGGGGACCGCGTAGGGGTTGGTGGTCGTCGTTGCCTGCGGCACGGTGGCGGTCGGACCCAGGGGCTCGTCGTCGCCGCCACCGCATGCGGCTCCCACGACCAAGCCCACCACCAGCATCCCGACGACGGCCAGGCGCCTCACAGCGGACGGTATATCATGGCCTTTCAACCCCTCGCAAGGGGCTCTACCCTCGGAGCAGCTCCGCGACGCGGAAAGCGAGATCGAGGCTTTGGCGGGCGTTGAGCCTGGGGTCGCACATCGACATGTAGTTGCGGTCGAGCTCGGTGTCGAGCACCTCCTCGGCCCCCCCGAGGCACTCGGTGACGTTCTCGCCGGTGAGCTCGACGTGCACGCCGCCGGGCCAGGAGTCCAACTCCCGGTGGACGGAAAAGAACGACGTGAGCTCGGAGATGATTGCGTCGAAGTGACGGGTCTTCACACCGCCGGCCGTCTGGTACGTGTTGCCGTGCATCGGGTCGCACACCCACAGCACCGTGTTCCCCGCATCGCGCACCGCCCGCACCATCGGCGGCAGCAGCTCCTCGATCCGGGACGCGCCCAGGCGGGTGATGAGCGACAGCCGCCCCGGCACCCGGCCCGGGTTCAACCGCTCGCACAACGAGACCACCTCGTCGGCCGACACCGACGGCCCGATCTTCACGCCCAGCGGGTTGCCGACCCCGGCCAGGAACTCGAGGTGGGCACCGTCGAGCTGGCGAGTGCGGTCGCCGACCCAGAGCAGGTGGGCCGAGCAGTCGTACCAATCGCCCGTCAACGAGTCGCGACGGGTGAGCGCCTCTTCGTAGCCGAGGATCAAGGCCTCGTGGCTGGTCCAGAAGTCGACCTCGTGGATGCCCCGCTCGGTGGCCAGCTTGATCCCGCAGGCGGCCATGAATCGCAATGCCTGGTCGATGCCCGACGCGATCCGCTCGTACCGCCGGCCCTCGGCCGAAGAGGCCACGAACTCCTGGTTCCAGACGTGCACCTGGGTCAGGTCGGCAAAGCCCCCCTTGGTGAACGCCCGCAGCAGGTTCATGGTGGACGCCGACTGGTGGTAGGCGGCCAGCAGCCGATCCGGGTCGGGAACCCGGGCCGCAGCCGTCGGTGCCAGGTCGTTGACCATGTGGCCCCTGAACACGGGCAGCTCCACCCCGTCGACCCACTCCGTCGCCGCCGACCGGGGCTTGGCGAACTGCCCCGCGATCCGCCCCATCTTCACCACCGGCACGCCCGACCCGTAGGTGAGCACCACCGCCATCTGGAGGATGACCTTGAGCTTGTCGCGGATGGTGTCGGCGGAGAACCAGTCGAAGGACTCGGCGCAGTCGCCCGCCTGGAGCAGGAAGGCCTTGCCCTCGGCCACCTCGGCCAGCGACGCCGTGAGGTGCCGCACCTCGCCCGCGAACACGAGGGGCGGCAGCCCGCTCAGCCGCTTGAGGACGTCGTCGAGCGCGCCCTCGCTCGGCCAGTGGGGCTGTTGCGCGGCGGGTCGGGTACGCCAGCTGCTCGGGGTCCAGGGACTGTCCATGACTGCGACTACAGGTTAGGGGCATTGCCGGGCTCGTACGATCGATTGTCCATGGCAGAGCGCCTCGGTGTCCTGGGGGGGACGTTCGACCCCGTCCACATCGGCCATCTGGCCGCGGCCGTCAACGCCCGCCGCGCCCTCCGCCTCGACCGGGTCCTGCTCGTCGTCGCCAACCACCCGTGGCAGAAGAGCGGCCGGGCGCTCACCCCCGCCGAGGACCGCCTGGCCATGGTGGAGGCCGCCGTCGCCGGGCGCGACGGCCTGGAGGCCAGCCGCATCGAGATCGACCGGGGCGGCGACACCTACACCGCCGACACCCTCGAGCAGCTCCATCACGACGACCCAGACCGCCAGCTCTTCCTCATCGTCGGCACCGACGTGGCCGCCGAGCTCGAGACGTGGAAGCGTCCCGACACCGTCGCCCGCCTGGCCACCTTGGCCGTCGTCGGTCGCGGGGGAGTGCCGCACCCCGGCGCCCCCCCTGGCCCCCAGTGGCGGGTGGAACGGGTCGACATGCCCCTTCTCGAGATATCCAGCTCCGACCTCCGGGAGCGCCACCGCCAGGGTCGGCCGCTCGACTTCCTGGTCCCCGATCCGGTAATCAACCTCATACGCCAGCGCGGTCTGTACGCTGGAGACACGATGACGACGGGCTCCGGAGGCCGGTGACGAGCACCGGCGACAGCGGTCTCGACCAGGTTCGCGACTGGGCGAGGGTGGCAGCGAGGGCGGCAGCCTCCAAGGGGGGCGACGACACGGTCATCCTCGAAGTGGGCAAGGTGCTCGCCATCACCGAGTCGTTCGTCATCACCAGCGGCCGCAACCATCGCCAGGTCGCCACCATCGCCGAGGAGGTCGAGGCCCAGCTCAAGGCCACCGCAGGCATCCGTCCCCTTCGGATCGAGGGCAAGGAGCAGGCCGAGTGGGTGCTCCTCGACTTCGGCGACTTCGTGGTGCACGCCTTCCTCGACGAGACCCGCCACTACTACGACCTCGAGCGGTTGTGGTCCGACGCTCCTCGCATCGAGTGGGAGGACAGCGCCGCCCGTTCGTGATCGCGGCGTCGGGGGCGTTACACGACCGTTGGATCGTGGAAACACCGACGTAACGAGGGGGTGCGACGATCCGCCAAATGGGGGATTTTCTCGACGACTACCCGTCCGGCAACGGCTGGGACGAGATGTTCGACGCCTCCGGACGCCCCCGGGTCGCCTACGCCGCCCTCCACGAGGCCCTCCAGTCCCTGTCGGCGTCCGACTTCGCCTCCCGCTGCGCGGCCCGTGACATGTCGTTCCGCGATCAGGGCATCACCTTCTCCCTGTCGGGGGAGGAGCGGCCCTTCCCCCTCGACCTCGTCCCCCGCATCCTGTCGGCGGCCGAGTGGCCGGCCATCGAGGCGGGCGTCTCCCAGAGGGTCCGGGCGCTGGAGGCGTTCCTCACCGACGTCTACGGGCCGGGCCGCATCCTGGAGGACGGGCTCGTCCCCCGGAAGCTCGTCACCACGTCGACCCACTACCACCGGGCGGCGATGGGGGTCGACCCGCCCAACGGCGTGCGGGTGCACGTCTCCGGCGTCGACCTGGTGCGGGGCGCCGACGGGATCTTCCGGGTGCTGGAGGACAACCTGCGCACGCCGTCGGGCATCTCCTACGTGGTCGAGAACCGGCGCACCATGGCCCGGGTCTTCCCCGAGCTGTTCACCAGCCACCGGGTGCGGCCGGTCGACAGCTACCCGGCCCGCCTCCTCGAAGCGCTGCGGGCGGCCACCCCCACGGGCGCGGGCGACCCCACGGTGGTCGTGCTCACGCCCGGCGTCCACAACTCGGCCTACTTCGAGCACGCCTTCCTCGCCCGCCAGATGGGCGTGGAGCTGGTGGAGGGCCGCGACCTGGTGTGCCGCAAGAACTACGTCTACATGCGCAGCACCGAGGGCGAGCACCGGGTCGACGTCGTCTACCGGCGGGTCGACGACGACTTCCTCGATCCCCTCCACTTCCGGGCGGAGTCGATGCTGGGCTGCCCCGGCATCCTCAACGCGGCCCGGGCCGGCAACGTCACCATCGCCAACGCGGTGGGCAACGGCGTGGCCGACGACAAGCTCGTCTACACCTACGTCCCCGACATGATCCGGTACTACCTCGACGAGGAGGCGCTGCTCCCGAACGTGGCGACCTACCGCCTGGAGGAGCCGGCCCAGCTCGCCGCCACCCTGCCCCGCCTCGACGAGCTGGTGCTCAAGCCGGTGGACGGGTCGGGCGGCTACGGCCTGGTCATCGGGCCCGCCGCCACCGGCCCCGAGCTCGACGAGCTTCGCCGGGAGGTGCTGGACAACCCCCGGGGATGGATCGCCCAGGAGGTGGTGCAACTGTCGACGTCGCCCACCCACGTCGGATCACACCTCCGGCCCCGCCACGTCGACCTGCGGCCGTTCGCGGTCAACGACGGGGAGCGGGTGTGGGTAGTGCCCGGCGGTCTTACCCGGGTAGCACTCCCCGAGGGAAGCCTGGTCGTCAACTCCAGCCAGGGTGGCGGGTCGAAGGACACGTGGGTGCTGGCCGAGCCGGGCGGGCCCCGCGCCAGCCGGCCCCGGCGCATGCCGACGGCGGCGCTGGAGCCCCAGGTCCCGGGCAACCCGCTCGACCCCGGTCCGTCCGTCCCCCAGGCCGCCCAGCAGCAGCAACAGGGCGGCCAGCCGTGCTGAGCCGGATCGCGGAGTCGCTCTACTGGATGGGTCGTTACGTGGAGCGGGCGGAGGACACCGCCCGCATCCTCGACGTCCACGTCCACCGCCGGCTGGAGGACCCGTCGGTGGAGGAGGAGGCCGCCTGCCGGGCCCTCCTCGGCGTCATGGGCGTGCGGCCGGACGATTCGCCGTGCGACGCCGACGGCATGCTCGAGACCCTCGCCTTCGCCAACCCCGACACCACGTCGATCGCGGGTGCCCTCAGCGCAGCCCGGGAGAACGCCCGCGGCGCCCGGGACGCGATCTCCTCGGAGATGTGGGAGTGCCTCAACGCCACCCACAACGCCCTGCCGGCGATGATCGCCCAGGCCACCGCCATCGGCCCCCACGCCATGTTCTCCTACGTGAAGGAGCGGGCCGCCATCCTCTCGGGCCTGGCCGACTCCACCATGAGCCGCGACGACGGGTGGCGGTTCCTCGTCCTGGGCCGCAGCCTGGAGCGGGTGGACATGACCGCCCGCATGCTCTCGGCCGGCCTCCACGACGCCGACGAGCCCGGGGACTGGGTGGCGACCCTGCGCTGCTGCTCGGCCCACGAGGCGTTCCTGCGCACCTACCGGCGGGCGGTGACGGCCGACCTGGTCACCGAGTTCCTGCTCCTCGACCGCCTCTTCCCCCGCTCCGCCATCCACTCCCTGGGCGTCGCCGAGACCTGCCTGGCCGAGCTCCAGCCCCACGCGGGACGGGCCGGGCTCGACGACGAGGCCCGGCGGATCGTGGGCCGGGCCCGCACCGACCTCGAGTTCCGACGGCTCCAGGAGCTGCTGGCCGACCTGCCCACCCGCCTGCGCTCGCTCCAGACGGCGTGCCACGAGGCGGGCGACGCGGTGGCCCGCCGGTTCTTCCGTCAGGCCGCCGCCCTCGAATGGAGCCTGCGCGGATGACGTGGCGGATCGCCATCACCCACACCACCGGCTACAAGTACCGCCGGGAGGTGACGTCGTCGTACAACGAGGCCCGCATCACCCCCATCTCGAGCGACCGCCAGCTGGTGCTCGAGTCGACGGTGGCGGTCAGCCCGTCGGCGGTCGCCTTCCGCTACTGGGACTACTGGGGCACGCTCGTCCACGCCTTCGACATCCAGGTACCCCACGTCGGGCTGTCGGTGACGGGCACGTCGGTGGTTGAGACCTCGGGCCATCCCGGCCCTCTCGACGATCCGGCGACCTGGTCCGACCTGGCCCGTCCCGATCTGCGCGACCGCTTCGCCGAGCTGCTGGCACCGACCACCCTCGTCCCCCTCGACGACGACGTTCGGGAGGCGACTGAGCAGTTCCGCCGGGAGTCGTCGCCCGGCGACGCCTGCGAGGCGGCGGTGGAGTGGGTGAAGGGCAGCCTGCGCTACCAGAAGGGCACCACCGACGTGTCCACGCCCGCGCCCGACGTCCTTCGCCAGGGCAGCGGCGTGTGCCAGGACTTCGCCCATGTCACCCTCGCCCTGCTGCGGTCGGCCGGCATCCCCTGCCGCTACGTGTCCGGCTACCTCCACCCCCACGAGGAGGCCCACCTGGGCACGCCGATGCAGGGGGAGAGCCACGCCTGGATCGAGGCCTGGACGGGTGACTGGCAGTCGTTCGACCCCACCAACGGGGTGGTGGCGGAGCGCCACGTGGTGGTCGGGCGGGCCCGCGACTACTCCGACATCTCACCCCTGCACGGCATCTACCACGGCGGGCCGGCCGAGGCCCTGGGCGTCACGGTGGAGCTCACCCGCCTGTCCTGACCGGGCACGCACCGTCGACGGTGTACAAACACGGCCATGGAAGAAGCGAGCAAAACCCTCATCCGGGCCGTGGAGCAGACCGGCCGGATCATCTCCACCATGGGCTACGGGCAGCTGGGCCTGTCGACGCCGTGCAAGGAGTGGAACGTGCGGGACGTGGTCAACCACCTCATCTCGTCGCTGCACATGTTCTCCCAGGGGGCGATGGGGGCGAAGTTCAACCTGGAGGAGTTCGGCGTCGACCGGGTGAAGTACGACGCGGCCGTGTCCTACGCCCAGGAGGCGGCCAAGCTCAAGATCGCCCTCGGCCGGGCGGGGGTGTTGGACCAGGAGTGGGACCTCGCCTTCGGGTCCCCGGAGGGAAGCCTGGCCGTCGACATCGCCATCATCGAGTTCGTGGCCCACGGGTGGGACCTGTCCCGAGCCACCAACTCCAAGGTCGACCTCGACCCGGAGCTGGCCGAGGTGGCCCTGGCCAACGCCCAGATGCTGACGACGCAGTTCGGCCGCCAGGAGGGCGTGTTCGCCGACGAGTTGCCCGCCCCCGAGGGCGCCGACGCCTACCAACGCCTGGCCGCCTTCGTCGGCAGGGACCCGCTGGCGGTGTTGTAACCGGCCGCTCGCCGCTTGTTCCGTGCGGCCTGGCGGACCTGTCGGCGCGGTCGGTCGGCACGCGGTCCGCGGTCCGCGGTCGGCGATCGGTAGAGACCCCGGGCTACGTCGTGGCCGGGGACAGGACGCGGTCGAGGGCGGCGGTGGCCCGCCGAACGAACAGTGTCGCTCCCTGGGCCTCGGCGACGGCGACTGCCCGGCGGATGCTCGGCTCGGCCTCGTTCGCCGTCGGCCGGCCGGCGCCCGCCAGGGCCAGCCCCCGCAGGCGGTGCAGCTCCGACTCGCATACCCGCTCGCCGGATGCATCGCACTGGGCCAGGCCGTCGGCGGCGGCGGCGACCGCCTCGTCGCACCGTCCCGCGTGGAGGCAGGCGTCGGCGAGGAGCATCAGGCGGAACGGTCGCCACATGCGGACCCCCTCGGCGTCGCACGCCTCCAGGTCGGCGCGCAGTTGGGCCAGTTCGGCTGGTGCCGGGCTGATCCGGGCCGCGGCCCAGCTCCGGATCACGGCGGCGACGGTGACGACCACCCGGAGGCCGGTGGCCCGCCCGAGCTCGATGCAGCGTTCGGCCTCGGCCGCGGCCTCATCCACCCGCTCCCCGCACGCGTGGCCGATGGCGACGCACAACTGCACCCCCAGCAGCCAGAAGTGGTGGCCGCCGGCGGTGGCCAGCTCCTCGGCATCCAGCAACGCGGCGTGGGCCGGGTCCGGTTCGTCCGCCAACGACAGCCCCAGGCCGAGGATCGTCAGCGCGAACACCAGTGGGTTCACCCACAGGAAGGCCGCCTCCGGGCTCTGCTTCCAGAGCGGGCGGGCGAGGGCGATGGCGTCCTCGACGTGCCGCCGGCTCTCCCGAAGGTCGCCGGCGAAGAGCTCGGCGTTGCCGAGGGCAAAGAGGCCGGCGGCCCGGCTGAGGTCGTCGTCGGACGCGTCCCCGAGGGCGACCATCCGCGTCCCCAGGCTGGTGACGACCTCCCATTCGGCGCGGACGATCGCCGCCTTCGACAGCCCCGCCATCGACGACAGCAGCTCGGCCGTGTCGTCCAGCCCCAGGGCCAGCTCCGCGGCCCGGTCGCAGGCCCGCCCCGCGGCCAGCGAGACGAGGCCGCCGTTGAGCATCAACGACAGCGCCCGCCGGTTCTGGAGCCGGAGCTCCTGACGGTCGCGTCGCCGGCCGGCGGGCATCGCCTCGACCAGCGCCAACGCCCGGATCAGGTGCTCCTCGACCGCCTCGAACGCCAGCCGGGCTTGCGCCGCGGCCGCCGCCTCCAGGGCGTAGTCGATCGCCTTCTCCGGCCCGATGGCGGACGCGGCCCGGTGGAAGTGCTGCGCCAGCTCGGCCAGCCGGGCATCGTCGCGGGGGAGGACCTCGATGGCCGCCGCCACCCGGGCGTGGAGGCGAGCCCGGCGAACCGCGCTCAGCTCGTCGTAGAGGACCTGCTGGACGAGTGCGTGGGCGAAGCGGAAGCGGCCCACCATCGCCGCCGACTCGACCACGATGCCCGTGACGAGCGCGCCCTCCACCGCTTCGAGCGTGCGGTCTTCGTCGTAGCCGGTGGCCGCGACCAGCACGCCGAGGTCGAAGTGCCGCCCGACGACGGCGGCCACCCGCAACAGGGCATTGGTGGTCTCCGGCAGACGTACCAGGCGCCGGCGGAGCACGTCACGGACTCCGGCGGGCACGCGGGCTGCTGCCACCGCGTCGGCCCGGCCGAGCGGACCCTCGCTGGCCAGCAGCTTGACCAGCTCGGTCAGGTAGAAGGGGTTGCCGTCGGTGCGGGCGTGGAGGGCGACGGCCAGCTCGTCGGACGGTGTGACTGCCCACCCGCCGGCCACGAACCGGGCGACCTCCGCAACCGTGAGCCCGTCCAGCTCGACCCGCACGAGCGTCGGCTGGCGGGCCAGGGCGGCGAGGGTGGTCACGAGCGGGTGGTCGGGCGACAGCTCGGCCGGCCGATAGGTGCCCACCACCAGGATCCGGGTGCCGTCGAGGCGGGCGGCCACGAACTCGCACAGGGCCAGGGAGGCGGGGTCGGCCCAGTGGAGGTCGTCGAGGACCACGACCAGCGGCCGCTCAGCGGCGACGGTCGTCAACGCGGCCACGACCGCCTGGTGGAGGCGGAACCGGGCCGACTCGCCGTCGAGCGAGGGCGGCGGCCCGGGAGATCCGAGGGCGGCGGCACCGGGCACCAGCTGGGCCAGCCAGGGTGCGCTCGGCCCGCGGAGGTCGAGTCCGTCCTCGATCGGGCCGGCCTGGTCGAGGACGGCTCGCACCACCTGCACCCAGGGCCAGAAGGCGGGCGCGCCCTCGCCCTCGTTGCTCCCACCCCACGCCACCGCGGCCCCCGCGGCCGACGCCCGGGACGCCAGCTCCTCGCCCAGGCGGGTCTTACCGATGCCGGGATCGCCCCTGACCAGCACCATCCGGCCTCGGCCGGCGGCGGCGTCGGCCAGGGCGGCGTCGAGCTGGGCGAGGTGGGGAGTCCGGCCCACGAGGGGTGGAGCGGCGGCCGCGGGCGCCTGATCGGAGGGGCGGACGATCATCGGCGGCGGCGCCTCGTCGTCGGGGCCACGCTGCCAGCCGAGGGTCGGGGCCTGGGCCAGGATGTCGGCTTCGAGTCGCCTCAGCTCGGGCCCCGGCCCGACCCCGAGCTCCTCCGTCAACACCGTCCTCGCCTTGGCGTAGGCCCGGAGGGCGTCGCCCTGACGTCCGTCTCGATAGAGGGCCAGCATGAGCAGGCCCCACAGCCGCTCGCGGAGGGGGAAGCGGGCGACAAGGCTCTCGAGCGCCGCCACCGCCGGGCGGTGGGCGCCGAGCTCCAGGTCGGCCTGGATGCGGTCCTCCGTCGTCTCCCGTCTCAGCTCCTCCCAGCGAGCGATCGCGGGCCGGGCGAACCTTTCGTACGAGAAGTCGGCCAGGGCGTCGCCCCGCCACAGGCCCAGTGCCTCGTCGAGCGCCCGCCGGGCCGGGAGCGGCTGCCCGCCGGACAACAGCCTTCGCCCCTCGGCGGCCACGCTCTCGAATCGGAGGGCGTCGAGCTCGCCGGGGCCGACCCGCAGCAGGTAGCCCGGCGGCCGGGTGAGCAGGCGGTTCCAGGGGTGGCCGCGGGTGTGTCCTGGCTCCAGGACGCGCCGCAGGTTGGACATGTAGACCTGGAGCGACGCGGTGGCGCGGGCCGGTCGTTCGTCGCCCCACAGCAGGTCGATGAGGCGGTCGAGGGAGACGACGCTGTTCTCCGCCAGGAGCAGGACGGCCAGCACCGCCCGTTGTTTGGGGCGACCGAGGTCGAGGACGCACTCGTCGTCCTGCACCTCGAACGGTCCCAGCACCCCGTAACGCACCGGCCTGACCCCCTCTGGGGGACCAATTCTAGGCCCGGGTGCGGGGAGGCGTCTCGGTCGGCTGCGACGTCGGCGCCCTACAGGTGCAGCTCCAACCAGTCGCCGCCTTCTTCGGTCGAGGGGCGAAACCCGGCCTCCGCGAGCAGGGTGGGCGACGGAAGCCGTCGGTTGGCGGTGGCGACGACGAGGCGGGTCACCTCGCCGTGGCGCAGCGCGTCGCAGACCTCGGCCAGAAGGCGTCGGGTCAGCTCCGCCTTCTGCGGCCCGGGAGCGTGCAGGACGGTGAGCTCGGCGCCGTCTTCGTGGGGGAGGACGAGGGCGGCGGCGGCAGGGGGATCGTCAACCGCGGCGGCCACGTCGACGAGGACCAGGACGGAGCCTGCCTCGTTCCGGGTCCTCGCCTGGGCGTCGCCACCACTCGCGCCCGAGAGCCACGTCATCGCCGCGTCCCGGGCCGGCCCCGGGGGAACCGCCTGGCACAGGAGGGGGACAGAGTGGAGACTGCCGTCCTCGACGTCCGGGTACCCGGCGGCCGAGGACGGCAATCCACTCACTGGCCCGCCGCAACCATGGGGCCGACCTTGGCACTTCCCCCTTGGCGTTCGCTTGGCGCCGGTGCGGGCCCGGTGCTCCGGGGGTGGCAGGTGGCGCGCCGGGGTACAGACCACTCGACCCGGGCATGGGGCCGCGGGAAAGGGAGCGACCACGATGGCGCAGACCGTGCAGCTTCCGAGCCTGAGGATGTGGTACGCCGACTGCGGTGAGGGCGTGCCTCTGGTCCTGCTGCACGGTGGCTTCGTCGATGCCCGGTATTACGACTCGAACGTCGACGCGCTGGCCACCCAGTTCCACGTCTTCACCCCGGACCAGCGCGGCCATGGCCACACGCCCGACGTCGACGGGCCCTTCCACTACGAGCGGCTGGCGCAGGACCTCATCGAATTCATCGAGGCCGTCGTCGGCGCGCCGGCGCACCTGCTCGGCCACAGCATGGGCGCGATCGCGGCGCTGATGGTGGCCCTCCGGCGTCCCGACCTGGTCCGCAACCTGATCTCGGTCAGCGGGCTCTACCACTACGACGGCCTGACGCCGGGGTTGACCGAGCAGGTCACCACGGAAAAGGTCGTCGCCAAGTTCGGCCCGTCCTACGGCGAGGTCTCGCCCGACGGCGAGGAGCACTTCCCGGTGATCGTCCGCAAGATCA
The DNA here is from genome assembly GCA_963836205.1 of uncultured Acidimicrobiia bacterium. Classification (GTDB taxonomy): domain Bacteria; phylum Actinomycetota; class Acidimicrobiia; order Acidimicrobiales; family AC-14; genus JAXDMK01. The sequence goes on along the minus strand of CAWIIV010000001.1, from coordinate 23,255 downwards.
GGGACATGGGCGTGGATGAGCCGGCGCTGACCGAGGCCGACCTGGGCGGCGTCGCCAGCCGGACCCTCGTCATGTCCGCCGACGACGACATGACCGTCCTCGAACACACCATCTCCTTCTACCGGTCGATCTCGAACTGCGATCTCGCCGTGATGGCGGGGACGTCCCATCGCCTGTTGCAGGAGAAGCCGGAGGAGTGCAACTCGATGATCGAGCAGTTCCTGGCCTGCGATCCCGCGCCCACGATGGATCCGATCCGTCGGGCTCCGAAGCCCTCCGCGGTTTGACCTTGTCGGTCGAACGGTGCCGCGACCCTTCGACTGACCGGCGGTCCGAAATGCATGTGCGGTGCGGCATCGAGGTCATCTGAATCCCGTTCGCGCCCGCTGCCGGTGCCGGCGAATGTCACCGACGCGACAGGTAGGCGACCTCGGACCGTAAATCGCCGAACACGAGGCGGCAACCGGGCCTCCGTACGCTCCGGCCTCGATGGATGCGGAGGTGCATACAGACGGATGCTCGGTCGTCCTGCGCCGGGAGCACGCCTACGACGAGCTGAAGCGGCGCCTGCTCGTGGGCGATTTCCCGCTCCATCTGCGCCTGGGCGAGGAGCGGCTGGCGGCCCTCCTCAGTGTTTCCCGCACCCCCGTCCGGGAAGCGTTGCTCCGCCTGCACGCCGAGGGGCTGGTCGGGCCCCACCCCGAGGGCGGCTACCGGCCCGTAGCGCCGGCGGTCGACGAGGTCCACGACCTCTACGAGGTCCGCCTGGCCCTCGAGCTCCAGGCCCTCCGCCGGCCGTCGGAGCACGGCACCACCCACGACCTCGACGAGCTCGGGCTCCTGCGGGACGAGTGGCTCGTCCTCTCCGACAAGCAACCTGAACCCGACCCCGGCTTCGTCACCCTCGACGAGGACTTCCACGTGCGCCTGGCCGCCGCGTCAGGAAACTCGTCGCTGGCCGACCTGCTCCGCGTCGTCAACGAGCGCATCCGGGTGGTGCGCATGCACGACTTCCTCACCGGCGAGCGGGTGGAGCGGACCATCGCCCAACATCTCGAGATCCTCGAGGCGGTGCTCGTCGGCGACCTTCCCCTGGCGGTGACCCGCTTCTGTCGTCACCTGGGCGAGTCCATGGCGGTCGTCGAACAGCGGGCCGCCCAGGCCCTCGCCCGCATGGCGACCGGAAAGGGAGCGATGCGGGCATGAGGTTCAGGTCGCGGCTCACGCCCCCCAGTTCCACCGTCAGCCAGGGCGACCTCCGGGCCGTGATCCACCGCACGCCGCACTCCGAGGAGGTCCAGTCATGACCCTCGTCACGGAACCGGTCCGGACGACCGAAGCCCAAGCCCTGCTCAGCGTGCGCGACGTCACCTGCCGTTTCGGGGAGGTGGTGGCCAACGACTCGGTCGACTTCGAGGTGAAGGCGGGCGAGGTCCACGCCCTTCTGGGGGAGAACGGCGCCGGCAAGAGCACGCTCATGAAGCTCATCTACGGCGTGTACCGCCCCGACTCGGGCGAGATGCGCTTTGCCGGTTCGTCGGTGACGATCGACTCGCCCGCGGTGGCCCGGGAGCTCGGCATCGGCATGGTGTTCCAGGACCTGCGCCTGGTGCCGGCCCTGACGGTGGCCGAGAACGTGGCCCTGGCCCTGCCGGGGAAGGGTCTGCGGCTCGACCGGGCCAAGCTGGCCCGCCAGGTCGACGCCGCCGCCGCCCGCTACGGCCTGGCCTGCGACCCCGCCGCCCTCGTCCGCCACCTCTCCATCGGTGAGCGCCAGCGGGTCGAGATCCTCAAGGTGCTGATGGCGGGGGCCAGGCTCGTCATCCTCGACGAGCCCACCAGCGTGCTCGCGCCCCAGGAGGTCGACACCCTCTTCGCCGGCCTCCGCCAGCTGCGGGCCGGCGGGCTGTCCGTGGTCATCATCACCCACAAGCTGCACGAGGCCCGCGCCATCGCCGACCGGGTCACCGTGCTGCGGGGCGGCAAGGTCATCCTCGGCGGCGTCGACCCCACGACCCTCGACGACCGGGAGCTGATCAACGCCATGGTCGGGCGCACGGTGCCCGCCCTGCCGCAGGTCCGGCCCGCCCCCCGCTCCACCGCGACGCCCGCCCTCCAGCTGCGCCGGGTGTCGGTGAAGGGCGACCGCGGCCACCAGGCCCTCACCGATGTCGACCTCACGGTCCACAGCGGCGAGCTGGTGGGCGTGGCCGGCGTCTCCGGGAACGGCCAGCGGGAGCTGTACGAGGTGGCCATGGGCCTACGCCCCGCCGTCGAAGGGACGGTGCTGGTGGCGGGGTCGAACTGGGCCGAGGTGGACCGCGGGCGGCGCTCGCGGCGGGGGCGGTCGGCATCCCCGAGGACCCGGTGGCCGACTCGGTCGTGCCCGGCCTCAGCATCGCCGAGCACATGGCCCTGGGCGACCTCAAGGTGCCCCGCAAGGGACTCGGGATCGACTGGGCCGCGGTCAAGAAGCGGCTGGCTGTCCAGGACGAGGAGACCCAGCTGCGCATGGCCGCCCCCCACCGCCTGGTCGCCAGCCTGTCGGGGGGCAACATCCAGCGGGTCCTCCTCACCCGGGAGCTGGCCCGGGAGTCCACCCTCGTGGTCGCCGCCTACCCCAGCCGGGGACTCGACGTGGCCACCACCCGCCGCACCCAGGAGTTGCTGCTCGAGCGGCGGGCCGCGGGTGCAGGGGTGCTCATGATCTCGGAGGACGTCGACGAGCTGCTCGAGCTGTCCGACCGGATCCTGGTGCTGCACTCGGGCCACGTCGCCGGGATCGTCCGGCCGGGCGAGGCCGACCGCTACGCCATCGGCGAGCTGATGCTGCGGGGGGCCCAGTGAACGGCCCTGTGAACCCCCGGGCGCTGCGCCTGGCCCGGGGTGCGGGCCGGCTGGCGGTGGCCTACGCCGCCGCCCTCACCCTGTTCGGGGCCTTCGTCCTCACCAAGGGCGCCGACCCCCTGTCGGTGTACTCGGACATGTGGCACTCGCTGGCCGACGGCACGTCGCTGGGCGAGGTCATGGTGAAGGCGGCCCCCCTGGTGTTGGCCGCCCTGGCGGTGGCCATCCCCGCCCGGGCCGGCCTGGTGAACGTGGGCGGCGAGGGACAGGTGGTGATGGGGGCGGTGGCCGCCGCGGGCGTGGGCCTGGCCCTCGACGCCTCCCTCCCCGGCACGGCGATGATCGTGGTGATGATGCTGGCGGCGGCGGCCGCCGGCGCCCTGTGGGCGGGCATCGCCGGCATCCTGCGCCTGACCGTCCGGGTCAACGAGGCCATCACCACCCTGCTCCTCAACTACATCGCCATCGACCTCATGCTCTACCTGATCTACCAGCCGTGGAAGGACCCCAACGGCTCCGGCCAGCCCGCCACCCGGTCGCTGGCCGCCGCCGCCCGGCTGCCGCTGATCGGCACCAGCCGGGTGCACACCGGGGTGTTCATCGCGGTGGCCGCCACCGGCCGTCATCTGGGCCCTGTTCCGGTACACGTCGTGGGGTTTCCGCCTCCGGGTGGTGGGCGGGAACCCGGAGGCGGCCCGGCGGGCGGGGCTGCCGGTGGCCAAGCTGCTCATGTCGGCGATGCTCGTGGGCGGGGCCATGGCCGGCATCGGCGGCATGGTCCACTTCGCCGGCGCCGAGCTCAAGCTGCGCCCGGGCATGACCCTGAACTTCGGCTACATCGCATTCCTGGCCAGCTGGCTGGCCCGGCACTCGCCGGTGAAGGTGGCGGGGGCCGCGGTCCTGCTGGCCGCCATCGCCATCGGCGGCGACAGCCTCCAGCTCGACTCCGGCCTGCCCGCGGCCGCGGTCAACGTCCTCATGGGCCTGATCCTGCTGGCGGTCATGGGCCGGGGCCAGCTCAAACCACGGTCTGCCGAACCGGCCGTCGTCCCGGTCGCCCCCGCCGTCGAGGCGACCCCGGCATGACGTCGGCGGCGGCCCTCCGCACCGCCGAACTGGTGACACTTTCGGCGAATTTCACGCCTGGCCGTGTCACCAGTTCGACCGACACCACGGAAGGGAGCCCGGTATGGACCTGCTTCTGCAGGTGATGGTGGGGGCGGTGCGAGGGGGGACCTCGATCCTCTACGCGGCCCTGGGCGAGACCCTCTCCGAGCGGGCCGGCGTGATCAACCTCGGCACCGAGGGCTGCATGCTGGTGGGCGCCCTGTCCGCCTACGCGGTGACGGCCCAGACGGGCAGCCCGTGGGCCGGTCTGCTGGCGGGGGCGGCGGCCGGGGGGCTGCTGGCCCTGATCCACGCCGTGCTGGTGCTGTCGCGGAAGGCGAACCAGCTGGCCACCGGCCTGGTCGTGCTCTTCCTCGGCCTGGGCCTGACCTCGCTGTTCGGCGCCTCCTACGTCCGCGAGTCGATCAACGCCTTCCACCCCGTCGCCATCCCCGGCCTGTCGAGCATCCCCTGGCTGGGCGAGATCTTCTTCGACCACGACCCCCTCACCTACCTGTCCTACGCCGTCGGTCCGGCCATGTGGTGGCTGCTCTACCGCAGCCGGTGGGGACTGCTGGTGCGGGCCGCGGGCGAGCGGGAGGAGGTCCTCGCCGCCTACGGCCACTCGCCCCTGCGGGTGAAGTACCTGGCCGTGTGCGGCGGCGGCGCCCTGGCCGGCATCGGCGGGGCCCAGTTGGCCACCGCCTACGCCAACGCCTGGTTCGAGAACATGACCGCCGGCCGGGGCTTCATCGCCGTGGCCCTGGTGATCTTCGCCGCCTGGCACCCGCTGAAGTGCGTCACCGGCGCCTACCTCTTCGGTGCCGCCCTGGCCCTGTCGCCCGCCCTCCAGGCCCGGGGCATCGGCATCAACCAGTTCGCCCTCGACGCCCTGCCGTACGTGGTCACCGTCCTCGTCCTGATCTTCCTGGGACGCAAGCGGCTCCACGCCGCCCCCGAGGGCCTCCGGAAGGTCTTCGAGATGGCCCCCGCCTCATGAACCCGAGCCCCTTACAGCCGATTTCGACGCACACAAGGAGAGACAAGCAATGACCAGACGATGGCGGCTGGGAGCGGTGTTGTTCGCTGCCCTGGCGCTCGCAACCGCGGCGTGCAGCAGCAACGGCACCGACACGACCACGTCGGGAGGCACGACCCCGGCGGCCACCGCGCCGGGCACCGGTGGTAAGGCCATCGGGTTCATCTTCATCGGGCCAAAGGACGACGTCGGCTACAACCAGGCCGCCTTCGACGGCAGCCAGGCGGTGCAAAAGGCGTTCCCCGAGCTCAAGGTGCTCACCGCGGAGAACGTCCCCGAGACCGACGATGCCACCCGGGTCATGGAGGACATGGTCTCCAAGGGGGCCAAGATCATCTTCGCCACCAGCTACGGGCACCTCGACCCGGCGGCCAAGGTCGCCGAGGCCCACCCCGACGTGGTCGTCATCCAGCAGGGGAACCTCATCAAGGGCGCCACGCCGGCGAACTTCGGCACCTACTTCGGCACCGTGTACGAGCCCGTTTACCTGGCCGGCATCGCCGCCGGGAAGGCCACCAGGTCCAACAAGCTGGGTTACGTCTACGCCTTCCCGATCACCCAGACCACCGAGAACATCGACGCCTTCCAGCTGGGCGCGGCCTCGGTCAACCCGGCCGTGCAGACCTACACCGTCGCCACCTCGGACTGGTGCAACCCGGCCAAGCAGGCGGAGGCGGCCAACAGCCTGCTGTCGGAGGGTGTCGACGTGATCACCCAGCACCAGGACTGCACCAAGACGATCATCGAGAAGACCGAGGCTGCGGGCGCCTTCACCGTGGGCTACCACGCCGACGGCTCGGCCCTGGCGCCCAACGGCTGGCTCACCGGCTCGGAGTGGTCGTGGGGACCCCTCTACATCGACATCGTCAGGACGGTCCTGGCAGGTGACTTCACCGGGAGCAAGTACAACGACAACTACCGGGTCGGGCTGAAGACCGGCGACAACCCGTTCGTGCAGTCCAAGTACGGCCCGTCGGTGACGGAGGAGACCAAGGCCCAGATCGAGGCGGCCAAGGCGGCCATCTCCCGACCGGACGGCTCGCCGTTCAAGGGCCCGGTCCTCGACCAGTCGGGCAAGGTGATCTTCGCCGAGGGCGTCGTCCCCGACTACGTGGCCATCGAGGGCCAGACGTTCTTCGTCCAGGGCGTCGTCGGCAAGCTCCCCACGTAGGCCACCTTTGCCCCACATCTCTGGGACCCACATTTCCGGGACCCGGCCCTACCCGTGGCCGTACGACGGGCTCCTCGACGCCCGCCGGCTGGCGCTGGTGGTGGCCGGGGGCCAGGCGTGGTTCGCGGCCCGGACGGTCGATGCCGACGAGGTCCTGGAGCGGCTGGCGACGACGGCGAAGGTGGTCCGTGACGCCGGGGGGCTGGTGGTGGTGCTGCGGCACTCCCTGGCCCGCCGGCTGGCGGGCGACCTCGTCGTCGACCTCGTCGACGGCGACCTCGTCGTCGACTGCGCCGGTCTGTCGGGATTCTCCGGCGGGCCGCTCGACGGCGAGCTCCGGCGGCGGGGGATCGACCGGATGGCGGTCGGCGGCCTGGGGCTGGAGACGGCGGTGCACTCGACGCTCGGCGCGGCCAACGACCGCGGCTACGAGTGCCTGGCCCTCGCCGACGCCTCCGCTTTCCACGACGCCGACGTCGGCCCCCGGGCCCTGGCCAGCATCACCATGTCCGGGGGCATCTTCGGGGCCCTGGGCACCACCACCGCGTTCTGTGACGCGCTTCTCGAGGAGCAGCCATGACCTTCGGCACGGTTGACGCCGATCCCTACCCCTGGCCCTACGACGGGGGGGTCGACCCGGCGAAGACGGCGCTGGTCTGCATCGACTGGCAGGTCGACTTCTGCGGCCCCGGGGGCTACGTCGACGCCATGGGCTACGACCTGAAGCTCACCCGGGCCGGCCTGGAGCCGACGGCCGAGGTGCTGGCCGCCTGCCGGGCGGTGGGGATGACCGTGATCCACACCCGGGAAGGCCACCGTCCCGACCTGTCCGATTGCCCGCCCAACAAGCTGTGGCGGTCGAAGCGCATCGGCGCCGGCATCGGCGACGCCGGGCCGTGCGGCCGCATCCTCACCCGGGGCGAGCCGGGGTGGGAGATCGTCCCCGAGGTGGCGCCCATCGACGGCGAGCTGATCATCGACAAGCCCGGGAAGGGGTCGTTCTACGCCACCGACCTCGATCTCCTGCTCCACACCCGGGGCATCACCCACCTGATCTTCACCGGGATCACCACCGACGTGTGCGTCCACACCACCATGCGCGATGCCAACGACCGGGGCTACGAGTGCCTGCTGCTGGAGGACTGCACGGGGGCCACCGACTACGACAACTACCTGGCCGCGCTCCAGATGGTGAAGATGCAGGGCGGGGTGTTCGGGGCGGTGGCGCCGTCGAGCGCGTTGCTGAGCGTCCTGAGCGCCGGTTGAAGCCCACCGGCAGCCTCGGCCACCAGTCGGTGGCCGCGGCCCGGGCGCGGGTGGCGGGGTACCGGCCGGGCCGGGCCGACCGGCGCCCCGCGTACGACTACGTCCCTCCGGGAGGGGGCCAACCGTTGGGGCCGGCTGGCGACGGGCCGGCCGGCACCGTCCTTGGTTCGGTGCAGGCCGCCGCCGCCGACCTGCGGGCAGGCCTGGTCACCAGCTCGCAGCTGGTGGAGGAGTCGCTGTCGGCCGTCGAGAAGCACGACGCCGAGCTGATGGCGGTCGTCGAGTTGCTGGACGGGGCCGCCCGGGCGGAGGCGGCGGAGTGCGACGCCGAGGCTTCGGTTGGGCGGTGGCGGGGGCCGCTCCACGGCATCCCGGTGACGGTGAAGGACATCATCGACGTGGCTGGGGTCCCCACCCGGTGCGGGTCGGCCGCCTACCTCGACGTGCCCGCTGTCGACGCGGTGGGCGTCGCCCGGCTGCGGGCGGCGGGCGCCATCGTGCTGGCCAAGGTGTCCACCCACGAGTTCGCCCTGGGCGTGACGACGCCGCAGAGCCGCAACCCCCACGACCAGACGCGCATCCCGGGCGGATCGAGCGGTGGGTCGGCGATCGCCGTCAGCACCGGCATGGGCCTGGCGTCGCTGGGCACCGACACCCGGGCGTCGATCCGGGTGCCGGCGGCCTTGTCGGGCGTGGTCGGGTTCAAGCCGACCTACGGGTCGGTGCCCACCGCGGGCGTCGTCCCTCTCTCGTGGACGATGGACCACGTCGCTCCCGTCACCTCGTCGGTGGCCGACGCGGCGCTGGTCATGGACGTGCTCCGCGGTCGGGGGCTCGCGGCCGGCAGGCTGGTCGACCGGGCGGGGATGTCAGTGGCGGGACTGCGTGTCGGCGTGCCCGAGGCCGCGTTCGCGGGTGCGGACCCAGGCGTGGAGGCGTGCGTGCGAGAGGTGCTCGACGGCTTGGCGGCGATGGGATGCGTGGTGTCGGGCGCAGCCCGTCCCACGGCCGACGACCTGGAGGCGGCCAACGCCGCCGGCCTCCTCATCAGCCGGTGCGAGGCAGCCGCCTTCCACCGCCGCCTGGGCCTCGACCGTTCTCTGTACTGGGAGGAGGTGGCCGACCAACTCGACGCGGCGGGGGACCTGTCGGCGATGGAGTACCTCGACGCCCAGACCCTGCGCGCCGACCTGGCCGACGGTTTCCACTTGGTGTTCGCCGACTTCGACGTGCTGGCCATGCCCACCGTCCCCGCGGTGGCGCCGCCGCTCGCCGACTTCGCCCGCCACCTCATGCTCCTGTCCCGCAACGCCATCCCGTGGAGCCTCACCGGCTTCCCTGCCCTGTCGGTGCCGTGCGGGTGGTCGGAGGGTTTGCCGGTGGGGGTGCAACTGGTCGCTGCCCCGTGGCGGGAGGACCTCGTCGTCGCCGTGGGCAGCGCGGTGGAGAGGTGCCGTATCGGTTGGTGACGGTGCCACTGGCGACGTCGGACGTCGGGGATGGACCGGTCGTCGTGTTGGTGCACGGGGTCGGGATCGGGGCGTGGGCGTTCGCCGAGGTGGCCGCCGCCCTGGCCGCCGACCATCGGGTCTTGGTGCCCGATCGCCGGGGCTACGGACCGGACGACGCCGTGCCCGCGACGGCGTCGGTGGCGGAGCAGGTCGACGACCTGCTGGGGCTGGCTGGCGGCCCGGGGGGTGGCGGACGGCGACGTGGGTGGGAGTCTCGGGCGGCGCCACCCTGGTGCTGGCCCTGGCCATGGCCGCCCCCTCGGTCGTGCGGGCGGCCGTCGTCCACGAGCCCGTCTTCGGCCCGTTGGCGCCCGACCTCCACGCTGCTCTTCAGGCCGCCGCCGCCCGCCTGGCCGCTTCGGGGGCCGGGCCCGAGGGTGTCCTCGAGTTCATGGCCGGGTTGGTGGGGGAGGAGAGAATGGCGGCGTTGCCGGCGTCGGGTTTGGCGGCGATCGTCGGGCGGTGCGAGGTGGTCCGGGCCGAGGTGCCCGCATTCATCGAGTTCGCCCCGACGGGCGCCGACCTGGCCCGGCTCGCGGCGGTCGCCCTCGTGGCCGGCGTCGGCTCGACCAGCCCTCCCTGGCGCCGGCTGGCCGCGGCGGTGCTCGGCGATCGGGCGGGGGCGACGGTGGAGGTCATCGACGGCGCCCGCCACCTGCCCCAACTGGAGGCGCCCGAGGCGTTCGAGAAGCTCATCCGGGCCGCGACCGGGGCTCGGGCGCGGGCCGAACCGTCGATCCGCGGTGCCAGGCCACTGGTAGGGTGAAGCCCGACTTCGGGGCTGTAGCTCAGTTGGTAGAGCACTTGCATGGCATGCAAGGGGTCAGGGGTTCGAGTCCCCTCAGCTCCACAAGAACGCCCAGGTCAGCCCCAGGCTTGCCGGGTCGACGGGGCGAAGTCCCGTCGACCCGACGTGCTACTTCTTCTTATCGAACGGCCTGAAACTGGGCTGTCCACGTCGTGTGGAACGTCATGCCCTGACAGCGGATGTCGGTGTCATCCTTCAGTTTCACTGCCTCTCTCAAGGCGAACGGGAAGTTTGCTTCGCTGACAGCGAGGGTCGGCATGAGCAGATCCGCGCCGGCTGTGGACAGTTCGAGCTGGCCGTGGCAGTAGGTGGCGTCGGCAGCGTCCGCGACGGAGTCGATCACGGCGCATCGTGAGGTGCGCAGACGCGGCGTATTCACAAGAAGTGTGCCTCCTGACCTGAGTCTCAGCGGCAAGACGGAGCCGTTCAATCCTGCAACAACTCCGGATAACCACCGCCGCCGCAACTGGCGGTCTTCATGAAAGGCGCGTGCCGCCAGGGATCCCGAGGAGAGGGAGGGTCCGCCGCTGCCCTTAGTGTCGCCCTTTCCGGACCGGGCGCATACCCAACAATCCCACAACTTCGGCCGCCCTCCGCCACGGCACGGGGCTGGGCAGCCGAGGCCGCCGGACGGGGCGGCCGTCGCTCTCGCATCGACGGGTCGATGCGCGCCTCCTTGGGACGTGTCCGCTCGAGCGCGGCCCCAATCGGCGATCAGTCAAACCGCATGCGCGTCCAGCGACGTCCTCGACCGTGAGATGTTCGCCGAGGCGGAAGCCGCCCGGCTCCTTCTCCTTCAAGTTGCCCAGGGAACGTTGCACTGCGAGCTCGATAGCGGCACGCGGGGAACAGGGCTGGGCTTGACCCGCCCATTCTCCGGCCTTGGAGGTGGCCTGGAGCCCATTTGCTGGGTAGGTGGGTTCGGGTACTCTTCCCTGAAACAGGCAATCCATAGTGCGACTCTGTGAGCGGGGGTTCATGAGGAGACGAGTTCTTCGCGCGGCGATCGCGATGTTGATGGCCCTTCCGCTCATCGGTGTCGGCGCCGGTGGGGCCGCGAATGCAGCGTCGGGGGTCGACCTCGTGTGCCCGGGATTGCTGCAGATCGATTTCAACCCTGGCCTTACTCTGGCCCGTAGACCTCAGCAGATCACCGGCCAGGCCTTGGCGGGGACGAGTCTGCTTTCGGCGACACGGTGTAGTTCCGTGCTGAACGGTACGCCGTATACGGGTGGTAGTGGTCAGATCTCCGGCTCCGGTGACGTCGGCTGCCTGTCTATCGGCCTCTTGACGGGTACTGCGCAGGGAACGGTCGCCTTCACCTGGAACAATGGGGATACCTCGACGTTTTCCTGGAGCGCAGTTCTCGGGGCACCGATCCCGATTGTCACCGGGAGCATTGTCAGCGGTGCCTTGACAGGCACGAGCATCGCCGCACTTGGGGTGATCCCAACGGGCCTCGCCGGCAATTGCGTGGGCGCAGCGCTGACGAGCGTCGGCGTCGCCGGGGTTGCGCTCTTCGTCCGCCCATAGGGAGGAACGGGGGCCCGCCGCAACGACCGGATTGGTGGCCGACATCGGGGGGGCACGATGAACGGGGAGGCTGTCGGTGCGGCAAGCGCCGAGCGATTGTTCGCCGTCGAAGGTCGGTGCAAAGCGCGGTCAATCCCGCTGTCGAAGAGCGCAACAGGTCCCAGCCGTTCATTTGCACTGCGATTCAAGGATTCGCCATTCGGCGACCGAGGCGCCAGAGGCGATGGTCCCCCGCGCGCCGTCCGATGGTCACGCCGAGCGGGCGCCGATGTGGTGACCATGGCCTCTGGTGGCGGCGCCGGCCGGGCGTCACCATGTGGACATGGACGCCCATTCCGGGATGGAGATCATCCCGAGGAAGGAATGCCTCCGCCTGCTCGCCAGCCGGAACGTCGGGCGGCTGGGCTTCGTCGTCGGCGACCAGCCTCTGGTGCTGCCCGTCAACTACGCCGTTCACGGCGACGTCGTCGTCTTCCGCACCGGCGAGGGGTCGAAGTTGGACGTCGCCCCGTCGGCCAAGGTGGCGTTCGAGGTCGACGATGTCGATGCCGCCGCCGGACAGGGGTGGAGCGTCGTCGTCCAGGGAGTGGCGGAGGAGATCACCGATCGCGACGACTGGTTCTCGGAGTCCTTGCGGTCGGGAGCGGCACCGACGTGGATGCCGGGAGTCGCCGGGCACTACGTGCGCATCGTGCCCAGCCTCATCTCCGGCCGGCGCCTCCCCCGGCCCGGTGCCGCCGCCCCCCACGACCCGGGCTGACCCGGGGGAGACAGGGGAATTCCCGCGGTCACCCGCCGCCGAGGCCTGTCGGCGGGGAATGACCCCAACCAGCCGGTGATGTTGCTGACCGTCGGCCCGTGGTCCCCGAGCTCGTTGCCGAGGGACGTGGGCGATTCCCTCCCCGCCGTGCCGTCCTGAAACCGGCCGCGTCGTCGGTGCCGGGACGCCGGTGGCGGACGTAGGGTCGGGCGTGGACCGGCTCGTGCTCTGGGACGTCGACGGCACGCTCGTCGACACCCGGGGCATCGGCGGGGCGGTGTTCGACCAGGCCCTGGCCCGGGTGCTCGGCGTCGGCCCCCCGTCCCGGATCTTCCTCAGCGGCAAGACCGATCCCCAGATCCTGCGGGAGTACCTGCTGTTGATGGAGGTCGACGACCCCGACGGCCGGCTGCCGAGCGTCATCGAGGCGCTGGAGGCGGAGGTGGCGGGCTCATCGGCGCGGCTGGCGGAGACCGGAACCGTGCTGCCCGGGGTCTGCCAGGCCCTGGCCCGGTTGGCAGCCGACGAGTCCGTCCACCAGACGGTCCTCACCGGTAACACCAGGGCCAATGCCGCGGTCAAGCTGGCCGCCTTCGGGCTCGACCGGTGGCTCGACCTCGAGATCGGCGCCTACGGCAGCGACCACGCCGACCGCCTGGAGCTGGTCCCTATCGCGCTCGACAACGCCCGCCGGCTCCGTGGGCTCGACGTCGGTGCCGGCAGTACGTGGGTCGTCGGCGACACCGCCAACGATCTCGCCTGCGCCCGGGCGGGCGGCGTCCGGTGCCTGCTCGTCGCCACCGGCCGCACGCCGTTCGACGATCTCTCGACCCTCGCCCCCGACGCCCTTCGCCACGACCTGTCCGACGTCGACGACGTCCTCCGGGTCCTCCGCGACGAACATCGGCCGGAGGTCGACCGGGCCTCGTCCTGATCCCGGACGACGGGCCGAGGTCCACCGTCTTGTCTCAGGGCGCTGGTACGGTCGGCTGCGCTTCCCCAGCACCCCAATCGACGAGTCCCGGGAGGTCGTGTTGGCTCGGACCATGGCCGTCCGCAGCCGAGGCCGTGAGGAGCATCCGCTGCTCGACGCCCTGCGGCGGCTCGACCAGGCTGGTATCGCCACCCTCCTCGCGGCGCGGCCCGATCTGGTCGAGCCACCGCCCCGCACGCTCTCCGAGCTGGCGGCTCGGGCGGTTGGGCCGGCGAGCGTCGACGCCTGCCGGCAGGCGCTCGATCGCGGCGCCCGGCAGGTGATCGAGGCGCTGTGCCTGCTCCCCACGCCGACCACGCTCGGGGCCCTGGTGGGCGTGCTGGGGGTCGACGACGACCCCTCGCCCACGGCCGCGGCCGACCTCGCCTCCGTCCTCCACCGGCTGTGCGCCCGGGCCCTAATCGGTCTCAACGGGGACCAGGTGCAGCTCCTGGTCCCGGTGGAGGTCCGGTTTCCGGCGGGGCTGGGGCCCCCGGCCCGCGCCGCGCTGGCGGCGCAGCCGGCGGTCGTCCTGGGCGCCTGCGCCGAGCGGCTGGGGGTAGGGGCGGGATCCACCAAGGCGGCCACCCTGGCCAACATCACCGATGCCCTGTCCACGCCCGGGCTCCTTTTCGACCTGCTGGCCGGCAGTCCCGACGGGGTGGCCGAGGTCGCCACCCGCCTCGCCTTCGAGGGCCCCGAGGGCTACGCCCCGGGTGGGATGTACACCACCTCCAAGTCTGATGCTACCGCGGTGGGATGGTTGGCCAACCGGGCCGTGCTGGCGCCCGTCGGCTGGGACACGGTGGTGATGGTGGGGGAGGCCGGTCTCGCCCTGCGGGGTGGCCGGGCCTTTCCCGACCTCGCCCTCAGCCCCCCGTCACTGGCGCTCCAGGCGGTGGAGGCAGCCGCCGTCGACCGGGCCGCCGCCGAGCGGGCACTGCGGCTGGTGGCCGACGTCTCCACGATCGTCGACGGGTGGGCGGCCGAAGGTCCCCGGCTGCTCAAGGCGGGCGGATTGGGAATCCAGGTGATCCGGCGGGCGGCCAAGGCAGTCGACCGCTCCGAGAAGGAGACGGCCCGGGTCGTCGAGCTGGCGGCGGTGGCCGGGCTGGTGAGCATCGACGCGGGGTCCGACGAGGTGCTGCCCCTGCCCGCTTACGACCAGTGGTCCGAGCTCGACGGCGCCGGCCGCTGGGCCCACCTGGTGGCGTCCTGGGTGCGGTGGGACCTTCACGTCAGCCTGGCCGGAGCCTTCGACCCGAAGCGGAAGCCCATCCCGCCCCTGCTGGTGCGGGCGCCCGAGCCCCACGCCGCCGCCCGCCGGGCGGGCGTCCTCGCCACCCTGGCCGGGGCTCCGTCCGGCCACACGGCTACGGCCGAGAGCGTCCTCGCCCGGGCCACCTGGGACGCCCCTGCCCTGTGGGCGGGCGGTCCCGGCTCCCCGGGGCTGCTCGTCGGCTGGACCCTGGAGGAGTGCGAGCTGCTGGGGGTGGCGGGCCTGGGCGCCCTCAGCACGTGGGGGCGGCTGGCAGCCACGGGCGATTTCGACGGCGCCCGGGCCGCGTTCGGTCAGGTCGTCCCCGCGGCCACCTCGCACTTCGTGGTCCAGGCCGACCTCACCGCCCTCGCCCCGGCCGAGCTGCTGCGCGGTGTGCAGGCCGAGCTCGAGGCGATGGCCGACCTGGAGTCCCGCGGCGCGGCGGCGGTCTTCCGCTTCACCGAGGCGTCGGTGCGGCGGGCCTTCGAGGCGGGCCGCACCGCGCCCGACATCCTCGGTTTCATCGAGGCCCACGCAGCCAAGGGCGTGCCCCAGGCGCTGACCTACCTGGTCAACGACGTCGGCCGCCGGTTCGGGCAGGTGCGGGTGATGGCCACCGCCTGCTGCCTGCGGAGCGACGACGTCGCCCTGCTGGCCGAGGTGGTGGCGTCGCGGCCGGCGAAGAAGCTCGGCCTGCGGTTGCTCGCGCCCACGGTGGCGGCCGCCTCCGCCGACGCCGCCAGCGTCCTCGCCGCCCTGCGGGAGGCCGGCTACGCCCCCGCCGAGGAAGGTGGGGACGGGGGCCTCGTCCTGCGCCGGCCGGTCCGGCGGCGGGCAACCCCCCATCCGCGCCTGGTCGCGCTCGCCCGCCGCCGCCCTGGCCACCAGGCCGTCTTCGGCCCCGTCGGCGACCCGTTCGCGCCGGCCGACTCGTCGCCTGCTTCCCCGGCCAACACCGCGGCCGCGGCCGCCGCCCTGGTGGCGGCCCGGCTGGCCAAGCCGGCGGCCGCCCCGGCACCCAAGCCCAAGTCCACGCTCAAACCCGCCAAACCCGCCAAACCCGCACCCCGCCGCCCAAACGCACGCCGTCGCCCTCGCCGGGTCCCACTCCGCTGCCCTTGCCCGAGCTGGTCACGAAGGGGATGCCACCGTCGCCGTTCGACCTCGGGTCGGGTGGCAGGCGTCCGGAGCGCATCGCCCGCGACCCGGCCACGGTTGCCGAGCTCCTCGAGCTGGCCCTGGTCGAGGAGTGGCCGGTGCGCATGGCGTACACCAACAAGAAGGGCAACTCCACCCAGCTCAACGTCGCCATCCTCGACGTCGGCCGCCGCGAGGTGGTGGTCGAGCTCCTGTCGGGATGGGAGAGTCGGGTCCTCGCCCTCAGCCGGGTCTCGTGGGTCCGGATACTCACCGAAGCCGAGGAGGACGCTCTCTGATGCCGATCGATCCCACCGGCGCACCCACGGCCGGGCCCTTGATCATCCAGTCCGACCGCACGCTGCTCCTCGATGTCGACCATCCCGATGGCGCCGCCTGCCGGGCCGACATCGCCCCCTTCGCCGAGCTCGAGCGTTCGCCCGAGCACATCCACACCTACCGCCTCACCCCCCTCGGGCTGTGGAACGCGAGCGCCGCCGGCCACGACGCCGAGCAGGTGGTCGACGCGCTGCTGCGCTGGTCGCGCTACCCGGTGCCCCAGGCCCTGCTCATCGATGTGGCCGACCTCATGGCCCGCTACGGCCGGCTGGTGCTCGACGTTGATCCCGTCCACGGGCTCGTCCTGCGCAGCACCGACCGGGCGGTGCTCACCGAGGTGGTCAGGGCCAAGGCCGTCGTCCCCCTCCTCGGCCCCCGGATCGACGCCGACACCTACGGGGTGCCCCGGGGCGAGCGGGGCCGGCTTAAGCAGGCCCTGCTCAAGGTCGGGTGGCCGGCGGAGGACCGGGCCGGCTACGTCGACGGCACCGCCCACCCCATCGAGCTGCGCACCGACGCCGGCTTCGAGCTGCGGCCCTACCAGGTGGAGGCGGTCGACGCCTTCATCGCTGCCGGCAGCGGTGTGATCGTCCTTCCGTGCGGGGCGGGCAAGACCCTGGTCGGGCTGGCGGCCATGGCCCGGGCCGGCGCCCGCACGCTCATCCTCGTCACCAACATCGTGGCCGCCCGCCAGTGGCAGGCCGAGATCCTGGCCCGCACCAGCCTCACCGAGGCCGAGGTGGGGGAGTACAGCGGGGAGCGCAAGGAGATCCGTCCCGTCACCCTCGCCACCTACCAGATCCTCACCACCCGCAGGGGCGGCCTGTACCCGCACCTCGACGTGCTCTCGGCCGAGGACTGGGGGCTGGTCGTCTACGACGAGGTCCACCTGCTGCCGGCGCCTGTGTTCCGCATGGCGGCCGACATCCAGAGCCGGCGGCGGCTGGGGCTCACCGCGACGCTGGTGCGGGAGGACGGTCGGGCGGGCGACGTGTTCAGCCTCATCGGCCCGAAGCGCTACGACGCACCGTGGCGCGACATCGAGGCCCAGGGCTGGATCGCCCCCGCCCGCTGCGTGGAGGTGCGGGTGACGCTGGCCGACGAGGAGCGCATGGCCTATGCCCTGGCCGAGCCGGAGGAGCGCTACCGGGTGGGGGCCACCGCCCGGTCGAAGCTGGCGGTGGTGGAGGTGCTGTGCCAGGAGGCTGTCCGGCGGGGGGAACCCACGCTGGTGATCGGCCAGTACCTCGACCAGCTCGACCAGCTGGCCGAGCGCCTGGGGGCCCCCGTTCTCAACGGCAAGACTCCCACGGCCGAGCGGGAGAAGCTCTACGACGCCTTCCGCCGGGGCATCGAGCCGGTGCTGGTCGTGTCCAAGGTGGCCAACTTCTCCATCGACCTGCCGGAGGCGTCGGTGGCCATCCAGGTGTCGGGCACGTTCGGCAGCCGCCAGGAGGAGGCGCAACGGCTGGGACGCATCCTGCGGCCCAAGGCCGACGGCCGCCCGGCCCACTTCTTCACCGTCGTGGCCCGCGACACCAACGACCAGGAGTTCGCCGCCCGCCGCCAGAGGTTCCTGGCCGAGCAGGGCTACGCCTACGAGATCGTCGACGCCGAGGCCGTCCTCCAGGCGGCGGCCACCACCGCCGGCGACCTCGCCCACGACCTGGCCGGCGAAGTGGCCGGCGAGGTGGCCGGCGCGGCCCGGGGGCTGCCGGCCGCCCGCCCCGAGCTGTCCCCGCCCCCGGCCGACGCCGGGCCCGACGACCCCTGCCCCTGACCGCCCGGCCGGAAGGCTGCGGGGTTGCCCGCCGGGCTCGATCAGCGGTGGACCCGCACGACCAGGGCGGCCAGGTCGTCGGTCATGGTGCCGCCCACGTGGGTGACCACCGCGTCCTCGATGGCGTCGGCCACCGCCTGGGCGGACGGGGGCGCGGCCAGGATCGCGTCCAGGAGGCCCCGTTCCCCGAACATGACCCCGTCGCGGCGGGCCTCGAGGGCCCCGTCGGTGTAGAGCACGAGCGTGTCCCCGGGGCCGAGCGCCACCGTCCGGGTGCCGACGGGAGCGTCGGGAAACACGCCGAGCAGCGAACCGCCCACCGCCACCTCCTCCATCCGGTCGTCGGCCCAGCGCACGATCGGATCGGGATGGCCCCCACCTGCGAGGGTGACGACGGCGCCGGCCGGCACCGGGGCCAGCACGCCGAAGATGACGGTGCAGAACCGCTCGCCGTCGACCCCGGCCGCCCCCGCCGCCAACAGGGCCCGGTTGAGGTTGCGGATGACCGAGACCGGTTCGACGTCGCTCATCGACAACGCCCGCAGGGTGAAGCGGATCATGGCCGACAGCGCCGCCGCCTCCGGGCCGGTGCCGGCGGCGTCGGCGATGGCCAGCGCCCACAGGCCGGGGCCGAGGGACCAGACGTCGAACGTGTCGCCGCCGAGCTCCATGCCGCTGCCCAGCGGGTGGTAGGTGCCCGCCACCTCCACGCCCGGCGGCGCCACCATGTCGCCCGGCAGGAGGCTGCGTTGGAAGCGTCGGCTCAGGTCGGCCTGCATCTCGTAGAGCTGGGCCCGGTCGAGGGCCTGGGCCGTCTGCGCGGCCAGGGCATGGATGAATTGGCGCTCCTCCTCGTCGAACAGGCGGGGCTCGGCGAAGCTGAACCGGAGCGCTCCCAGTCGCCGTCCGCCTATGGCCAGGGGGACGGCGCACGCGGAGACGGCGTTCCGCTCCAGGGCGCTGAGCAGCGGGAAGCGGGAGTTACGCTCCTCGCGCGACTCCAGCCACACCGCCTCGCCGGTGCGCAGGGCGACGGCCGCCGGCAGCTCGGCGTCCTTCGACTCCGCCCGTAGCCTGGCCACCACTTCGTCGTTGTAGCCGACGGTGGCGGGGACCAACAGCCGATCGGCGTCGCCGGCGAGGAGGATCCCGCCGCCGAACGCGCCCAGGGCGGCCACCCCGTGTTCGAGCACCGCCTGCGCCACCGCCTCGGTGGTGGCGGCGCTGCCGAGCGCGGCCGACACCTCGAACAGCCGGGCCACCCGCTCGGTGGCCTGGCGGGCGCGGGCGACGGTGTCGACCTCCCGCAGGAGCCGCTGCTCGAACGACTCCAGTTTGGGTGCCTGCCGGCCCGCGGCCGCCGCTCGCAGCTGCTTGACGATCTCGCCCACGTACCACTGCCGGAAGACGCGGTGCTGGGGCAGGCTCTCCAGGGTCAGCAACCGGGCCGCCCGGCAGTAGGCGTCGGCCTCGTCGAGCGCCCGGAGGTACTCCTCGCCCGCATCGGCCGCGTCGGCGGGGAGGTTGAGGAGGAGGCTGGCGTGCGACAACCCGCGGTCGGCGGCCGCCACCGCCTGGCGCTTGATCGCCTGGCGGGCCTCGGCGAAGCGGGAGACGACGGCCTCGATGAGGGAGGCCAGGTGGGTGGGGACGGCGCCGGTGACGCCCGACTCCGCCCCCCGGGCGGCGAGGGTGAACTCCCGGACCAGGTTGTCGACGTGGGACTTGGCCGCCAGCAGCAGGTCGGTGGGGATCTCGCCCAGGACGACCTGGTAGCGGGGCCGGCTCGACTCGGACGGCTCGAGCCCGTCGGCCCACAGGTCGATGAGCTCGTCGGAGGAGAGGTCGGGCGGCGCGGCCCGTCCCGTGAGCTCGGCCCAGACCACCTTGCCCGCGGCCGTCGGCTCCGCCTGCCACCGGGTGCACAACGCTCCCACCAGGCGCAGGCCCCGCCCGGTCATGGCGTCCTCCGACGACCGGGCCAGCAGGGGGGGGATCCGGGTGCGGTCGTGGACCTCGATGCGCACGCCGCCACCTGCCGTCTCCACGCTGACCGCGGCGACCCCCCCGGCGTGGAGGAGGGCGTTGGTGGCCAGCTCGGTGGCCACCAACACGGCATCGTCGACCAGATCGGCACGGCAGCGCCGCCGCAACTCGCTGGTGACGAACGCCCGCACCTCGGCCACCAACCTTCGATCTTCCTGGTCGGCTGCGAAGACTGCGACTCCCAACGTGAACCCCCCCAGACCGGGCCCGGATCCTGTCACACCGCCGATGTGGGGCGGTGCCCGATCCGGGCGCCGGTACGATCGATCTCCTATGGCCGAGGCCTACGACGTCCAGGAAATCGAAGCCAAGTGGCAGGCCCGATGGCGGGACGAGGGCACCTACGAGGTCGAGAACGACGACCCTCGGCCCCCGTTCTACGTCCTGTGCATGTACCCCTACCCCAGCGGGCCCGCGCACATGGGTCACGTCCGGAACTACACCTTCGGCGACCTCAACGTCCGCTACCGCACCATGCAGGGCCACGGCGTGCTCTCGCCCATCGGGTTCGACTCCTTCGGGCTGCCGGCCGAGAACGCGGCCATCAAGCAGGGCGTCCACCCCCGGGAGTTCACCGACGCCCGCATAGCCGAGCTCAAGGCCAGCCTGACCCGGCTCGGAGCGGTGTACGACTGGCGCCGCGAGGTCCGCAGTCACGACCCCGCCTACATCCACTGGACCCAGTGGATCTTCCTGCGCCTGCTCGAAGCCGGCCTCGCCTACCGCAAGCAGGCTCCCGTCAACTGGTGCCCTGGCTGCCAGACGGTGCTGGCCAACGAGCAGGTCCTCCCCGACGGCACGTGCGAGCGCTCGGGCGACCTGGTGGTCAAGCGCGACCTGGTGCAGTGGTTCTTCCGCATCACCCAGTACGCCGACCAGCTGCTCGACGACCTCGACGGCCTCGACTGGCCGGAGCGGGTGAAGGTCATGCAGCGGAACTGGATCGGCCGCTCGGAGGGGGTGGAGTTCGACCTGAAGGCGGGGGACGTGAACATCCGGGTGTTCACCACCCGGCCCGACACCAGCTTCGGGATGACCTACGTCGTCCTCGCCCCCGAGCACCCCCTCGTGCCCGACCTCACCACCGACGACCAGCGGGCGGCGGTCGACGAGTTCGTGGCCCGGGTGAGCGGCGAGTCCGACATCGAGCGCCAGTCCACCGAGGGGACGTTGGAGAAGCGGGGCGTGTTCACCGGCTCCCACGCCACCAACCCGTTCAACGGGGAGCAGGTGCCCATCTACTTGGCCGACTACGTCCTCATGGGCTACGGCACGGGGGCGATCATGGCCGTCCCCGGCGAGGACCAGCGGGACTGGGACTTCGCCAAGGCCTACGACCTGCCCATCATCCCCACCGTGCGGCGGCCCGAGGGCTGGGGCGGCGAGGCCTATACGGGCGACGGCGTGATCATCAACAGCCAGTGGCTGAACGGGCTGACAAAGGCCGACGCCATCGCCACGTCGATCGACTGGCTGGAGGCAGAGGGCATCGGCCGGCGCACCGTCAACTACCGCCTCCGGGACTGGCTGCTGTCGCGCCAGCGCTTCTGGGGCTGCCCCATCCCCATCGTCTACTGCCCCGAGCACGGGGCGGTGCCGGTGCCCGACGCCGACCTGCCCATCGTCGCCCCCGACGACGTCGAGTTCCGGCCCACGGGCGAGTCGCCCCTCAAGTACCACCAGGGCTTCCTGCAGACGGTGTGCCCCCAGTGCGGCAAGCCCGCCACCCGCGAGACCGACACCATGGACACCTTCGTCGACTCGTCGTGGTACTTCCTCCGCTTCACCGACCCGTGGAACGAGTCGGCACCGTTCGATCCGGCCATGGCCGCCCGCTGGCTGCCCGTCGACCAGTACATCGGCGGCATCGAGCACGCCATCCTCCACCTCATGTACGCCCGGTTCTTCACCAAGGCCCTGGCCGACCTGGGCGTGGCCCCGCCCGAGCTGCGGGAGCCCTTCGGCCGGCTGTTCACCCAGGGCATGATCCGGATGGACGGGTCGAAGATGTCGAAGTCGAAGGGCAACCTGGTCGCCCCCGAGCAGTACTTCTCGACGGTGGGCGCCGATGCCCTGCGCCTGTTCCACCTGTTCGTCGGGCCCCCGGCCGACGACGTCGACTGGACAGCGGAGACCGACAACGTCATCGACGGCGCCGGCCGCTACCTGGCCCGCGTGTGGCGGCTGGCCATGGGCGAGGTGGAAGCGGTAGAGATGGCCGAAGGCACGGCGCCGCCCGGCCCCCCGGGCAGCCTGGAGCGGGCCACCCACCAGCTCATCTCCCGGGTGAGCGACGACTACGCCCGCTGGTCGTACAACACCGCGGTGGCGGCGTGCATGGAGTTCACCAACCTCCTGTACAAGCACGTCCAGGCCGGTACCGAGCGGGCGTCGGTGAAGTTCGCGGTCGACAGCCTGCTCCTGCTGCTGGCGCCGATGGTGCCCCACGTCACCGCCGAGCTGTGGGAGCGCCGCCACCCGGGCGAGCACATCCACGAGCTGCCGTGGCCGACGTTCGACGCGGCCCGGGCGGCCGCCCTCACCGCCACCATGGTGGTGCAGGTCAACGGCAAGGTCCGCGACAAGATGGAGGTCGACGTCGGGATCGGGCCCGACGAGATGGAACGTCTGGCCCTGGCATCGTCGAAGGTGCAGGCCACGCTCGACGGGCGCACCCCGAAGAAGGTGGTCACCCGCCCGCCGAAGCTCGTCAACCTGGTGGTGTAGGGCTCGCCTTGGCGGCCAGTACGAACGGGTGATCCCGTGGGCGGACAGTGCCGGCGTGGTGGAGCTCCCCGACGGCCGCCGAGTTCGCGGGCGCGGCCTGCGCCACCCGCCGCCTGACGGTCCCGATCCGGAGTTCGCGCTCTACCTCCTTGCTCGCGACCCCGGGCCCTTTGCCTGGGAGCACCGTTGGGTGCGGTGGCCCGACTTCCGCACTCCGGCGTCCACCGACGACGCCGTCGCCGCCCTCCGGGAGGCGTACGGCCGCTGTGGGGGGGAGCGGGTGGAGATCGCCTGCGGGGGAGGTGTCGGCCGCACCGGGACGGCGTTGGCGGGCATGGCCGTGCTGGCCGGAGTCCCGCCGGCGGAGGCGGTCGACTGGGTGCGCCGACGGTACAACCGGCGGGCGGTCGAGACCCCGTGGCAACGACGATGGGTTCGCCACCTCAGGGCCGGTCGGTAGGGCGGCGGATACCGTTGGTCCCGGGTGTTCCTCTCCCTCGACTTCGTGTACGTGCCGACGGCCGACGTCGACGCCACCGCCGACCGGTACGTGGCAGCCATTGGGGCGGAGCTGCTCTGGAAGGTGCGGGGGATGGGGACGGTGGTGGCGTGCCTGCGGGTGTCGGATAACGGGCCGTCCGTCCTCCTCTCGGGTCACCTGCAGGGCGACAACCCGGTCCTCGTCTGGCGGGTGGCGGACTACACGGAGGCGGTGGCGGCCCTGCGGGCGGGTGGCATCGCCGACATCGACGAGCTGGAGATTCCTCACGGACCGTGTGCCGGCTTCCGGGCCCCCGGCGGCCAGCGCATGGCCGTCTACCAGCTGGTCCGTCCCGGAGCCGACGCCCATTTCGCGGGCCGAATCGACGACTGAACCAGCTCAGAGCGAAGGAGAGATGCGATGGCGCTGAACGCCTACCTCACGGTGAAGGGCCAGCAGCAGGGCGACA